>OZ238266.1:0-2129711 GCA_965178655.1 Flavobacteriaceae bacterium
CTAAAACCATACTGAAAAAACAAATCGTTTAAATTTAAGTCTTTGCCAATAGCTAATGTTTTACCGTGTTGTGATAGGCTATCCATTTCGGCATGTACGGCATCAATTAGCCAAACCGATTTTCCGCCGCGAACCATATATTGGTCTAAGGCATATTTTTCGCTATCAGTAAATGGCTTTTGTGGTTTGGCACAAATTAAGACATCTAATTGTTGTAAGTTTTTTGTAGTTTCTTCGGGTGTTTTAGAAACATTATTTAGGGCAAAAGGAACAATTTGGTAATGTTCTGAAAGTGTATTTAAAAAATCATATACATATTTACTTTCTAAAGGCTTGTTGCCTAACAATATTCCTATTTTTTTAGGTTGTACGGTACTAAGGTTTTTAATAGCGTTTGCAAAGGCGTATTCTAAGTGCTGTACCGAGTTATTAATGCGTTCCGAAGCATTATTAGTGTTGGTTTTTAATAATGGTACTTTAGCTACTTTTTGTTTGTAATTAACTACTGCCCATGGAAAAATAACCTCTTGAGCAGTTTTTCCGTTTTCTTTGGTGGCCACTCGTAGCGCAGGCATTTCAAATTTTTCCATTTCAGAAATAAGCACATTTAGGTCCTCATTTTCATCTTTAGGATTAATATAATTTACAATAATATGGTTGTTAATAGCGCTAAATTCTTCTAATAGATAATTGGTTTCATCTTGAAGACGTTTAAATTCTGATGGCATATTTCCTGTCAAGAAAACATCTATATAAATAGGAGCATCTATGGTGTTTATAGCCTTTTTTGAAGCGTCGGAAAGGGTGTATCTACCATCTTGTGTGGTGTCAATCCTGCTATAAAACACATTACTTAGTAGGTGTACTATAACAAAAGCTAGTAAAGCTAAAAGACTGGTTAAAAGATGTTTTTTATACTGCATTATTGCGCTGTGTTGTGTTGTAAAATACTATCGGTAGCTATGTTGGCACGGTCTTTTTCTGATGCTACTATAAAAGTAGATTGAGAAAGCTTTACACTTATAAGGCTATCATTTTTAAAACGGATACAAATATCTTCCTTTGTAGGTTTGAATACTCCAGGAATCACACCCAATCCGTAGTTCCAAACATTAGCATCAAAATCATTTGTGTCACTATTCCAACCAAACCATTCCGAAGGCCCTAGTAATTGTTTTATGTCAGATTTACTATGAGATAATAAAAACTTGGTTGCTATCATGTTGTCAATCATTTCATAGCGTAAACCAGGCTTTTTAGTCCATTGTTCGTTGTTAAATTCTTTTTGATGGTGGTAAGGTAAAAATATAGTTAATATAGGATACCATATATAAAAATATACCAGTGGTGTTATTAGTATAGCTAATAAAGCAATACGCCATTTTTTAGTATCATCAATAGTTTTTAAAAAGAGATACAATGCAATGGCAATTGCAATACAAGAGAGTAGTAGTATAGGTGTGAGTAATAACATTATTTTTGAGAAAGTGTTTGTGTAGTAAAAAATAAAAATAACCCAGAAATACTAATGAAATATATCATATCTCTGCTGTCAATAATTCCTCTGCTCATGGTTTCAAAATGAGGTTTTATACCCCAATTGGCAATAGCAAGATTACTACTTTCCACAATGCTATAAAAGCCATAATAGGCTACAAAGCAAAGTAGCGCAGCTACCATAAAGGCTACAATTTGGTTGTTTGTTATTGCAGAAGCAAAAATACCCATAGCAGTATAGCACATTGCAATTCCAAGTAATCCAACATAAGCGCCTAAAACAGCACCTAAATCTATACTTCCTATAGGATTTCCTAATTGGTAAACAGTATAGACGTATAATACTGATGGCAGTACTGCAATGCATATAAGTACTAATGCGCCTAAATATTTTCCTAATACCAATTGCCATTTGTGTATTGGCATGGTTTGTAATAATTCTAAAGTACCTTGTTTTTTCTCTTCCGAAAAACTTTTCATGGTAATGGCAGGAATTAAGAATATAAATATCCATGGTGCCAGATAAAAGAAACCAGATAAGTCTGCAAAGCCATAATCAAAAATATTAAACTCACCTTTAAACACCCATAAAAACAGACCGTTTAGAGTTATAAATAACCCAATAACTAAATAGCCTACTGGCGTGGAAAAAAAATGTTGTATTTCCTTTTTTAAAATGGCAAACATTGGTTTATAATGTTACAGTTTGAGCGTTAGACATATAGTGGTTCTCAAAACGTTTAAATTTTGGGTAATATTGGTCAGCAAAAATTAAATACTGGCATTTTGTAATACTTTCAGACAGGCGAATAATATCGGCATGTAGGTTGTTTTTACTTAAGAAAACACCATCATCTATTGCTAATAGCTGAAGTTCTCCGAGGTTAATACCATTAATAAGATATAGTTTGCTTAAGCGTTTAGGCGTGGCAATAACGACATCTACGCCATAGTAAATGTCCTCTTTTTGAAACTCAATATTATACTCGTCATATGCGGCATATACCCGTAAATCAGTACCGCGTGTAAATTTATTAAAGGCTGCCTCTAAAACTTGCGCTGCTTTTTTGTCTTTCACAAAAATTAGCGCCCTTGGGGCATCATCAAAAGCACTTGCTTTTAGCTTATGTATGGTACTTATAATCAAGGCCGTTGTTTTTCCTGAACCATCAGGAGCAATTCCAAAAATATTGGCACCACTTTTAATTTTAGAGAGTATTGCTTTCTGGAATGGAGTTGGGGCTGTAACAGGTATTCTGTCCATTGCAGCTAAAAGATCTGGATGTAATTTTTTAAATGACATGTGTGGTGTTTCTATTTTCTATAGTGCAAGATACGCTAAGCATTAGAATACCTTGTTTAAATTATTTTTTTTGTTGTTAATTAGCCGGTAAACTTTCAAGTCTATCTACGCTCCATGCTTCAGGTTTAGCATTAAACATAGGTTTGGTAACTGCCCAGATTCCCTTAAATAAATTGGAGTGTCTGTAGTTGTTTAGTGCCTCTTCATTGTTCCAATAACTATAGGTGAAAAACACATTCTTATTGTGTTTGTCTTGATACAGTTCTAAAAACTGACAACCTTCAAAATGTCTTATTTGCTGCTTTTTTTGCTCAAAATTTTCTAAAAATTGAGGAATATGATGCTCAGATAAGCTAAGTTTTACAATTCGTATTAACATAATTAATGGTCTAAAAATGCAACAGAAACACTATCTCTATGGCTTATGCCTAATAATGATGATGCACCACCACTGGTTTGTAAGCTACCTTTGTAAAGAATAATTTCTAGTTGATTGTTGGAGTTGTATAAGGCTATTCGTTTTCCGTTTTGCAATAAATCATTGCTTGGTTTTTTCTTGTTTGCTGCTTCTCCGTAAGTGTTGTAAATAGTATCAAATGTAAAATTACGAATGGTAATGCGTATTGCTCTACCTTTTGCTATACGGGTAATAAGGTCTTTGCTAATAGTAGTAATTATATTTCCGTAGTTATCAATATATTGTACATGACCAACAATAAGCGAGTTGTCTGGGTTTACAACAGGCGTCATATTGGTAACTTCCTTAAGCTTGTTAAAAGGTCTTCCTACTAAGTCCATACTACCACCACGTGCTAGGTGACAGGCAATTTTTGTAAAAACATTTTTGACTGGAAAGTTGTCGTTTTCCTCTTGGTTTGTTGTAATTTCTATAACTTTTTCTGGAGCTATAATAGTTGCTAAGATTGACAATATACCGTTGTTTGCGCAAATAAAGTAATGACCGTTACAGTACATTACTAAATGATTATTTTGCGTGCTAAGTTCTGCGTCAAGACCAATAATATGAATACTTCCTTCAGGAAAATGATGGTATGCATTTTTTAGAATATATGCAGCCTCAGTATAATTAAAAGGTGTAATTTGATGAGAAATATCAACAATGGTTGTTTCGGGAATTTCGGTATAGATAGCGCCTTTTACAGCCGCAACATAATGGTCTTTAAGTCCGAAATCAGTTGTTAAGGTAATTATTGCCATTAATAAATTGTTGATTGTTAGGTTAGCCTAAACAAAATTGCGTAATTTTGCGGAGTAAAACTAATCATTTTTTACTTAATTTACAGTAAACACACCTTGCTTTTGAAAGAACTTGTATTTGAACTTACCGAAATTAACCCAAGAGAGTTTTGTGGCGAGCAAAATAGTACTATTCATGCACTAAAAAAGTACTTTCCTAAACTTAAAATTGTTGCTAGAGGTAACAAAATTAAAGCTATTGGGGCATCGGATATTTTAGAAGAATTCGATAAACGAATGCGATTATTAGTTTTACATTTCACCAAATATAATGTATTAAATGAAGACAGTATAGAGCAAGTACTTACTTCAGACGCAAATGAAAGTAGAGTGCAAATATCTAAAAATTCTGATGCTGTATTGGTACATGGTGTGGGAGGAAAGGCTATAAAAGCCCAGTCTGTTAATCAAAAAAAATTAGTTGCTACAGCTTTAAAAAACGATATGCTATTTGCTGTTGGTCCTGCAGGAACAGGAAAAACATATACAGCAGTTGCATTGGCAGTTCGTGCTTTAAAAGCAAAAGAGGTAAAGCGTATTATTTTAACACGGCCAGCAGTTGAAGCAGGAGAAAACTTAGGTTTTTTACCTGGAGATATGAAGGAGAAATTAGACCCGTATATGCAACCATTATATGATGCATTGCGAGATATGATTCCAGCAGAAAAGTTAGCCTCACATATAGAAAAAGGCATAGTGCAAATAGCACCATTAGCTTTTATGCGTGGTAGAACATTAGATAATGCTTTTGTTATTTTAGATGAAGCACAAAATACTACTAGGGCACAGATGAAAATGTTTTTAACCCGTATGGGAAAAAATGCGAGGTTTATTATAACAGGAGATCCGGGCCAGATAGATTTGCCAAGACGTACTGTTTCAGGTTTAAAAGAAGCTTTATTGGTGCTAAAAGGAATTACCGGAATAGGATTTGTCTATTTAGACGAAAAAGATGTCATTAGACATCGATTAGTAAAAAAAGTAATTACTGCCTATAAAAATATTGAAAACGAATAATATAACACTATACTAAATATTTATGAGTACTACGATTAACGATACCAATTTTAATTTTCCAGGTCAGCAAAATATCTATAAAGGAAAAGTGCGAGAGGTGTATAATATTAACAATGAAAAGTTAGTCATGATTGCCTCTGATAGGTTATCGGCATTTGATGTTATTATGCCAAAGCAAATACCATATAAAGGACAAATACTAAATCAGATAGCTGCAAAAATGATGGCAGAAACAGTTGATATTGTTCCTAATTGGATTTTAGCAACACCAGACCCTAACGTAGCAGTAGGACATTTATGTGAGCCATTTAAAGTAGAAATGGTTATTAGAGGATATTTGGCAGGTCACGCTGCAAGAGAATATGCTTTAGGGAAACGTATGTTATGCGGTGTAGCATTGCCAGAAGGTTTAAAAGAAAACGACAAATTACCACAGCCAATTATTACACCTTCTACAAAAGCAGATAATGGAGCACATGACGAAGATATTTCTCGTGAAGATATTTTAGCAAACGGAATTGTTAGCGAGGCAGATTATGTGGTGTTAGAGCAGTACACACAGGCTTTATTTGAACGTGGTAGTGCAATAGCAGATAAACGTGGCTTAATATTAGTAGATACCAAATATGAATTTGGTAAAACTACCGATGGTAAGATTGTATTAATTGATGAGATTCACACACCAGATTCTTCTCGTTATTTTTATAAAGAAGGGTATCAGTTAAGACAAGATGCTAATGAAGCGCAAAAACAATTATCTAAAGAGTTTGTGAGGCAATGGTTAATTGAAAATGGATTTCAAGGGAAAGACGGACAGCAAATACCAGAAATGTCTTCTCAGAAAATTGAAGAAATATCAGCACGCTATATAGAATTGTATGAGCAAATTACAGGCGAAAAATTTGTAAAAGCATCTGTGACAAATATAGCATCTCGTATAGAAAATAATGTATTGGCTTATTTAGGGTAGTACATTGTTATTTAAAATTATCACAAAAAAAATCCTGTCGATTGACAGGATTTTTTTTGTGATAAAATCAAAAAGATTAAGCTCTTCTTTCTTTAATTCTTGCTTTCTTACCAGTAAGTTCTCTGAAGTAGAAAATTCTAGCTCTACGAACGCTACCTTTTTTATTGATTTCAATTTTTTGTAATGCAGGCATGTTTACTGGGAATATTCTTTCTACTCCAACAGTTCCTGACATTTTTCTGATTGTAAACGTTTCAGAAGAACCATGTCCTCTACGTTGTATTACAACTCCTCTAAAAAACTGAGTTCTTGTTTTGTTACCTTCCTTAATTTCGTAAAATACTGTAATAGTATCTCCAGCACCAAATTCAGGAAATTCTTTTTTTGTTACGAATTCGTTTTGTACAAAGTTAATTAAACTTTCCATATTGTATTATTTAAATAATTGATTCAAAGCAACATACGTGATTTTCACCAGAGGTTAGTCCAAATTCGACTGCAAAAATACAGTAATTATGATAAAATACTACTTTAAAGACATGTTTTTTTGTAAAAAAGAGAAGAATTAGTCTTCAAGTAAATCTGGTCTACGGTCTTGAGTGCGCTCAAAAGCTTTTTGCTCTCTCCAGGCCTCTATTTTCGGGAAATTACCAGAGAGTAGTACATCAGGAACTTCATGTCCGTTATAGTTTGCTGGTCGTGTGTAAATAGGTGGTGCTAATAAGTTGTCTTGAAAAGAATCTGTTAAGGCAGATGTTTCGTTACTCAGCACACCCGGTATTAATCGTATTACTGCATCACAAAGTACATTGGCAGCAAGTTCTCCGCCAGAAAGCACAAAATCACCAATAGATATTTCTCGAGTAATAAATAAATCACGCACTCGCTGATCTACGCCTTTATAATGACCACATAATATAATAATGTTCTCGGTTAAAGATAATTCATTTGCAATACCTTGGTTTAGTGTTTTTCCGTCAGGTGTCATGTAAATAACCTCATTGTAGTTCCGTTCACTTTTTAGTTTAGAAATACATAAGTCAATAGGTTCTATCATCATAACCATTCCGGCACCGCCTCCAAACTGATAATCATCAATACTGCGTTGTTTGCTAGTGCTGTAATCTCTTAAATCATGAAAAAATACCTCTACAATACCTTTATCAATAGCACGCTTTAAAATAGAATCGTTAAACGGACTCTGCATTAACTCTGGTAAAATGGTAATAATATCAATTCTCATAATAATAAATGTTTCCTTTTTTTTGTACTAAAACCCTCAGGGATTAATTTATTGTAACTAGCTGCGGTTTTTGTTTAGTTCGTCTTGTAGTTTACGTCTTACTTTTTGTTCGCGCTCTAAAGCATTTTTTCTATGTGTGTCAAATTCAGATTCTAGCTCTGTTAATTGTTTTGTAGCAATAGAGGTAATGGAGTTACTGCGTTTAAATTGATAAATAAAGAAAAGCAGAAAAGCAGTAACAACAAATAAGATGCTCCAGAAAAGTGTTTTAAAAACACCTTTTTTTAATCCCATTCCAAGAAATGAAACATGATCTTTTTCGTTGTTTAATATGTTAATGGTGTTGTTTAAACCGTTAATTGTATTGTTTAGTTCTTGGTTTTTTAAGTTTTGATTTTCAATAACAACACTAAGGTTATTAATCTCTTTTTTCTGTACTTGTATAGAGTCTAACACTTGTTTTTTTAGTGTATGTAACCATGCTTTTTTTACAACTTTATACTCTTTGTAGCCATTAGACTTTTTGTATATGTAATTGAATTTTTCAGAAACAGTACTATTTTTCAAGGACTGCTTTTTTGTAGTGCTTTGAGAATAACTACTTAGTGTGCTAATACAGATTACCGCAAATAATATAAACTTGTTCATGAGACCTATTTTGCCATAAAAAGCTGTACTCAAAAAAGTACAGCTTTAAATGATTGTTATTAAATAATAAAACAAAGCTATTAGTAATAGCTAAAACGTCTTACTTTTGAAATATGTTTTGCTAAACGAATTACTTGGTGTGAGTACCCGTATTCATTATCGTACCAAACGTATAAAACTATATTTTTACCATTGCTACGTACAATTGTTGCTTTGCTATCAAATATTGATGGCGCAGAAGATCCAATAATATCAGATGACACCAACTCATTGTCTAATGAGTATTGAATTTGCTCTACTAAGTCTCCTTCTAAAGCGTATTTTTTAATTATTGCATTAATATCTTCTGCAGATGTTTCTTTGCTAACCTCTAAGTTTAAAATAGCTAATGATCCGTTAGGAACAGGAACTCTAATAGCGTTAGATGTTAACTTTCCGCTTAATGATGGTAATGCTTTTGATGCTGCTTGTCCAGCGCCAGTTTCAGTAATAACCATGTTTAATGCTGCAGCTCTACCACGACGGTATTTATTATGCATATTATCTACTAAGTTCTGGTCATTAGTATAAGCGTGTATTGTTTCTAGGTGTCCGTGAACAATTCCTAAGCTATCTTCAACAGCTTTTAAAACTGGTGTAATGGCGTTTGTTGTACATGATGCTGCCGAGAAAATATCTACAACATCTGGGTTATGCTCTAAGTGATTTACACCATGAACAATATTAGGAATTCCTTTTCCTGGAGCAGTTAATAATACTTTGTCTGCGCCGTTAGAGGCTAATAATCTGCTTAAAGCTTCTTTATCTCTAAACACACCAGTATTGTCAATAATTAAAGCATTGTTAATACCATATGTAGTATAGTCAATATCTTCAGGAGCATTTGCACTAATTATTTTAACAGTAGTACCATTAATGATAAGCGCTTGGTTTTCAAGATCTGTATCAACAGTACCTGCAAAATTACCATGAACAGAGTCAATGCGTAATAATGAAGCTCTTTTTTCTAGAACTGTTTGGTCAATTTTACCACGAGTAACAATAGCACGTAAACGCATTTGTTGTCCTTTTCCGGTTTTGGTCATTAACTCACGAGCTAATAAACGTCCAATACGTCCAAACCCATAAAGTACAACATCTTTAGGTTGTATGTCTTCAGATGAGTTAGCTGCTTTTAATTTATCAGAAACAAATGCAATAGCGTCATTGTATTTGTCGTCTTCTAAATGATACTCATAGGTAAGTTTTCCTAAATCTAATTTTGATGGTGGTAAATCAATACTCTGAATTGCTTTTGCAATTTCAACAGAATCAAATATAGAAATTGGTTTTTCTACAAAATCTTCAGCATATTGGTGAAGGTTTAAGATATCACTAACATTTTTATCGATAAGTTGATTTCTAAATAGTACCAATTCAATTGATTTGTCGTACCATAAATCACTAACCACTTTAATAAAATCTACACAAGCTCTTCTTCTGTCTGCTTGAAAAGCTAATTCTTTTTCGTAGGTATCGTTTGCACTCATTACGTATTGTGTTTGTATTGTTTGTTTTAAAAATGCAAAACTACTAATTATAACCCGAAAAATAATAAAATGACGTGTTTTTTTAGAAATACAATAGTATCATCGGCATAATAATTTTTATTACTAAGAGCAATATTAAATTGCTATAATGTGTACATTTGTCCTTCAACGATTTTTGCTAACATGGCTACATTTTATAAATATCAAGGCACAGGAAACGATTTTGTAATGATTGATAATAGAAATTGTCAGTTTCCTAAAAACAATCAGGCTACTATTGCTATGTTATGCGATAGGCGTTTTGGTGTAGGTGCAGATGGGTTAATTTTACTTGAAAATAGTTCTACAGCAGACTTTAAAATGGTTTACTTTAATGCAGATGGTAATGAGAGTACCATGTGTGGCAATGGCGGTAGATGCATTGTAGCGTTTGCTAATTTTTTAAATATAATTGATAGTACAACAGTTTTTGAAGCGGTAGATGGGTTGCATAACGCAGAAATTATGGTAGATATGGTAAACTTGCAAATGCAAGATGTAACTGAAGTAAAGGTAAACTCATCGTCTGTTTTTTTAGATACTGGATCGCCACATCATGTACAGTTTGAAGCAGATATTGAAAATTTCGACATCAAAACAAAAGGGGCTGCTATTAGAAATGAGATGTATGGTAGAGCAGGGAGTAATGTGAATTTTGTTCATAAAATAAGTGATCAAAAATTTAAAATTCGAACGTATGAACGCGGTGTAGAAAACGAAACGCTTTCTTGCGGTACTGGTGCTACTGCTGTAGCTATAGCCATGTATCATACTAAAAACACAGCATTTACAACAATAGAAATACAAGTTGAAGGCGGAGAATTAACAATTTCTTTTAAACCAGAATCTAACCATTACTCACAAGTGTTTCTTAGCGGAAAGGCTACGCAAGTATTTAAAGGAGATACAAAATGGTAACTTTGAAGAACAATAGCATACTATTACGAGCTTTGGAGCCTGAAGATTTGTCTTTTTTATATGATATTGAGAATAATGAGTTATTGTGGGAGGTAAGCCAAACCCAAGCGCCATATTCTAAATTTTTATTAAAACAGTATTTAGATAATAGTCATAAAGATATTTATGAAGTTAAGCAATTGCGTTTGGTTATAATGTCTTTAGACAATGAACGGCTAGGGTTGATTGATTTGTTTGACTTTGACCCAAAGAATAAAAAAATAGGCGTTGGACTTGTTGTTGTAGAAAATGAGCGTCATAAAAAAATAGGATTCCAAGCATTAGAGTTGTTAATAGACTACGTGTTTAAGAACTTGCAGGTGCATCAAATTTATGCACATATATTAGAAGATAATATTCCGAGTATTAAATTGTTTAAAAAGCTAGGGTTTTCTAAAACTACAATAAAAAAGGACTGGGTGTTTAATGGCAGCCAATATAAAGATGAGTATTTATTTCAATTGATAAAAGATGTACATTAAAAAAATATTAATAACCATAGTTATGGTTGGTTTAGTGGTTTGCGGAGGGTTTTCGTATTATATATATAAAGCGGTATTATTACCCAATACAGCTTTTGATAATGAAGAGGCAACACTTTTTATATCATCGGATGCTAAATTTTCAGAGGTTATGGCAGATATAAGTCCGCTATTAAAAAATGCTAATACATTTAAAAGGCTTGCGCAGAAAAAGCACTATACTACAAATGTTAAGCCCGGAAAGTATATTATAAAAAACGGACAGAATAATAACGCAATTATAAACACGCTTAGGGTAGGTAATACACCTGTTAGAGTATCCTTTAATAATCAGGAATCGTTAGAGCGTTTGGCTGCCAGGGTGTCTTTTCAGATAGAAGCAGATAGTAGTGATTTATTAGCTGTTTTTAAAGATGAAAAATTTTTAAACGAAAATGGTTTTAATTTACAAACGGCTTTGGGTATGTATACCGCCAATAGCTATGAATTTTTCTGGAATACAGATGCTGCTGGATTTCAAAAACAAATGTTAAAAGAGTATAATAGATTTTGGAACTTATCTAGAAAGGCAAAGGCTAAAAAGTTAGGTTTAACAATTAATGAGGTTATTAGTTTAGCTGCTATAGTACAAAAAGAAACCGTAAAAATAGATGAACGCCCTAGAGTAGCTGGAGTTTATATAAACCGATTAAAAAGAGGTATGCTGTTACAGGCAGATCCTACAGTGGTTTATGCGGTAAAAAAACAAACAGGTATACAGTTAAAAAGAGTGTTAAATAAACATTTAAAAAACAAATCTAAATATAACACTTATGTTTATGCTGGTGTGCCTCCAGGACCAATAACCATGCCTGATATTTCGGCTATAGACGCTGTGTTAAATTACGAAAAACACCGCTATTATTACTTTGTGGCCGATATTAAAAACATAGGATATCATCAGTTTGCAAAAACGCTATTTCAGCACAATAAAAACGCAAGAAGCTATCGTAAATGGGTGGCTAAAATACACTAATACACTGATAATCTTTGCGTTGTAAAAAGTAAGTTTATTTTTTTTATTCAAATATTATGATATCTTTGCCCTCTGAAATTTTAAGCAGCCGGTATATATTGTCATAAAAAACAATGGGCGTAGGTCTTAAGAAATCTTTTATATGATAAAGAAACTGATACCTGTTGTAGCTTGTTTGGTAATTATTTTTGTACTGGCAACAAGTTTTACATCAAAAAAGCATGATTATCAACCCGATGCCGTAGTTGCGTTGGCTGTAAATAATCTATACTATACTGTTTTGAATAAAGACGAAAGTATTGCTGTAGTTGTTTCCAAAGAAGAATTTTCATTATTTTTAGGAAAAACCTTTATAGGTTTTAAAGAAGCGCTTGCATTTAAAGAATCTCAAGGTAGATACCGTGTGGTAAATACATTTGGGTACTTAGGTAAGTACCAGTTTGGTAAAGGCACACTTAAATTAGTAGGGGTATATGATTCTAGAATGTTTATAGAAAACTCTGAAATTCAAGAAAAAGCATTTGAAGCTAATTTATCTCGTAATAAATGGATTTTAAAAAGAGATATTAAGCGTTTTGTTGGTAAAACAATATCTGGTGTTAAAATAACAGAATCAGGTATTCTGGCAGCAGCACATTTAGGTGGTCCTGGTAGTGTTAAAAAGTTTTTACGTAGTTACGGGAAAACGACTTTTAAAGATGGGTATGGGAGTTCTGTGAGGTATTACATGAAGAAATTCTCAGGGTATGACACATCTTCAGTATCTGAAAACAGAAAAGCAAAAGTATAACTACTATTGTCTATATAATAAAAAAGGAGCGCATTGCGCTCCTTTTTTATTTTTGAATGATAAATATAGTAGGTTTTTTGTGTAAATCCACACTGTTTGTACGCCAATATTTAGCGGTGTTGGTTCGTATATATTCACTCTCAAGTGTTATATCGCAAGCCACACAGATTTTAGTGTTTGGCTGTAATGTGTTTGCTAATTCTTTTAGCATTTTATTGTTTCGGTAAGGTGTTTCTATAAAAACTTGAGATTGATTTTGGTCTCCTGATAGTCGTTCTAGTTGTTTAATACTTGCTTTACGCAGGCTGCTATCAATAGGTAAGTAGCCGTTAAATGTAAAGTTCTGACCGTTAAAACCAGAGCTCATCATAGCTAATAAAATAGACGATGGTCCTACGAGTGGTTTTACGCGAATGTTTTTTTCGTGAGCAATCTTTACTACATCTGCTCCGGGGTCTGCAATAGCAGGGCAACCGGCTTCAGATAATAAACCTACAGTGCCACCTGTCATGCAAGCATCTAAAAACGACGGAATATCTGCGGGGTCTGTGAATTTGTTTAAAGCGTGTAGTTTTAGAGATGGCTGTGATTTTTCTGGACAAATACGTTTTATAAATCGTCTAGCTGTTTTTTCATTTTCAACAATAAACTCATTAGTCATTGCAATTGTTTTTTGTACCGCAATTGGTAGTACTTCCATAGGGTTGTTATCACCTAGTGTTGTTGGTATCAAATATAATATGCCGTTTTGTGTCATTTTTAGTGGTGTTAGTCGAGTTTTTTAGCAATTTCTGTACATGTCATATCAAGCATTTTATAAACGTTTTTAAAGCCGTTCTCGCTATCATAATATGGGTCTGGTACATTTTGTATAGGAAATCTAGAGATTTCGGTTAAAATGAGTTTTACCTTTTGCTCGTCTGCGTTAGAAGTGGCTAATTTTAAGACATTATTGTAGTTAGATTTATCCATGACATAGATAATATCAAAGTTTTGATAATCGGAAATGGTAAATGGTCTGCTACGTTGGTTGCTGATATCAATATTATGTAGCTGCGCTACTGCTATAGATCTGTGGTCTGGCAATTCTCCTTGATGGTGTGCAGATGTTCCTGCAGAATCAATATATACTTTGCTAGGGTCTACTTTAGCCTTTAGAATGCCTTCTGCTAGGGGAGAGCGACAAATATTCCCTAAGCAAACCATTAAAATTCGTGTCATTATGTGGTGGTTTTAGGGCAATTTACAATGTTTTTTTATGATATAATAAAAAATCACCAACAGGATTAGAGTTGATGATTTTTAAAATGTGTATAAAAGTCTGTAATGCTTACAGAGTTAGTTTTTTCTGTAAATCTTCAACGTATTTTTTAAATTGCTTATCGGTATGTGCTAGATTGTCTACAGTTTTGCATGCATGTAAAACGGTAGCGTGATCGCGTTGCCCAATTTGGCTACCAATACTAGCCAATGATGCTTTGGTGAATTTCTTAGCAAAAAACATTGCAAGTTGTCTTGCTTGAACAATATGTCGTTTTCTGGTTTTAGATTGTAGAGTGCCTACATCCATAGAAAAATAATCAGAAACTACTTTTTGAATGTAATCAATAGAGATTTCACGTTTGGTATGTTTAACAAATTTTTCAACAACTTGTTTTGCCAAATCAATTGTAATCTCTTTTTTATTGAATGATGATTGTGCAATAAGCGAAACAATGGCACCTTCTAATTCTCTAACATTAGAATTAATGTTTTTAGCAACATATTCTATAATTTCTTTAGGCATTTCAACACCATCACGATATAGTTTGTTTTCTAATATTGCTTCACGAGTTTCAACATCAGGACGTTGTAGTTCGGCAGATAAACCCCATTTAAAACGTGATAGTAAGCGCTGTTCAATGTCTTGCATATCAACAGGTGCTTTATCTGATGTTAAAATAATCTGTTTTCCATTTTGGTGTAAATGATTAAAAATATGGAAGAATACATCTTGTGTCCCTGCTTTTCCAGACAAAAACTGTACATCATCAATGATTAATACATCAATAAGCTGATAGAAGTGAATAAAATCGTTTCTATTATTTTTTATTGCTGCACTGGTGTATTGCTGAATAAATTTTTCAGCAGGAATATACAGTACGGTTTTTTCAGGGTATTTATCTTTAACATCAATACCAATAGCATGTGCTAAATGTGTTTTTCCTAATCCTACACCTCCAAATATTAGTAAAGGGTTAAAGGCAGTTCCACCGGGTTTATTAGCAATAGCCAATCCTGCAGATCTTGCCAAACGATTAGAGTCTCCTTCTAAGAAAACATCAAAATTATAATTTGGGTTTAATTGAGATTCAATCGTTACATTTTTAATGCCAGGTATGACAAATGGGTTTTTTAATTCCGGATTTTTCTTTTGTAAAGGAACATCTACATGTTGTGGTTTTACAGAAGGCCGATAATTACTAGGTATTTTTTCGGTAAATGCTTGTTTGTTTCCGTAGGTGTTTTCCATACGGATATTGTATACTAACTTTGCAGAATCCCCAAGTTCTTTTCTAAGTGCAACTTTTAATAGTGTAACAAAATGTTCCTCGATAAATTCATAAAAGAATTTTGTAGGTATCTCAATACTTAATACATTTCCTGTAAGCTTTAGTGGTTTAATTGGCTCAAACCAAATTTTATAAAGTTGTGGAGAAATATTATCTTTAATAAAAGATAAGCAGTTCGTCCAAGCGGATAATGCAGTGGTAGTCATTGACACTTTTTTGTTTATATTTGAGTTTTAATTTTTTCGAGTAATTACACTCGGTAATTTAATTTGGGGACTACAAATATGTGAACAAAAAAGTTAAAAAAAAAACAAAATACACATGAATATTTAATTTTTTTTTTGCATGAAATTCCAGTGTCTTTTTACTATAGGCTACAGCGTCAGTCATATAGCTAAAAACACTTGTTTTTTTGATTGAAAAAACGCACTATATTTTTTAAAATAATAATAGATGAATACATATAAAATACAAATTAGAGTTCGTTATGGTGAAACAGACCAGATGGGTGTTGTTTATCACGGAAATTACGCGCAATACCTTGAGGTTGCGAGAGTTGAATGGCTTAGGGTGTTAGGGGTGTCTTATAAGAAAATGGAAGAAGAAGGGGTTTTACTGCCAGTGGTTAACTTAAATATAAACTACAAAAAACCAGCGGTTTATGATGAGTTGCTAACGGTTAAAATAAGCTTGCTAAAACCCCCCACTGTAAGCCTTGCTTTTGGGCATGAAATTTACAATGAAAAAGGCTTACTTATAGGTACTGCTGAGGTAACCTTAGTCTTTGTTAACAAGGCTACTAATAAACCTATGAAGTGCCCTAAATATATACATGATAAAATAGTAAAAGGATAGCTATATAGCTTTGATTTTTATTTCGTGTAGGTTTTTAAATAATGCTAAAATAAGTGTTGCTTCAGATTTTCTAATACTGATGTTGTATTCGCAATTTAAACCCAAATTTTGATTGGTAATTCTAATGTTATGTTCTTTTATTATTCTCATAACTTTGTTCATGTCTTTATACTCAAACGTAAGTAGAAAATTGCAATCTATTGTTTTTTGAATAATGTTTGCTGTTTCTAAAACAGATTTTGCAGCAGTTTTATTGGCATTCATTAATCCGCCAACGCCAAGTTTAGTGCCTCCAAAATAACGTACAACAACTATTAAAATATTGGTAACATCATAGGCTTGTATTTGTCCGTATATAGGAGGTCCTGCAGAGTTGCTGGGCTCACCATCGTCGTTTGCTCTATAGCGTATGGTTGAGGTGCCTAATTGCCAAGCATAACACCAGTGTCTGGCAGTGTGGTGTTCTTTTTTAAGTTGCTCAATTAATGGTTTAACATCGTCTTCAGTAGTAATGGGGTATGCATATCCGTAAAATTTACTGCCACGATCTTTAAAAAGCAGCCCTTTATATGGTTTTTCAATAGTATTGTATGTATCTGTCATATCCATTTATTAAAGGCTAATAACAATAATGGCTAGTATGGCAAGTGCAATTCCAATCCAATTTACACGATTTAGTTTTTCTTTAAATAAAACTAAACCTATTAATGTTGTTAGCATTACAATAGCTACATTGTTGATGGTAAATAGTGCACCGCTAGTCATTGTTTTTATATCAAGGGCTTTTAGCAAGTAAAATATTGAATAATAGTTTATAATACCTAAAACAACTCCAGCCAAACCATTTTTAGCTTGTATGGGCGATTTTTTAATAGTAAATAATACAATTCCTAATAACCCAGCGCCTAAAAATAAAAACGCAGAAAATATGGATAGCTCATTTGCTGGTACATAATTTGTTTGAACGTATTTTAATAGCGTGTCAATTATACCAGCGCCTAAAAATAATAAAAAAGGTAGTGTGTAGTTAGCGTTGTTACTTGTGGTTTTATCTTTTTTAGTGCTTAATATTACTGCAACTAATGCCATTAGTATACCTGCTCCTTTTGTAAAGTTCAGCTGTTCGTTATAGAGATATATGCCAAAAACTACAGGTATAACTACAGCCATTTTTCCGGCAACAGAAGCTACTGTTACGCCATTTTTTTGTGCAGTTAATGCCATTAAATTAAATACAATAATAAAACAAAAACTAAGTGATATTCCGCCAAAAAACCAGGGCTTTTCAATGATTTCATTAAAAGAAACCGATTGGTTATACGAGAGTATACCAATAGTAAAAGCAGTAAAATAGTTAACAATAATAGCTTGTAACGTATGTATTTTATAGGTTTTAAATAGTTTAAAAATAATAAATAGTAAACTAGAAAATATAATACTATATAAGAGTGCTATCATTTAAAAAAGGGTGTTATTAATAGAGGTTAGGTTGGTTACATCTTGACTTTCAGGAATTAAATTCCAGGTATGTATACCAAGTTTTTGTGCTGCCTTAGTGTTTTCGCTTAAATCATCTATAAAAATTGTGTCTTCTGGATTCAGGTTATTTGCTGTTAATACAAAAGTGTAAATTTCTGCATCAGGCTTTCTCATGTGTATTTCATGAGATAAATAAAATTGCTCAAAACATTTTTTAAACCTATTGTACAATGGTGTTTTCCATTGTTCTTTAATCCAGTTAATGTGTAATTCGTTTGTATTGCTAAGTAAAAAACAACGGTATTTTGTGCAAATATCTTCAAGAAATTCTAATCTGTGTATAGGGAAATCGAGTAAAATGTAGTTCCATGCGTCAATAATTTGTTGTTTGGAAAGGTTTGGGTAAGCAGTGGAGTAGAAATTTATAAAATCATTGGTGCTGATTAAGCCTTTTTCATAAGCCATGTTTGTTTCAATCATTTCTGTAGATAGTTCGGAGCATTTAAATAATGCTAAAGCATTGTTCATTGCTCCAGTTTTATCAAGATTGATAAAAATATCTCCAAAATCGAATATTAAATTTTTAATCATTGTGGTAAATGCGGTGTTTGTCTTCTTTGTAGGTGTTTGTCTGTATTAATTTTCCTGAAAATAGAGGTGCCTTAATACCGTCTTTAAGTATAGGTGTGCCTTTGTATATGTGTGCCTCGTCCCATAAATTATCATCAATAAAAGTCTGTAGAGTTTGTAATCCTCCTTCAATAATTACAGATTGTATTTGGTGTTTATAGAGTATAGAGCAGATTTGAGTTACAATTGAAGCCGAAAAATCAATACCTTTAAAAATAAGTTGTGCAGTATTAATACTTTTAGTGGAGGTGTTTTTGTTATGAACCACAATGGTTTTAATACTTTGGTCAAATAAGTGATTATCTGTTGGTATTTTAAGCTCATTATCTATAACAATTCTAACGGGGTTATGACCTTTCCAACGTCTGCAATTTAGCTTAGGGTTGTCAGTAATAGCCGTATTGGTGCCTATAAGTATTGCTTGTTCTTCGGCGCGTAGTTTATGTACAAATTGCCTTGAGTAGCTATTGGTAATCCAGATGGGCTTTCTTTCTAAGGTTTTGTTTTTTGGTTGTTTTGGGTAGATAAAACCATCGGCACTTTCGGCCCATTTTAAAACGATATATGGTCGTTTTTTATTATGAAAAGTAAAAAACCGTTTGTTTAACGCAATACATTCCTGTTCTAAAACGCCTACGGTAACATTGCAGCCATGGGCTTTAAGTTTCTGAATTCCTTTTCCTGAAACTTCAGAAAAAGAATCTACACAACCTATAACCACGTTGGGTATATTGTGTTGTATAATTAAATTTGCACACGGTGGTGTTTTTCCAAAATGGCTACAAGGTTCTAGCGAAACATAAATAGTAGCATCTTTTAATAAGTCTTTATTTTTTACAGACTGTATGGCATTTACCTCTGCATGGGGATTTCCTGCCTTATCATGCCAGCCTTCTCCGATAATAGTATTATTATAAACAATAACACTACCTACTAATGGGTTGGGGTAGGTGGTTCCTAGTCCGTTTTTAGCCAGTTGTATACAGCGTGCTATGTAGGCTTTGTGTGTTATAACTCTAGTTTTAAGGTTTCTGTATGGTCAATTGAATAACCCGATGTAATTCCGAGTATGGTGTACTTCAAGTTGCCTTTAAAGTTAATGCTATGTTGTTTTGTTAAGCCATTAAGTGCTATGCTAATTAAATTATTGCTTTTCATTCCTGGTAACTTGTTAAACGGAATTTTAACAGTTAGCGGTACCGTAAATTCATCTTTTACAGGGACTTTAAATGGTTTAAATTGAACAGCAGTAATTTCTGAACCATCAATACTTACTATAATGTTATCAGGTGCTAATGTACCGCCTAGTAGGTATGGGTTTTTAAAAACAGCATTGGCGCTAAGTGTTATTTGTGAGGTGCTTAGTCTGTTGATTGTAATGCTTTCTATTTGTTGAAATTCAATTTTTTTTGAAGTACAAGAAAAGAGCATTAAAAATATAACAGAAAGTAGGGCAAGTTGCTTCATAATTAATGTAATTTTACATTACAAAAATAGTTTTTTAAATTGATGTCTAACATAATTATTAGAGAAATAGCGGAGACCGATAATTTATCGGTAGCTAAAATGATACGCAATATTTTACTTGAGTTTGGTGTGCCTAAGGTTGGTACTGCTTATGAAGACCCTCAGTTAAATAGTCTGTATGATTTTTATCTACCTAAAACAGCACAGTATTTTGTGCTTGAAAAGGACGGGTGTGTTATTGGTGGTGCAGGAATATCGGTGCTTCCGGGCACAGAAGGGAATACTTGTGAGCTTCAAAAAATGTATTTTTCTCCAGAAGCACGAGGAAAAGGTCTAGGAAAAAAAATGATGGACCATTGCTTGCAGTTTGCAAAAGATAGTGGTTATGAATATTGTTATTTAGAAACCTTGCCCTATATGGAAAAAGCAGTAAAGCTATATCTATCTTCAGGTTTTAAAATGTTAGATGAAAGATTAGGGAATACCGGACACTATAGTTGTTCGCAATGGATGATAAAAAAAATATAAATGACCTTAAAAGTATATAGTGAGTTGTTTAAAACTGAGCTAGTATCAGTGTATAGCATGCAAGAAGTGAGTAGCTTTTTGTATATGTTGTTGGATCATCGTTTAAATATTTCTAAAACGGATTATCTTTTAGGAGCCCATAAAATAACTTTAAATACAATTGACGAACTTTACTTTAAGGAAGTATTACGTGCTTTAAAAAAACAAAAACCAATACAGTATATTTTAGGAGAAACATGGTTTTATAATTTGTTGTTTTCTGTAAATAAACACACGCTAATCCCGCGCCCAGAAACGGAAGAATTGGTAAGTTGGATATGTACAGATTATAAAAGTCACAAGAGTGAGTTAAAAATAATAGACATAGGTACAGGATCTGGTTGTATACCAATTAGTCTTGCTAAAAATATTTCTAGCACCAATGTTTTTGGGGTAGATGTCTCTAAAGATGCTTTGGTTGTGGCAAAAGAAAATGCAAACACACACAAGGCAAACGTATCTTTTATACAAGCAGATGTGTTGTGTAATAACGATTTAGAGTTACTCTCAGAAAATGGTAGTTTTGATGTAATTGTGTCTAACCCACCTTATGTTAGAGATTTAGAAAAACAAGAAATTAAAAAAAATGTATTGGCTTATGAGCCGCATTTGGCATTGTTTGTCTCAGATCATGATCCGTTAATTTTTTATAGGACAATAGCACAATTTGCAAAAAATAATTTATCTAAAAATGGCAGGTTATATTTTGAAGTAAATCAGTACTTAGGTCCAGAAATGATAGTCTTACTTAAAGAGATAGGATTTAAATCTGTGGAATTAAAAAAAGATTTTTCAGGAAATGATAGAATGATAAAAGCGTACGGTCTTTAAATTAAGTAAAAAACATTTTCTATTTTTACACCTTAAATATATAATACAATGAAAAAACACATTCCGAATATAATAACTCTTTTTAATCTTTTTTGTGGTTCGTTGGCTGTAATATTTGCAGTACATGATAATTTGTATGCTGCTGCGGTGTTTGTAGTTCTGGGAATTATTTTTGATTTTTTTGATGGTTTTGCAGCAAGAATATTAAATGTTAAGAGTGAATTAGGTGTGCAGCTAGATTCTTTAGCAGACATGATAACAAGCGGACTAGTGCCGGGTATTGTGTTGTTTAAGTTGTTAGAAAGAAGTACTGGAAAGTTTATGACTATTACAGATGTGTCTATGAGTAACTGGGATATGAGTAGTGTGAATTACTGGCCGTTATTAGGGTTACTGGTAACACTGGCTTCTTGCTATCGTTTAGCAAAATTTAATATAGATACCAGACAAACAAGTTCGTTTATAGGTTTGCCTACGCCTGCTAATACTTTGTTTATTATTAGTTTGCCTTTAATATTGCAAACCAGTAGTATTGATTGGCTTACTGTGTTTATATTAAACAAATGGTTTTTAATAGGGTTAACAGTAGTTAGCTGCTATATTTTAAATGCAGAATTACCGTTATTTTCGTTAAAATTAAAAAGCTTAAGCTTTAAAGAAAATGCTTTGGTATATAGCTTTTTACTTGTCTGTATAGTATTGTTGTTTGTGTTGCAGTACTTGGCAATACCAGTAATTATTCTGCTATATGTATTGTTGTCGGTAATATCAAATATGCTTAAGAGGTAGTGTCTTGCTTCTGAATTGTCACTTGTCTTTATGAATGAGGAGTGGCTTCAGGAATCTCAATATCTAGTGTTTTTTTCTTGATTGGGTAGACTGCCACTTCCGAATATTCGGCATCGCAGAGACATTCTTATTGGCATTAAACCTAGTGTCTCTTCTTTTGCCTTTTCGCTAATAGCTATATTCATATGTAGATTTCCAGCCGAGCCGAGAAGGACAAGTGTTTTTGCTTTTATATTGTTTGTTTTTCCCGAGTAGTCGGGAATCCATTTTACATTATTTATAGTTCCTGTTTCTAAAATATTGTACAACCCAAAACTTCATCATTCGGTGTTCAGTATTCGGGATTCATCATTTATATAGATTGCCGGTCGAGCTGAGAATGACAAGTTCTCTGTCTAGTATCTTTTTGCCTAATACCTTTTTGCCTAATACCTTTTTGCCTAATGCCTTTTCGCTAATTCCTTATAAGATTATGCGTTAAAATCAATTTTGGTTTTACGCAATTCAAAGTTTTTTCCGAGATATACTTTACGGACCATTTCGTCTTCGGCTAATTCTTCTGGCGCACCATGTTTTAATATACTACCTTCAAACATTAGGTAAGTCCTGTCTGTAATAGCTAAGGTTTCTTGTACGTTATGATCGGTAATGAGAATACCAATGTTTTTCTTTTTAAGCTGTGCTACAATACGTTGTATGTCTTCTACAGCCACAGGGTCTACTCCTGCAAAGGGTTCATCAAGTAAAATAAACTTAGGATTGGTTGCTAATGCACGTGCTATTTCGGTTCTTCTGCGCTCTCCACCAGAAAGGAGATCACCTTTTCGGTGCCTTCGTTCTTCTAAGTTAAATTCTTTTATAAGCTCTTCGGCACGTTGCTTCTGTTCTGTTTTTGATAGGTCTGTGAGCTCTAAAACGCTCAAGATGTTTTCTTCAACGGTTAATTTTCTAAAAACGGAAGCCTCTTGTGCTAAATATCCAATACCGTGCTGTGCACGTTTGTACATTGGAAACTTAGTAATATCTGTTTTATCTAAGTAAATTTTTCCTTGAGTAGGTTTTATTAAACCAACAATCATATAGAAAGAGGTGGTTTTACCTGCGCCATTAGGTCCTAATAAACCTACAATTTCCCCTTGTTTTACTTCTACAGAAATGCCTTTAACGGCAAGTTTGTTTTTGTAAGATTTTTGAATATTTTCGGCTCTTAGAATCATTTGTTATGTCTTGAATTATTGCAATATACCAATTTTAGGTTTTCGTGAATTGCAATTTAATATATTATTAACGTGCTTGTTTTTTTAGCACCCTTTTAGAAATTAAAATGCTTATTTCATATAATACTATTACAGGTATAGCTACAATAATTTGACTAGCAATATCTGGAGGGGTAATAACAGCTGAAATAATTAATACAATTACCAGTGCTATTTTTCTTTTTGCCCTTAAAAATTCAGGAGTTACTAGTCCTACTTTTGTTAAAAAGTAGATAATAATAGGTAGTTCAAAAATTAAACCTGAAGCTAGAGAGGAAGCACGTACCAATCCAATATAAGAATCAAGATCAAAATCATTATGTATGGTTTCTGCAACACTATATGAGCCTAGAAAGTTAATAGATAGCGGACAAATAATGTAATACCCAAATAATACTCCTAAGAAAAATAGGAGTGAGGCAACTATAATAAATCCTCTCGAGGTTTTGCGTTCGTTTTTCTTTAAGGCAGGGCTAATAAAACTCCAAAACTGATAAAGAACATACGGAAAGGCTGCAATAAATCCAAAAGTTATTGATACCCATATATGTGCCGAAAACTGTCCGGCCATTGTTCTACTTTGTATTTGAAAAGGCATTTCGGTAATACATAGGCTCTGATCAATTCCTAAAAGCTTAGAGATGTTACAGAGTCCTCTATAAGTTAAAAAATCAACATTTTTAGGTCCAAAAAGAACGGTGTCAAAAACAAATCCTTTGCATATAAAAGCAATAGCAGCAAATAAAATTATAGCTAATGTGGCTTTTATTAGGTGTATTCTAAGTTCCTCTAAATGGTCAAGAAACGACATGTTATGTGTGTTTTTATGTCCCATTTATATGATACCTTCTTTAACTAAGTCGTGTATGTGTACAACACCTTGATATTGGTTGTTGTCTTGGATAAGTAATTGCGATATATTGTTTTCCTCTAGTACTTCTTTAGCCTGAATTGCCATAGCATTGCTATTTAATGTCTTTGGGTTTTTAGACATGATATCTCGAGCTGTTAAGTCGTTAAAATCAGTTGTTTTAACAAGCATACGCCTTAAGTCACCATCAGTAATAATACCAATAATTTTTTGTTGCGCATCAATTACTGCAGTAACGCCTAATCGTTTTTTTGAAATCTCAAGAATAACCTCTTTTATGTTAGCACTTTCGGTAACCGAAGGTTTTTCGTTTTTTAAAATTATATCACTAACACGTAAATACAAGCGTTTTCCTAAAGCGCCACCGGGGTGATACTTTGCAAAATCACTACTAGTAAAATCTTTAAGCTTTAATAAAGATACCGCTAGAGCATCTCCCATAACCAGCTGGGCAGTTGTACTTGTTGTTGGTGCTAAATTATTTGGGCAAGCTTCTTTTTCGGCGTAGGCATGTAATACAAAATTTGCTTCAGAGCCTAAAAAAGAATTTCTGTTAGAGGTGATAGCAATTAAGGTGTTTCCGCCTTTTTTTATAAGTGGTACAAGCACTTTTATCTCAGGTGTATTACCACTTTTAGAAATACAAATTACCGTATCGTTTTGTTGTACAGCGCCTAAGTCGCCATGAATAGCGTCTGCCGCATGCATAAAAATAGCAGGTGTTCCGGTAGAGTTTAAAGTGGCTACAATTTTAGTAGCAATGTTGGCACTTTTTCCAATACCAGATATAACAACCCTACCTTTAGAGTTGTATATGTGTGCTACCGCTTCTGCAAATTCAGTATCAATACTATTTGTAAGGTTAGCAATGACTTGTTGTTCAAGCTGAACAGTGTGCTTAGCTGTTTCAATGATTTCTGTTAAAATGCTCACGGTTTTAATTTTAAAATAACGGTTATTACTGCAATTTTTTAATGCTACTAAAAATGGTACTTGTAGTAAAGCAAAAAAACATTTTTTTTATAAAAATATGTCGCTGAATCTAAATAAAATAGTACCTTTAATTTTCTCAAACGAAATTACTCTATTTTTATCATATACGTAATCGTAAAGTTAAAAAAGTTGTATTTTTTTTAAGATTAAAATAAAATTAGCACACCAACACAAAACTAACACGATGGATTTTGATCAGATTGACTTACATGCCTCTCTAAAAAAACATTTTGGTTTCTCGCAGTTTAAAGGATTACAGGAGTCTGTAATTAAAAATGTTCTTCAGAATAACAATTCATTTGTTATTATGGCAACAGGAGGCGGAAAATCATTATGCTTTCAATTACCAGCTTTAATGAAAGAAGGCACCGCAATTGTTGTATCTCCCTTAATTGCTTTAATGAAAAACCAAGTAGATGCCATACGTAGTATATCTTCCGAAAGAGGAATAGCGCATGTATTGAACTCATCATTAACCAAAACCGAAATTAAACAGGTAAAAGAAGATATTACCAACGGTATAACAAAATTGTTATATGTAGCACCAGAATCACTTACTAAAGAAGAAAATGTACAGTTTTTACGCTCTGTACCTATTTCTTTTATTGCGATTGATGAGGCGCATTGTATTTCTGAATGGGGGCATGATTTTAGGCCAGAATATAGAAATTTACGTACAATAATAGAAAAAATAGATGCTAGTATTTCAATAATAGCATTAACAGCAACAGCAACTCCAAAAGTTCAAGAAGATATTATTAAGAACTTAGGTATGCCTGAGGCAAAAGTGTTTAAGGCGTCGTTTAATAGACCAAACTTGTTTTATGAAGTGCGTCCGAAAACAAAAAATGTAGATGCAGATATCATCCGTTTTATAAAACAAAACGAAGGAAAAAGTGGTATTGTATATTGCTTAAGCAGAAAACGAGTTGAAGAATTAGCACAAGTATTACAGGTAAATGGTTTAAAAGCACTGCCATATCATGCAGGCTTAGATTCAAAAACAAGAGCCAAGCATCAAGACATGTTTTTAATGGAAGATACAGATGTTGTTGTTGCAACAATAGCTTTTGGTATGGGAATAGACAAGCCAGATGTTCGTTTTGTAATACACCATGATATACCTAAAAGTATTGAAAGCTATTACCAAGAAACAGGAAGAGCAGGGCGAGATGGCGGTGAAGGCCATTGTTTGGCTTATTATGCCTATAAAGATATTGAAAAACTAGAGAAGTTTATGGCAAACAAACCTGTTGCTGAGCAAGAAATTGGTCATGCACTATTACAGGAAATGGTGGCATATTCTGAAACTTCAATGTCAAGAAGGAAGTTTATACTACATTATTTTGGTGAAGATTTTGATGATGTTAATGGAGAAGGGGCCGATATGGATGATAACATGCGGAACCCTAAAAAACAACATGAAGCACAACAAGAATTATTATTGGTTTTAAACGCTATTGTAGAAACTAAAGAAAAATATAAATCAAAAGATTTAGTAAGTACACTTAGAGGCGAAAAAAACGCATTATTATCATCTCATAAGACCGATTTAAAATCCTGCTTTGGTACAGGGAGGCACAAGGAGGCTGTGTATTGGATGGCATTAATACGCCAAGCACTTGTAGCTAAATATATTAAAAAAGATATTGAAACCTATGGTGTAATTCGCATTACAGAATTAGGAAAAAGTTATATCAATGCGCCAAAAAGCTTTATGATGACAGAAGATCATTTGTATACCCAAGAGGGAGCAGATGGTATTATAACGGCTTCAAAAAGTTCAGGTGCTATAGCAGACAAACAACTCATGGCAATGCTTAAAAGCTTGCGAAAAAAAGTGGCACATAAATTAGGGGTTCCCCCGTTTATTGTTTTTCAAGACCCGTCTTTAGATGATATGGCGCTAAAATACCCAATGAGTATAGACGAGCTTAAAAATGTGCATGGTGTAGGAGAGGGTAAGGCAAAAAAATACGGTAAGGAATTTATTAAACTTATTAGCACTTATGTAAGTGATAATGATATTATGCGTCCGGATGATTTTGTAGTAAAAAGCACAGGAGTCAACTCTGGCTTAAAACTCTATATTATTCAAAATGTAGATAGAAAATTACCACTAACAGATATTTCTCAATCAAAAGGAATGACAATGTTAGAGTTAATTAAGACTATGGAAGGTATTGTGTATTCAGGTACCAAGCTAAATATTAATTATTGGATTGATGATCATTTTGATGAAGACCAACAAGAAGATATGCATGAGTATTTTATGGAAGCAGAAACCGAAGATATTTCTGATGCGGTAGAAGAGTTTGAAGGCGAATATGAGGAAGAAGATTTACGATTATACAGGGTTAAGTTTATTAGTGAAGTCGCTAATTAAAAGGTGTTTTACCATTAAAAATATGACTATTGAGGATTTGTAAAAAAATATTGCTTCCAGAAAACCACACTATTAAAGCAAAATTACTACAGTGGAGCCAACAATTTAGAGAGGTTGTTTGGTTAGATTCAAATCAACACCAACATCAATACGGTGTTTATGATGCAATACTTGCTGTAGATGCTTTTACAATACTACAAACCGATAGTGTTAATGCTTTTGATGCTTTACAAGAATATCAAACAATTACAAAAGATTGGCTATTTGGCTATTTGAGTTACGACTTAAAATATGACACCGAAAAGTTAGCGTCTAACAATAGTGATCATTTAGATTTTCCAGAATTGTTTTTCTTTCAACCTAAAAAGTTGTTTTTCTTAAAAGGGAATGATTTAGAAATTAGATACCTAAACGCTGTAGATGATGAGTTAGAAGATGATTATAAAGACATTACTGCATTAACTTTAGATCAAAAAACAGCAGCAACAACAGTAGCATTACAGGCAAGAATTGCAAAAAACGCTTATGTAGAGAAATTTCAGAAAATCCATGACCATATTTGTAGAGGTGACATTTATGAAATGAATTTTTGTCAAGAATTTTTTGCTAACAATACAACAATACAACCGTTAACAGTTTTCAAAAACCTAAACGCAATATCAAATCCACCATTTGCAGCTTTTCTAAAACTAGACGATAAATATGTATTATCAGCTTCACCAGAACGATATATTCAAAAGAAAGGATATAAACTTATATCACAGCCTATAAAAGGAACAGCAAAGCGATCTGAGAATAGTACTATTGATGCACAGCTAAAATCTGATTTGGAACACAATGAAAAAGAACGTTCCGAAAACATTATGATTGTTGATTTGGTTAGAAATGACTTGTCAAAAACAGCGCTCAAAGGAACTGTTCAGGTGCCAGAATTATGTAAAGTATATTCTTTTGATCAGGTGCATCAAATGATTAGTACGGTACAATCTGAAATTTCACCAGAAACAAATCCTGTAGAAGTACTTAGAACTACTTATCCAATGGGTAGTATGACAGGTGCTCCAAAGGTGGCTGCAATGAAAATTATTGAAACAATAGAAGAGACAAAACGAAGTGTATATTCTGGAGCAATCGGGTATTTTACCCCAGAAAACGATTTTGATTTTAACGTGGTAATACGTAGTATTCTATACAACAAAAGTAATGCTTATGTATCCTACTCGGTAGGAGGCGCAATAACTGCTAAATCTACTGCAGAAGGCGAGTATAAAGAATGTCTGTTAAAAGCTGCTGCCATGCAAAAAGCACTATTAAATTAAGTCAATGTTAGAAAAATTCAGATTACATATACAACAAAACCTTCCCTTTTTAACTAAAGGAAAAGTGCTAGTTGCTATATCTGGAGGTATTGATAGTGTTGTTTTAGCACATATATTACATAAATTACAGATTCAGTTTTCTTTAGCACATTGTAATTTTAAATTACGAGAAGAAGATTCCGATAAAGATGAGGTTTTTGTACAGCACTTGGCTGTAGAGTTAGGTGTGCCTTGTCATAACATTTCTTTTCAAACAAAAGAATATGCTAAAAAAAACCAGCTATCTACACAAATGGCCGCACGTGAATTGCGTTATAATTGGTTTAAAGAACTGCAAGAAGAACAAAGTTATAGCTATGTGTTAACTGCACACCATGCCAATGATAACCTAGAAACACAATTAATTAATCTCACCCGTGGCTGTAGCTTAAACGGCTTAACAGGTATTCCTGAGATAAACGGAACTGTTGTTAGACCGCTATTGCCATTTACAAGAAGCGAGATAGAGCAGTTTACAATTGCATATGCAATTCAATGGAGAGAAGACGAAAGTAATGCTTCAACAAAGTATGTTAGAAATAAAATCAGACATGATGTTATTCCGGAGTTACAGGAATTAAATCCGCAATTAATATCAACATTTAATACACATTTGGCTTACCTTAAGAAAGAGCATAATGTTTTAAAATTTCACTTAGAGCAGATTAAAAATGAATTATGTATTGAGGGAGACTTTTTACAAATTGATATAAAAAAACTACAGAAATACCCAGATTACGAAGTGTATCTACGTTATATATTACTTCCTTATCAGTTTACAGACTGGAAAGCAATACATGATATGTGTACAGCACAATCAGGAAAAGTAAGCTATTCCAAAACACATAAATTGTTAAAAGATAGAAATTATTTAGTAGTTTCTAATAAAAATCAAGAGCGCACAACATCTGTTACAAATGTGCTTGAGACAGATAGTGCAGTAAACTACCCTGTAGCATTAGACTTTAAAAAAGTATTAGCAAATAAAGAATCAAGCTTAACAAATGTTTTTGTTGATGCCGATAAGCTAAATTACCCTTTGCAAATTAGAAAAAAACGAGATGGCGACTATTTTTATCCTGCCGGAATGAACGGAAAAAAGAAGTTAAGTAAGTATTTTAAAGATGAAAAGCTATCTTTGTTCGAGAAAGAAGCCATTTGGTTACTTTGTGATGCAAAAAATACAATCATTTGGATTATCGGAAAACGTTTAGATGCACGGTTTGATGTTTCAAAACACACAAAAAATATTTTAAGAATCACCCAAAATTAATTATAAATAAACCTACCAATGAAAAAAATCTATCTTGCAATAACACTACTGTTTACGGTGTTTTTTGCACAAGCACAGTTAGTAGAGCCTGTAAAATGGTCTGCCGCAGTTGAGAAAATATCCGATACAGAGTATAATTTAATATACAATGCCACTATTGAAGAGCACTGGCATCTATACTCTCAGCACCTTCCTGAAGGCGGTGCACTACCAACCGAGTTTTTTTATGATGAAGAGCAATTAGGTAAAACCTTTGAGTTAGTAGCTAAAACTGCTGCCGAAAGTAAAACCATTACCAAATACGATAAAGTATTTGAGATGGATATGACCTTTTTTGATAATAATGCAACCTTAGTACAACGCATAAAACTATTAGACAGTTCAGTAACATCTATTGCAGGAGAAGTATCATACCAATCTTGCGATGATGAAAAATGTTTATTCGATTCTAAAGAGTTAATATTTAACTTAAGTACAGCACCAGTGGTAACGCCAGCTAATGATACTTATGTAAAGTTAGGCGGAGAGGGGGTGAAATCTGTAAACATAGAAAACATTAAGGCTACGGAAACAGATACAGAAGAAGAGAGCGGTTTATTAACCTTGTTTATTTTAAGCTTTTTAGGAGGATTGGCTGCATTATTTACACCATGTGTATTCCCGATGATACCAATGACAGTTAGTTTCTTTACCAAGCAAAGTAAGACAAAATCAGCAGGAATTAGAAATGCAATTATTTACGGATTAGCAATTATTATACTATATGTATTATTAGGAACAGTTATTACAGCAATATTTGGTGCTGATGCCTTAAATGCACTTTCCACAAACCCATGGTTTAACATTATATTCTTTATATTATTAGTTGTGTTTGCGGTATCTTTTTTAGGTGCTTTTGAAATTATGTTGCCAAACTCTTGGGCTAATAAAGTAGATAGTCAAGCAGATAGAGGCGGATTAATAGGTATCTTTTTCATGGCATTAGCATTAGCTATAGTGTCGTTTTCATGTACCGGTCCAATTGTAGGAACAGCTTTAGTTGCAGCATCAACTCAAGGTGGTATAGCACCTATACTAAGTATGTTTGGGTTTTCATTAGCAATAGCATTACCATTTGCATTATTTGCGGCTTTTCCAGGATGGCTAAATTCATTGCCAAAATCTGGAGGTTGGCTAAATACAGTAAAAGTAGTATTAGGATTTTTAGAGTTAGCACTAGCCTTTAAGTTCTTATCAAATGCAGATCTGGTATTAGACACCCACTATCTAGAAAGAGAATTGTTTTTAGCTATTTGGATTGCAATATTTGGCTTGTTAGCATTATACTTATTTGGTAAAATACAATTGCCACATGATTCGCCAGTACAACATCTTTCGGTAGGAAGATTTAGCTTAGGTTTAATTACATTAATATTTACCATTTACTTAATACCCGGACTTTGGGGAGCACCTTTAAAGTTAATTAGCGGATTCCCACCACCAATGAACTATAGTGAATCGCCTTATGGTGTAGGGTTTACAAAACTAGGTAGCGGTGGTTTAACACAAGAAATTTTGCCAGAAGAAGCACATTTAGGACCGCAAAATATACCGTCTTTTCATGACTATGAAACAGGCTTGGCATATGCCAAAAAAGTTGGAAAACCTGTTTTAATTGATTTTACAGGAAAAGCCTGTGTAAATTGTAGAAAAATGGAAGAAAAAGTATGGTCTGAAGATAAAATTTTAGATAAACTAAAGAATGATGTTGTATTGATATCATTATATGTCGATTTTACAGAAAAGCTACCAAAAGAAGAGCAATACGTTTCAGAAACAACAGGTAAAAAAATAAAGACAGTTGGTAATAAATGGAGTGATTTTCAGATAAGTAAATACAAAGCAAATGCACAACCATACTATGTATTAATGGATCATGATGAAAACAACTTAATTAAACCAGTTGGCTACACCCCAGATGCCGATGAATATAACGCTTGGCTGAAAGAAGGTATATCTAAATTTTAATATACATAATACAATCTATAAACTTAAATAAATTATTATGCTCACAACTTTAGGAATATTACTAATCATTATCGGACTAGGAACAATTGTGTTAAGTCCGCTACTAAAAACAAATGCAGTACTAAATTGGTTTACTAAAAAAAGAAGTATTCAAATAACCCTTTTAGGACTTGCAATGAGTATTGTTACAGGAATATTTTTCTATGCAGATGCAGGAACAGCCTATGCCGTTCAGTTTGTAACAGGAGGCGATAAAATGATTACTACACAAGGAATTAAATTAAAATGGTGGGGAAGAATTATTCCATTATCATATGAGACATCTATTAAAGATATTATTGTAGATCATGTAGATGAATTACCAGGAAATGATCAAGGTGTCTATAATAGAAAAGCCCAAAAATGGGAATTTAGCGATGCCATAAAAGCAGAAATTAGTACCTCTGTAATTGTAGGGGTTAACATTAATAATGAGGAGGTCTTTTTAAATATGGCAGACAGAAACAAAAGTGAAGCCAAGTTAATTTACGGAAGGGTTTTGCCAAATATTGATGCCGCTATAAAAAATACGTGTAAATTAATGGATGCACAAGACTATATTTCAGGACAAGCTTCAGATTTTGATCGTTATTTTAGAGATCAATTAGAAAACGGAATGTATCAAGTAGAGCAGTATTATGAGTCTGAAAATGAAAATGAAATACTTGGAGATACTACAACCGTTAGAAAAATTCAAGTTAATAAGTCTAGCAAACAAAAAAAGTTTAGAATAAAACGAAATGCTGATGGATCTATTGTAAGAGATGATTCTAACTCATTAAAACAATACGGATTAAAAATTTACCAAGCACAAGTAACTGGTATTGATTGGGAAGAGTCTTTTGATGAACGACTTGATTTGCAAAAGAATGAAGTTGCACAAACACAATTAGAAAAGCAGCAAGCAGAACGCGAATATTATAGAGCAAAAAAGGAAGTTGCAAAAGGAGAGTCTGAAAAAGCAAAAGAACGCGCTCGTTTAGAAAAAATTCAAATTCAACAAACTATTGAAGCAGAAACAGAAGCAAAAGTTGCAGAATTTAATTTGATAAAAGAGAAAAAGCAATTTGAGGTTGAAAAGTATAAAGCAAAAAGTAAAAAAGTTGCTGCCGATGCGCAATATTACGAAAACGCAAAATTAGTTAGTGCAGGATTAACTCCTCAAGAAAAAGCAGAATGGAATTACAAAACTGCTGTAGGTGTTGCCGGACAAATTAAGAGTTTACAATTGCCCGCTACATATATTGAAGGCTCATCAGGGAGTAAAAACGGATCAAGTCTTTTAGAATCTTTAATTGGAGCAGATTTGGCTAAAAAAATGATGAATACAGAAGGTAATTAATATATATAGTTGTAACATAAAAAAAGGCGCTTTTAGCGTCTTTTTTTATGTTGCTGTTTTTTTTGTATCTTGATAGGCTATAACATCTATCCCAAAAAGATGTACTCCTTATTATGATGTACACACTGTTTTTTTGTAAAAAAAACAAATGTATACGCATGTCATCTAAAACAACAGCCTATGTTAGTTAAAGTTTATGGAAGTGCCTTTTTTGGTGTAGAAGCTACTACAATTACAATAGAAGTTAATATTGTAAAAGGAGTAGGGTATTATTTAGTGGGTTTACCAGACAATGCCATTAAAGAAAGTAATTATCGTATTGCAGCAGCATTACAAAATAATCAATATAAAATTCCGGGAAAGCGAATTACCATAAACATGGCACCTGCCGATATGCGTAAGGAAGGCAGTGCGTATGATTTGCCAATTGCTATGGGAATTCTTTCTGCATCTGGTCAGATTAAAGCAACCAATATTGCAGATTATATAATTATGGGCGAACTGTCATTAGATGGTAGTCTACAACCCATACGTGGAGCGCTTCCAATAGCAATTAAAGCTAGAGAAGAAGGGTTTAAAGGATTTATATTGCCTAGTAAAAATGCTAAAGAGGCTGCTATTGTAGACGGATTATCTGTGTATGGTGTAGATAATGTTTTAGAAGTTATTGCCTTTTTTGATAAAGGCACGCCTTTAAAAGAAACAATAGTAGATACCCGAGCAGAATTTTACAAAAACAGTCAGTTTTTAGACACAGATTTTTCAGATGTAAAAGGGCAGGAATCTATTAAACGCTGTATGGAAATTGCAGCTGCTGGCGGACATAATATCATTCTCATTGGTCCGCCCGGAGCAGGTAAAACAATGCTAGCAAAACGGTTGCCTTCAATTTTACCACCCATGACTATGCATGAAGCCTTAGAAACAACTAAAATCCATAGTGTAGTAGGAAAGGTAAAAGATGTAGGTTTAATAACTCAGCGGCCATTCAGGAATCCCCATCATACCATATCTGATGTAGCATTGGTGGGCGGTGGTTCTTATCCGCAACCAGGAGAAATATCTTTATCTCATAATGGTGTATTATTTTTAGATGAGTTACCAGAGTTTAAACGCAGTGTATTAGAGGTTATGCGCCAGCCATTAGAAGATAGAGAGGTTACTATTTCACGAGCAAAATTTACAGTAACATATCCTAGCAGCTTTATGCTTGTTGCTAGTATGAACCCTAGTCCGAGTGGTTATTTTAATGACGATAGCAATACTAATACCGCATCTGCATATGAAATGCAACGCTATTTAAGTAAGATATCTGGCCCGTTATTAGATAGGATTGATATTCATATAGAGGTTACTCCTGTGCCTTTTGAGCAGTTAACAGATGATAGAAAATCAGAATCATCATCTGCTATTCGTGAGCGGGTAATAAAAGCAAGACAAAAACAAACACAGCGATTTTCATCTTCTAAAAAAGTACATTATAATGCACAAATGTCTGTAACACAAATTAAAAAATATTGTATTTTAGACGACGTATCCAAAGATTTATTAAAAACAGCAATGGAGCGCTTAAGTTTATCGGCGCGGGCGTATGATAGAATATTAAAAGTATCAAGAACCATTGCAGACTTACAAGAAGATGAACATATTAATGGTACTCATATATCAGAAGCTATACAATACCGTAGTTTGGATAGAGAAGGCTGGTTGGGATAAAAAAATAGCACATGAAAAAAACAGTAGTTATATTACTTTTAGTAATGTTAAATTCTTGTAAACAAGACACAAACAAGCAGCCTGAAGCAAAAATAATTCTGACCTTAGAGCAGGCTGATAATTTATTAGAATTGCCATTAAGTTGTGTAGGGCAAGAATATCCAAATAAACTTAACCAAGTTATAGGAGACAGTCTTGACTTACAAACACCTAAAGCATTACACCCTGCGTTTTATGGTTGTTTTGATTGGCACTCGGCAGTGCACGGGCATTGGTCAATGGTAAAGTTATTAAAAGAATTTCCTAATCTAAAAAAGGCTGAAGCGGTTAGATCTGTTTTAGAGCACAGCTTATCTAAAAAAAATATAGCACAAGAAATATTATATTTTAAAGGCAAGCACAATACCTCATATGAGAGAACTTATGGTTGGGCATGGCTATTAAAACTTGCTGAAGAACTTCATACTTGGAATGATCCTTTGGCAAAAAACTTAGAAGACAACCTAAAGCCACTAACGGATTTAATTGTAACGCGTTATATTGAATTCTTACCAAAATTACATTACCCAATTAGAGTAGGAGAGCACTCTAATACAGCGTTTGGGTTAGCTTTTGCGTGGGATTATGCTGTGGCAACTCAAGAAACAGCACTACAACAACTTATAGAAAAAACAGCCTTACGGTTTTATAAGACCGATGTAGATTGTCCGTTAACTTGGGAGCCTAGTGGCTTTGATTTTTTATCGCCGTGCTTGGAAGAAGCAGAAATAATGTCGAGAATATTACCAAAAAAAGCGTTTAAAAAATGGTTGGGAGATTTTTTGCCAGCATTAGAAAATAAAAATTTTACATTATTGGTAGGACAAGTAACTGATAGAACAGATGGTAAATTAGTACATATTGATGGACTTAACTTTAGTAGAGCTTGGGTATTATTAACTATTGCCAAAAATGATCCCCAATACCAACATTTAGTACCTATAGCAACACAGCATATAAACGCCTCGTTACCTAATTTAGTTCATGATGATTATATGGGCGGACACTGGCTAGCTTCTTTTGCAATATATGCCCTTTATTCTTATTAAATAGCTGTATTACACGCATCCCAAACCGGATTGTTAGGCAGTGGTGCTATAATATGAATTGCGGTCTTTTTTACAGGATGTGTAAATTGCAATTCTCTTGCATGTAAGTGTATACTAGCATCTTTGTTACTCCGTTTTGCACCGTATTTAAGATCTCCTTTTATAGTACACCCTATACTCTTTAGCTGACATCTAATTTGATGATGTCGCCCAGTTTCAAGCATGATTTCAAGTAAGTGGTAGCGCTCAAGACTTAGCAGGTGTTTATAGTGTAATACCGCACGTTTACTGCCATCAATTTCTTTTTTAAAAGCCGTGGATTTATTGTTTTTCGGATTTTTTTTAAGCCAATGTATTAAGGTGTCTTTTGTCTTTGGAGGCTGATTAGCTACTACTGCCCAATATGTTTTTTGTGCTGTTTTTTCGGCAAATAACTTATTTAATCTAGGGAGAGCTTTAGAGGTTTTTGCAAACACAATAATACCTGTTGTTGGTCGGTCTAAACGGTGCACAACACCTAAAAAAACATTGCCCTCTTTGTTGTACTTGTCTTTTAAATATTCTTTAACGACATCAGAGAGTGGTTTATCACCAGTCTTATCGCCCTGTACAATATCGCCAGCACGCTTATTTACAATAATAATATGATTGTCCTCAAAGAGTACTTGAAGATTGTTTTTATGAGAAATAATTTTATTATCCACAATAAGTAAAATAACCTATAAATTAATACTGCTCATTTTCATTAGGGAAATCGACAGATTTTACATCTTTACAATATTGCCCAATAGCAGTAGTCATTTCTTCATATAAATTCATATAGCGTCTTAAAAAACGCGGATTAAATTCATGAGTCATTCCTACCATATCATGAGTAACCAATACCTGCCCATCAACACCGTTACCAGCGCCAATACCAATAACTGGTATGGTTAAGCTTTTAGCAACTTCGGCAGCAAGCTTTGCAGGAACTTTTTCTAAAACCAAAGCAAAACATCCTGCTTTTTCAAGCATTAAAGCATCTTCTTTAAGTTTTAAAGCTTCTTCTTCTTCTTTAGCCCTAACGGTATAAGTTCCAAATTTATAAATAGACTGTGGCGTTAGTCCTAAATGTCCCATTACAGGAATACCAGCCTTTAAAATACGCTTTATAGAATCTTTTACTTCTTTACCACCTTCAAGCTTTACAGCATGTCCGCCAGATTCTTTCATAATTTTAATAGAAGATCGCAATGCTTTTTTAGAATCGGATTGATAACTACCAAAAGGAAGGTCAACCACAACTAAAGCGCGCTTAGCAGCTCTAACTACAGATGAGGCATGGTAAATCATTTGATCTAAGGTAATAGGTAGGGTAGTTTCATGACCTGCCATAACATTAGAGGCAGAATCACCAACCAAAATAACATCAGTACCGGCACCATCAACAATTTTTGCCATGGTATAATCATAAGACGTCAGCATAGAGATTTTTTCTCTATTCTTTTTCATCTCTATGAGCGATTTTACTGTTACTCTTTTATATTCCTTTTTTGCGACTGACATGTTTTTTTGTAATTTTAAACCACAAAATTAGTGATTTATATATGAATTTAGTGGTGTGATATTAAAAATATTCATAATATGGTAAATGAGATATCTATAAATATATAGTTTCTATTTTGGATTTTACCAAAAAAAGAGGGTTATTGGCGTAGGGAAAATGATTGAATAATAATTTTAGTCCTTTTAATACTTTATATTATGATGAAAAAAATACTCGTTCTTATATTGATGTGCTTTGCAATGAGCATGCAATCTCAAAAAATGAAAGTAGGTGTTAAAGGCGGTTTAAGTTTACCCTCTTTAACCGATAATACTAATAATATTTATACCGAAAATTTTTATACGTTTCCATCTTATGAAGGGGGCGCATTTATACAACGTAAGATTAATGATCGTTTTGCAATTCAAATAGAAGCTAATTATACTGTAAAAGGAGGGGTGCGTGATGAGTTTCAGCCCATACCTAAAGATAAGTTAGTGGCGTCTATAAAAGAAGAGGCTTATGCTTTATTACCATTAGTTCCGGTAACAATAGTAGATGCCGCTGTTGATGCATATATGGATAGTAAAGAAAGTGCTTTTTATGCCGATTTTTATAACCGTTCAGAATTAGAGTATGTAGAAGTGCCGGTACTATTAAATATTGGTTTTGGTGAAGAATGGCGTTTTTATGCTAATGTAGGTCCTTATGTAGGGTTTTTATTATCGGCTACACAAATTACCAAAGGCGAAAGTCAGATATATGAAGATAAGAATATGACACCTATATCTATAGCGGTTTTAGGTTTTTCACTTCCTATTTATACAGAAGTCGAAGACTTTACAGATAGAACAGATGTTACTGAAGAAATGAATTCTATAAGTTATGGCGGTGTTTTGGCCTTAGGTGTCACAAAGCAGTTATGGAAAAACTCAGAAGTATTTTTTGAAGCTAAAGGTAACTATGCATTTGTACCATTGCAAATAGATGAAACTTATGGCTCAAGTAAAATAGGAAGTATAGTATTAGAACTAGGCTATGCTTATAAATTTTAACAGTCTGCCATATTAACCGATATTGCTAAACCTCCTTTAGAGGTTTCCTTGTATTTAAGACTCATGTCTTTTGCCGTTTCCCACATGGTTTCAATAACGGTATCAAGCGGCACCTTTACATGCTCTGGGTTTCTGCTAAGTGCTAATTCCGCAGCACTAATAGCTTTAATTGCACCCATTGAGTTTCTTTCAATACAAGGTATTTGTACTAAGCCACCTATAGGATCACAAGTTAGTCCTAAATGATGTTCCATAGCAATCTCTGCAGCAATTAATACCTGTGCAGGTGTACCGCCAAGCAATTCACATAGCGCTGCTGCTGCCATTGCTGATGATACGCCAATCTCTGCCTGACAACCACCCATAGCTGCTGATATAGTAGCATTTTTTTTAAATAAACTACCAATTTCTCCCGCTACTAATAAAAATTGTTTGATTTGCTTAAAGTTAGCATCATGGTTTTCAATGGTAAGATAATACATAAGCACTGCAGGAATCACCCCAGCACTACCATTAGTAGGAGCTGTAACAACTCTACCTAATGAGGCATTTACCTCGTTTACAGCTAAGGCATAGCAGCTTACCCACTTTAATATTTCTCTAAATTTTACTTCTGTACTTCTAATACTTTGCATCCATGTTTCAGGAGAAGTGTATTCAAAATTCTTTTTTAGAAGTTTGTGCATGTCATAGGCACGACGTCTAACATGCAGTCCTCCTGGTAAAAAACCTTCGGAATGGCAACCAGTGTACATACACTCTAGCATTGTATTCCATATTTTTGATAATGCCAAGTCAATATGGTCTTCAGATTTTAAAGTTTTTTCATTTTCTAATACAATTTGTGAAATACTCATGTTTTTACTGGTACAGTATGCTAAAAGTTCTTTTGCCCTTTGTATAGGGAACGGAAACTTTTGTAATGAGTTGTTAGTTTTTACTGTATTGTTTTCTTGGGTTACAAACCCGCCGCCAATAGAATAGTAGGTGTTACTAATGGTTTCTCCGTTTAATAATGTACCCGTAAATGTTAATCCGTTGGGATGATATGGCAAAAATGATTTATGAAATATAATTTGATTGGTATGAAATACCAATGCACGTTCTCCTCCAAAATCAAGTGTGTTGGTTTGTTGTATTTGATCTATAATTACAGCAATTTTATTGGTAGGGATTGTTTCGGGGTCTGTGCCACTTAAGCCAAGTAATACAGCTAAATCTGTAGCGTGTCCTTTTCCTGTTAAAGATAATGACCCATATAGGTCTATGCTAATAGCAGTAATACTATTAAACTGTTGCGTTGTTTTTAAAAAAGAAATCCATTGTTCTGCGGCACGCCAAGGTCCTAAAGTATGTGAGCTAGATGGCCCAATACCAATTTTTAACATGTCAAAAATACTAATTCGTTCCATAGTGTTCTATAATCTGGGTACACAAATATATTCATTAGTAGATTATTTAAGACGTTTTTTATCAAAGAATTAAAGTGCATATTACATTTTTTGCAGTATGCCAGAATATAAATTAAAAACCGACACTATGTCAGTGTATTATAAATGGCATATAAATTGACTATTGGTTTAGTGTAAAAAATAATACAATAATTAAATATAATAACGATGAGTAAAATAATAGGAATCGATTTAGGTACAACAAACTCTTGTGTTTCTGTAATGGAAGGTAATGAGCCAGTAGTAATACCTAATGCTGAAGGAAAAAGAACAACCCCATCTGTAATTGCTTTTGTAGAAGGCGGAGAAATTAAAGTTGGAGACCCTGCAAAAAGACAAGCAGTAACTAACCCAACAAAAACAGTTGCTTCTATAAAGCGTTTTATGGGAAATAAATTTTCTGAATGTGCTACAGAAATTTCAAGAACACCATATAGTGTTGTAAAAGGAGATAATAATACACCACGTGTAGATATTGATGGTCGTTTATATTCGCCACAAGAATTATCAGCAATGACACTTCAAAAAATGAAGAAAACTGCTGAAGATTATTTAGGAGCAGATGTAACAAGAGCTGTAATTACAGTACCAGCATACTTTAATGATGCACAACGTCAGGCTACTAAAGAAGCAGGAGAAATTGCAGGATTAAAAGTAGAGCGTATAATCAATGAGCCTACTGCAGCAGCATTAGCTTATGGTTTAGATAAAGCCGATGAAGACAAAAAAATAGTTGTTTATGATTTAGGAGGAGGAACATTTGATGTATCTATCCTAGAATTAGGAGACGGTGTTTTTGAAGTATTAGCAACAAACGGTGACACTCACTTAGGAGGAGATGATTTTGACCAAGCCTTAATTGACTGGATGGCAAATGAATTTAAAGCGGAAAACAACATGGACTTAACAAAAGATCCTATGGCGTTACAACGTTTAAAAGAAGCTGCTGAAAAAGCAAAGATTGAATTATCAGCATCTACACAAACCGAAATTAACTTACCATACATTACTGCAGATGCTTCAGGACCTAAGCACTTAGTAAAAACATTAACAAGAGCTAAATTTGAGCAATTATGTGACGATTTAGTAAAACGTTCAATGTTACCATGTGAAAAAGCATTAAAAGACGCTGGAATTTCTAAATCAGAGATTGATGAAGTAATCTTAGTAGGAGGGTCTACACGTATTCCAAGAATACAAGCAGAAGTAGAAAAATTCTTTGGTAAGAAGCCATCAAAAGGGGTTAACCCAGATGAGGTTGTTGCTGTTGGAGCTGCTATTCAAGGTGGTGTATTAACAGGAGATGTTAAAGATGTATTATTATTAGATGTTACACCATTAGCATTAGGTATTGAGACAATGGGAGGTGTAATGACTTCTTTAATTGAATCAAACACAACTATTCCTACTAAAAAATCACAAGTATTCTCTACAGCAGCTGACAACCAGCCATCAGTAGAAATACACGTTATTCAAGGAGAGCGTCCTATGGCTACTGATAATAAAACTATTGGTCGTTTTCACTTAGATGGTTTACCACCAGCACAAAGAGGAGTGCCTCAAATTGAAGTAACTTTTGATATTGATGCTAACGGAATAATTAAAGTATCGGCTACAGATAAAGCTACTGGAAAATCTCAAGATATTCGTATTGAAGCATCTTCAGGATTAACAGAAGATGAAATTAAACAAATGAAGCAAGAAGCTGAAGCAAATGCTGAAGCTGATAAAGCTAAAAAAGAAGCAGTAGACAAGTTAAACGAAGCTGATGGAATGATTTTTCAAACAGAAAAGCAATTAGCAGAGTTTGGTGATAAATTATCTGACGATAAAAAAGCACCTATCGAAGCAGCTCTAGAAAGCTTAAAAGCGGCTTACGAGACTAAAGACGTTGCTACAATTCAACCTGAGTTAGATAAAATTAACGAGGCTTGGAAAGTTGCTTCTGAAGAAATGTATAAAGCACAAGCTGAAGCACAAGGGCAACCTGGTGCAGCAGAACCAGAAGCAGGACAAGAAGCTGCAGCTGATGATGTTCAGGATGTTGATTTTGAAGAAGTAAAGTAATTTACTTAATACAACTATTCAAAAAGCATAACCGAAAGGTTATGCTTTTTTTTTGGAATAGATTTACTATATTTACGCAACAACAACCTTAAAAGAAAATAATAGAATGACTAAAGAAAACACAACGTTAATGGCACAGGCAAGAGAACAATTATCAGGTAATTGGGGCTTGGCAATAGGAACTTTCATTGTATATCAAATTATTCTTTCAGTAGGACAGTTTATTCCTTTCGTAGGGCTAATTGCTCTTTTAGTTATTGCAGGACCGATGTATTTAGGAATCATACTATTTTCATTAGCAATAGCACGTAAAGAAGAAGCGCGATTAGAAATGATTTTTGTCGGATTTCAGAATTTTGGAAATGCCGTAGGAGCTTATTTATTAATGGTATTGTTTGTTTTTTTATGGACACTCTTATTTATTATCCCAGGTATTATTGCAGCTATAGCGTATTCACAAACCTTTTTTATTCTAGCAGATGACCCTACAATAAGCCCAATGGATGCTTTGAAAAAAAGTAAAGAAATGATGGATGGGTATAAGTTTAAGTATTTTTGTTTGCAACTTCGCTTTTTTGGACTAGCCTTATTATGTATCCTAACCTTAGGAATTGGGTTTTTATGGTTAGCACCATATATGTATGTAACTTATGCTAATTTTTATGAAGACATAAAAGATAAGCCTATTAATATTTAATATAAACATGCAGTCAAAAGCTACAACCCCAAAGCAATATATCTCAGAACTACCAGAGGATAGAGCTTTGATTATTAAAAAACTAAGAGATATTATTTTAGCGCAGCTTCCTGATGGTTTTCAGGAATGTATGAGTTATGGTATGATAGGTTATGTGGTGCCACACAGTATTTATCCTGATGGCTATCATTGCACACCAGAACTGCCATTGCCATTTATGAATATAGCCTCTCAAAAAAATCATATAGCCGTTTATCATGCAGGTATATACGCTGATAAAAATTTGTATAATTGGTTTACAGAGGCTTATAAAAAAACCGACATAACCGTAAAGTTAAACATGGGGAAAAGTTGCATTCGTTTTAAAAAAGAAGCACATATTCCGTATGAATTAATAGGGGAGTTGGCTGCAAAGTTAACACCTAAAAAGTGGATTGAGTTATATGAATCTGCTGTGATGCCAACTAAATAAACAATATTTTTTTTTGAAAACATATTCAAAACAAAACTTCTTTAAGCATACCTATTGCGAGTTTTTAGCAGTAGATACAAAAGTGTTTACAGATAACAGAGCACATTTTAAAAGTAAATCTGATAGCCAATACTATTATACCAAAGAAGGTGTGTATAGGTATTCTAACCACTGGGGAAGGGTAGCTAATTGCAGATGGAAACTAATAAGCAATAAAGCTTGTAAAAGCCAAGATTATCATGTTGGTTATGCCAAATGGACTGACTTCTATCCAATTAACAGTAACGAAAAGCAATTTTATATAACAGTCGATTTTCAGCTTAAAAAAGTAAACTTCCAACATCGTGATATAAGTAGCGAGGGGACTGTTTTTTTATTTACTTCTGTAGAGGCTCAGAAACGCGTAAAACAAATCAGGTTATTATTAACTGAAACCAAGTGGGCAAAATATTTTACACAAGACATTAATGATTTACGAGAAGAACTAATTAATGAATTTTGTAATTCAAATGTATCATTGCAAGATTTAAAACGCAAATATCTGTAATTTTAAATAAAAATACTGTGCGTGCATAATAAAAAAGATGTAACTTTCGGACCTCAATAAAATGCGTATACCATGTCTAAACAAAACATACAATCACTTTTACAAATTACCCACCCAATAATAATGGCGCCAATGTTTTTGGTGTCTAATGTAGCAGGCACTATTGCCGGAATGCAATCTGGTGTAGCGGCATGTATACCAGCATTAAATTATAGAACTTTAGAGGAGTTACGCGCAGCTTGTAAAGCATTAAAGGCTGCTAGAACAGCAGGCGGGGCTTTTGGATTTAATTTAATTGTAAATAAATCAAACCCAAAGTTTAAAGGGCAATTAGCTGTTATTTGTGAAGAGGGCGCTGATTTTATTATCACCTCACTCGGAAACCCTAAAAGTACTATTGAGGCTGCACATAAAGTAGGTATAAAAGTATTTTGTGATGTGGTAGATATTGCAATGGCAAAAAAATGCGAGCATTTAGGTGCAGATGCTGTTATTGCTGTTAATAACCAAGCAGGAGGACACCGCGGAAATATAGATCCTGAAACTTTAATTCGTGATATTGATAATAACTGTTCACTTCCGGTAATATCGGCAGGTGGTGTAGGTTGCAAAGCCGATATAGATAAAGTATTGTCATACGGCGCTGTAGGTGTATCGGTAGGGAGTCCGTTTATAGCAAGTAAAGAAGCTACTATTTCTGAAGAATACAAGCAGGCTTGTGTTGATTATGGTGCAGAAGATATTGTAATGACCGAAAAAATATCTGGAACACCTTGTACAGTAATTAAAACACCATATGTTGAGAAAATAGGGACTAAGGAAAGTTGGTTAGAACGCACACTAAACAAAAATAAGAAATTAAAAAAGTGGGTAAAAATGATTCGCTTTACCATAGGAATGAAAGCGGTAGAAAACGCTGCAAACAAAGCAACATATAAAACCTTATGGGTAGCAGGACCAAGTATTGAGCATACTAAAGCAATTCTTTCTGTTAAAGATATTATTAAAAAAATGATTGGGTAATACGAAAACGGATGGGTTAGATTAATTAATAATCATTCCATTTTTCGAGTTTTTCATCTCTATCATCTATCCAAATTTTTAAAAAAACCTTTTCTTCAGTAGGTTTGCCATTCACTTTTAAAATATCAAATTTTAAATTTCGCAAGCCTTTTCTAATGACTTTAATACAGTAATTGTATTCTTTTAGATCCCAAAACTTATTTATGTCTTCCTTTGTTTGATATTCTGGCATAATAACATTGCTAACTTTTCCGTTTTTTCCAATTGTTACGATGTACTTCTCCGAACAATCAAAATTATTTTTGTTATTCCAGTTTAATTTAGACAGTTCATTAAATAATATTTTTGATATAGTGTCTTTATATTTTCGATTAATTCTGTCTGGGTGATCTATATAGTTTTCTATTGAAGAAATACTTCTAATTCTTCCTTATTTTAGATTGATAGATGTTTCTTTTTCAAAAGTCTTGTGGAAAACGCCATCCCATCTTAATAAGTTTTTTTCTGGTAAATTTAAATTTCCGGAATACCAATCTACCAGAACTCTATTGTTGTTTACTTTATTTTTAAATAACTTTCTCAACCTTTTGTCAGATTCTTTTATATCAATTTTATTTCCATTAAATAGCTCTCCACAATTAATAATATGTTTAACAAATAGACTATCGTTGTCAATTTCATACACAGCTTGGTACCCACGCCAACAAAATGTCATGGCACCTTCTCTAAATTTTAATCCAAATAATTCTCCGTTGTCACTTTCTTTAAGATTTTTATAATACTTTTCTACTAATAAATTGTAAACAGGTATAGTATCTTCTTTAAAAATCATGTAATCAGGAGCTTGGGGGCTCTACTTGCGTTTGTGTTTTGTGCAAAAAGAACAATCGTAAATAAGAAAAAAAGTATTTTCTTTATAATTCTCATCTAAACTATTTTTGATTTTTTGTGTTCATTTTTTTTCAATTGCTTATCGTGTATTTTATTTAAACTAAATAACGCAGTAATAGCGCCTAATAGCGCAAGTGCCATGTCAGACTGTGTATCCCAAACATCACCTTGCGTGCCAAGAAAAGCATCTGCTGATGCTCCAGACAATATTGCAACCCACCATTCAACTAATTCATAAAATGCACTAAAACCTAAGCAAAAACATATAATTAAAAAATTCTGCCATGCTTTTGAATTTATAACTTCCTTTCTTATAAAAATTTCTCGGGCAATTATTGCAGGAATAAAGCCTTGTGCAAAGTGTCCTACTTTATCATAATTGTTTCTAGATAACTCAAAAATATCTTGTAAGGTGTTAAATAAAGGGACTTCTGCATAGGTGTAATGTCCGCCAATCATTAAAATAATAGCATGAATGAGTATCAATACATAGGTTAGAGGGGTTAATGGAAATGATTTTTCTGTTTTCCATAATATAAGAACACCAAGTATTGCAGGTAAAACCTCTAGAAACCATGTAAAATAATCATGCGGATTTATTCCTGACCAAATAAAGGTAATACAAAATAGTGTTATCCAAATTTTTCGTGACATGCAATAGTTTTTTAGTTAAAGAATGACTCAATTTACTGCTCAATCTTATTTCTTAGGAATAGGAAACCCTCTATTTCTCATAAGTGCTTCAATATTAGCATCTCGTCCTCTAAATAAACGATATGCTTCAGCAGGGTCAATAGCGTTTCTAGGCGCAAATAAATACTGTACAGCTTTTTCGGCTAAAGCTTTGTCATAAAACCCTCCAGGGGCTGCTGCAAAAGCTTCAGAAGCATCAGCGGTTAGTACATCTGCCCATAAGTAGCCGTAATAGGCTGTTGCGTAGCCTTCACCAGAAAATACATGTCCAAAGTGCGGTGTTCTGTGTCGCATTGGTAATTCTTTAGGCATGTTTAGTGCTGCTAATGTTTCACGCTCATAACTATCTACGTCAATATTAGTAGGATCTGCCAAATGAAACTTCATGTCCATAATTGCAGAGGCTAAATACTCGGTAGTAGCAAATCCTTGATTAAAGGTAGCTGCCTTTTTTATTTTTAAAATTAAGTCTTCAGGCATTGGTTGTCCTGTTTTATGATGTACTAAATAGTTGTTAATAACCAAATCTGTAGATAGCCAATGTTCTAGTAATTGCGATTGAAATTCGGTGTAGTCTCTCACACCACCATTTAAGGTTGGATATTTTACATTAGACGAGAAAAAATGTAAGGCATGTCCAAATTCATGAAAAAAGGTTTCGGCATCATCCCATGATATTAGTAAAGCTTCGCCAGGAGCTGGTTTTACAAAATTAGAATTGTTAGATGCTAGTACGTTTGTTTTTCCGTCAAAAGTAGTATGTCCGCGATAGGTAGTTGCCCAAGCGCCAGAACGCTTACCTTGTCTGGCATAAGGGTCAAGATACCAAAGACCAATGTTTTTTCCTGTAGTTTTGTCGTTTACCTCCCAAACGGAAACATCATTATGAAACACAGGAACAGTCCCTTCTGTAACGGGAGTAAATGTGTAGTTAAATAATTCTCCTGCTACCATATGCATAGCATCGGTAAGTTTGTTTAGTTGTAGGTATTGTTTTACATCATCTGAGTTTAAGTCGTATTTTTCTTTTCGTACTTTTTCGGCATAAAATCGATAATCCCATGGGGCAATGTTAATATTTTTGCTAGTTTTATTAGCAATATTTTGCATGTCTGTTACTTCTTGATCAACTCTAGCAATAGCTGCAGGCCATATTGCCTCCATTAAGTTTAATGCATTTTCGGGTGTTTTTGCCATTCGGTCTTGTAAACGCCATTCGGCATAATTGTTATAACCTAATAACATCACACGCTCTCTACGAAGTTTTAAAATATCAGCAATAAGACTATTGTTGTCATATTCATCACCATTATCACCTCTAGAGTAGTAGTTGTTCCATACCTTTTCTCGTAATTTGCGTTCTGTAGAGTAGGTTAAAAAAGGCGTCATTGAAGATCGGGTATTGGTTACGGCATACTGACCATCATGTCCGTTTTTACTTGCTATAGCTGCGGCCGATTTTATATAGCCTTCAGATAAGCCCTCTAGTTGATTTTTATTAAGGTAGGTAATGTAATTCTCTTCATCATGCAATACATTGTTTGAAAAAGTGGTATACAAACTAGACAACTCTTTGTCAATAGCGGCATAGCGTTCCTTTTTACGGCTATCAAGTTCAGCGCCATTCATTTTAAAACGCTTGTATATAAGTGCAACTACACGTTGTTCTTGTGGTTCTAGAGGTGTTTTTAAAGAAGTTTCATAAACCAACTTTATACGTTCAAACAACGCTTCGTTTTGTGTTATTTTTGATTGAAACTCTGAAAATAAAGGTGCTAATTCTTTCTGAATAGCTCTAAATTCAGGTGATGACATATTACTGCTTAGTATGCCATAATATTTAAAAGCCCTGCTTAAAGGTGCTCCTGCGCGTTCCATTGCAGCAATGGTATTGTTAAAAGTAGCGGAACTGTTATTATTTGTTATTTTACTAATATCTGATAAATGTAGCGACATACCTTGTATCATAGCTGCTTTTACATCAGAAAGTACTACTTGGTTAAAAGCAGGAACGCCACCATAAGGGCCAGTCCATTCTGATAGTAAAATTGAATCATTCATAGGAGTTTGTTTTTTTGGTACAACTGCTTAAGACTAATAATGTAGTACAAAGGAGTCCTGCGTTTTTAAATAATGCTTTCATAGATTAATGTTTTGTAGTATGGTGGTTATAACGGTAACGATTATTAATTTCAATAAAGGTACTCATTTTTTTACAAAAAAATAAACCAGCACATGTCTGTACTGGTTTATGATATTTTAATAAAAATTTAATTGCTTATCGCAGTTCTGCGCTGAGCTCTTTCTCAAAGCGTGTTTGCAATTTGCTCATAATCTTATCGATTTGTTTGTCGGTAAGCGTTTTTTCAGAATCTTGAAGTATACAACGTATGGCATAACTTTTCTTTCCGTTAGGGAGTTTATCGCCTTGGTATACGTCAAAAAGACTAACATCTTTTAGTAATTTTCTTTCGCTTTGTTTGGCAAGGGTATAGATATCTTCAAAGTTAACACTATCGTTAATTAATAACGATAAGTCTCTTTTTACTTCTGGGTATTTAGATATTTGAGTAAATTTAATGTTATTAAATTTAGCAACCTCAATAATATTATCCCAGTTAAAGTCGGCAAATAGGACTTCTTGTGTAATTCCGAACGACTTTGCAATACTTCTTTTTACCACACCAAAGGCTACTAAAGGTGCTTTTCCTAAATTAAACTCAATCCCTTCCGATAGCATGTCGGTTTTAATAGGGCTAGTTTTAATTTTATTGACACCTAAACGTGCTAAAATATTTTCTATGATTCCTTTCATATAAAAGAAATCACTTTTTTGAGAAGGACTATTCCAACTTTCAGCGGTTTTGTTTCCGGTAATTAATAGACTTAAGTGTTTGTTTTCTACATAACCACTATCATAATTATGGTAGGTTTTTCCGAACTCAAAAAACTTAAGATCTTGTTGTTTTCTGTTACTGTTATATGCAATTGCTTCTAGCCCAGAAAATAATAATGATTGTCGCATTACAGCTAAATCACTACTTAAAGGATTTAAAATCACGACATTATCATCTTCATCTAATTGCTTAGATAAGTCAGTGTACTTTGCTGTAGTTAAGGAGTTTGCCATTGTTTCGTAAAACCCTTGTCCAATAAGTTGATTGGCAATAACATTTTGTAGTTTATGATCTTCAAACTTTGAAGAGTGGCACATGGTGGCACTTAATTTTTTTGAAGATTCAATGTTGTTATATCCGTAAACACGTAAAATTTCTTCTACAATATCAGCCTCTCGCTGTACGTCATTTCTATATGCAGGAATAGTTAAGCCTAAACCACCTTCAGTAATGCTATTAATTTTAATGTCTAATGAAGATAAGATACTTTTAATAGTCTCTTTAGGAATTTCTTGTCCGATTAATTTCTTAGCAGTATCAAATGCTAAAAACACTTGAAAATCTTCAATTTTAGTGGGGTAGATGTCTTCAATAGCAGATGTAATTTCGCCACCTGCAATGTCTTGAATCAATAGTGCGGCACGTTTAAGTGCGTATTTTGTAATATTAGGATCAATTCCTCTTTCAAAACGGAAAGAAGCGTCAGTATTTAATGCATGTCGCTTAGCTGTTTTACGAATGGCTACTGGGTTAAAGTAAGCGCTTTCTAAAAAGATGCTTGTTGTATTTTCTGTTACTCCAGAGTCTAATCCGCCTAATACTCCCGCAATACACATTGGTGCTTCGGCATTACAGATCATTAAATCTTCTTGGTGTAATTCGCGTTCAATACCGTCTAGTGTTGTAAATTTTGTTCCGGCAGCTACTGTTTTCACTTCAATTTTGTTGCCTTTTATTTTTGCAGTATCAAAAGCATGTAGTGGTTGCCCAAGTTCATGTAATACATAATTTGTAGCATCTACAATGTTGTTTTTTGGTGTTAATCCAATTGCTTTTAATCTGTTTTGTAGCCATGTAGGCGATTCTTTTACAGAAATCCCTGAAATGGTTAATCCGCTATATCTAGGGCAGAATTCATTGTATTGAACATCAAGGTCAATTTTAAGCGTTCTATTGTCAACATGAAAATCACTTACAGAAGGCGAAATTAACTCTAATTTATGTCCCTTTTGTAGTAGCCCTGCTTGCAGGTCTCGAGCAGTACCAAAATGACTCATGGCATCTGCACGGTTTGGTGTTAGTCCAATTTCAAAAACTTGATCGTTTTCAATGTTAAATACATCAGCGCAAGGTGTTCCTGGTGCTAGGTCGTTGTCTAAAACAAGAATACCATCATGCCCTTTACCAAGTCCTAATTCATCTTCGGCGCAAATCATACCAAAAGATTCTTCGCCTCTTATTTTTCCTTTTTTTATTTTAAAAGACTCTCCTTTATCATCGTATAAAACAGTACCAATAGTAGCAACGGGTACTTTTTGGCCAACAGCTACGTTAGGCGCGCCACAAACAATTTGCACAGGGGTTTCATTACCAATATCTACTGTAGTAACTTTTAGTTTATCGGCATTAGAATGTTGATTACAGGTGAGTACATGTCCAACAACAATACCTTCTAATCCTCCTTTTATAGATTGAAATGCTGAAAGGCCTTCAACTTCTAAACCAAGGTCAGTAAGTAAGTCTCCTGTTTTTTCTGCTTCCCAATCCGTTTTTATGAATTGTTTAAGCCAATTATATGATATTTTCATGTGTTTTAGATGTATTCAGTTTTTCTATCGCAAATATAAACAACCTTATCTTATGCTAAAGTTTTTAAAGGGATTTAATATAATTTGTATTGAATAAAATGGGTTTAGCATTCTCCAGCACAACATTTTTCGTCTTTTACTAATTTACAGCTCAGTACAGCAATAATAGCACCTACTATTGGTGCTAAAATATAGAGCCATAAGTGCTCGGTATGACCAGAGACTAACGCTGGGCCAATAGATCTTGCAGGGTTCATAGATGCTCCGGTAATGGGACCAGCAAACTGTGCTTCAAACCAAATAACACCTCCAATAGCAAATCCGGCCATTACTCCAGTTTCTTTAGACCCGGTAGATACATTAATAATAACTAACATTAGAAAAAAACTAAGGATAGCTTCAAATAAAAAAGTGCGCCAAACAGCTATTTGTGGTATTGTGGTGCCTAAGTATTCGTTTTCAGGGAAAAGTACTAAAAGGGTTAGTGCAGCTAAAATGGCTCCAATACATTGGGCAAGAATGTATTTAGGGACTTCTTTTATTGGGAATTTTTTAGCGTAACTAAATGCAATAGTTACTGCAGGATTAAAGTGTGCTCCTGAAATTTCTCCAAAAGCATAAATTAGCGCCATAACTACTAGTCCAAAGGTTAGTGCAATTCCAGAATGGGTCACGGTACCGTTAGAAAACTCATTAGTTACAATAGCGCCACAGCCACAAAAAACAAGGGTAAATGATCCTATTAGTTCTGCAATATATTTTTTCATAGCGTTAGTTATTAGGTTTTTTGTTTCGGTGTTTCCAGCGCTTATGAGTCCATAAATAATATTCAGGCTCAGCGTATAATTGTTTTTCAACCTCTTCTAAAAACAGGTCAGTAATTTCGTGTTCTTTAAAACTATTTGCGTTTTCAGCTATGGGTACATAGGTGGCTCTGTAGTATCCTCTTTTTACCTTTTCTACCTTTAGGTAGCACACTGCCATATCGCATTTTTTAGCAAGCATTTCTGCTGCGGTATAAACAGGCACATGAATTCCCATAAAATCTTTCCAGTGTATAGCTTTGCTTAACTTTGGTGATTGGTCACTAACAAAAGCGTAATTTACTTTTTGTTCAGTTTTATAGTGTTTTAATACCTGAGAAATAGTTTCTTTTGTTCGGAGTAATCCACAGTTGTATTTGCTTCTTATTCCGCGTACCATTTTATCAAAGTAGGGGTTTTTTAGTTGCTTATATACGCCGTAGATAGTATTGTTTAGTTCTTTTTGCATTATTATAGCCCATTCCCAACTAGCGTAATGTGATGCCATAATCATGACGTTTTTACGTTTTTCCATGTCCTGCAAGTATTCTATGTTGGTAATGTGAAAACGCTTTTTCATTTCAGCATCACTGATAGACAGTGTTTTTATCATTTCTAAAAACATATCGCACATGTGTTTGTAGAATTTCTTTTCAAGAGAAATGATTTCCGAAGGTGATTTTTTAGGAAACACAAGGGTTAGGTTATTGCGTACTACTTTTTTTCTATACCCAATAATATAGTAAACAAGAAGGTAAATACAGTCAGATAAAAAATAGAATAGTTTAAAAGGGAGTATGGATATGATCCATAAAATGGGAAAAACTAATATATATGTTAGTAGATACATGTCGTATTTTTTTAAGCAAATATAGTATATTTCTATATTGAAGCGTTAAAATTATGTAGTTTTGAATTTAAAATAAAAATAATGGGAACAATACATATTTCAGTGTTAATTTTAATAGGACTTAATGCATTAGTCTCTTTTAAAGGGTTTAATGATCAGGGCTTTTTTGATAAGTTTAAATTTCATGTTGGTGCAATTCAATCAGGAGAATACTATAGAGCTGTAACCTCAGGGTTTTTACATGCAGATATATCGCATTTATTGTTTAATATGGTTACGCTTTACTTTTTTTCGCCATTTGTAATAGCGTATATAGGCGCATATAATTTTATTTTAATTTACTTAGCTAGCTTAGTGTTGGGGAGTATGTTTTCTTACTATTTTCATAAAAAAGAATATCATTACAGTGCAATAGGGGCAAGCGGAGCAGTTACAGGGGTATTGTTTTCGGCGATTCTGTTTGAGCCTATGATGCAAATTAATTTTATTATTCCAGGATGGATTTTTGGTGTTGGGTATTTGTTTTATTCCATTTATGGTATGAAAAAGCGATTAGGAAACATAGGTCATACTGCGCATTTTGGAGGCGCTATAGGTGGCTATATACTAACATTGTTGCTAGGTACAAGTTATGTTTTACAAACGCCTTTAACAACAGTATTAATAGGTTTGCCTATTGTAGTGCTGTTTATATTACTGAAATTGAAAAAATTATAGTACTAACTGAGGTTATAGAAAACAAAAAAAGCAAACCATGTGGTTTGCTTTTTTTTTGTGAGCCCTGCAGGATTCGAACCTGCGACCGCCTCCTTAGAAGGGAGGTGCTCTATCCAGCTGAGCTAAGAGCCCTTAGCATTAATATTGTCGGGGTGGCAGGATTCGAACCTGCGACCTCCTCGTCCCAAACGAGGCGCGATGACCGGGCTACGCTACACCCCGAATTATTTTGCGGAGAGACAGGGATTCGAACCCTGGGTACCCGGATGGGTACGCTTGTTTAGCAAACAAGTCCTTTCGGCCACTCAGGCACCTCTCCAATAAAGTAATTCGCAATATTAATTTGCGGTTGCAAATATATCCTAAGATTCCTTTTTACACAAGGTTTTTTGTTTCTTTTTTTAATCTTTTTTTAATCTTTTCAGTATCAATGTGTTTAGTCGGGGTAGGTGATGCGTATATGATAAATATTGATTAATTTTTGCTTTAATACTTTCTTTATGATTTCGATTTCTTTAAAAGTAATATTGGCATTTAGAAATTGACCTTCGTTTTTTTGTTTTTCAATAACATTTTCAACAAATGTATTTATTTTAGAATAGTCAGGTTCTTTAATGCTTTTTGAAGCGGCTTCAACGCTATCACACATCATGAGAATGGCTGTTTCTTTAGAGAAAGGTTTTGGTCCTCTATATTGGTAGTCGGTTTTTTTAACCTCTTCTTCGATGCTGTTTTTTAGAGCGTTACTATAAAAATAATGGACAGCACTTGTGCCATGGTGTGTTCTTATAAAATCAATTACTCTGTCGGGTAAATTATGTTGTTTAGCAATTTCTATACCGCTAAGCACATGGTCAATAATAATAGTAGCGCTTTCTTTTGGAGATAACTCATTGTGCGGGTTAATGTTGTTGCTCTGGTTTTCAATAAAAAAAGTTGGATTACTCATCTTTCCAATATCGTGATATAACGCACCAACTCTTACAAGCATTGCATTAGCTCCAATTTCATTTGCTGCAGCTTCGGCTAGGTTGGCAACACTTAATGAGTGGTGAAAAGTGCCAGGGGCTTTGTTAGCTAATAGTTTTAATAGAGCTGAATTTGTGTCAGATAACTCTAATAAGGATACGTCAGAGACCAGTCCGAATACTTTTTCATAAATATAAATTAATGGCTGTACAAATAACATTGCTAATCCGCAAAGTAAAAACATTGCAAAAACACTCCATTCAATAGTAGCAATATTACCTTCGTGAATAATGTAAAAAGAAAAATAAGAAACGATATATACAATAGTTATTTGTGTTACCGAGGTAAAGAGGTGTGCACGTTTGTAGAGTTCTGATGCGCTTAGAATGGTTATGATTCCTGCAATGATTTGTAAAAACATATACTCATAGCTATTAGGAACAATAAAACCTAGTAGTAAAACTGTAATTACATGGGTAAATAATCCAAGTCGGGCATCAAAAAACGATTTTAAGATTAGTGGCAAAATACATAATGGTGCAATATATAGGTATGCAGGTTGATGCTTTAGTATAATTGTGGTAATTATAATCATTACCATAATATTAAAAAAGATGAACGTTAGTTTCTTGTTGTTATTGTAGATGCTTTCCCTAAATCTTTTTAAAAATAAAATAAGCATTAGTAAAGCCAGTACAACGAGTAAAATGTAACCAATAACAACCCAGTAATAATTAGATTTTCCCCAGGCTTGTGAGGTATAAATAGTTTTTAAGGATATTAATTTTTGATATTTTACGCCCTCAATAACTTCACCTTTGGCAATGATAATTGCATCGGTTTTAACCAGGCCAATAGTAGGGGATATCTTTTGTTCTTCTATAGCGTACGCGGTGCTGTTTAAGGTATTATCAATTGTTACATTAGGTCTTAGGTTATTGTAAATAAGTGTTGTTAGGTAGTTTCGGTGTTTGTTGTAAACGCTATCTTTAAAAGATAAGTCGATAGTTTCTTGTATTTGATTTGTGGCTAAAAAATCTGAAAATACACGATTGTATGCGGCTTCGCTATTTTTTATTTTTAAAACAACAGCCTTGTCTTTATTGAGTATTAAATCTTCATTTAAAACACCTTTTTGATATATTTCTGAGATTAAAAGCTGTAGTTTCTTTCCGGTAATAGCGCTACTTATTTTATTGAGAGAGTCAGGAAAACTTTTATTAAATGTAGTTATTAGTTTTTTGCTAGATTCATGAGCAACCAATGTGTCCAAAATAAAGTAATACGGAATACTTTCTTTTAAGGCTTTCTTTTCGGAAGATAATTGTGCTTCAGATTTTTGTACAGCAAAGTCAAAAGGAGCATAGTATGTTTCATTCTGCCAAACTTTTCCTTTAGAAAAATCATACTTAAAACTACTTCCTTTAGGAAAAAGGTATACAATAAAAAGTGTTGAAATAACAAACAAGAAAACTTTATAGATACTTGATTGATACTGGTATATATTGCTTAAAAATGTTCTCATTTATTTGTGGTAGTTTGTTCAAAAATAGTGAATTTAAAACAAGAGAAAGGCGTATCTTGTTATTTTTAAATCAAATCATTTAAATCACTTGTAATTTTGCTTACAAAACGATAAAAATACTTAAATTCGCAAACATAATTATAGATACAAATTTAAACACATACATATTATGAGTACAAAAGTAGTTATTGTTTCCGCAGCTAGAACACCTATAGGGAGTTTTTTAGGAAGTTTGTCAACCGTGCCAGCAACTAAATTAGGAGCCGCAGCAATTAAAGGTGCATTGTCTAAAATTAATTTAGCAGCAACTGAAGTTGACGAGGTTATTATGGGAAATGTTGTACAGGCAGGTAATGGTCAGGCACCAGCGCGTCAAGCAGCAATACACGCAGGTATACCAGAAAATGTTCCTGCTACAACAATTAATAAGGTATGTGCTTCAGGTATGAAGGCAGTAATGCAAGGCGCTCAAGCAATTATGTGTGGTGATGCCGAAGTTGTTGTTGCTGGAGGTATGGAAAACATGAGTTTAATACCGCACTATTTCCATGCAAGATCTGCTACAAAGTTTGGACCTTCAAAAATGCTTGATGGTATGCAAGTTGATGGATTGGTAGATGCGTATAGTCAAGAGGCTATGGGAGTATCTGCAGATGCATGTGCTACAGAATATGAAATTTCAAGAGCAGATCAAGATGCATTTGCTATAGAATCTTACAAACGTTCTACAGCTGCTTGGGAATCAGGAAAGTTTGATGATGAAGTTGTTCCTGTTGCTGTTCCTCAGCGTAGAGGAGAACCTGTAATGGTAACTAAAGATGAAGAGTTTACTAATGTTAAGTTAGATAAAATACCAGCATTACGTCCGGCATTTACAAAAGAAGGTACGGCAACTGCTGCAAACTCTTCTACAATTAATGATGGTGCAGGTGCTGTAGTATTAATGTCTGAAGAAAAAGCAAAATCACTAGGCTTAACACCGTTAGCAACTATAACCGGATATGCCGATGCTGCTCAAGAGCCAAAATGGTTTACCACGGCGCCAGCAAAAGCATTACCAAAAGCATTAGCAAAAGCAAATGTAGACTTAGCAAATGTAGATTTTTTCGAATTTAACGAAGCATTTTCTGTAGTAGGTTTAGCAAATATGAAAATATTAGGATTAACGGCTGATAATGTAAATGTAAATGGTGGCGCAGTATCGTTGGGTCATCCATTAGGATGCTCAGGTGTTAGAATTATTATCACACTATTAAATGTATTGGCTCAAAATGATGCTAAAATTGGTGCTGCCGCGATTTGTAATGGTGGTGGAGGCGCTTCAGCAATTGTAATAGAAAGATAAGCGTTAGTAAATGCAATACGGTACTACACATTTAAGCATTGTTCCTTTACGGTTTGAGGCATCTGACGCAAGTGAGATGGTGTCTCAGGTGTTGTATGGTGATTGTTTTAAAGTGTTAGAACAGCGTAAAAAATGGAGTAAAATTCGTTTGGCGTTTGATAGTTATGAAGGCTGGATAGATAATAAGCAATATACAGAACTTACAAAAGAAACGTATGATGCTATTTTAAAAAAGCCTTTAAATGTAGCTACCGATGTTATAGATTATGCTACGGATCATAAAGGCGGATTACATATTGTGCCATTAGGAGCAAGTTTACGATCACTTTCATTTTTTAATCATATATATGATGGTCAGTTTATAGAAGGAAAACAAGATAAAGCAAATTTAATTCCTACAGCTTTTATGTATATTAACGCGCCTTATTTATGGGGCGGAAAAACACCTTTTGGGATTGATTGTAGTGGTTTTACTCAAATGGTATATAAATTAAATGGGTATGCGCTTTTAAGAGACGCCTCAGAGCAAGCAACTCAAGGAGACGCTTTAAGTTTTATTGAAGAAAGTGAGCCGGGAGACTTGGCATTTTTTGACAATGCTGAAGGCGCTATTGTGCATGTTGGTATAATTATGAAGGATAATTATATTATTCACGCGCATGGTAATGTGCGTGTAGATAGATTAGATCATACAGGTATATTTAATACCGATAAAAATATGCATACGCACAAGTTACGAGTCATTAAACGAATTATATAAGCATAAAAAAACCACCTAAAAGGTGGTTTTTTTGTAAGTGAGATAGAGTTGTTGTTAAACGTTTTATTTTACTTTGTCAACGATTGCTTTAAAAGCTTCAGGGTTGTTCATAGCTAAGTCTGCTAAAACCTTACGGTTTAATTCAATGTTGTTAGCTTTTACTTTTCCCATAAATACAGAGTAAGACATGTTGTATTGTCTTGCACCTGCATTAATACGTTGAATCCATAATCTACGGAAAGTTCTTTTCTTGTTTCTACGGTCTCTATAAGCATAACTCATAGCTTTGTCAACTGCATTTTTAGCAACTGTCCAAACGTTCTTTCTTCTACCAAAGTATCCTTTGGCTTGCTTCAATACTTTTTTTCTTCTGGCTCTACGAGCAACAGCGTTTACTGATCTTGGCATAATTTTAATTTGTTTTTGTAGTAGGCGCTCAATTTAATTGACACTTGTAAAAGCCTAACTCCAGGGTTATTAATTTGTTTTAACCAGTCTGTATTGCTACAGACTAAAATTCAATTACTTTAAACGTAATTGAATTTTGATGCTTTTCTCATCATTTTTGTGCACTAATGCATCATGAGTTAAAGCTAGCTTACGCTTTTTAGACTTCTTTGTTAAGATGTGGCTTTTAAAAGCGTGCTTTCTTTTTAATTTCCCAGTACCTGTAAGCTTAAAACGCTTTTTAGCACTAGATTTGGTTTTCATTTTAGGCATAATTCCTAAGGGTTTAATTATCTCACTTTACTATATATAGCAGTTCTTACACTGTTATTTTTTCTTTGGCGACAAAAACATTGTCATTCGTTTACCTTCTAATTTAGGCATTTGCTCTACTTTTCCTAATTCTTCAAGTTCTTGCGCTAATTTTAGTAATAAAATTTGCCCTTGATCTTTATAGATGATAGAACGTCCTTTAAAGAATACATACGCTTTTAATTTAGCGCCTTCTTTTAAGAATTTTTCTGCATGTTTCTTTTTAAACTGATAATCATGCTCGTCAGTGTTTGGTCCAAAACGAATTTCCTTGATAACGACTTTAGACGCTTTTGATTTTAAGGCTTTTTCACGTTTCTTTTGCTCGTAAAGGAATTTTTTGTATTCCAAAATTTTACAAACAGGAGGTACTGCTTTAGGAGAAATCTCTACTAAATCTAATTCTAATTCGTTGGCTATTTCCAATGCTTTTCTTGTTGGATAAACACCAACTTCAACATTGTCTCCAACTAACCTTACTTCAGGAACTCTGATACGCTCATTAATTCTGTGCGGATCTTGTTTGATTTCCCTAATTGGTCCTCTCGATTTTCTTCTACGTATTGCTATAACTCAAAAATTTTAACCTGCTGTTAAACAAGTGGTTAAACTATAAATTCTTTTAATGTACTTTTAATATCTTGCTGTATTAGTGCGCTAAAGGCTTCAATGCTAATACTTCCTAAATCTTCACCACCGTGCTTTCTTACTGAAACAGTACCGTTCTCGGCTTCTTGTTCTCCAATAATTAGCATATATGGTATTTTATTCATTTCTGCTTCGCGGATTTTTCGTCCCATTGTTTCATTTCTATTGTCCACGAGGGCGCGAATTTCGTTATTTTCTAGGGAATTTAAAACTTTTTTCGCATATTTTTCGTGTTTTTCACTAATAGAGAGCACAATAGCCTGTTCTGGAACTAGCCATAGCGGAAAGTTTCCTCCAGTATGTTCTAGTAAAACGGCAATAAAACGCTCCATACTTCCAAATGGTGCGCGGTGAATCATTACAGGTCTATGTAGTTGATTGTCACTACCTTTGTATGTTAGTTCAAATCGTTCAGGTAGGTTGTAATCTACTTGAATGGTACCCAGTTGCCATTGTCTGCCAAGTGCATCTTTAACCATAAAATCTAACTTAGGGCCATAAAAAGCTGCTTCGCCAGATTCAACTATGTAATCTAAGCCTTTGTCTTTGGCAGCGTTAATAATTGCATTTTCGGCCTTTTCCCAGTTTTCAACAGATCCAATGTATTTATCAGGGTTGTCTAAATCTCTTACAGACACCTGTGCAGTAAAGTCTTCAAATCCTAAAGAACCAAAAACATATAACACCAGGTCAATAACATTTTTAAATTCACTATCTAGTTGTTCTGGTGTACAAAAAATATGTGCATCATCTTGAGTAAAACCTCTAACGCGTGTTAATCCGTGTAATTCACCACTTTGTTCATACCTATAAACAGTACCAAATTCGGCAAAGCGCTTTGGAAGCTCTTTGTATGAAAATGGTTTCATGTTGTTGTAAACCTCGCAGTGATGCGGACAGTTCATTGGTTTTAGTAAAAATTCTTCTCCTTCTTTAGGTGTGTTTATTGGTTGAAAGCTGTCGGCTCCATATTTGGCGTAATGTCCAGAGGTTTCATACAATTCTTTCTGACCAATATGTGGCGTCATAACCATTTCATATCCAGCTTTCATTTGTGCTTTTTTCAAAAACTGCTCTAAGCGTTCGCGTAAAGCGGCTCCTTTAGGTAGCCAAAGCGGTAAACCTTGTCCTACTTTTTTAGAAAATGTAAATAATTCTAATTCTTTACCTAGTTTTCTGTGGTCACGTTTCTTGGCTTCTTCTAAAAGCACTAAATATTCAGTAAGTTCTTTTTGTTTAGGAAATGAAATACCGTACAAACGTGTTAATTGTTTGTTGTTCTCGTTTCCTCTCCAATAAGCGCCTGCAAGACTTAGTATTTTTACAGCTTTTACTATTCCGGTATTTGGAATATGACCTCCTTTACATAAATCTGTAAAGCTATCATGGTCGCAAAATGTAATAGTACCATCTTCAAGGTTTTCTATTAATTCTACTTTATAAGTGTTATTAAGTGATTTGTAGTATTCTAATGCTTCAGCTTTAGTTGTAGAACGCATGTTGTAACTGTGTTTACCACGTGCAATTTCAATCATTCGCTTTTCAATAGCAGGAAAATCCTTTTCAGAAAGATTATCTTCACCAAAATCAATATCATAATAAAACCCTTTTTCAATAGCAGGTCCAATGGTTAATATTGCGTTAGGATATAAACCCTGAACTGCTTGTGCCATGATATGTGATGTAGAGTGCCAAAACGCTTGTTTTCCAGCATCATCTCTCCATGTAAATAAAACTAAATCACCATTGGTGGCTAATGGCGTAGTGGTTTCAATGGTTTCAGTGTTGAATTGTGCCGAAATAACATTTCTTGCAAAACCTTCACTAATGTTTTTTGCAACTTCCATTGGAGTGATACCACTCTCAAATTCTCTAATACTACCATCTGGTAATGTAATTTGAATCATAAATTTAGTCTTCAGAATTAAATATAAGCTACAAAGATACGACCTCTGTAGTTGTGTTGCAATAGTATATTCAATTTTTTGAGGTTTTATAATTTTTCTTATTTTTAGGAAGGTTATCTCAAATATATCACGATATTTACACTTCTAAAAAAATACCTATAACATGTCAGACGATAAGAAGATTATATTTTCGATGAATAAGGTTTCTAAAACCTATCAGAGCACCGGAAAACAAGTATTAAAAGATATCTATTTAAGTTTTTTTTACGGGGCTAAAATTGGAGTTTTAGGACTTAATGGCTCTGGAAAATCAACCTTATTAAAAATCATAGCAGGATTAGAAAAAAATTATCAAGGAGAGGTCATGTTTTCTAAAGAACATACCGTAGGGTATTTGGAGCAAGAACCAAAACTTGATGACACTAAAACAGTAATGGATATTGTAAAAGAAGGGGTGGCCGAAACAGTTGCTATTCTTGATGAATACAATAAAATTAATGACATGTTTGGTTTAGAAGAGGTATATTCTGATGCCGATAAAATGGATAAATTAATGGCACAACAGGCTGTTTTACAAGATAAAATAGACGCTTCGGGTGCTTGGGAATTAGATACTAAGCTAGAAATAGCTATGGATGCCTTGCGTACACCAGCGCCAGACACACCAATTTCGGTATTATCTGGAGGGGAAAGACGTAGAGTAGCTTTATGTAGATTGTTGTTGCAAGAGCCAGATGTATTATTGTTAGATGAGCCAACCAACCATTTAGATGCGGAGTCTGTACACTGGTTAGAGCACCATTTAGCACAGTATAAAGGAACGGTAATAGCTGTAACCCACGATAGGTATTTCTTAGATAATGTTGCAGGGTGGATTTTAGAATTAGATAGAGGAGAAGGGATTCCTTGGAAAGGGAATTACTCTACTTGGTTAGATCAAAAATCTAAACGACTGGCACAGGAAAGCAAAACAGCTTCTAAGCGTCAGAAAACACTTGAGAGAGAACTTGAATGGGTACGTATGGCTCCAAAAGGAAGACATGCAAAATCTAAAGCCCGTTTAGCGAATTACGATAAGTTAATGAGCCAAGACCAAAAGCAAACAGATGATAAGTTAGAGATTTTTATCCCAAACGGTCCACGTTTAGGTACAAGCGTTATAGAGGCAAAAGGTGTTTCAAAAGCATTTGGGGATAAATTATTATATGAGAATTTAGAGTTCTCTTTACCGCAAGCTGGAATAGTAGGTATTATTGGTCCGAATGGTGCTGGTAAAACCACTATTTTTAGAATGATTATGGGCGAAGAAACGCCAGACGCAGGAAGTTTTAATGTAGGTGAAACCGTTAAAATAGGGTATGTAGATCAATCACATAAAGATATAGATGTCAATAAATCTATTTGGGAAAACTTTTCTGACGGCCAAGACTTGGTTATGATGGGAGGCAAACAAGTCAACTCTCGTGCATATTTAAGTAGATTTAATTTTGCAGGAAGTGAGCAAAATAAAAAAGTAAGCGCCCTATCAGGAGGAGAGCGTAATAGGTTGCACTTGGCAATGACTCTAAAAGAAGAAGGAAACGTATTACTGCTTGATGAGCCTACAAATGATTTAGATGTAAATACATTACGTGCATTAGAAGAAGGTTTAGAGAACTTTGCAGGTTGTGCAGTAGTTATATCGCATGATAGATGGTTTTTAGATAGAATTTGTACACATATATTAGCTTTTGAAGGCGATTCTCAAATATATTTCTTTGAAGGGTCTTTTAGTGAGTATGAAGAGAATAAAAAGAAACGATTAGGAGGAGATATGTTGCCTAAACGTATAAAGTATAAAAAATTAATTAGATAGTATATAGTACTTGTAATAATACCAATAACAAATGACATTAATAAAATCAATCTCTGGAATACGAGGTACTATAGGAGGATTAGTAGGAGATAATTTAACCCCTATTGATGCTGTAAAATTTGCAGCAGCATACGGTACATGGTTAAAAAATGATAGACAAAAAGATAATTACAAAGTTGTAGTAGGACGAGATGCAAGAATATCCGGACAAATGATTCAAGACTTGGTCATGAATACTTTAGTAGGACTCGGAATTCACGTTATTGACTTAGGTTTGTCAACTACGCCAACAGTTGAAATTGCAGTGCCTTTAGAGCACGCAGACGGTGGTATTATTCTAACCGCTTCACATAACCCAAAACAATGGAATGCCTTAAAATTATTAAATAATAAAGGGGAGTTTTTAAACGGAGTTGAAGGTGCTAAGATTTTAGATATAGCCGAAAAAGATGGGTTTGACTTTTCGGGAGTAGATGATTTAGGAAAAATCACAATAAATGATGCTTATATAGATATTCATATAGATGAAGTGTTAGACCTAGATTTGGTAGATGCAGCACTAATCAAGAAAGCAAAATTTAAAGTTGTTGTAGATGGGGTAAACTCAACAGGAGGTATTGCTATACCAATGCTTTTAGAGCGTTTAGGTGTAGAGGTAGTAAAGCTGTATTGTGAGCCAAACGGACAATTTCCGCATAACCCAGAACCTTTAAAAGAGCATTTAACAGATATATCTGCATTAGTAGTTAAAGAACAGGCTGATTTAGGAGTTGTTGTTGACCCAGATGTAGACCGATTGGCATTGATATGTAATGATGGTGAAATGTTTGGTGAGGAGTATACTTTAGTGGCTTGTGCCGATTATGTGTTGGGTAAGACTAAAGGGAATACAGTGTCTAACATGTCGTCTTCTCGTGCTTTGCGTGATGTTACTGAAAAGCATGGTGGTACCTATGAAGCTTCTGCTGTTGGAGAGGTTAATGTAGTGGAACTCATGAAAAAGAACAATGCAGTTATTGGAGGTGAAGGAAATGGCGGTATTATTTACCCGTCATCTCATTACGGAAGAGATTCTTTGGTAGGTGTGGCTTTGTTTTTAACGCATTTAGCAGAAAAACAAATGAGTGTTCGTGACTTGCGAGATTCATATCCGAGTTACTATATGAGTAAAAACAAAATCCAACTAACACCTGCATTAGATGTTGATGCTATTTTAGAAGGAATGACTGCAAAATATGCGCATGAAAAAATCACAACTATTGATGGTGTAAAAATTGATTTTGCAGAGAATTGGGTGCATTTACGTAAAAGTAATACAGAGCCAATTATTCGTATTTATACCGAAGCCTTATCGCAACAATTAGCCGATGACTTGGCAGAAAAATGTATTGCAGAGCTAAAAGTAATAGCAGGAATATAACGGTTTAGATAAATATAATAAACACTTGTCATACTATGAATATAGTTATAAAGACAGGTGTTTTTTAGTGTTGTTGATAACCAAAACCAGGCTATAGCTAAGTATTGATTGGGATAACAAAATACTTGTTTCTACCATAACCCAATACTATAACTTCCTTTTAAAGTAATATAGTGGTCATCATACTTTCTGGATAATTGAAAGAGGGGACTAGGTTGCTTAAAAATTTTATTATACTCAAAACTAATATTGAATCGTTTAAAAAAAGAAACCCCAATAGCAGGTCTAATACCAATATATAGGTTTTTGTTATTGGTACAATAGGCTCCTAGACCCAACCCTAAATAAGGCCTGATTTTCCGGTTCGTAAAATAATGTGTTACTGTAGGGGCAAAAGAAAAAACACTAAGCATGTCAATATTGTCTGTTGTTGCGTTTTCTTGTACCATAGCATATTCAATATTTATACCTACTGTAGTATTTTTCTTGTAATACCATTTAGGTTGAATATGAAATCCAGCCCCTGCATTTGATTGGTTATACATGGGTAATTCACTATTAAAATATCGTTCTGGTAGGTGCCACTGTAATCCAAGGTCTAAGCAGAATTTGCGCTCCTGTCCAAAAGTGTTTGTTACTAAAATTAAGAAGAGTAAATTAAGAAGGTGTTTTTTTGTCATGTAGTTAAATTTAACGCTTTGCAATAGAAATGAGTTCGGTATATGTTTTTTGTACAGAAAACCCAACAACAGTATTATAGTCGCCTTCAATTTTGGTAATACCAATAGCGCCAATCCATTCTTGAATACCATAACTTCCGGCTTTGTCAAAAGGTTGGTAGTTGTCAATGTAGTAGTTAATTTCTTGAGGTGTTAATGCTTTAAAAGTTACCTTAGTAATGCTAGAAATTGTTTTTTGAAAACAGGTTGTCTTTAAGCATACCGATGTAATAACTTCATGTGTAGCATTACTTAATGCGCTTAGCATGTTAAACGCTTCTTCTTTGCTTCGGGGTTTTCCTAACGCTTTGTTATTGTGCCATACAATGGTATCGCTAGTAATTAATATGTCGTTCTTTTTGAGTTCTTTTTCAAAAGGAAGTGATTTTAATTGTGCCAAATAATTGGTAATTTCAAAGTGTCTTAAAGTAGGTGGGTAGACTTCATCAACTTCTTTTAAACGAATTTCAAACGGGATATTTAGGTCTGTTAAAAACTGTTGACGCCTAGGTGATCCTGATGCTAATATGATATGCTTGTCTTTTAATGCGTTGGCTAGCATAGGCTACTTATTTTAAATACTAATGCGCTTATTGTTGTTAACGGAACAATAATTTCTAGAGTATTGTTAATTAGGGTAAACTGTTTAATTGTCTTTGCGGTAATTAGTTTGATGCAGCAAAAAAATAGCGGACCAATAACAAAAAATAATCCAAAGAATAATAAAATTGAATTGCCGCTTAAATAGGTAAGGGTGTAATATGTGCAAGAAAAAAGAATACTAGTGCATATTGCAAACGCAATATATTTACTGCGCTTACGACCAATAGCAATAGGTAATGTGTGTTGTTTGTTTTGGTAATCGTTATTGGTAGCAATAATATCCTGAATTGTCTTTATAAGCACTGTAATTCCAAATACAAATAAACTCCATTCACTTAAAAGTTTAAAAACAAATAAATAGGCGTCTCGGTTGTTGTCTGTTATCATTGGGGTAAGTTCAATAATACCAAAAACAAGAATACAACTGCTAATAAGTATTGCGTACAGTATGTTTCCAAGAAAAAGAGTTTTTTTATGAATTGTTGTCAGGTAGTGCATACCTGCCGAAATGATTAAAAAGAAAATGGCATAGCTATTTCGCTCTATTTGCCATGTGGTATATATGCCAAGTAATACACCTATAACTGTAAGTCCAATAAAAACATTGGTATTGTCTTTGTAGGTTTTGGTTAATTGATTTCTGCTAATATGCCCTGCCGAAACAATACAAAGTATGGCAAGTAGCAAACTTATGAACGTCCAATTATCTAAAGCTGTTGTCATTGCGGCTGCCTTAAATTGTGGGAGCTCAAATAGCGTATATTTAATAGCGCATAAGCTTAGTATTATGGTGATAAGTGTTTTGTATTCTATGCGTTGTAGTAGCTTAATCATACTTCGCTTCAAATTGTGTCATCCATTTTCCTTGTACACGCATTACTTGCTCAATAACATCTCTTCCGCAGCCTTTTCCGCCGTTTTTAGGAGAAATGTAAAGGGAAACCTCTTTAACTTCGGTAGCGGCATCTTGCGGACAAGTAGGTAGTCCTACAAGCTTCATAACTGGAATATCTGGGATATCATCACCCATATAAAGTATTTGTTCGGGTTTAATGTTCTTCTTACTACAGTATTCATTAAATGCTTCAGTTTTTTTATGGCAGCCTAAATATATATCAGGGATAGATAATCCTTCAAGACGTTTACGAACTCCTTCATTGCTTCCTCCAGAGATTATGCAAACATTATATCCAGCTAAAACGGCCGATTTTAAAGCATATCCATCTTTAATATTCATATTTCTATATAATTCCCCTTCGGTAGTTACCATAATAGTGCCATCGGTTAATACGCCATCTATATCAAAAATAAATGTTGTAATAGTATTCATACGTTCTTTATAACTTGTTGCCATGTGTGTGTTGTATTGAGTTGGTCAATAATTTGTATATATCTTGTTGATTATTGGTTTTTAAAAACGTTAAATGTTGTTCAATGACGTTCTTATCTTGTCGTTTTGCAGGTCCTGTTTGACTATTTTTTGGAGAGAGGTCCTGTATTTTGTTTGCAGTTTCTAAAATTAAAGGTTTTAAAAGTTTGAAATCTACATTATTTTCTAAACAAATTTCTTCTCCTTTTTGATATAAATGATTGGTAAAGTTATTTACAAAAACAGCAGCAATGTGTAATGCTTTTCGCTGCTTAGAGTCAATAATGTGTACCGTGTTTGAAATCTGTTCTGCAAGTGTTTTAAGTGTGTTTAAATCAGTATTACTTTCGGTTTCTAAACATATGGGTATGTTTAAAAAATTAATTGTTGTTGCTGCAGAAAAGGTTTGCAGTGGGTAAAAAACACCTCTTCTGTTTTTGCTAGAAAGTTTTGTGATGTCTATACTGCCAGAGGTGTGCACTACTAATCTGTTTTGAAACGGAAGTGCCTCAGATAAATCTGATATATAATCATCTGTAATAGCAATAATGTAAATATCGGCAGTTTTAAGCGCAGAGAGGTCTGTTGTAGTGTTTGTTTTTTCAGCAAAAAACTTTAACTTTTCTGAGTTTCTATTATACACTTGTACAACAGTAGTTTCTGTAGATGTTTCAAAAACGCGATATAAATGTGTAGCTACATTTCCAGCACCTAAAATAACAATATTTATCATAAAGCTAAAGTAACCTAATTGTATCTTGTATAAAAGTAAAAAGCTATATCTTTGTGTTATAGACGTGCTTTATCGCGTAAAAACATCAGTGCCATATGAAAAAAGATATTACAGGTAGAGGAGATATACAGGTTTTAGTTCATGCTTTTTATGATAAAATTCGTTCAAATAGTGAGTTAGGTCCTATTTTTAATAAAGCCATAGATGATTGGGATGCACATTTAATACATTTAACTGATTTTTGGGAAAGTCAACTATTTCAAAAAAATGTATTCTCAGGCAACCCTCTAAAAAAGCATGTAGAAGTAGATTTGGCTAATAACCACACTATAACTAATGATTTGTTTGGTTTGTGGTTGCAAATATGGATAACAACATTAGACGATTTGTATACTGGAGAGGTGGCTAGTTTAGCTAAAAACCGAGCAAGAAACATCTCTATTTTTTTATTTATGGAGATTTTTAAAGCGCGTAAAAACACCTGATTGTAGTCTTAGTCTAGTAGCTACTTTTTTTGTTGAAAAGTCTATCTATTATTTGTCTTTTATCTATATATCCATTGATATAAATAATGTATTTTTGTAAGCGTTATTTTATTAAAGACAGACAGATGAAATCAATCCTTGCTAGAATATTATTTTCCACCCGATTAATGGCTATTTTATTTATTGTATTTGCAGCAGCAATGGCAGTAGGTACTTTTTTAGATATGGGGGCAACAACATCACCAACACCATACTCAAGAACACTAATATATAACGCTTGGTGGTTTGAGACCATAATGGCATTATTTATGGTGAATTTTGCAGGAAACATTATTAAATACCGTTTATATAAAAAAGAAAAATGGGCCACACTAACCATGCACTTGGCTTTTGTGTTTATTATTTTAGGTGCTTTTGTAACACGATATATTGGTTTTGAAGGTATAATGCCAATTCGCGAAGGGGCAAGTACCAATGCCTTTTTATCAGAAAAAGTATATATAAAGGCATTGGTAGATGGTAATTTTGAGATTAATGGCGTAGCACAGCGTCGTGCTTTAGAAAAAGAGGTCATGCTGTCTGAAAAATTGTCTAATAAATTTGAAATTATTTCCGATTATAACAATATTCCAATAAAAATTGAGCAAGTCAACTTTATTAAAGGCGCTACTACCGGATTGGTTGAAAATGAAACAGGTAAAAGATATCTGAAATTAGTAGAAGCTAGTGGAGGTACACGTCACGAGCATTTTTTAGAAGAAGGAAAAGTAGAAAACATTCATAATATACTATTTGCATTTAACAAGCCAACCCAAGGGGCTATTAATATTTCGGATATTTTAGAAGTCCCTACAATAGATACACCGTTTGAGGGAACAGTAATGCAAATGGCCACACAAAAGCAAAGTCCTGTTGTAAAGGATAGTGTTCAAGAATTAAAATTTAGATCACTATATAGCTTAGGAGAAACACAATTTGTATTGCCAGACCCTGTTGTACGCGGAAATTACGAAGTGGTAAAAGATGCCAGTGGTCAGTCTGTAGAAGATGCCGTAACTATTGCGGTAACGGTAAATGAGGACACCCAAAATATAACATTGCTAGGCGGAAAAGGCGTGCTAAATGAATTAAAAACAGTTATTGTTGGTGGTCTAAAGTTTCATTTAGGTTATGGCTCTAAACAATTAAAATTGCCGTTTTCAATTCAGTTAAATGATTTTATTGCTGAAAAATTTCCAGGAAATGAAAAGGCTTTTAAAAGCTTTAAGAGTATTGTAACGGTGCAAGAACAAAACTCATCTTTTGATTATGAAATTTTCATGAATAATATTCTAGACTATAAGGGATATAAGTTTTTTCAAGCAAGTTTTGATCCAGATGAGAAAGGAACCGTGCTATCAGTTAACCATGATTTTTGGGGAACTTGGATTTCATATCTAGGCTATGTATTGCTATACATTGCCATGATTGCAATTATATTTACTAAAAACACACGGTTTTCATATTTAAAACAAAAGCTTAATAAAATAAAAGCCAAAAAGAGCAAGCTGCTAACAATATTGTTTTTTGTTGCTGGAACAGTAGGATATGCGCAGGCACCTTTGCACACAAAACTCGATAAAAAAGCGGTAGACTCTATTATTAAGCACCGTTCATTTTCAAAAACCGAAGCTGCAAAATTTGGAGCCGTAGTATTACAAGATTTTGGCGGCCGTATGAAACCGGTAAACACCTATGCTTCAGAATTACTCCGAAAACTTTCCGAAAGAGATACTTATGAAGGTTTAGATGCCAATCAGGTGTTTTTATCAATGATTCAAAATAGCCGATTATGGTTTGATGTTCCGGTTATAAAACTTAAAAGAGGAAACGATAGTATTCGCAAAACCTTAGGTCTGCCAGCTAATACAAAATATGCCGCATTAGCAGATTTTTATGACAATCAAGGGAATCATAAAATTACAGATAAGCAGTTGGAAGATGCCACAAAAGCATTTAATCCTAATAAGTTTCAGAAAGACCTTAAAAAGCTTTACGAACAAGAACAATTGCTTTCTGGCGCTTTAATGGGAACTATTCTTAAAATCTTTCCAATACCAGACGATAGTAATAATAAATGGGTGGCTTACCCTGAATTGGGACAAGTAAATTACGGTAATGATGAAATGAATACCAATATTAAAAGTCTGTTGCCAGCATATATTAGTGCGTTAATTTCCGGAAAAAAATCTGGAAATTATGAGTCGGCAGATAAACTATTAGAAGGCTTTAAAATTATCCAACAAAAATACAGTGCAGAAATACTGCCATCAGCCGGAAAAATAAAAGCAGAGTTAATATATAACAAATACAATGTTTTCAAAAAACTAATGCGTTATTATATTGGCTTTGGAATGTTATTGTTTGTTGTTTTAATGCTGCAAATATTTTCGAATAAAAAATGGATTAGTAAAATAATATTTACATTAAAAACAGCCATAATCATTTGCTTTATAGTGCATACAGTAGGTTTAATTGCACGTTGGTACATCTCCGGACATGCCCCTTGGAGTGATGCTTATGAGTCAATCATTTACGTTGCTTGGGCAACGATGCTATTTGGTTTATTATTTGGTAAAAAATCCGATTTAACTATTGCCGCTACAGCTTTTGTAACAGCAATGTTGTTATGGGTTGCAAACTTAAACTTTATAGATCCGTCAATAGGTACTTTAGCTCCTGTATTAGATAGTTATTGGTTAATGATTCATGTGGCTATTATTGTAGCAAGTTACGGACCGTTTACTTTGGGTGCAATTTTAGGTGTAGTAGCATTATTATTAATGCTGTTTACCACAAGTGCAAACAAGCTAAAAATGGATTTGAATATAAAAGAAATCACAATCATATCAGAAATGGCATTAACCGTAGGTTTGGTGCTATTAACCATAGGAAACTTTTTGGGAGGTATGTGGGCAAATGAATCGTGGGGACGCTATTGGGGCTGGGACCCAAAAGAAACTTGGGCGCTAATTAGTATTATGGTATATGCGTTTATTATTCATATGAGATTGGTTCCAGGCTTAAGAAGTCGTTGGTTTTTTAATTGGATAGCTATTTTAGGTTTTGGATCTATTTTGTTTACCTATTTTGGAGTAAACTTCTATTTGGTAGGGCTACATTCTTATGCTAGTGGAGATAAATCGGTGTCTAATAACACTATTCTTATAGCATTAGCTGTCTGGGCTGTACTAGGTTTACTATCTTATATTAAGTATAAAAAGCATTATAAAAAATAAGCCATTCGCTATACATGAATCCAGAAAATAAAATCCAAGAGTTACGAGAAGCGTTGCATGAGCATAATTATAACTATTATACATTAGATGCTGCAGTAATATCGGATTATGAGTTTGATGTAAAGCTAAAAGAGTTACAGTCTTTAGAAGAGCAATATCCAATGTTTTATGATGCCAATTCACCTACCCAACGCGTAGGAGGAGGGCTTACCAAAAATTTTGAAACCATTGCACATCGCAACCGCATGTATTCATTAGATAATTCATATTCTAAAGAAGACTTGTTAGATTGGGAAAAACGAATTCAGAAAATATTAGATACCAATGAGCAACTGTCTTATACCTGTGAGTTAAAATATGATGGCGCTTCGATAAGTATAACATATACAAACGGACAACTAGTACGTGCAGTTACTAGAGGTGATGGCTTTGAAGGCGATGATGTTACTACTAATATTAAAACAATAAAAACCATACCCCTACAATTACACGGTAATTACCCAAGTGATTTTGATATTAGAGGAGAAATTATGTTGCCTATTGCTGGTTTTCATAAAATGAATGATATCCGTATTGCCAATGGTGAAGAGCCATACATGAACCCGCGTAATACAGCATCAGGAAGTTTAAAGCTGCAAGATAGTAGTGTTACGGCACAACGACCATTAGAGTGCTATTTATATAGTATTATAGCCGCAGACGGACAACAAAATATCGATACGCAATTTAATAGCTTGGAGCAAGCACGTTCATTTGGCTTTAAAGTGCCCAAGCATGCAAAAAAAGCAAATAGTATTGATGAGGTTATTACTTTTGTAAACCATTGGGAAGCTGCCCGCCATGAACTGCCATATGAAATAGATGGGGTGGTTATAAAAGTGAATAACATTTATCAGCAAGAAGAATTAGGATATACTGCAAAATCGCCACGCTGGGCAATATCTTATAAGTTTAAAGCAGAGCAGGTTGCTACAACCTTAGAAAGCATCTCATATCAAGTAGGTAGAACAGGGGCTATTACTCCTGTAGCCAATTTAACACCTGTATTATTAGCTGGTACTACTGTAAAACGTGCGTCATTACATAATGCAGATCAAATAGAAAAGTTAGATATTCGTGTAAACGACACTGTGTTTGTAGAGAAAGGTGGTGAGATTATTCCAAAAATTGTTGGAGTAGATACTACAAAACGACCAGATACATCTGCTAAAACAAATTATGCAAGCGACTGCCCAGAATGTAGCACACCATTGGTACGTGTAGAAGGAGATGCCAAACATTATTGTCCTAATGAGTTGGGCTGCGCACCGCAAATTATAGGACGAATACAACACTATATTAGCAGAAAAGCACTAGATATTGATGGACTAGGAGGAGAAACGGTTAGTTTATTATATCATGAAGGATTAGTAACAACCTATGCAGATTTATATGATTTAACAGTTGAACAAATCCTGCCTTTAGAACGTATGGCAGAAAAGTCTGCGCAAAATTTAATATCAGGTGTTAAAGCATCAAAAACGGTATCTTTTGAAAAAGTATTATTTGGTCTCGGCATCCGATTTGTAGGCGCAACAGTTGCTAAAAAATTAGCAAGACACTATAAAACAATAGCAGCACTGCAAAATGCTAGTCAAGAAAATTTAGAAAGCGTAGATGAAATTGGTGTACGCATAGCAGAGAGCGTTGTGTCCTTTTTTAAAGACGACCGACATGTAGCGGTTATTAACCGATTAGCCACAGCTGGTGTGCAATTACAAATAAAAGAAGAAGACTTAGTGCTATCCAGCACATTATTTAGTGGTAAGTCGTTTTTGTTTACAGGAAAATTAACGCAATTTACTCGTGATGCTGCTAAAGATATGGTAGCACAAAATGGCGGAAAAACAATAAGTGGTGTCAGCGCAAAACTAAACTATTTGGTAGTTGGCGAAAAAGCAGGAAGCAAACTAAAAAAAGCAACTGCATTAGGAACGGTTACTATTTTAACAGAAACAGAGTTTTTAGCACTACTATCTTAGTTTACTGATCTTTAAGTTACTCAAAATCCTTTTTACATTTTTTTAAGTATTTTTTATTTTATAATGCCGTTATTGTAGCGTATTAAATAGTAAAAAGTAACACCATGACCTTTAAGCACACTATAATAGCCTTATTTTTATCAACTTTAGTTTTCTCACAAAAAACAGATGAAGCACAACTTAGAAATATCTATGATACAGCCTTGCTAAACGGAAAGTCTTATGAGTGGCTGGCACATTTATCTACACAAATTGGCGGCCGACTTTCAGGATCATACAATGCAGAAAGAGCAGTAGAGTACACCAAGTTAGAACTAGAAGCACTAGGCTTAGATAGAGTTTGGTTGCAGCCTGTAATGGTGCCAAAATGGATACGTGGTGCTAAAGAATATGCCTATATAGAATCTGCATCACTGCAAACAACACAAGTGCCAGTATGTGCCTTAGGAGGATCTGTGGCTACACCACCAGGCGGTATTAAAGCAGGGCTTGTAGAGGTGCAAAACTTTGACGAATTAGACGCCTTAGGTGCAGAAAAAATTAAAGGAAAAATAGTATTCTATAACCGACCAATGCAGGCAGAGTTAATTAGTACATTTCAGGCTTACGGAGGTTGTGTAGATCAGCGTTATAGCGGTGCAGAAAAAGCCATAAAATATGGTGCTGTAGGCGTTATTGTACGCTCGGTAAATTTACGCTTAGACGATTTGCCACATACCGGATCAATGAGTTATGGTAATACAGCAGTTAAAAATAGAATACCAGCTGCAGCAATTAGTACAAATGCTGCTGAGCTATTAAGCACAATGCTACAATTAAACCCTAAAACTAAATTTTATTTTTCTCAACATTGTAAGCAGCTACCAGATGTACAATCATACAATGTTATTGGAGAAATAACGGGAAGTACTTATCCCGACAAAATAATGATTGTTGGCGGACATCTAGATTCATGGGATTTAGGTGATGGTGCTCATGACGATGGCGCTGGGGTTGTACAGTCTATGGAAGTATTGCGTTTGTTTCAGCAAACTAATTATAAACCAAAACACACCATTAGAGTAGTGCTGTTTATGAATGAAGAAAACGGATTACGTGGCGGAAAGAAATATGCTAAAATTGCTAAACAAAAACAAGAGAACCATGTGTTTGCTCTAGAAAGCGATGCTGGAGGGTTTACACCACGTGGCTTTTCGTTTGATTGTTCTGATGAAAACTTTAAAAAAGTATTGCAATGGAAACCACTATTTAAACCTTATTTAATACACTATTTTGAAAAAGGAGGCAGCGGTGCAGATGTTGGACCTTTAAAGGGGGATAACGTATTGTGCGGTTTGAGGCCAGACTCACAACGCTATTTTGATCATCATCACGCAGCTAGCGATACTTTTGAGCATGTCAACAAAAGAGAGCTGGCTCTAGGAGCAGCAACAATGGCATCGTTGGTATACTTATTTGACACTTATGAGGTCATACAAAATAAACCCCTTAAAAAATAGCCTTCCTTTACACGCTATCATATATCTTTGCGCTTTAAAAATATAGAATACATTCATGTTTTCAGCTTATACCAAAGAATTTAAATATAATTTAAAACTTGCTTACCCAGTTATGTTGGGTATGGTAGGGCATACTTTAGTGGGCTTGGTTGATGATATTATGGTGGGTAAAATTGGTACTACAGCACTTGCGGCAGTATCATTAGGTAATAGTTTTTTGTTTATAGCAATGTCTTTAGGAATTGGTTTTTCAACTGCAATTACACCATTAATTGCAGAGGCTGATGCTGCAGGAGATGTTAAAAAAGGAAAATCAGTATTTAAACATGGTTTATTGCTATGTACCGTTTTAGGAATAGTACTATTTGGCGTAATGCTTTTACTAGAGCCTTTAATGGGGTATATGCAGCAGCCAGAAGCGGTTGTAGAACTAGCCATTCCGTATCTTGAAATAGTTGCTTTTTCATTAATTCCAATGATTATTTTTCAAGGTTTTAAGCAATTCTCTGACGGACTATCACAAACAAAATACGCCATGTGGGCAACCCTAGTGGCTAATTTAATTAATGTGTGTTTAAACTATGTACTAATATATGGTAAACTTGGTTTTCCAGAGTTAGGTATTGTAGGTGCTGCAATTGGTACACTAATTTCACGAATAATAATGGTACTATTTATTTGGGCATTATTAAGGTCTAAGAAAAAGTTTCAGCCTTATATTAGTAATCTTAACTTTAGAGTTGTTCAAAAATCAATGTTAAAAAAGATTGTTAATTTAGGAATTCCATCAGCATTGCAAATGTTTTTTGAGGTCACTATTTTTATTGCTGCTGTATGGCTTTCAGGTGTCTTAGGTAGTAATGCACAGGCAGCAAACCAAATAGCACTTAAACTATCGTCACTAACTTTTATGGTTGGTATGGGGTTAAGTGTTGCTGCAATGATTCGAGTAGGAAACCAAAAGGGTTTACAGCAATTTAAAGAATTAAGACGCGTAGCATTTTCTATATTTCTATTAACTATTTTTATTGAAATTATATTTGCGGCTATTTTTGTTGCATGTCATAATATATTCCCAGATTTATTTGTAAACTATAATAATTTAGGCGACTTGTCAAACACTATAGAAGTGGTTAAAATAGCGTCTACCTTACTATTAATAGCTGCGGTATTTCAAATATCTGATGGTATTCAAGTGGTTGTGCTTGGTGCACTAAGAGGTTTACAAGATGTTAAAGTACCAACTTTACTCATATTTATATCATATTGGCTTATAGGGTTTCCGATAAGTTTTTATTTGGGCTTATATACAGAGTATAAAAGCTCAGGTGTCTGGATAGGATTGCTAGTAAGCTTGTCGGTTGCAGCAGTTTTATTATTTTTACGATTCAATTATATTACTAAAAAATTAATTAAAGATTAACAATATATGGAGTTACCAAAGTTTATATTAGGTGATAATACTGATTATCCAAATGCAATTTTCGTTATACATACAGATTTTCCTAGATTTATTATCAATTTAGAAGATGATGAAATTGAGTGGCTCGAAGATTTTGATAAAAGTGATGAAGAAGAACTTTTAGATGAGGCAGGAATCTGCATTAAAGAAGCTAGTGCGTTTTATGATAGAGAAGTAGCCCATTACGATGAATAAGTTGTTTTATGATGAATGAACTAATACAGCTTGATCAACAATTATTTTTATACCTAAATAGTTTAGGAACACCTTTGTTTGACGGATTCTGGATGTTTATTACTGGTAAATGGAACGCCATTCCTTTTTACTTGTTTTTAATATATCTATTGTATAAAAAAATGGGACTTAAACAGTTTTTAGTAACATTGCTTTGTGTTGCTGTGTTGGTTACACTAACCGACCAATTAGCAAACTTATTTAAAAAAGTTTTGTTTTTACGTTTGCGTCCTTGTCATGAAGATATTGTAGCATCAAGTATGCGATTGGTAAAGTCTAGCTGTGGCGGAAAATATGGTTACTTTTCAGCACATGCTGCAAGCGCCATGGGAGTAGCTGTTTTTTTAGGTAAAGTCTTTAAACCTTATTATACGCATGCCTTAAAATTATTACTTGTTTGGGCTGTTTTGGTAGGTTATAGTAGAATATACATTGGGGTACATTACCCTGCAGATGTGCTTACCGGAATGTTTTTTGGAGTGATTATAGCAGTATTGCTTCACCAAATTTACACACAAATATTACGTAAAATTTTAAATACATAAGATTATGATAAAGCATTTTAAATTTTTAAAACCAATATTGATATTTTATAGTATCGGACTAGCATTACTAAGTTTTAGTAGACTATTATTAGTTATTGGTTTTAGCGCTCGTGTTTTTGAAACCGAAAGCTTTTGGAAACTCTTTATTATAGGAGTCCGATTTGATATTATTATGCTTTCCTATTTTGCAGCCCTGCCAGTAGTCTTATTATTATTGCTACCCTCAGTAGTGTTGCGAAAAATAGCAATGTTTATTAGATTATACTTGGCATTTGGAATAGGCCTATTATTGTTTATGGAGTTGGCAACGCCAAACTTTTTATATCAGTATGATACACGTCCAAACCGCTTATTTGTAGAGTACTTAGTATATCCTAAAGAAGTTGCAAACATGTTGCTTAAAAGTTTTGGTTGGTTATTACTTATTGGATTTGCATTTTTAAGCGTTGCGTTTAGGTTTATATATAAAAAATCAAAAACTTGGTTTCAGTTATATGATACCCCATATGTTAAAAAACTAATAGTACTGCCGCTAGTCGCTTTTGTATTGTTTTTTGGTATTCGCTCAAGCCTAACATCTAAGAGACCTATAAATGGTAGTAATGCAGTGTTCTCTTCTAGTCAGTTTACCAATAGCTTGGCATTAAACTCACTTTATACAGTATCTTTTGCCATATACTCTTTAAAACATGAGGGCGATATGACTAAAATGTATGGTACTATGAATGCAGATGTGGCTTTAAAAAATGTAAAAAAATACATGACGGCTACTAAAGCAGATTTTACAGATAGTAGTATTCCTTTATTACACACGCAAAAATCAACGGTTAAAAAAGAAAAACCATACAATTTGGTCATCTTCTTGCAAGAAAGTTTAGGGGCAGAATATGTAGGGCATTTAGGAGGTTTACCACTTACTCCAAATTTAGATTCGCTTTCTGAAGAAGGCATGACTTTTACCAATATCTATAGCACCGGTACACGTAGTGTACGTGGTATAGAAGCTGTAGTAACAGGATTTCCGCCAACAGCATCACGTAGTGTTGTAAAACTGAGTAATGCTCAAAACGGTTTTTTTACAGTAGCAGATGCCTTAAAACAAAAGGGTTATGATACCAGTTTTGTATACGGAGGAATGGCTAATTTTGATAATATGGCTGGGTTTTTTAATGGAAACGGATTTGATAATATTATTGATGAAACTGATTATGATGAATCTAAATCTGCCTTTAGAGGGGTGTGGGGTTATTCTGACGAAGACTTGGCAGTAAAAGCCAATGACTTATATAAATCATACGGTGATAAGCCTTTTTTCTCAATGTTATTCTCAACATCTAATCATGAGCCCTTTGAGTTTCCTGATGGTAGAATAACATTACATGAACAGCCTAAAAACACTGTAAATAATGCTATTAAATATGCAGATTATGCCATTGGAAAGTTTTTTGAGTTGGCAAAAAAAGAAGCTTATTATGACAATACAATATTTGTAGTAGTAGCAGACCATAACACACGTACTTTTGGAGATTACCTAGTGCCAGTTCATAAATTTCATATACCAGCAGTAATTGTTGGTCCTAATGTTCCTACAAGCATATATAATAAACTGTGTAGTCAGATAGATTTAATGCCTACGGTATTAGACCTAATGGGCTTAGATGTAGAAACACCTATGCCAGGACGAAACTTAGTGCAGTTACCAGAAGACACACCAGGAAGGGCAATTATGCAGTTTCATAGTATAAATGCTTTCCGTGTAGGTAATGAGGTGGTTATATTACAGCCTAAAGGCGAAACGGTACAGTATCATTTAAAAAACGATACTACACATATTAAAATACCGGTAGATAAACAATTGGAAGAAGATGCATTAAGCCATATTGTATTAGCCTCTAAAATGTATAACGAGCGCAGTTATCGCTTAAAGAAGAATGTGGTAGAAAAAAGTGAGTAGAAACTAGGGAAAAGCGAACAGAAAACAGGAATACAACATATCGAGTGTTTAATTTATATTTTAGTCGCACTTATCCCAAATTCTTACAGAAAATAGTAATAAAAACATTCCCAAATCCTTTACAATAAACAGCAAACAAAAAGCAGCTTTCTCATACAAGAAAACTGATTTTTTATTTTTGCCTAGTGCCTAATTATTACTTACGTGCAATAACTTTTTCTACTGCAGCAATAATTGCAGTATCATCTAATCCGTATTTTTTCATTAGTTGCTCAGGTGTTCCAGACTCTCCAAAGGTGTCATTGGTTGCTACAAACTCTTGAGGGGTAGGTGTGTTTAGTGCTAATACTCTAGCAACACTTTCTCCTAAACCACCTAAATGATTGTGCTCTTCTGCAGTAACAATACATCCAGTTTTAGCAACAGAAGCTAAAATAGCAGCGTCATCTAATGGTTTTATAGTATGTATGTTAATGACTTCGGCAGAGATGCCTTTTTTCTCTAAAGCTTCAGCAGCTTTTAAAGATTCCCAAACTAAATGTCCGGTAGCAACAATAGTAACATCAGTACCTTCGGTTAGTTGTATTGCTTTTCCTATTTCAAATTTTTGATCAACAGGAGTAAAGTTTGCTACTTTTGGGCGTCCAAAACGTAGGTAAACAGGACCAACATAATCTGCAATAGCCATAGTTGCAGCTTTTGTTTGGTTATAATCACATGGGTTAATAACCACCATTCCTGGTAGCATTTTCATTAAACCAATATCTTCTAATATTTGGTGTGTTGCACCATCTTCTCCAAGTGTTAATCCGGCATGAGAGGCACAAATTTTTACATTTTTATCAGAGTATGCAATAGATTGACGAATTTGGTCATATACGCGTCCTGTAGAAAAGTTAGCAAATGTTCCTGTAAAAGGTATTTTACCACCAATAGTCATTCCTGCAGCAACACTCATCATGTGTGCTTCGGTGATTCCCATTTGGAAAAATCGCTCAGGGTTATTGTCAATAAATTCATTCATTTTTAAAGAACCAACTAAATCGGCACAAAGGGCAACTACATTTTCGTTTGCTTTTCCCACTGCTGCTAATCCTGCTCCAAAACCAGAACGTGTATCTTTTTTACCTTGATCTATATATTTTTTCATTGTTATTTACGTTAGTGGGTTAGTAGTCTCCTAGTGTTTCAGGGTTTTGAGCTAAACCATTAGCTAGTTGCTCATCGTTTGGTGCTTTACCATGCCAAGCATGTGTGTGCATCATAAAATCAATACCATTACCCATTTCTGTATGTAGTAACACACAAACAGGTTTTCCTTTTCCGGTTCTGCTTTTAGCATCTGCCATACCTGATAAAATAGCATCAATGTCATTACCTTTAAAAACCTCTAAAACATCCCATCCAAAAGCTTCAAACTTGGCTTTTAAATCACCTAATGGTAATACATCATCTGTAGCACCATCAATTTGTTTTTTGTTATAATCTACAGTAGCAATGTAGTTGTCGACTTTGTTACCAGCAGCATACATAGCTGCTTCCCAAATTTGCCCTTCTTGTAGTTCACCATCGCCGTGTAAGCTATATACTGTAGTATCTTCGCCGTTTAACTTTTTAGTTAAAGCTGCTCCAATAGCAACACTCATTCCTTGCCCTAATGACCCCGATGCAATGCGGATACCTTCTAAACCTTCATGGGTTGTTGGGTGCCCTTGTAAACGGGTGTTTAATAGCCTAAATGTGCTTAGCTCTGATACAGGAAAATACCCATTACGTGCTAAAACACTGTAATAAACAGGAGATATATGTCCGTTTGATAAAAAGAATAAATCTTCGTTTTTACCATCCATTGTAAAATTGGTATCATGCGTCATGATATTACCATATAGACATACTAAAAATTCGGTACAACCTAAAGAGCCTCCTGGGTGTCCAGAGCTTACTTTATGCACCATTCGTAAAATATCTCTACGAACTTGAATAACTTGATCTTGTAACTGTTGTGTTGACATGTGTGTGTGTTAGAATATAGGCGCAAAAATAGATTTTTATATCCCTTTAACAAAACAATTGTACAGTCAATTATTAACCAAAAAAGCAATTTGCTAACAATTTTGATTTTATTAAGAAGTACTGATAGATTTGTTCCTATATTTGCCGGTATATTGATATTTTTATATGACTTTTAAAATACACGCAACCGACGCACAGTCAAAAGCAAGAGCAGGGGAGATGCAAACAGATCACGGGGTAATTGAAACTCCTATATTTATGCCTGTAGGTACTATTGGTACTGTTAAAGGCGTGCACCAATCAGAGCTTAAGAATGAAATAAACCCAGATGTTATTCTCGGAAATACGTATCATTTGTACTTGAGACCAGGAACTGAAATACTTGAAAAAGCTGGAGGTTTGCATAAGTTTATGAATTGGGATAGAAATATTTTAACCGATTCTGGAGGATATCAAGTATACTCTTTATCTTCTAATAGAAAAATAAAAGAAGAGGGTGTAAAATTTAAGTCGCATATTGATGGATCATTCCATTTCTTTTCGCCAGAATTTTCAATGGATATTCAGCGTAGTATTGGTGCCGATATTATTATGGCTTTTGATGAATGTACACCATATCCGTGTGATTATAACTACGCAAGACGCTCTATGCATATGACGCACAGATGGCTTGACAGGTGTATTAATCATCTAGATAAAAGTCCTGTGAAATATGGTTTTGACCAAGCATTTTTTCCAATAGTTCAAGGAAGTACATATAAAGATTTGCGTCGTCAATCTGCAGAGTTTATAGCTTCAAGAGAGGCTGTAGGAAATGCAATTGGAGGTTTGTCTGTTGGAGAGCCAGCAGAAGAACTATACGCTATGACAGAGGTGGTTTGTGAGGTATTGCCAGAAGAAAAACCACGGTATTTAATGGGAGTAGGAACGCCTATTAACATTTTAGAAAACATAGCACTAGGTATAGATATGTTTGATTGTGTAATGCCAACTCGTAATGCACGTAACGGAATGTTGTTTACAGCATACGGTTCTATCAATATTAAAAATAAAAAATGGGCTGATGACTTTTCAGAAATCGACCCAATGGGAATTACTTGGGTAGATACATACTATTCTAAAGCTTATGTACGTCATTTATTTACTGTAAATGAAATGTTAGGAAAGCAAATAGCAACCATTCATAACTTAGGATTCTACCTTTGGTTAACTCGTGAAGCGCGTAAGCATATTATTGCGGGTGACTTTAAGGAATGGAAAGAAAAAATGGTAAAACAAATGAATAACCGTTTGTAATGTTAAGTATAATAGATAGATACATCCTAAAACGCTATATAGCAACATTTTCTGTAATGATGCTGTTGTTTATTCCTATCGGAATAATGGTTGATTTATCTAGTAAAATTGATAATATTATTGCTAGTAATGCTCCTATTGAAAAGGCAATGTATTTCTACTTTAATTTTACCATATATATGGGACACTTATTGTTTCCTTTATTTTTATTTTTATCAGTTATATGGTTCACTTCAAAGCTGGCTAATAAAACCGAAATTATAGCCATATTAAGTTCGGGTATTTCATTTTTCAGATTTTTACGTCCTTATCTTGTAGGGGCCTCTTTTTTAGCAGTACTTTTCTTTATAATTGGTATGTATGTACTGCCAAATGCAAGTAAAGAATATAACCAATTTAAGTATGAGTATATCTATACCACTCGTAAACACAGAGAAACAAATAATGTGTTTCGACAGATAGATAAAGACCAGTACCTGTATGTATCTAGCTTTGATGCTAAAAACATGCAAGCTTTTAATTTTTCATTAGAGCACTTTACAGATACAGAATTAGACTATAAAATTAGTGCCACACGAATTAAATTTATCGAAAAAGATTCGTCTTATCGTTTAACAAATTATATAAAACGCTACATAGGTACAAATGACGACCGTATAGAGTATAAAACTCAAAAGGACACGGTGTTTAATTTTGATTTAGACGATTTAACTCCAGTAGATTATATTGCAGAAACACTAAGTAATAGTGAGCTATCAGCATTTATTAAAAAGGAAAAATTACGTGGCTCTACTTATGTAAGCAGGTATGAAGTAGTAAAGTATAAACGATGGAGCATCCCGTTTTCGGCATTTATATTAACTATTATCGCTGTAGCAGTGTCTGCAATGAAGCGTAGGGGAGGAATGGGGGTAAACTTAGCCTTTGGTATTGCCTTAGCTTTTGTGTTTATCTTTATAGATAAAATATTTAGCGTCATGGCAAACCAATCAGGATTAAACCCTTTATTAGCTGTATGGTTGCCTAATATAGTATTTGGTGTATTGGCTATAATTTTGTTACGCTATGCAAAACGCTAATATAAAAAGCCACTTACATTTACATCTTATTGTTTTTATATGGGGGTTTTCGGGTATTTTAGGAAGATTGATTAGTATTGATGCTATTCCTTTGGTATGGTATAGAATGTTGTTTGCAAGTATATTAATATACGTATTTATTCGCTTTAAAAAGATTGCATTAAAAATAACACCAAAGCAAATATTACAATATGCTTTTGGAGGGTTAGTTATTGGTGTGCATTGGATAACATTTTTTTACGCCATTAAAATTTCAAACGTATCTATAGCCTTGGCTATGATGAGTACAGGTGCCTTTTTTACATTATTTATAGAAGCTATATACAAAAAAAAGAGGATTGATCTTACGGAGTTGTTATTTGGCGTTTTGGCAATTATTGGGCTTTACGTTATATATAGTTCAGAAATTTCTTTAAAATTAGGCATGTTAGTTGCGTTGTGTTCATCATTCTTATCTGCATTTTTTTCAGTATTTAATGCTGTTTATGTTAAGTATAACAACGCTGTAGTAATATCGTTTTATGAACTACTATTCGGAACAGTATTGCTAAGTGTGTACTTAGCCATTTCTGGTGGTTTTTTAGACACACAATTTTTTACATTACAGCCGTTAGATTATCTATGGATATTTATCTTGAGTAGTGCATGTACAGCATACGCCTTTATAGTATCTATTGATTTATTAAAAAAGCTAAGTGCTTTTGTTGTTATGTTGGCTATAAATTTAGAACCAATATATGCCATTATACTTGCCCTTATTTTATTTCCAAAAGAAGAAATAATGCCAACATTGTTTTATGTTGGTGCCTTAATAATAGTCTTAACCGTTGTGGCTAATGGTGTGGTGTCTGCATTAAAAAAAGACAACAAAACTGAAATTTAATATTATTTGCTACCGAAAGTTTTTATATTTGCTACGATATAAATAATACCAAAAATTACTATGGAATATTTAGATTTTGAACTTCCTATTAAGGAATTAGAAGACCAATTAGAAAAATGCTCTGTATTAGGAGAAGAAAGTGATGTAGATGTCACAGATGCCTATAAGCAATTAGAAGATAAATTAGCAGCTGCTAAAAAAGATATATATGGTAGTCTTACCGCATGGCAACGTGTACAAATGTCACGTCATCCGTCTCGTCCGTATACATTAGACTATATTAAAGCAATATGCGGCGATGATTTTGTTGAGCTACATGGCGATAGAAATGTGAAAGATGATAAGGCCATGATTGGTGGTTTAGGGAAAATAGGAAAACAAACCTATATGTTCATTGGTCAGCAAAAAGGATACAATACCAAAACACGTCAATACCGAAACTTTGGTATGGCAAATCCAGAAGGGTACCGTAAGGCATTGCGATTAATGAAATCGGCAGAAAAATTCGGAATACCAGTAGTAACACTTATTGATACACCAGGTGCATACCCAGGATTAGAAGCAGAAGAACGCGGACAAGGAGAGGCTATTGCAAGAAATATCTTAGAAATGACACGTCTTAAAGTGCCAATTATCTGTGTAATTATTGGAGAAGGTGCATCAGGAGGTGCATTAGGAATAGGTGTAGGAGATAAAGTATTAATGTTAGAAAACACATGGTACTCAGTAATCTCTCCAGAATCTTGTTCATCTATATTATGGCGTAGTTGGGAGTTTAAGGAACAAGCGGCTGAAGCTTTAAAATTAACAGCAAAAGACATGAAAAAAATGAGTCTTGTTGATGAAATTGTTAAAGAACCATTAGGAGGTGCACACCGCGATAGAGAAAAAACATATTCAACCGTAGCCAAAGCCATTACAAAATCTTTTGAGCAATTTAAAAAGTTATCACCAGAAGAATTGGTTACACAACGTATGGATAAATACGCTACTATGGGAGTCTATAGTGAGTAAACAATACTAAATTCAATACTAGTAAAAAAAACCGAAGTATTAACTTCGGTTTTTTTACCGATATTAACAAAAATAAATACTTATTAACAGGCTTATTGTTAATGAGTTGTGGACTACTATAAAGTGGTATACCCACCAAATTACACTACTTTCGTTGTTATGGAAAAACCAAATGTTGCAAAAGGATATCAAGTAGATAAAAGCACACTAATTAATTTAGAGAAAGGAAAAATACCGCCTCAAGCTATTGATTTAGAAGAAGTTGTGCTTGGTGCAATGATGATTGATAAAAAAGGAGTAGATGATGTAATAGACATCTTACACCCTGAAGCTTTTTATAAACAAGCCAATCAATACATTTTTGAAGCTATTTTTAAACTCTTTGAAAACTCAGAACCGGTTGACTTATTAACGGTTTCTAATCAATTAAAGAAAGATGAAAAATTAGCCCTAGCAGGAGGTGATTTTTATCTAATTTCATTAACACAAAAAGTATCATCATCGGCACATATTGAGTTTCATGCCCGTATTATATTGCAAAAGTTTATTCAGCGTAGTTTAATTAAAATTTCGAGTGAAATTATAGAAGACGCTTATGATGAAACAAAAGATGTTTTTGATTTATTAGACAATGCTGAAGCTAAATTATATGAGGTAACTCAAGGTAATATTAAAAAATCTACCGAAACAGCTCAAGATTTAGTAATCTTAGCAAAAAAGAAAATCGAAGAGATCTCTAATAAAGAAGGTTTAAGCGGTATTCCTACAGGATTTAATAAGGTTGATGCCTTAACATCTGGTTGGCAACCATCAGATTTAATTATTATTGCTGCACGTCCGGGTATGGGTAAAACAGCGCTTACACTTACTATGGCAAGAAATATTGCCGTAGATGCAGGAAAGGGTGTTGCCTTTTTCTCATTAGAAATGTCTTCGGTACAATTAATTACCCGTTTAATTTCTTCTGAAACAGGCTTGTCATCAGAAAAATTAAGAACAGGGAAACTAGAAAAACACGAATGGGAGCAGCTTAATGTAAAGGTTAAAAACCTTGAAAAAGCACCATTGTTTATAGATGATACGCCATCGCTATCAATTTTTGATTTACGAGCAAAAGCACGTCGATTGGCATCACAGCATGATATAAAAATAATCATGGTAGATTATTTGCAATTAATGACCGCAGGTGGATCTAATAAAACAGGAAATAGAGAGCAAGAAATATCAACCATATCACGTAACTTAAAAGCATTAGCAAAGGAACTTAGTATACCTGTAATTGCCTTATCACAATTATCACGTGCAGTAGAATCAAGAGGAGGGAGCAAGCGTCCGCTATTATCAGATTTAAGAGAATCTGGAGCAATTGAGCAAGATGCCGATATAGTATCGTTTATTTATCGCCCAGAATATTATAAAATTGATGAATGGGATGATGATGAGCGTTCTCCAACAGCCGGACAAGGAGAGTTTATTATTGCCAAGCATAGAAATGGTGGTTTAGAAAACATCCGTCTTAAGTTTGTTGGACATTTAGGTAAGTTTGATAATTTAGATGATTTTAGCACGCCATTTGGGGAATTACAATCTTCTATGAATGATGATGATTCTGGAGTGTCAGGTCATTTTGCAAGTCCAGATCAAGCATTTGGAAGCGGGATGAATTCAGGGCAAGATTATAATGCCGATGATGTTCCTTTTTAAGGAGATGAAATAGATCTTTAAAAGCTAAAAAAGCGTGCTATATAGCACGCTTTTTTAGCTTAAGACAGTTGGTTACTTAAAACTTTATAGTAACATTAATATCAAATTCATCATAGATAGCTTTGTTTTTTAAACCGTCAAAAAAGCTAGCAGAACCATATTTAATACCGTATTTAGTTCTGTCTATTTTTAGTTTAGCAGTAGCTGTGTTTTCTGAAACAGTCATTTCAAATTGTACTGCTTCAGTAATACCTTTTATAGTTAAATCTGCAGTTATGTGGTAATGCTTACCATGTCCGCTCACTTTAGTAAAAACTAATGTAGTAGTTGGGTGTGTTTCCACTCCAAAAAAATCATCATTTTTTAAATGTTTTGCCAATTTTTTTGCATAAGCACCTTTAATATCGGTTACTTTTATTGAAGGCATGTCAATAGTAATGTGTCCTCCAGTAAGTATTTTTTTAGTAAACTCTAGTACTCCAGACTTTAAATTTATAGTTCCTGAGTGGCTTCCGGTAATCTTGTGCCCGGCCCATTCAATAGTACTTTCAGTAACTGAAACCTTTTCTTGTGCTACTGATTTAAATGAAAATGAAGTGATAACTAGCATAGCTAATGTTCCTAAAAATGTGTTTTTTCTTGTGTTCATAATAGTCATTGTTTTTTTGGTTATTGTTTACGTAATTTTTCTAATAATATGTTTAGCGTTTCCATCTCAGCGGTTGTTAAATGTTTTACAGTGGCGTTATTAATATTGTCTAATTCTGGAGCCATTTCTTCTAGTATATCTAGGCCTTTTTCTGTAATACTGATTTCTACCTTTCTACGGTTAGTACTGCAAACACATCGCTTTACAAGGTTTTTTAGAATCAATTTATCAATAATTCTTCCTGTGTTGCTGTTTTTGTGTATCATACGCTCCTGAATAACTTGAAGACTGCATGGTACGCCTTTCTGACCTCGTAAAATACGCAAAACATTATACTGCTTTTCTGTGATTTCAGTCTCTTTAAAGGCCATTTCAAACCGTTCTGTTATCATGTTTTTTGTGCACATAATATTTAATATCACAGCAGTAGATAGTGGTATTTCTACAGTACTTTTTATAATTTCAGATAGCTTAGTCATTGTATATACAATTGTTGTTGGTACAAATGTATGTAATATATTTGCAAAAACAGCTATAAGTTCACTAAATTATTTTAAAAATGTAGTGGTCTGATAGATAACTTTTTGTAAATTACTGCCTCAACAAAAAAGACATCCAATCAATAACAATAGCTTATAAATGCAGCAAGACGTGATTATTTCCCTAGATCAGGGAACAACAAGTTCTCGAACTATAGTCGTAAATAAATCAGGAAAAATCATAAGTATTTCACAACAAGAATTTACACAAATTTTCCCTAAATCAGATTGGGTAGAACATGATCCAATGGAGATACTTAGTAGTCAGATGACTACATTAAAGCAAGCCATTAAGCAAGCTGGGGTTACTCTAAGTCAAATAAAAGCAATTGGTATTACCAACCAGCGTGAAACCACTGTGGTTTGGAATAAGTATACTGGAAAACCAATATATAATGCTATTGTATGGCAAGATAAACGAACTGCTAGTATTTGTGAAGTCTTAAAAAAGAAAGGGTTAGAATCGCACGTAAAAGCAACAACAGGTTTGGTTATTGATGCTTATTTTTCTGGAACAAAAATTAAATGGATACTTGACAATGTTCCTGGAGCAAGGGAATTATCTAAAAAAGGAGATTTATTATTTGGTACTGTAGATACTTGGCTGCTATGGCATTTAACAGGCGGAAAAGTACATGCTACAGATTATAGTAATGCGTCAAGAACTATGCTATATGATATTAAAAATTTGCGTTGGGACACAACATTACTTGAAGCACTTGATATACCAGAAAATATGTTGCCAAAGGTAAAACCATCATCGTTTGAGTATGGGCAATATATACTTGATGGCATTTCGATTCCTATTGCTGGTATAGCCGGAGATCAGCAAGCGGCATTATTTGGTCAGGGATGTTTTAAAAAGGGGATGGCTAAAAATACTTATGGCACAGGTTGCTTTATGTTAATGAATATAGGTGAGCAATTAGAATATTCTAAAAAAGGCTTACTAACTACTATAGCTTGGGGTATTGATAATAAGGTTTATTACGCTTTAGAAGGCAGTGTTTTTATAGCAGGTGCCGCTATTCAATGGCTGAGAGATGGTTTGCAGCTAATTAATTCTGCTGCAGACACCGAATTGTTTTCAGCTAAAGTGACCGATGAAAACCCTGTTTATGTTGTGCCAGCATTTGCAGGATTAGGCGCACCATACTGGGATATGTATGCAAGAGGTGCCATTTTTGGACTGACACGTGATACAGGTAAAAATCATCTGATAAAAGCAACCTTACAATCATTAGCCTATCAAACAAAAGATGTTCTAAATGCTATGCAAGAGGATAGTGAAGTGACTTTAAAAACTTTGCAAGTAGATGGTGGCGCTAGTGCTAATAATGTGCTTATGCAGTTTCAAGCAGATATGCTTAATACTAATGTAAGCAGGCCTTTAAATACCGAAACTACTGCTATGGGTGCCGCATATTTAGCTGGTATTTGTATAGGTATGTGGACACAAGATGATGTTAATGCCCATGCAGAAAAAAGCACAGTATTTGCACCATCATTTTCTTCTGAAAAAAGAACGCGTCTGTATGCAAAATGGCAAAAAGCAGTAGCAAGAACAATGGACTGGATAGACTAAACACTGATATATAATTATAATATGACTTTTTCTTTTTCTGATAGAGCAACGCTTACTAAAAAATTGAAGACCACAACATTTGATATGCTTATTATTGGTGGTGGTATAACTGGCGCAGGAATTGCCTTAGACGCGGCGTCTAGGGGAATGAAAGTCGCCTTAGTAGAGCAAAACGATTTTGCTTCAGGAACCAGTAGCAAGTCTACCAAGTTAATTCATGGGGGCTTACGTTATTTAAAACAATTCGATTTTTGGCTGGTAAAAGAGGTTGGTACCGAGCGTGCTATTATCCATAAACTGGCACCACATTTGGTAGTTCCAGAAAAAATGGTTTTACCATTAATAGCAAATGGCACTTATGGCGAGTGGCTAACATCTATTGGCTTAAAAGTATATGATGTGCTGGCACAGGTTTCAGGAGATGATAAACGCAAAATGCTTAATAAAAAACAAGCGCTTAAAATAGAACCATTATTGCCAAAATCTATTTTAAAAGGTGCTGCGCATTATGCAGAATATAGAACTGATGATGCTAGATTAACTATTGAGGTGCTTAAAACAGCAATACAAAAAAAAGCTACAGCTATAAACTATACAAGTGCTACGGCATTTTTATATACAAAAGATCGTGTATCAGGTGCAAAAGTAAAAGACAACATTACCGGAAACGAATTTAATATTAACGCCAAGTATGTTGTAAATGCTGCAGGGCCTTGGGTAGATGATTTACGTCAGTTAAACAACTCTAAAACAGGAAAACGTTTGCATCTAACAAAAGGGGTGCATTTGGTTGTTTCTAAAGATAAACTTCCAGTAAAACAATCGGTGTATTTTGATATTCCTGATGGTAGAATGATGTTTGCTATTCCTAGAGGTAAGGTTACCTATTTTGGTACGACTGATACCAATTACCAAGCAGATAAAAATAATGTAGATGTGTCTATAGCAGATGCCAGTTATTTAATAGCAGCGGTTAATAATATTTTTCCTGAGGTAGATATTACTCTGGCAGATATACAATCGTCTTGGGCTGGTTTACGACCATTAATTCATGAAGAAGGAAAATCAGCTTCAGAGTTATCTAGAAAAGATGAGCTTTTTGTGTCTGATACAGCGCTAATATCTATAGCAGGCGGCAAATTAACGGGGTACCGTAAAATGGCAGAACGCATTGTAGATTTGGTTGCAAAAAAATATAAACGAAGGTATCAAAAGACTTTTAAGGCTATCCAAACCGAAAAAATTGTTATTTCAGGAGGGGAGTTTAAAAATAATGCAGCAGTCAAAAAATATATACAAAAACATTATAAAGCTTTAGCGACTGATGGTTTTTCTGAAATAGATGTTCAGTATTTAGTACATAATTACGGTACACAAACAGCTGTAATTTTAGATAATTATAAATCGCGTAATGGAGATGATGCGCATGAAAATATGATTTTAGCAGAATTATGGTATGGTGTAAATTATGAAATGATATGCACACCAACAGATTTTTTTATGAGACGTACTGGGCGATTATTTTTTGATATGCCAAGTGTATTAAAATATAAAGTCCTTATTATAAATGAAATGAAAACTGCTTTTAACTGGTCTGATGAAGAAAACGAGCAATATACCCAATCACTAAACAGAAATATAGAAAAAGTAACAAGCTTTGAATAGACATATGATAGATAATAAACACACGAACAAAGTATTTATAAACGCGCTTAAAACCACTCTGCAAAAAACATTAATTTTGCTAAATGAACTCCCTAGCGAGGCATATACCAATAATTCTGTTGGACCATTTTATTCTACTATAGGTGGACACATAAGGCATATATTAAGTATTTATTCTGCAATAAATAAAGGTGTGAATTTGGGTGTGATTGATTTAACATACCGAGAAAGGGGAAGTGTTATAGAAACAGATGTTGATTTGGCTATTCAGGAAACTCAAAAAATAATATCATATTTAGACACCTATAATTCATTGAATCTTAACGACTTGGCTGAGTTAATAGATGATTTTGGAGAGGGGAAATTAAGTGTGTCGGTAAATTTATATGCTGCTTTGTCTCAAGCAAACTCACATACTATACATCATTACGCTGTAATCTCTCAACTGTTATTTTCGTTAAATATAACTATAACCGATAAAACTTTTGGCTATAACCCAACAACGCCAATACCAGGAAGTACCGTTGTAGAAAAATAGTTTATTACAATATGTTAATCAAATAATGCGGCAATAATTGTATGCAGTCCTTTCATAACTAAAAGTATGGCAACAATACAAAATAACCCACCAAAACCTATGGTAAGGTAGTTGTGAAATTTAAAACCTAAGTGTAATACAAACGGTCCTAAAAACATAAATAAAATAGCTGTTGCCATATATTTAACGCCATTCGCTAAAAGTGTTTTGTTAGTGTGTTTTTGTGTCATAATAATCAACTGCTTTTCTAACAGATCCGTGTTTAAGTAATAGTTCTTTAGCCAATTCAGTAGTTATTCCAGTAGCATCAACAATCATTTTAGTGCCACGAGCTACAAGTTTATGGTTAGACAGCTGCATGTCTACCATTTTATTCCCTTTTACTTTTCCTAACAGAATCATTACAGTTGTAGAAATCATATTAAGCACTAATTTTTGAGCTGTACCAGCCTTCATTCGCGAGCTACCAGTTACAAATTCTGGACCTACCACAACCTCAATAGGCAACTTGGCTGTTACTGCCAGCGGACTTCCTTGATTGCAAGTAATACAACCTGTAATAATATTATTGTTGTTACATGCCTTTAATCCGTTTATAACATACGGTGTAGTACCAGATGCAGCAATACCAATAACAACATCGTTTGTGCTAATTTGGTACGCCATAAGGTCTTCCCATGCTTGAGTGTTTGAGTCTTCGGCAAATTCTACAGCATTTCTAATAGCAGTGTCACCACCAGCAATTAAACCTATAACAGTATCTGGGCTAACACCAAAAGTAGGAGGGCACTCTGAAGCATCAACAACTCCTAATCTGCCACTAGTACCTGCACCAATATAAAACAACCTACCACTATTTTTTAATTTAGGAACAATAGCTTCTATTAGCAGTGTTATTTGTGCTAATGATTTTTCTACAGCAAGCGGTACTGTTTTATCTTCAGTATTAATACCTGTAAGCAATTCAGAAATGCTCATTTGTTCTAAATTGTTAAAATTAGAATCCTGTTCGGTTGTTTTTGTGAAATCCATAATTCAAAAATATAAACTTCTTTGCGTTTTGTTCAAGATAAATGGATTTAATTGCAAAGTCTAAGTTGTTAGTTTATAAAATAATAATTGTAAATTGTGATGATAATTGTTTAATACGCATAAATTAATCTCTTAAACATGGAATATATATTAATACTCTTAATCTTTATACTTAATTATTTTTTGTGGAAAAAACCCTTCAATGTCTATTTTCATAAATTGAATAGGTGTAATCTTGTGCTAAAAATTATAATAAACCTTACCATTCTTTCATGGATACCATACGCATTATCGCTAATACTACTTGTTACTCTTAATTTAAAATCAAATGTTTTATCAAATGTAATGATTGTATTTTGTTTACAATATATCGCTTTTGTAACCTATAAAGAATTAGCAGAAGAGCAAAAAACATTAAATGATAATGGATAAAACACAAGTAATTGGGATTGATAGTAATACTATAATCACTATGGTTTTGTTTTGACATAAAAAAGGCTCCTTATTGGAGCCTTTTAATTGAGATTAGATATCTGTTAAAATACTATTTAAAGTATGACTCGCTTGCATAGCTTTGTTAACCAAAGTTTCATTAGGCGCGTAATAGGCCTCAATGTTAATAGGAACACCTTGTGCGCTGTTTAACTCATTTACTATACTTGCTTCATTGTTTTTTAAGCGAGTGGCTATAGCAGTAAAGTTTTCCTTTAATTTTTCGCTTTTGTTTTGTTTTGATAACGCCTCTGCCCAGTATAATGCCAAGTAAAAGTGAGACCCTCTGTTGTCTAATTCACCAACTTTACGAGAAGGCGATTTGTCGTTATCTAAGAACGCACTAGTAGCGTCGTCTAAAGTTTCAGCCAATACTAAGGCGTCTGTATTGTTAAATGTATTACCAAAATGCTCTAATGATACTGCTAAGGCTAAAAATTCTCCTAGAGAATCCCATCGCAAGTGATTTTCTTTTAAAAACTGTTGTACATGCTTTGGTGCAGAACCTCCGGCACCAGTTTCAAATAATCCACCACCATTCATTAATGGTACAATAGATAGCATTTTAGCACTTGTTCCTAATTCTAAAATAGGGAATAGGTCGGTTAAAAAGTCACGTAATACATTTCCTGTTACAGATATGGTGTCTTTTCCTTCTTTAATACGTTTTAATGTAAAGTGCGTTGCGTTTAAAGGCGATAGAATATTGATGTCTAAACCATTAGTGTCATGGTCTTTTAAATATTTGGTTACCTTTTTTATAAGCTCAGCATCATGAGCTCTGTTTATGTCTAGCCAGAATACAGCAGGTGTGTTAGAGGCTTTTGCTCTAGTTACAGCAAGCTTTACCCAGTCTTGAATAGGAGCGTCTTTTACCTGACACATTCTCCAGATGTCTCCTGCAGCAACAGTGTGTTCTAAAAGTGTTTGTCCGTTATCATCAATAACCGATACTTTTCCTGCAGCAGTCATTTCAAATGTTTTGTCGTGAGAACCGTATTCTTCAGCTTTCTGAGCCATTAATCCTACGTTAGGAACAGTTCCCATTGTAGTAGGGTCAAAAGCACCATTTTCTTTACAGAAATCAATTGTTGCTTGAAAAACGCTAGCATAGCTACTATCAGGAATGACAGCTTTAGTATCTTGTTGTTTCCCCTCTGCGTTCCACATTTGTCCAGAGGTACGAATCATTGCAGGCATAGAAGCATCAATAATAACATCACTTGGCACATGTAGATTGGTGATGCCTTTGTCGGAATCGACCATGGCAATATCTGGTCCGTTTTTTAATGCATCTGCAATATCGGTTTCTATCTCGGTACGCAAGTTATTTGGTAAATCAGTAATCTTACTTAATAAGTTTCCAAAACCATTGTTTACATTAACATCTAAGTCGTTAAATACGGTACTATGTTTTTTAAATACATCTTTAAAGTAGGTACGAACAGCATGCCCAAATATAATAGGGTCTGATACTTTCATCATGGTTGCTTTCATATGTAATGAAAACAATACATTGTTGTCTTTTGCGTCTTGTATTTGTGCGTCTAAAAATTCAACTAAAGCATCTTTACTCATTACTGTAGCATCAATAATTTCACCAGATAATAAAGCTAAACCATCTTTTAGGATAGTTACGTTTTTGTTACTGTCTGTGAATTGTATGCGTACATTAGTAGCGTTCTCTATAGTGGTCGATTTTTCATTATGTGCAAAATCTCCAGCTTTCATAGTGGCAACGTGTGTTTTAGAGTCTTTACTCCAAGCCCCCATACTATGTGGGTTTTTACGGGCGTAATTTTTAACTGCTTTAGGTGCTCTACGATCAGAATTTCCTTCACGAAGTACAGGGTTAACGGCAGATCCTTTTACTTTTCCATAACGTTTTTGAATATCCTTTTCGGCATCTGTTTTTGGACTATCCGGATAGTTTGGTATGGCAAACCCTAAAGATTGTAGTTCTTTAATAGCTGCTTTTAACTGTGGTACAGATGCAGAAATATTAGGTAGTTTTATAATGTTTGCTTCAGGTGTTTTGGCCAAGGCACCTAATTCTGCTAAAGCATCAGAAACTTGTTGGTCATCGGTTAAAAAGTCTGGAAAAACAGCTAGTATTCTTGCTGCTAAAGAAATATCTTTGGTTTCGATAACTACGCCTGATGATGCTGTAAAGGCTTTTACGATTGGTAAAAAAGATTGTGTTGCTAAAGCTGGTGCTTCATCAGTTTTGGTATATATTATTTTTGCTTGTGTTGTCATTATATAGTTTGATGTAAAATTATAATTATGTTTTTCTTAAAAGAAAAAGGCAAACAAATATACGACTTATTATAAGATAAAACCGCTCTAAAAAGATTGAAGTTTTACTTTTTAGAGACTAGTCATTATCAATCCTAAAAAATAATGATATGTTATTTTTTAAGCTCTTTTTTTATTAAATCGATAGAAAGCTATGTGTGTACGCGCTTTTTAATTTGGAATTTTTAATACTTGTAGCAGTGTAAAAATATTGAATATTATTTTTTTAGTCCTTAAAAAAGCGTTTAAAACCTAGGCGCTTTAACATTTTCTTTTCAAAATCCCAAAAGAACGTAAATTGCCCGAAGCACCATCCAAAAACCACTAATAGCAATTGGTATATCGGAAAAATAATCAAAATACGAATAGTCCAAAATAGCGCTGCATTTGTAATAAGCTCTTTGAGGTGTATTAATTCTAATAACGGTCCAGATAATTTAGCAGCAGAAGATCCTGTAACTGCAAATACTAAAAATATAGCTATAAGCTCCCAGCGGTAGGTAACCTTCCACTTGCTAGCTAAAGGCTTAAATAAACGCAAAGTAACGTTTAGTATGCCGTAGCTGATAAAAATAGTTAGAAAAACCAATAATATATTATTGCTAGTAAACTTGTTTAAAATAGCTTTTGCTATTGCATACCCTGAAAATAAAACGGCAATACTTCCTAAAAAAGGAAATAATAATTGCCAGTTTTTTTCAATTTCCCAACGTGATTTAAGTGCTTTCATGTGTTATTTTTATTGTTTTTCAAATGCTTGCATTACAGTTACTAATGCCTGTACGCTTTCTAATGGTAATGCGTTGTATATAGAAGCACGATAGCCGCCAACACTTCTATGACCGTTTAATCCGCTTATTCCTGCAGTTTTCCATGCAGTATCAAAATTAGCTGATAATTCAGTATTGGTTAATGAAAAGGTAATGTTCATTAGACTTCTATCTGCAATATTGGTATGGCCTTTAAATAGCGTGTTTCTATCAATTTCGGCATATAACAAGTTTGCTTTTTTGGCGTTAATTTTTTCAATTTCTGAAATTCCTCCAAGTTGTTTTAGCCATTGTAAATTTAACATAGATACATATATAGCAAACACAGAAGGGGTGTTAAACATACTGTCTTTAGAGCATTGTAACTGATAATCAAGCATAGAAGGGATGTCTCTGCCGGTTTGTCCTAGAATTTCATTTTTTACAACAACTAATGTGGTTCCTGCAGGTCCCATGTTTTTTTGAGCTCCAGCATAAATTAAATCAAACTGAGAAAAATCTAATTGTCTAGAAAAAATATCCGAACTCATATCGCATACAGTTATGCCACTATGTTTAGGAAAAGTGTGCATTTGTGTGCCATAGATAGTGTTGTTGCTGGTATAATGCACGTAATCTATATTGCTAGGCACGCTGTAATCTTTTGGAATATAAGAATAGTTATTGGCTTTAGAAGACCCTAAAATAGTTACTTCTCCGAACAAACGTGCTTCTTTAATGGCTTTATTTGCCCATGTTCCAGTATCTAAATAAGCCGCTGAGCCATTTACTTTCATTAAATTATACGGTGTCATTAAAAACTGCATACTTGCGCCACCTTGTAAAAACAAAGCGGTGTATGTGTTACTGTCTAAACCTAATAATTCTAAGGCTAAACTACGAGCGGTTTCAATAACATTAACAAAGTTATTGCTTCTATGAGAAATTTCTAATAATGATAAATCTAGGTTGTCAAAATTCTTTACAGCTTTACTAGCTTGTTCTAGTACAGCTTGCGGTAAAATACAAGGACCGGCGCTAAAATTGTGTTTTTTCATAATTATAAATTCGCTAAAAACGCTAAAGTGTTTACACCATCGGCATAATCTGTTAAGGCTGGTTTTTGTGTTTGTCCAAACGGAATTTCATTTTCTAAAATGCCATCGGCAACAATACATTGTATTTTATTAGCGTCTGTGGCTAGGGTGTTTTTTAATGTTGCTATATCAGTATAGTATTCATAGAACACCGAAGAAATAGGAGAGGCATAGCTTTTGTCTTCCTTAAGCATTAAAAATCCATTTTCTAAGACATCAAACAAACTCATTAAATAGACAGCTTTGTTGTAGTCGTAATTATTAGCATACTTGGCATTGTCCATAATATTGCTATTAGGAAACATGGCCTTAAAAAAGGCATCAAAATTATAATCTTTAGGAATAAATAATTTCGAAACACTGCGGCAACCTAAACCAAAATAAGTAAAAATGTCTGTAGCTAAAGCTTTAAGTTGTTCAGGGGTTTCTTTACCAGTAAGTACGGCTATAGAGTTTCTGTTTTCGCGAATAATGGCAGGGTATTCTCCAAAGTAATGTTCAAAATAACGTGCGGTATTAGAACTTCCTGTTGCTATTACAGCATTAAAATCGGTTAATTTTTCTTCAGAAAAACGAATGCTATCTTTTAGCTCTGGTAAAACATAGGTTAAATATTTTGCTAAAACAGGTAGTAAATGTTTGTCGTTAGATGATTGCTTTATAAGGACTTTGTTTCCGGAGAGTAATACCGATAAAAAATCGTGAAATCCTACTAACGGAATATTTCCTGCCATGATAATGGCCACTGTTTTAGGTGTGTTTTTATCTAAATCTTCACTTAAAGTAAAGTTTGTTAAGTTGTTTTTAGTTAGAGATTTGTGCCATCCTTCGCAAGAAAATAGTACGTTTTGTAAAGTAAACCAACTATTAAACTCATGAGCCCGTTCTACTTGCATTTTAAAGGCGTCAAAAAACAAATCGTTATGCGAAATATTTTCTTTTTTTGTTATTCCTGCAGTGGTGAATTGTCCTAAGAAATCACCTAATTGTGAAAAGGCTAAAATTCTATCTGTTAATTTACTCATTTATCTTGTGTGTAAATAGTTTTGGTGTTATTTTTGTGGCCGTAAATAATTAGACTACATATTTGGCAAAGATACAGATTGTATTAAAAGCAGTGCAAATTATTTTATAGAAACTTACTTGTTAGGTTAAACAAAGATAATTATGTAGGTCTTTCCGTATGGTTAGGCTATATGTCTTACAATTAAAAGCAAAAATTATGGCAATTATAATAACCGATGAATGTATTAACTGTGGCGCATGTGAGCCAGAGTGTCCTAATACTGCAATTTATGAAGCGGCAGACGATTGGCGATATGCAGATGGTACTGCGTTAAAAGGCGATTTACAGTTAACTAACGGTAAAACGGTAAATGCAGATGCTGCTCAGGAGCCTGTTAGTGATGAGGTGTATTATATTGTACCAGATAAATGTACCGAGTGCAAAGGTTTTCATGAAGAGCCACAATGTGCAGCGGTTTGTCCGGTAGATTGTTGTGTGCCTGATGATGCAGTAGTAGAAACCGATGATGAATTACTCAAAAAGCAAGCGTTTATGCATCCTGACGGATAGTAAAGCAAATATCGTAACATAAAAAAAGCACCTATATAGGTGCTTTTTTTATTGGAATTCATTTAAAAAATACCAAGTACTTGGTATTTTTTAAATGAATAGAGGGTTGTATCTTTGTAAAACCTATTATTTAGTTATCTTTGGGAGAGAGACCTATTATAACATCAGTAGATACGAAAATAAGCTTAAATTATAAAACATACAAATGGCAAAAAAAGATACAAGTAGTTTTGAGCAAAAACTATTTAAAGCAGCAGATAAATTAAGAAAAAACATTGATGCTGCAGAATACAAGCATGTAGTATTGGGTTTGGTATTCTTAAAATACATTTCAGAATCGTTTAGCGAATTGCATGCTAAGCTAGAAGCAGATGAGTGGAGTGATGCGGAAGATAGAGATGAATACATTGCAGAAAATGTGTTTTTTGTACCCAAATTAGCAAGGTGGACACATATACATGCCAATGCAAAATTACCAAGCATAGGGCAGACTATAGATGCTGCCATGGAAGCGGTAGAAAAAGAAAATGCAGAATTAAAAAATGTTTTGCCACAGGTTTACGGAAAAGCCAACTTAGACAAAACCTCCTTAGGAGAACTAATTGATTTAATTTCCAATACAGAATTACAAGCAGAAAACGAAAACTCTAAAGATTTGTTTGGTAGAGTTTACGAATACTTTTTAGGAGAATTTGCCAATGCAGAAGGAAAAAAGGGAGGACAGTTTTACACCCCAAAAGCCATAGTGAAACTAATGGTAGAAATGATTGAACCCTACAAAGGAAGGGTTTACGATCCTGCCAGTGGTAGTGGTGGTATGTTTGTGATGTCTGAAAAATTTGTAACCGAACATAGCGGTAATATTAAAGACATTACGGTTTACGGACAAGAGAGCAACCAAACCACTTGGAAGCTCTCTCGTATGAACCTTGCTATTCGTAACATCAACTCTAAGTTTGTAGCTTGGAATACGGAAGGAACCTTTTTAAAAGATGCACACCCAGATTTAAAAGCAGATTTTATACTTGCCAACCCACCCTTTAACCAAAAGGAATGGGGAGTAGATATACTACAAGAAGACGGTAGATGGAAACACGGAACACCACCCAATGGAAACGCCAATTTTGGTTGGATGCAACACATGTTGTATCACCTAGCACCAAAGGGAGTAATGGCAACCGTACTTTCTAACGGTTCCTTAAGTTCCAACACCTCAGGTGAAGGCGATATTCGTAAAAATTTAGTGGAAGAAGGTTTGGTAGAATGTATTGTGGCTCTACCTAAACAGCTATTCTACAATACAGGTATTCCTGCTTGTATATGGTTTTTAAGAAGAGAAAAGAACGAAAATAAAGAAGTATTGTTTGTTGATGCCTCCGAAATGGGCTTTATGAAAAGCCGAGTACATAGAGATTTTACGGAAGAAGACATTGCTAAAATTACAGCTACCTACCACAACTGGAGGGCGGGTAAAGATTATGAGGATGTAAAAGGCTATTGCAAAGCTGCCAGTTTAGAAGATATACAAAAGCACAGCCATGTACTTACGCCTGGGCGTTATGTAGGTATTCCTGATGAGGAAGATGACCTGCCTGCGCCTAAGCCTGGAGAATTTTATGTCTATACTATTAAATGTGATGACGATAGTATATATATTGGACAGACCGATAACATTCCTAGAAGATGGAATGAGCATGTTACAGGAAAAGGTGCACAGCACACTAAAAAGTACAAGCCAAAATATATACCTCATTATGAGGTTTTTGATAGTAGAGAAAAAGCAGTAGCTAGAGAAAAAGAATTGAAAACTACTGGAGGAAGAAGATGGTTAAAAGAACAAATTGCCAATGGTACGGCTAGGCAGGCAGGCGGTATCCCTTTTGAAGATAAAATGGCAGACCTTACCGCTACTTTAAAACAGCAAATGGACAAAGAGGCTGAACTGAATAAAGAAATTGCAACTCAGCTTTCTAAAATAGGCTTTAGTTTATGAGTAAAAAGAATAAAAATATAGATGTGAAAGGAATTTCTGTAACGGTAAATTCTTTTGATAAAGATGCATTTATTTGTATTACAGATATTGCAAAATATAAAAACCCTGATGCTCCCAGAGATGTTATAAAAAACTGGATGAGAACCAAAAATACTATTGAGTTACTTGGGCTTTGGGAAAAATTGAACAACCCAAGTTTTAAACAGGTCGAATTCGACCTGTTTAGAAATGAAGCAGGATTTAATCATTTTGTGCTTTCCCCAAAAAAATGGATAGTAACTACCAATGCCATTGGTTTACAATCAAAATCAGGAAGGTATGGTGGTACATACGCTCATATTGATATTGCATTAGAGTTTGCTTCATGGGTGTCGGTAGAATTTAAGTTTTACATGATTAAAGAATTCCAACGCTTAAAAGATGTAGAAACCAAAACATTGGATTGGGATGTAAAACGAAACCTAACCAAAATAAACTACCGCATACATACAGATGCCATTAAGCAAAATTTACTACCAAGCACTTTAAGTAAAAAACAAATAGGACTGGTATATGCGCATGAAGCAGATGTACTTAATGTGGCTTTGTTTGGAAAAACGGCTTTACAATGGAGAACAGAAAACCCTAAAGAAAAAGGCAATATACGCGACCATGCCAATGTGAGCCAATTGGTCTGTTTATCTAATTTAGAAACCCTAAATGCGGTGTTTATTAACGACAATATGCCACAAAACAAGCGTTTGGAAAAACTCAACCAAATAGCTATTGGGCAAATGAACATTTTATTAGAAGATGGAAGCTCTAATTTACTAAACCCCAAAACCAACTAAGATGAGTGTAGATAATATAATACCAAACGGGTGGGTGGAAATATCAATAAACAAGGCTGTAGATCTTGGTGTGTTAGAAAAGCCTTTAGATGGAAATCACGGTGAAATCCACCCCAAAGGAGACGATTTTGTTGATTCAGGGGTTCCTTTTATAATGGCTTCAGATATTAAAAATGGGTCTGTTGATTATTTAAATTGTAGTTTTATTAAAAACAAACAAAGCCTTGCGAACGATTACGAACAATTGCGAACGATTACGAACGATTACAACCGATTATGACCGATTACGGACGATTACGGACGATTACGGACGATTAAGTATGGACGAACAACAAATGCTTTTATACTTATTAGATAATAAAACAATTAATAGACAAGAAGCCATGGAAATACTAGGCTTTAAAAAATCTAAAATACATGAACTTTTTGCACTACTTATGAAAGCACAGCTGATAGAACAAAAAGGAAAAGGAAGAGCGACCTATTACCAACTAAACCCAAATACCAATGACTAATACACTACCAAATAACTGGACAGAAACTACTTTTGGGGAGGTTTGTAAAACTAATATCAAATCCATAGATAAAAATTATTTCTATAAGAATATTTATTATTTAGATACAGGTTCTATAACAAAAGGGGAAATTGATTCATTTCAAAATTTTAAACTAATTGATGCTCCAAGTAGGGCAAAACGATTAGTTAAAAGCAATGACATTGTGTACTCAACTGTTAGACCAAATCAAGAACATTATGGTTTTATATCTAATCCATTAGAAAATTTAATTGTCTCAACAGGATTCACAGTTATTACTGCTATTACAGTAAATCCAAAATATTTATATTACTATTTAACTCAATCTTCTGTTACAAATTACTTACACACACTTGCAGAACATAGTACATCTGCATACCCTTCTATTAAACCAATTGATATTGAAAATTTATCTTTTCTAATTCCTACAAACATTGAAGAACAAAAAGCCATAGCCGGCATACTCACGGCATTTGATGATAAAATAGAAAACCTACAAGCCCAAAATAAAATCTTAGAACAAACCGCACAAACTATTTTTAAGGAATGGTTTGGCAAATACCAAATTGGAGACCAGCTACCTGAGGGGTGGCGTGTTGGGAAGTTGGGGGAGTTTATTTCGGAATCTCTTGGAGGAGACTATGGGAAAGAAGAACTTCAAGACGATTACACTGAAGAAACTCTTTGTTTAAGAGGTACAGATTTACCAGACATGAAAATGGGAGTTCCTGAAAAAGCACCAAGAAGATTTTTAAAGAAATCAAAACTAGATAGATGTAAATTAGTTTATGGAGACATTGTAATTGAAATTAGCGGTGGGACTGAAAATCAGTCTACAGGTCGTGTAGCGTACATTAATGAACAAATTTTGAGGAATTCTGATTTACCAATGACTTGTGTGAATTTCTGCAGAATATTAAGACCAACTAATCCAGAGAACTCTTATTTTATTTATTCTCTATTTGAATACCTATATAATAGAAAAGTTCTCTTTAATTGGGAAAATGGCACAACAGGCATAAAAAACTTAAATTTAAAAGCACTTTTAAACGGTTTTGATTTACAGTTGCCTAAATCTGATGAAAAAATTATTGAATTTAATCAGTTTGTTAAAAGTTCTTATGTGAAAATTCAAACAAACAACTCCCAAATCCAAACCCTCAAACAAACTAGAGATACTTTGTTGCCAAAGTTAATGAGTGGAGTACTGAGGGTAAACCTGTCTGCGAGCAAGGCTCAGGCAGACGAATTTAAAAATTAGAGGTATGGCAAATATGATACAATATAAAACAGAGGATTTCCCTAAAAACCTAACAATATCAATTGGGGCAAGACATTCATTTAAAAATTACTCAAAAATTCAAGATTGGATTAATAGTGAAATTGAATTTTGGAATAGTCTTTCTAATCCACATAATATTGTTAATGTTTTTACTAGGAATATTAAAAATATTATTGATCAAAAATTTGATCAAAATAGACCTGAAGGATATGATATAGGGACTCTATTAGAAGAAATTAAAACCCATATTGAATCAAATTTTAAGAGTCATGGATTAATTTCTTTAAGAAGCAAAGAAGGCAAATGGTTAAAGCAATTACATCAAAATAATCCATCCATCTTTATTGGGGCTGTAACTTATTTTCAGAATAAAACAAAAGGTATCTCTAGTAGTCAAGAGGCCAATAGAGATGGGGCTTTTGCAGCTTATTTATTTGATAACAAAATTGAACCTGATTTTAATCTTGAAAAACAACAATATGAAGAGTTCTACTCTGAAATAGTTCAACAGAAAGATGAGATTTTAAAGGAGTTAGTTGATATTAGGGAGGATAATGAAAAGTTGAATAATATTATAAAAAAACAAACTGCTGACTGGGAATCTTCTTTTGCTACTCAAAAAACCGAAACAGCTAAAAGATTTGATGAAGAATATACTCGTCATAAAGAGAAGATGACAGAATCAGAAACCTTCTATGAAAAGAAACTTGCTGTAAAAAATGCAGTAACCTACTGGACTAATAAGGCTAGCAGACATAGAACAAATAGTTTTGTTTTTGGAGGCTTAGCAGGTGCTTTAATGTTAGCTTCTTTGGGTGTTATATATTGCTTAGCTAAATATATTGTTAATTTAGATTTGTCAGATGTAAACGGAATAGGGAATAGAATATTAACTGAAAATGGAGCCTTGCAACTGTGGGTTTATGGTTTGTTTATAATATCAATGACTATTATTCTATGGGTAATCAGACTGTTTGTGAAAGTGTTTTTAAGTAATCTTCATTTGCTTTCAGATGCAAAAGAACGAGAAACAATGATACAAACTTATTTAGCATTTGAGAGAGAAGAAAAAACTTTAAAAGACACAGATAGAGATTTAATTCTACCTTCAATTTTTAGAGTTTCTTCACATGGTATCATAAAAGATGATTCTTCACCAAGTTCTCCTATGAATATTATAATGAAAAAATTCACAGATTAATGAAACTAACCGAAAATACCATAGAAAACGCTTTTATATCCCAGTTGGTAGCCCAGGGCTATACCTACTATAATGGGGTAGATATTGCACCCGATAGTGCCAATCCGCAAAGAGAAAGCTTGGGTTCGGTTATTTTAGAAAAACAGTTTAAAAAAGCATTAAATAAACTAAATCCTAATCTGCAAGAGAACACCCTTACAGAAGCTTTTAACAAAGTACTTCACTTAGGTACAGAAGACCTCATGGAAAACAATGAGCGTTTTCATACTTTTTTAAGCAATGGCATAACGGTAGAACAAACCATAGCAGGAAAAACAAAAGGGGTTAATGTAAAACTTATAGATGTAGAGGATGTTGCCAACAATAGCTTTTGGGCAGTAAACCAATTGGTGGTACACGAAAACAACAACCACAAACGCTTTGATGTGGTTATTTATATTAACGGTTTGCCCTTGGTATTTATAGAGCTTAAAAATGCGGCTTCAGAAACCGCTACTTTACGCAAAGCTTATACCCAAATACAAAATTACAAAACAGCAACTCCTAGTATATTTTACTACAATGCCATTTGTGTTATTTCAGATGGTATAGATGCTGGAGCTTCTTCTGTATCGGCTCCTTTTGGCAGGTACTTACCTTGGAAAGCACCAAAAGATGCAGCAGTAAAAAGTATCTTAAAAGATGAGGAGTCCTTGTCTGTAGCAGCAGAACCAAAACCTCTGTATGGTACTACTCCTACGCAAGACCTTACTAAATGGATGCTGAATAAAGAAACATTGATAAGACTTATTCGCTACTGTACCGTTTTTGAACAAGAAGAAAAGAAAGATGCTACAACAGGTATTATCTCTCAAGTAAAAATAAAAAAGGTAGCCGCTTATCATCAGTACTATGCTGTGCAAAAAGCAGTAACACAGACTTTACGAGCGACAGCAAAGCTGGCATCTACTGGGAGAGACGGAAGTGAGGGCTACGGTAATCGTAAGATTGGCGTAGTCTGGCATACGCAAGGAAGTGGTAAATCATTATCCATGGTGTTTTACAGTGGACAAATTATTACGCACCCACAAATGCAAAACCCTACGGTAGTCATACTTACCGATCGTAACGATTTAGACGACCAGTTATTCGGAACCTTTGGTAATTGTGTCGATTTGCTAAGGCAAACTCCTGTACAAGCCAAAAACCGAGAACATATAAAAGAATTATTAAAAGTATCTGGTGGTGGGGTAGTTTTTACCACCATTCAAAAATTTGGTGTAGCAAAAGGGAACCTGCCTGCCAGTCAGGCAGGTGTGTATGATACACTCTCTAATCGTACCAATATTGTAGTGGTGGCAGATGAGGCACATAGGAGTCAGTATGGTTTTTCAGGAAAAGTAGTAGAGACAGAGGAGGGTTCGGAAATACGCTATGGAAATGCTAAGTATTTACGAGATGCCTTGCCCAATGCTTCTTATATTGGTTTTACAGGAACCCCAATAGAAAAAGAAGATAAATCTACTCCTGCCGTATTTGGAGATTATATTGATGTGTACGATATAAAACAAGCAGTAGATGATGGAGCTACTGTGCCTATTAGTTATGAATCGCGCTTAATAAAAATTAAGTTAGATGAAAAAACGACCAAAGCTTTAGATGAGGAGATAAATGAAATTGAAGGCGCTACTGAAGAACAATTAGAAAAAGCAAAAAAGAAAACAGCTACTATTGATGCTGTAGTGGGGCACCCAGATAGATTGAAGGATGTAGCTAAAGATATTGTACATCATTTTGAAGCCCGACAAGAAGTATTTGAAGGTAAAGCCATGATTGTGGGAATGACCAGAAATATATGTGTTCGTTTGTATAATCAAATTATTGCCTTACGCCCCAATTGGCATCATAACGATTTGGATAAAGGAAAGCTAAAGGTAATTATGACCAGTTCCTCTGATGATCCAGCAATTTTTCAGCCACACCATACCAGCAAACAACAAAGAAAAGACTTGGCTACCAGAATGAAAGATAACAATGATGAGCTAAAGCTAGTTATTGTTAGAGATATGTGGCTTACCGGATTTGATGCACCAAGTACACATACCATGTATGTAGATAAAAAAATGCAAGGCGCTAACCTTATGCAAGCCATTGCTAGGGTAAACAGAGTGTATAAAGACAAACCTGGAGGTTTAGTTGTAGATTATATAGGAGTAGGACAAGACCTAAGAAATGCCATGGTTACCTATTTGCAAAGTGGCGGTGAAGGTGAACCAATAGTGGATATAAATGAAGCTATTGCAGGGATGAAAGAGAAGTTTGAAGTAGTAGAACAGATGTTTAATGCCTGTCTGCCGAACAGGCAGGGTTTTAACTACAAAGAATACTTTAGGGTAGATACGGCACAAAAGTTACAAGTGCTTTTAGCGGCTCAAAACTTTATACTATCTGATGTAAAACTTAAAGAACGATTTTTAAAAGAAGTAACACTCCTTTCTAAACTTTTTGCCATGTCTATACCCAGTGCAGATGCTGAATTGATAAAAGATAGGGTTGCCTTTTTTCAAGCGGTAAAAGCAAGAATAAATAAATTTAGAGGTACGGGTGTAAAATCTGACTATGAAGTAGAAACCGCCATTAAACAAATTGTAGAGCAGTCACTATCAAGTGATGGGATAATTGATGTTTTTGAAGCGGCTGGTATCGAAACGCCTTCCGTTAGTATTTTATCGGATGAGTTTTTACTAGAAGTAAAAAACATGCAACAAAAAAATGTTGCTTTCGAACTCTTAAAAAAGTTACTAAGTGATGAAGTACGCATTCGTAAAACAAAAAATATAGCACAAGGTAAAAAGTTTTCTGAGATGTTAGAATCGGTCGTAAAACGCTATCATAACAATCAGATAGATTCTGCACAAGTACTGGCAGAACTTTCTGAAATAGCTAAGGAAATGCGATTGGAAGACCATAAATCAGAAGAATTGGGATTAACACCAGCTGAGTATGCGTTTTACAGTGTTTTGAAACAAAACGATTCTACTAGTTTTTTAGATGATAATAAGATGAAGGAACTCATCCATACCATAGTAGATGTAATCCGTAAAAATGCTACTGTAGATTGGAGTAAACGAGAAGATGTAAGAGCTAAACTAAGGCTTACCGTAAAGAAAATACTAATGCGTTACGGTTACCCACCAGATTTAGCAAAACTAGAAGCTGATAAAGTATTGGCTCAAGGCGAAAGTTTGGCTGAGATGTTTTCTAAAGATTAATTATTTAGTTAAAATGCACATGTTCTGGGAAACATGTGCCATGTCTAGAACAGGGCTGTTTTTAGGGTCATTATTTTTTTAAATATTGGCTATTAACTTTCTATTAACTTCTTTATAGAGAAACAAATAAAATATGTAGTTTTGCAAACTGTAATAACAAAATTAGTTGTTATTAAAACCGTGTAAAAACCATATTTATGAAAGCAGGAATTGTAGGTTTACCAAACGTAGGTAAATCAACCTTATTTAATTGTTTATCGAATGCCAAGGCACAAAGTGCTAATTTTCCATTTTGTACTATAGAGCCAAATATTGGAGTAGTTAATGTTCCTGATAATAGAATTGTTACGCTAGAAAAAATGGTTAACCCAGAACGTGTTGTTCCTGCAACTGTAGAGATTGTAGATATTGCAGGTTTGGTAAAAGGAGCTAGTAAAGGTGAGGGTTTAGGTAATAAATTCTTGGCAAACATACGTGAGTGTGATGCAATTATTCATGTATTACGTTGTTTTGATAATCCGAATATAGTACACGTAGAAGAGACTATAGACCCTATTAGAGATAAGGAGATTATTGATTTTGAATTACAACTAAAAGACTTAGAAACGGTAAATAAGCGTTTAGAAAAAGTAAATAGAGCAGCAAGAACAGGCGATAAAACAGCATTATTAGAGCAAGCTACTTTGGTTAAGATTAAAGAGGTGTTGGAACAAGGGCAATCGGTACGCTCGTTAGAATTTAACGAAAAAGAGCAAGTATTGGTTAATGAGTTTCAAATGCTAACATCAAAACCAGTATTGTACGTTTGTAATGTTGATGAATCTTCTGCAAAGGACGGAAATGAGTATGTAACACGTGTTCGTGAAGCAGTAAAAAATGAAGGTGCAGAGATTATTGTATTAGCCATTGCAACAGAAGCAGATATTGCAGAGCTAGAAGACTATGAAGAGCAACAAATTTTCTTAGAAGATATAGGTTTAGAAGAACCTGGAGCAGCACGATTAATACGTTCGGCATATAAGTTACTTAGTTTACAAACCTATTTTACAGTAGGAGTAAAAGAAGTCAGAGCTTGGACAGTGTTTATTGGTGCAACAGCACCACAGGCAGCAGGAGTAATACATACCGATTTTGAAAAAGGATTCATTAGAGCTGAAGTAATGGCCTATGATACCTTTGTGGACTTAGGAAGCGAAGCTAAGGTTAAAGAAGCAGGTAAACTAGGTGTTGAAGGAAAAGAGTATGTTGTAAAAGACGGCGATATTATGCATTTTAGATTTAATGTGTAGGTATTTGTAATGCCATTATATAAATTAAAGCCTTGTAAGTAATTACAGGGCTTTTTTTTGTGCTGTGTTTGTCCCGTCCTGAAATAGCGTTACACATAAAAACGTTAAAAAATGGAAAACAACCCCGAACGCTATATAAAGCGTACTCAGAAAGACTATTCAATGTCTTTAAAACTACAAATTGTTCAAGAGATTGAACAAGGAGAATTAAGCACCACAGGAGCTGTTCGTAAATATGGTATCCAAGCACGTTCAACAATTGTTAGTTGGCTCCGAAAATATGGTACCTTTGATTGGGAAAACCAAACACCATCAAATATGCCAAAAACTCCTGAACAAAAACTACTTGAATTAGAACAAGAAAATCGTCTACTAAAAAAGCAAAAAGCCCACTTAGAGCATCAGGTCTCACGAGCAGACAAAAAAGCAATCATTTTTGACATGATGATTGATTTAGCGGAAAAAGAATATAATATTTCTATCAGAAAAAACTCCAAACCCGGGTTATCAACACCTTCAAAGAAGAACACAAAGAAACAATAGTTTCTACCTGTGAATTACTCGGGGTTAGCAGGCAGGTATATTATAGAGCTAATCAATCAAGAAAAAAGCGGCGAATAAAAGCTCAAAAAGTAATAGAAATGGTTAAAGAAATAAGAATGAAAATGCCCAAATTAGGTACACGTAAATTATATAATAAACTAGAAGATCCTTTGAAAGAGATTGGTGTTGGTAGAGACAGGCTCTTTGCTATACTTAAGGCAAACCATATGCTTATAAAACCAAAGAAGCAGTATCATGTTACAACCAATTCATATCATAGGTTTTACAAACATCAAAACCTCATTAGTGCAACAACACCCTCAAGACCTGAACAGATTTGGGTGTCAGACATTACCTATATAGGAAACAGAAAGAACCCTATGTATTTAGCATTAATCACAGATGCTTATTCCAAGAAAATAGTTGGATATGATGTGTCTGATAGTCTGTGTGTAAAAGGAACTACACGTGCTTTAGATAAAGCTGTTAAAAATAGAATATATAAACAAGAAGCGTTGATACACCACTCTGATAGAGGTATTCAATACTGTTCTAATGAATATCAAAAATTATTAGATAAATTTGACATACAACCTAGTATGACTCAAAAATATGATCCCTATGAAAACGCAATAGCTGAAAGAATTAATGGCATTTTAAAGCAAGAATTTGATATTAACAAGTATAATCTAAACCTTGATATAATTAAAAAATTAGTAAAAAACGCAATAGAAATATACAATAAGGATAGACCACACTTATCAAATTCAATGTTGACTCCTGAACAAATGCACAAACAAAGAAGACTGAAAATTAAAACCTATAAACAAAAAAAGAGAGTAACAAAAATGAATTTGCTACCCTCTAATAATTTAAATATCTTAGCCCAATAATCTGTATCGGTTATTTAGGACGAGACAGTTTACCCCTCCTGATAGTTGTCTGGGTCGCTTGTCTTTCTTGCGTAGGCGGGAATCCATTTTTCATTTATTATTTTTCGGTTTTACATTTTAATCTTGAGTCTTGCTTCTAGTTTTTTACTATAAAGGTAATTGTCTTCGCAAAGTCGATACGATTGTGGCGATTTTAGTGTGTTTTGTGTTTACCCCTCCTGATAGTTGTCTTGGTCGCTTGTCTTTCTCGCGTAGGCGGGAATCCATTTTTCATTTAATATTTTTCGGTTTTACATTTTAATCTTGTGCCTTGCTTCTAGAGTCTATGTTTTGTTGTTTAACACCTAGTTTTTAGTGAACATCTGTTAATCGGTAACAAATTATTAGGCAATTTTTTCTTGTGTAAAAACTGTTACTAACTTTATAGTCTTAAATTTTTATTTTTTTAAAGGGTATCCTATATTAGCAACATATCCAAATATTTATTTTTTAATGTCGCAAGAAACAAACTATACTGAAGATAATATCCGTTCGTTAGATTGGAAAGAGCATATCCGTATGCGTCCCGGAATGTATATTGGGAAGCTTGGCGATGGCTCATCTCCAGATGATGGTATTTATATTTTATTAAAAGAAGTGCTCGATAATTCTATTGATGAGTTTGTAATGGGTGCCGGAAAAACTATTGAGATTACTACAAAAGAAGGAAAGGTTACCGTGCGTGATTACGGTAGAGGAATCCCTTTAGGAAAAGTGATTGATGTGGTCTCTAAAATGAATACCGGAGGAAAGTATGACTCTAGAGCTTTTAAAAAATCAGTTGGACTAAACGGAGTAGGTACAAAAGCAGTAAATGCATTATCTAGTTTTTTTAGAGTAGAATCTAATAGAGATAATCAGCGTAAAGCAGTAGAGTTTTCTAAAGGGTCTGTTACCGAAGACTTTGAAATAGAAAGCGTGGTCTCTCGTAAAGGAACTAAGGTTGTTTTTATTCCAGATGTTAGTATTTTTAAAAACTACAAATACCGTTCTGAGTATGTAGTAAAAATGCTGAAGAATTATGTTTACTTAAATCCGGGCTTAACCATTGTCTATAACGGAGAACGTTATGTTTCTGAAAATGGATTAAAAGATTTATTAGAAGATAATAATAGTAAAGATGATATGCTTTATCCGATTATTCATTTAAAAGGAGAAGACATAGAAGTTGCTATAACGCATAGTAAAACGCAGTACTCAGAAGAATACCATTCATTTGTAAACGGACAGCATACCACACAAGGAGGTACGCATCAGGTAGCGTTTAGAGAAGCTATTGTAAAAACAATACGCGATTTTTACGGAAAAACATACGAAGCATCAGATATTAGAAAATCAATTATTTCTGCCATTGCTATAAAGGTTATGGAGCCGGTATTTGAAAGTCAGACCAAAACAAAATTGGGGTCTGTAGAAATGGGAGGTGATTTGCCAACGGTACGCTCATATGTAAACGATTTTATTAAAACACAGCTAGACAACTACTTGCATAAAAACACAGTAGCATCAGAGGCTTTACAACGAAAAATACTACAAGCGGAACGTGAGCGTAAAGAGCTTTCAGGAATACGAAAATTAGCAAAAGACAGGGCTAAAAAAGCAAGTCTTCACAATAAAAAACTACGCGATTGTAGGGTGCATTTAGGTGATATTAAAAAGGAACGCCGTTTAGAGTCTACTTTGTTTATTACTGAGGGAGATTCTGCAAGTGGGTCTATCACAAAATCGCGTGATGTTAATACCCAGGCGGTATTTAGTTTACGTGGTAAGCCTTTAAATTCATACGGAATGAGTAAGAAAATCGTGTATGAAAATGAAGAATTTAACTTATTGCAAGCCGCATTAAATATTGAAGAATCTTTATCGGACCTGCGTTATAATAATATTGTTATAGCAACAGATGCCGATGTTGATGGTATGCATATTAGATTACTATTAATCACCTTCTTTTTACAGTTCTTTCCAGAGCTAATAAAAGAACGACACTTGTATATTTTAGAAACACCATTATTTAGAGTAAGAAATAAAAAGGAAACCATTTATTGCTATTCCGAAGAAGAACGTGTAGCTGCTATGGAAAAGTTAAAAGGAAGTCCTGAAATTACTCGATTTAAAGGATTAGGAGAAATATCTCCTGATGAATTTCAGTTTTTTATAGGAGAAGATATTAGATTAGCTCCTGTAATGCTTGACGCCGCTATGCCAATAGAAGAGTTATTGCAGTTTTATATGGGTAAGAATACGCCTGATAGACAAAAATTTATCATCGAAAATTTAAAAGTAGAATTAGATATTTCAGAGGCATAGCCAACCAGAGGAATAAGCAACATGGAAATAGAAGAAAACGAACATATTAACGACGATTTGTCCACGCCATATACCGAAGAGGAAACAATAACCAAAGTTACAGGAATGTACAAAGATTGGTTCTTGGATTATGCCTCATACGTTATTTTAGAACGTGCAGTGCCTGCTATTGATGATGGTTTAAAACCTGTACAGCGTAGAATAATGCACTCTCTAAAAGAAAAGGACGATGGGCGTTATAATAAGGTAGCTAATATTGTAGGACATACCATGCAGTACCACCCACACGGTGATGCGAGTATTGCAGATGCTATGGTGCAAATCGGACAAAAAGAATTGTTAATTGATACCCAAGGAAACTGGGGTAACGTGCTTACAGGAGATCGTGCTGCGGCACCAAGGTACATAGAAGCACGATTAACAAAGTTTGCAGGGGCGGTAGTTTTTAATCCTAAAGTAACCAACTGGCAACAATCTTATGATGGTCGTAATAAAGAGCCCATACATTTACCAGTAAAATTTCCGTTATTACTCGCTCAGGGAGGAGAAGGAATTGCTGTTGGACTATCAACAAAAATATTACCGCATAACTTTGTGGAGCTTATTGAAGCGTCTATAAAACATTTAAAAGGAAAGAAATTTACCATTTTCCCAGACTTTCCAACTGCCGGCCTAGCAGATGTATCAAACTATAATGATGGTTTAAGAGGTGGAAAAGTAAGGGTGCGTGCCAAAATAGCACAACATAGCAAAAACACACTTGTTATTACTGAAATCCCTTTTTCAACCACCACATCTAGTTTAATAGATTCTGTTCTAAAAGCGAATGATAAAGGGAAAATTAAAATTAAAAAAATAGAAGATAATACTGCTGCAGCTGTAGAAATACTTATTCATTTGCCAGCCAATATATCTCCAGATACTACCATAGATGCTTTATATGCGTTCACATCTTGCGAGACGTCAATTTCTCCTTTAGGTTGTGTTATTGATAATAATAAGCCAGTATTTATAGGTGTGTCAGAAATGTTACGCCGTTCTACAGATCATACCGTTTCTATATTAAAAAGCGAATTAGAGATTCAATTAAAAGAGTTTCAGGAGCAATGGCACTTTGCGTCTTTAGAGCGTATTTTTATAGAAAACAGAATTTATCGTTTAATAGAAGAAGAGGAAACGTGGCAAGGTGTTATAACAGCTATAGATAAAGGGTTAGCGCCACACATAAAGCATTTAAAACGTGCTGTTGTTGAAGATGATATTGTGCGATTAACCGAAATTAGAATTAAACGCATTTCAAAATTTGATATTGATAAGGCGCAACAGAAAATAGATAATTTAGAAAAACAAATAGCAGAAGTAGAGCACCATTTGGCTAACTTAATAAGCTATGCCATAGATTATTTTACAAACCTTAAAACAACCTACGGAAAAGACAGGCAACGTAAAACAGAATTGCGATTGTTTGATGATGTTGATGCTACAAAAGTTGTTATTAGAAACACCAAACTTTATGTAAATAGAGCAGAAGGGTTTATAGGTACATCTCTTAAAAAAGAAGAGTATGTAACTGATTGTGCCGATATAGATGATGTTATTGTATTTACCAAATCTGGTAAAATGATTGTAACAAAAGTTGGCTCAAAAACCTTTATAGGAAAAGATATTATTCATGTGGCGGTATTCAAAAAGAAAGATACACGTACAATTTATAACCTAGTGTATAAAGATGGCAAATCAAAGGCATCGTACATCAAGCGTTTTTCGGTAACCAGTATTACTCGTGATAAAGAATATACTGTTGCTCAGGAGGATAAAGGCTCTGCAATAAGTTATTTTTCTGCCAATCCAAATGGCGAAGCTGAGGTGATATCTATTAATTTGCGACAAGTAGGTAGTGTTAAGAAATTAAAATGGGACTTAGATTTTAGTGACGTTTTAGTAAAAGGACGTGGCTCAAAAGGAAACTTAGTTACCAAGTATGCTGTAAAACGAATAGAATTAAAAAGCAAAGGTGTATCTACGTTAAAACCTCATAAAATATGGTTTGATGATGCTGTACAGCGCTTAAATTTAGATGGTAGAGGAGAATTGTTGGGTGAGTTTAAAGGTGATGATAAGTTGCTAATCATTACTCAGAATGGTATTGCTAGAATAGTGCAGCCTGAAGTAACATTGCATTTTGACAATGATATGATTGTGTTGGAAAAATGGATTCCAAACAAGCCAATAGCAGCGCTGTATTTTGATGGCGAAAAAGAACGATATTATATAAAACGCTTCTTGGTTGAGCATGAAAATAGAGATGAAAAGTTTATTTCGGAACATCCAAAATCACAGTTAGAGTTAGTAACAGTTGATTATAGGCCAGTTATAGAGGTTGTTTTTGCAAAGCAACGCGGTAAAGATCAAAAAGCTAATCAGACTATTGATGTGGCTGACTTTATTTCTGTAAAAGGAATAAAAGCACAAGGAAATCAATTAACAACAAACAAGTTAAAGCAGGTTAACTTACTAGAGTCGTTACCTTATGAGGTTGCTGAGCCTTTGCCAGCAGAAGAAATTGAGGTTGTTGACGAGGCTGAGGTTGCTAATGAGGTTGCTAATGAAGATGATCTTATTGACGGCGAGCAAACAAGCTTGTTTTAAAGTTTAAATAACGTAACAAAAAAGGCAATGTATATACATTGCCTTTTTTGTTTGATTTTGTGATATTGGTTATTTGTTTTTACGCATGCGCATGTTTAAAAATTCAATTCCCATCGAAAACGTAATTGTAAAATATAAATAGCCTTTAGGAATAGCACCAACGCTAGTGTTAAATATTGTTAAGTGTGCCAAGTGTGCAGCTTCTGCGATAAGCATAAATCCTATTAATATTAAAAAGGATAAGCCTAAGACTTGTACCGAAGGGTGTTTGTTTACAAACTTACCAATAGGATGCGCAAAAAGCATCATGATTAAAACAGAAATCACTACAGCAATAATCATTACTAGTAGAGCGTCTGAAGGCTTATCACTAATACCATTGGTCATACCTATGGCGGTTAATATAGAATCAAAAGAAAAGACAATATTAATAAGCATTATCTGCACAATAGCATTAGATAACGTGCTTGAGCGGCCTTTTTTGGTTGTTTCTGTGTCGTGAGTTGGGTCTTCAACTTTTTCATGAATTTCCTTTGTGCTTTTGTATAATAGAAATAGTCCTCCAGCAAATAATATTAATGATTGTCCAGAAATAGCACCTTGTACCCATGACAAGTCAATATGCCAAAACGGATTGTTTAAAGCGGTTAGGTAGCTTAGTCCAAAAAGTAATATAATACGTAAAGCCATAGCAAGCACCAAACCAATGTTTGTTGCTTTTTTTTGTTGCTCTTTAGGAAGTTTGCTTGATGCTATTGAAATAAAAATAATATTGTCAATACCCAATACAATTTCTAAAAAAGTAAGTGTTACAAGGGCTCCCCAAGCATTTGGGTTAGATAAAAATTCAAACATTAGTTCTTTAGTTTAGTTACGGTACCTCTGCTAGTACGTTGTTGAGGGTCGTTTATGATTTTGGACTCAAAGGTGTACGTGTTTCCTTTGGTGCTTAATATTTTGATGTGTATGGCTTTTTTTTGCGCCATAGTTTTTGGATTAATCGTCTTTAAAACATACTCACAGTCATTAATCCATCGTACAGCAATAGAATCTATGTGTTTACCGTGATAATCGACTTCTAGGGTTTCTGTTCTGCTAAAACGAGCAGTAGTTTCCTTGTCGTTAATAGTGTATGTGTATTCAAACTCTCCAGTCTTAAAATCAGAACAATTACGTTCAGGCTGTTCTATACAAGATAAAAAGGGTAGAAAAAGTAAAAAGAAAAGGTATTTCATGAGTTCAATTGTGTTTAACTACAAAAGTACTAAAAGTATTGTTTTGCAGTAAAGATTTATTTCTGAAAATCTTCAAAACTACCATCAGTGTAGAAAATAATGACCTTAGCAACCGATTTGTCACTAGTATGAGTTCTTTTTTTATTAAATGTTATTTCTGGAGTATTTGCCAAATCTTTTTTAAGGGGAGTTTCAGTGGTGTTTCTTAAAATAGGAGAGGAGGGTGTTGTTTTCGGGAAATCTCCTTGACCATGAATAAGCCATTCAAAAGTTAACGCATCAAAATGTAAAAGCAATTTCGTAATAAAATCTAAGCTAGGTTTGTTTCGTCCTGAAATGATATGTGATATGCTAGAGCGTTGAATACCTATTTTTTTTGCCAATCCAGAGGCAGATAAATCATAGTGTGTAAGTATTTTCTGTAGTCTATTAGTAAGTAGGTCTGTTGTTGACATATCTATTTATTGGTTGTTTACAAATGTATAAATATTATTTTAAAATTAAAAACAAGACGTTATAAAACCGCTCGTTTGTTTAAAGTAAAAAATCAAACAAAAGAACGTAATCAATTGAAAACAAGATAAATAAATCACTTTTGTTTTTATTATTGATTATTATAAACACCTCAGTGGTTGTTTGAGTACAAATGTAAACAAAACAAAATCACAACTGTGTTTACATTTGTAAAAATTAGATTGTTTACATTTGTGCAAATAAAAATTAACACTCGTGACATACAGTTTATTTAAAGCCAATACAATTTCAGGAAGATATATAACCAATGCAGATGTTGAGTTGTTGAATGCTTTGCATACAGACTTTTTTAAAATAGATGTTATAGGTTACTCTGTAAATAATTTGCCTATATATGCCTATAGTTTTGGTAGTGGTAAAAAGCGAATTTTAGGCTGGTCTCAAATGCATGGTAATGAGAGTACAACTACAAAGGCGGTATTTGATTTTTTCAATTGGATTAAAAACCCTTCTGCTGACAGTAAGCAACTTTTAGAGACATGTACTTTTTGTATTGTGCCAATACTTAATCCGGATGGTGCGTCAGCATACACTCGTTTAAACGCAAATGGCATAGATCTTAACAGAGATGCTATAAACAAAAGTCAGCCAGAGAGTAGGGTTTTACATGAATTATACAGCACCTTTAAGCCTGACTATTGCTTTAACTTACATGGGCAGCGTACTATTTTTAGCGCTGGTAACACTAATAACTCAGCGGTGTTATCCTTTTTGTCGCCTGCAGAAAATATGGCACGTACAGTAACCTCTACGCGAAAAACAGCCATGGCGGTAATTGTTGCTATATATAATAAAATGTCAGCAGTATTACCTAATCAAATAGCGCGTTATGACGATGCTTATAATGGTAACTGTGTTGGGGATTGTTTTCAGTCTCTAGGAACACCAACAATTTTGGTTGAAGCAGGACATGTTCCAGGGGATTATAACAGAGAGATAACACGTAAACATGTATTTAATGTGTTATTAGCGGCGTTTAAATCTATAGCTTTAGATGGTTTTGAGTCTAATGCTTATAAGGCATATGCTGAAATACCCGAAAATAAAAAACTATTTACAGATGTCCTTATTAGAAATGCTAGGGATGATAACGGAAACGCTATTGATGTGGCTATACAATATGAGGAGGTTTTAAGGAGCGGTGCTATTTATTTTGTGCCAAAATTAGCAGCTTATGGCGATTTATCAGAGCATTTTGGGCATACAGAAATAAATGGAGAAGGGAATATTGTATTGATAAATAAAAGTAAAGAAACACCAGAATTATTATCAATAATTAATGAAATAAGTCTAAACAACATAAATATCACAAAGAAAATAGTGATTTCATCATAAAAATGAATACTTTTGTGTTTTAACAACCCCTTATTCTCTTATGGCAAAATTTAAATTAGACGAAGTAGACCATCAAATATTGGATATGCTTATCCAGAATACAAGAGTTCCTTTTACGGATATCGCAAAAAAATTATTGATTTCTGCAGGAACAGTACATGTTCGTGTCAAAAAAATGGAAGAAGCTGGTATTATAACAGGTTCGTCATTAAGTGTAGACTATGAAAAACTAGGCTATTCATTTATTGCTTATGTAGGGGTTTTTCTTCAAAAAACATCCTTAACAAAATTTGTATTAGAGCGTATTAATGAAATTCCGTTTGTAACAGTAGCACATATTACAACCGGAAAATTTAATATTTTCTGTAAAATACGCGCCAAAGATACGCAGCACGCCAAAGATGTTATTTTTATGATTGATGATATTGATGGGGTGTATAGAACCGAAACAATGATATCGTTAGAGGAAAGTATCAACGATAAAAAACGTTTAATGAGTACTATTTTTAAAGAGATATAATTTTAGTATATTATAAAAATGAAACCGCCATTTATGTTATGCATAAATGGCGGTTTTTTTATGGTAATAGAATAAGTTTTATTGTTTAATCATATCAGTGCTTTCAAATATTTTGTCTGCCGAGTTGGCTACAAAACCTTTAAAATACTCGCCGTTTGCTTGTTTGTAACGAAATGCAAACTCATAATAGCAAGATGTGATTTCGTGAGTACCTTCTTCAAAAACAACATTAATCTTGTCTGCTAAAATACTTGATTGCTCTAAAAATAATTCAGGAGTACCTTTAATTTCTCCTCCAGAGTTGTTCATTGAGAAGCCGTTCTCCTTTAAAAAAGTGTTTACTTCTGCAAGGCTTTCAAAGGTAGTTAGTTTGTTTACGTCAACAGTAAAGTGGTTTGAGCAAAATCCGTTTACATATAGCCAAGCTGCATATTCAGATTCTTCTAATAATGTGTTGTATGTTGCGTAGTTTGGTGTGTCCCAAATACGTCCAGAAAACACAAGTTCTGCAGTGTCAACAGTGTCAAAATCAACACTATCTAGTGTGTTTTTAACAATACTTTGTAGCTCAGTAGATAATTCACTAGTCATTAACTGACTAATAAAAACTAATGGTGCATTCTCATCTGTTTTGTGTTGAAAATGTTTGGCGTACAGTTTTTTGGCTTTAAAATGATAGTCGCCCTTGTACTCGTAACCATTTGCTAAAAATTTAGCAGAAAGTACATCAATATTTACTCTTGGATCATCAAAAGTCCTAAATGCAACGTGGTCGTTAACAATAGTGTTTCCTGTAGTTTCAAATAGGTTTTTTACTTTTTTAGCAGAAGGCGTTCGGTCAGTGTACTCTTTCCAAAGTTGATCAAATAATGCAGTAGTGTTCATGAATGTAAGTGTGTTTGTTGTGTTTTTTTTTTGCAAAAATAAGTCAAATCGACTAAAATTACAGCTTAAAAATGTTATTTTTGCGACTAAGTCAATTATTTTTTTATAAATAACATTGTTATTGATTAAAACAAGTTAAATTGATTATTAACACATCTAATTCTACTACAAATGGGTCAACTTGATTATATAGATACACAAATTCTACAGGCATTAAAAGCAGATGCACGTAAGGCGTTTTCTAAAATTGCAGAATCATTAAAAATATCTAATTCTTTAGTACATCAGCGTATTAAAAAGATGAGTTTGGAAGGTATTATTAAAAAAGCCGACTTGGTTTTAGATGAAAAAAAGTTGGGCTATCGCACAAAGTCTTATGTAGGTATACGTTTAAAAGAAGCCAGATATGCTGCTCAGGTAGTAGATTCTTTAAAAGAAATTTTAGAAGTTACAGAATGTAATTATGTTTCGGGGAAATATGCTATTTTTGCACTCGTATATGCAAAGGATAATGATCATTTAAGGTCAATATTATACAATCAAATACACGATATTGAAGGGGTAGGTGGTACAGAATCATTTATTTGTTTTACAACAAAGTTTAATAGGTCAGTGCCTATAATTAGTGGAGAGTAGCATGAATAAGAATTTAGAAAAATTAAACAATACATTAGAAGGAACAGTAAAGTTTGATGCATTGCATAAAACTATTTATGCAACAGATGCATCGGTATATAGAATGTTGCCTTTGGGTGTTGCATATCCAAAAACTGAAAACGATTTAAAATTACTTATTCAGTTTGCACAAGATCATAATACCTCATTAATTCCACGTACGGCAGGAACATCATTAGCCGGACAATGTGTTGGAAAGGGGGTGGTTGTAGACGTGTCTAAGTATTTCACTGAAATTATTTCTTTTAACCCCGAAAAAAAGCAAATAACAGTACAGCCAGGAGTTGTTAGAGACGCGCTTAATGTGTTTTTAAAACCACATGGTTTGTTCTTTGGTCCTAATACATCTACATCTAACAGGTGTATGATAGGCGGTATGGTGGGTAATAATTCTTCGGGAACAACCTCTATTCAGTATGGGGTTACCAGAGATAAAACAGTAGCTTTAAAAACCATATTATCAGATGGTAGTACGGCTGTTTTTTCATCTATTAATAAAGAAGATTTTCAAGAAAAATGCACGCAGGATAGTTTAGAAGGTGCTTTGTATCGTGATATATATGCAGAGCTTTCTCAAGAAGACATTCAGCAAGAGATAGAAAAAGAATTTCCAAAACCTGAAATTCATCGTAGAAATACGGGGTATGCAGTAGACGAGTTATTATGGTCTAATGTATTTGGTAAAAAAGACCGTAATTTTAACTTTTGTAACCTATTATCTGGTAGTGAGGGGACTTTAGCGTTTACAACCGAAATAACCCTGCAGTTAGATCATTTACCGCCAACAGCATCTGTAATGGTGGCATCGCATTATAATACTATTGACGATTGCTTGAATGACGTTGAAACAACCATGACTCATGGGTTGTATACTTGTGAGATGATGGATAAAATCATTTTAGATTGTACCAAAAGCAATAGCACACAGTTAAAAAACAGGTTTTTTATAAACGGAGACCCTGCTGCAATATTAATGCTTGAAATTAAAGCTGAAACAGTTGATATTGCTACGGATAAAGCAAAGAAGCTTATTGCTGATTTAGAAAAAAACAAGCGCAGTTATGCCAATCCTATATTAGTGGGTAAGCAAATTAATCAAGCCTTAGAATTGCGTAAAGCAGGATTAGGTTTGTTGGGGAATATGGTAGGCGATAGAAAAGCGGTTGCCTGTATTGAGGATACAGCAGTTGCATTACCAGATTTGGCAAACTTTATAGCAGACTTTTCAGAGTTAATGGCAAAGCATAAGCAGCAAGCGGTGTATTATGCCCATGCTGGTGCTGGAGAACTGCATTTGCGTCCAATTTTAAATTTAAAAAACACTGAAGATGTTGCGTTATTTCGCGCCATAACAACCGATGTGGCACATTTAACTAAAAAATATGATGGCTCTTTTAGTGGAGAGCATGGCGATGGAATTGTACGCGCCGAATTCTTGCCAATAATGATTGGGGAGAAAAATTACGAATTATGTAGGCGAATTAAAAACCTGTTCGACCCTAAAGGTATTTTTAATCCCGGAAAAATCGTAGATGCGCCAAAAATGGATGAGTCTCTGCGTTATGAAGTAGGTAGAGAAGAGCCCAAAATAAAAACATTGCTTGATTTTTCAGACTCGCAAGGTATTTTGCGTGCTACAGAAAAATGTAATGGATCTGGCGATTGTAGAAAAGATGTATTTGCTGGAGGTGCAATGTGTCCGAGTTACAGAGCTACTAAAGATGAAAAGGATGTAACCCGTTCTCGTGCCAATACACTACGAGAGTTTTTAACGAACTCAGAGGCGCCAAATAAATTTAACCATCATGAAATAAAGGCATCTTTAGATCTGTGCTTAAGTTGTAAAGCTTGCGCAAGCGAATGCCCTAGTAATGTTGATGTTGCTATTCTTAAAGCAGAATTTTTATACCAATACCAAAAAGAAAATGGTTTTAGTATGCGTTCAAAATTGTTTGCATATAATACCACTTTAAATAATTTAGCCTCTAAATTACCTGCTGTAAGTAATTTTGTGTTTTCAAATAAACTAACTTCTGGTATATTGAAAAAAATGAATGGCGTGGCTAAGGAACGTCATCTTCCTTTGGTGTCATCTCCTGCATTAAAGCAGTTAAAAAAAGAACAACAAACACCTAAAAAAGCAATAAAAACCGTTTACTTATTTGTTGATGAATTCTCTAATTATTTAGATGCTTCAATTGCCTTTGATACTTATGAGTTATTGTCAAGACTACAGTATAAGGTAGCGTTGGTAGATCATAAAGAAAGTGGCCGTACATTTATATCTAAAGGATTTTTAGAACAGGCTAAGAAAGTTGCCTCAGCAAATGTGGACATATTTAAAAATTTAATTACAGAAGACACACCTTTAATAGGGATAGAGCCTTCGGCAATACTAAGTTTTAGAGATGAGTATAAGCGATTAGTGTCAGACAAAGATGCTGCTGTAAATATTGCTAAGAATACTTTTTTGATAGAAGAGTTTTTAGCAAATGAAATGGCTTTAGGAAATATTACATCAGAACAATTTACTACAGAAAAGAAGCAGTTAAAGATACATAGTCATTGCCATCAAAAAGCATTAAGTAATCAAAAAGTAACTTTTGATGTATTAAACTTACCAAAAAATTATACACCAACCATTATAGCATCAGGTTGTTGTGGTATGGCAGGTAGTTTTGGTTATGAAAAGGAGCATTACAAGGTTAGTATGCAAGTAGGGGAGCAAACATTGTTTCCCGTTGTTAGAAAGGCAGATAGTAGTGTTATAATAGCTGCAAATGGAACCAGCTGTAGGCATCAAATAAAAGATGGAACACAAAAAAATGCGTTCCATCCAGTAAGTATATTATTACAAGCGTTAAACTAAGTTAGTTTACGCTGTAATCTGCAATGTTTTGTAGGGTAATAATCTCTCCTGTTGTAGGAAAAGGTAAAGTAATTCCTGCTGCAGAAAGATCTGCGATTTCATAAGCAAATGTAGCTGTTGATTGTATCATACCAATATTCTCGGCGTAATAGTTTTCAATGGTATAAATATCTTGCTCTGCAAGAATAGGAACAGTTACAGGTATTCCGAACACTTCAACAGTAGTGCTCATTGATAAAGAAACAATAATGTCAGCTTTTACAACGCTCGAAAAATTGTCTCCATTTACGGTATATGAAGCTAGTTCCCCTTGCTGTACTGTACGCATAGAGTAACTTATAGTCATAGGATAACCAGCAATATCTTGAGTTTGTGTTCCAGTCTCTTCGCTAAGTGTTGTTCCTGCATTTTGAGACCTGTCAATTAAAACTTCATCTGCTAATCCGATAGCTAAATCGGTTCCTCCAAACTGACTAAGTGGTATTGATAACTCACCGTTTATGTAGTAAACATCATTCTGACTTCTAAAGTAGTTTAAATCAAAAATTTGCGACATGATACCAATACTACCAACTGAAGCGCTCATATCTGTATAGGTGTTTCCGTTAATAACAGTGGTGCCGTCTACAGTTACAGTTTCAGAATTAGCATCTTCTAATAATCCAGAAATTGTAACATCATAAGTCCAGTAATCACCAGCATCACCAGGCATTAGGTTGGTGTTTGCAGCTCCAGTAGATGAATCGTCATCACTACTGCCACAAGAAAAACTCAATCCTGCAAATATGAATAATAGAATATAAGAAATGTTTCTGCTTGTTGTTTTCATAGTAAAATTTGGTTTTGTATTTGGTTTAAAAAATGTGTTGCCAATATACAATATTGTTTTAAGGAAATAAAGTAATCAGTATGCTAAATATTTTATTACATTTGTTCAAAACAGAAATTAATGTCAGGAAATACATTTGGTTCTATATTTAAGCTTACTACATTTGGGGAATCTCACGGAGAAGCTTTAGGTGGTATTATTGATGGTTGCCCTTCAGGAGTGGCTATTGATGTTGCTGCGATTCAGGCGGAAGTAAACCGAAGAAAACCCGGTCAATCGGCAATTGTTACCCAACGAAACGAATCTGATATTGTTACTTTTTACTCCGGTATTTTTGAAGGAAAAACAACAGGAACACCTATAGGTTTTAGTATTAAGAATACCAATCAAAAAACAAAAGACTATACGCATTTAAAAGAGGCTTATCGCCCTTCTCATGCAGACTATGTATATGATAAAAAGTATGGAGTTAGAGACTATCGCGGTGGCGGAAGAAGCTCGGCAAGAGAAACAGTGTCTAGAGTTGTTGCCGGGGCATTAGCAAAACAATTATTTTCTGAAATAAAAATTAATGCATTTGTGTCTTCGGTAGGAGAGCTATTTATAGATAAACCATATCAAGAATTAGATTTTAACCTCACAGAAACCAATGCTGTGCGTTGTCCGGATATTGCTACGGCAGAAAAAATGGAAGCCTATATAAAAAAGATCCGTTCAGAAGGAGATACTATTGGTGGTACAATTACTTGTGTAATACAAAATGTACCTGTTGGTTTAGGTGAGCCTGTTTTTGATAAATTACATGCTAAATTAGGACAAGCAATGCTATCAATTAATGCTGTAAAAGGGTTTGAGTATGGTAGTGGATTTTGTGGTGCAAAAATGAAAGGCAGTGCGCATAATGATTTGTTTAATACCGATGGTACAACAAAATCAAACCTCTCAGGGGGTATTCAAGGCGGTATCAGTAACGGAATGGATATCTACTTTAGAGTAGCTTTTAAGCCTGTTGCAACTATAATGCAAACACAACATACAATAAATGCAAAAGGTGATAAGATTAAATTAGAAGGCAAAGGCCGACATGACCCTTGTGTTGTACCACGTGCAGTACCTATAGTGGAAGCCATGGCAGCCTTAGTACTAGCAGATATGTATTTACTTAATAAAACAACAAAACTTTAATACTATTAAATGAAAAAACTTGCATTACACTGGAAAATATTATTAGGAATGGCACTTGGGGTGTTATTCGCTATTATAATGACAAATTTCGATTTTGGAAAGTCTTTTATACAAGATTGGATAAAACCTTTTGGAAAGATATTTATCAATTCATTAAAACTTATAGCGGTGCCTTTAATATTAGCAGCGCTAATTAAAGGTGTATCCGACTTAAAAGATATTTCTAAACTCTCAAAAATGGGAGGGCGCACTATCGGAATCTATATCCTTACCACTGTATTAGCAGTATCTATAGGATTAATGGTTGTTAATGTTGTTTCTCCGGGTAAATTTATTGATGAAAATACACGTACAGAATTAATGGCTAATAATGCTGAAAAAGCATCTAATAAGATTGAAGCTGCCAACAAGCAACAAGAATCAGGACCGCTACAAGCTTTAGTAGATATTGTGCCATCGAATATATTTGAAGCAGCTACAAACAACAGAAACATGTTGCAGATAATATTCTTTGCAGTGTTTTTTGGAATAGGATTAATTTTAATTCCTGAAGACAAAGCAACGCCTGTTAAAAAATTCTTTGATGGTTTTAATGAGGTTATTCTAAAGATGGTCGATTTAATAATGCTTGCTGCGCCATACGGGGTGTTTGCATTATTAGCTGCGTTAATAGTAGAGTCGCCAAGCTTAGCATTGTTTAAAGCTTTAGGAATGTATGCTTTTTGTGTGGTATTAGGATTGTTATTAATGATTTGTGTATATGTACTTATTGTGTCGGTGTACACTAAAAAATCTCCTAAATTCTTTTTAAACGGAATTTCTCCTGCTCAATTACTAGCATTTTCAACAAGTTCAAGTGCTGCAACTTTGCCTGTTACAATGGAACGTGTAACGGAGCATTTAGGTGCTGAAGAAGAGGTGGCCAGTTTTGTATTGCCTATTGGCGCAACTATAAATATGGATGGTACAAGTTTATATCAAGCAGTAGCAGCAGTATTTATAGCGCAAGCCTTTGGAATGGATTTATCTTTTGGAACACAATTAGGTATTATTGCTACAGCAACACTAGCCTCAATAGGTTCTGCAGCAGTTCCTGGAGCTGGTATGGTAATGCTTGTTGGTGTATTAGGGTATGCCGGAATACCAGAAGCTGGATTGGCATTGATTTTTGCAGTAGACAGGCCTTTAGACATGTGTCGCACAACAGTTAATGTAACTGGAGATGCCGCAGTAACTATGATTGTAGCCAAATCAATTGGAAAGTTAGGAGACCCGAAAGTGAAAAATTGGGACGATAATTACGAAGGATAGTATTATAGCTATTTCATATAAAAAAATCAGTGCATCATAAAGTGCGCTGATTTTTAGTTTATATTAAAATTCTCCGCTAGAGTAATAACATCTCCGGCAGCCATTTTATTTAATAAAATATTGCCAATTCTCATTCTAACCAATCGTAAAGTAGGAAAGCCAACAGCAGCAGTCATTTTACGGACTTGCCTAAACTTGCCTTCCCGTAAGCTAATAGATACCCAGCTAGTAGGGCCATGGCGTTCATCTCTAATTTTTTTAGACCGTATTGGGAGCGCGTAATTTGCAATGTTCACTTTTTTAACAATTGCAGGCTTGGTGCTATACTGTTCTCCTTCAACCGATATTACAACACCATCTTGTAACTGCTGTATGGCTGCATCTGTAATAATACCGTCTACCTGAACAAAATATTCTTTTTCAACCTTATTACTTAAAATATGATAACTCGTCTTTCCGTCAGTAGTGAGTAAAAGTAAGCCTTCAGAATCTCTATCTAGCCGACCAATAGCCATAGTGCCTTCAGGAAAATCGGCCAACTCACCTAAAAACTTATGGTGTTTCTTCTTTTTAAGTTCATTACTAATAAACTGACTAATGTAGCCATAAGGTTTGCAAATTAAAAAATGTTGATGTTTTGTAGGAATCATATATTACAAAATAAGGCAACTTTTTTTAATTTGCAAACCTTATTTTTAAGATAATTTAGTTAGGTGCCTTATAAAAACAGGACTCTTGTTGCTTATTTAGAGATGTATAGTGTATCTTTGTAAAAAATATAGTGCTTGTAGGCTGAACTAGTAAGTGCTAAAAAATATTAAAATATACTAATGGCAAAATCGCAACAGACTTTTAACAAAATTGAAAAAGAAAAAAAACGTTTAAAAAAACGTGAGGAAAAACAGAAAAAGAAGCTTGAACGTAAGGCTAATGCTGTAAAACCTACGAGTTTAGATGATATGTTAGTCTATGTTGATGAATTTGGACAATTAACAGATACACCACCAGATCCTTCTAAAAAAATTGAAGTAGATATTGAGAGTATTGATATCTATATTCCTAAAAAAGTAGCAGGAGAAGAAGACGAAGATAAATTTAGCAATGAAGGAAAAGTATCCTTTTTTGATGATTCAAAAGGATTCGGTTTCATTATTGACAGTAAAAATTCAGAAAAATATTTTGTTCACGTTAGTGGATTAATCGATAAGATTAAAGAAAACGATATCGTTTCATATGAACTTGAAAAAGGTATGAAAGGTATGAACGCTGTTAATGTTAAAAAAAAATAACAGCTTAAAATAACACTCTAAAAAAATCCTATTTTATATAAAGTAGGATTTTTTTGTAATATATAAACTATGGCAATACAATTTTCATCCCTTGGCGTTTCTTCAGATTTAACTAATAGATTAGCTGAATTAAATATAACTGCACCTACAGAAATACAACAAAAAGCAATTCCTAAGTTGCTTTCTGAAACAAATGATTTTGTTGGTGTGGCTAAAACGGGTACAGGAAAAACCCTTGCCTTTGGAGTACCCTTGCTGCAATTGGTTGATACAAAAAACGACAGTATTCAAGGTGTAATATTAGCGCCTACACGTGAATTAGGACAGCAAATAGCGTCTAATTTATTGGAGTTTAGTGCTAATACAGATATTGCAATAGCAACGATATGCGGTGGTACACCTATAAAACCACAAATAGAGCGCTTGGCAGGAACAACACATGTTGTTGTGGCTACTCCTGGTAGATTGATTGATTTAATACAGCGCAACGCAATACAGTTACAATCTACAAAGTACTTGGTGCTTGATGAGGCCGATGAAATGGTTACAGGGCTAAAAGATGGCTTAGATAAAATAGTTGCCGCATTACCAAAAGCACGTCGAACATTTTTGTTCTCGGCAACTTTGCCGGGAGCTATTAAGCAACTTATACAGAATTACATGTCTAAACACGTTACACAAGTAAGTGTAGATATGAATACGGTTGGTAACGCCAAAATAGAACATAAATATGTTGTAGTAGATCCAATTGAAAAACTTCAAGTACTGCTTCATTTTTTAGCGAGTAAAGACGGAAAACAAGGTATTGTTTTTTGTAAAACAAAAGCTGCTGTAAATAAATTGGCTAAAAAATTAGCTATTAATAAAATATCGTCAGGAGCAATACATGGTAGTCTTTCTCAAGGTATAAGAGATAGGATTATGGAACAATTTAGAGCGGGTTATATTAACATATTAGTAGCTACGGATTTGGCAGCAAGAGGTATAGATGTTAAAGACGTATCTTATGTTATTAATTATCACCTACCAGATACTTATGAAGCTTATGTACACCGAAGTGGACGTACAGGTAGAGCAGAAGCAGAAGGCCTTTCATTAACAGTATTACAACAAGATGAAGTAGTTGATATAGCTGATTTTGAAAATGAACTGGGTATTCGTTTTGCTGCTATGCAAAAACCAAACAATACAAGTATTGAAGAAAACAATACCGTTTTATGGGCTAAAAAAATATTTAAAACAAAGCCCAATAAAGATATATCACCTGAGTTAAAAAGTAGTGTAAAAACAGTCTTTCACCATTTAACTAAAGATGAACTTATTGAAAAGTTATTGGCAAATTATACGCTTACTCAAAAGAACAAGAAAGCGTAATTGCTACCATTACCTTGTAAACAGTTGTTTAGTTTAGGGATTACTCTTCTAAATTAGTTTGATAAATGCTAGAGGAATTTGGCACATCAAATAGTAAAGGTCTGTAATTAGGGTTAATATTCATTTGAGTCATAACCCATGAAAGTGCTACTCGGCCAATATCGCCATTACTATTTAGAGGTGAATTTGCAGCATAATGTGTGCCTGAAGTAACTTCAAACAACAATTTTTCTGTGTTATTAGGAATAAAATTATAGTGTACATTAGAGTGCTCATCTGGTGTAGCGGTAGTATCATCTTGACCACTAAATAAAAGTACAGGCACGCTATGGTTAAATGAAGCAGCAGTTCTGTTTGTTTCAAGCCAAGGACAAAGTGCTACAACAGCTTTAAGAGAAGGGCTTAGTGTGGCTGCTAATTGTGCTCCGCCACCTCCCATAGACCAACCACTTACTGCAAAATCATTAATAGAGACCTTTCCGTAAAGAGGAGATGCTTCGCGAGAATTTTCTTCTTTTAGACTGATTATAGCATCTAATAATGCTAGAGCCCTTGTATTTGGAAATTCGTATATTGAATTTGTGCCTATTGTCATTGCTATAATACCATGCGACGCATAAAATGGTCCCCAATCAGCTATAGAATTTTCATCTGCAGTAAACCCTGGAACAATTACAATGCTTGAATATGGAGGCGTTGCATTTATAGGGTAGTATACTGTTGCGCCAGCGTATCCCGGTCCATTACGTAGACCGTCTGACTCTACTAGAGTAGCTACTTCGTAGAAACCCATTTGGCTAGCAGAATCTAGAGTAGGTGTTTCTAAAACAGGATCATTAGCGGAATTATCTGTGTCTATAATATCGTCTTTTGTACAAGACGACATAGTAATTAGTAGGCTAGCTGTAAATAAAAATAGATTTGTTCTTGTTTTCATAAGTTTATATTTATTAATGAATGTTCATTCTTTTTTTTAAAATATTTTTTTAAATCTTAATACTGTCCCATGTTATCTGAAACGTTTCTTTGAAAAGAGTTTTGTCAAAATCACAACTACCTTTTCTCTTAGATGTTAACAAAAAATTTAGGGGATATACTGTGTAGGCATATAAATAATATAGCGATACTGGCTTAATAATACCTTCTTCCTGACCTCTTTTCCATAATTCAAGAAGCGGAGATAATAATAAAATACCTTGCTCAACAATTTCCTCATCAATAATAGGGGAGTTATCGCATTGGGCTAGAAACATAGCTTGTGCATCATGTGATGTTTTGTAAACTGCTATGTTGTACCATATGTATTCAAAAGCTTTTTTAACGGGTTGTTTGTCATTATAACCATTAAACATGAAATCACAGAAATCAGCTTTAACTTCTAGGTATAGTTGATTAATTAAGTCCTGTTTGTTATCAAAATATAAATACATTGTAGCAGGAGAAACGTTAGCGATCTTGGCTATTTTAGCTATTGGAGTATTATGAAATCCATTAGTATTAATAAGCGTTAATGTTGCCTGAAGCAGTGCAGTTCGTTTTTCTAAAGCTTTTTGTTTCATTTTTAAAATAGATAGTAAAAATCAGTGCGAATATAAAAAAAATAAACGTTTATTCTTTACTATTTATGATATAATTTCTAATACCGTATCCCTTATATATTTAAAATAGTATATATTTGATTAAAATTTAAAACAGAAAACAATTAAAGACCATGTGTCCTTTAATTTTACATAATTCTAAACATTAAATAACATGAAACTTTTAAACGGTAAAACTGCTATAATTACAGGAGCAAGTAGAGGTATTGGTAATGAAATTGCACGTACTTTTGCTAAAAATGGTGCCAATGTAGCCTTTACATATAGCGCATCTGAAGCGCCAGCCTTAGCACTAGAAAAAGAATTAAATGAATTGGGTGTTAAAGCAAAAGCTTATAAGTCTAACGCCGCTAGTTTTCAAGGTGCACAAGATCTTGTAGCCGAAGTAACAAAAGATTTTGACAGCATAGATGTACTTATTAATAACGCAGGTATTACTAAAGATAATTTGCTAATGCGTATTTCTGAAGACGACTTTGATAAAGTTATAGAAGTAAACCTTAAATCAGTTTTTAACATGACTAAAGCGGTACAGCGTACCATGCTAAAACAACGTAAAGGCTCTATTATTAATATGAGTTCTGTAGTTGGTGTAAAAGGGAATGCCGGACAAACAAATTATGCGGCATCAAAAGCAGGTGTTATTGGGTTTTCAAAATCAGTAGCTTTAGAGTTGGGGTCACGTAATATTCGTTGTAATGCTGTTGCGCCTGGATTTATTGAAACAGAAATGACCGAAAAATTAAACCCTGAAGCAGTACAAGGTTGGCGAGATGCTATTCCTTTAAAAAGAGGAGGAACAACAGAAGATGTTGCCAATGTATGTGTATTCTTAGCAAGTGATATGAGTGCCTATGTAACCGGGCAAGTGCTAAATGTTGATGGTGGAATGTTAACCTAAAACACTCAATAATCTATGTTTTATTCAGTTAAATTGATATTTAAAAACTAAAAAATGATTAAAAAAACAATTACAATATTAGCTTTACTATTTTTTGTTGCTACTGCAAGTGCGCAAATTAGTGTAAGCTCACGACATGTAGGAAAAGCTAAAAAATTCTCGAATAATGAACTTGAAAAATTTAAAAATACAACAACCGTCTTTGTGTTGTCAGATATTTTTGAGAAAGATGAGTATAAAAAAATATTGGATAAATCATGGACAATTACACCTTATGTAATTTCAAATGATTTTGATAAAAAGGATTACTTAGACGGCAAACACTCTTTTGTAGAACTAAGAGGTTTGAAAAAAATTAAAACGATGAAATCCGGAGCAAAAGTAACATATTTATACATGTATTTAGATATATTTATGTATGATATTGAGGCATTAAAAAAAGCGTTGAAAAAGAAAAAAGGGGCTAAGCAAAAAAAAATTAATAAAATTTTTAGAAAGCACCAAATACCTGTTTCAAGAATTGAGTTATTTCCTACAAGTGACTTTATCCTTACAGCACTAACGGAGGAGAATGAGGTAATCATTAAAGATGTTTATACTAAAGATTGTTTTTACACATATGAGTTAGGTTTTTTACAAAACATTTTCCAAAAAGTGAATTCTTTAATTAAAAAAGAAGAAATTTATTGGATGTATGAAGATGATTATACTGCTGAATTAAAGAACTTAAAACATCAAACATTATTTGTGCCTAGTTATATGAAAACAATGTATAACCCTTTTAGAATGAAAGACTCTAATAAGCGTTTAGATAAAGTAATTGAAGCTTTTTCAGAATATGCATATAAATATGAATTTCAAGAAGACGAGGTTTTAAATGAAAGAATCTTAAATGGAGAAGAGTTTTACTACTTGCGTTATTCAAGAACAAATTCTCAAAAATTCATACACATTGTTAATTCTAAAACAGGAGAAATTATTTATCGAAATTATGAAACAGGTCTTGCTTATAATATAAAAGGGAAACACTTTAAAGCACTAAATAAAACAATTAAAAAAGCATTAAAAAAATAACTGAGAATACCAATAAACAACCCAAATTAATAATTAAATAAAAAATAAAATTACTATGGAAAAATTACCTAAACTCGGATTACCTTTAATATTCTTATTGGTTATCTCAATATTTTTATTACTAAAAACAGCCGTAACCATTGATGCCGGAGAGTCTGGTGTATTATGGAAACGTTTTGATGGCGGGGTTGTTGTAGATAAACCTGCTATGGAAGAAGGGTTTCATATTGTAGCGCCTTGGAATAACGTATTTGTTTACAATGTGCGTCAGCAAAATAAATTTATTCAAGACATGGAAGTATTATCTTCTAATGGTTTAGAAATAAAATTAGATGTTTCTATTTTATATATGCCAAACCTAGAGGAAATAGGAATGCTGCATAAAACAAAAGGTAAGAACTACTTAGAGGTTGTTATTATACCTGAAGTGCGTTCTGCAGCGCGTAGTGTTGTTGGTCGTTATACACCAGAACAACTATATTCTAGTAAGCGTGATGTTATTCAAAAAGAAATTTTTGATGAAGTGTCTAAAAAAGCAGGATCGCAACATGTTCAAATAAATGATATTCTAGTACGTGATGTTACCTTACCGCCTACTATTAAGCAAGCTATTGAGCGTAAATTACGACAAGAGCAAGAGTCTTTAGAATATGAATTTAGACTAGTTACTGCTCAAAAAGAAGCAGAAAAACAAATTATTGAAGCGCAAGGAAAGGCAGATGCCAATAGAATTTTAAGTGCCTCTTTAACAGATAAAATTCTTCAAGATAAGGGTATTGAAGCAACTATTAAATTATCGGAATCACCAAACTCAAAAGTAATTGTAATTGGCTCTGGAGATAGCGGAATGCCTATTATTTTAGGAAACCAATAATTAAAATAAAAGAAGTTAAAAAAGGGCGCAAATAGCGCCCTTTTTTTATGATAAAAATTTCGATTCCAATCCTTTATTTGATACTTGACAGGTATTGGTTTTATTAAACCACTTATGTCTATTGTTAGATATAAAATCATAAAGCATATCTCTTAAAAACAAAGGGAAAACCCTTGCAATTTGAATAGGTTTATAATGCCATGAAAAGTGTTTGATAATCTCTAAAACAGCGGCAGATTTAATATAATAGCCTTGCTTAGGCATGAATAACAATATAGAGTCAGTCTTAGTGTAAGCGTAACCTAGATGTGCTTGTATAGCAATACCTAAATCAGATTTTAAAGCAATAAATTTAAACACATTTTCTTTGTCCCTTTTTATAACATAATTAACTGCGCTATTGCATAGGTTACACTGGTTGTCAAAAAGAATAAAATAATTGTTTTTAGGAAGTCTATCTATTGGCATGAAAACTATTTTTTTCGTTCCACAAGTTCTAATTGTTCTAAGCTGCATTCAGAGGTAAAGAAGCCGTAGTTAACAAAAGCTTTTTTCTTTTCAATCTTTTCTAAATCACCAACTGCTTTTCCGTCTACTAAACGTACACGATCGCCAACCTTTAAAACGTGCTTTATTTTTTTAGGCACTTTTGCTGCTCTTTTTTTTGCAACCTCTTTATCAGTCCTAATAACTGCTATCTTTTCTGTAGCTTCTGCTTTTATTTTTTTTGTTTTATTCTCTTGAATAACTCTAGCTTTCTTAGTTGTTTTTTTACGTTTAGAGTTTTCAATTTCAATGAGCTTTAAGAACTCTCTAATCAATACCTTTTTCTGTTTAGAATTATGATATGATACAGCCATTTTTTCAATACGCCCTCCTAAAGCAATCATTTTTTGATTGCTATCATATAGTTGTTGGAACCCTTCTAGCTTTTCTTGAACTCGTTTATTTGTGCTTTCTAGCTTAACAGTTTCTAGTCGTTTTTTCTGTTCTTCAGTAGATAATGTTTTACTGGTTTTTTCTAGCTTTGAACGTTCTTTTTGGAGTTTAGCAATAGTCTTGTCAAATCTAATTTTTCCACGAGCAACTTTCTTTTTAGCAGCATTAATTAAGCTGTATGGAATACCGTTTTTTTGAGCCACTTCAAAGGTGAAAGAGCTTCCTGGTTGCCCTAGCGCTAGTTGATAAGTTGGGGCTAAAGACTTGGTGTCAAAAAGCATATTAGCATTAGTTACTTCTGGTAGTTCATCTGCCAATAATTTTAAATTGGCATAATGAGTAGTTATTACTCCAAAAGCCTTTCTTTCGTAAAAAACTTCTAAGCAAGATTCTGCTAAGGCGCCGCCTAACTCAGGGTCAGATCCGGTACCAAATTCATCTATTAAAAACAATGTTTTTGAAGTGCATTTCTTTAAAAAATGCTTCATGTTTTTTAAACGATAACTATAGGTAGATAATTGATTTTCTATAGATTGATTATCTCCAATATCTGTTAAAATAGTATCAAATAAACACATTGTACTGCGTTCGTGTACAGGGATTAATATTCCTGATTGCAGCATTACTTGCAATAAACCTATTGTTTTTAGAGTAATACTTTTTCCTCCTGCATTAGGGCCAGAAATAACAATAATTCTGTTGTTGTGATCTAATTCTATAGTTTGTGGGTAGGTTTTTTCTCCCTTTTTACTGTTTGCTAAATATAATAAAGGGTGATAGGCATCACGTATGTATAGCGCTTGTTTATCGCTAATTTCAGGGAGTATAGCGTTCATTTTCTTTGCATATAATGCCTTTGCCGAGATAATATCAATACCTGTAAGAAAGTCTTGGTAGGTTTTTAATAAAATAATATGCTCAGATATAAAACGGGTGAGTGTCTTTAGTATTTTAACAACCTCTTCTCTTTCTAAACATTTTAAGTCCTGATAATCTCTATTAAGTTGTGCTGTTGCTTGTGGCTCTATATATGAAATACTGCCAGTTTTTGAATGTCCTAAAAGCGCTCCCTTTACTTTTTTTCGATGCATTGCTATTACAGCTAAAACAGGTCTGTCGTCAATTATAGACTCTTTAGTATCTGCTAGGTATCCTAAACTGTTAAAATGAGAAAGTGCGCCAACAAAACTTTTCCTAATAGCGCCTTGAATACCTTTTAATTGTTTGCGAATATTGTAAAGAGCGGGAGAAGCATCGTCTTTTACTTCATTAAATTTGTTAATAACATCTCCTATTGCTGTAGGAATGACTTTACTGTATTCTATTTTTGAAGCGGTGTGATTTAATTTCGGATAATATTCTTGATACTTTTTAAAAAATAGTAGTAAAGTATTTGTGCTTTCTGAAAGTAGCTTTATTTTATTAAGACTAGATACTTCTAAAAAATAATCCTCAATAGTAAGCTGTTGTAACTCTTGAGTTATAGCTTCAAAATAATGAGAGGGAATGGTATTCTCATTCTCAAAAGAAGATAGGTATTCGTTGGTTTTAAACAAAGACTCTTTAATTTCTAATGCGGTCTTTTTAGGAGTAATTAGTGTAACTCCTTTTTTTCCTAAATCTGTTGTGGCAAGTGCTTCAATTTGTGATAAAACAATTTGAAATTCTAAATCCTGAAGCGTCTTAGACGTTATAGAGATCATAATTGTATTTTAAGAAGGACAAAAATAACGTAAAAAAATATAATTTTAAGGTAGGGAATAAAATCTTTTGTTCGTTCTTAAAATTGTATAGCTAATTGTTAAATACTTGGTGATAAGTCTTTCTTGAATTTTAAGACGTACATTGTGTTCTTTCGCTATATTTGTAACAAACTAAACTTAAAATATAAATTATGTCAAAAAAGTACTATTGGGGAAAAAGCGTCCGATTGGTTACGATTCTTTTCATTTTTGTATGTTGTACAGCAACATACGCTCAACAGACAGGCTCATTTACTTACCAAGGAAAATTATTTAATTTACCTCCAGGAGCAAAGTTTTATCCTCAAAAATTTAAATTTATAGATTATAGCGAGTCCTTTGCTAAAGAAGGCGTACAGTCATTAGAAAAAGACTTTATGAAAGATTTTTCTGAAGAAGATATGCATAATTTTAAAACAATCTATAAGGACGACTATGCTTATTATCAAGAAGCATTAGTATATTTTAATAAACTATCAGATAGGGTTAATCGCACTTTCACAGAAAAGGAATTGTGGTATATTTATATTTTTGATCAAGAGTTAAAAAACAAACTACTTTATTTCTAAAGCATGATGAAAGCAAAACACACACTTTTAGTAATAGCCTTGTTAGTAGCTAACTTTGCAATTGCACAAGATTATATAATGGGGACAGATACCGGAACAATTACAACTACTTCAGGTACATTTTACGATTCTGGAGGACCAGGGTCTTTATATTCTTCAAATGAAAATTATGAAATTACTTTTTGTCCTGATTTAGCAGTAAACCCAGGTTCGGTAATTAAACTTGAATTTACAGCATTTAATACCCAGGGGACAGATGGCGGTACGTGTAATGATCCATTAACGATTTATCATGGAAATTCTGTTGGAACAGCTGTTACCTCTGAAGAGCGTTGTGGTGACTTAGGAGCTTTGCTGCCTTTTTCAGTACAATCACTTGATGTAGATAATGGAGGGTGTATTACATTTACATTTTCATCAGATAATACTTCTCAAAAAATTGGTTGGGCAGCAACAATAACGAATTATGTGCCATGTACTCCTCCTGTTGCAGCATTAGTTGATGATAGTCCGGTAAACTTAGTTCCAGGAGATGATTTTAATGTTTCGGTTGATGCCAGTCCATCAACAACAGTAGCAGGAACAAGCATAGCAACATACCAATGGTCATGGGGAGACGGTACAACAAGTGAAACAACAGTACCAACCGCTTCACATTTATATGACTCAACAACTCCAGGTATCTATCAAATGAGTTTGGTAGTGCGTAGTGATGACACCTCAGATGACCCAGAAGGCTGTAGGAGTCCACCACAAGTGAAATCAATAAGAGTTATTCCTACACCAGATTTTTCTGGCACCGAAGCAACTGTTGGAACAAATATAGTAACTAATCTTGATGTTAATTGTGGAGCTACAGTTGATTTGACAGGACTGGTTGTTTCGCAAACAATTACAACCTCTCCACCAATTTTGGACTCAGGAATTACGCAGCTACCAGATGGTTCAGGACAAGTGTATAGTAGTAATTTGGATTTCTCAGGATATTTTACTCCAGGAGAAACAATAACCCCAGGGTGTTATCCTACCTTGTTTTTTGATATAGAGCACTCCTATACAGGAGATTTAGATATAGAACTAATAGCCCCTAACGGAGTTTCAGTACTTGTTTTTGACCAAACAGGAGGAGGAAATCATTTTGGGTATTGTACAAATGCAGCAGATGATGGAGTTGCTGGTTGTGTAGCGCCATATTCAGTAGCAGACAGTGGAGGGGTAGCTTGGACAAGTGCCGAAGCAACAATACCAAGTACCGATGCAGATATCGGGCCTTGTACTGATTTTGCGGGACCTTGCCAGTCAGGAACATATTTTAAATCACAACTTTTTAATTCCGCAAACCCATTTTCTGCCTTTGATGGTGCTCCAATGAATGGTGTTTGGCAACTTCGTATTACTGATAATTTAGGTATTGATGATGGTGTATTGTCACGTTGGTACTTAGATTTTCCATTAGCATGTTATGGGACTTTAGAAACCGTAACTCCTGATTTGGTGGATGATTCAGCTTCTTCTGCCATAAGTGGAATGTGGACCGCTAGTGGAGGACCTACTTTACCAATACAGGCACCTACTTTTACAACAGTTGTTAACCCGGACCCTGCTGATTGTCCTTCAGGAGAAACATGTGAAGGAACTGAAGTTAGTAATGATATTTCTGTTGGCCCTTTTGGCCCAGATGATGTAAACGAAACATACACCTATACTTTTACGGTAGTAGATGAATTTGGAGGTGTGTACGAAGAATTAATAACAATAACTGTATCAGATAACTGTAACTTAGAGTTAATTTCTGATGTAGGAACTGATGCACAGACTATTTGTCAGGACGATTCAATTATAAATATTGTATATGAGGCTGATGTAGCAGTAACAAATATTACAGTTACGGGATTGCCTGCAGGTATTACAGGAACCTATGACCCTGTAACAAATACATTTACAATAACAGGAACCGCTCCATTTTCAGCATATAATTATACTGTTTATGCCTATGGAGCAGACGGTACAGAATTAGCAACAAAAACAGGAACAATTACTATAACTGAAACCCCTACGGCAACTATTAGTTATGCAGGAACACCTTTCTGTGATACTATAACAACAGCAGAAGCAGTCACTTTAACCGGAACTGCAGCATATACAGGAGGAACATATAGTTCAACAGCAGGATTAGATATCAATGCTACAACAGGAGCAATCACACCAAGTACAAGTACTGCAGGAACATATACTGTAACTTATACTATTCCAGCAAGTGCTAGTTGTCCGGCAATTGATGTAACAACAGATATTGTTATTACCGAAAACCCTACAGCAACTATCAGTTATGCAGGAACACCTTTCTGTGACACTATAACTACAGCAGAGACGGTTGACTTAACCGGAACTGCAGCATATACAGGAGGAACGTACAGTTCAACAGTAGGATTAGACATTGATGCTACAACAGGAGCAATCACTCCAAGTACAAGTACAGCAGGAACATACACTGTAACGTATACAATCCCTGCAGGAGCAGGTTGTTTAGCAATTGATGTGACTACGGATGTTACAATTACAGCATTACCAACAGTAGCTATTAGTTACGTAGGAACACCTTATTGTAGTTCAATAGCAACAGCAGAGGCAGTTGACTTATCAGGAACAGGTGCTTATACAGGCGGTGTTTATAGTTCAACAGCAGGTTTAGATATTGATGCTGCAACAGGAGCAATCACACCAAGTACAAGTACTGCAGGAACATATACGGTTACATATACTACTTTAGCGAGTGGCGGTTGTTCAGCAATAAGTACTACAACAGATATTGTTATTACAGAAAATCCTACAGCAACTATCAGTTATGCAGGAACACCTTTCTGTGATACTATAACTACAGCAGAAACAGTCACTATAACCGGAACTGGTGCTTATACAGGTGGAACGTACAGTTCAACAGTAGGATTAGACATTGATGCTACAACAGGAGCAATCACTCCAAGTACAAGTACAGCAGGAACATACACTGTAACGTATACAATCCCTGCAGGAGCAGGTTGTTTAGCAATTGATGTGACTACGGATGTTACAATTACAGCATTACCAACAGTAGCTATTAGTTACGTAGGAACACCTTATTGTAGTTCAATAGCAACAGCAGAGGCAGTTGACTTATCAGGAACAGGTGCTTATACAGGCGGTGTTTATAGTTCAACAGCAGGTTTAGATATTGATGCTGCAACAGGAGCAATCACACCAAGTACAAGTACTGCAGGAACATATACGGTTACATATACTACTTTAGCGAGTGGCGGTTGTTCAGCAATAAGTACTACAACAGATATTGTTATTACAGAAAATCCTACAGCAACTATCAGTTATGTAGGAACACCTTTCTGTGATACTATAACTACAGCAGAAACAGTCACTATAACCGGAACTGGTGCTTATACAGGTGGAACGTACAGTTCAACAGTAGGATTAGACATTGATGCTACAACAGGATCAATCACTCCAAGTACAAGTACAGCAGGAACGTACACTGTAACGTATACAATCCCTGCAGGAGCAGGTTGTTTAGCAATTGATGTGACTACGGATGTTACAATTACAGCATTACCAACAGTAGCTATTAGTTATGTAGGAACACCTTATTGTAGTTCAATAACAACAGCAGAGGCAGTTGACTTAACAGGAACTGGTGCTTATACAGGTGGTGTTTATAGTTCAACAGCAGGTTTAGATATTGATGCTGCAACAGGAGCAATCACACCAAGTACAAGTACTGCAGGAACATATACGGTTACGTATACTACTTTATCGAGTGCTGGTTGTTCAGCAATAAGTACTACAACAGATATTGTTATTACCGAAAATCCAACAGCAACTATCAGTTATGCAGGAACACCTTTTTGTATTACAGAAACTGCAGACATGGCTGTTTCTCTTACTGGAACAGGAACTTATACAGGCGGTGTTTATAGTTCAACAACTGGCTTAGATATTGATGCTACAACAGGAGCAATCACTCCAAGTACAAGTACAGCAGGAACATACACTGTAACGTATACAATCCCTGCAGGAGCAGGTTGTTTAGCAATTGATGTGACAACAGATGTTACAATTACAGCATTGCCAACAGCAGCTATTAGTTATGTTGGAACACCTTATTGTAGTTCAATAACAACAGCAGAGGCAGTTGACTTAACAGGAACTGGTGCTTATACAGGTGGTGTTTATAGTTCAACAGCAGGTTTAGATATTGATGCTGCAACAGGAGCAATCACACCAAGTACAAGTACTGCAGGAACATATACGGTTACGTATACTACTTTATCGAGTGGTGGTTGTTCAGCAATAAGTACTACAACAGATGTTGTTATTACAGATATATCTACAGCAGTAATTGCTTATATAGGAGCACCTTTTTGTATTACAGAAACTGCAGACATGGCTGTTTCTCTTACTGGAACAGGAACTTATACAGGCGGTGTTTATAGTTCAACAACTGGCTTAGATATTGATGCTACAACAGGAGCAATCACACCAAGCACAAGTATTGTGGGAATTTACACTGTTACTTATACCACTTTAGCAAGTGGAGGTTGTGCAGCAGTTCCATCAACCACAATAGTTGAAATTATAGCAGTTCCAACAGCCACAATTAGTTATGATACGGCACCATTCTGTCTATCTACTGAGACAGAAGAGGATGTTACTTTAATTGGTACAGGAGCGTATATTGGAGGGGTTTATTCTGGAACAGCAGGATTATTTATCGATTCAGTAACAGGAGCAATCACACCAAGTTTAAGTACGGTAGGAGTTCATACAATAACCTATACAACTCCTACAGGAGAAATTTGTACGGAAATAAGCACTACTGCGGATATTACCATACATAATGCCCCTACTGCTAATGTAGTGTCGCCGTTATATGCTTGTGATGAGGATAATGATGGATTTAATGTTTTTGATTTAGCAAACTCAGCAACTTTAGCGGAGATTACAGGTGGAAGTACATCTTATACGGTTACTTTTCACGAAACTCTAGCAGAAGCGGAAAGTGGTGTAGGTGCTATAGATACAACTGTATCATACGCTAATATTAACGACTTCCTACAAATAATATATGTACGTGTTGAATTGGCTTCTACAGGATGTTTTGCTACTATTGCTTTAGAATTACATGTCATTAATAGTCCTATACTTCCTTTAGAAGATATTGTATATAGTGTCTGTGACGATTACGAAGATCTCACTGATGGGTTGGTATTATACGACTTAACGGCTTTCAATGCAGCTGTATTAGCTAACATTGACCCTACAACAACTATTAGTGACTACACAGTAGCATACTACACCGCATTAGATGTTGATGGTAACCCAGACCCGGCTACACTAATCGCTAACCCAACGGCATTTCAAAACACTGTAGTGCCAGATCAGGTGATCTATATTTCTGTTACCAGAAATGATAGTACTGCTTGTGAGAGTGTGCGTTCGGTTACCTTACATGTAGACCTATTGCCTAACGCTGTTTACAGTGCTATTCATACTTGTGATGATGATACTGCCGATGGTTTTGTTAGCTTTAATCTTATAGATGAAATACCTACAATATTAGATGGTGCTACTGGTTTAGAGGTTAACTTTTATACCGTTCAAGAAGATGCTATTGCGGGTACTGGTGCGAGTTTAATTACCAATCCGGAAGACTTTACCAATACCGCTAATCCTCAGGCTATATTTGCTCATGTACTTAACCCTCTTTCTGGGTGTGATACGGTGTCTATTATAGTCCTACATGTTGATCCTAACCCAACGCCTTTATCAACACTTGATATTGCAGCAACACTTGGGGTAATGATGGCGTGTGATGGTAATGTTGATGGTTCAGGAGCTATTGGAGAACAAATTGCTGATTTTGATTTGACACAATGGGAAGTGGCTATCCTTACTGGAGACGGTCCAGGAATTGAAGTAGGGGTTTCTGCTGCGTATTATACCAGTTATGATGAAGCGGTAACCACTACAAATCCTATTATAGATCCTACAGATTTTCAAAATACTAGTAACCCACAAACAATTTTTGTAAGGGTGACTAATGATGTGACTGGTTGTTATACCATTGTATCTTTTGATATTTTTGTACCTGTACCTAATGTGAGTATTACAGGAGACACTATTTTATGTGTTGATCAATACGGAGTGCCTTTACCTGATAGCACATTGCCGGTATTAACTGCTGTTGCAGGACCACCGCCTGCAGATGCATACAACTACCAATGGGCATTAAATGATGTTATTATTCCTGGTGAAACAGGACAGACAATTACGGTATCACAAGCAGGTATTTATACGGTTACTGTTGCAGGGCCTTTAGATATGTCTTGTATAAACATGGCATCGCATACGGTAACGCTTTCTGGAAGTCCGAGTGACTTTAATGCCAATGTAACTACTAATGCGTTTGCAGATATGCACCAAATAGTAGCTAGTGCTACTTCTAGTACTGCTGGTATTGTATTCTGGTATAGTTTAGATGGTGGTACGCCTAATACTAGTGGCGTATTTAATGATGTGTCTGTTGGTAGCCATACCATTACTATTACAGATGCGGAAGGCTGTTGGTCAGAAACCATTACTGTTATGGTTATTGACTACCCTAAGTTCTTTACACCTAATAACGACGGACATAATGATACTTGGCAAATTGTTGGTATTAGTGATATTGCCATAGCACAGATATATATCTTTGATAGATACGGAAAACTACTCAAACAACTTGACCCGAATGGTGCTGGTTGGGATGGTACTTTTAACGGGGCTAAATTACCAGCTACTGATTACTGGTTTAAAATTATTTACCTTGAAGGGAATCCAACAGTAGAAAAAGAGTTTAGAGCACACTTCTCGCTGAAAAGATAGAGGTAGCTATTTAGTACAATTTAAAAAACCGTTTCAATATTTTGAAACGGTTTTTTAGTTTATATTCGTTTTATGAAAAAACATTTAGCTAGTGACTGGCAACAACAACTACATGACGAGTTGCAATCACCATATTTTGAAAACTTAAATAAGTTTGTAGATGTTGCCTATAGCACTACAGAATGCTTTCCTGAAAAGGAAGCTGTATTTAATGCTTTTAATGCCTGTACATTTAATGATGTATCTGTTGTAATTATCGGACAGGATCCGTATCATGGTACAGGGCAGGCAAATGGACTGTGTTTTTCGGTACATGATGGGGTAAAACATCCACCTTCTTTAGTGAATATATTAAAAGAATTGTCAGATAATTACAGTACACTATATCCTGCTACAGGAGACTTAACTACTTGGGCTAAACAAGGTGTACTATTGTTAAACGCAACACTAACTGTAGCTGCTCATCAGGCAGGAAGTCATCAAAAACAAGGATGGGAGACTTTTACAGATGCGGTTATAAAACACATTTCTGACCATAAAAAAGAAGTTGTTTTTTTACTTTGGGGCGGTTATGCTAAAAAGAAAATAAAATTAATTAACCATTCAGAGCATTGTGTGCTTACGTCTGGACATCCATCCCCATTAAGTGCCAATAGAGGGTATTGGTTTGGCAATAAGCATTTTATTAAAGCAAATGAGTATTTAAAATCTGTAGGTAAATCAGAAATAAATTGGAATTTATAAGTGATATACCAATTGGTTATAGTCTATTTTTTTATTAATAATATTCAATTTTAATAATTGATTTTGAATTTTATCAATAGTATTTTCGTCAATATTATCTTGAGACCATTCAGTTAAATTCAACCATTCTTCTACATCATCTAACTGTTGCTCATATCTATTGGCAATCATTTTAGTGATTTCAGGAATGTCTTTAAATTCTTTTGTGGTGTTATTAATTGTATTTAAAATTGTTTTGATGGCCTCGGGGTGTTTTTCTAAAACTTCATTTCTTACGGCAACAACAAAGCATGGCCAAGGCGTAGGGCAGTCCCCTAAAAGTCTAAATAATCCTTGGTCAACATAAGGTTTTGTAGTAAATTTCTCCCACAAAAAATAATCACCTATACCATTGGGTAAGCCAATTACGGCGCCTTCCAAGTTTTTAATAGCTACAAATTTAAGGTCATTTTTTATGTTCCATTTATTTTTTTCAGCATTCACATAAGCCATTAAATGTGATCCTGATCCATATCGGCTAATGGCTGCTGTTTTTCCTTTTAAATCAGCGATGCTTTTATACGGTGAATCTTTGGCAACATGTATACCCCATATTAAAGGTGATTTAGTATAGATTTGTACTATTTTAGAATCATTACCTGAAATAATATCGGCAATAATTCCTTCAGTTAAAATCACTGCAATATCAACATCTTTGTTGCGAAGTGCAGCACACATTTCTCCTGTGCCGCCAAAATAATCATGCCAGCGTAAATTAATATTGTTTTTATGGTACGACTTATCTCGTAAGGTTAAGTACCATGGTAGATTAAAATGTTCTGGAACGCCTCCAATTTTGAGTGATATCATATTTATGAGACTAAAGCGTTTAGAGTGTATTGAATTAGGTTTTCAACAACCTTGTAAGGGTCTTCACTAAAAGTACCATTAGGTCTATTGGCAATAATAGCATTCATAGATAAAGCATGATGTCCTAATAATTTACTTAGGCCATAAATTGCAGATGTCTCCATTTCTAAATTGGTTAATTGCATATTTTTATAGCTAAATGTATTCATTTTATTGTTTAAACCTGGGTCTTGTAGCGCCAAACGTAATATACGTCCTTGTGGGCCATAAAAGCCTGGGGCAGTTAAAGTTATTCCTTTGTAAACATTATCACCTTTAGACAGTTGTTTAATTAAAGTATTACTACCGCTAATACAGTAAGGTCGTGCTTTTCTGTCACTCCAATTTGTATGTTTTATAAAGGCATTTTCTAATGCTGTATCCATAATCTGTACTGAGGAGTAGGAGTGTAGCAACCCGTCTAATCCTAGCCCATGTGTTGCTAATACATAGCTTCCTACAGGAATGTTTTTTTGTAAGGCGCCTGAGGTTCCGATACGGATTATTTTTAGGGCTGTATGTGTTTCCTTAACAGTACGTGTTTTTAAGTCAATATTTACAAGTGCGTCTAATTCATTTAGCACAATATCTATATTATCAGGTCCAATACCAGTTGAGATAACAGTTAATCGCTTTCCTTTATAGACTCCTGTAATAGTTTTAAACTCTCTTTTTTGAATAGAAAACTCAATATTATCAAAGTGTTTAGTTATTTTTTCGACTCTATTTTGGTCGCCTACCAATAAAACTGTAGGCGCAATATGTATTGGCTTTAGTTGCAAGTGATATACACTTCCGTCAGGGTTTAGTATCAATTCGGAGTTTTCTATGCTCATAAGGTTTGTTTTTTATCCGCCAACACGTTTTACATTAAAGCCTTTTTCTTGTAGCATTGTCATGATAGCATCACGGTAATCACCTTGAATAATAATGGTATCGTTTTTAAAACTTCCACCAACACTAAGCTTTTGCTTTAATTCTTTTGCTAGAATTTTAAAATCTGCTGTAGCACCAGTATAGCCGTCAATAATTGTAATAGGCTTTCCTTTGCGCTTTTCGTATTTACAAAGTAGAGGGGTGTCTTGCATCCAAAGTTGTTGTTTTGGTTGTACAACAGCTTCATTTACGGTTTCGGTATGTTCTGGGAACAGATTTTTAAGTTGATCTTTTAAATCCATCTATATTACTTTTTTATTAGACCAAGTTCTATCAATCGTTCGTTTAAAAAATCGCCAGCAGTAATGTCTTCAAATTGCTTTGGATTATTTTCTGAGATACAATTATCTAAACAATTTAAAGGCATTTCAGAAATTGGATGCATAAAAAACGGAATGGAATATCGTGATGTTCCCCATAGTTCCTTTGGAGGGTTTACTACACGGTGTATAGTAGATTTTAGTCTATTATTGGAGTGCCTAGACAGCATGTCGCCAACATTTATAACTAATTCATCAGGAGCTGCAATAGCATCAATCCAATCGCCATTATGGTTTTGTACTTGTAATCCCTTTCCTTGCGCACCCATTAAAAGGGTAATTAAATTAATATCGCCATGTGCTGCTGCGCGAACAGCATTTTTAGGAGCGGTAGTAATAGGAGGGTAGTGTATTGGTCGTAAAATACTATTTCCGTTGGCAAGGAATTTATCGAAATAGAGTTCATCTAATTCTAAAAATAAAGCCAAGGCACGCAACACATAAACACCTGTTTTTTCAAGCATTTGATAGGTTTCTTTTCCTACAGCATTAAACTTAGGTAGTTCTGAAACAGTACAGTTTTCAGGGTATAATTTAGTGTTTTTTTCATATTGTCCAAAGTGCCAGAACTCTTTTAAATCGCCTTCTTTTTTTCCTTTTGCAGATTCTTTTCCAAAGGATACGTATCCACGTTGTCCGCCAAGACCAGCTATTTCATAAGATTGCTTAGTAGATAGTGGCAAATCAAAAAAATGTTTGATTTCGGTATAAAGGTTCTTAACTAATGCTTCATCTAAAAAATGTCCTTTTAGAGAAACAAATCCAATATCTTCATAGGCTTTACCTATTTCTGTGATGAATTTTTGTTTTCGATTAGGGTCATTTGATAAAAAATCTGTTAAATCAACACTAGGAATATTTTGCATAATAGTTAACTTTTTTTAGTATTTCAAAAATACAAAAAATCTAGTAATTGTAATACATTATATAAGGCTTATGTATGTGCTTTTAATTTTAAAATAAAGCATTGCCATAACTTAACATATATATAATTAATAAAATATCGGCTATTTTTTTGATAGTATGATAATTTTACTCACATTTGATATGTCAATTTTGATAGATTTATGAATACAGCAACATTACAAAGAGCGCCAATGGTTTTTAATACAGATGGCATTTCAAACGAAAAACTCTTATATTTATATAAAGCAATGATGACTCCTAGAATGATTGAGGAGAAAATGTTAATATTATTGCGACAAGGAAGGATATCTAAATGGTTTTCAGGAATTGGGCAAGAGGCCATTTCTGTAGGACTAACTGCAGCACTTAAAAATGACGAGTATATCTTACCAATGCACCGAAATTTAGGAGTTTTCACCACTCGTGAAATACCATTATACAGGTTGTTTTCTCAATGGCAGGGTAAAGCCAATGGTTTTACAAAAGGTAGAGATAGAAGTTTTCATTTTGGTACGCAAGAGTTTAATATTATTGGAATGATTTCTCATCTAGGGCCACAATTTGGAATAGCTGATGGTATTGCATTAGGAAACATTTTAAAGGATAATAAACAAGTTTGTGCTGTGTTTACAGGCGATGGAGGTACATCTGAAGGAGATATTCATGAAGCATTAAATGTCGCTTCGGTTTGGAGCTTACCGGTACTTTTTTGTGTTGAAAATAATGGTTATGGATTGTCTACCCCTGTAAACGAGCAATTTAATTGTGAACATTTGGCTGATAGGGCTAAAGGGTATGGTATGGAATCTCATATTATTGACGGAAATAATATTACAGCTGTATATAGTAAGGTAAAAGAATTAGCAGAAGACATTCGCAAAAACCCTCGACCGGTATTTTTAGAGTTTAAAACCTTTAGAATGCGTGGCCATGAGGAAGCAAGTGGTACTAAATATGTGCCTAAAGAATTAATGGATGCTTGGGCTAAAAAGGATCCTATTTCAAATTTTGAGGATTTTTTGTCTGCAAAAAACCTGCTAACAGACAATAGTATAGCTGCTATAAAAGAAGAAATAAAAGAAGAAATAAACACACATTTACAGCAAGCATTTAATGAGCCAAGTATAGATATTAGCTTAAGTAAAGAATTAAATGATGTCTATAAACAATTTAACTATCAGCATGTTGAAAAAACTACAGAAGCAAAAAACATTCGTCTTGTAGATGCTGTTTCAGAAGGATTAAAGCAATCTATGGAGCAACATGACGATTTGGTTATTATGGGACAAGATGTAGCAGAATATGGTGGTGTATTTAAAATTACTGACGGATTTGTAGATGCTTTTGGAAAACATCGTGTTCGTAATACACCAATATGTGAATCGGCTATTATATCTGCCGCTTATGGTTTATCTATTAATGGTATTAAGTCCGTAATGGAAATGCAATTTGCAGATTTTGTATCTTCAGGGTTTAATCCGATTGTAAATCTTTTAGCAAAATCGCATTATCGTTGGGGACAACAAGCCGATATTGTTGTTAGAATGCCTTGCGGAGCAGGGGTTGGAGCAGGACCGTTCCACTCACAAACAAATGAAGCGTGGTTTACAACAGTACCTGGCTTAAAAGTTATTTATCCTGCCTTTCCTGCAGATGCAAAAGGTTTGTTAGCAACTGCTATTAACGACCCTAATCCTGTATTGTTTTTTGAGCATAAGGCCTTGTACAGAAGTGTGTATCAAGATGTGCCTACAAATTATTACACCTTGCCATTAGGAAAAGCCTCTGTTCTAAAAGAAGGAAATGATGTTAGTATCATCACTTTTGGAGCTGGCGTACATTGGGCACTTGAAGCGCTTGATAATAATCCTGAAATATCAGCTGACTTAATTGATTTGAGAAGTTTGTCGCCTTTAGATAAAGACACAATTATTGCTTCGGTAGTTAAAACCGGACGTGCTATTATTTTACAAGAGGATAATGCAGTAGGAGGGATTGCTTCTGATATATCAGCTTTATTAATGGAAAACTGCTTTGAGCACTTAGACGCCCCAGTACGTATGGTCTCTAGTATAGAAACACCAATTCCTTTTGAACCAAATTTAGAAAAACAGTACCTTCCAAAAGCGAGATTTGAAACAGAATTAAACGATTTATTAGCTTATTAAATCCCATTTAAACTGCATGTTTAATGTAGTCCAAATATTTGGTAATGGTGCAGAGATGTCTAGTACTTTCTTGGTAAACGGATGTGTAAAAGATATTTGTTTGGCATGCAGCAATAAGGTGTTACAGTTAAACTGTGTTTTAAACATGTTATTATGATGCCTGTCGCCGTATTTAGGGTCACCAATTAATGGGTGGCTAATTTTGTTTAAGTGAATCCGTAACTGGTGTAACCGGCCTGTTTTAGGTTGTAATTCTACCAAACTATACCTAGATTTATTATAAGGCGCAATGGCAATATTTAATGTGGCAGTATCTAAACGCTTATATATTGTACAAGCATCTTTGTGTACTTTGGCATCGCGACCTTTTACAGGAGAATCAATACATCCCTTTTCAGGAATAAACCCACGAACAATGCCATAATATATTTTATTGATCTTATTTGTGTTAAAAAGCGCTTGAAATGGCGCTACATATTCTCTTTTTTTTGCACAGAGTATTATGCCAGATGTTTTTCTGTCTAGGCGATGTATAGGGAAATAGCTGTCGTTAAACTGATCAGAAATTAAGTCTATAAAAGTTTTTTCGCAAGCCATGTTTGCAGCCATACTAGAATGGTGTACCAGTACGTTATTTGGTTTATGAATGGCTATAATGTAGTCATCTTCATAACATTTATGCAGTTTCATGTTGCGTTCTTTTTAGGTAAAAAACTATCGCCAATGCCAGTATACCACTAATTCCAAAGCCAATAAATAATGGAAGGGCAGTAGTGTGTATAAAACTACCTATATAAGTCGCTATAGGAACTGCCATTATAGTAGATGTAAATCCGTTAATAGCAGCGCCAATACCAGCAATATGTCCAATAGGTTCCATGGCAAGTGCTCTTAAATTTCCAAACAAAAACCCTAAAGCAGCAAATTGTGCTGCAAAAAAGCATAGTAAGATATGTATTGGCGGGTTGTCTTGTCCGTAAAAAAGTATAGCATATCCTAAAGGTAGTATTGCAAAAGCAATTAATGCGCTGGTAACTAAATTTAACATTCCGTATTTTAGGACTAATGTGCCGTTTAAAAATGTTGCAAAACCGACAGATATAGCAAGACCTGCAAAAATATAGGGAAACTCTTCTTTTAATCCGTATTGCTCTTGAAAAATATGTTGTGAAGCACTTAAATAAACCATGAACGACCCTGTAATTAACCCTGAAACTATTGTAAATACAACAGATTGCTTATGTTTTATAAATATTTTAGTGCCAGATATAAATAGCGATACAGACATCTTTTTTCGGTTAGATTTGTCTAGGGTTTCCGGTTGCTTTTTATAAAACCAAAAGATAACAACGATACCAAAAAATAATTGACTACTAAAAATAGCTTTCCATCCGTACATATCAAGGACAACCTTTCCAATAGCAGGCGCAACAACAGGTACTAGTATAAATATAACCACAATAAACGACATTATTTTAGCCATATAATCACCACTAAAAGTATCGCGAACCATTGCAATACTAATCGTTCTAGGGGCTGCTAATCCAATACCTTGCAAAACACGTCCAACAACCATCATTTCAATACTTGTTGCGTTTATACATATAAAGCTGGCTATTACAAAAACAAAAAAACCTATGTATATACTAGATTTACGACCAATACTATCAGATAAAGGTCCAAAAATGAGTTGTCCGAATCCCAATCCTAAAAATATCATGGTAATTAGTAGCTGATTGTCGGTTGTATTGGTAATACCTATAGCTTTTCCAATATGCTCTAAAGCCGGTAATAGTGCATCTATAGAGAGTGCTACTAAAGACATTAGAGATGCCATTAGTACTATAAACGGTAAATGTGTATTTTTTTTAGCCATGGCGGCAAAAGTAAACTAAAACTTAGTAATAAAGAATAGGAGATATTATTAAATAGTCTATTTTACATAATATAAGTTATAGCGCAAATTGTGTTATGAATAAAATAGTGAATACAATAGTATTTTACATGATTACATATATCATGTCGTTGGACTTATATCGATAGTAATTATGTCGTTAGACTTATATCGATAGTAATTATGTAATAGCTATTTTACGACATGAAGATTATTAAATATACTAAAGCTATAACACGTGTTCGAAGTTAATTCTCCATTGTTAGAATATCGGTTATCTTAAAGCCAATAAAGGCTTGGACTATAATTCTATACAGATAGAGAGAGTCTGTTGTTATTAATATTTGGTTATTGGAATTATTTTAATTACATTTAACAAACTAACCAACAATAACTTATGAGGAATGATCACAAAAAGGAAACATCCTAAAAACACAGAGAAACTAGAAAAAAGGTATAAAAAATTAACTGAAAAAGCGTACAACTTTCGATTTACAAACACTGCAGTAAGCGATACTTCTGCTTATAAAGCTATGTTGTTGCTAGAGCGTATAAATAGAATTAAATACGGCTATCAGATTTTAATTTAAGCTTTTGTAGCGTCTAAAATCACACACATCTGAGATTGTAATTCTTCTGCTTTTTTAGCAGCAGCTTCCGCAAAATCAGTGCCATTACTTGCATAAATAATCCCTCTAGAAGAGTTTATTAGCAAGCCTATATTCTTTGCTAAACCATACTTACAAACATCTTGTAAGTTTCCTCCTTGCGCACCTACGCCAGGAACTAATAAAAAGCTATTAGGTACAATTGCTCTAATATCTTTAAAATATTCAGCTTTTGTAGCCCCTACAACATACATCAAATTCTCACTATTTTTCCATTGCTTAGATGTTTCTAATACTTGTTTGTATAGCTCTTGGTTATTTACAGCAAGGGTTTGAAAATCAAACGCACCTTCATTAGATGTTAAGGCCAACATAATGGTATGTTTGTCTTTAAATGCTAAAAAAGGTTCTATAGAATCTTTTCCCATATATGGTGCAACAGTTACAGAATCAAAAGCTAAGTCCTTAAAGAAAGCTTTTGCATACATAGTAGATGTGTTTCCTATGTCGCCACGTTTGGCATCGGCAATGGTGTAAATTTCCGGATAATTGTCATTTAAATACGTAATTGTTTTAGATAGCGACTCCCACCCTTTTAATCCGTATGCCTCATAAAAAGCGGTATTGGGTTTGTATGACACACATAAATGATGTGTAGCGTCAATGATTGCCTTATTAAATTCAAAAATAGGATCATTGGTTGCTAATAAATGTGCAGGTATCTTGTTTAAATCGACATCTAAGCCAATACATAAAAATGATTTTTTTAGATAAATCTGCTCGGTTAATTGCGCTGTAGTCATACTTTACTTTTTATATTTGGTCAGCGTTTGCTTTTAGTTTTTCGGTATTGGCAACAATTTTTAACTCATCAATAATTTTTTGGATATCTCCGTTTACTATATTTGGTAAGTCGTATAATGTTAACCCAATTCTATGATCTGTAACACGTCCTTGTGGGTAGTTGTATGTTCTAATCTTAGCACTTCTGTCTCCAGAAGACACTAAACTTTTTCGTGTAGCAGAATCTGCAGCTTGTTTTTTTGCCAGTTCTAATTCATATAAACGTGAACGCAATACTTTTAAGGCTTTCTCTAAGTTTTTATGAGATGATTTTTGATCCTGACAGCTAACAATCATACCCGTTGGTGCGTGGTGTAATTTAATTGCAGAATAGGTTGTGTTTACTGATTGCCCTCCAGGTCCGGTAGATGTGGTACGTTCAATACGTACTTCTTGCATGTTTAACTCTACTTCAAATTCTTCTGCTTCTGGTAAAACAATTACTGTTGCTGCCGAAGTATGTACTCTACCTTGTGTTTCGGTTTGTGGCACACGTTGTACACGGTGTACTCCAGACTCATATTTCATAGTACCATAAACATCTTCTCCAGAGACTTCAAAAATAATTTCTTTAAATCCTCCTGAGGTACCCTCACTAACATCTACTGCAGATACTTTCCAACCTTTGCCTTCGCAAAATTTAGTGTACATACGGTATAAGTCGCCAGCAAAAATACTAGCCTCATCTCCTCCTGTTCCTGCACGTAGTTCCACAACTACATTTTTAGCATCTTCAGGTTCTTTAGGTATCATTAAAACATTTATGTCTTCTTCTAAATCTGGTAGTAACTCTTTAGCTTCTTCTAATTGCATCTTGGCCATTTCAACCATTTCATCATCAGAGCCATCTTTTATAATCTCATTAGACTCATTTATATTATTGGTGAGTGCTATATATTGATCACGCTTTTCCATCATGATTCGCAAATCTTTATACTCTCTGTTTAGAGCTATATATCGTTTTTGATCCATAATAATATCAGGCTGAATAATTAAATCAGACACCTCATCAAAACGTTGTTTTACTATTTGCAATCTTTCTAACATGCTACTTTTTCATTAATTTAGCGACAAATTTAAGCATTTGATTTTAGTTATTAATAATTCATACCCGTTAATTTTTTAATACGTTTTAACATAATATCATGTAACAATTATGTTAAAAGATACTCTTATATTTGTTGACCCCAAAATACAAGTAATTTTATGAATCGGTTTTTATTCACTCTACTCCTTTTGCTTACCCATAATATGGGGCATGCACAGTCTAACAAATCATATACCATAACAAAAACAGACACCCCTCCTACTATTGATGGTGTTCTAGATGATTTGGTCTGGAAAAATGACAATTATATTAATAATTTTACTCAGTTTAGACCTACAATGGGGGTTTTAGAAACCAATGATAATAAAACTGTTGTGCAATTGACTTATGATGATGAGGCTATTTATGTGGCAGCATACTTATATGATGATCCTTCAAAAATACTGCGACAAGTAACGAGTAGGGATAATTTTGGACAATCAGATTTTTTTGCAATAGCATTAAACCCTAATAACGACGGGCAGAACGATGTTCAGTTTTTTGTATTTAGCTCAGGAACACAAGCAGATGCAGTAGTGAGCCCTACAAATGGAGAGGATTTTAGTTGGAATGCCGTATGGAAAAGTAGTGTAAAAATGGTAAAAGATGGTTGGATTGCGGAATTAAAAATCCCATATTCAGCATTGCGATTTTCAAATAACGGACCACAAACTTGGGGTATGAATTTTCATAGACATTTTAGGCGTACACAATCGCAATATTCATGGAGTGCTATTGATAGAACACAAGGAAACATTGGTTTATATCATGGTGAGTTAAAAGGACTAAAAGACATTAAACCTCCTACCCGATTAAGTTTTTATCCGTTTATTTCAACTTCTGAAACACGTTTTAAAGGCTCGTCAGACAGTAATTTAAGTGCTGGATTGGATGTTAAATACGGACTTTCAGAAAATTTTACATTAGATGCTACGCTGATACCAGATTTTAGCCTAGCAGCATTTGATGATGTTGTACTAAATTTAAGTCCGTTTGAACAAACCTACTCTGAACAGCGTCAGTTTTTTACTGAAGGCGTAGATTTATTTAATAAAGGACGATTATTCTATTCAAGACGAATAGGAAATACGCCTATAAATTATAGTGAAGCCTATAATGATTTATCTGAAAATGAAACTGTTATCGATAATCCTGAGTCAGTTACAATGCTAAATGCTATAAAAGTATCTGGACGAACTAAAAACGGATTAGGAATCGGGGTTTTTAACGCCATTACAGAAAAAACAAAAGCCACCATTAAAAACACCTCTACCGGGGAAACACGTACTGTTGTTACAGAACCGTTTTCAAATTATAATGTATTAGTTATAGACCAACAGTTTAATAAAAACTCGTCTATTAGTTTTGTAAATACAAATGTAACTAGGAATGGTCATTTTAGAGATGCTAATGTTACTGCAGCATTGTTCGATTTAACCAACAAATCTAACACTTATGGTATTAGAGGACATGCAAAAACCAGTGCTATTAATACTGATGACGATTTAGAATTAGGGTTTAGCTCAGGCATATCATTTAGTAAAATAAGCGGCGCATATCAGTTTAGAATATCGCATAGACTTGCCGATGATAATTACGATATTAATGATTTTGGTATTTCTAGACGAAATAATTACAATAACTTCTCTTTAGACGCCACTTATCAAATTTTTGAACCTACAAAAACACTAAATAACTTTAGGTTAAGAGCGTGGGCTAATTACAGACAGCTTTATAACCCTAACACATATACAGGAAACAATTTTGGGGTTAATGTTTATGCTAAAACAAAAACACTACATGATTTTGGTGGAAACATTAATTTTAATTTAGGAACACAATATGACTATTTTGAAACACGCACCGAAGGACGATATGTGACCTATAAAGATAATGTAGAAGCGAATATATGGATATCAACAAACTATAATAAAAAGCTAGCTGCAAATGCTAATATAGGAAGTGAAACAAATTTTGATAACAATAGAGATACATTTGTATATTGGTTTGGAATAACCCCACGATATAGACCTAACACTAAAATGTTGTTTGAATACTCATTTGAATTCGATAAGAATATGAATGATTTTGGTTATGTTACTACGCTAGACAATTCAGATATTATTTTTGGAGAGCGCACTCAGAAAACTATAGAAAATAGTATTGCTGCTAACTATAATATAAGCACCAAGCAAAGTCTATCGCTTACCTTTAGAAATTATTGGACCACCGTAAACTATGAAAACACATTACATACTTTGGCAGACAATGGTAGCCTGCATACAAATAATGGCTACACTTTAGAAGACATTAATGACCCTAACTTAAACTTTAATATATGGAATATTGACTTTAGATATACTTGGGAGTTTGCGCCAGGAAGTTTGCTTACTGCTGTGTATAGAAATGAATTATACAACAATAGTTCTGAAGCAGAAATGAGTTATGTAAATAGCTTAAACACGCTTTTTAAGCAATCATTATCACAAACAGTATCACTTAAATTAGTTTATTACTTAGATTATAACAGCCTTATAAAAGGTTAGGTTTGTTGCTTTATAAACGGAAACAAAACCTGTTTTAAATATGAATGCTTTGGAGATTTGCTTTTTGCAAATAAGCCAACTCTGTTATATTTTAATTTTTTCTTCGGAAGAATTCTAGTACCCAATAGAACATCCCAAAAAACTAGAGTTCCTCCACTGTAATTAGCATTTGCTTCTTGCATATTTTTAGAATGGTGCCACCTATGAATTTCACTCATATTAAAGATCCAATTCATAAAACCTAGCTTAAAATCAATATTTGTATGGTTTAAGAACCCTATATAATTATTGCTAATACCAATGATAAATATAACATCTGTATTAAACCCTAAAATTAATAAAGGTAGACTTCCAAAAAAAACATTCAAAGCAGCATTTATAGGGTGAAACCTAGTAGCATTTAACCAGTACAAGCGCTCTGAGCTATGATGTATGGAGTGTATGTTCCAAAAAAAACCATTATATTCATGAGATAAACGGTGATACCAATATGGAAAAAATCCAGCAATGATAATTCCTATGATAACTTGGAGGATATAGGGTAACTCTGAAATCCATTCTGAAAAAGAATAAAAAATTGTTAAAAATGGACTTAATGCCGCAGCTAAACTAATAATTACAACACTTACAGCGCTCCCTAAAATTGCATTTACAAAAAAATGAATAACATCTATTTTAAAGTCCCCGTGAGATGTTAACCATTCTTTATTGTATGGAATATATTTTTCCAAAAAATAGGCTAATAACATACCAAATACCATCATTGCATAAGCAAACTCCTGGTTGTTTCCACTAAAATGGATGGCTATTACAGAGCCAAAAAATATAATTGGGAAAACAATTCGTTTTGTAATTTCTTTTATCATGTTAAATTTTATTTAGATTTATATAAAGGCCATATTTGTGTTTTTCCTAACCACGAAAATGATTGTAAGTGTACCCAAACTTCTAAAGATTCTTTAGTGTAGATTATTTCACATCCATAGGTTTTACCTGTTTTAGGGTCGTAAAGTGTTCCGTTTTCATATTTATTATTACCAACATACTTCAGGCCTTTAATAATTACTTTATCCATTAATATTTTGTTCTTTAAATCCTTTTTAGGATTGTGAATGTCTTTCTGTTTATCATCAGGTAGCCAAATTATTTTTCCCTCATAACTGTCATTGTTTTTATTAATACTTATTACAGCCGACTTTGATTTATTGCATATTACCCAGTCACCAATTATCTTATCAGCATTAGGTGTAGTAAATAGGAATGGGAGAATTAACAGTAGTGTTTTCATATTATTTTTTGTTTTTTATTTGTTTAAATTTATGTTCATAGTCTGTATCAATTGTCCCCATTAATCTATCCCAAAAAGTAAAGTACAGACTAAAATTCTTGGTAAACATTTTATGATGACCATTATGAAATGTAGAAGTACTAAATATTCTGCCAATTTTAGTGTCAATAAAAAAATTGGGGTAATATTCATGGCCTAAATGAGAAATGATGTTGTGAAGAAAATCAGCCAATAAAAATAGAGGGAATACATATTTATAAAAAGGTATAACTGCCATTGCTATTGGAATAAATCCGAAAGAAATTATTGCTTCTATGGGATGAAATGAATAAGAAGCAAGAGGGGTTGGGTTTATTGAAACATGGTGTACTTTATGCGTGTATTTATAAATTGATTTATGATGTAGCATTCTATGTGTCCAATAAAAATATGTATCGTGCCAAACAAATAAAAAAGCGACAGATAGTATTAAGTATCCAACACCAAATTCACTTATCTCATCATATTTGTACCCCAAGCCCCAATGCAAGTCATTATAAATATACAGTACTGCAAAAAAAGAATATACCCCAATTGTTAAGATACTATATTTAATTTCATGAAGTATTTTTTTAAGCTTTGGATAACGTGTCTGAATTTTTCTTTTGAATGTCTGTTTTTTAAAAAATACATAGAAAAATAAATATGCGCCACCAGATAATGATAAGTACTTAATTATCTTTTTAATCAAGTAAATTAGTGTTTTTTTATTATAAACAAGTTCAAGAAAATCAATCATTTTTATTAATTTAGCAATATTGTATATGCAAATATAGGGTGTGGTCTATAGGCAACAGTCAAACAAAAAAACAATTATTTTATGTTGATAGGAGAAATTATTAAGAAAACAGGAGTTACTAAAGACACGCTACGGTACTATGAAAAAATAAATTTATTGAAAGATATCACTTTCTCAGTAGGAGAAAATGGCTATCGTAATTATAATGAAAAAGCAATTGAAACCTTAAATTTTATTTTTTTAGCAAAAGAATATGGTTGTACTTTAAAAGAAATAAATGAGATGATAGAAATACATTTAGAAAAAGGACTAAATAAAAATTTACTAAATCCATTAATTATTTCGAAATTATCTAATATTAAACAATCAATAAAAAATCTAAAGACACAAAAGAACAAATTAGAATCTCTTTTACAATCTTATAAAGGTTGTTGTTAATGTCAAGTTACCTATATTTACCCCATGATTAAAGCAACCAATATTCATAAATACTACGATAGCCTTCATGTATTAAAAGGCGTTGATTTGCATATTAAAAAAGGAGAAATCGTAGCCATTATAGGAAGCTCTGGAGCAGGAAAGACGACTCTATTGCAAATTCTAGGAACTCTAGATTTCTTAGACACTTCTAAAAAAACGAGTGCACTGGTTATTAATAATGTGGCTGTATCAGGCTTAAAAGAAAAACAACTTGCAAAGTTTAGAAATGAACAAATAGGATTTATTTTTCAGTTTCATCAATTGTTACCAGAATTCACAGCCTTAGAAAACATCTGTATTCCTGCGTTTATTGCAGGAAAAGATAAACACAGTACAGAAGAACGTGCTAAAGAATTGTTAGCGTTTTTAGAACTTTCACACCGTTGTAATCATAAACCATCTGAATTGTCTGGTGGAGAACAGCAGCGAGTAGCTGTAGCAAGAGCTTTAATTAATAACCCTAGTGTTGTTTTTGCTGATGAGCCTTCAGGTAATTTAGATTCTGAAAACGCAAAAAAACTACATGAATTGTTTTTTAAATTACGCGATACTTTCGGACAAACATTTGTGTTGGTTACTCATAATGAAACACTAGCAAAAATGGCAGATAGGACTATTGTAATGAAAGACGGAAAAATTATATAAATGTCATTTAACAACAATGCCGTAAACTAATGCACCTACTGCTCAATAAGGGATTGAAAAACTGCTTAAAGCATAATTTTTTGAGTAAAATGACGCATTATATAAATGGTTTAGTATTTTTGCTTTGATAATGCATTACTCATTTTAAAACCTATTTTAAATGAATCTTCTGATTAAATCAGCAACTATACTAGATTTATCTAGTACTCATCATAACAAAACAAAAGATATACTTATTGAAAATGGTTGCATTAGTGCTATTGCAAACACCATAAAAAACTCACATAAGTACAAAGAAGTTACTATTAAAAACTTACATGTTTCACAAGGATGGTTTGATAGTTCTGTATGTTTTGGAGCACCAGGTTATGAAGAAAGAGAAACATTTAAAAACGGATTAAAAACTGCAGCACTAAGTGGTTTTACAACAATAGCATTACAACCCAACACACAGCCTGTTATAGATAACGCCGCTTTACTATCCTTTGTAAAAAACAATACAGCATTACATGCCGTTACCGTACACCCTATTGGTGCGCTTACAAAAAACAGTAAAGGAAATGATTTGGCCGAACTGTATGACATGACGCAATCTGGAGCAGTGGCCTTTGGAGATTATCAATCGCCAGTTACTAATCCAAATATGCTAAAAATAGCATTGCAATACACACAAAGCTTTAATGGTTTAGTACTCTCCTATCCTCAAGACAATAGTATTGCAGGAAAAGGTGTTGTAAATGAAGACGAAGTAGCTACAAGACTTGGTCTTAAAGGAATCCCTAGTTTAGCAGAAGAATTACAAGTCGCTAGAGATTTGTTCTTGCTAGAATATACAGACGGAAAATTACATATCCCTACCATATCTACAGAAAATTCAGTAGCACTTATTCGCGAAGCAAAAGCTAAAGGATTAAATGTGAGTTGTTCGGTATCTATAGCAAACCTATTGCTTACAGACGCAAAATTAACGGACTTTGAAACTTGTTTTAAATTGCTACCACCATTGCGTTCAGAATCTGATAGAAAAGCATTAATAGCTGGTGTAAAAGATGGCACAATAGATTTTGTAACCAGTAACCACACTCCTATTGATGTTGAAAACAAAAAAATAGCTTTTGATCATGCGCTATATGGCAGCATAGGTCTTGAAAGTATGTTTGGCGCACTAAACACCATTTTTTCTACGGAAAAAACAATTGAAATACTCACCCAACATAAATCTAGATTTGGAGAAGAATCATCATCTGTAACAGAAGGACAAAAAGCTTGCTTAAGTCTGTTTATACCTGATGAAGCATATACTTTTTCTAAAGAAGATATATTATCAACCTCAAAAAATTCAGCCTTTCTAGGTATGCCATTAAAAGGGAAGCCAGTGGGCGTATATAATAACAATCAACTTGTAAAAAAACAGCTATAATGGATAAAACAGAAAAACTTGCAGGAACAGTTGCTTACTTGAGCATTATAGGTGTTATTGTTGCTTTTTTTATGAATTACGATAAAAAAAGTGAGTATGTGTATTTTCATATTCGCCAATCAATAGGTGTATTTGCTACGTTCTTTCTAATATCTATCTTTATGGGATATTTTGATAGTATAATGATTTCTGCAGCGTTTTATATTTCTTTCTTTATGCTTTGGAGTTATGGTTTTATTACCAGTTTAAATAGCTGTATGTCGCCAGTACCGTTATTAGGTAAGTATTACCAAAAAATGTTTAATATGATTGGTAATAACTAATCTCCCCTATTTTTTAATTAGTTTTCTATTTGTTTTTTATGAGCAATTTATCATTACACCATATTGTAAGACCAGCAGCTAATACTGCAGAAAAATCTCCGCTATTAATCCTGCTGCATGGTTATGGTAGTAATGAGGAGGATTTATTTTCTTTTGCAAGTGAATTATCCGATCGTTATTTTATCATATCGGTTAGGGCACCATATGATTTGCAGCCATACGGACATAGTTGGTATGATATTCATTTTACGGCAGATAATGAAAAATTTTCTGATGATGAACAAGCAAAATCATCAAGAGATGCTATTGCAAATTTTATAGATGAAGCTGTTAAAACATATCCTGTAGACGCGTTAAACGTTAGCCTTATAGGATTTAGTCAAGGAACTATTTTAAGTTATGCTGTAGCACTATCATATCCTGAAAAAGTGCGTAATGTTGTAGCATTAAGCGGGTATTTAAATGAACAAATTTTAATAGAAGACTACACTAAAAAAGACCATAGTAGGTTATCATTCTATATATCGCATGGTAGTGTAGACCAGGTTATACCTAATACTTGGGCAAATAAAGCACCTGTGTTTTTAAATGCTATGGGTATTGAAAATGCTTATACAGAATTTCCTGTAGGACATGGCGTTGCACCACAAAACTTTTTTGCTTTTAAGCAATGGCTTGAAAGACGCTAGAAGGGCTTAACGAAATACTCTTATAAGATTAAAATATTCTATTTTCTTTCCTCTCATAGTTTGTGCGAAAAATACTATTGGTATTATTATATTGATGGCATATAGTGTTATCCCTATATATAAAAATATTTTGAATTCAGCATGAGCTAACTTTCCAAAAACCCCAATAAAAATAGTAGCGTAAGCCGCAATAGACCATATCATGTCTCGTCCTAAATAACCGATACAGATTATTGGGCTAAGATATTTAAATTATTAGAGGGTAGCAAATTCATTTTTGTTACTCTCTTTTTTTGTTTATAGGTTTTAATTTTCAGTCTTCTTTGTTTGTGCATTTGTTCAGGAGTCAACATTGAATTTGATAAGTGTGGTCTATCCTTATTGTATATTTCTATTGCGTTTTTTACTAATTTTTTAATTATATCAAGGTTTAGATTATACTTGTTAATATCAAATTCTTGCTTTAAAATGCCATTAATTCTTTCAGCTATTGCGTTTTCATAGGGATCATATTTTTGAGTCATACTAGGTTGTATGTCAAATTTATCTAATAATTTTTGATATTCATTAGAACAGTATTGAATACCTCTATCAGAGTGGTGTATCAACGCTTCTTGTTTATATATTCTATTTTTAACAGCTTTATCTAAAGCACGTGTAGTTCCTTTTACACACAGACTATCAGACACATCATATCCAACTATTTTCTTGGAATAAGCATCTGTGATTAATGCTAAATACATAGGGTTCTTTCTGTTTCCTATATAGGTAATGTCTGACACCCAAATCTGTTCAGGTCTTGAGGGTGTTGTTGCACTAATGAGGTTTTGATGTTTGTAAAACCTATGATATGAATTGGTTGTAACATGATACTGCTTCTTTGGTTTTATAAGCATATGGTTTGCCTTAAGTATAGCAAAGAGCCTGTCTCTACCAACACCAATCTCTTTCAAAGGATCTTCTAGTTTATTATATAATTTACGTGTACCTAATTTGGGCATTTTCATTCTTATTTCTTTAACCATTTCTATTACTTTTTGAGCTTTTATTCGCCGCTTTTTTCTTGATTGATTAGCTCTATAATATACCTGCCTGCTAACCCCGAGTAATTCACAGGTAGAAACTATTGTTTCTTTGTGTTCTTCTTTGAAGGTGTTGATAACCCGGGTTTGGAGTTTTTTCTGATAGAAATATTATATTCTTTTTCCGCTAAATCAATCATCATGTCAAAAATGATTGCTTTTTTGTCTGCTCGTGAGACCTGATGCTCTAAGTGGGCTTTTTGCTTTTTTAGTAGACGATTTTCTTGTTCTAATTCAAGTAGTTTTTGTTCAGGAGTTTTTGGCATATTTGATGGTGTTTGGTTTTCCCAATCAAAGGTACCATATTTTCGGAGCCAACTAACAATTGTTGAACGTGCTTGGATACCATATTTACGAACAGCTCCTGTGGTGCTTAATTCTCCTTGTTCAATCTCTTGAACAATTTGTAGTTTTAAAGACATTGAATAGTCTTTCTGAGTACGCTTTATATAGCGTTCGGGGTTGTTTTCCATTTTTTAACGTTTTTATGTGTAACGCTATTTCAGGACGGGACATCATTTGAAAATTAAGAAGCCTAGCACCTGTAGCCCTAAGTCCTTTTATTTTATCTCGCTTTGATAACCAAAAAGCTAAAGGAATTATGATATTCCCGAAAGGGATTATTAAAAAACTAAGAGCCGATAGGTGAAATAAAGAGAGAAATGATTTGTTTTCATGTTGCGTATCTATATTTAAATCCTCTATAGATATTTCTAAAGCGTTGCATAATAACAATAATGTTTTCCCACTTGGGTTACTCTCATTATTTTCAATACGCTGTATTGTACGCAAGCTTACATTAGCTTGTTCTGAAAACTCTTCTTGAGACCAACCCTTTTGTTTTCGATATCTTTTAATAGTTTTGTTCATTATATTTTTTCTTACAAATATACTAGTAAAACAGAATACCCCCTAGACAATAACACGTCAGTTATATGACAATAACACGACAATATTGCGGTAATGCGAATTTACTAATGTTTTTTAGCTTTGCTAATCAATAACATCAATTGGGTATAAAAACGCTGTAACAGTACTAAACGTTACAGTTTTTTGTTTGGTATAAGAACATTCAATAAGCACTTGTCCCCAGTATTTTCCGTCGGTAAAATTAGCTATAACCCATTTATGGTTTAACATTTTAATACTATTAACAAGCATCTTATCGTTATACATAGCAGCATAAGGCACTAATATATTGCCTTCTTTTCCTGTATTTAGACTAATAATTTCATCTTCTACATGCAGCATTAATTCCTTATAATCAAACCCTTCTTTATATAGGTGCTCAATTGCATAAGCATCATCTTCTAATGAAAATTCAGCCAATACAATATTCTCTATTTTTAAAGTATTAATACTGTCTTGATAAGCTATAATTTCATTTTCATATTGCTCAATGGTCAATAGTAAACTGTGTTCAACATCTTTTTGATTGTTTTTGGTTGTTATTATTACAAATACCAATGCTAAAAGTGTTGCAATAAAAAGGTAAGTAAATACATTCTTTTTCATAGTATACTATTTATAGGGTTATAGATAAATTATCATAGCTTAAAAACACATTTTCGGGCAACTCATTAGATACCTCATCATAAAACCCCATATCATGACTAATATGTGTTAAGTAAGCTTTTTTAGGTTTTACAAGTGCTATAAAATTAAGCGCTTCTAATAGTGTAAAATGAGAATGGTGTGCTGTTTTTCGTAATGCATTAACAACCAATACATCTACATTTTTTAACTTCTCCATTTCTGCATCAGAAATTGTTTTAACATCTGTTAAATACACAAAATTATGGATTCTAAATCCAAACACCTGTAATGTGTTATGATAAGCATTTATAGGTGTTATTGTTGTGTTATCTATTGTAAAAGGCTGGTTGTTTATAATTTCATGACATACAACAGACGGTGTGCCAGGGTACTTGTTTTCGGTTCTAAAAATATATTCAAAACGCTGCTTTAAAGATGTAAATACACGTTTATGAGCGTATAGTGGCATGTCCATTTTTTGTAAAAAACAAAACGGCCTAATATCATCTAATCCAGCAGTATGGTCTGCATGTTCATGGGTAAAAAGAATAGCATTTAGATGTGTTGGATTGGCACGGAGCAATTGTGCTCTAAAATCAGGGCCACAATCAATAACCAAATTGGTATTCTTGTTGCTTACTAAAACTGAAGACCGCAGCCGTTTATCTTTAGGGTTTTTACTCAAGCAAACAGGATGTGTGCTACCAATTACAGGGATGCCTTGAGATGTTCCAGTGCCTAAAAAAGTAATTGTCATAAGATAGATATAGTGCTATAAGTAAACGTAAATTTTTATGTAAAAGTATGCATTTAATTGCAAAGTATTTTTCAATAATAGACTAGAGATACTTTTTATAGCCCACTCCCCTATATCTTAGAGTATACTATCGTGTAACGCATTGATATGACTTCTGTACAAAGCTAAAAAAACCTGATGATTTTGTCTTTCAATAGTAGGTAATTTACTATTTTTGTGTTGTACAACCTACACAAATATTATGACGGTTAAAATTAAAGGCGATAAAACGTTTGAAGCTGCCCCTTCTTTAAAAAACAAGGCGTTACGTATTAATTTAAATGAAAATATTTACGGAACCTTTGCCGAAATTGGCGCAGGACAAGAAACCGTACGTAATTTTTTTAGAGCCGGTGGTGGCTCTGGTACTATTGCTAAAGCAATGTCGGCCTATGACAAAGACTTTAGTGATGCCGTTTATGGTATAGAAGACGATAAGCGTTATGTTACCGAAATGCGTTTAAAGAAAATGCTGGACCATGAAATGAATTTGTTAGAAGAGCGTCTTTCAAGAGAAAAACATCCTAATAAATTGTTTTTTAGTTATGCAAATACTGTTGCAACTATAGATTTTGCAAAAAAATTTAAAGGCCATGGTTGGATTGGTCTTCGATTTCAGATAAATCCTAATGAGGCATTTAGTGATATATTATTGCATGTCCGTTTTAAGGAAAACGACGCCCGATTACAGCAAAATACACTAGGAGCATTAGGTACTAACTTAATATATGGTGCTTTTTATAAGCATGATAAACCAAAAAAATTACTAGAATATTTATACGACCATTTAGATAAAGATCAAGTAGAAATTGATACCATTAATTTTTCGGGGCCTTTATTTAAAAACGTTGACAACCGTTTAATGAGTTTAGAACTTGTTAAAAACGGTATGACCGATGCGGTTATGTTTAGTTCTGAAGGGAAAAATTTACTACCAGGGAAAATTCTTTATAAGAAAAACATTCTTGCCTTAAGAGGAAGTTTTAGGCCTGTTACTAAAGTAAATATGGATATGTTTCAAAAAGCATATGACTTATTTATTAGTGACAAAAAGGTTGACGCAAAAAACACAGAAGTTATTTTTGAAATTACCTTGTCTAATTTAAAAGACGGACAAGCAGAAATTGATGAAGGAGATTTTCTAGACCGTGCAAAGCTACTTTGCTCTTTAGGACATACCGTAATGATTTCTAATTTTAAAGAGTATTATAAAGTAGCGCAGTACTTTAATACTTATACCAAAAAACGTTTAGGACTTGCTATGGGTGCGCTTAACCTAATAGAGTTGTTTGATGAAAAGTATTATCGTGACTTACAAGGTGGAGTTTTAGAGGCTTTTGGAAAGCTATCATCAAGTGATTTACGCGTATATGTGTATCCGTTTAAAAATAATGAAAACGAATTACTAACTACCGATAATATAAAAGTACACCCGCGAATGAAGGATTTATATAAATTCTTTAAATACAACGGTAAAATGATCGACATTGTTAAGTCTGACAAAGACATCATGCATATCTATTCTAGAAAAGTACTTAAAATGATTGCCAATAATGAAAAAGGATGGGAAGAAATGCTGCCAAATGGTATTTCTGAAATGATTAAATCGCAATCTTTATTTGGGTATAAAAAATAATATAAATTTTATGACAACATTATTCAGAATTATTAGCGCTTTAGAAGGTTTATCATTACTAGCTTTGTTTGGTATTGCTATGCCTTTAAAATACTATTGGGGAGACCCAATACTAGTTAAATCTGTGGGTATGGCACATGGTGTATTATTTATCATGTACGTATTGTTTGCTATACTTATAAAAGCAGAACAGCAATGGAATGCTAAAACATTTGTATTGGTGTTAGTAGCATCTTTAGTGCCTTTTGGTACATTTTATGCAGATTATAAGTTTGTAAAAAAGTAAGTTGTTACAACTAACGCAAATACGCTATTAAAATGGTGTAAGTCTTAAATGAATCGAAAGAAAATATACTCTTTAACACTCATTTTTCCTATAATTATGATTTTGACAATCATAATTATAGGGTTCATTTCTCTTGGAAGTTCATTTGGGAAGGAAGTTTTTGAAACAATTAGCAAAGATTGGTATCATATTGTCGGAGGAATAATTGCTATTATTATCGGTGTCGAATATTTTGGGCAAAGTTTAGAATATCATCTGCAAACAAAAAAAAGATTTTGGGTAGGATTCCTATATGTAATGAAAATATTTAGTTTTTTTATTATATCAAATGTTATAACCAATACGATAGATAAAGCTAAACATATAGATGGAATAGGCGATCTATTATATAAAACTGCTATTCTGATTTTAATATCACTACCAATGTTTTTAATATTAGGTTTTCTTATTTCACTAATAATAGGGCTAATAATATCAAACTCTAAATTAGGAAAAACTAACACCAACTAATCTAAAATCAAATAAAAATGGAAGTTACTGCAGAAAAAAACGAAAAAGTCGCTAGTATGGTATTTGCATCTATCTATCCGCTTTATTTAAATAGGTTGGAAAAAAATGGTAGGACAAAAGAAGAGCTTAACCAAGTAATAGAATGGTTTACGGGTTTTACCAAAGATGATATACAAGCACTTATTAAAGAGAAAGTCACTTTTGGAACATTTTTTAAAAGGGCTAAAATACATACTAATGCGCACTTAATTAAAGGCGTTGTTTGTGGCTATAGAATTGAAAACATCGCAGATGAGTTTGAATTATACAAGCAATGCAGACGTATGGAAAAGCTTATTGATGAATTGGCAAGAGGTCGTAAGATGGAGAAAATTTTACGAAAAGAAAAGACATAAAACACGTTGTGCTTATTTGTAAACCACAGGTTAAATCTTTATTACTAACACTCTGAGTAAGTGTTATAAAATATCTAAACCTCCTTTACCTTCTCTAATTACTACAGGCTCACCTTGAGAGCAATCAATAACTGTAGATGCCATATTATTACCATATCCGCCATCAATCACGGCATCAACTTTATGTTGCCATTTTTCAAAGATTAATTCAGGGTCGGTTGTGTATTCTATAATATCATCGTCGTCATGTATAGATGTAGAAACTATAGGGTTTCCTAAGGCAGTAACAATGGCTTTTGTAATGTTGTTGTCGGGCACACGAATACCAACTGTCTTTTTCTTTTTAAAGACTTTTGGCAGTGTATTATTACCCGGTAATATAAATGTATAAGGCCCTGGAAGCGCTCTTTTAAGGATTTTAAAAACACGGGTTTCTATTTGCTGTACATAATCGCTTAGGTGACTTAAATCATTACAGACAAAAGAAAAATTTGCCTTTTCTAGCTTAACACCTTTTAGTTTAGCAATACGCTCTAAACCACGGGTTTTAGTAATATCGCAGCCCAGACCATAAACGGTATCAGTAGGATATATAACCACTCCGCCGTTTTGTAATATTTTTACAATTTTTTCGATTTCCTTTGGATTCGGATTATCTTCATATATTTTAATAAAATCACTCATAGCGTCATGGTATTATGTTAATACATTTAGTTTAGCAAAACGAAGCAATAATTTTTTGAGTCCCCCATTTTCAAAACGTATTTCTGCTTTTTTATCAACACCAACGCCTTCTATTCTTACCACCTCTCCTTTACCAAATCTAATATGCTCAACAATATTACCTACTACAATAGCGGTATTTGTGCTATTATCATTTGCAGAAGCGCCTGAGTTGGGTTTTAGTTTGCGTAGTTTTCGGGTGGCAGCATCACTAGAAAACTTTGAAGGATTTCCGGAAACAGGTTTTTTTAAGCGCAATTTACTTTTATCTACATCATCAAAAGCATCCATCTTCATCATGGGTTTAAACCGTCGTTCATGCATTGGTGTAAGAAATTCTAAATATTTTTCATCAATTTCATCAATAAATCTACTTGGTTCACCATCTACTAATTTTCCCCAGCGATACCTGCTTTGTGCATAGGTTAGATAGGCTTGTTTTTCGGCTCTGGTGAGGGCTACATAAAATAGCCTTCGCTCCTCCTCTAGTTCACTTCTGGTATTCATACTCATTCCTGAAGGAAATAAATCTTCCTCTAGACCAACAATATATAAATACGGAAACTCTAAACCTTTAGACAAGTGTATGGTCATTAGTGCAACACGATCTTCTTCACCAGTATCTTTATCCATGTCTGTTGCTAGGGCAACATCTTCTAAAAATTCCGATAAGCTACCTGTTGTGTCAGCAATTTCCTTTTGTTCTTCAACAAAATCCTTAATACCATTAAGGAGTTCTTCTATGTTTTCAATTTTTGCAACACCTTCTGGAGTGGCATCTTTTTTAAGTTCTTGAAACAGCCCTGTTTTTTTGGTAACATGCTCGGTTATATCAAAAGCAGAAACGGATTGATTCATAGCTTGAAAACTCTGTATCATTAGCACAAAGGATTCTAGTTTTTTACGGGTTCCGGCATTAATTTTTAAATCGGGTAATTTATGTAGGTTTTGCATGACCTCAAAAACAGACCGTTTATAATGGTTGGCAGTAACCATTAGCCTTTCAACAGTAGTATGTCCTATTCCTCTTGCAGGGTAGTTTATAACTCGTTTTAAAGCTTCTTCATCTGCTGGGTTAGTAATTAAACGCAAATACGCCAGCACATCTTTAATTTCTTTACGCTGATAGAATGATAAACCACCATAAATACGATAAGGAATGTCTCTCTTTCTTAGAGCATCTTCCATAGCTCTTGATTGTGCGTTTGTACGGTATAGAATAGCAAAATCACCATTATTTAATTGGTGTTCCATTCTGTTTTCAAAAATTGAACTTGCTACAAACCTACCCTCTTCTCCGTCGGTAATTAAGCGATTTACTTTTATTTTAGGACCATCTTCATTGTGGGTCCAAACATCTTTTTCAAGTTTAGTTTTATTGTGTTCTATAACAGAATTTGCAGCCTCAACAATATTTTTTGTGGAGCGATAATTTTGCTCTAAACGATACATTTTAACATCGTTATAATCTTTCTGAAAGTTTAAGATGTTATTAATGTTTGCGCCTCTAAATGCATAAATACTCTGTGCATCATCTCCAACAACACAAATATTCTGAAACTTGTCTGACAAAGCTTTAACTATTAAGTATTGAGAATGGTTGGTATCTTGATACTCATCAACCAAAATATATTTAAATCGGTTTTGATATTTTGCCAAAACTTCTGGAAACCGCGTTAATAATTCATTGGTTCTCAGTAATAAATCGTCAAAATCCATAGCGCCAGCTTTAAAACATCTAGCCACATACTCTTGATATATTTCACCTATTCTAGGGCGTTTTGCCATAGCATCTGCTTCTTGGAGCTCACCATTTTGACTATAGGCTTTTACGGTAATTAAATTATTTTTAAAAGAAGATATTCTGCTTTGTACTTGCTTATACTTATATACATCTTTATCTAAACCTTTTTCTTTAATAATAGATGATATTAAACGTTGGCTATCTTGCGTGTCATAAATAGTAAAGTTTGAAGGATAACCAAGTTTATCTGCCTCAATACGAAGTATTTTAGCAAATATGGAGTGGAATGTCCCCATCCATAAATTTTTAGCTTCAGTACTACCTACAATACTTGAAATACGAGATTTCATTTCTCGTGCAGCTTTATTAGTAAAGGTAAGCGATAAAATATTAAAAGCATCTACCCCTTCACTCATTAAGTATGCAATACGATATGTTAGTACACGCGTCTTTCCAGAACCCGCCCCTGCAATAACAATCATTGGCCCTTCTTTATGTAAAGTAGGTTCTTTTTGAGCGTCATTTAATTGACTAATGTATGTTTGAATAGATGTTTCCATAATACTTCAAAAATAGGGTACTTACATTGCTTATACAACACCTTTTGTTTAAAGTTACACACAATTTTAATATTTAATAGCTTTAAATACTATAATGCCAATTTAAGTCTAAAATTGTAGTACTTTTATAGAAAAAAAAGGATTTATTAAATGGATTATCAGAAACTAATAGAGTTTATTATACTACTATCGCCATCAGTTATTATTGCTATTGTGGGCTATTTTTTATTTAAAAAATATACCGAAAACGAACAAATTCAAATGAAGCATCGTTTGTTTTTAGCAAACAAGCAACAAGCCTTACCAATAAAACTACAAGCTTATGAGCGTATGGTGTTGTTTTTAGAACGCATTAATCCTTCTAATTTATTTGTGAGAATCACACCGTTTAGTAATGATAAGGTCGCTTATCAGCAAGCGCTAATTACAACTATTGAACAAGAATTTGAACATAATTTAGCCCAGCAAATATATGTAAGTGCAGATTGTTGGAACAATATTAAAACGGCTAAAAATGCAACAATACAACTTATAAAAGAAGTTGTGTTAAAAGAAGATATTGCTACAGCACATCAAGTATCAGAAATGATATTAACTAATATGATGCAAAAGCCAGCACCTTCTGCATTAGTTATTGCATTTATTAAAGAGGAATTAAAAGCATTATACTAAAGCTCGTTACTTGGGGCTGAGCTATTTTTTTCTTTAGCATAATTATACCCTAAATCCCACCATTTTGTCATTTGTTTTTTATTAAAAACAAGGGGATTATCGGTTAGTTTTGTTGGGGTATGATAAAAACTAAGACTTACATTATTATGCTTAGCACTTAGTTTACCTAGTGCTATATCTTTTTTTTCTACCTGTTCCATTAGGCCCTCAAACAAATCTACCATCATAGAAAAGGGATTTCTACCTATTATTTTTCTGTACGAAAACGCTTCTGTATCTAAAATAATGGCATCAATTTCTGTGGCGCCTCTTAATATTGCCTCGCGTATTGGTGCTACACAAGAAAAACCGCCATCGGCATATTCATAGCCATTTTTCTCTACCAAACTCATAAAGGGCACGTAGTTACATGAAATCCATATCCATTCGCAAAATTCTTTATAGCTAAAATCATTAATTGATTTATACTCTACTTTATTGAGTGTTAGATTGGTAACCGTAACTATAATATTTTTATGCTGCTGCTTTATTGCTTCAAATTCTGAAACAGAGAAGTTTTTATAGATTCCTCTTTTTAATTTTTTACTCTCACCAAAGGTTCGTTTTCCTTTCAAAAATTGCAGCAATACATTAAAATGGTGAATTTGTATAAATTCCTCTCCTTTACGGTGTTTTACCTTAAAAGGAGATAAGCTAAAAATACTTTTCTGTGATGAGTTGGTATATATTAATTTACTTTTTTCCGTTTTTCCTAAGGCCAAATGAGGTATTAATAAACTCCCTGTTGACGAGCCTATGTATAGATCATAGTCTTTTTTTTCTTGGTTAATGAGATAATCGGCAACACCACCTGCAAATGACCCTTTGCTTCCTCCGCCTGATATAACTAATGCTTTCATTAATTACTCGGCAATACTAGGTTTTACAATTTCGGTATCACTCTTTACTACTACATAATTTGAAATAGCATAATACGCATGTGGGTTACTTGCTGTAGAGTTCAAGTCATTAGTCCAGTCTTCAAAATCATATTCAAAACTAAATGTAGCGCCAGCCATAGCTGTTGAAAACTCATCAATACGTGTAGGTACTGCCATTCCTGGGCACCAACCTGCTCTGTCTGGTGTCCAATTACCAGGAGCTTGATTACTTACAGGGTTTGATGCACAACCAAGTGGCCCTAAATAATGATTAAACATGCTACTACCGTTAATAAGTACATCGTGGGTTCTATAGCACCATTCTGCACAAGGTCGGCCGTCAGGATCATTTGGTGTGGCATGTCCCCAACCTGTTATAATGGTTCGTAAATGTGTAGTTGCTGCATTGGCAGGAATTGTTACAGACTTTGTTAAGTCGAAAGCCGAAGCATCTTCACCATAAATCACACCATCTATAGAGTTGTTGTTATACTGTACTACTCGTGACACTGCATAATGTTGATAATCTGGAGTTCCTACTACATAATCAAAATCTACGCTTACTTCATACCCTCTAGAATTCCAGCATTCTGTGTAGATACGTAATTCTGCATTTCCGGTTAGGAGCGATTTAAAATCGGTTACATCAAATTCAAATCCTCTAGGTAATTGGCTATTATCATTCCAATATGGTGTTATGAATCTACCCAATTCATACCATTCTCCAGAACCAGTATCTTTTACTTGTACATGTGCAAAAACATCCCATTCATCACAACCCTCTGATGGACAACGAAGTTTTACAAACATTTTAATGGATTCTATGTCAGACAAATCATCATGTAGATTAAAACTCTGTACCGCATATTGGCTATACTCTCCCCCAAAAGCCAAACGCTCATCATTAAATGTTAAGTAATTATGAGTAACAGGAACGCCAGTACCCGACATTGATTTTGTAATACTTGTTAGTCCCTCACTTTCTATTAATAAGGTTCCTGTTTGTTCTCCTAATTCTGTTGGTGAAAAACGTACATATATTTGATCACTACCTGTTGTTTCTGTAAAAGTAAGCTCATTTGTAAAGGTATCATTGTTTAATGAAATTTCAAAACTGTTATTACTTGTAGAAACCACTACATTCTCTCCTAAATCATTCCAAGTTAATGTGAAATTTTTAGAATTTGAAAGGTCGTTTATTTCATTATCACCAAACTCAAGTGTAACATTAGACATAGACATTGTTGGTGTAACAGGTACTGTCCCTCCGCCATCAGTATCACTACCACAAGACGTATAAATAAATAAGGTTAAAAAAGCTAAAAAGGTTGTTTTTAGAAAGTGTAATTTGGTTTTCATATTTGGGTGTATTAATTATTATTTAATCATAAAAACCACTTTATAGGGTTTTATGATTTTATTTTACCAATATAGCATAAAATTATCACATATAATATATGATGCTTATCTATAATTTGTATTTTTATACCGCAGACATATAACACTATAATTATTGTGAATACATTACAAACTCCTATTGATTACTTAAAAGGTGTTGGTCCTAACCGGGCTGAACTACTCAAAAAGGAGTTAGGTATTTACACCTATCAAGATTTATTAAACTTTTTTCCGAATAGATATCTCGATAAAACCACCTACTACTCTATTAATAAATTACAGCGCAATGACTCCGAAGTACAAATTGTCGGGAAAATTACGCATATAAAAATGGTAGAGCAGCAACGTGGAAAAAGATTGGTCGCTACTTTTCAAGATGATACCGGAAAAATGGAGTTGGTATGGTTTAAAGGGCATCAATGGATTAAAAATCAGTTAAAACTTAATGTGCCCTATGTTATTTTTGGAAAGTGCAAATGGTATAACGGATTCTCTATGCCACACCCCGAAATGGAATTGCTTAGCAGTCATGAAAAAAACATTAAATCTGCCATGCAAGCCATATATCCTTCTACCGAAAAACTGAGTGCTAAAGGGATTGGTAATCGGGTGAAAATTAACCTAATACAGACGTTGTTTTCGGAATTTAAAGGTTTGTTTGTAGAAACACTTTCTCAAAAAATATGCGAGGAGCTGTCCTTAATGTCCAAAAATGATGCTATACGTAATATTCATTTTCCTGAAAGTGCAACACATTTAACAAAAGCGCAGTTTAGATTAAAATTTGAAGAGTTATTCTTTATTCAACTGCAACTATTACTTAAAAATAGTATTCATAAACAAAAAATAAAGGGCTATCCATTTAAAATAGTAGGAAGCTTATTTAATACTTTTTATAACAAACACTTACCTTTTGAACTTACAGGTGCACAAAAACGAGTATTAAAAGAAATACGAAACGACTTAGGAACTACTGCGCAAATGAACCGCTTATTACAGGGAGATGTAGGTTCTGGGAAGACAATAGTTGCGTTAATGACTATTTTAATAGCTATTGATAATGGATTTCAAGCTTGTTTAATGGCGCCTACAGAAATACTCGCCAATCAGCACTTTAATAGTATATTAGAGCTAACCAAAGGTTTGCCTGTTACTGTTAAGCTTTTAACGGGGTCTACTAAAAAATCTGAAAGAAACATATTGCACCAAGAGCTGGCTGATGGTTCTTTAGATATACTCATAGGCACACATGCCGTATTAGAAGATAAGGTACAATTTAAAAACCTCGGTCTTGCAATTATTGATGAGCAACATAGATTTGGTGTTGCACAACGTTCAAAGCTATGGAAAAAGAATAAATTCCCGCCACATATATTGGTCATGACTGCTACCCCTATTCCTCGTACTTTAGCTATGAGTGTTTATGGCGATTTAGATAGTTCAATAATTGACGAGTTACCTCCAGGAAGAAAAGAAATTAAAACGGTGCATAGGTATGATAGTAATCGCCTAAAAGTATTTGCCTTTATGCGCGAAGAAATTGCTAAAGGCCGACAGGTGTATATTGTATATCCTTTAATACAAGAATCTGAACAATTAGATTATAAAGATTTAATGGATGGGTTTGAAAGTATTTCAAGAGATTTCCCAAAGTCTAATTATCAAATATCTATTGTACATGGGCAAATGAAACCTGCCGATAAAGATTATGAAATGCAACGATTTGCAAAGGGTGAAACCCAAATTATGGTAGCTACTACAGTTATTGAGGTGGGCGTAAATATCCCGAATGCCAGTGTAATGGTTATTGAAAGTGCTGAACGTTTTGGACTATCACAATTACATCAATTACGAGGACGTGTTGGTCGTGGTGCCGAACAAAGCTACTGTATATTAATGACCAGTTTTAAACTCTCTAGCGATGCAAAAACTAGACTACAAACAATGGTACGCTCTAGTGACGGATTTGAATTGGCCGAAGTTGACTTAAAACTCCGTGGACCAGGTGATTTAATGGGCACCCAACAAAGTGGTGTGTTAAATTTAAAAATTGCTGATATTATTAAGGATTCAGATATTTTAAAAACAGCACGTGATCATGCAAGAATAGTCCTTAAAAACGACCCATCTTTAAGTAATCAAGAAAATAAAAATATTAAAGACACTGTTATCCAAATAGGAAAATATAAGAATATCTGGAATTATATTAGCTAGTTTATAATAAACTTAACTGCTCCTGATACTATATGTGCGTCTAGCCCATCATTTCTATTATAATAACTATATTTAAGTTCAATGTTTTTTAGGCCTACATTATATACTTTTAGTTTTGTAAATATATCTGTATAGCGAAAACCAAGTCCTAGTTGAGTACTATTAAATCGAGATAAATCATAATCAGAGGTGTAATAGTTATCCGTTGATAAATGTGTGTTATATGGCGAAAAATACGTTACAGCAGTTTGAGTGTAATATCTATATGTAGGAAAAAACGTTATAGCTCTTGTAATTTTAACAGGAAGCTCTATACTAGCTGTATGTGCAGTAACGCCCCAATTATCAGTATATAAACGGTAATATGAACGCAAGGCAATATATTCATTTATAAAATAATTTAATCGCGCACCAATAGGTAGTTTAAGTCTTGTGTTTGGTAATTTCTCTATTGCATCTGCTAAATGAAAAACACTAGTGTTTTCTGGAGTCTCATAGTTGGAGATGCTGCTTACTACATTTTCGCCAATGTAGTAATTAGGACTATCTGAAAAATAAATACGATGGTATGGAGTTGATAATAACCCTTGCTGATAGATGACATCAAAAAACAGAGATATTTGCAATTTTTTTGTTAGTATCTGAGAGAAACTAAAACTTGTAGTAAATGTATTTCTGTTTTTATCACTGCCCTTAATTACTTCAAACTGTATTGGGTTGTACCCTAAGCTAGGGTTTCCGTCTTGATTATAAACGGTAACACCATCAAAAAAACCTTCTGTTAAAAAGTCGGCGCCATAATGAGCAAACTCCTCTAATTCAGTTGGGTATAATGTTTTCCATTTATCTAAATAAACGTTGGCCTTTAACCCAAACATTGTGTTTTGTTGGTTATATAGTTTTGTGAATCCTCCTCCAAAACCAATAGAAGAATAATCGTATTCTACAGAATAAGCAACGTGACTATCCCATATCGTATTTCTATCATCAGAATTATGACTATAAGCTATACTTAAAGCTGTTAACACATCACTTTTTGAAGCACCAGTAGATGAAATCCAAGGGCTTCCATAAGGCATTATTGCTCCTCCTCTATCATCGTCGTCATCATCGTCGTCATCGTCTCCAGAAGAAGCTCCAGAAGCATCAAACGGATTTAAATTACTAGATGATGCTGAGCTATAAGCAGATATTCCAGCATCAATAGTTAGTACATCATCAACATTTAAAGGTATACTTACAACTATGGTAGGTGTAATATCTTCTAATGCTTCCGTACCAATACCACCACCAACAGATGAATGTTGTCCGTCTTGGGTATAGTAATTCATTAAAAAATCGATTTCTGCTTTTTCCAAAACCGGTTTTTTAAAAATACTATCTTGTGGCTTATCCTGTGCAAGGATAGCATTTGAAAAAAAGACAACAGCGAAAAGTAAAAGATATTTTTGCATAACATTTGTTTTAATTACACCCACAACCGCCTCCTGTTTTTCCGCCATTGGCACCTGCAGAAGCTTCGCGATATACTTGAAAATTTGTTTCAAATCTATCTGTTGCAGTTGAAGATAGTTTCATGTCTGGGTCGCTTAAATACATTTTTTCATACCCCTTTACACTAAGGCATGAAGTGCTATTTATAGCTATAATAATAACTATAAATACTTTAAAGAAAGTTGTTCTATTTTTTGTCATGTTCAATATTATTTGAATAGTATATTTTTCCTGTATCAGTTACAATAATGCATTCAATTTTAGGCAGTTGATTAATGAATTCTAATGCCTTTTCTCTACCCATTACAAATAATGATGTTGCTAAAGCATCTGCTAATTCTGCCTTAGGCGCAAATACAGAAACACTGCTAATTCCTTTTGAAGGGTATCCTGTTTTGGGGTTTATAATATGTGTATATCGCTCTCCGTTAATCATGATATATTTTTCATAATTACCAGAGGTAACAACAGCATCATTATGCATAGGAAACCAAGCAAAAATAATATCCTTGTTTAATGGGTTTTTAATTCCAACTTGCCAAGGCGTTCCATTTTTTTGCATTCCCCAAGTAGTTAGATCTCCAGCGGCATTTATAATACCCGATTTCACTCCTTTTTTTATTAATACATCTTTAGCTTTGTCTGCGGCATAACCCTTTCCAATCCCTCCAAAGCCAATCTTCATGCCTTTTTTAGTAAGAAAAACAGTACGTTTTTCGGGGTTTAATAGTATATTATTATATCCTACCTTTGCAATAGATGCCTTAATTTTTTCTGGAGAAGGCAATGTTGTAACACTACCATCAAACTTCCAAATTTTATCCATTGAAGCGTATGAGATATCAAAAGTACCATTGCTTATCTTTGATATTTGCTTTGCGCGTTCAATTAACTGGTATAATTCATTAGAAACAACAACAGGTTTAATTCCTGAGTTTTTATTGATTAATGTTGTTTGAGAGTCTACATTCCAAGACGATATTAAACGCTCTATTCGTGAAATCTCATCAATCGCACAAGCAATGTAGTTTTGTCCTTCAACGGCTGTATTTGCCACTACAGTAATTTTAAAATCACTCCCCATTAGCTTCACACTTTTATGATAGTGCTGTTGGGCAAACATTGTGTTTATAGCAAAGATGAGTATAATATAAAACTGTCTGTTTTTCATTTGTTTAAAATGAATTTAATAACAGATAATATTCTTTGGGAGTAATATCTTTATAAGACGCTCTTCCTAACTCTTTCCCTTTTGAGTTTAAAACGATAACTAAAGGAAAAACACCATTCTGCTTATAAGTATCAGCTAAGTTTTCGTTTTCAATTTGTTTTTCTTTTGGAAGTCTATTTTTTTTTCGCATCGGAAAATCAGCTTTATAAACAATAAATGTATTTTCCGAAAGTGCTAAGAATTCTGGAGTGTTAAATATTTTTTTTTCAAGCTTTATGCATGGCGCACACCAATCAGATCCTGAAAAAATGAGTAATACTTTACTGTTTTTTGCATTTGCGATGTCTAATGTATTTTGAAAACTGGTTGCTTCTTGAGCATTAGCAGCATGTATTCCAAAAATAAAAAGGAATAGTATTGAGTAGGTTAGTTTCATATCTATTTAGGTTGTGTTATACAAAGATAACGATAAACTTAATAATATAGTTTACAGCGAGTTAATTTAGAATAAATCTTATTTTAAATTAGCGCTGATAAAGTCGGTAATTAAATAGGATAATAATTTTCCCGTTTGCGCTGCACTATTGGAATTTAATATAGGTGCTGCTTCGCACAAATGCAAATAGGCTGCTTTTTTAGATTTACCAAAATAAGATACAAATTGTCGCGCTTGATTAGCACTAAAACCTGAAGGCGTCATTGCGCTACTTGATATGTTTTGTATAGCATCAATATCAATCTCTAAGCCAAATTCCTTTTTACTTATAAAATCAATTGCTTTTTTTTGAGCGTTTTCTAAAGTGATTTCTGTTCTAACTTCTAATGCCTCGAAAGTAGTATACTGCACTTTTTTTTGATGTTTTTCTAATCGCTCTAAAATTGCTTTTGAAGTATAGTTTTCATGAATGCCATATATATAATAACGATCTAAAAACCCTTCTTTAAAAGCATAAGAAAATCCATTTCCAGAATGCCTTCCTTCTAGAGATCTAAAATCTGTATGCGCATCAAAATTAATAGCATTAATGGCTTTGTTTAGCGCCAATGATGTGCCCTTTATATTGCCGTAGGCATTATTGTGACCACCCCCAATAATAATTGGGATTTTTCCTGCAGATACAATTTTAAAAATTAAGTTAGTAACTACAGTATCTATTTCATTTACTAAATGATATAATTGCGACAACTCATTTGGGTTATCAACATTCAGTTTTGAGGCATTTTTCATTTGATTATCGAACTCCAAGCAACCCAAAACCATTAGCTTCTTACCTTTATTAAATGGTGAGTTTTGTGTATTTAGCAAAGCTTTTAATGCAAAATCCCAAGCAGACTCCGTACCCTGAACACCTTTGTTAGCCTTTACGCCTACAGATTCTTTTATACCTAATAAAACATAGGTAGCCGAAGATTTTTTTAAATCATCAAGAGCAGTATCAACCTCTGAAATAACCTGAACCTTTTCACCAAATTTTCGTTCACCCTCACGATGATTAATGAGAGAAATCACATCATATTTTGTATAGTAACGCATGTTTTTCATTAAAAATAAGGTGTTAGAGGGGATTAATAATGGAATCAATTATCTTACGAATGTACAGTTTATTTATGGGATATAATTGGTATTTTATGTATTTTTGTAGCTTAACCATATAGTATAAATAATGCAGACAGCAGATACAAACAAAAAATTAAAAATAGTAATTATAGTAGTGTTCACACTATTCTTAGGCGCTACAAGTTTATTATTTTTAAAGAGCAATGAACTTTCTGAAACTAAAACTGTTTTAGGAACTGAAATCACAAATTTAAAAGCAGATGTAGCAAATGAGATAACAAAACTGGACGCTCAAATTTCTAAAAATAGCATTTTAAATGCTGCACTTGTTGCAAAGAGAGATAGCTTATCAGGTACCTTGAATGCACTTAATAAAGCAAATGCAGATATTAAGAGTTTAACAAAATATAAAAACAGCTATTTTAAGTTAAAGAAGAACATTAATCAGTTATTAGCAGATAATGAACGTTTACAGCAAGAAAACACATCTTTAACCATAGAGAAAGATTCTGTTTCAGGAGCATTATCTACACAGGTTGCAATTAACACAACATTAACTGACCAAATGTCTGCTGCACAATTAAAAATGAATACTGCAGCCAAGCTTGGTGTAGCTGCTTTACGTGGCTCTGGAGTAATTATTCGTAATTCAGGTAAAGAAATTGCAACCACTAAAGCATGGCGTACAGACAACTTGAAGGTTTGTTTTTCGGTACCAAAAAATACTTTAGCAGCATCAGGAGACAAAACATTATATATACAAGTAATAGATAGTAACAAAGGTGTTTTAGGAAGTAATGCAAGTAAAGCTTTTGGCTCTAAAACCTTAGTTTATAGTCTTGAAACAAGCTTTAACTATGCTAATAAAAGCATTGCTATTTGCGAGTATATTCCAGAACCTAAAAAAGGATTTAAAAAAGGCACTTATTTTATAAATGTTTTTGATGGCGCTACATTGTTAACAACAAGCAGTATTGATTTAAAGTAATTTTAGTACTATTATATAACAAAAAAAAGCCTACATCATGTAGGCTTTTTTGTTGTTTGTAACTCTGCCTCTCTACACTGCTTCTCCGTTAATTAAAACGGTTTCAATATTGTTGCTTCCAAAAGAATAAGGCAATACATTATAAGAGTTAATAGGCTCTGTGATAATTATATTTGCGTGCTTTCCTTTGGTAATACTACCATGTGTTTTAGAAACACCCATAGCGTAAGCGCCATTAATTGTAGCAGCATTAATGGCTTCTTCTGGAGTCATTTTCATTTTAATACAAGCAGTACTCACAACAAAATTCATGTTTCCAGATGGTGTAGATCCGGGGTTATAATCTGTCGCTAATGCTAAAGCTAACCCTTCATCTATTAACTGACGCGCAGGTGTATACGGAATAGATAAAAAATACGAACAAGATGGCAATGCTACAGGCATTGTGTCTGAGTTTTTTAAGGCTTTAATATCTTCTGCGCTTACTAATTCTAGATGATCAACAGTAAGTGCGTTATGAGTAACAGCAGCTTTAATACCACCTATAGTAGTAAATTGATTTACATGTATTTTTGATTGCAGTCCGTACTGCTTACCAGCTTCTAATATTTGTACGGTATCTGCTACACTAAAGTATCCCGTTTCACAAAAGATATCTATATAATCTGCCAAGTTTTCTTTGGCTATTTGAGGTAGCATTTCATGTATAACCAAATCTAAATAGCCTTGTTTATCTGTTTTATACGCTTTTGGTACGGCATGTGCGCCTAAAAAAGTAGCTTTTATAGGTATGTTGTAATTATCTTTTAACTTTTTAATTACTCGAAGCATTTTTAATTCTGCTTCTGTAGTTAGTCCGTAACCTGACTTTATTTCAATACCACCGGTTCCTAGACACATTACTTCTTTTAGGCGTTTCTCAGATTGTAGATACAAGTCTTGCTCTGAGGTGTTTTGTAATTTTTTAGCAGAGTTTAAAATTCCGCCACCATTATTAGCAATCTCTTCATAAGTGAGTCCGTTAATTCTATCTACAAACTCTTGTTCTCTGTTATCTGCATATACAATATGAGTATGACTGTCATACCAAGTAGGCAATACTACTTTTCCTGTACAGTCAATAGTTTCTTCAGAAGCATCAGATACATAATCTTGCATTATTCCGTAATTAGTAATGACACCATTACTAATACTTAAAAACGCATTTTCAAGCATTGGCAACTGTTTCATATCTGTACCTGAAATTTTATTTGTAGTGTTTTTATCACGAACCTGAAGTAGTTGCTTAATGTTAATGAGCACTTTTTTAGCCATATTAAAATACCTTTTTAAAATTATTGATTTTGATTATCTGCAGCAGCCTTTATTGTTAGTATATCACGATCAAACATATATATACCTGTTTTATCATTGCCAATAATCTCTAATTTATCAAGCATTGTACGTGCCATAGCCTCTTCTTCTAACTGTTCTGACACATACCATTGCATAAAATTATGTGTATTGTAATCTTTAGCATTTAGACATTCAAAAATGATCTCATTTATCTTTTGTGTAACATGTACTTCGCTATCCAAAAAAGCCTCAAATAAATCTTTTAAAGAACTAAATGTGTTTTTAGGAGCGTCTAAAGCAGGTATAATAGCATTGCCACCACGTTCATTAATAAACTTAACTAATTTAGTCATATGCAAACGTTCTTCTTCAGAGTGTTGGTAAAAAAACTCTGCAACACCATTAAATCCATTTGCATCTGCCCATGATGCCATTGATAGATATTGCATTGAAGCATTGGCTTCGTTTTTTACTTGAGCATTTAATAGTTGTTCTATATTGTTTTTCATTACTAAAATGTTTTTTAAGGTCAATAATAACTTCAAAGTTACGGAAAAAATAGCTGCTTTAAATTGGTTTTTATATTTATAACTCATCCCTTTTTTGTAAATTCCCGCTTTAACCAAAATAGCACCTATGAAACATCTATTACTTAGTATTCCGATATTATTTATAACGGCATGTACTGCACAGAAAAAAACAGCAACTACTGCTGCTAAAACAACATCTAAAGCAACAACTTATGCAAAAACAATTACTGCAGAGGAGTTAAAAACCGATCTATACATTTATGCTTCAGATGAGTTTGAAGGTAGAGACACAGGGTCTCCTGGACAAAAAAAAGCAGTAGATTTTTTGAAAAATGAATATATAAAAATGGGAATACCTTCTGCTTTTAATAGCAGTAATTATTTTCAGAATATCCCTGAGGCATATTTTGAAGGACACTCACAAGGTGATTCTGAAAATGTACTAGCATTTATAGAAGGTACTGAGTTTCCGGATGAAGTATTAGTAATTTCAGCACATTTAGATCATATAGGTCACCATGATGGTCAGATTTATAGTGGTGCAGACGATGATGGTTCTGGTACAGTTGCATTATTAGAAATAGCAGAAGCTTTTCACATTGCTAAAAAAGAAGGAAACGGACCAAAGCGTTCTATACTATTTTTACATGTTACAGGAGAAGAAAAAGGTTTATATGGGTCTCAGTATTATGCTGAAAATCCTGTTTTCCCTTTAATAAACACTGTAGCCGATATTAATGTAGATATGATTGGACGCGTTGACCCTGAGCATGAAAGCGCTAAAAAATATATTTATGTTATTGGTGCTGATCGTTTAAGTACAGGTTTAGATATTGCGGTAACTAAAGCTAACAAAAATTTAGATGGATTTAAATTAGATTATAAATACAACGACCGTAATGACCCTGAACGTATTTATTACCGTTCTGACCATTATAATTTTGCAAAAAATGGTGTGCCATCAGTATTCTTTTTTAGTGGTTTACATGCCGATTATCATCAGCCAACCGATACACCTGAAAAAATAGATTACCCTTTAATGACAATGCGTACAAAGCTTATTTTTTATACAGCTTGGGAGTTAGCAAATGCTAAAGACCGTATTGTAGTTGATAGAGATGGTAATTAAATTACATCTTAACTATTAATCAAAAAAGCCATTCCTAAGTTAGGAATGGCTTTTTTAATTGTTATACTAATAAGAAAATTATTCCTCTCCCATTGCCTTAGCAATAGCAGCAGATAATCTTTTGTAAGTCCCATTTTCTAAACGCTCTCTAATACTAGAAAAAGCATTTAGGGTAGTATTAATATCTTCTATAGTATGTGTTGTTGTAGGTATTAGTCTTAATAAAATTAATCCCTTTGGAATAACCGGGTATACTACTATTGAACAGAAAACGCCAAAGTTTTCTCTCAAGTCTTTTACTAAGGCCATTGCTTCAGGAATACTACCCTTTAAATATACAGGTGTAATACAAGTTTCGGTAGTTCCTAAGTCAAACCCTCGTTCTCTTAGTCCGCCTTGTAAAGTTCTTACGTTCTCCCAAAGTTTATCTTTTAGCTCTGGCATGGTACGTAACATTTCTAAACGTTTTAATGCGCCAACTACCAATTGCATTTGTAATGATTTAGCAAACATTTGAGAACGCATGTTGTATTTCATGAATTCAATAATTTCTTGATCTGCTGCAAAAAACGCTCCTGTACTTGCCATAGACTTTGCAAATGTTGCAAAATAAACATCTATACCTTCTTGTACGCCTTGTTCTTCTCCTGTTCCGGCACCTGTTTTACCAAGTGTTCCAAATCCGTGAGCGTCATCTACTAATAAGCGAAAATTATATTTTTCTTTAAGTGCTATAATTTCTTTTAATTTTCCTTGTTCACCACGCATTCCAAATACACCTTCAGAAATCAATAAAATTCCTCCGCCAGTTTTTTCGGCCAAACGTGTTGCTCTATCAAGGTTTTTTTCAATACTAGCCACATCATTATGACGATAGGTAAATCGTTTTCCCATGTGTAAACGTACCCCATCAATAATACATGCGTGTGCATCTACATCATATACAATAACATCTTCTTTAGTTACTAAAGAGTCTATTGCAGATACCATACCTTGGTAACCAAAGTTAACAAGATAAGCGGCTTCTTTTTGTACAAATACAGCTAATTCATCTTGCAATTGCTCATGTAATTCTGTGTGTCCTGACATCATTCTTGCACCCATTGGGTATGCAGAACCATATTTTGCAGCTGCTTCAGCATCTACTTTTCGCACATCAGGATGATTTGCCAAACCTAAGTAATCATTAATACTCCAAGTAACGACTTCTTTACCTTGAAACATCATTCTGTTTGAGATTTCACCTTCCAATTTAGGGAAAACAAAATAACCTTCAGCTTGAGCGGCCCACTTACCTAGTGGTCCTTTATCTTTATAGATTTTATCAAATAAATCTCTCATTGTATCAATTTTAAATTTTACAAACGCAAAAATAATTAAATTATAGCGGTTATCATACTATTTTAAACAATAAAAAAGCAGCAACTATTGTTACTGCTTTTTCTATGATTGCATATTATTTTATGTATTCTATTTTTATAGGGTCTTCTATTTGAATGCTATCAAAAAAGCCTTGTTCAGTCATCCACTCATCATTGTATATTTTACTCATATATCTAGAGCCATGATCTGGAAATATAACAACTATAACACTATCTTTATTAAATTTTCCTGCCGTGGCATATTGTTTTACAGCCTGCATTGCTGCACCACTAGTATAGCCTACAAATAAGCCTTCTTTGCGTGCTAATGCTCTGGCTGTATGAGCGCTTTCTTGATCGGTTACTTTTATGAACTCATCTATAGCGTCAAAATCTGTTGCTGAAGGAATTAAGTTTTTACCTAAACCTTCTATGCGATAAGGGTAAATTTCTTTAGTATCAAATTCACGTGTTTCATGAAAACTTTTTAACACAGATCCAAAGGCATCTACACCCAAAATTTGAATTTCAGAATTTTGCTCTTTTAAATATTTTGCAACGCCTGAAATTGTTCCCCCAGTACCACTACATGCTACTAAATGAGTTATTTTACCATTGGTCTGATTCCAGATTTCAGGACCAGTACTATGATAATGCGCATCAATATTTAAACTATTAAAATATTGGTTGATATAAACAGAACCTTTTATTTCATTATGTAACCTCTTGGCTACTTCATAATATGAACGTGGATCATCTGCAGAAACATTTGCTGGACAAACATATACTTTTGCGCCCATGGTGCGAAGCATATCTATTTTGTCTGGAGATGATTTTGAGCTGACTGCCAAAATGCATTCATAGCCTTTAATCATACTAACCATTGCAATACTGAATCCTGTGTTTCCAGAGGTTGTTTCAATAATGGTATCACCTGGTTTAAGAATTCCTTTTCGCTCTGCTTCTTCTAATATGTATAAAGCTATTCTATCTTTAGATGAATGCCCTGGGTTAAATGCTTCTACTTTTGCATAAAAATCTCCAGGTAAATCTTTGGTTATTTTTTGCAATTGAATTAGCGGGGTATTCCCTACTAATTCTAAAACATTCTTATGTGCTTGTATATCGTTTTTCATGTACTATAACTTCCGTGCAAAGATAAGTATTTTTTTTCTACTCTGTAATACCTTCTAGATCTAAGATAAAGGCAAATTCTTCTGCAATTTCTTTAAGTGCTTCAAACCTTCCTGAGGCGCCACCATGCCCAGAATCCATATCGCATTTAAATAATAATAGATTATCATTAGTTTTTAACTCTCTTAACTTTGCAGTCCATTTTGCAGGCTCGAAGTATTGTACTTGAGAATCGTGAAATCCTGTTAATATTAGGGTGTTTGGGTAATATTGCGCGGCAACATTATCATACGGAGAGTATGATTTCATATAGTCATAATACCCTTTTTCATTAGGATTTCCCCACTCATCATACTCACCTGTAGTTAAAGGTATACTGTCGTCTAACATTGTAGTAACGACATCTACAAATGGTACTGATGATATTACTCCATTATATGTTTTTGGACTCATATTCATGATAGCACCCATTAATAATCCTCCGGCGCTTCCTCCCATTGCATATAAATGATTTTCAGAAGTATAATTTTGTGCTATTAGGTGTTTTGAGCAGTCAATAAAATCTGTAAAGGTGTTGATTTTATTATATAATTTTCCGTCTTCGTACCACTCTCTTCCTAAGTATTCACTTCCTCTAACATGTGCAATAGCAAATACAAATCCACGATCTAAAAGGCTCAATCGTGTAGTGCTAAAGCTTCCCGACATGCTATATCCATAAGATCCGTAAGCATATTGTAATAATGGTGTGTTTTTATCGAGTTTGGTGTCTTTCCTGTATACTAATGAAATGGCCACTTTTTTTCCATCACGAGCAGTTGCCCATATACGTTCTGAAGTGTAATTGGTTTTATTGAATTTCCCTCCTAAAACTTCTTGCTCTTTCATGACCTCTTTTTCTTGGGTACGCATATTAAAGTCTATGGTAGATGCTGGAGTTGTAAAGGCATTGTACCCGTATCGTAAAATTTCTGTGTCAAAATCAACGTTTACAGATGTATATGCGCTATAAGTTTCATTATCAAAAGGTAAATAATAACTTTCTGTACCATCCCATCTTGAAATTTTAATTTTAGATAGTCCGTTTTCACGTTCACTAATGACCAGATAGTCTTTAAAAATTTCAATATCTTCTAATAACACATTTGATCTATGTGGTATATAATCTGCCCAGTTTTCTTTTTGTGTAGCAGTATCAGAAGTAACCATTAACTTGAAGTTAGTTGCTTTATCTTTATTAGTAATAATATAGAATTTATCTCCAAAATGAGCAATATCATACTCTAAACCTCGCTCTCTATCTTGAAAAATACTAAAGTCTTTTTCTGGCGTATCAGCATTTAAAATTTTATACTCACTAGTTAGCGTACTTGTAGTACCTATAATAATATACTTTCTAGATTTTGTTTTGTAAACAAAAGTGCTAAATGTATCATCTGTTTCATGAAACACTTCTTTGTCATTCTTAGGATTGTCATTTAAAAAATGTTTGTAAATCTTATTAGAACGTAGTGTTTCAGCGTCTTTTCGTGTATAGAAAAGTGTCATGTTATCATTAGCCCAAGTAGAGCCTCCGGTAGTATTTTCTATTTTATATGGTAAGATTTCTCCTGTAGCAATGTTTTTAATTTGAATAGTATATTGTCTTCTACTAACGGTATCTACTCCAAAGGCTATATAGTTATTATCGGGACTTACATTTAATCCTGATAGGTTAAAATACGATTGTCCCTTTGCCATTATATTACAATCAAAAAGTACTTCTTCAGCCGCTTCAAGGTTGTCTTTTTTTCGGGTGTAAATAGGGTAATCTTTCCCAGTTTCATACTTGGTTATGTACCAGTATCCATTATACTTATAAGGCACCGAGCTGTCATCTTCCTTAATACGAGATTTCATTTCGGTAAATAAATCTGCTTGAAAATCTTTTGTATGCGCCGTCTTTTTTTGGTAGTAGTCATTCTCTCTTTCTAGGTAATCAATAACTTCTTCATTATCCTTTTCATTTAACCAGTAATAGTCATCAATTCTAACATCACCATGTTTTTCAAGTACCTTTGGTTTTTTATCTGCTAAAGGGGCTATAATATTTTCTACAGTTTTCATATTTGCATCTTTTTTACAAGCGAAGGCAAAAATAAGACATCCTATTAGTGTTAAAAGCTTTTTCATTGTTTTTATTTTTATTTCGCTAAAAATACAAAAAATATTATTGCCAAGTATGCATTCTTTTTATTCATGAGTTTATGGGCTATTTATAATCAGATATTTATTTCCATAATCAACTTTGAAAGTCTATTTTTGTGCAAAATGTAACGCATTATATATGATTACCTCAGACCAATTTAAAGATATTACCACCCGTTTAAAAGCATTAAAGGGGTATCTTGATATTGATGCAAAACGCATTGAAATCAGTAATGAGGAGGAAAAAACTTTTGCACCTGATTTTTGGAACAATCCAAAGGAAGCGGAACGCATTATGAAATCTTTAAGGGTTGTAAAAAAATGGGTGACAGATTTTGAAAAGGCAAAAACCTTAGTAGAAGACCTTCAGGTTTTAATGGAATTTTATGCAGAAGATGCTGCCGAGGAGACTGAAGTTGATCAACAATACCAAAATGCTGTTAATCTTATTGAAGATTTAGAATTTAAAAACATGCTATCTGAAGATGGTGATGCTTTAAGTGCTGTATTACAAATTACCGCTGGAGCTGGTGGAACCGAAAGTTGCGATTGGGCAGAAATGCTACTGCGAATGTATTTAATGTATTGCGAAAGCAATGGTTATAAAGTAAAGGAATTAAATTACCAATCTGGAGATGTAGCAGGTATAAAAACAGTTACTATTGAAATTGAAGGTGATTTTGCTTTTGGCTGGTTAAAAGGTGAAAATGGAGTGCACCGTTTGGTACGCATCTCCCCTTTTGATAGTAATGCAAAGCGCCACACCTCTTTTGCATCAGTATACGTATACCCTTTAGTAGATGATTCTATTGAAATTGAAATTAACCCTGCAGATATAGAGATTATTACATCTAGATCAAGCGGTGCTGGCGGACAAAATGTAAATAAAGTTGAAACCAAAGTACAGCTTACCCATAAACCTTCGGGGCTGCAAATTTCTTGTTCAGAGACCAGATCTCAGCAAGACAATAGAACACGTGCCATGCAAATGTTAAAATCTCAATTATATGAGATTGAACTAAAAAAACAACAAGCTGCAAGGTCTTCTATTGAAGATGGTAAAATGAAAATTGAATGGGGAAGCCAGATTAGAAATTATGTAATGCACCCGTATAAACTTGTAAAAGATGTTAGAACCGCACATGAAACAGGTAATGTAGATGCCGTTATGAATGGTAATATTCATCCGTTTTTAAAAGCATATCTTATGACAATGGGGCAACAAGAAACCGATACTAAAACACTTTAATAAATTAAAAATGATACAGATATACCATAATAATAGATGTAGTAAATCTAGACAAGGACTTGATATTCTAGAAGCATCAGGAAAAGAGTTTAACGTCGTAGATTATTTAAAAGCACCGCCTACTGTTGCTGAGTTAACCAAAGTTATATCTTTATTAGGCATAGAGGCTTTAGATTTGGTTCGTAAAAATGAAGCCATATGGAAATCAGACTATAAAGGCAAAACATTTAGCAATCAAGAACTCATAGGTATAATGGTAAACAACCCTAAGCTTATTGAGCGCCCTATTGTTATAGCTAACAACACAGCAGTAATTGGTAGGCCTCCAGAATGTATTTTAGATATCTTATAGCAAAAAAAAAGGACACCAATTGGTGTCCTTTTTTTTGTACTATTACATTACTGTTTTTTAGCAGCTCTTTCGTCTTTAAGCTCTTTTAGGCGTTCCATTAAAGAACCACCTATCCAATAAGGTACTACAAATGTTGCTAAAAATATTAACAACCAAAACCCTATTGTAAAAATAGATAAAAAGGCTAAAAACCCTAAGTATTGATCAAAATCAAACATAATTTCCGGAAATTTTTGAATTCGTGTCAAATATAATAGATAAAATGAAAAATAGAGCATTATAAATCTAATTTCTTAACAAAAAAGAACAATTCTACTTTGTACAAAAATAAATACTTAAATTTGCATCGATAATTATAAGGTTTCAAAAAACACAACTAAATATAACACATGAAATACAGAATTGAAAAAGATACTATTGGTGAAGTAAATGTACCTGCCGATAAACTTTGGGGCGCACAAACAGAGCGTTCTAGAAATAACTTTAAAATTGGTGCTGCTGCATCTATGCCTCTAGAAATTATTCATGGTTTTGCATACTTAAAAAAAGCCGCAGCTCATACCAACTGTGATTTGGGTGTACTTGCTGAAGATAAAAGAGATTTAATAAGTGCCGTGTGTGATGAAATACTAGAAGGGAAACACAACGATCAGTTTCCGTTAGTTATTTGGCAAACAGGTTCTGGTACACAATCTAACATGAATTGTAATGAGGTAATTTCTCATAGAGCACAACAATTGGCTGGAAAAATCATTGGTGAAGGAGAAAAAGTTATCTCTCCGAATGACGATGTAAACAAATCACAATCATCTAATGATACATTTCCTACAGGAATGCACATTGCTGGATACAAGAAAATCGTAGAAGTTACCATTCCTGGTGTAGAACAATTACGCGACACTTTACAGAAAAAATCTGTTGCATTTGCCGATGTTGTTAAAATAGGACGTACCCATTTAATGGATGCTACTCCCCTTACACTAGGTCAAGAGTTTTCAGGATATGTATCTCAACTAAACCACGGATTAAAAGCCTTAAAAAACACTATGGCACATTTAAGCGAATTGGCTTTGGGTGGTACTGCTGTAGGAACAGGTTTAAATACACCTAAAGGATATGATGTTTTAGTAGCAAAGTATATAGCAGAATTTACAGGTCTACCATTTATAACTGCAGAAAATAAGTTTGAAGCATTAGCAGCACATGATGCTATTGTAGAAACACATGGCGCATTAAAACAATTAGCGGTTTCTTTAAATAAAATTGCTAATGACATTAGGTTAATGGCTTCTGGACCACGTTCAGGAATTGGGGAATTGATTATTCCTGCTAATGAGCCAGGAAGTTCTATTATGCCCGGAAAGGTAAACCCTACACAAGCAGAAGCTATTACTATGGTTTGCGCACAAGTTATGGGTAATGATGTTGCTGTTACTGTTGGTGGTACACAAGGACATTATGAACTTAATGTTTTTAAACCAATGATGGCGGCTAACTTATTAGAATCTGCACAATTAATTGGTGATGCTTGTATTTCTTTTGATGTAAATTGCGCACAAGGTATTGAGCCTAATAATAAGCGTATTGATGAATTACTACAAAACTCATTAATGCTAGTAACCGCTCTAAATACCAAAATAGGGTATTATAAAGCTGCAGAAATTGCAAATACAGCTCATGAAAACGGAACTACACTTAGGCATGAAGCGGTACGCTTAGGCTATGTTACTGAGGCAGAATATGACAAATGGGTTATTCCTGCTAATATGACTGGTGGCTTGAAATAAAAATTATCTACACTTCTATATAAACAAAGGTTCTGCATTGCAGAACCTTTGTTGTTTAAAAATGATATTTTATATTGATTTATATCCGTCCAACTTTAAATGTTTTTTTTATATCCTTATATAAAATTGTTATAAAATAAATGCCTTGAAGATAAGGCGATAAGTCAATTTTTTCTTTCGTTTTTCCTGAACTCAGTAATTGTCCTAATTGATTATGTACATTATAATTATATTCTCTATAGCTAGGATTGGTAATATAAACATAATCTTTAGTAATTGTTGGATATGCCACCACTTCATTTATCCATTCAAAATCTTCTACATCTAAAGTCCCCCATGCATCTACTGCCTCAGGGCCATTCCATATTGCAGTAGCAAGATATGGGTTGTCTATAAACGGATTTCTGTTTCCTTGAAAACCTTCTAATAAGTCATTTCGTGAAATTTCATATATTGAAACTGGATCCTCTTCGTTCCATTCTAAAAAAATATCTGGCATATCGCCTAATGGTGCAAACGTACTGCCTCCTATCCCTACATTATTGGCAACACATTGCGTTGGATAGCGCAAATACATATACATCATCATTCTGGCAACATCTCCTTTCCATTCATCACCCGGAAACCAATTTCCTGTGGTTGCAGTAATATGAGCGTTTCCTTCTCCATCTTCAAACGGTCGATTATTTCGAGAACTATTCATTTGTCCGTCGCAAGAGCGTAAACTATGTACATCAGTCCCTGCGCCAGGGCTACTGGTTTCTAAAGCAGGTGTCGCTAATGATTTTGGATATACATGCTCCCTGTTCCATAAACCAATACACCCAGATTGATGACAAGAAAGTGTTAGATCTCTATCATGGTCATTACTTGTTATTTGGTCGGTATTATCATAGCCATATAAAAGGAATACATCTTGCGTGTTTTCAGGATTTAAATCGGTTTGTTTTAAGGCATCCCATACATCAAAAGCATTTGAAGTATAATAAATTTCGGTAGTATGAGTTGTAGTAATTAATTGTGCTAATTGTGTTTTTAAAGCTTCTCCCGTTTGGGTAAAGTCAATGCCTCCATAATAACTAGGAGTTTGTGCTATACTTAAAAAAGGGAACAGCAAAATGAGTGCTATTCTAATCATTGTAATTTTTTTGGTACTACAAAGTAACACAATTTTTGGTGCCCTCACAAATTAGAGAGCTATAGCAGTATTTAATTATGTTATGATTAAACTTGCCAAACTTGCTGTTAATTGTTTTCTATGATATTGCTCTAAACCAATAGCATGACTCTGTAATTCATTATTTTGGTAAGCTTTAAACCACTGTAACATTTGTTTTTTTAGCGCATCCTTTTCGGTTAATTCATATGAGAACACCACTCCTGTATTACTCGTCTTTATAATGTTTTTAAATGCTGTATTGCTTGGTCCAAAACTTAAAATAGGGCGAGAAGATTGCATATACTCAAATAGTTTTCCGGGAATAATTGCTGCTGTTTCAGGGCTGTCAATTTCAATTAACAATAATACTTGAGTGCTATTTTGTTGTGTTTGTGCTTCAGAATGTGGTAAATAACCTAGTTGATTAACGTGGGGCTTTAGTCCGTATGAATAAATAGTTTCAAGAACATTATCACTAACAACACCTATTAGTTTTAGCTCAAAATTAGATTTAAATTGATGGTTTTCAGCAATTAATTCTGATAATACTTGCCATAGTATTTTAGGGTTTCTTCCGGTTAACAAAGACCCTATATGGCTAATAGTAAATTTTTTATCTAATGGCACCGGTGCAATATTAGTGTCATCAAACCCATTAGTAATAGTGTGTATTGGCTGCGCTGTAATTGTACTAAACTCTTTTTTAGTTAAATTACTCGTTACAATAATATCATCTGCCGATTGTAATACCTGTTTTTCAAGTAGTTTATGTTTCTTCTTAGCAGTTGCAGTTAATTTTAATTTGGAATGGTAGCCAATACTTGTCCATGGATCTCGAAAATCAGCAATCCAACGCAAGTTTAGTTTGTCCTTTAATTGCAAACCTATTAAATGTACACTGTGCGGTGGACCTGTAGTTATAATCGTGTCAATATTGTGTGTTTTACAATATGCTTCCAAATACTTTGCTGAAGGCTTTACCCAATATTTACGTGCATCAGGAATAAAAAAATTACCTCTAACAAACAGTAGCAAACGTTCAATAAGCGTTTGCTTTTTAGTATTTATAACACCTGATGATATAGTGTTTGTTTTCTTTTTTGATAGTAGAGATGCTAACTTATAGGGCTCAAAAATTGGCTGTTTAATTAGGGTAACGCTATCAGGAATTGTGCTTTCTATAGCAGTATCTACTACTGGATAGTTGGGGTTTTCTGGGCAATATACAGTAGGGCTAACATTAAATTCAGGCAAGTATTTTACAAACTTTAACCATCGTTGTACCCCTGGCCCACCAGCAGGTGGCCAATAATAAGTAATGATTAATACTTTTTTTTTCATTACTTACGACTGATTAAGAAATTTCTTTTTAAATGAAAATCCTATAATACCAAATAACAGGAGTAATAAGAGTATGCTTGTAATTAATGTAACACGACTTCCTGTTTGTATAACTTGAGGTTCAAATTTAAATTCTATGGTATGATTTCCTTTTGGTATTTTTAACCCTCTAAGTAAATAGTTTACTTTAAAATGAGGTTTTAAGTTGCCATCAATATAAGCATTCCAACCATTTTTGTAATACGCTTCAGAAAACACTGCAATCCCGTTAGATGAATTTTCTGAATAATATTTTAAGTGATTTGGTTTAAAAGATTTTAATTCAATACTTGTTAATGAATCTACTGTTAGCAATTGTGTTTCTGTAGTGTTACCTACAGTTATTGCTTGCTTTTTAAGGTTCAGTTCACCTAAGCTAAGTATTTCTTCATCTGCAGTTAATACCGTTTTTAAAGAGTTTACAAACCAAGCATTTCCATTAGCATACGGATTACGCATGGCGGTAACTTGTCCGTTTTTATCATTAATAATATACTTTATATTAAGCATGTTTAGTACTCCAATATCATTCTTACTAATATAAAAATCAAAAATATCTTGAGCACGTTTTGGTTTAGCTGCATGATAACCTCCAAAGGCATTATGAAAATAAGATGTTCTTGCGCTATTAAAAGGATTTGTACTAAAATCTATAACATTATAATGCGTGGTATCCTTTTTAATCTGTGTATCTGCAGATAGCATTCTAAAAGGCTCATTAACCTGTTTTGGAATCACAAAATCTGTTGTGTTAACATATCTATGTGCCACGCCCACCAAATCAAACAATATAAGAGCACCCAATACAATAAGCATTGCATTTTCTTTTAATTTTTCTTTTAAAAATAACCACAAAACAATTGCCATACTTAATGATAACACTAATGTTCTAAGCACATCTGCCATAAACAATGCTTTTCGTTGTTCTCTTAAAAGTGCAACAAATTCATATCCGTAATTTTCACGCAACATACCATCACGCGGACTCACAAAATCAAAAAACAAACCGTTTGCTATGTAAAACAATGCTGATAAACCTACTGTAAATGCAGCAGTGTAAGCAACAGCCTTTTGCTTTTTATTAAATTGTATAGGAGATTTTACAAATGTATATAAACCAAAAAATGCTAATAAAGGCACTACCAATTCAATAATAACCTGCATAGAACTTACTGCTCTAAATTTATTATAAAAGGGTATATAGTCAATACAAAAATCTGTAAGGAATGATATGTTTTTACCCCATGATAATACAAGCATAATTCCTCCAGAAATTAACACCCATTTTTTTATGGGCGCTTTTACAATAAACAATGCTAATACAAACAAAAAAAATACGGTAGCGCCTATATATGCCGGCGCTGCAACATAGCTTTGATCTGCCCAATACATTAATTGTCCGCCAAACTGTTGCGCTTCAGTGCTTGAAATACCAAATAAGCTTTGCATTTTTTTAACCACTATTGCATCCTTTGCCAATGGCTCATTATTAGATCCTCCAAAAAGTCGTGGCACAAACAAGTTAAAGCTCTCCCCTATACCATAGCTATATTCGGTAATATATGCTTTATCTAAGCCTGTAGTTAAGGCTTTATTGCTACCATCAGAATTAATAGTTAGCTCACTTTTACTTCTAGTACTTTCTTTAGCATATTCTGAAGTTGCTAAAAGATGTGTTGCGTTTAATGCCAATGAAAAAAATACTGCGGTACATAGTATAGCTATTGCTTTTGCAAATGACACCAACTCTTTTTGCCTATAAGCAGTTATTAAATGTATGGCTCCAATAACTAAAACTAAGAGTAACAGATAATAGGTCATCTGAAAATGATTTGCATTAAGCTCTAATGCCATTGCTAATGCTGTAATAATACCACCTAAAACATATCTTTTTTGAAAAGCCAAAAAGATTCCTGACAATACTAATGGCATATATGCTATGGCGTGTGCTTTTGCATTATGTCCAACGCCTAAAATGACAATAAAATATGTTGAAAATCCAAAAGCGAGACTACCCAATAAGGCATATTTCCAATCTGTTTTTAAGACTAAAAGTAAGATATAAAAGCATGAAAAATATAAGAATAAGTAATCTGCAGGTCTAGGTAAAAACCGCAATAATAAATCTAGCTTTTTTATATAATTATGAGGATATTTTGCGCCTAATTGATAGGTTGGCATTCCTCCAAATGCAGCATTGGTCCAATAAGTATCAACATCACTAGACTTATTAAAGTCTTTATGCTGTTTAGACATTCCAATGTACTGTGTTATATCTGATTGCTTTATTTCTTTACCATTTAAAACTGGAGAAAAATAAGCTAAAGAGATTACAATAAACACAAATAAAACCCCAAGGTGTGGCAGTAATTTTTTTAAAGAACTTTTCATACGTCTATATATGTTGTTTACTTATTTTATTAAAGTATAGTGTTTTTTTGTATTACTCTATTTCTTCAAAATCTATGTACTCTCCTACTTTATTTGTAGATTTTTTTTGTTTTGCTGCAGCAGGTTCTTTTGCTTGTTGCTGACCTTGAAACTGATCTTTCATTTTTTGCTCCATTTTACTAGCAGCATATTTCATTAAAAAAGGGGCCATAAAGCGCATAATTAATTTAAAGCCATAATAAAAGGCCATGAAAATCAGCAATGTTTTTAGTACTCCAATCATATATTAGGTATTATTTATATTAAATTTGGTATACAAAGCTACATAAAAATAAGAATGCACAATGTTGATAACACTTTTTTAACCGAATAAAAAGATTATTTTAATAAGATAATGTATTTTTATAGCGTTATAATAATTCAAGTAAGATAAACAATGCATATAACTAAAAAATGCTGTATAATATTTTCATTATTTTTATGTACTAATATACACGCCCAATACACCGAAACGATTAACTCTAATAGACCAGGAGCCTCTTCTGGAGCATATTCTGTAGGAATTAATGTTCTGCAAGGCGAAGCAGGACTATATTATATTAATAATGACCATGAGTTGCGAAAATATGGTTTTACAGGACTAGGAACATCATATGAATTTAGATATGGTGTATGGAAGGAAGCCCTTGAAATTAATCTTAGTGGCGATTTTCAATACGGGACCCTTACCGATGATAATTCTGGAGGAAAAAGATCTTTAGGTAATTTTAAAATAAATACTATTGGTGCAAAATACTTGGTTTATGACCCTTACAGGAACCCTGAAGATGTAAAGCCTAATGTGTTTAGCTATAATGCCAACCATCGTTTTCAATGGAAAACACTAATTCCATCTATTGCAGTGTATACAGGCGTAAATTTAAACCTTACTAAAAGTCCCTATGCGTATGGGAGTAATTTAAATTTCGATAATCTAACCGAACCTGTAATCTCTCCAAAAATAATGATTATTACCCAAAATAATTGGACTGGTGGATGGGTGTTTACCATGAATTTTATTGGAGATAGATTACTTATGACAGATGCACCTATATATTCTTACATACTTACCCTTACACATGCTGTAAATGAAAAAGTGGCATTATTTGGAGAACATCAGGGCATTATTAATGATGTATATGCCGATGCTTTATTTAGATTTGGTGGTGCATATTTGTTTTCAGACAACATACAATTTGATGCAGGAATAATGCTCAATACAAAAAATACACCTTCAGTTTTTGGTGTTAATTTTGGCTGCTCCTACAGATTAGACTTTCATAAAGACCCTGAAAACAAAACTAGAACAGAAAAAAAGAAATCAAAAAGTAAGTCAAAAAAGAAATCCTCTAAAGAAAATAATCCTGAAAGTCCTAAAAAAACAACAAAGCAGCAAAAGGAAGCTATTGATTTTGATGACGAATAAACAAAGACGGTTGTTATATCATTTCTAGAAATATTTCCTTGTCATTCACTAGTTTTTAGATACTTTAGCACTCCTAAAATAACACATACAAATATATCTATGAAAAATACTGCACTATCACATATTCACGAAGCATTGGGTGCTAAAATGGTTCCTTTTGCAGGATACAATATGCCTGTACAATATGAAGGCGTAAATGCGGAACACGAAATTGTTAGAACAGGTGTTGGAGTATTTGATGTATCTCATATGGGAGAATTTTTCTTAAAAGGAAAAAATGCTTTAGCGCTCATTCAAAAAATAGCAACAAATGATGCCAGTAAAATGGTTGTTGGTCAGGCACAATACTCATGTATGCCAAATAACGATGGTGGTATTGTAGATGATTTAATCATTTATAAAATATCAGAAGAAGAATACATGCTTGTTGTAAATGCATCTAATATTGAAAAAGATTGGAATTGGATAAGCGCACATAACGACTTAGATGTTGTTATGGAAAATAAAAGCGATGACTATTCACTCTTAGCCATTCAAGGTCCAAAAGCAGCTGAAGCAATGCAATCATTAACAAGTCTGGACTTGATTAATATGAAGTATTACACCTTTAATATAGGTGAATTTGCAGGTTTAGAAAACGTAATGGTTTCTGCTACAGGCTACACTGGCTCTGGCGGATTTGAAATTTATTTTAAAAACAAAGATGCTGAAGCTATCTGGACTGCAGTTTTTAAAGCAGGCGAAGCATTTGGCATTAAACCAATCGGACTAGCAGCAAGAGACACCTTACGTTTAGAAATGGGGTATTGTTTATACGGTAATGATATAAACGACACCACCTCTCCTATTGAAGCTGGACTTGGGTGGATTACAAAGTTTACAAAAACATTTACTAACGATGCTACATTCAAGGCACAGAAAGAAAATGGTACTGCACAAAAACTTGTTGCTTTTGAGTTAGACACCAAAGGAGTTCCACGTCAAGGATATGATATTGTTGATGAAAATGGCAGCAAGATTGGAATAGTAACCTCAGGAACCATGTCGCCATCATTAGGTAAAGGTATTGGTCTTGGTTATGTACCTACAGCACTAAAATCACCCGGAAGCAAATTCTTTATACAAGTTAGAAAACGACAACTTCCTGCTACAGTTGTTAAATTACCATTTTATAAAAAATAATTATATAAAAAGATCACATGGGAAGAGCATTCGAATTTAGAAAAGCACGTAAAATGAAACGCTGGTCTGCAATGTCTAAAGCCTTTACACGTATTGGTAAAGATATTGTTATGGCTGTAAAAGATGGCGGCCCAGACCCTGATAGTAATTCTCGTTTAAGAGCCGTTATACAAAATGCAAAGGCTGTAAACATGCCTAAAGACAATGTAGAACGTGCTATTAAAAAAGCATCTGATAAAGATACCGGAAACTATAAAGAAGTTTTGTTTGAAGGGTATGCAGCACACGGTATTGCGGTATTGGTAGAAACGGCAACAGATAATAACAATCGTACCGTAGCAAATGTTAGAATGTGTTTTAACAAATGTAATGGTAGCTTAGGAACGCAAGGTTCTGTAGAATTTATGTTTGATCACCAATGTAATTTTAAAATTAAAGACACTGGTTTTGACGTAGAAGAGCTGGAACTAGAATTTATTGATTTTGGAGTAGAAGAAATTTTTACTGAAGAAGCTGATGAAAACGACCCAAACCCTACAAACGCAATATTGTTATACGCCCCATTTAATAGTTTTGGAAGTATTCAAAAAGAAATAGAAGCTCGAGGAATGGAAATTTTATCATCAGGATTTGAAAGAATCCCTACAATGACTAAAACACTAACCGAAGAACAACAAGCAGATGTAGATAAGCTTATAGAAAAGATTGAAGAAGATGATGATGTGCAAAACGTGTATCATACTATGGCATAACTCTATAACGAAAGTAATTTTACGTTGTTTGCAGTAGCTACAACAAAACAAGTATTTCTGTTTAAAAAACACCTAGAACTATAAAAAGAGTCTTCCGAAAAAGACTCTTTAACGCTTGACTTAATGGTTGTGACCTGAGTGATCCTCAGTTTTTATTTTGTCTGTTTGATTCATTGTCATTTCGTGGTTATATTGACAACAACCTGGTAAATTTTTGTATGCTTCTTCACTACCTGTAACTTTTTCAGTATCATAACCTGACGCTGCGATTGCTCTATGAATCGTCATTATAGTTGTTCTACTTTTGTCAAACGAAACATCTATCTTCTTTCTATCACCATCCCAATTTGCGCTAATTACTCCGTTAACACTATTAGCAGCTTTTTCAATAGTATTTTTGCACATACCACAGTTACCTCTTACACCAAAGGATGCGTCCTTAGTAGTTGCCTCTTGAGCAACTTCTGTTGTGGTTTCTTTTTTTGTTTGGCCATTACAACTTGTTAATCCGACTACTGCTATCATCGATAGACTTAAAATTACTTTCTTCATTGTTTTAAAATTTAATTGTTAATATTTGATTTATAATTATTCTATTACTTGTTTTACTTCTCCACAGGTTAGCATTGCATCACCAAAATATGGATTGATTATTTTTTCTTCTTTACTTAACCAATAAGCCCCATTATTGCTATCTGCCATGGGGCAAAATTCTACATAGACTTTCTCATTAATACCAAACAACTGTACAGTATTAATTAAATGTGAGGATAAATGTTTAAAATGATTTCTTTGTTCCTTTATGTCTGTTGTTTTTAAAATTTCAGTTGTAGAAGATTTTATTTCTTTCGCTAATGACATCCAATGGTTATGTGCTTTATCTTTTATTAATTTCATGTCTACTTGCGCTAAATTATCCAATAAATTATTGGCATCTTTAGATCCTTTATTTGTATCATCTTTAACTAATGCATTTTTTAAATTAATATAGCTATCATAGACCTTTTTTAATTGTTGCTGAAATGCTTTTGGTGCTTCCAAACGTTCAGATATATTGGCATGGTCACTTTCTTTGCTTGAGTAACTATTATCCATTCGCAAATGCCCTTCGTGACCAGTCTTAACTTTACCGCCAACTTTATTCATCATAGACTTTTTACCTTGTAATTGTGCTGCCGCATCAACGGTAAAGGCGCCGTTGGCAACTATCTCATCACCACTTTTCAAACCATCTGATATTTCATAGTTTTCTCCTTGACGATTCCCTAATGATACTTCTCGCATTTCAAAAACAGGCTCATTAGTTTTTATTTTTACATATACTACAGAGCGTTTTCCTGTCCATAGTAATGCAGAAGCAGGAATTGTTAAAGATTTTTTACTGCCTTTTTTTGTCAAAGTAACGTGCCCTTTAACAAACATGCCTGGTTTAAAGAAAGCCTTCTTATTATTTAGCACAGCTCTTAAAGCTACCGTTCTTGTTTGTGTGTTTAAAACAGGGCTTATAAACGATACTTTGCCTTTTATTTTTTTATTTGGATGGGCGTTTGTGTAGATTTCAATATTTTGCCCTTTTTTAAATAAGCTAATCTGATTTTCATAAACGTCAAAATTTGCCCAAACCGTATTTAAATTAGCGATTTTTAATAAAGGTTGACCTTGCTTGATATAATCACCTTGTTCAACTAACTTCTCCGTTACTGTTCCAGATACTGTTGCATATACATTAAAAATTTCTTTTACTTTTCCAGTTTTTTCAATCTGACTGACTTGATTATCAGATAGCTTCCATATTTTTAGTTTATTACGTACAGCTTTATATAACTCTGGTTGTGATTCTTTTAGCGAAGCTGCTGTAATAAGTTCTTGTTGTGCTGCATATAATTCTGGTGAATAGACTGTTGCTAGCAATTGACCTTTATGTACTTCTTCTCCAGTAGAACTGACATTTAAACTTTCTATTCTTCCAGAAAAGTAACTAACTTGAACTGCATTAGCCTCTTCATTCTCTACTATCTTTCCAGACACTATGATAGTGTTGTCTTCTGTTTTTTTATTGCTGACAATGGTAGTTTGAATGTTTGCCAAAGCCAATGCATTTTCACTTAGCTTAAATTGGTCTGCTGCCAAACCATCTGCTCCAGCTTCTGAAGGAATTAAATCCATACCACAAATTGGACAATCACCTGCTTCTGGTTGCATAATTTGTGGGTGCATTGAACAGGTCCACATTTGATTGGTTTCTACTGCTTCATTGTGATTATGCACTTCTTTTTCATTAGAAGAATTACCGAATAACAGCCAACCTAATAATAGACCTACTGCTAATATTCCTGTATAAATTATATATTTTTTCATAATTATTTTTTTATTTGTTTTAAAATTTTTTTAATTGAAGGTGATGAGGTGTACCAAAGTAAAAACCCACTCAAAACTGTAATCAATCCCAAAATCGAAAAGACTCTTAAAACTAATGTGTTAAAGTTGTCTCTACCTTGGTAATCCATGGTGTGTGTCATCCATAAGAAATCGAACCAGCGCCAATTACGATGTCTCACGGTTTGAAATTTTCCGTCTTTAATAGACACATAGGCTTTTAATGCTTCATCATTATTATAAGATATAACATAAGCAGGTAATAGTTTTTCTCGATACTCGTGATGTTTTCCTGTTTCAGTAATATACTCAACAGATTCTACCGCCAAGCCGCTTATCATATATTTTTTGGCAATATAGAGGGCTTCATTCTGTGTAATACTCTTTTTTGGACTTCCATCGATAGCGCTATAAAGTTGCTTATTGTTTACCCAATAGTAAGGAACATTGCCAATATCTCTTAATTCAATAGTACTTACTCCTTCTGATGTGCCAAGTTTTGAAGGGCTTATTAGACTATTAAATGCTTTGGGTTGATACTGCAAGTTTTTAAACTGGTCTCCGTGTATATCATCGATATCTGTCCAACTAAAATATAAACCACTAATAGTCCAAAATAGGAATTGAATTCCTATAAATACTCCTAAATAACGATGTGTTTTTCTAATTTTTTGTGCTGTATGCCTGTTTACCATTTCATTATATATTGAAAGATTCTAAATATGATTTATATACCTAATATAAATCACTTCTAAAATTGTTGTTTAGATTGTTAAATAATTAATAATTGTGGTTTGTAAATAGTATTTTTTAATAGATTCTATTTGATTGATTTGAAACTTTAATTGTAGTTCTTGAATATCTAGTACATCATTAAAATCAATGGTTCCAGTTTCGTAGCTTTTGATTAAAACATCTTCTGCATCTTTCGCTTGCTTTATGTTTTTTGTTTGAGTGGCATAACTTATTCTCGCAGAAATACGCCCATTAACAGCTTTATCTAATAATGTTTCTAAAGTATTAAGTCGTTCATTTTTTTGAAATTCAATTTCCAATTGCTGTAGTGCATTCTGTTTTGAAACTGATTTGTACTTTTTATTAAAAATTGGAATTGAAACTGAAACCATTGGCATTACAATGTCCTTTCCGTTGTCGCTAAAATCTGCATTTGGTCTTTCGTCAACATTGATATAGTCTAAACCAAAACCAATCATTGGGCTATTTTCTTTTTGATTTAGTAACTCTGACTGTTCTATGGATTGATATAGTTTATCGTATTTCAGCAATTCAGGATGTAATGCTAAACGCTCAGTATTAACTTCAAAATCATCTAATGGAATAACTAAACTATCAACCACATTTACCACAATATTATTTGCTCTATTTAATAGATTATTAAACTTGGTTTGTTCGGCTAAATATTCTTGCTGCAATATATCCTTTAACTGTTGAATTTCATTTTGACCCATTTGCAAACGCAATACATCAATCGCAGATGCTTTACCAATCCCAACGGAAGTCAAAGCCATTATTTCATAAGTTTTTAACAGGTTGATGTTTTCTGTTAACACTTTTTGTTTTGCTTTATTAGCATATAATCTATAATAGGATTGTGAAACGGAAGATATTAGTTTTCGTTTAGCAATTACAATCTCTTCATATTTAACATCTGCTAATGAGCCTACGTAATTTTCTCTTGCGGTTATATTACCAAACCATGGCAACATTTGTTTTGCTGATACCTTAAAGCGTTGAGCACCTGTGCGTGTCTCTGGTTGGCTTACAAAATAACCTACACCAAATTCTGTATTTGGAATAGTATTGACTTCATTTACTTTTTCTGAAACTCTTTTGTATTGCAATTCAAATTTTTGAATTGCAAGGTTGTTATCTAACGCTTCATTAATGAGTAAATCTAATTGTTGCGCATTTCCTTTGAGAACAAAGATTAAAAAACAAAGAAAAAAGATTGTCTTTATGTGTGATTCTATATACTTCATGATACTTTTCTTTTAAGATTAACTTCTGCTCTCCAACTATATAATACTGGAACTACAAATAGTGTTATTAAAGCGATTAACATTCCTCCAAAACTTGGTATTGCCATAGGTATCATTATATCACTACCTCGTCCTGTTGAAGTTAATATTGGTAATAATGCCAATATTGTAGTAGCAGTTGTCATTAAACAAGGTCTAATACGTTTTTTTCCTGCTTCTACTACAGATGCTCTAACTTCTTTTTTATTTTCTGGTGTATTTCTATCAAATGTTTGTGTTAAATAGGTTGCCATTACTACACCATCATCAGTTGCTATACCAAACAAGGCAATAAAACCAACCCAAACTGCAACACTTAAATTAATTGGATGTATTTGAAATAATTCACGTAGGTTCTCTCCAAAAAAATTAAAGTTTAAAAACCAATCTTGACCATAGAGCCAAATCATTAAGAAACCACCTGAAAATGCTACCGCAATACCTGTAAATACCATTAAAGATGTTCCAACAGAACGGAATTGGAAATACAGAATTAGAAAAATTATTGCTAAAGCTAATGGAACAACAACCGATAAAGTTTTTTCTGCTCGTAATTGGTTTTCATACGTTCCTGTAAATTGATAGTTGATGCCTTTTGGCACAACCAATTCGCCACTACCTATCTTTTCTTGAATTAAGGTTTGTGCGTTTTCAACTACATTCACTTCAGCAAAACCATCCATTTTATCAAACAAAACATAACCAACTAAAAAAGTATCTTCACTTTTAATAACTTGTGGACCTTGTTCGTATCGGATAGTTGCCAATACACTTAAAGGGACTGGACTGCCTTTTTCAACTGGCACATAAATTTGTTGTAAATCATTTGGGTTTGCACGTAGTTCTCTTGGGTAGCGTACACGTACACCATAACGTTCTCTGCCTTCAACGGTTTGGGTTAATACCATTCCACCAATTGCAATTTTTAGTACATTTTGCACGTCTTCTATGGTTACTCCGTAACGAGCAATCTTTTCTCTATCAATATCTATTAATAAATATGGTTTACCTACTATACGGTCTGCAAAAACAGCTTCTTTTTTGACACCTTTAGCTTCTTTGAGGATGTTTTCTAATTGCACTCCAAACGCTTCAATTTGCTTTAAGTCTTGACCTTTAACTTTAATTCCCATTGGTGCTCGCATTCCTGTTTGCAGCATTACTAATCGGGTTTCAATAGGCTGTAATTTTGGTGCAGAAGTGACACCTGGTAATTTCGTAACTCTTACGATTTCATTCCAAATATCGTCTGGTGATTCAATTTCTGGTCGCCAATTTCGATAGTATCCTCCATCCACATCTTCGATTAATTGAGACCTTTTTATCGTGCTTAAAGTGACATTTTCGGAATTATTTGGATTTGCAATGAAACGACCATCTTTTAACTCAAATAAACCATCATCATTTACTTTATAGCGTTGACGTTCTCCATTTTCATTCAACATATATTCTGGTTTGTACTGAATGATATTTTCATACATTGATAAAGGTGCTGGGTCTAAAGCTGATTCTGTTCTACCTGCTTTACCAACTACAATTTTAATCTCTGGGATACTGGCTACTGCCATATCTAACTGCTGTAAAACACGTTTATTTTCTTCTACACCAGAATGTGGCATCGAGGTTGGCATCAATAAAAATGAACCTTCATTTAACGATGGCATAAATTCTTTACCGGTATTTTTCATAATGAAAAAACCAGCAATTACAATTGCAGTAGGTATAGAAAGAAATAATAGCTTATTATCTAAACACCATTTTAAAATTCGAGTATAATACTTGATAAACAATGAAAAAACACCCAATAAACCAAAGCAAATAACACCAACAAATATCAGGTTCCAAAAAATGCTTTTATCAACACCTAATGGTCTCCAATATTCAGCCAATAAGAATACAATAGCAGATACATAAATGATAATATTTATAAAATTAGCTTGTTTATCTATTATCTTATTTTGAAGGTTAAGTAATGCTGTAATTCCAAAAGCTATTAATATCAATCCCAACCAATAGCCATAAACTATAGCAACGATACCTAATGCTATTAAAACACCATTTAATACATATTTAAAATTGCTTTTAATGGATTTTTTTCTGAATAAAAATGCTGCGAATGGTGGAATTAAAAATAAGGCTACAATTATTGAAGCTGTTAATGCAAAGGTTTTTGTAAATGCTAACGGTCTAAATAATTTTCCTTCAGCACCAATCATTGTAAATACTGGAATGAAACTGATAATCGTTGTCATTACCGCAGTTACGATTGCGCCAGATACTTCGGCTGTTGCATTATAAACTACCTTATTAATTGATTGTGTTCCATCATCTTCATCTAAATGCCGAATAATATTTTCTGAAAGAATAACACCAACATCTACCATTGTACCGATAGCTATAGCAATACCAGATAGCGCAACAATGTTGGCATCAACTCCAAAGAGCTTCATTGCTATAAACACCATTAAAACAGCAACAGGTAACAATCCAGAGATTAAGACAGAAGCACGTAGATTAAATACCATAATGATTATAACTAAAATGGTAATCAGTATTTCTAATGTTAATGCTTCATTGAGTGTGCCTAAAGTTTCTTGTATCAATTCTGTCCTATCATAAAATGGTACAATGGTTATTTGTGATGTTCTACCATCTTCTAATACTTTTGAAGGCAAACCTGTACTTAACTCATTGATTTTTTCTTTTACATTATTGATGACTTCCATTGGATTTGCACCATAACGCGCCACTACAACAGCGCCAACAACTTCTGCACCTTCTTTATCTAAAAGACCTCTTCGTGTTGCAGGACCTAAAGACACTATTCCTATATCTTTAATTCTTATAGCTGTGTATTCTTCTGAAGTAACTACCGCATTTTCTATATCTGAAATAGACTTTACATACCCCAAACCACGTACTAAATATTCGGCTTGGTTAATTTCCAAGGTTTGTGCGCCAATGTCTTTATTACTTTCTTTTACAGCTTTAACAATATGATGTAAGCCAATGTTGTATTGGCGCATCAGTTCTGGGTTTACATCCACTTGATATTCCTGAACATACCCACCAATAGAAGCAACTTCAGAAACACCACTTGCAGAAGATAAGGCATATTTAACATAGTAATCTTGAATACTACGTAGTTCGTGTAGGTCCCAACCGCCAGTAACATTTCCTTTTTCATCTCGACCTTCTAAGGTGTACCAAAAAATTTGACCTAATCCTGTAGCATCAGGCCCCAAAGTTGGATTAACACCATCAGGCAATAAACCACTTGGTAATGAGTTTAGTTTTTCGAGAATACGGCTTCTACTCCAGTAAAACTCTACATCTTCTTCAAAAATAATATAGATACTTGAAAAGCCAAACATAGAAGAACTACGAATGGTTTTTACACCCGGAATACCAAGTAATGATGTAGTTAATGGATAGGTTATTTGATCTTCTATATCTTGCGGGGAACGACCATCCCACTTGGTAAATACGATTTGTTGATTTTCACCTATATCGGGAATAGCGTCTACTGCTACAGGGTTACTTGGTAAAAATCCTGTATCCCAATTAAAGGGTGCATTAACAGTTCCCCATCCAATAAAAAGAATAAGTAATAAAACTGCAACGAGTTTGTTGTCTATTAAAAATTTGATACTTTTATTTAGCATATGATTAATTTTAAAAAATTAGACAGTAGTGTTATAAAAAAAACACTAAATAAATTAATGTATCCTTACGACATAGTGTCATAGGATATAAATAGTCTAAAGTTTAAAAATCAAATTAAATAAGTCTCGTCAATCTTGAATATTTGCTTGACTACTAGTGGTGGTTTGTATTCTTTGTAAGAAGATACATTTTCATCTAAACCTTCAAAAAGGTTAATATATGTGTAAACAAATGAAGCTATAAATACTTGTTGTTCAAAAGAAATCTTGTCAACTTGTAGCTGTAATTCGTCTTGACCATCAACTACTAATTGCTCATCGTTACAGCAATTATTTTTAGTAATGGCACAACCTTCAGTTGAAGGTTTTTGCATTTCCATTCCACAACCTTTTGCTTTGTGAAAAATGGCAGTTTCTACTAAATTACCTCCACAATAGTGCATATCTATTGTAAATGACATTGTAGAGAATAACACTACAAAAGCCATTAGTAAAGACATTATTTTACAAGACACTTTCTTCATTTAAGTTACGAAAATAGCAAATTACACTGACTTTAACAAATTATAAACATATAATACGTTTGGCAAATTAAACTTTTATGAGGTACAACAAAGGTCCAATTTTAGACCTAATAACGCATAATACAAATAACTTTACTGACGTTACATCCTTACTATATGTCATATATTTGATTTTTGCATCGGTTATTTAGAACGAAAAACTTATACAGTTTACAGATAGTAATTCTTAAAATTTTATTAAACTCCGTATTTAAATAGGTATATCATAAATAAATATAGAAATTGTAAAAGATTTAATAAAGCACCATGCAATTGAAACATATCCATTTTCTATATAACCTCCTATTCTTATCTTGCTTTAGTAGTGTAGTTTCACAAAATATTAGCGCAACAATTGTAGATAAAAGTAACAAAGAGCCTATTGCTTATGCAAGTATCTTGTACGGTACAAACAAAGGCGTTGTTAGTAATGACGAGGGTAGTTTTAACATTACAATAGACCAAGACATATACACTATAAAAGATTCACTGCGCATTTCTTCTGTAGGATATAAAACAAAATCTATTGCAATACATAGTAAGATAAAGGATACTGTTTTTTTAACTCCAGAACCAGTATCGCTATCGAGTGTTTATTTATCTAACAAACAATATACTCCTGAAGAAATTATAGAGCATGTTGCTAATAATATGTCTAAGAATTACCCTGAAACAGCTAATCGTAGTCGTTTTTTTATGAGGGAATCTATGAATCAGGAATATAAAAAACTAAAGCTTGTCTACAAAAAATCTAGCATTAAAGAACTTACTGAAAATCTCATAGATAGCATGCTTAATACCGTTCCAAAAAAAACAAACTATCATATTGAAACGCTTGCTGATTATTATGTTATACCTAATGAAACTCAACAAAAACTTGCAGTTTTAAAGACCTCAAAATTATACGACAAAAAAGAAACAGCATCTTTTCAAAGCTTTCAGAAAAAATTTATGGAAGTCTTTAATAACAACATAAAAAAAGACTCTTATTTAAAGATTAAATCAGGTTTTTTTGGTACAAAAGTACAAGCCGATTCTATTATTAAAAATGCTCAAAAACAGAGTAAAGAGCGTACTGAAAAGCAAAAATTAGCAATACGAAAAAAATATTTTAATAGCCGAAAAGGGAAACTTAAAAAAACGCTTAGCTATTCGTTTTACCAAGATGATTCAAAGATAAATGTTATTAACAAAGCCAACAAGTACCGGTTTACCTTAACAGGTGTTATTGATTATAATTATGAGCTGGCATATGTTATAACCTTTGTTCCAAAACGATCGGAAGACATAAAAGGCACATTATACATTAACACCGAAGACTTTGCTATACTGCGTATTGAATATGAAAATGCAAACCCTGTTTATAATAAAATGTTTAATATGCTTGGGGTTAATGTTAATCATGTAGGCTTTAAAGGCACTGCTGTTTACAGCAAAAATTCGCTTAATGCTTATTCTCTTAAATATATAAGTCATGAAAACAAGGCGTCATTTAAAGTTGACAGGCCTTTAAAAATTATTGAAAAAAATAAGCATGTAAAGGGCCGCAGAAAACAAAATGAATTAAAACTTCAAATGCAAATAAACTTAGTTGATATTGAAAAAAGAGAAATTGTACTTTTTGATGTTAACAGTATTAGTCCGCAAGACTTTAAAAACTTAAAAGAAAATAAAAACGTAGATATTAAATATTTTACAAAATATAATGCTGAGTTTTGGAATGGCTATAATATTATAGAGCCCAATCAAGCCATAAAAGATTTTGAAGCAATAGACTAGCTATATTCGGGAACTTTACCTACAACACCATCAAAAAAGGTATACATCTGTTTAAAATCTGCATCCACATCATCTGTAGTGTAAAAAGGTGCTGATATTTTATGTTGTTTCTTTCCAAAATCAAAAGCCACCATAACAATTGGCACTTCTGCTTTTTTAGCTATATAGTAAAAGCCAGTCTTCCATTTATCAACCTTTTTACGTGTCCCTTCTGGAGCAATACTAAATTTTAAATGCGGATTTTTTTTAAACATTTGCACATAAGCATCTACTGTTTTTTGTCCGCTTGTTCTATCTAGTGCAAATCCTCCAATTTTTCTTAAATACCAACCAAAAGGCCATACAAAAAGTTCTTTTTTACCTATAAAATTAATAGTAACACCACTAATTTTTCGCAATAAGAGTCCCATCGGAAAATCTTTCCAATGTGTGTGTGGTACAGCAATAATAATATACTGATCAAGATCTTTAGGAAACGTTCCTACTACAGTCCATTTTAATAATTTAAAATAAATAAATTCATAAATACGTTTCATCATAATGCTATACATTTACTCGGCAAAATTACATAATTATACCTTATAACACCCTATGGGTTTCCTAAAAAGGATTTTATTTATTTAAAAACGCTTTATTAGCTTTAATTAAATCTTCTGGGGTATCAATTCCAATAGAGATATGCTTTGTTTCAACCATTTTAATAGTTTTTTGATGCGCCAAATAGCGCAGGCACTCTATCTTTTCACTGGCTTCTAAATACTCCATATCCATTTTAGTGAAGTCTAACAGCGCTTGTTTTCTAAAAGCATAAATACCTTGGTGTTTATAATATTTTGCGTGGCTAGCAGATCTTGCAAATGGTATTGGTGCTCTTGAAAAATATAGCGCAAAGTTCTTAGCATTAACAATTACTTTTACACTATTTGGATTATTAATCTCAGAAACATCATCTATTTCATGCATAATAGATGCCAAATCAATATCATGATTCACATCGTTTTTATACACTGCCAATAGTTGTTCTAATGCCTCTTTATGTACCGAAGGCTCATCTCCTTGTACATTTATAACAATATCACAATCTACATTAGCTACAGCTTCTGCTATACGATCACTACCACATTCATGTTCTGCAATACTCATAATTGCTTGTCCGCCATTAGCAATTATCTCATCATAAATAATAGCACTATCGGTAACCACATAGACTTCCGAAAATAATTGTGTTGCTATAGCATTTTCATATGTTCGTAAAATTACTGTTTTTCCTGCCAAGTCTTTCATTAACTTTCCGGGGAAACGAGACGCTTCAAAACGTGCGGGAATCATTGCTATGATTTTCATTTAAATCTATTTTAATGGTTATACAAGTATAAAATAATTATACCACATGGCAGCTATCGCTATTAAAAATAATAAGACTGTTGCATACCTATGATCTGCATTTAATAATGTTTTATTTTGACTAACAGCAACTGTAGCCATTGCTATAAAAGAACATATTGATACACCTATAACAATGTAACGCAATAAGTTGGAGAAATACTCATATACATCATTAAGAAGCATTATATATCCCATAACTATTGGCAGGGTACACAAAAGGGCGAAAAAAGCAAACTTTTTTGTAGTATTCATATATATCTAGCAGTTTTTATAATGGTCATAAAGACCTTTTCCGTCTTGTACTAATGGTATTATTTTTTGTAATCGTTTTTCTTTTGTAGCTACCCTTTTGGCTTCAGAAATATAATTGCAATATTCTCTTTGCTTACCTTTTGTTAGTTTCTCAAAGGCTTTCTTAAAGGTAATATTGTTGGTTAAAAAATTTTGCAATAACTCTGGTATAACAAGAGGCTTGTTACGTACAACCGCCACTTCTTTTCCTTGAAGTTGGTTTTCAATAGCTTCTTGAATATATGCTTTTAAAACAGTACTATCTAAAACCTCATTAGATGTAACTTTCCACTGTCTCATGGCTTTTGTTTTACCGTCTTGTGCGTTTGTTAGTTTTTGATGTTTGTCAGTCAAAAATACGCCTTGAAAAAACCAAATACCAACGTGGTTCTTAAAAGCACCTATGCCCAGTACATTTTTTCCGTTTACGGTATATGTTGGTATACTCCACTTTACAGTTTCTTCCATTACTGTAGAAATACATAACTCACGTATTTGCAAAAGTAATGCTTCCCATTTGGGGTGTGTTTCTATATATTCTTCTACACTTTCTATTTTTTTCATAATCTTTAAGTGTCTATTTAATTCTCAGTAAAAAAATCGTCTTGAAAACCTATTAAATATAACTTTTCCTCTGCTCTTGTAATGGCAGTATACAACCAACGCATGTACTCTTTATTTACACCATTGGGTAAATATGGTTGCTCTATAAACACTGTTTTCCATTGCCCTCCTTGTGATTTATGACAAGTCATTGCATAAGAGAATTTTACCTGTAATGCATTAAAGTACTTGTTCTTTTTAGTCTTCATAAACCGCTTGTATTTTGAGGTTTCATGCTGATAATCTTTTTGTACCTCTTGATATAATTTATTACTATTATCATAAGACAACGCAGGTGTTTCAGCAGTTATGGTGTCTAGTATTAATACCGTTTCAAAAGGTTTCATATTAGGATAATCAACCATTCTAATTTTTACTTCTGCAAAGCGAAAACCATACAATTCTTTAAAAGAGAATATTTCTAAAACTTCTATAATATCGCCATTAGCTATAAAACCTGCTTCACTAGATTCTTTTATCCAGAAATAATTATTTTTAACAACCATTAGGTAATCGCCAGAACTTAAATCGTTTTCTTGAAATAGAATTCTGCTTCTTATTTGTTGGTTATAAATATTGGCGCGTTTGTTTGATCTAACAATAATTGCAGTATCTTCTTTTCCTTCTGCAGAATAAGCGTCATCAATAGCATTTTGAATATCATAACCATCTTGCAAACGGACAATATCTTTAAAAGTATTTAGCTGAAACTTAAAGGCATTAGTATAATCACTACTTATTTGTTCTCGCAGCAATGTGGCGTTATATAAAACACCAGACCCTTCAGCTTGTCTAACAACTTCATCTAATTCTATACAATCTACTTCTTTATTATAGTTTAAAGATAATTTATGCTCATCTAACGCCGGACTAATATCTAATTTTATAGGAGGTAACTGTGCTGTATCTCCCATAAATACTAGTTTACAATGGTGACCTGAATAAACATACTGCAATAAATCGTCTAATAATGAGCCGTTTTCAAATAGCTTAGAATCCGTATTAACGTCAGATATCATAGACGCCTCATCAATAATAAAAATGGTGTTTTTGTGCTTATTAGGTTGCAATACAAAGCTTACCCCGCCACCTTTTTCTTTTTTAGGAAAATATATTTTTTTATGAATAGTTACCGCTTCTCTTTTAGAGTATTTAGAAATCACTTTAGCAGCTCTACCGGTTGGCGCTAGTAGAACAGCACTTTTATGCGCTTTCCATAACCCGTTTACAAGCGTGCTTATTAAGGTTGTTTTACCTGTACCGGCATACCCTTTTAATAAAAACAGATTATCATCACCAGAAGTTAACACAAAAGAGGCCAATCGTTGTAAAACGACGTCTTGTTTAAGAGTTAAATCAAAAGGAAATTTACTTTTAAGTAAGCTATGAAATTCGGTAGGGTTCATTATAAATAGTTAATTGGTTTTCAAAGATAAGGCGTATTTTTTCTTTTATTAGGGTACTGATTAAAAAAAAAATGTAAATTTGCGTGCATACACTAATTAAACTATAAACAATGATTACAATACTTTTAATTCTTTTAACTTTAGTAGCAGTTTTTGCAGCAGTAAAGCTTATTGACAAATATGTTCCACAAAATAAAAAGTGGATTTTCACTCTTCTTTTTTGGGTTATTGCATTGATTATGGGTAAAGCTCTATATGACTCAATCTTAGAGCCAATTCGTTTTAAGCAAACAAAAGAAATCCGTTATGCAAAAGTTATTGAGAATTTAAAAGACATTAGAGATGCGCAAGTAGCTCACAAGACTATTACTGGTAAATACTCTAACAATTGGGAATCATTAGTAAAGTTTGTAGATACTGCAGAATTTACTTTAACACAACGTAAAGATTCTAGTATTTTAGATATTGAAATGACAAAACGCTATGGTGGTGTTGAAATGTATAAAGACATTGTTGTTATTGATACTATAGGAACTGTTGCTGTAAAAGAGTCGGTTTTTAAAAATGACGACCGTTACACTACAATGATGAATGTTCCAGGTACTGAAACTACATTTGATTTAAAAGCTGGTTTTATTGAAAAAGGAAAATCTACACTTGCAGTGTTTGAAGCAAAAGTTGATAAAAAAATCATTTTAGCAGATCAGCCAGATTATCTTGTTTTTGAAGAATTAGAAACAGTTGCTGTAGATGGTGTTAATGGTCCTGCGCTTAGTGTAGGTTCTATGATGGAAATTAGTGCTAATGGAAATTGGCCACGAAAATATGACGAGTAATACTGGTATTAACATATTATCACCCCATATATTGTCCGTTCAAGCTAGCTTGAATGGACTTTCTTTTTGCATATTAGATAGTAGCGACAACACTATATTATTGCTAAAAGAGCAACGTTTTACCTCCCCTAAAAACCCGCTTGAAGTAGCCGATGTTATAAAAAAAGAGTTTCAAACAAACCCTTTATTACAACAAACGTTTAAAAAAGCAACATTACTGCACGACAATAACATGTGTAGCTTTGTTCCTAAAACACTATTTAACGCCGATAATGCTGCAGATTATTTAAAATTTAACACCAAGTTATTTGAGTCTGACTTTATTGCTCATGATGAGATATCTGCCAAAGAGCTTATTGCTGTCTATGTGCCTTTTATTAATATAAATAATTACTTTATTGAATTATTTGGAAGTTTTGAATACCAACACTCTAGTGCCGTATTATTAGAAAACTTGCTGCAAAATACTAACAACAACGACGAAAAAATATATTGTAACATCACAGATTGTAATGTTGAAATTGTATTTATAAAAAACGGAGAATTACATTTTTTTAACAGTTTTCAATACACTACAGTCGAAGATTTTAGCTACTATATTTTATTTACTTTAGCACAATTGCAACTCAACACAGAAACCATTACCCTAATACTTTTAGGAGATATAGGCTTAGACGACGACTGTTACACTGCGCTATACACATATGTAAGGCATATTGTTTTTGGAAGTAGAAACACTTCTTTTACCTTTAGAGACCTTGAACAAAAACCAAAATATGGCTATAGTAACTACAGCCTATTAAACGCTCTTTAAATGCGAATAATTTCCGGAAAATACAAAGGCAGACGAATTTCTGCACCAAAAAAACTTCCTGTAAGACCAACTACAGACCTTGCCAAAGAATCATTATTTAACATCTTGAATAATTCGTTTTATTTTGATGAAATTTCGGTACTAGATTTGTTTTCTGGTACAGGAAATATTAGTTATGAATTTGCGTCTCGTGGCTGTACACAAATCACTGCTGTAGATGCCAATTATGGCTGTACTGCTTTTATTAAAAAAACAGCTGCCGAATTTGAATTTGATTTAGATGTCATTAAAAGTGATGTGTTTACTTACCTAGAAAAACGTACACAACCAGCTACTATTGTATTTGCAGACCCGCCATACAACTTTACTGATACACAATTTGAAAAAATAGTAACCCTAGTATTTAACAATGCTATTATTAATGAAGATGGTTACCTGATTATTGAGCACTCAGATCATACAGACCTATCTAAATTAAATCATTTTAGTTTTTCTAAAAAATACGGTGGGTGTGTGTTTAGTTTTTTTGAATTAAAGACAAATCCAGAAAAATAAAAAAAGTAGGCCATAAGCCGGATTCTGTCCCTTTTATAAAGGTCCTTATCATTTATCTAGTACTGCAATTACTTACAGCATCAAACCGCTTACCCTCCAGCATTGGGCGTACAACCCTTAAGCGCTGGTTTACATAGCGTTGCACCACATAGAGTTTACCTGGTTTCACTACAGCATTACCTGTACATACTTTCTGTTGCACTTGTCCGCATCTCACGACGGACGGGCGTTACCCGCTATATTGTACTATGGTGTCCGGACTTTCCTCTCTCTTACTTAAAAGACAGCGATAAGGTAGCCTACTTTGCCGCAAAAATAACATTAAAATGTTAATAACTCCGTATTAAAAGTTAGAATTCAAAATTCAATATTCAGAATAGTTACTGTATATTTGTTATTACCCTAATAGGCCTTCAAATATTTATTTTCAATGGAACATTTTATCGTATCAGCAAGAAAGTATAGACCACAAACATTTACAGATGTTGTTGGGCAAAAAGCTATTACTAATACTTTAGAAAATGCTATTGAAAATAATCATTTGGCACAAGCGCTCCTGTTTTGTGGACCTCGTGGTGTTGGTAAAACATCTTGTGCTAGAATTCTTGCAAAAAAAATTAATCACCAAGATGGTCATGCAGATGAGAATGAAGATTTTGCTTTTAATATCTTTGAACTTGATGCCGCTTCTAATAACTCTGTAGATGACATTAGAAGTTTAATAGATCAGGTGCGCATACCACCACAAGTAGGTACTTATAAAGTTTATATTATTGATGAGGTGCACATGTTATCTCAAGCCGCTTTTAATGCCTTTTTAAAAACATTAGAAGAACCTCCTAAACATGCTATTTTTATATTAGCAACCACTGAAAAGCATAAAATAATACCAACCATATTATCACGTTGTCAGATTTTTGACTTTAAGCGTATTACTGTTAAAGATGCCGCAAATTACTTGGCTTACATTGCTAAAGAGCAAGGTATTACTGCCAATGATGATGCGCTTCATATCATTGCGCAAAAAGCCGATGGTGCTATGCGTGATGCGCTATCTATTTTTGATAGAGTTGTTAGTTTTTCTGGTAAAGAATTAACTAGGAAAGCCGTAACCGAAAACTTAAATGTATTGGATTATGATACCTATTTTAATGCTACAGACTTAATTCTTACAAATAAAATACCTGAATTATTATTACTGTTTAATGAGTGCCTTTCTAAAGGATTTGATGGCCACCATTTTATAGCTGGTATTGCATCACATTTTAGAGACTTACTTGTTGGTAAAAACCCTGAAACACTTGAACTCCTAGAAGTAGGACAACAAGCTAAAGAACGCTACTTAGAACAATCTCAACAAACTAGTCAAGCCTTTTTAATTAAAGGAATTGATATGGCTAATGATTGTGATTTAAAATATAAAGCTAGTAAAAATCAGCGATTACTCGTAGAGTTAACCCTTATGCAACTTGCCTCTATCACTTTTGATGGAGAAAAAAAAAAGCATAACCAGTTTATAGTTCCAGCCACATTCTTTATTAACACCAATACTCCTAAAAAAACTGTAACAGTAGATACCAAGCAGCCTGTGAGTAGTAAAACTAAAGAAACAACCATAGTAGCGCCTGTTAAAAAAGAACTCCCTGAATTACCAAAAAAAGTAGCCTCTGGCAAAAGAATATCTGGTCTTTCACTCTCTAGTGTTCGTAAAAAAAACGAGCATCTTATTGCAAAACAATCTGAAGAGATTAAACATGAAATACTACCTACCGAAGACTTTAAAGAAGAAGACTTAATTAAATACTGGAATGAGTATGTTGCAAAAATCGATGCTAAAGGCGAAAAAATAATTGCCTCTATCCTATCCATAGACAAACTTGTTGTTAAAGGCACAGTAGTACATATTGAATTGCCTAACGAAACCATGAAAATTGATTTAGAACGTGCACAACGTGCGCTACTAACCAATTTAAGAAAACGTTTAAGTAATTATGATATAAGTATTGAAATTACTGTGAATGAAAACACTCAAAAGAAGTACATTTATTCTGCTGCTGATAGATACGAGCAATTCCAAGAGATAAACCCTGCTCTAAATATACTACGAAAAACATTTAATCTAAGTCCTATTGACTAACCTTATACCACTACTATGTTAGGATTAAAACTACCTACCGATCCGAGATGGGTAAACATTGTTGAAAAAAACGTTTCTGAAATATTAACCGACCATGCATTTTGTGAGCAAAAGGCCGCAAGTACTGCAATTTCTTTAATTGTTGGCTTTCCTGAATACACAGCACTTGTTACTGAAATGGTTGCGCTTGTAAAAGAAGAAATGAGTCATTTTAAAATGGTACATGACCGTATCATTGCTAGAGGAGAAACTTTAGGAAGAGACCGAAAAGACCATTATGTTATTCAACTCTTAAAATTCTTTCCAAAAGGCGGTAGTAGAAACACCCAACTGGTACACAGATTACTATATGCAGCACTCATTGAAGCGCGTAGTTGTGAACGGTTTAGACTATTATCAGAAGAATTGACCAATAAAGATTTAGCTACATTTTACCGAAACTTAATGGTTAGCGAAGCCAATCATTATACAATGTTTTTAGGATTTGCACGCCAATACGGCGATGATTTAAGTATTGTAAATAAAAAATGGAATGATTTACTCATCTATGAGGCAAGTATCATGAAAGAACTTGGTGTTTCTGAAACAGTACACGGATAATCAATATGTTTTTAAATTATTAAAGTGTCATAATACTAATATAAAAGAGTACATTTGCACTTTATTTTAAAAAAAAACTCTTTTATGAAACGTATTAATGAATACAAAAAACTCTTTAACGTAGATAAAGACACCGATTTAAAAAAATTAAAGTCGTCTTATAGAAAACTAGTAAAAGAATGGCATCCAGATAAATTTCAGGAAGATGATGATAAAGCCAAGGAGGCAGATGAAATGGGACGTAAAGTTATTGATGGTTACCACTTTTTGGTAAGTATTAATCCCGAAACAATTGCTGCTAACTCTGAAGCTTACAAGACTACAATAACAACTTCTGGTATTGCAGATTTTCAGCATAAAGGACAAGTATTAGAAATTTCATTTTTAGACGGTAGTACTTATGAATACTTTGGAGTAAGTAGAGCTGTTTTTCAAAAATTTGTAAATACTGACAAACAAATGCGTTTTGCAAAAAGAAACTTTTTTACGAGTTTAACTTTTCGCAAGTCTAAAAGAGACTTAGAAACAGCATAAACAATTCTAATATATCAATAAAAAAGACCTTATAGTTATAAGGTCTTTTTTATTTTCTGCTGAGTTGTAGCATATATTGTTTTAATTATCCCATCGGCTAAGCCTATTTTTGGAACATACATTTTTTTTGAGCTTGCCCATTTCATTGCATTTAAATAAATTTGTAATGCCGGAATAATAACATCTGCCCTATCTGGGTTTAAACCTAATTCCGACACCCTATCTTCATAAGTCATGCTATTATAAAAGTGATATTGTGCATTTAGATAGATATATGACAATGGCTTATCATTAGTCTTTCCGGTAAGCTTATGAATTTTATTAATATTTCCTCCAGAGCCAATCATGATAACTCTATCATATATTTTGGTTTCTTTCTCTATCCAGGTTTCAATGTTTTTCCAGACATCAATATCTTCAGTCTTATTTAGCAAACGTACGGTGCCTATTTTAAATGATTTTGATGCTATTAGTTGCCCGTTTGAAAAAACAGTAAATTCCGTACTTCCACCACCAACATCAACATACATATAGGTCTTATTAGTATCAATTAGTGTTTTTAAATCTGTTGACGCTATAATTTCAGCTTCTTTTTTGCCATCTATAACAATAACATTAATACCACTTTCCTTTTTTATGCGGGCAATAACAGTATCGGCATTTTCTGCTTCACGTACTGCTGATGTTGCACAGGCCATATAGCTCACAACATTGTTTGCTTTCATGAGTAATCTAAAAGCATTCATGGTGTCAATCATTTTAATAGTACTTTCTTCTGATATAGCACCACTTGTAAAGGTATCTTGCCCTAAACGTATTGGAACACGTACCAAAGTGCTTTTTTTAAACTTAACGCCATTACTAGATTCTTTAATTACGTTTGTAATTAGCAAACGTACTGCATTAGAGCCAATATCTATAGCTGCATATTTTTCTATTGTCATTTAGATATTACTTTTTTAAGATAGTAATTATATGTTTCAAATTGTGAGCGCACTGGCTTGTCTCCTGCTTTGCGATATGAATTAGATTGGTCTTTTGAAAACACACGTGCTTTTACTGTATCATTCCAACAAATATTAAATGTATCTAATAGCTCTTGTTTAATATCGGTATCATAAATAGGACAACTAACCTCTACTCGTGTTTCAAGGTTTCGAGTCATTAAATCTGATGATGAGATGTATATTTTTTCTGTTCCTGAGGCACCAAAAATAAACATTCTTGGATGCTCTAAATACTTATCTACAATACTTATTACCTCAATGTTTTCACTCATACCTTTAATTCCGGGTATTAAACAACACATACCTCTAACAATCATTTTAATCTTTACACCAGCAGCACTAGCCTCATATAGCTTATCAATCATTTTATAACTGGTAATGCTATTAATTTTAATTTTAATCTCAGCAGGCTCACCAGATAGTGCTTTATATATTTCATCTTCAATAAGTTTTACAAAACTAGACTTTGCATAGTGCGGTGACAACAGCAAATGTTTGTACTTATTTACGACATAATTTGTTTTAAGAAAATTAAATACTTTTTTAAGGTCTTTTAAAACGTCTTGATTTGCCGTGAACAAAGTATAATCGGTATATATTTTAGCGGTATTATTATTAAAATTACCGGTACTTATAAATCCGTATAGCTTAATTTTTCCTTTTTCAATACGTTCTATTAAGCATACTTTACTATGCACTTTTAAGCCGGGCACACCAAAAATGAGTTTTACCCCTTCATCTTGCATTTTTTGCGCATAATTCATATTTGATGTCTCATCAAATCGGGCTTTTAACTCTATTTGTACAGTAACATCTTTTCCGTTTTTTGCAGCATTAATTAGTGAACTTGCAATGTGTGATATTTTAGCAAGACGATAAATAGTTATTTTAATAGACTTTACTTTAGGGTCCATTGCTGCCTCACGCAAAAATTTTATGACATATGAAAATGAATGATATGGCGAATGTTGTAAAAAATCTTTTTGTGCTACTTTTTTAAATAAGTCATCTGTTAGAGAAACGCCTTTTATAGCTACTGGTTTCTGTTTTTCATACAACAAATCTTCCCTACCTAAGCTAGGAAAATCCATGTAGTCACGCCTAAAGTGATATCGCCCACCAGGAATAACACTATCGCTAGGTGTTGCGCCCATTTTAGCCATTAAAAAACGAAGGGTATCTGCTGCAATACTGCTATCATACACAAACCTTACTGGCGTTCCATCGGCTCTATTCTTAACACTTATAGTTAGTTTTTCTAAAAAACTTTGTCCTAAATCTGATTCTATATCAAGTTCTGCATCACGGGTAATTTTAATCATGTGTGCCTCAATAGTTTCATACTCAAAAATGTTAAATATACTTGATAAGTTATACCTAATTAAATCATCTAAAAGCATAATATTATCCTTTCCGTTAATTTTTGGTAACACTACAAATCTATAAACACTACGCGGAATTTCTAATAACGCAAACTGATTTTCAGTTGAGGATAACCTCATTTTTACAGCCAAATATGCGGCCGAGTCTTTTAACCTTGGCATTGGTGTATCATCCTTTAAAATGATAGCCATTAATGCAGGGCTTACTTTTTCGGTATAAAAGTCCGTTACAAACTCAACATGTTCTGGGTGTGTAATTTGCTTTTCATTTAATATATAGATGCCTTCCGTTTCGAGCTGGGCATAAATTTCTTTTAATATTTTTAAACTTGTTGTTTGTTGCTCTATAACTTCCTTTGTGATTAATTCTAACAATTCATCAGCACGGTAAACACCTAAAGCTTTTCGGCCGCTTTTTCCGGCATCTAGAATACGCTTTACGGTTGCATATCGCACTTTAAAAAACTCATCTAAGTTATTAGAAAATATTCCTATAAAACGCAAACGTTCTAATAGCGGTACAGAGTTATCTGCTGCCTCTTGCAATACTCTAGCGTTAAATTGTAACCAACTAAGCTCTCTATTTATATATCTATCTTGTTGTTGCATTTTTTTATGGTGCTATGCGCTCAATTTTCCAAGAATAATCATCCTGTAATTGGTATCGTATTCTATCGTGTAATCTGTTTGGACGCCCTTGCCAAAATTCTATTTCGGTAGGCGTTACAATGTAGCCTCCCCAATTTTCTGGTCTTGGCACAGGTTTACTGGCATATTCTTTAGTGAGTTTATTAAGATTTTCTTCTAATTCTTTTTTGCTTACTACGCTACTCTGAGGAGATGCCAAGGCACCTAACTGACTGCCTTTAGGACGAGATTCAAAGTAACCATCAGAGATGTTTTTTGCAATCTTACTTGCTGTTCCTTTAATAATCACCTGACGCTCTGCGCTATGCCAAAAAAAAGACAGGCATACCTTATTGTTTTGGGCAATTGCCTTTCCTTTTTCACTATTATAATTGGTGTAAAAAATAAAACCTTCATGGGTATACTTTTTAAGCAGTACTACCCTGTTTTTTGGAAAACCATCTAAGCCTATTGTAGAAACAGTCATAGCATTAGCTTCATCAATAGTATCGGCGCTATCAACGTCATAAAACCACGTTTGAAATAATTGCATTGGATTATCTGGAACTGTAGCAAGCAGCAATTCAGATTTTTCATAAGACATGCGGTAATTACTTAAATCTTTATTCATACATGCAATGTACCTATTTTTTAAAAAAATAAGGCACAAAAATTACAATGATGTTTTGCTATGTGCTAAAAATTAAATGTTTTTCCATCATCTGATAATAACACATTGCTAAAAACCTGACTTGCTTCCTCTTTAAATTCTAATATTGTGTTATACCGTGTAGAGAAATGTCCTAATATAAGTGTTCCTACATTTGCTTTTAAGGCTATATTAGCTGCTTGTTTTGCGGTACTGTGTTTGGTTTTATCACATAAAGATAGATGCGCTTCTAAAAATGTACTTTCGTGATACAAAACAGTTGTGTTTTCTATTATTGGTATAATAGACTCTGTATAAGCCGTATCACTACAAAAGGCATAACTTTTTATAGGTGATGGACTTGTTGTAAGTAATTTATTAGCTACAGTTTCTCCTTTATTATTTACAACATCTTTCCCTAATTGTAAATTTCTATAATCACATTGTGCTATATCGTTATTTAATACGGCATTCATATTAAGTTTTCGGAGGCCTATTTTTTCTTTAAACAAAAACCCATTAGTATAAATTCTATGTTTTAAAGGAATAGTGGCTATAGTCAGTTTTTCATCTTCAAAAATAGTTTCGGTTTCTTTACTTTCTAAATCATGAAATTTAAGATTAAAACCACCATATGATTTACCTAAAGATAACTGTAACATGATGATGTCTTTTAAACCTTTGGGCCCATATATATGTAAATCGGTTTCTCTACCTAAAAGTCGGAATGTTGATATTAAGCCAATAAGACCAAAGTAGTGATCGCCATGTAAATGCGATATAAATATATGTTTTATGCGTGAAAACTTAATTTTGTTTTTTCGCAATTGCACTTGTGTTCCCTCTCCGCAATCAATTAAAAACAGATGTCCTTGTAGTTCTAAAATCTGTGCTGTTGGGTTTGTAAATGCTCTTGGAGTGGCACTATAACAGCCTAATATACTTAGTTTCATAGGTGTTCTTAGGCATAAGCCTGTTGTTTTCTAAAATCCTAGGTCTCGTTCAATCTCTTCCATTTCAACCATATCGTGGGCTTCTTGTAAGCTTGGCACAATAACCATTGTTTCTGGTGTTTCATTAAAATTAATTGTTTCAGAAACTATGATAAAAGATTTTTTTTGAGTTTTGTATGCGGTATAAATCTCCATAAACAACGCATTATTAATATCTGAAATACTTACTGCATTGTTTAATACTAAAATAATATTTTGTGCTATCGCTGTTGTTTTTAGCGATGTAATAAGTGTTTCAAGAACTGTATTTTCTTGCACAACTACTTTTGTGTTATTTTCTATAGTGCTTTGCATTATTTAATTTTTGAAGCTAATAAATATAATACTGCCATACGTACTGCTACACCGTTTTCTACTTGATCTAATATTATGGCTTGGTTAGAATCTGCAACATCACTTGTAATTTCTACACCTCTATTTATTGGACCAGGGTGCATTATTACAACTTCTTTGTTTAGTGAATTTAACAATTCTTTTGTAACACCATATTGCTGTGTATATTCTCTTGTTGAAGGGAAATAACTAATATCTAATCTTTCGTTCTGTACACGCAACATATTTGCTGCATCTGCCCATTCTAGTGCTTTACGCAAGTTAGTTTCTACTTGTACACCTAGCTTTTCAATATGTTTAGGTATTAATGTTTTAGGGCCACAAACCTTTACATTTGCACCTTGCTTTTGTAAAGCAAATATGTTTGAAAGTGCTACTCTAGAATGTAAAATATCACCTACAATAACAACATTTTTCCCTGCTACTTCTCCTAAACGTTCTCTAATAGAATATGAATCTAGTAGTGCTTGTGTTGGATGTTCATGTGTACCATCTCCAGCGTTAATAATACTGGCGTTAATATGTTTTGATAAAAATACGCCTGCACCAGGATTAGGATGACGCATAACAACCATATCAACCTTCATTGCTAAGATGTTGTTTACAGTATCTATAAGCGTTTCGCCTTTTTTTACTGATGATTGTGCTGCAGAAAAATTAACCACATCTGCCGATAATCTTTTTTCTGCCAATTCAAAAGACAATTTTGTTCTAGTAGAGTTTTCAAAAAATAAGTTGGCAATGGTAATATCTCGTAAAGAAGGCACTTTTTTTATTGGTCTATTAATGACTTCTTTAAAATGATCTGCTGTTTTAAAAATCAGATCTATATCTGCTGGAGTTAGGTATTTTATGCCTAATAAATGTTGTACGCTTAATTCGCTCATTGTGTTACTTTGATGTTAAATAAACGGCATCTTCTCCTTCATTTTCTGCCCACATTACTTTTACTTTTTCATTATTTATAACATCTACCTGTCGGCCTTTATAATTTGGCTGTATTGGTAAATGTCTACTAAACCTTCTGTCTATTAGGGTTAGTAGCTCTATATCTTTAGGACGACCAAAAGAATCTATTGCAGTAAGTGCTGCTCTAATACTTCTTCCGGTGTATAACACATCATCTATAAAAATAATGTTTTTGTTTTCTATATCAAAATCAATGGCTGTTGTACTGGCTTCTAAAGGGGTGTCTCCTCTTCTAAAGTCATCTCTATAAAAGGTAATATCTAAGAGGCCTAGTTGTATATTTGAGATATTATAAAATGTTTCTAATAGGCTTTTTATTCTGTTGGCTAAAAAGGCGCCTCTAGGTTGTAATCCTATTAAAACGGTATTAGAAAAATCGTCATGTTTTTCAATTAGCTGAGAGGCCAATCGGTGAAGTATTATATTCACTTCTTTTGAGTTCAGTAACACTTTTTGTTTTTCCATGAATTCCAAACGGTTATTTGGAAAACAAATTTAAGGAAATTCTTGGGTAAATACTCCCTTTTTATAGTAAAAAAATGCGCCTCGTGTAATTACAATGATATACAGGTACAAAAAAGGAGGACTAGTAGTCCTCCTTTTTTGTGTTTTTAGGCAATAAATTATGCATACATTTTAGCACGCAATTCTTTAATTTTATCATCATTCATATACTCATCAAAAGTGGTGTATTTATCAATAACGCCTTTTGGTGTTATTTCTATGATACGGTTAGCAACTGTTTGGCTAAACTCATGATCATGTGTGCTGAATAGTATTGTACCTTTAAAGTTTTTTAGAGAATTATTTAGTGCCGTAATACTTTCTAAATCTAAGTGATTTGTTGGCTCATCTAGCAATAATACATTTGCTCTAGTCATCATCATTCTACTTAACATACAACGTACTTTTTCTCCTCCAGATAGCACTCTACATGTTTTTAAAGCTTCCTCTCCACTAAATATCATTTTTCCTAAGAAACCACGAATATTTACTTCTTCGCGCTCTTCCTCTGTTTTTGCCCATTGACGCAACCAATCTACTAACGATAAATCGTTATTAAAATATGCTGAATTATCAGATGGCAAGTATGATTGGTTAGTTGTTACACCCCATTTATAGTTTCCTGCTTGTGCCTTTAATTTATCGTTTAACACCTCATAAAAGGCTGTAGTAGCTTTAGAGTTTCTTGAAATAATAGCAACTTTATCTCCTTTATTTAAGTTGATATCTACATCTGTAAATAGCACCCCTTCCTCATCTGAAGCAGCTAGTTTTTCTATATTTAAAATTTGATCTCCTGCTTCTCTTTCTCTATCAAAAATAATAGCTGGATAACGTCGGCTTGAAGGCTTAATGTCTTCTACTTTTAGTTTTTCAAGCATTTTTTTACGAGAAGTAGTTTGTTTTGCCTTAGAAGCATTTGCGCTAAAACGTGCAATAAAGTCTTGTAATTCTTTTGCTTTTTCTTCAGATTTTTTGTTTTGCTGAGAGCGTTGTCTTGCTGCTAGCTGACTAGATTCATACCAGAACGTATAATTTCCTGAAAAGTGTGTAATTTTATTAAAGTCGATATCTGAGATATGCGTACAAACAGCATCTAAAAAGTGACGGTCATGCGATACTACTATTACCGTGTTTTCAAAGTTTGCTAAAAATGTTTCTAACCATGCTATTGTTTCATAATCTAAATCATTGGTAGGCTCATCCATTATTAATACATCTGGATTTCCGAATAATGCTTTTGATAATAATACACGTACTTTTTGCTTACCATCCAATTCCGATACTAAGGTGTAGTGCATGTCTGCCTTAATTCCAAGGTTTGATAGCATTGAAGCCGCATCAGAATCTGCATTCCAACCATTCATTTCTTCAAAAATAACTTGCAACTCTCCTATTCTATCAGCATTTTCATCGCTATAATCGGCATATAGCGCATCCATTTCTTTTTTAATGGCATACAACTCTGTGTTACCCATTAAAACTGTTTCTAGCACTGTAAACTCATCATAAGCATAGTGGTCTTGAGATAAAACAGACATACGCTTACCAGACTCTAAATTAACCTGCCCAGATGTAGGTTCTTGCATGCCGGATAGTATTTTTAAAAATGTAGATTTACCGGCACCATTGGCACCAATAATACCATAGCAATTACCTTGTGTAAATGCTGTATTTACCTCATCAAAAAGGACTCTTTTACCAAACTGAACTGATAAGTTTGAAACTGATAACATAGTTGAATTTTATTTTTTTGCAAAAGTAGGGAAATCTATTGTATTTTCCGCTACTGACTTTCGTACTTTTTTAAGTTCTGAAAACATATCATCTGCTGCACGATACCCTACCGGTAATACCAATACCGAAGATATGTTGTGGGCGCTTAATTTTAATATTTCGTTGTATTTTTCAGGAAGAAAACCTTCCATTGGGCAGGCATCTATTTTTTCTGCCGCACATACTGTAAGTAAATTACCTAAAGCAATATAGGCTTGTCGTGTTGCCCACTCAGTTATTTCTGCAGGAGTTTTAGATGAAAAATGGCTTGTTAAAAAATTTCTGAACGGTGCCAATACTTCATCTTTAGTGCCTCTTATATTTTTTTCATTCTCAAAACACTTTTTAATATACTCAGCATCTATCCTCTTTTCTATACAAATTACAAGTACATGAGAGGCTTGTGCCACTTGTTGCTGATTAAATGACTGTGCTGCTAATTGTTGCTGTATAGCTTTATCTCTTACTACAACTAACTTTAAAGGCTGTAAACCATAAGAGGTTGGTGTAAGTGTAAACGCTTCTTTTAAAACCGATACTTTATCATCTGACAATTGTTTATTCTCATCAAATTTTTTAGCTGCATAGCGCCACTTTAAACTATCAATACTATTCATATACTTATCTATTTTCAGCAAAAGTAAGTATTCAGTTCATAAAAATCTTGTAAACTGATTATTATCATCTTTAAACATTATTATTGATTGTATTTTTACCCCAAAAAAAGCTCCATTCTTAAATGACAAATTCTCTTATTCAAAAGTATAATATCCCCGGACCAAGATATACAAGCTACCCTACTGTTCCGTATTGGAATGCTAATGGGATTAAAACAACCGATTGGGTTAAAACATTTCAATTGGCTTTATCAGAAAGTAATCAATCCGAAGGCATTAGTTTATACATACATTTACCATTTTGTGAAAGTCTTTGTACTTTTTGTGCTTGCCATAAGCATATTACCAAACGACATGAGGTAGAAGAAGATTATATTGAAACGGTCTTGAAAGAATGGAAACTATATGTTGATCTGGCTTTAGAGATGCCTATTATTAAAGAAATTCATCTGGGTGGTGGAACACCTACATTTTTCTCTTCTGAAAATTTAGAAAAATTAATATTAGGAATTTTTAAGTATGCCGAAAAACATAGCAATCATGAATTTAGTTTTGAAGGACACCCTAACAATACTACAAAAGAACAATTACAGTGTTTATACAATTTAGGCTTTACACGTGTTAGTTTTGGGGTTCAAGATTATGATGAAAAGGTACAGAAGGCCATACATCGCAAGCAAACTTTTGAACGGGTAAAGCAGGTTACCCTATGGGCTAGAGAAATTGGCTATACGTCTATAAGTCATGATTTAATTTTTGGTTTGCCGTTTCAAACCTTACAGAGTATTGAAAACACTATTAAACATACAAAAACTTTACAACCCGATAGAATTGCGTTTTATAGCTATGCACATGTACCGTGGATAAAAGGTGTTGGACAGCGTGGCTTTAATGAGCATGATTTGCCTAAGGATAATGACAAACGTTTGCTTTATGAAAAAGGAAAATTATGGCTACAGGAGGCTGGCTATATTGAAATAGGCATGGATCACTTTGCTCTAGAAACCGATAGCTTATATACGGCTACTAAAACCAAAACATTGCATCGTAACTTTATGGGGTATTCTGCAAATAAAACACAATTAATGGTTGGCTTAGGTATGTCGGCTATTAGCGATACTTGGTATGCTTTTGCTCAAAATGAGAAAACTGTTAAGGGGTATACTAAAATGGTTAGTGATGGTTTACTCCCTATATTTAGAGGACATTTGCTTAGTAACGAAGATTTAGTTATACGACAACATATCTTAAATATCATGTGTCATTTTAACACCTCTTGGGCTACTACTGAAACAACATTTAGCGATTTACCAAAATCATTACAATTATTGTCTGAACTAGAAAAAGACGGTCTTGTTATTATTGAAAAAAGTGGTTTAAGTGTACCTGAAAAAGGCAAACCATATATTAGAAATATCTGTATGGCTTTTGATGTCTTGCTACAACGCAATAAACCTAGCACATCACTATTTTCAATGACAATATAAAAGGGTTGTTATATGTTTTTTGATACTAATTAGTGGTTTCTTTTTTTAATTTTATAAGCAACCTTTTATTTTTTGCAGTTTTAACATAATTATTTAAAGAATCTAGTTTACCTAATTGTTCTTTTGGAATTGTTTTTTTTAAAATTTTATATTTCGACTGTAATTTAAGTTGTTTATCTCCACTCTTTTTTAATTCAAAAAAGTATTCTCCAAAATTATTTTTAAACGATATTATGCTTTATCAGCTCGTTAATCGACAGACTTACTAGACTGTCGTTTACAAAATTGACAACATTATTTAAAATGCCTTCCGCACCTACTGTATAAGAAAAGGGTCTTTCTCCATTTTGCACGCGATTTGTAACTGAGTCAATTTGTATTGTAGTATCACTACCCTCAAACTTTGAAAGTGCATTATAATAATCATTTACCTCTTTATTCTGATCTAACATCGCATAAAATTTTCGCGTTTCTGTAGATAATCCTCCAGAAACTTTAAACCTGTACCTAAAAGAAGTTTTTTTATTTTCAATATTAACTTTACTAGATATTGATTGGTGTAAATAGTTATGATTTACCCCTAAGCCTGGGAGATTAACCATTTTTACAGACACAGAATCTACAGTAGCAAGTTTTAAGTCTCTATCTATGAATTTATCTTTTTTACGTTGCTTCTTTTTTAGAATTGGCTTAACTAAAATAGCTTCAGTATTATATAGTGATGTTGGAATTTCACCAATTTGATACATGAAAAAATTTTCATGCGGGTATAAAAACTCTATAAATCCTTGTTCGTTTTCAAAGGCAAAAAATATGTGGTCAAACTCTCCTTTTCTAATATAATGTACATCAATAGGGCCTGAATGTTTCTCTCTAGCAAATACTGCCCAATATTTAATCCCTAAATCTTCAAAAACTTGTCTATAAAACCTTCTAATACTAAAGGGGTCAAATCTTTCTTCTTTTAGAAAGAATCCATTAGATTTTATAAACTCATTACCTTGAATAGGTTGCATTTTAAATTTTTTCAATATTTCTCTATGTAACAAATCAAATTTATGTTGCTTAGAACTGTCTTTAGCCACCCCAATTACTCTACGTTTCCATCTTTTATAATATGACGACCGATCAAAATCTAATGCCATTGGTTGCGTAAGAAAATTGAATTCTTCATTATAAACATCTTTCCAAGTTCTTAACACATTATTCTTTTTTTCTAAGGAATAATACAAATATGGTATTTCACAAGGCAAACAATTATATTCATTATCCACTAATCCTTTTACGTTATCCATTGAAAACTGCAAATAAACCAATGAGTCATTAGAGACTATTTTTGGCTCAGGAAACTCATTATAAGATTTATATCTTACATATAAATCTGCGCTTGTACTTATAGTATATTGCGAATTTATGCTAGGCAAACTTGTATATAAGTTTACATAGCTCATTAAATTCATTTCTTTCAAGTTTTCGTAATAAACATATTCTGTCTCAATAGTATCACCAGGTTCTACTGCAGGAATAGGATAATTAATAGCGCTAAAATCCTTTGCTTTAGAACTTCGCTTAAATACTAAACTAGAATCTAATTCAACAACTGAACCATCAGATTTTAATGTTTTAACCTTAATACTTTTCAAGTGATTACTTTCATACTCGCCCAAATTTAAAAAAGCATAATTATCGACTCCTTTGCTAGTGTTTACCACCATCTTATTACTAACTGAAACATACCTTTTGTAGCCTGCCCAATATTTAACATATGAAACATCATTATATGAATATGTATAATACGCATCTGAGTTCTTGCAAAGTGTTAAAAATGAGTTTTTTATATCGCTAATTTCAATAGATTTGAAATTATAAAAACACACACATGCGCATATAATAACGATACTATTTTTTTTGTTTTTGGAAAGGAACGGGTTCATTAACTATTTTTTTAAAAAACATTAAAGTTTCATTTATTTTATCAATATTTTCGTTTTCTACATATATATAGTCTAAAACAAAATCATAATTACATTCTATTTCTAGGCTTGATAAGGCTCTTATAGTAATCTTTAGCGACACCCCTTCTCCATCAAGAGTATGTATTATAGGCTTAAATATTTCAATTGGACTATCTAATTTTATTTTTGTGTAGACTTTTTTATGAAAAGGTACTCCTAAGTAAGTGCCGTCTGTTAATACTTCTCTATTTTCTGTTTCTATAAGTTTTGGTAAAAAGTCTATAAACAAATATTTTTTTAAACCATCATTAAATATTTTTCCATCGATCAAAATATCTCCTTCAAAATAAATTTTTTCCAATTCATTTTTCATTGTTAATTTTGAAACCAATTGATTCTTAAAAATTTCTTTATAAAATATTTTTATAAGGTTTTCAAATTTTTCTTTTCCTTCATTCCTAAGGCTTCGTTTTAAATAATTACTTGAGATACCGTTATAAACAACATTAAACTCTCCTTTTAAAAGCATACCACTTACCTTTTCTATTAGACTTAAACGATATACAATTTCATTTTGTTCAGGGTCAAACCTATTTACATTATAAAACTCGCCACCCTTTTCATTTATAATTAATATAGTGCGTCCTTGCAAACTTTCTACAGGAGTTCCTTCTAAATGAATAGGATCTGTAGGGTCTAGCAATATAACTTTGTCTTTTACATAAGCAACACCAATAACATGATTGGCTGCACTTAATGAAGGGAACGTGCAATCACTAATATGATCAAAAGTTGCTGCGAGGGCTATATCAGACCTAATCCCCTTATATTTTAATGCTTCCGACAGAAAATTTGAAAGATCTTTACAGTCGCCTTGTTTATTTAAATAAACCTCATTAACATGTGAGGGGATAAAAGCCCCCATACCAATTTCTATTGCAACATATTTAAAATTATTTTTTACATAACTATAAATGATGTTTATAATTTTAAGAGGGTCTGTGACACCATTTGTTAATTCATTAATTTTTTGTTTTGCCGAAGCATTTAATTGCTTTGTAGGTGCTGTACTTTTAAAATACCAATCGTTCATATAATTGATAGGTTTATCTTTATATGAACTTGGAATTACAAGCGTTTGCATTAATGGAACTTTTATGTTTTTATAAATTCCTAAAAAACGTAGTGGGGATGGTGTTATTTTTTTTGGAGAAACCTTTATATCCCACAGAGCACCAGTATCAGTCTTTATAGAATCTATGGCATAGAAAGATAAGGAATCTTTATAAATTGTATTATGCGCTAATTCAAATTTTTTAGGGATTTTTATTTGATATTTTAATGTGTCAATATCGTTATATGAAAAAAATTCTAAGCTTGAAAAATATATCAACTCTTTACATGATACCAGATACGTTAGCATTACTTCTGCATCTTTTGGAATCATAATAGTTTTAACTTTCTTACTTGCTATATAGTCTAAGTTAACATCTTCTTCATGGATTTCCTTTATAGACAAACGTTTAAAACGTTTTCCTTTTTTAGAAAAAATATTAATATCTGAAATTTTCTCTAATTCTGTGTCATAAAATATTGGATAATATTGAGGCATATCACTCTTTTTAAACTGAACTGTAACCTTTCTAACAAAAGATGAATCCTCTTTGATTTCAATTTCTTCCAGTTTAGATTGTAAATGAATATCTTGAGCAAGACTATGTAAACTGGTAAACGTAATTAATAATAAAATTATGATATTAATGACACGCTTCATATAAAAAAAATTATGATAATTTAACATACTGCAATATATACTTTATATTACTATTAAAACTTATTTATAACAACAGTCAATATACAAAAAAGATATGTATTATTTAACTTCTAATAGCACTCTGCTGGCGCTGTTTGTAGGTAAAGTTGTGTGTCTTGGGGAGATATAAACGGGATACCTAGCCCTAAGCCTCTCAAAATAAATAGTATGCCTACAATAACTACAAATGCTGGAATCATTTTTTGAAAAGTTTGTCTAACCTGATTACTAAACAGTGTTTTTATATAGATAACCCCTGTTAATAAAGGTACCGTTCCTAAACCAAAAAGCAACATATATAAAATAGCTGTAGCTATATTAGGCATTGCAATTGCTCCTACTACTGCCATATAAACCATACCACAGGGCAAAAAACCATTAAAAAAACCTATTAAGAAGAGCGCATAATAAGAGTCTTTTTTTAAATATAGACCTAATTGACTTTTAGTTTTTGCTAATAATTTGGTTATTGGATTAGCTCTTATAGTGAACCTTGCTATTATTTTAGGAAACAATACAAAAACAATCATTAACCCTCCTGTAGCAATTGCTATATGTTGGTGGAGTCCTGCCAGATGTAATCCTTTTCCTAATATTCCAAACAACACACCTAAAACACTATAGCTTAGTAGCCTACCTGAATGATACAAAAACACCTGTAGTGCTTTTTTTACAGTGTTGGTGTTGCTAACAGGCAATATTAAGGCTATAGGACCGCACATTCCAACACAATGTAAACTCCCTAACAACCCTAATAAGAATCCTGTAAATAGCATTATTTATAAATTAATTTCTGCTTTAAATAAGTAAGATTTCTTTTTGTAAGAGAAATCAATAGCAATGTTCCAACGACCATCTGAAAGACTTTTCTTGGGTAAAAATAAGACATTAGAATTCATGGATAATGGTAGTGAAATATCCATGCTCTTATCAGATGGTCTGTATAGAAACATTGTTCCTTTAATTTTTGATGGTTCAAACATTTCAGGGAAAACAAATCGTAATCCTTCAGTAGTTTGTATGAACTCTATTGGAGTTTTTAGCGCCTTTGCATTGGCTTCTTTATCTATTTCTTTTTGAAACAATAGTTCTTTTTTATAATAGTCCTCAACTACTAAATCATGGTTATAATTATTATTGGTAGACATTTTTATTACCAAGAATAAAATAAAACTCATAAATGCCATAATTACAATGACGATTGCTGTTCCCCAATTTATTTTCATTTGTATTTATTTAAATTTTCGCGGGCCTAAAAAATTAACCGTTGTTGTTTCTATTTGTTCATTGTCAGAAAATATTCCGATAATAACCTTTTCTCTATCTTTTTTTAATGCTTTCAATGGAATTTCTATAAATAATGTTCCTGAAACAAGATCTTGCTTAGGCAAAGTTATTTTTGAAATCCCCACATCTTTTACAACACCTTTATGAGATAATATCTTAAATTGAATATCTCTAAATTCATCTGTTGTTTTATTTACAAGCTTATATTTAAATACATTACTAATAATGTTATTCTCTTTTTTTTCATATAACTGCCCTGGCAATTTAAACAGGGTAGCCTCTATATCATTACGTAAAAAAAGTAAGACACCCATTACAAGCGACAGTATTATTAAAACTGCTGTATAGGATTTATGGCGTGTTGTAAATCGTGCCTTTTCATTTTTTGCGATATTATCTTCCGAAGCAAACCTGATTAATCCTTTTGGCAAGTCTACCTTTTCCATCATAAAATCACAAGCATCAATACAGGCTGTACAATTTACACATTCTAGCTGTGTACCGTTTCTAATATCTATTCCGGTTGGACAAACAGCTACACATTGGTTACAATCAATACAATCACCTTTATCTAGGGCTTTACGGTTTTCATTTTTTCTAAATTTTGAGCGTCCGTTTTTTCGTTCTCCACGAACATAATCATATACTATATTAATTGTTTTATTATCTAATAAAACGCCTTGTAGCCTACCATACGGACAAGCAATTACACATACTTGTTCTCTGAACCATGTAAATACCCAGAAAAATACTAGTGTAAATACAAGCAGTAAACCAACTGTTGTTTTGTGTTTAAATACGCCATCTTCTATATATTGTAGTAGCACATCACTCCCTATAAAGTATGCTAAAAATACGTTTGCAATGAGAAAAGAAATTATAAAGAAAATAATCCATTTACTCCCTTTTTTAATCACTTTTTCTGTATTCCAGGATTGTTTATTTAGTTTAATTTGCTTGCCGCTATCACCTTCAATTGCATATTCTATTCTGCGAAAAACCATTTCTAAGAATATTGTTTGTGGGCATATCCAACCACAAAATATTCGGCCGTAAATAACCGTAAATAGTATAACAAACACTACTCCTATTATCATTGAAAGGACAACTAAATAGAAATCTTGTGGCCAAAAGGGAAAGCTGAAAATATTAAACTTTCGCTCAATGATATTAAATAAGAAAAATTGATTACCGTTTATTTTAACAAACGGAAAACTTATTAAGCACAATAGTAACAAATAACTCAACCATTTGCGATAGTTGTAAAACTTGCCCACAGGCTTTTTAGGAAACACCCATTCTCTCTTTCCATCAGTACTGATTGTTGAAATAGAATCTCTAAAAACTGCTTTGTCAGTAGCCTTCTTCATCTGCTTATATTTATTTTTCAATGATTTTCTACCAAAGATAGACAAGTACTCGGTAATGGTGTTTTAAAAGAAAACCCCTAAGCGGCGCCTAGGAGTATTCTTTTTTAATAATTGAGATTGTAAGAATATTACTCTTTTTCTTCCCAAATCTCGCCTTCAGGTTGTTTTCCGTTGTCTGGATTACTTCCTTCTAGGCTTATAATGTAACTTGATATTTGTTGTATTTGCATGGCTTTCAATCCTTTTTTACCCCATGCTTCCATTCCTTTATCTGGTCTACCTCCTTTAGATATGGTTTTAAATATATTTTTAACACCTCCACCTAATATCCAGTTTTTATCAGTAAGATTTGGACCTATACTTCCACCACCATCAACTTTATGACAAACAGCACAGTTTTGGTCATACAGCTTTTTTCCTGTACTTAAGTCTTCTGCTGTTGTAAGTAGCGTTACACTGCTTACATCTACATAATCTTTAGCTGTTTTTTTCCATTCTTCAAATTGTATTTCAGCAACCTTAACCTCTGTATTAAATTCATCTATTTGACTGTTTTGATCAAATACTTCTGAACGGATTAAATATATTGCAGCAAAAACTATTGTTGCATAGAATAAGTATACCCACCATGGTGGTAATGAGTTATCTAATTCCTTTATACCATCATAATTATGGTTTAGTTCTACTGCTTCCTCTTCCTCTAATGTTACTGGTTTTGTAAAATAGTCTACAAAACTAGCGTACCAAGCTGGTTTAGAAGGTGACACTTCTGTTTTGCTCATAAAGTTTTCTATTGCGGCATAGCAAATTTCAAATGCTATAAGCACAAATAAAAATAACATTAGGAGACCTAGCACCTCTGGGTGCTTTATAAATGCGGGTTGACTACCGGTGTCTATCAAGTATTCAATAGCGCCTGCTACAGCGAAAAAAATAACAGGTATTCTTATATAAGAAGGAAAATATGTTTTCATATAATTCGTTTTTAGTTCTTGTTTTTATTAGATTCTAACTCTAGTGGCAACTGACTTACTTCTTGTATATATGCTTTTTTTGAGGTAAATACCCACCAAAAAAGTGCTACAAAAAAAGTAAAGAATATCAATAATGACATTAGAGGGTATATTTCTATACCATCAATAGATTCCATGTGTCCTTTTATAAATTTTAACATAATTTTTATATGTATTAGTTTACAGTCTCTTTTACTTTAATATCCGTTCCTAATCGCTGTAAATAGGCTATTAGCGATATTATTTCACGATCTTTTAGCGGTACAAATTCAGCACCTTTTTCGGCTTCTTCTTCTGTAAAAGACAGGTTTATATCTTCGTTTAGTAATAAGTCATCTGCAATTTTTGTTGCCTGGGCATCAATATTTTGCATTGCTGTATCAATTTCATCTTGTGTATATGGTACTCCTAATGTTACCATAGCATTCATTTTATCGATTGTTTGCGCGTATGATTGCTTACTTGTTATTAACCATTGATAACGAGGCATAATAGATTTTTCTTCAATTGCCTGTGGGTCATACATATGATTAAAATGCCATACATTAGATTTTTTACCGCCTTCTCTGTGTAAATCTGGCCCAGTACGCTTAGACCCCCATAAAAACGGATGATCATATACAAACTCTCCTGCTTTTGAGTATTCTCCGTAGCGCTCTACTTCTGATCTAAACGGACGAATCATTTGTGAGTGACAAGACACACAACCTTCACGAATATAAATATCACGACCTTCTAGTTCTAAAGGTGTATATGGTTTTACTTCCGTTATTGTTGGTATATTAGATTTCACCAAAATAGTAGGTATAATTTGTATTGCCCCACCTATTAAAATTGCTATGGTTGCTAGAATGGTTAACTGCACAGGTTTACGCTCTAACCAAACATGAAAAGTTTCACCTTTTAATCGGCCTTTACCTATCTTTTTTAAAGCTGGTGCTTCTGCTAACTCATCAGTAACTTGTTGTCCGGATTTTATTGTTTTAATCATATTATATAGCATTACAAATGCTCCTACAATATATAATGAACCTCCTATGGCACGCATCCAGTACATTGGTTTTATTGCTACTAGAGTATCAATAAAACTATATATTAAAGTACCCTCTGCCGAAAATTGTTTCCACATTTCTGCTTGTACAAATCCTGCTACATACATTGGTAAAGCGTATAGTATAATACCTAATGTACCCAACCAAAAGTGTGTATTAGCAAGTGCTAATGAGTGTATTTTTGTTTTAAACATTTTTGGCACTAGCCAATAAATCATTCCAAATGTAAAGAATCCATTCCATGCTAAGGCGCCAACATGAACATGGGCAACAATCCAGTCTGTATAATGTGCAATAGCATTTACGTTTTTAAGAGATAATAATGGTCCTTCAAAAGTTGCCATACCGTAACCAGTAATAGCTACAACCATGAATTTTAACACTGGATCTACTCTAACTTTATCCCATGCACCACGAAGTGTTAATAGTCCGTTTATCATACCTCCCCAAGATGGTGCCAGTAGCATTACTGAAAATGCAACCCCTAAATTTTGAGCCCATTCTGGTAGTGATGTATATAATAAGTGATGTGGTCCTGCCCAGATATAAATAAATATTAAAGACCAAAAGTGTACAATTGATAACCTATAAGAATAGACTGGTCGTCCTGCTGCTTTAGGCACAAAATAGTACATTAAACCTAGAAATGGTGTTGTTAAAAAGAATGCTACGGCATTATGTCCGTACCACCATTGTACTAAAGCATCTTGTACACCTGCATAAACAGAGTAACTCTTCATAAATGAAATAGGCAACTCTAAACTATTAAAAATGTGCAGTACTGCAACAGTAACAAATGTTGCTAAGTAAAACCATATTGCCACATATAAATGACGCTCTCTACGCTTAAAAATAGTCCAAATCATATTTACCCCAAAAGCTACCCATACAAGTGCTATTGCAATATCTATTGGCCACTCTAACTCTGCATATTCTTTTGTTGAAGTGTATCCTAAAGGAAGTGTAATTGCTGCAGCAACAATAATTAATTGCCAACCCCAAAAATTAAATTTACTTAAAAAGTTACTTGCCATTCTAGCTTTTAGCAACCGTTGTAAGGAGTAATACACTCCTGCAAAAATTGCATTTCCTACAAAAGCAAAAATAACTGCATTAGTATGTAAGGGACGTAAACGTCCAAAACTTAACCATGAAATACCATCAGTAATATTAGGAAATATAAACATTAGTGCTAATAATAGCCCTACCGTCATTCCAACTAAGCCCCATAATATGGTAGCATACATAAAGTTTTTTACGATTTTATTATCGTAATAAAATTGTTCTTTTTCCATGAAATTAATCGTTTTTAGTGTTTGTCTCAGAAGTAGGTTTTAACTCGTCATCAAATAACATGCGTACCGATGGTGTGTAAGAATCTTCAAACTGCCCACTTTTAACCGCATAAATGAATATGCCGAAAAACAGTAAAGCTACCAATGTGCTTATTGTTATTAAAATATAGATTACCCCCATGTCTTCTTTTTACCAAGAACAAAGGTATGTCAAGGAATAAAAAGGAAATATGATAAATATCAGTTTTTACAGAAAAAGAAGGATATTATCGAAATAATTTTCGACCCATTACATTAGTTGTAAATGTTACAAATGCGACTACAGATATAGAGCTTAGCGGCATTAGTATAGCTGCTATTATTGGAGATAAGTTTCCAGATACAGCAAAAGACAAGCCTATAATATTATATAAAAAAGAAATAATAAAACTCATAATAATAACATACTTAGCAAGTTTTGAAAACCGCAGCAACTTGGGAATTTCCGAAAAAGTACTGGCATCAACAATAGCGTCACAGGCAGGTGAAAATACATTTACATTTTCTGAAATAACAATACCTACATTACTTTGCGCTAAAGCACCTGAATCATTTAAACCATCGCCTACCATTAACACCTGCTCTCCTTTATCTTGCAAGTTTTTTATATAGGTTAATTTTTCATCAGGTTTTTGATGAAAAACCAAAGCCGTCTTGTTTGGTAAACTAGCTGACAAATATTCCTTTTCGCCATCATTATCTCCAGACAAAACAACTAAATTTACATTTTTTGCTAATGTTTTAAATACTTTTTCCACACCAGTACGATATGAATTACCAACAACAAAAACACCTATTTCTATACCATTAAAAGCTATATGTATTACTGATTTATTTGTTTTTAAGGGCTTAGCACCAACAAATTTTGCAGCACCAATTTTAATTTTAACATCTAAAATACTAGCTTCAACCCCTTTTCCTACATGCTCTTTAAAATTAGATACGTCAGTAGTCTCAATATCTTTAAAATGTACATACAACATTCTACTTAACGGATGATTAGAGCCTCGTAAAACAGACTTAATAGCTGTTTTTTGTGCTAAAGACAAAGCTGTTCCTGTGTATTGAATGCTGCTTTTTTTACTATTGGTTAAGGTGCCTGTCTTATCGAACACTACAGTTGTTATCTTTGACAACGACTCTATTACTGTTGCGTTTTTTAGATACATTTTTTTACGACCAAGAATACGCAATACATTTCCTAAAGTAAAAGGCGCTGATAGTGCTAATGCACAAGGACAAGCTATAATTAACACTGCAGTAACAGCATTTATTACAATTGCTTTATCTACAATAAACCAATAAGTAAATGTTATAGCGGTGATTGCCAATATTACAATTGTAAAATACTTACTAATTGCATTAGTTAATGTTTCTAACTGATCTTGCTTATTTATATTAAAGACATCATTACTCCATAGCTGAGTTAAATAACTTTGCGATATTGTTTTTAGAGCCACCACTTCTATAGCTCCTTTTTCTTGTTTTCCTCCTGCAAAAAGCTGAGCACCCTCCTGCTTGGCAACTGGTTTTGATTCTCCCGTAACAAAACTATAATCTATAATTGCATGTCCTTTTATCAATGTACAATCTACAGGAATCAACTCTTGATTTCTAATTAAAAGTCGATCACCCTTTTTTATATCATGCACAGGGATTGATTCCTCCTTGTTATTGTTTAAAACAGTAACGGCTATTGGAAAATATGATTTATAATCGCGCTCAAAAGAGAGAAAGCTATATGTCTTTTTCTGAAAAAATTTACCCAATAATAAAAAGAAAACCAAACCACATAGGCTGTCAAAAAAACCTTGACCGGTTTGTGTAACAACATCAAACACACTTCTAACAAAAAGTACCAAGACCCCCAAAGCAATAGGAATATCTATATTTATAATACCATGCCTAATACCTTTATACGCCGCTTTAAAATAATCTTGCGCAGCATAAAACACTACAGGAATTGTAAAAAACAGCATGATGTAATGAAAGAAAGGCTTAAATTGATTTAGCCAAAATTCATTCATTTCAAAATATTCTGGAAAAGACAAAAACATGACATTTCCGAATGAAAATCCTGCAATTGCTAGTTTGTATAGCAACGTATTATCTTTTTTAGTTTTTTGACTTCCTTTATTTGCTAAACTTATGTAAGGCTCATACCCTATACTTACTAAAAGTAGCACTACATCTTGTAATGAGATTGATTTATGCTTATAAGTAATTTGTACCGTTTTTTTAGGGAAGTTTACACGAGATACTATAATAGCACTATGTAATTTATTTAAGTTTTCTAATACCCAAATACAAGAACTACAATGAATATGAGGAATTTGTAATGTTACTACCTGTGTAGTATCATCAGAAAACGTTAATAATTTTTCTGCTATTTTATTGGTAGATAAATAGTCATACTTACTAGAGTTTACCTCAGGAGATTTTCCTGGAGTTTGCTCCATATCGTAATATTTCGATAATTCGTGCTCATTTAATATTTCATAAACGGTCTTACAGCCATTGCAACAAAATTGTTTCTCATCAAACAAAACCATTGAAACACTTGTGTCACCACAGTGAAAACAACTACTTTCTTTCATATTTTATTTTTACCCAATGCAAATTTATAATTATGTAACATAAGTAACAATGATATTTATCATAATTGTAATATCTTTGTAGAAAAGTAATCTTTATATGGGGAAATGTCAGCAGTGTATTATTCGAAATTTAAATAGTTTAAAAGCATTAAAGAACGAAGAACTTATACGCCTTTCAGATACTAAAACCGAAGTTAATTTTAAAAAAGGAGATGTTCTTTTTACGGAAGGAACAACCTTAAACGGTGTGTTTTGTGTAAGCTCTGGTGCCTGTAAACTATCTAAATTAAACAGCAATGGTAAAGAGCAGATTGTCCGCTTTGGCACAAAAGGCGACTTATTAGGCTATAGATCTGTTGTTGCAGAAGAGTCTGTTTCTTTAACAGTAACTGCCTTAGATGACATGCAAGTTTGCTTTATTCCTAAAGAAGAAATGTCTCACTGCTTAAAAACAAATCCTGATTTTACATTAGATATGATGAAAACGGCTTGTGCAGACTTAAAAGAAGCCAATACTTCTATTTCTAAAATGGCACAGAAAAAAATCCGTCAACGATTGGCTGATACCCTACTTTTTTTAAGCGAAACATTTGAAACTAACAACGATGGTTTTATAAACATTGTTCTAAGTAGAGAAGAAATATCTAGCGTTGTAGGTACTGCAACAGAATCTACAATTAGATTATTATCTGAACTTAAAAAAGAAGGTACTATAGATTTAAAAGGAAAGCAAATTAAAATTTTAGACAGCAATAGATTAAAGCAAATCTCTGAAGATATGTAGGGTTTGTCATAACGTTATTGTTTTTACTAAACATACTACATCATGAATACTAAACAATATGCAATCCTTTTTTTAATAGTAAACAGTATGTCTTTTTTATTCAGTAAAAATTTAACTTGATTTCTACTTATCCAAACAATAACTCTGCCTCTAATGCTGTATCTGTTATAAACGCTATTGATTTTTGAATATCATCATGTAATAGTCTATCTTTTTCTACAAAAGACACTTCTTTGCGATAAGTACTTACAAAAGACTCTATAAAAGGAGAAGACTTTAAAGGTTGTCTAAACGCCAATGCTTGCGTAGCATTTAACAACTCTATTGCTAAAATACGCTCTACATTATCTACAACAGTCTTGCATTTAACAGCACCGTTGGCGCCCATACTAACATGATCTTCTTGTCCGTTACTAGACACTATAGAATCTATACTAGATGGCGTACACAATTGCTTATTAGCACTTGCAATACTTGCAGCTGTGTATTGTGGAATCATAAACCCCGAATTTAATCCTGGTTCACTTACTAAAAACGCTGGCAAGCCACGTAATCCTGAAATAAGCTGATAGGTACGTCGTTCAGAAATACTTCCTAATTCTGCCGTAGCTATAGCTAAATAATCTGCTGCTAAAGCTAATGGTTGCCCGTGAAAATTACCTGCAGAGATGACCAAATCTTCATCTACAAATATATTTGGATTATCGGTTACAGAATTAATTTCTGTCTCGATTGTTTTTTTAACAAACGCTAAAGTATCTTTTGATGCGCCATGCACTTGTGGCATACATCTAAAAGAATACGGGTCTTGAACAGCCTTTCCTTTTTGAACAATTAACTCACTATCTTCTAAAAAAGAAGTAATTCTTTCAGCAGTTTTTAACTGTCCGTTATGCGGACGAATAATATGTGAGTAGGCTAAAAACGGAGACTTATTTCCGTTAAAACCTTCTAATGAAATTGTACCTACAAGATCTGCTATATAAGACAACTTATATGCTTTTAAAATGTTATACACCCCATATGCGCTCATAAACTGAGTACCATTTAATAAAGCCAATCCTTCTTTAGATTGTAAGGAAATTTTAGACCAACCAAATTTAGCTAACAAATCTGATGAAGTTATTTCCTCTCCTTTATACATAACAACACCCTCACCTATAAGAGGCAGTGCCAAATGCGCTAATGGTGCTAAATCTCCCGAAGCACCTAATGAGCCTTGGGTATAGATTACCGGAAGTATATCCTCATTAAAAAAGGATATTAATCGCTCTACTGTTTGTAACTGCACACCAGAATGCCCATAACTTAAACTTTGTATCTTAAGCAAAAGCATTAATTTTACAATATTATTAGGTACACGATCACCTGTTCCACAAGCATGAGACATTACAAGGTTTTCTTGTAATAATGTTAAGTTTTCAGATTCAATTTTTACATCGCATAGTGAGCCAAAACCTGTATTAATACCATATATAGGTGTAGATTCTTTAGCCATTTTATCATCTAAATAGGCCCTACATTTTTTAATATTATTAATAGCTTCTTCAGACAATATTATTGTCTTATTTGTTAAAATAATATCCTGAATAATTTCTAATGTTAATCGGCTTGAACTAATACTATGTGTCATAATCTTTATTTGAGAGTTCAAAAATGCAGAATGTGCGTATTATTTCCTAAACAAATTGCGAGTATTTATGCATATTACCTATTTTTCTATTATTTTTAGACTTTTAAAACTAATACGTACACTTATGTTGTGTACTCCAAATCAAAATAATTATGAAAAAAATACTATTTACATTAAGCGCCTTAGCGGTTATTTCTTGTGCGCAAGAACCTGTAGACTATAGTCTTATTAACGGACAAATAACCAATAGCAGTAGCGAAAAAATATCGTTATACTCTGGCAGGAATGTTGTTAAAGACATTACGGTTAGTGATGATGGTTCTTTTTCGGACACATTGCGTTTAGAAGATGGTAAATATATGTGGTATGACGGCAAGAACCCTACAGGAATTTATGTTAAAAAAGGAAAACATATTGTCATGCATGCAGATGCTAAAAACTTCTCTGAAACTCTTCGTTTTACAGGAGATACCCCTAAAGCTAATGAATACTTTTTAAGTGTTAATAATTTACAGAAAAACTTAGATTTTGAAACATTAATTTCTGGAAACCAAGAAAAGTTTGACTCTGGAGTTGCTGCTTTTAAGAGCGATTATTTAGCATTACTTAAAGATGCTGAAACATTATTAGATAGCACTACTGTAGCCAACCAAACAAAAGAGCTAGAGGCACTATCTATGCAACTTATACAAATTTATGCTGAAAAGAATAAGAACAAATCACTTGTTGGAAAGCCTGCTATGAATTTTGAATACGACAACTATAAAGGTGGTAAAACATCACTAGCTGATTTAAAAGGAAAATATGTTTATATTGATGTATGGGCTACATGGTGCGGACCTTGTAAAAAAGAAATACCTTTCTTAAAAGAGATTGAGCAAAAGTATCATGATAAAAATATTGTTTTTGTGAGTCTTTCTGTTGATAACGAACGTGCTCATAAGGGCTCTATGGAAAAAGCTATTGCTGCATGGAAAGCTATGGTTGCCGATAAAGAGTTAGGAGGCATTCAGCTACATTTTGGAGGAGACGAATCGTTTTCTAAGTTTTATAATATTACAGGTATTCCTCGTTTTATTTTAATTGATCCAAACGGAAACATTGTAGAACCTGACGCACCAAGACCTTCAAGTCCGTTATTAATTGACTTGCTTTCTGCACAAGGACTATAAGTCTCATAAAGCATATAACTACAAAAGCCTCTTTAATAAAGAGGCTTTTGTAGTTATATATAGTTGCTTATTTAAAGTTTATAGTATTGACTCTCCATTAAGGTCTGTTGTAAGCACCTCACTCATATAATTAAAAAAGGGACGCAATGCAGTGAATGTTTGGTCTACTTTTATTGAAAAATCAGGAGATAAAACCTCTTTATCTGTAAAGAACTTCATTACATAGAATTGTTTTTTACGTAATAAATCAATTGCAGGATGATTTTTATCAAATCCTCTTGGGGCAGTTTTAAGTGAAGCGCCCTCTAAACCATTCGGAAAAAACTTTACAAAATTACTATCATCTAAGATGCTATTTATCTCTCCTGAATCTATCTCAAACTCTTTTCTTATACGGTGTAAATCTGCTGAATTAGGGCCGTAAAAACCACCTCCTACTATTGTGTTTCCTGGCTCTATGTTTATAAAATACCCACCCCTAAGTGCTGTTGTAGCTCTAGTAAAACCACATGCAAATCGTGCTTTATAAGGTGTTTTATCTTTTGAAAAACGCACATCTCTATATATACGCATCATTTTATAAGATGCTAAAGTATCTACCGCATTTAACTTGCTAAATATGGCTTCAAAAAACATTTTAGCCTCTTGCTCATGTGCTTTAAAAACTGGTTTTCTCTCTTGAAACCAATTTCTATTATTGTTTATTGCCAAATCACTTAAAAACAATAATAACTCTTTAGAAAGTGTTTTCATATATAAATTTATAATAAAATTAGACTTGTAATGTGCAATTATTCTGTTTCCAACAGCTCTTTAGCATGTTGTATAGCTGTGTTACTAAGGTGCTTTCCGCCTATCATTTCTGCAATTTCAGTAATGCGTTCTTGATGGTTTAACTTTTTTAAGTTCGATACTGTTTTTCCGTTTATATCTTCCTTATAAACTTTAAAATGGCCTTTACCTTTGCTCGCTATTTGAGATAAATGTGTAATACTAAACACTTGCATGTTTTCACTCATATACTGCATTAGAAGTCCCATTTTATTAGCTATATCTCCAGAAACTCCAGTGTCAATTTCATCAAACATTATAGTTGGCAGCTGTTTGTATTTTGATAAAATTGCCTTAATAGCCAACATAATCCTAGATAATTCTCCTCCAGAAGCAGCCTTCTTTAACAGCTTAAACTCACCTCCTTTATTGGCCGTAAATAAGAATTGTAAAATATCTTTTCCGTTATTTAGCGGTATGTCACTTGGTGTTAGCTGTATATTAAATTTGGCATTTTCCATTCCTAGATTAACCAATATTTTTTCTAGTTGCTTTGTTAATTTTGGAATTGCCTTAGTACGATTAGCACTAATAATTTCTGCTTTTTCTAAGAGTTTACTTTTACAAGATGCCAAATGCTGTTCTTGCTCAGCAATAATTTCTGCTATATTTTCTACCGCCGCTACTGATAAGGTTAGCTCTTCTTCTAATAAAATAAGTGCCTCAATGGTGTCTACTTTATGTTTCTGAAATAGCGTTTGTATTCTATTTACAGTATCAGTAAGCTCTTGTTGTCTTTCCGGATTTGCCTCAACAGATTGTTGTTCTTGCTCTACCGCTACAAAAACATCCTCTAACTCAATTTGAGCAGACTGTATTCTTTCAAATAAAGCATCATATTCAGGTGAATACGTGCTAATGTTTCGTAGCGTGCTTTTTAATTCTGAAAGCGTGTGCAACACCCCTATCTCATCATTGTTAAATAACTGATTTGCCTGCAATAATTGTTGCTGTATAGTCTCTACGTTATTTAATTGCTCTAACTCCTGCGTGATGTCATCTATATGAACCGTTGATAGCTTGGCAGCTACCAATTCATTTAGCAAAAATGTATTGTAATCTTCCGTTTCATTTGAGTTACTTTGTTGCTCTAATAACGCTGTTAATTTTTTATTTGCGTTTTGATAATCTTTTAGCGCCAAACTATATACTGCTAATGGTTTATCGTTTTTTGCCAAGGCATCAACCACTTCAAACTGAAAAGCAGTATCGGTAAGTTGCAATGTTTGGTGTTGAGAATGAATATCTATTAAGCAGGTGGTTACTTTTGATAACACTTGTAGTGACACGGGAGAATCATTAATAAAAGCTCTTGATTTTCCTGAGGGTAATATTTCACGTCTTATAATAGTAACATCATCATACTCTAAATCATGTGTCTTAAAAACCGTTTTTAAGTTATAACTGCTTATAGTAAACTCGCCTTCTACAATGCATTTTACAGCAGTGTCATTTACCATAGACACATCTGCACGTTTTCCTAGAAGCAATCCTAAACCACCTAGTAAAATTGATTTACCAGCGCCTGTTTCTCCGGTAATTATTGAAAAATCGTCTAAAAAGGAAACATTTAGAGAATCTATTAAAGCAAAGTTTTTTATGGAAAGGTTAGTTAACAATTATAACAAGGTTTAGTATTTGATTTTCCCCCATTTAGAGGCATTATTTGGAGACACTTTATTAAGCACATCAATTAATTCAGTAATTTTAACTGTTGGTCCGCCACTAAAAACACTTAAAATTTCATCTGCCTTAGCATCAAAAAATAAACGTTGAATAAGTGAGTTTGGTTTTAGTGTATTTAGTTTTTTAAACTGGTTTATAGCAAGTACAACACGTGATTTTGCTTTTTTTGGAGAAGCGCTCATTTCATCTAAAGCATTTCGGTGATAGCTATATAATATATTTCTATACAGTACATATGATGGTGACTGCAATTGATCTATAAGGTTATATCGTGTTTGGTTACCATCTGTAAAATTCCAGCCTTTATAACCGCTTGATTGCGCTACATTTGTAATGTTTTTTGCTTGATTATAATATTTAGACCCTCCTTTTTCAGAAAATGTATCAGCATCTAGCCCTAATATTACATATGCATAGAATGAAATAACTGACACCAAATTAGAGCCAAATTGATTTGGATTTAAACGCAAGCTTTCAAACTCTGTATACTCAAAATTGGCATGCTTATCATTAAAATTTAATAATGGTGAGCTATACGTTGAATTAAATATTGTTCTAGAAGATTGCACTTGCAAACTTGCTACAAACGCATTGCCATCCATTCCTGAAATGGTTAACATCATACTACAATTAATACGCTCTTCAGGGCTTACTACATTAGCAGTCCACCGTTTTGTATTTATAAATTCTGTTAGTGCATTCTCTAAGGTTTTAAATAACTGCAAGTTTTGTTTACCCGTTTGTTCTGCATTAATTGTTAAAACACAATTAAGTTCTTGTGCGCTTACAATTAAGACTTGACATAGGAGTACAAAAAGACATATGATTTTTCGCATAGTATATAATTAAAGCCTTATTCTGAGGAATTAGTTAAACTTTTTTCGAAGATAGGAAATTATATCATGTGCCACTTCAGATTTCGATTTTAAATTAAAATTCGTTTGGCTCTGATTTTTATCTATAATTGAAATTTTATTGGTAGGTGTACCAAAACCAGCGCCTTTATCTTGCAGTGAGTTTAGAACAATAAAATCTAAATTTTTACGCTGTAATTTCCCTTTTGCATTTTCAATTTCATTCTCCGTTTCTAAGGCAAAACCAACCAATACTTGCTGTTGTTTAATATCACCTAAAGACGCCAAAATATCTTTTGTTTTTTTTAATGCAATAGTAAAACTATCTGTTTTCTTTTTTATTTTTTGTGTAGCAACCTCTTTTGGCGTGTAATCTGCTACTGCTGCTGCGCATATTGCGGCATTAACTGAAGCAAAATGCTCATGTGCTGCAACATACATCTCTTGAGCACTTACAACAGGTACTACTGTTATCTGTGCGTGAGACAAGGTTTCTTTTGTAGGTCCGGTGATTAGAATAACTTCTGCGCCAAGGTTTGCAGCAACTTTTGCCAATTCAAACCCCATTTTTCCTGAAGAGTGATTTCCTATAAATCGTACTGGATCAATAGCCTCATAGGTAGGCCCTGCAGTAATCATTATTTTTTTGTTTCTAAGTGGTAATTTTTTTAAAATATCTTGCTCCATAAATGACACAATATCATCTGGTTCTGCCATACGTCCTTCACCTACTAAACCACTTGCTAATTCTCCAGACCCCGCAGGTATCATGCAGTTATTAAATGATTGTAAGGTTTTGAATGATGCTAATGTTGATGGATGCTTATACATATCCAAATCCATTGCTGGTGCAAAATATACCGGACATTTTGCAGAAAGATAGGTTGCTAATAAAAAATTGTCAGAATTACCCGATGCCATTTTTGATAGCGTATTTGCTGTTGCAGGTGCAACCAGCATGTAGTCTGCCCAAAGGCCTAAATCAACATGATTATTCCAAACACCATTATCGTCTTCCTCATTTGTAAAAGAGGAATATACTGGGTTCTTAGATAAGGTTGCTAGGGTAAGTGGGGTTACAAAATCCTTAGAAGCAGGTGTCATGATTATTTTAACCTTGGCACCTGCTTTTATAAAATTACGGACTAAATAGGTAGTTTTATATGCAGCAATACCTCCTGTAACACCAATTAGTATATTTTTACCGCTTAAAACTGACATTTATTTACTCTTCGTTATTTGTTGTATCTCTGTAGTATACGTTTTCTGATAACCATTGGTCTACAGCAATTGCATGTGGCTTTGGTAATTTTTCGTAAAACTTAGAAACCTCTATTTGTTCTTTGTTTTCAAACACTTCTTCTAAACTGTCATTAAAGGTAGCAAACTCATCTAGTTTTTCTACCAATTCGTCTTTCATTTCAGTGTTTATTTGAGTAGCTCTTTTTGCTATTACAGAAATTGCTTCATAAATATTTCCTGTTTGTGCATCAACCTTATTCTTATCATAAGTAATTGTAGTTGTAGCAGCTTTGGTATTTTTAATATCCATAATGAATTGTTTATTTAGTATTGAATTGTTCTAATTGTGCAGTAATTATTGCCATTTTCATATCACCTTCTTCGCTATAAGATGACGTGTTGTAGCTTTGTTTAAATTTCTTGTAAAATTTTATTGCTTGTTTTAAACGCGCTTCTTTTTTTCTAGTAGTACTGTTAGTTGCTAATAAATAAGCTGTATCAAACTTATAGTATAATGCGCTTTCGCGGTATTTACTACCTGGATAATCCCTTAAAAAGTTATCAAATGCTGTAATAGCAGCATTGTAATCATCTCTAAATTGTGCGCCACTACTAATGCGGTGGTGATATCCTTTAGCTATTTCATATGCTTTCTTCTGTAACTTAACATCTAAACCTCTAGCCAAATCACTTGCTTCCTTAAAGTAAGTGGATTTTGGATAAGTACTCATAAAGTTTTGCAACTTTAAAATAGCCTTATTAGTATCTTCTTGATCTAAACTTGAGCGTGGTGATAAAAAGCTATTGCTTTTTGCTGCTTTAAAAAGCATCTCTTCTCGTTTTTCACTATTCGGGTATGCTTTTGTAAAACGCTCTAATTGATATGCTGCTGTATTCCAGTTTTCTTGAAGATAGAAACCATTACCATACATATACATTAATTTTTCTGCATTGGGTTTTCCTCTATAACCTGGTACAATTTGCTCAAATAATTGTTGTGCTTTCTTGTATTTACCCTCGTTATATAGTTTTTCTCCTAAGGTATATTTAGCTGCAACATCATCTTTTCTGAATACGGTTTGGTATTCTGAACATGCGCTAAGTCCTATTAATAAAGTAATACTGTATATTAAATGCTTCATATTTATCTAAAAGATTTTGCAAAAATAATCATTTTTAATCGAACTAAAAATAATTTCTTTAACGAAGATATACTTCTTGTTTTGTTTTTACTGTTTTTTTATAAAATTTTAACGTTTTAAAAAACTATTAATCTTGTCTTGCAAAGCCTTACTTGCGTCAATCAGTGGTAAACGAACGGTTAATTCAGATAGTTTTAAAGCCTTAAACATTGCTTTTATACCTACCGGGTTTCCTTCTTCAAAAATATAATCAATTGCATCTGCAATTTTATAATGCAATGCATAGGCTTCAGAAACTTTACCTTGTAAACCTAATCTAATCATTTCTGAAAAATCCTTAGGAAGACCTTCTCCTATAACAGATATAACACCTGCACCACCTGCTAAAGTCATTGGTAATGCAATCATATCATCGCCAGAAATAACTAAAAAATCTTTTGGCTTGTGCTGAATAATTTTCATAGCCTGAACCAAGTCGCCTGCAGCTTCCTTTACTGCAATAATATTATCAAAATCATTTGCCAAGCGAACAATTGTTTCTGGTTGCATGTTAGATGCTGTACGCCCTGGCACATTATACAATATTATTGGCTTAGGAGATACTAAAGCTACTGCTTTAAAGTGCTGATAAATCCCTTCCTGACTAGGTTTATTATAATACGGAGAAACCGACAATACGGCATCAAAATTTGTTAAATCTGTACTCTGTATTACGTTTACAACTGCAGCTGTATTATTACCACCAATACCTAAAACCATAGGTAAGCGACCATTGTTTACAGTGGTAATCTTTTCAATTACCTGTTGCTGTTCTAATGCACTAAGCACTACGCTTTCTCCTGTGGTTCCTAGTACAACTAAATACTCTACACCGCCATCAATTACATAATTAACAATACGTGCTAAGGCATCAAAATCAATACTTTTATCTGACTTAAATGGGGTTACCAACGCCACTCCTGTTCCTAAAAATTTGTTCATTATATTTTTTTTAAAATGGATAAATATTTTTTTAATGTATCAAAAAAACTTTCCAGGCTTGATAATTCCATATCTACTGAAAAGTCATGAATCTCTGCTTGACTCCCTGAAAAACCAATTTTAAATTTAGCTTTAGACTTGGCCGAAACCAACTGTAATAATATATCATCGCTTTTATAAAAACTAATCAAAGTATCAAAAGGCATTGCTATAAAATTAGTTACTGTCGCTGCGCTAAACCTACCGTTAAACAACAAATCGTTACCGGTATACACATTGCCTGAAAGCTGCAATGCTTGTTTTTTATCATTACAGTATTGCAATACTACTATAGACGATACGCTTACTCCAAAAACAGCAGCTAACCCTTCTAAAAGCAATTTATTATCGTTTTTGTTATTTGCAACTAATACCCCCACTGTTCTTATGCTTCCAGAGTTTACTTCTCTTTTTAACAAAAGCGTTTTATTGAGGTGTTTTTTTGCAGATATTTTTTTAAGTCTTGTTAAAAACATTAACTTTACATTTATAACAAACAAAAATACGTTGCTATAATTCATTATACAAATTGTAGTCGTTTTTTAATTTACAAAAACAATTCTTTTAAAGGACTTTTATTATTCATGATAAAAAAAACTTATTTCATCCTTGCAATTTGCTTGTTTCTTTTTGCGTGTCAGAAAAACAACAATACTTTGCAATCTATAAAAGCAACACAGTTGGTTATTGACAGTACTATTGTATCTAAAAAAAGTATAGCACAGTTTATAACACCTTTTAAAGAACACTTAAACAAGCAATTGGATTCCGTTTTATGCTATACTACAGGTGATTTAACAAAAACTGATGGCCAACTAGAAAGCAGTTTAGGCAACCTTATGGCCGACATATGTTTCACTGAAGGCAGCGTTGTAATCAATAAAAAACATCATAAAACTGTCGACTTTGTACTTTTAAATCACGGAGGAATTCGTGCGCCAATTAGCAAAGGCAATATTACTGCCCGAAACGCTTTTGAAGTCATGCCTTTTGAAAACGAATTGGTAGCCGTAGAATTGTCTGGACAGCAAATATCTCATCTGCTAAATTACCTGTATACACACAAAAAAGCACACCCTATTGCAAACATGCAATTACAACTTAACAGTAGTGGACATCTAAACACATACATTAACAACAAAGCATTTCAACCAGAAAAGACATATACTGTACTCACTTCCGACTATTTACAACAAGGCGGAGATAACATGACTTTTTTTAGCAATCCTATTGCTATATATAAAACAAATTATAAAATTAGAGATGTAATGATTAATTACTTTAAGAAAACTGCAATCATTACACCAACATTAGACCAACGCTTTTCTTATGCAAACTAGACGTCATTTTATACAAAACACTTTAGCATCAACTGCTTTTTTAGGGCTTGGAGGACTCTCTTTAAATGCCTGTAGTCGTCCTAAAAACAAACAAATTACTATTCTGCACACCAATGATGTGCATAGCCAGATTGACCCACTACCTAATAACCATTATAAATACCCCGGACTGGGTGGTTTTGCAAGACGTGCAACTGCTATTGAAAATATTCGTGCTAAAAACCCAAACACCTTGCTACTAGATGCAGGTGATATTTTTCAGGGCACACCTTATTTTAATTATTTTGGCGGCGAACTAGAGTTTAAACTCATGTCTATGCTAAAATATGACATTGTAACACTCGGAAATCATGATTTTGATAATGGTATTGATGGTTTAAAAAAGCAATTACCACATGCTAATTTCAGTTTTGTTTCTGCTAACTATGATTTTAAAAACACTATTTTAGATGACATCATAAAACCTTATAAAATTATTGTAAAAAACGGTGTTAAAATTGGGGTATTCGGACTTGGAGTAGAGTTAAACGGACTAGTAAACAAACAACTCTATAAAGAAACCACTTACCACAACCCTATTAATATTACTCAAGACATTGTAAACACGCTTAAAAATCAACATTGCGACTTAATTATCTGCTTATCACACCTAGGATACAACTATAAAAATAATCCTCAAAAAGTTTCGGACATTCAATTGGCACAAAAAACAAGTGGTATAGATTTAATTATTGGCGGACACACACATACACTACTCCCAAAACCAACACTTATAAAAAACAATTTAGGCAATACCGTTTTAATTAATCAATGCGGAAAAAGTGGCGTGTACATGGGACAAGTAGATTTTTACTTTGACAATAACGGCGGAAAAACAAGCCACGGAACAACTATTTTAACATAAAATCTAAGACTCATGAAAAAACTATTTTTATTATTTTTACTATCCTCAACAACAATAATTGCGCAGCAAAAAGCTGTAACCGAAATAGGTGATGAAGTTATACTATATGAAAATGGCACTTGGATATTTAAGAACCCCGAAAACAATGTCGTAAAAGAGATATCTGTAAACAACGAAAAATTTAAAACCCCTAAAGAATCTACTTTCTTACTAAAAAGCAACTACATAGACATTGGCTTTTGGATTAATCCCAAAAAATGGTCTTTTAAAAAAACAGAATCTGAACACGAATACTCTCTAGAATTAAAAACTGGTGACCTATACGCTATGGTTATTACTGAAAAAATTGAAGTCCCTCTAAAAACACTGAAAAACATCGCGTTAGAGAACGGAAGAAATGCCGCTCCTGACCTAGTTGTTACCAAAGAAGAATATAGAATTGTAAACGGTAATAAGGTTTTGTTTTTACAAATGGACGGCACAGCACAAGGAATTAAATTTTCATTTTACGGCTATTACTTTTCTAATAAGAATGGTACTGTGCAATTTGTAACATACACTTCACAAAAGTTACTTACAGACTTTAAAGATGAGTGTAAAAAGCTTTTAAATGGTTTTGTTTTACTGGATTAACTATTAGTTCTTTTTACCATCATAACATTCTTATCAATTAAAACCTACAATACTTGGTTTATGTGTTGTATTTAAACTTACTTTGTAAAAAAAATAAAAAGTGAACTACTTATCTGTAGAAAATATATCAAAATCATACGGCGAACGCGTATTATTTAATAACATTTCTTTTGGCGTTAATAAAGACCAAAAAATTGCCTTTATCGCTAAAAATGGTACTGGAAAATCTACCATACTAAATATTCTTACCGGTCGTGATGACTCTGATACTGGGCAAATTGTAAAGCGAAAAGACTTATCAATGGCGTTTTTGTCTCAAGAAGATGTTTTTGACGAAAACTTAACTATTGAAGAAACTATTTTTGCGTCAGAAAACACTACGCTAAAAGCTATTAAAGACTATGAAAAAGCCTTAGAAAACCCTAATGATACAGATGCCTACCAAGTAGCTTTTGATAACATGGATAGCTACAACGCGTGGGATTTTGAAACACAATACAAACAAATTCTTTTTAAACTAAAGCTCGACAAACTCAACCAAAAAGTTGAATCGCTCTCTGGAGGACAAAAAAAGCGATTGGCTCTAGCCACTATACTTATTAACAAACCAGATGTGTTTATCTTAGACGAGCCAACCAACCATTTAGATCTTGAAATGATTGAATGGTTAGAGTCGTATTTTAAAAAGGAAAACATGACCTTGTTTATGGTAACGCATGACCGCTATTTTTTAGAGCGTGTCTGCAATGAAATCATTGAACTTGAAAACGGAAAACTTTATAGCTACAAAGGAAACTATTCTTATTATTTAGAAAAAAAAGAAGCACGTGTAACTGCTGAAAGTACCGAAATAGGAAAAGCAAAAAACCTCTTTAAAAAAGAGTTAGACTGGATGCGCAGACAGCCAAAAGCTCGAACTACAAAATCGAAATCTAGAATTGATGATTTTTTCAGTATTAAAGAAAAAGCCCACTCTAGACGAAAGCAACACACCATGGAATTAGAAATAAACATGGAACGTCTTGGTAACAAAGTAGTAGAGTTTCATAACGCCTATAAATCTTTTGATGACAAATTACTACTTGATAAATTTAACTACTCTTTTATTAAAGGAGAGCGCATTGGTATTATAGGAAAAAATGGTACTGGAAAATCTACCTTCTTAAATATGCTTACCAACATAATCTCTCCTGATGCAGGAAAAGTTTCTATCGGTGAAACTGTTAAGTTTGGGTACTACACTCAAAAAGGAATTAACGTTAAAGAAGGACAAAAGGTAATTGATGTTATTCGTGAATTTGGTGATTATATTCCCTTAGCAAAAGGTAGAAAGATATCTGCATCTCAATTATTAGAACGTTTTCTATTCGATAAGAAAAAGCAATATGATCTTGTAGAAAAATTATCTGGAGGTGAACGTAAAAGACTATACCTCTGTACAGTACTTATTCAGAATCCTAATTTTCTAATTTTAGATGAACCCACTAACGACCTAGACATTGTAACCTTAGGCGTTTTAGAAAACTTTTTATTAGACTACCCAGGCTGTCTTCTAGTAGTGTCTCACGACAGATACTTTATGGACAAGGTAGTTGACCATTTATTTGTGTTTAGAGGCAATGGTGTTATTGAAGACTTTCCCGGAAACTACTCCGACTTTAGAACCTATGAAGACAGTAGTCCTCAAACCAAAAGTACTGGAGAAAAGAAAGAAAAGACAAGTTGGAAAAAAGAAAAAAAGAATGCGCTAAGCTTTAATGAACAAAAGGAATACAACCGCATAGAAAAGGATATTCAACAACTAGAACGTGATAAAAAAGTGATTGAACAAAAATTCCTTGACCAAAATATATCACAAGACGATATTTTAGCGCTTTCCAAAGATCTAAAAAAGATAGAATTAGCTATTGACGACAAAGAAACAAGATGGTTTAAATTGTCTGCCAAACTAGAAAGCTAATCTAAACAACAACAATATGTGGCGCATACGTCAGTATCTTTCGTTTTTATTGAAATCTACCAATGCACATGGCGTACACTCCCCTTTTGTATATGACTTGGTTACAAAATGTTTCTACAATAAAGACACACAACAACAACCATTATTTCTAAAAAGCAAACAACTAGCATTAGATAATAAAAAAGAAAAACTATTAATTAAAATCATTAATTATTTTCAGTTTAGCGAGATTTTAAACATAAGCAGTGTTAAAACAAATACATCAACAAACAGCCATCAATCTCTTGAAAACGTGCTTCTTACAAACAAAGAAAACAACGCTGTAATCATTTCTGAATTTAACAGCATACAACCTTTTCTCACAAACAATACCGTTGTTATAGTCGATAATATATATCAGTCTAAAAAACAACTAGAAAATTGGAATACACTAAAAAACCAATCAAAAGTGAGTATTAGTATTGATACTTTTTATTTTGGATTATTATTTTTTAGGACCGAAAACAAGCACCCAGAACATTTTACTATACGAGTGTGATTAAATGTGTGTTATTGTTGCGTATCAACAACAATACAATTATATTTAAACCATGAAAGTATATACAAAAACAGGTGACAAAGGCAGCACCTCTTTATTTGGCGGCACACGGGTTTCAAAGCACCATATTAGAATAGACAGCTACGGCACTGTAGATGAGTTAAATTCTTATATAGGTCTTTTACGTGATCAAGACATAGACGCGCATAGCAAAGCTGTTTTAATACAAATTCAGCGTGATTTATTTACACTTGGTGCTATTTTAGCAACCGACCCTGAAAAGGAAACTTTAAAAAACGGAAAGGAACGTTTAAATATCTCTAAAATAAACCAAAAACATTGTACTATTTTAGAACAAGAGATTGATGCCATGGAAGAAAATCTTCCGGCTATGACACATTTTATCCTTCCTGGCGGGCACACCACCGTGTCATATTGTCACATTGCAAGATGTGTCTGCAGGCGTGCAGAACGCTTATCTAGTGCATTGCATGAGATTAGTCCGTTTAACGAATCTGTATTGGCATACCTAAATCGTCTTTCAGACTACCTTTTTGTATTGGCACGAAAATTGTCTTATGACTTACAGATTGATGAAGTGAAATGGATTCCAGAAAAACACTAAATCACACAAAAAAAACGTTCTTATAAATAATTAATTTTTTATTTGTTTTTGTCATTTAAAAAATTAATTTTTGCTTAAAATTAAAAATAGTTACAATTATGTATTGGACTCTAGAATTAGCATCACATTTAAGTGATGCCCCATGGCCAGCAACCAAAGATGAATTGATTGATTATGCAATACGAACTGGTGCGCCTTTAGAAGTTGTTGAAAACCTTCAAGCAATTGAAGATGAAGGTGATCAATACGATTCTATTGAAGAAATTTGGCCTGACTACCCCACCGAAGAAGATTATCTTTGGAATGAGGAAGAATATTAAATAGCTAAAGTCTCTGTAAAGAGGCTTTTTTTATTACATTGAAGAAACCCATTTGTTAAAACATTTTTTAAATGTTTTAACAACCGAACTTAACATATAAACAAATGAATTTTATTACCAATTTATTAAAAGTATTTGTCGGCGATAAGTCTAAAAAAGACGTCAAAGACATACAACCTTTTGTAGACAAAATAAAAGCTATAGAACCAAGCTTATCGCAATTATCAAATGATGAGTTAAGAGCTAAAACCATAGCCTTCAAAGCCCGTATACAAGACTCTATTACAGATATAAACACTACTATTACTCAGCACAAAGAGGCTATTGAAGCAACGGATAATATTGATGAAAAAGAAAATTTATACCTTAAAATTGATGCGCTTAACGAAGAGGCTTACACAATTACAGAGGGTATTCTTTTAGAATTACTTCCAGAAGCTTTTGCAGTCGTTAAAGAAACCGCTAAGCGTTTTACAAAGGAAGACACTCTTTCTGTAACCGCAACAGCGTATGATAGAGAACTAGCAGCTAGCAAAGCATACATATCACTTAGTAATGATACCGCAACCTATGAAACCTCATGGGATGCTGCAGGAACACCTGTTAACTGGAATATGATTCATTATGATGTTCAGCTTATTGGTGGTGTTGCTATGCATCAAGGTAAAATTGCAGAAATGCATACTGGTGAAGGAAAAACATTAGTAGCTACCCTACCTGTATACCTAAATGCACTTACAGGAAACGGTGTACACTTGGTTACCGTTAATGATTATCTTGCCAAGCGTGATAGCGCATGGATGGCACCTATCTTTCAATTTCACGGACTAACAGTTGATTGTATTGATTACTACCAGCCAAACTCTGAGGAAAGACGACAAGCATATAATGCCGATATTACCTACGGAACCAACAATGAATTTGGTTTTGATTATTTACGTGATAACATGTCTCATGCCCCAAATGATTTGGTGCAACGCAAACATAACTATGCCATTATTGATGAGGTAGATTCTGTATTAATTGATGATGCCCGTACACCATTAATTATTTCTGGACCTGTACCTAAAGGAGATATACATGAATTCGACGCTTTAAAACCAAAAGTATCTAGCATTGTAGAATTACAACGCAAGTACCTTGTTAAAGTCCTTTCTGAAGCAAAAAAACTGATTAAAGAAGGCGATACAAAAGAAGGTGGTATTCAATTACTACGTGTATTTAGAGGACTGCCAAAAAACAAAGCACTTATTAAATTTTTAAGTGAAGATGGTATTCGTCAACTATTACAAAAGACCGAAAACTTCTATATGGCAGACAACAATAAAGAAATGCCCTTTATTGATGCCGAGCTATACTTTGTTATCGAAGAAAAAAATAATCAAATTGAATTAACAGACAAAGGAATTGAGCACCTATCAGGTAGCGATGATAAAAACTTCTTTGTTATGCCAGATATTGGAGTTGAAATTGCCAAGCTAGAAGCACTTCAATTAGATAAAACAAAAGAAGCAACGCAAAAAGAAGAGCTATATCGCGATTTTAGTATTAAAAGTGAGCGTATTCATACCTTAAACCAATTACTAAAAGCCTACACCCTATTTGAAAAAGATGTAGAGTATGTAGTTATGGAAAATAAAGTTATGATTGTTGATGAATCTACCGGACGTATTATGGACGGTCGTCGATATTCTGACGGGCTACATCAAGCCATTGAAGCTAAAGAAAACGTAAACATTGAAGCCGCAACACAAACATTTGCTACGGTAACCTTACAGAATTTCTTTAGAATGTATAACAAACTTTCAGGAATGACTGGTACAGCCGTTACTGAAGCTGGTGAATTTTGGGAAATCTATAAACTAGATGTTATAGAAATACCTACCAACCGTCCAATTGCCCGAAAGGACAAAGACGATTTAGTATACAAAACAAAGCGAGAAAAATACAACGCCGTAATTGAAGAGGTTACCAGACTTTCAAAGCAAGGACGACCAGTACTTATAGGAACAACTTCTGTAGAAATATCAGAATTACTAAGTCGTATGTTAAAAATACGTAACATACCTCATAATGTACTAAATGCAAAAATGCATAAAAAAGAAGCCGATATTGTAGCTGAAGCAGGACAAGGCGGATTTGTAACCATTGCAACCAATATGGCTGGTCGTGGTACTGATATTAAACTATCCGATGCTGTTAAAAACGCTGGTGGTTTGGCTATTATTGGTACAGAACGTCATGATTCTCGTAGAGTTGACAGACAGTTAAGAGGACGATCTGGACGACAAGGAGACCCAGGTAGTTCACAATTTTATGTGTCTTTAGAAGATAACTTAATGCGTCTTTTTGGTAGTGAACGTATTGCCAAAATGATGGACAGAATGGGACTCGAAGAAGGAGAGGTTATACAACACGGTATGATTTCGAAATCTATTGAACGAGCACAGAAAAAAGTTGAAGAAAACAACTTCGGTACCCGTAAGCGTTTATTAGAGTATGATGATGTTATGAATAAACAACGTAATGTAATATACAAACGTCGTAAAAACGCCTTATATGGTGAGCGACTAAGTATTGACATTGCCGATATGATATTTGATACCGCAGAAACAATAACCTTAAACAACAAACCTTCAAACGATTTTAAAAACTTTGAGTTTGAGTTAATTCGTTATTTTTCGACTACTGCGCCTATTACAGAAACAGAATTTAATACCCTTACCGTTCAAGAAATTTCAGGTAAAATATACAAGGCTGTTTTAGAGCACTATCAAAACAAAACAAACCACTCGGCAACTACCGCCTTCCCTATCATTAAAAATGTTTATGAAACCAAAGGGAATAAATTTGAACGCATTCTAGTTCCTTTTACCGATGGTATAAAAAGTTTAAATGTAGCTACAAACTTAAAAAAGGCTTATGAAACTGAAGGAAAATCGCTAATCACCGATTTTGAAAAGAATATTACTCTAGCTATTATTGATGATGCTTGGAAAACCCATTTACGTAAAATGGATGAGCTAAAGCAATCTGTACAATTAGCAGTTCACGAACAAAAAGACCCTTTATTAATATATAAAGAAGAAAGTTTCGGACTCTTTAGAGGAATGGTTGCTGAAATGAATAAAGATATTATCTCATTCTTATTTAAAGGAGAACTCCCTACCCAAGAACAAGGTAATATTAGCGAAGCCAAACAGGTTTCTAAAAAAGCTAACTATACAGAAAGTAAAGCCGATGTGCTAAATAGTGATGAACGTGCTGCTCAAAATAAAGCTGCAGGAGCTAACGCAGGACAGCAAGCAACACAAGTTACAGAGACTATTACACGTGAGATGCCAAAAATTGGACGTAACGACACTGTTACTATAAAACATATTTTAAGTGGTAAAACTGAAAGTATGAAGTTTAAAAAAGCAGAACCTCTTTTGAAAAAAGGAGATCATGTATTGGTATAACGCAAGCATATAACTACAATCAAAAAAGGTCTTACTTTAAGTAAGGCCTTTTTTGATTTAACGTCTTAAATCTTTAATTTTAAGTATCTTTACTTAAAATTATCATAAACCATTGAAAAACAAAAAATCAGCCTTACAAGAGAACAAAGGTGTTTCTCCTCCTAAAGCAGTTAATGCCAAAGGATATGTACGTAAAAAAACACCTAGCATTTCCGATTTTGTAAAACATATAAAAAACGGAAACACAACTTATCTAAGCAAGGCTATTACCCTAATTGAGAGCACTAACCCTATACATACTAAAAAAGCCAATACTATTCTTGGTCAATGTCTTAATAACAAAAAAAGTATTCGGATAGGAATAACCGGTGTTCCTGGTGTAGGAAAAAGTACTTTTATAGAGGCGTTTGGTAACTACCTTACCTCACTCGGGAAAAAAGTAGCTGTATTAGCTATTGACCCTAGCAGCAGTATAAATAAAGGTAGTATTCTAGGAGACAAAACACGTATGGAAGATTTGGTTAAAAACCCGAATGCCTTTATACGTCCCAGCCCTTCAGGAAATTCGCTAGGCGGTGTTGCTCGTAAAACAAGAGAGAGTATCATGCTCTGTGAAGCCGCAGGTTATAATGTTATACTTGTTGAAACTGTTGGTGTTGGACAAAGTGAAACTGCTGTACACTCAATGGTTGATTTCTTTCTATTGCTAAAATTAGCTGGTGCAGGAGACCAATTACAAGGTATAAAACGTGGTATTATTGAAATGGCAGATGCAATAGTTATCAATAAAGCAGATGGTAGCAATACAACCCAAGCAAAGCTTGCAAAGGTAGAATTTACAAGGGCATTGCAAATGTACCCGCAAAAAACTACTGGCTGGACTCCAAAGGTGTTAACTTGTAGTGCCTTAAAACATCAAAACATTGATGCTATCTGGGAGTTAATAACTGACTATCTTAATGTACTACATAACAATAATACTTTTAAAGAAAAACGCGCCAATCAAAATGAATTTTGGCTACTACAAACTATAGAAGACAGCTTAAAAACTAATTTTTATGCACAACCAGAAGTTGCTAAAAAACTAATTAACTTAACAGAACAAGTAAAAGATGGTTCTCTATCTCCTTTTGATGCTGCAACAGAATTATTAAATCTTATCAATTAGCAGCATACAAACCATAGCATGAACCTAATAATTCATTTGACATAAAAAAGCAGCACTTATAAGTGCTGCTTTTTTATGATTAGCTTATGATCATCAACTTACTTTTTTGGATGTACTAAAGTCATCTCTTCAATTAAGTGAGTTGCTCCTGCAAATTTATCTACTATGAATAATATATAACGGGCATCTACCATGATATTTCTACAAATATTTGCGTCATAATTCATATCACTCATAGTACCTTCCCATACCCTATCAAAATTTAAACCTATCAGGTTTCCGTAAGCATCTAATGCTGGGCTTCCTGAGTTTCCTCCTGTAGTATGATTTGTACCCAAAAAGCAAACTGGAACCTTACCATTACTATCCGCATATTGTCCGTAGTCTTTAGATTCATATAATTGAATTAATTTTTCTGGCACATCAAACTCGTAATCTCCGGGTATATACTTTTCAATAATTCCTTCTAAGTAACTTACTGGATTGTAATACACTGCATCTCTTGGAGCGTATCCGTTTACTTGTCCGTAAGTAACACGCAGCGTACTATTGGCATCTGGGTAATATTTTTCGCTTGGTAAAACCGTCATTAGCGCTTTCATATATTGCTTTTGAACTTTAGCTATTTCTGCATTTAAACGCTGATAGTTTGGCTCTAAGTCATTATAAAACTCTGCTATAAATGGTTTTGCATATTGATATGCTGCATCGTTATTCATGGTGCTAACAATTTCCTCAGGCGTACCTTCTAATGCTTTTAATGCTGTTGTAAGACTTGCAAAAGCAGTAGTGTTATATAAATCACTATTACTATTTTCAGGCGCGTATAATGGCATTACGGCTTCAAATACACCTTTATCTACTGCTACATTATAATTTTTTTGTATTCGAGTAATTTGAGATATCACATAATCTTTTCTTTTATTAAAAGTTTCTGTGCCTTTTTCAAGAGATTGCTCTAATTGATACAAACGAAACATAGTATGCAATAATTCGTTATTGCGATAAAAAATTTCAATAAAATTTGAGCGTTTTACAGCATATGGCTCAAAACTAGCATATAAAGTATTAAACTCTGCCAATAGCCCTTGGTACTTTTTATATTTGTTTTTTGAAACTGCCGTTGTAAATGTTGTTTCAAAATCACGTTTTTTTGCAATAGCATTACTTTTTGCTATGCCTTGATTTTCACCAATCCATTTTTTCCAATAATTAGCCATTCTTGCTTGCTTAGAAGCGTATTGAATTCTTATTTTATCATCGGTTTTCATAGCCGCATCAATTACTTTTAACGCTTCTTCCCTAATTTTTATATTGGTAGGATTTACTTTTTGAGTAATTTGCTCAATAGCTACAGCTGGCAAATACTCATTGGTACGACCAGGGAAACCAAAGACCATAGTAAAATCGCCTTCTTCAACACCATCTAATGATATTGGTAAATAGTGCTTTGGGGTGTATGGTACATTGTCTTTAGAATATTTTGCTGGACGATTATTTTTATCGGCATAAATACGAAACATAGAAAAATCTCCCGTATGTCTTGGAAACATCCAGTTATCTGTATCTGAACCAAATTTACCTATAGATGATGGTGGTGCACCTACTAGACGTATATCTTCAAAAGATTCTGTTACAAATAAAAAGTATTGATTTCCATTAAAAAAAGATGATACTTTTGTGCCTTGCCAAGCTTCCTTTGAATATGACTTTTGCAATGCATTGGTGTTTTTATCAATTAAACTTTGTGATGCTTTAGGCGACATACTATCATCTACACCTTTAAGTATTTTTTTAGTAACATCTTCTATATGTATAATAAATGTTACTTCTAAATGATCATTTGGCAGTTCTTCTTCTTGAGACATTGCCCAAAAACCATTTTTTAAATAATCTTTCTCTACGGTTGAATGTGATTGTATTTCTCCAAATCCGCAATGATGATTGGTTAATAATAATCCTTTAGGCGATATAACCTCAGCAGTACAGCCGCCATTAAAATGCACTATAGCATCTTTTAAACTAGAATTATTAGCATCATAGATGTTTTTTGCAGTTAAGGTGCTTCCTAAGCTTTGCATTTCGGCTTCATTCATTCCTTTTAGTAAAGACGGAATCCACATACCACCTTGCTGTGCTGTTACACTTATTGAAAAGAATAGAATTAAAATTTTAATATAATTTTTCATCAGTTTGTTATTTTATTGAATTGTAAAAGTAGGTCTTTTTTTTATTTTTTTTAATGCTAACATCAAAAAGAACACCCTACATCTGTTATAAAAAAAACATACTATAATTTTTAAACATTTTTGAGTCTTGCTGTATTGTTATCCTTTGCTTTTAACTACTTTTGCTGTTCCTATAAACACCCTTTTATAATTGGTGTTGATTTATAAGATATTTCTATAAAATGAAACCGAAGAAAAAGAAAATATTAAAGCATACCAAAAAGCGTTTAGTTTTATTAAACCGCTACTATAAAATAACGCAATTTTATCCCTTTTTAAAGACAATAGCCTTTAAAGCTGGTGTTGGTATATTTGTTCTTGTTTTAATAGTGCTCGGAATTGAGTTTTTCTTATTTGATATTAATGAATTGCTTCGCTCTTTTGCTAATACTTATCCGCCTAGGATAATACTTACCTTCTTTTTAACTTCTGAAACTTTTTTAGGTATTATTCCTCCAGAGATTTTTATTGCTTGGGCATCAAAATCTTCTAACCCGTGGTTCTTTTTGTTTTTACTTGCAACCATGTCTTATATTGGCGGAATTATTTCTTACTACATTGGTAACCGATTATTCTTAATAAAAAGTGTTAAGAATTACCTTGAAAATAAGGTTGAAAAACACATTGTAAACCTTCGTAAATGGGGTGGTATTTTTGTAGTTTTAGGGGCGGTTTCTCCTATTCCTCATTCAATGGTAAGTTTGGCCTCTGGGTTAATTAAATATTCGTTTAGCCAATATGCCTTATGGGCACTGTTTCGCTACCTACGATTTTTTATTTACGGCCTTATTATTTTTCAAGTATTTTAAAACGCTATAGATGGTGCGCTAGTAACTGTAAAGTCTCTTTGCGCTGTATTTTTCCTGTAGCAGTACGTATAAACTTAGGCAAGTTATAGTATTTTTTTGGCAACTCATATTTAGATAGTAAGTCGGAATTTACGATTCTATTTTGCAGTGTAGTTAACTTGCTTTCTTCTTCAATTAGTAATATTAATTTTTCGCCTAATTCCTCATCTGCAACTCCAATCACAAAAAACGGACTGTCAATTATAGTGCTTAGTTTGGCTTCTATTTGTTCAGAAAATAATTTTATGCCACCGCTATTTACAACACTATCTACTCTCCCTTTCCAAGTAAAGGATTTATTATCATGCAAAAGAACAATATCATTTGTTGTTATTTCAGAATCAATAATTTTAGGCGCATTAATAACCAAGCATTCTCTATTATCCTTTGAAAAACAAACATTTGGAAGAGCTGTAAAAGTCCGTGACTCTGCCTTTAAATCTTGTATAGCAACATGCGTACAAGTTTCGGTCATTCCGTAAGTAGCATAACAACTTGTTGTTATTTGCTGTAATTGTGTTTGTAAACTTAATGATACCGGTGCACCGCCAATAATAAGTTTTTTTATTCTTTGTAGCTCGTTTAATGAATGTTTAACTTGAGTAGGCACCATTGCAGCAAAATCAAAATTAGCAGTTGTTGCAGTCATAGGATTATTACTAGGAGGAACAAAGTGTATATCCCAACCTAAAACCATAGCGCGTACTAACATCATTTTTCCGGCAATATAATTTGCTGACAAACACAATAACACTTTTGAGTGTTCGGGTAGATTAAAATAAGCCCCAGTAGCTTCAGCACTTGCAATCATGTGTTTTTTCTGGAGTGTTATTTGCTTAGGCACTCCTGTAGAGCCTGATGTCTGTACTATTATTGTTGGTGTTGAGTCATTCCATTTTTTTAAAAAAGACGCAATATCTTTTAGGTAAGTTTCTATAGCATCTGTATATAAATCATCAGCATACTGCACAAATGATTGTGCTGTAAAAGAGTGATTATTAATTTTAAATGATGGGTGAAACATGCTGTATAACTACTTAATACATTCTACTTTTCCTGTTAGCTTTTCTGTCCAGTTTGTCCATTTATACTTTTTTGAAAAGATATAAAGTAATATAGGAAAAAATACTAGAACTGGTATTAAAATATCTATTCCTACAGATGGGGTTGACATGTCTTTAAGGATTGAATCGGTCTGAAAGGCGGTCCAATTAGCAGTAACTAACAAGGCTGTAACTAAATTATTTGCAGCATGAAAACCTAGTGCCAGCTCCATACCATCATCCATTAGTGTTATGATTCCTAAAAACAAACCTGTGCCTATATAATAGAGCATTATAATATAGCCTATTTTACTTACTTCTGGGTTTGCAATATGCATAATACCAAAAATGAATGACGTTAGTAATAAAGGAAGCCACCTGTTTTTAGATACTATACCCAAACCTTGCATCAAGTAGCCCCTAAATAGATATTCCTCAAAACTGGTTTGTAAGGGGATTAATATAACGCCTATAACAGCTAAAGCGATAAAGTTTGAGAGTTTAAAATTCCATTCAAATAATTCTGGTGAATTTATGTAAGCCAGTACTGTGGTAATTATAACTATTGCCCCCCAAATAGAAAAAGAAAAAAAGACTCGTTTCCAATCTATTTTTTTACGGCTTGTTGTTAAACTGCTTATTGTTTGTTGGTGAATATATTTTACCCAAACAAACAGTAAACCTAATCCTATTGCAAAGGGTGCTAGCATTTCAATTAAAAATTGCTGGCTTCCTTTACTTGCTATTTCTGATTGAATAACTGCTTCAGCATCAATATTAAATATTTGAATAACAATATAGTTTAATACAATAAGCCCTATAAACGCAACTGGTATTGGCAAATACTTCCAAAAACTATATTGACTCTTATAACCTTGTTCTATATACATACTTTTCTATTTAAATGCCCAATTAATTGCGCTGTTATAATGTAATGCGCCGTTATTTACTGTTAACGGACTATCAATATTATTGGTGTATAAACTTCCCGTTCCTAAGCCTTGTGGCATTGGATTATTAAGTGTATAGGTCCATTGGCTAATAGCATTTAACCCCACATTACTCTCCAAGGCACTGGTTATCCAATACTTAATTTTTTGTTGCTCTGCAATAGCAATCCACTCCTTACTCCCCTTAAAACCACCTATTAAGCTTGGTTTTAGTATTATATACTGTGGCTGTATGGTTTGTATTATTTTTTGTTTTGTTTCGGCATTGGTTATTCCTATTAATTCTTCATCTAATGCAATAGCCAAAGGCGATAGCTCACAAAGTTTTGCCATATCATCTAATTGATTTGGTTGTATGGGCTGCTCAATAGAATGTAAATCTAGTGCTGATAATTCTTTTAGCTTTTCTAAGGCTTCATTTGGTGCAAAGGCGCCGTTGGCATCTACACGAAGTTCAATATCATTTACTGTATATTCTTTTCTGATATTTTTTAGCAGGGCAAGTTCTGTTTTAAAATCAATAGCGCCAATTTTCATTTTTATACAGCTAAAACCTGCAGCAATTTTTTCTTCAATTTGTGTTTTCATAAACTGCTTATCCCCCATCCATACTAACCCATTAATAGGTATAGCTGAATTTCCTCTTGTAAATTCTGATGGAAACAACTCAAATCTACTTACAGAAGATAGCGATATAAAAGCCTGTTCCAAACCAAATTGAATAGACGGAAAATCATATAAGTTTTTATATAAAATTTCAAGTCCTAAATGAATATTACTACAAACCCATTTTAATTTTTGTTCATAGTTAGGTACATCATCAATAGATAAGCCGCGTAGTAAGCCACATTCTCCAACCCCTTTATGTGAGGCGCTATTTAATACAATATACCACGTTTCCTTAGTTCTTAAAACACCACGAGAAGTACCACTTGGTTGCTTAAAGTTTAAAACATGTTTTTGATATGTAGCCGTTATTTTACTCACTTATATAAATTGATGTACACTTAATAATATGGCGCATAAAAAGGTAGCTAAAGCTACTTTTTTGAGTTCTTTATCTAATTCTGAAAACAGTATAGTTTTAGCAACTACAACACCGTTATGTATTAAAGGTACAAATGCTAATAAATACAACCACTTATAGTTGCTACTTGGTAGCTGTAAAGTATATGCTGCTAAGGCAATAAAAGCGATTAATAACAATGCATAGTGATATATTTTTGCCCATTGACTACCCATTTTAACTACTAGCGTATATTTTTTGGCCTTTTTATCGGCTATTTGATCACGCATATTATTTAAATTTAACACAGCAGTACTCAATAAACCCATTGCTATTGCAGGCAATAATATTATTGTGTTTGATATTGTATGTGTATGCAAATAATAACTGCCTACAACACTTATTAATCCAAAAAATAGAAATACAAACACATCGCCAAATCCAGTGTACCCATATGCCGAATTACCTACGGTATATTTAATAGCTGCAATAACACTTATTATCCCAAGTCCTAAAAATAGCAATACATTTGGCAGGTCTGATAGTACAAATGCCGTTAGTATTAATCCTATTGTAAAACACAGAGTAACTACTATAGCTATAACAATAGCTCTTTTCATTTCTTTAGGCGTAATAAGCCCTGCTGCTATTAAACGTTGCTCTCCTTCTCTATTATCATCAGTACCTTTAATACCGTCTCCGTAATCATTTGCAAAATTGGAAATAACCTGAAAACCTATTGTGGTAAGCAATGCTAATATAAAAACAAGTATACTAAAGTTTCCTTCTGAAGCTGCTATTCCTGACCCTACAATAATTCCTGAGAGTGATAGCGGTAATGTTCTTAATCTTGCCGCTTGTATATAATGTTTAATGCTAGCCATTATGTTCTATTATTAATTATGGGAGCCATTTTTTTTCAAAGTTAGGCGCTCTTTTTTCTAAAAAGGCATCACGCCCCTCTTTTGCTTCATCGGTCATATATGCCAGTCGTGTTGCTTCACCTGCAAAAACTTGTTGTCCTACCATACCATCATCTGTTAAGTTCATAGCAAACTTTAACATTTTAATAGATGTTGGCGATTTTTGTAGTACTTCTTGTGCCCACTCAAATGCTGTATCTTCTAGCTCATCATGTGGTACTACAGCGTTAACCATACCCATTTCAAAAGCTTCCTGTGCAGAGTAATTACGACCTAAAAAGAATATTTCTCTTGCTTTTTTCTGACCAACCATTTTAGCTAAGTATGCAGATCCATAGCCACCATCAAAGCTGGTTACATCGGCATCTGTTTGTTTAAATATTGCATGCTCTTTACTGGCTAGAGTCATATCACAAACCACATGTAAACTATGTCCGCCACCAACAGCCCATCCTGGCACTACACAAATAACTGCTTTTGGCATAAAACGAATCATTCGCTGCACTTCTAATATATTTAAACGGTGCTGACCATCTTGCCCTACATAACCTTTATGTCCGCGTGCTTTTTGATCGCCACCGCTGCAAAAAGAATATACGCCATCTTTACTAGAAGGTCCTTCGGCCGATAATAGCACAACACCTATACTGGTATCTTCTTGGGCATCAAAAAAAGCTTCAATTAATTCTGAAGTTGTATTTGGACGAAATGCATTACGTACATCCGGGCGATTAAATGCAATACGTGCAACGCCATTGCACTTTTTATAGGTGATATCTTTAAATTCTTTAACAACTTTCCAGTTAATTTTGCTCATAATGTTATATTTTGCGTAAAAATAAACGAATTTAAATTCAGAATAAAATAAATTTCAATTATGCGTGAATTAATTATTAGTCTATCGGTTATTTGTTACTCTTTTATAGGGTTTTCTCAAGAATATCAATTTAGCACACCTATTGATTTAGAGTGTAGTACCGTAAAAAGCCAAGGGAATACTGGTACTTGTTGGAGTTACTCTACATCATCTTTTATAGAAAGTGAAATTTTTAGAATTACTAAAAAAAACATTGATATATCTGAAATGTATACTGTGCGAAACACCTATCCAAAAAAAGCGTGGAATTATGTTATGCGACAAGGAAAAGCACAATTTAGCGAAGGTGGGCTCTCTCATGACGTTATTAATGCTGTTGCTGCTTACGGATTAGTTCCTGAGGCTAGCTTTACAGGCTTACAAACAAACGAAACTAAACATAACCACTCCGAAATGATTGCGGTTTTAAAAGCAATGTTAAATGCGTATATCAAAAATCCTGCAAAGAAACTTAGCCCCCGTTGGAAAACAAGTGTAGCTGCTATATTAGATATTTACTTAGGAAAGAATCCTACGTATTTTACATACGATGGAAAAAAATACACACCAAAGTCATTTCAGAAAATGCTAAAAATTGTTCCTGAAAACTATATAACACTTACTTCTTTTACACATCAGCCTTTTTACAAAAGCTTTATTTTAAATATTCCTGACAATTTTTCTAATGGAGCAATGTTTAACATTCCGCTAGACGAATTTGAAAACACTATTGTATCGGCTTTAGAAAACGGTTATACAATTGCTTTAGATATTGATGTTTCTGAGCAAACATTCTCTTCTAAAAATGGTGTTGCTGTAATACCTAACAATGTAAAAAACAATAAAGAGGCCTTAACAATAATTCACCCTGAAAAAGTGATTTCACAAGCCTACAGGCAGCAAGAATTTGAAAACTACACTACTACAGATGATCATTTAATGCATATTATGGGCATGGCAACAGACCAAAACGGGACCCGCTATTTTAAAACAAAAAACTCTTGGGGTAGCGATAGTGCTCGTGTGCAGTATGGCGGATACCTTTACATTAGTACTGCTTTTTTACGTTTAAAAGCTATTTCTGTTATGCTACACAAGGAGGCCATTTCAAAACCTCTAAGAAAACAATTGTAGCTACCGCTCGTCTTCCTGCCTATTGATAAAATGGGCTTTTTAGGATGGTTTTAATTAAGTGTGTTTTACCACTCGTTACAAACGAGCGGCAGCGGGGGGTTATTTTCAAATTATAAACCTAAATATCAATGAAAAAAATATATTTACTAATTGTATTGTGTATAATTGCTGGTTGTGGTAATCAAAGTACAAAAAACTTTAATGAGTTGAAAAGATTACGAATTGGAATGTCTTTTGAAAAAGTTAACAAAATAATGTCAAGTGAACCTGTAAAAATTGAAGATGCATCATGGTCAAAAGATTTTTTTGTATCTAGTTACCAATCACCTATGTTCGCAGCTGATTACTACAAGGTAATATTTAGAAAAACAGATAGCATTGTTGTGAAAATTAACTTAGCTGAATAAATTTTGATGGGGATTTTCCCCTGCTCCCGCTCGTCTTCCTGTACTGAGTCTTTACATTGAGTCCTTCGATAAACTCAGGATACCACCCTTCAAAATGTACCTACAGCACCTCTTCTAAATAATATACAAATAAATACTATGCATGCATAGTATTTATTTGTACCTTTGCATCAATCTGCTCAAATATTTCGCCTATAACTATGAAAAAACAATTCTTCCTACTATTCTCTTGTGTGTTTTTAACGGCATATTCTCAACAAAAAAGATATACAGATCCTATTTTTAATGATGTAGCCATTATTCCAAATATTGTATATGACAATGCGCCTTTCCTAAAAACAGCAAGCAATATAAATGAGAGCAGTACTAAGAACCGCGATTTAGTTATGGATATGTATTATCCTAAAGGAGATAAAAATCACAATAGACCAGTCATTGTTTTTGCCCATGCTGGTGGTTTTATAGTTGGTAACAGAAAACACCAAGACATGGTTTCTTTTTGCAAATATTTTGCTGCTCGTGGATATGTTACTGTCTCTATTGATTACAGGCAAGGGTTTTATATGTTAGATGATGTTGCCATGCATGGCACAAGAGCTGTTTATAGAGGAATACAAGATGGTAGGTCTGCAGTACGTTTTTTAAGAGCAAATGCAAAAACATATGGTTTAGATGCCTCTAAAGTATATTTTTTAGGGAGTAGCGCAGGGGCTTTTATTGGTCTACATAGTATTTTTTTAGAGGACAAAGATAAACCTAAAGCAGCAGGTGCTGTTGCATATAAAAGCCTGTTTACAAACTTTACAGGTCCTGATTTAGGGGCTTTTGATATTGGTAACAATTTATCGTTTAATGGTACTCCTGATGCATTAATATCGCTTTGGGGGGCAATACAAGATTTAGACTTAATTAATAATACGGATACCACTCCTATCTTTATTGTTCACGGAGAGAAAGACCCTATTGTTCCTTTTTCGGTAGGTAAACCTTTCTACCATCCTTTATTACCAAATGTATATGGTAGTGATTTAATTAACAAAAAATTAGACTCGCTTCATTTTACAAATAAGGAGGCTTATTTTATTACCAATAAAGGTCATGAGTTTTACGGTACATTAAACGGGAATTGGCTCTTTGGCGCTAATAAATATCAAGATATTATTTTTGAAAAATCTGCTCAATTCCTTTGGAAACAGCATCGTCCCAACATAGGTTTTTCAACTACTATAAATGGCGCAACTATTGCGTTTAAAAACACTAGTAAAACTGCTACTAAGTGGCATTGGGATTTTGGTGACGGACAAACAAGTACAGAGCAACACCCTGTTCATACTTATAGCGATTCTGGGGTGTATAACGTAAAATTATATATTGAGGACAGTCAAGAAAGTTGGAATGAAACATTCCAGAAGCTTACTATAGAAGCAAGTCATAAATAGCAGTGATTTAACTTACACTAAATAAGTTATTTGGCATTAACAGCCACACTCCTCTTTTCCACAAGATTTTTTTGTGATTTTCTTTTTAAAAAAATGGGTGTAAATAATTCTGATTGCTACCGCAACAGAAATCCATACCATTATGTATTGTATGTACGCCATTACTTTAGTAATTGAAAAGCGATTAGTGCTACAATGTAAGCAAATCCGGTCATACCAACCATTTGTATTATAGGCCATTTCCAGCCGTTTGTTTCTTTTTTAACAATTGCAACAGTACTCATACATTGCATTGCAAAAGCATAAAACAATAATAATGATATTCCTGAGGCAAATGTAAATACTGGCTCAAGAGTATCTGAATGTTTTTCGTTTTTCATTTTTTCCATTATAGTAGCTTCATCATCTGAACCTACACTATAAATGGTTGCTAGGGTTCCTACAAATACTTCTCTAGCTGCAAATGAGGTTATTAAACCTATTCCTATTTTCCAATCATATCCTAAAGGTTTAATTGTTGGCTCAATAAATTTACCAAAAACACCAATATATGAATGCTCTAATTTATATGCTGCAATTTTTACCTGTAGGTCTTCTTTGTTAAGACTTGCATGTTTTTCTGCCATGATTTCATCTGCTGTTGCAAATGATTCTCCGGGTCCGTAACTAGCTAATACCCAAAGTAAAATAGACATTGCAATAATTATTTTTCCAGCTCCAAATACAAATGCCTTTGTTTTATCTATTACTGTATAAAAAACATTTTTAAACAACGGAAATTTATAGTTTGGCATTTCAATTACAAAGTACGATTTGCTATTCATTGCTACAATCTTATCTAAAAAATACGCCGCAATAATTGCAGTAGCAAATCCAAGAATATATAATAACATTAATACCAATGCATGGTTATTCATTCCTAAGAATGTATTTCCTTTTGGAATCACCAAGCTTACAATAATAGCATATACTGGCAAACGTGCAGAACAAGTTGTAAAAGGTGTTACTAGAATAGTGATTAGTCGTTCTTTCCAATTTTCAATATTTCGTGCTGCCATAATTGCCGGTATAGCACATGCAGTACCAGAAATTAATGGTACAACACTTTTTCCGCTTAAGCCAAATTTACGCATTATCTTATCCATTAAAAAGACAACCCTACTCATATAGCCACTTTCTTCCAAAAGTGCTAAAAACAAGAATAAAAAGGCTATTTGTGGTATAAATATAACTACCCCTCCTATTCCTGGTATAATACCTTCTGATAGCAGTCTTGTAAACACGCCTTCTGGCAAACTTGTTTTGGTCCATTCACTCAAAAAAGCAAAGGAACTATCAATCCATTCCATAGGCGCTTCCGACCATGAGAAAAGTGCTTGAAAAATATTAAATAATATAAAAAAGAATATAAAATACCCTGCTATTCTGTGTGTTAATATTGCATCAATGCGCGACCTAACAGTATTTCTTTTTGGTGGAGAAATAGTATAGTTTTTATCTAACTCTTTTTTTATAAATTGATACCTCTTTACGGTATCTTTATGTTGTTGTTGCTTTATATTTAAAGCCGTTTCGCATAATACACTCTCGGTACTTGTATTACAAGGCGCTGTAGATATTGTATTATATTTTAGTATAATTTCTTTTAAATAAGAAAGTCCCGTATTATTTTTAGTACTAATTACGGCAATTTTAGTTTCTAAGGCTTTTTCTAGATTTGCAACATCTATATTAATACCCTTATCGGCCATTACATCTTGCATATTAATAGCTAGTACTGTAGGCAATCCTAGTTCTTTTACTTGCGTAAACAAAAGCAGGTTTCGTTTTAAGTTTTCTACATCTGCAACAACTATAACAACATCTGGATGGTATTTATTATTTTTTTCTGAAAGAATTTTAACAGCAATACTTTCATCCTCAGAACTTGCATTTAAGCTATATGTTCCTGGTAAATCAATGATTGTTGCTGATTTATTTTTGTCGAGTTTATAGGTTCCTGTTTTTTTTTCGACCGTAATACCTGGATAGTTTCCTACTTTTTGGTGTAAACCAGTTAGGTTATTAAAGAGCGAGGTCTTTCCTGTATTTGGATTTCCTATTAGGGCAATTTTTATATGTTTGCTCATATTTTTTCTACTAAAATTTGAGCTGCAGTTTCTTTTCTAATAGCTAGAAAAGTACCGTTAATATTAAGATATAAAGGATCTTTTAAAGGTGCTTCTTGAATAAGTTCAACAAAATTTCCTGCAATACAGCCCATTTCAATTAATTTTAAGGGAACATCTGCTACATCATAATTTGTTATAATTGCTTTATCGCCTTTTATTAAATCTGATATTCTCATGCGTTATTTTTTTCTAAATAAATTCCAAAAAATTAAGCCTACAGATACGGTATATGATAGTGTCATTAAAACCCCTGATAGCATTACAATATATTTCATCCATAATATTCCTGTCCATAAAAAATAAATTCCCCCAAAGGTGGTAAGTACAGATAATAATGGTTCTACTAATAAAAATCTTTTAAAGAAGGTGTTACAATCTACATGATAAACCAATAGTGCTACTAAAAAAAAGAACACACTCATGGATAATATATGAGAATGAATTACCGAAATTATGTGGCGCTCGGTTTTTTTAAACTTCATGGTATCTGCTGTGGTGTCCGCCTCATTACCCAAATAGTTCTCTTGAATACCTTTTGAGTTTAATTTAGAGGTGTTTTCTACAAAATTAAGTCCTGTAAAAAACCCAATACTTAATACTACTAAAAATGTACCTACAAGTAATTTTAAATCTTTATGCCAATGATGTATATAGTGTATTGTCATTTAAATGATGTTGTTTTTGTGAAGACGTTGTATCGTTTCTAGCAATTCATGTAAAGCTACCGTCATTGAATTTGCTGATATTGTAGCACCTGCAATAGCATCTACATTATCGCCATACCTTAGTGTAGTATTTCCTGAAAGTCCTATAAATTGTTTTAACCAACGTTTGCTACCTATTTCATTTCCGTAATCTTCACGGTATATTAACACTTTCACTTTAACGATATTTAAATTAGCGTTAAACAGCACCATATAATCAAATTCATCTGTTTTACTTGCTGCTTTACCTAGATAGCAATACCCTATTTTTTGTGTTTCCGATGTAATTAAGAACAAATTGTTTTCAGTAAGTTTTATTGGACTTATAAAACTTTTAGGAACAACAATATCAGATAAAGTATAGTTTTCTGTTTGGTATGTTGTTCTAATTTCTTTAGTTACTTTTTTTAATAATTTTTTGGGCACACCAAAAGATGCTAACAATACTGTTAGCAACAAAAGAAAAGATATTTTAGTGATTTTTTTCATTAGGAAAAAATACATTTCAGCAAAAATAAAGATTATTTAGATTTATTAAAAACAATACGCCAATTAATTTATAAATTAATTGGCGTATTGAAATAACTTAACTCAAGGTTTTTAGAACCAAACTCCAAACCCAAGGTTTAACTGTCCTTTTGCTTCTGTTCCGGTAGCTGCGTTATCAAATAATTGATAATCTGCTTTTACTACTGCGCCTTCTGCAAGGTGCAAAGATAAACCAGTTGTCCACTCATTTCTATGATATAAATCATTTTTTAATAAGTTTCCTTCAACTTTTGAATTGGTGTCATAGTTTTCATAACGAGCAAAAGCTACTAACTTCTTTGTTGCTTTTGCAGGTAATAAGTTATATGATGCTTCTAGGTACCATCCGTTCATTTCAGATCCTAAATCAGATGAGTATAATGCGTTATATGCATCTGTTCCTGATAACATTGTGTGAATATACTGTCCTCTAGCTTTAAATTTCTTGTAGCTGTAACGTGCATCAGCTCCAAACATTTTAACCATTACTTTTGCACCTCGTACGTCATCAACATCATCTTCTGGTTGTGTGTCTCCTAAGTAAGAAGATAGTCCTAAACGCAATCCTCTAATACCGTAATAATCTAGTTTTACAGATAATGTAGGAGAGTTAATTGTAGACTCTGCTCCTTTTTGTCTTCCGTTACGTAATCCGTTTTTACCACCTAACACTTTAGTACCGTTAATAGACTTAAATCCGTTAAAAATGTAAGCTTGATATTTTAATGATGCATCATCAAATTTACCAGATACTCCAAATCCTATCTCTCTCCAAGTAGTTGGCACAATGCTTTTATCTACATTAGGGCGCTCAACACCGTTAAATACTGTAGGCTCATGATACTCATTAACTAGTCCCATTGGCACTAACATTAATCCCCCTTTAAGGTTAATATTATCTGTTAAACTGTATGATAAAAATGCTTGTTCTACATATAATTCCTTAACATGCTCCATTTCTACTTCTGTAACAAACTGTACTTTATCGTTAAATTTATAACCAAAAAGTAATACCATTCTGTGTACATCTAATTTTCCGTTATCCCCTTCAGGTTGGTTATAATCTATTTGACCATACCCACCAATAGTAATTCCTTTTTTTAGGGTACCATTTAAAATACGCTCTGCACTGTTTACTTGTAATGAATCTGTATCAACAGTTTGCGAAAAACCTACTGTAGCACATAAGATTGCTACTAAAATTGTTATTTTTTTCATTCTATTCTTATTTAGATTAAATATTAATTAGTTTAAATTCGAGTGCAAATATACACGCTATTTTTAGTTAAAAAAAGAACTATTTATATTAATTTTAAATAAAGATTTAAAATGCTATTAATCAGACTACTTATATTTATTAAAAATATCTAAAGCCTTGTTGTATGATGCTTCAAATGCCATAGGAAGTACATTTGTAACTGCTTTTTCTGCTGTAAAGTACGAGAGCATTTTCTCGGTAGGCATATTTCCTGTAAGGCTATCCTTAGCCATCGGACACCCTCCAAAGCCTTGTATTGCGCCATCAAAACGTATGCAGCCTGCTTTATGTGCAGCCTGAACTTTTTCATGCCATGTGCTTGGTGTAGTATGCAAGTGCGCACCAAATTCAATTGCAGGGTATTTTGGTATTAAGTTAGAAAACAAATATGAAATAACTTCTGGCGTTGATGAACCTATAGTATCCGATAAGGAAATAATTTGCACCCCCATGTTAGATAATTTTTCTGTCCATTTTGCAACAATATCTACACTCCAAGGATCTCCATACGGATTCCCGAAGCCCATTGATAAGTATGCAACCACCTTTTTATTATTCTCTTTTGCAATTTTTAAGATGTCTTGTAAACTGTCTATTGACTGCGCAATAGTTTTATGCGTATTTCGCATTTGAAAATTCTCTGATATCGAAAATGGATAACCTAAATACTCTATTTCTTTATGTTTAGCAGCTGCCTCTGCACCACGAACATTAGCCACAATTGCTAATAATTTAGTATTTGTTCTTGAAAGATCTAATCCTGCCAACACCTCGGCTGTATCTGCCATTTGTGGAATGGCCTTGGGCGATACAAAACTACCAAAGTCTAAAGTATCAAAACCGCAATTTAATAGCGATTGTATATATGTGATTTTTTGTGCAGTAGGAATATGTGTTTTTATCCCTTGCATGGCATCACGCGGACATTCAACTATTTTTATATGTTTGCTATTGCTGTTCATTAATTTCAAGCGTAAAAGTAGGCTATTTTAAAGGAGTATAAAAATTCCGATAGCTATAAAAACAATAATTTGTCCCCACTTAAAAACATATCCTATATTTTTATTTTTCTGTAGCAGTACAGATAGTTTACTTGCTAATAACACAATCATGGTAAACATTATAAAGGCTTGAAGCATAAAAATCCCTCCAAGTATATAGAATTGTAATTTAACTGAAAGTGTGTTTGAAAATAAAAATCCTGGAAAAAACGCTAAGAAGAACAAGCTCACTTTAGGATTTAACACATTCATTAAAAAGCCTTGCTTATATAAACTTGGCAAAGATTTTTTAGAGATAGTATTAGTGTTCAAATTTATTGCAGCATTAGACTGAAAAATCTTAAAAGCCAAATACCACAAGTAGCATGCGCCTAATACTTTTATAGCTATAAATAGTATTTCAGAGTTTTTTAATAAAGCTGAGATTCCAAAAGCGACTAATGTAGTATGTACTAACACTCCAGAAACCAAACCTAATACCGTAACTATACCATGTTTTTTACCATGAACAAGACTTTGTGTAAGCACATATATATTGTCTGGCCCTGGCGAAATTGTTAATGCCATTGCCGCTAGCAAAAAGGATATAAGAATTTCGTAATTCAATAGTATTATTTTAGTAATGCTTTATTTATTTGTTTTACTAACCTAGGACCTTCATAAATAAAACCTGTAAAAACCTGTACAAGCGTAGCGCCTGCATTTATTTTATTTATAGCATCTTGAGCAGAATGAATTCCTCCTACACCGATTATAGGAAAAGCCTTATTTGATTTATCTGATAAGTATTTAATTACTGCTGTACTTTTATCTGCAACAGGCTTACCACTTACACCGCCGTTACCAATAGCTAATAATTGCTCTGATGATGTTTTTAATGCCGTTCTATCAACCGAAGTATTTGATGCTATAACACCATCAATTTTTGTAGCAGCAACAACTTCTATAATTTCATCTAATTGCTCATTGTTTAAGTCTGGCGCTATCTTTAATACGATGGGTTTTTCAACCTTTTCTTGTTTGTTTAACGCTTTTAAACTTCCTAAAAGTTCTAATAAATAGTTTTTATCTTGCAATTTTGCATGACTTCCTACATTCGGACAACTTACATTTACTACAAAATAATCTACATACGGATGAAGTGCTTTAAAACAATACTCATAGTCTGCAGTATAATCTTCAGGTAATGTATTGGTGTTTTTACCTATGTTCCCTCCTACAATTAAATTAGCATTTTTACCTTTTAAATTTTTAATTGCAGCAGCAACTCCTTGATTATTAAAGCCCATTCTGTTAATTATTCCCTGGTCTTCTCTTATTCTAAACAAACGTTTCTTAGGGTTACCTACTTGTGCTTTTGGGGTAATGGTTCCTATTTCTATAAAGCCAAATCCAAAGTTTGATAATTCGGTATATAACTTTGCTTCTTTATCGAACCCTGCAGCTAAACCTACTGGATTAGGGAATTTTAAACCAAAAACTGTGCGTTCTAATTTTTTATCTCTTACCTGATAGTTTTTTCTTAAAATAGCAGAAACAAAAGGGATTTTACTTGCAACTTTAATAAGAGTGAATGTAAAATGGTGTACTTTCTCTGGATCAAAAGAAAATAATATTGGGCGAATGAGTGTTTTATACATTTTGCAAAAATACAAATACCTAAGCAGATATTACATCAAAATAATTATAAAATTTTACGCAATTAAACAACTTATCTCTTCCTGGTATTTACTAATACTAATTTACTTTATTGGCCTCATAAGACCTTCTTGTGTTACTGAGGCTACTAAATCTCCAGAGCGGGTAAAAATGTGTCCTCTAGTAAAGCCTCTTGCGCCTGAAGTGTTTGGACTTTCTGTAGAAAACAACATCCAATCGCTCAAATCAAAATCTCTAAAAAACCACATAGAATGGTCTAAACTAGCTATTTGTGTATTGCCAAAATGAGCCGTACTCGCATGAGGAAATAATGCCGTTGATAGTATATTATAATCCGATATATAGGTTAATATTTGCTGTTTTTCTGGCATAGAAAACCCTCGCTCCTCTCCTTTAAGCTTAAACCAAACATCTGTAAATGGTGGTAAGTTTTTCTTTTCTAAAGGATTCATTATATGAACAGGCTTAAAAGATACTGGTCGCGGTGTTTTTAAAAAATCTGAAGTGTGTTTTGGTAAAAAATCGCCTAATTGCGCCAACATATCTTCCCAACTAAACAATGTTTCAGGCAATGCAATGCCCGTTTTCATTTCTATCTGATGTGCATACCCCTCCTCTATTTTATGAAAAGATGCTGCAAGTATAAAAATTCTTCTATTATTTTGTTTTACAACCACTCGTCTTGTAGAGAAACTTCCGCCATCCCTTATTCGTTCAACTTCAAAAAGTAACGGTAAAGACAAATCACCTGCTTCTAAGAAATAAGAGTGTAAGGAGTGTACGCTACGACTCCCAGACACTGTGTTTGTTGCAGCATGTAAAGCTTGAGCTAGCACTTGCCCTCCAAAAACAGTTGTACTTCCTATTGATATACTTTCTCCTACAAAAACATCTTTTGAAGATTCTTTTAGATTCAATATTCTTAATAATTCATCACCTGTATTCATAACTCTTAACTTTTTGAATACTCAAATTTACATTTTCAAAGCTACTTTTCAAGAACAAACTATGTTTTTTAAATAAATACATTTATTTTCGTGCAAAATTATACACTATGCAACATATTATAGATAGATTTATTAGTTATGTAACTATCGACACTGAGTCTGATCCAAACTCTACAACTTGCCCAAGTACTGAAAAACAATGGAATTTAGCAAACAAACTTGTTCAAGAGCTGAAAGATATGGGAATGAGCGATGTTACTATTGACAAGCACGCTTATATAATGGCTACTTTGCCAAGTAATGTAACTCATAAAGTTCCTACAATTGGGTTTATAGCACATTTTGATACTACGCCAGATTTTACTGGAGCAAATGTAAAACCTCAAATTATAGCTAATTATGACGGAAAAGATATTGTTTTAAACAAGAAAGAAAACATTGTATTATCTCCTGATTATTTTGAAGACTTGTTATTATACAAAGGACAAACATTAATTACAACAGACGGAACCACACTATTAGGTGCCGATGATAAAGCTGGTATTACCGAAATTATGTGTGCAATGAAACACCTAATTGAACATCCTGAAATACCACATGGTACTATTAGAGTTGGTTTTACTCCTGATGAAGAAATTGGAAGAGGTGCTCATAAGTTTGATGTTGAAAAATTTGGAGCTGAATGGGCATATACTATGGATGGTAGCCAAGTTGGTGAACTTGAGTATGAAAACTTTAATGCTGCAGGTGTAAAAATTACTGTAAACGGTAAGATTGTGCACCCTGGATACGCTAAAGGAAAAATGATTAATTCTATGCGTATTGCAAGCGAATTTATTAATGCCCTACCTAAGCAAGAAGTGCCAGAATGCACCTCTGGATATGAAGGTTTTTATCACTTACATACCCTAGAAGGAAAAGTAGAAAAAACTAACGTACAGCTAATTATTCGTGATCATGACATGGATAAGTATAAAGCACGAAAAGCTTTTATAGAGAACCTTGTAGCAGAATTTAATGACACGTATGGAGCTGGAACTTTTAATCTTGAAATTGTAGACCAATACTTTAACATGAAAGAGAAAGTTACACCAGTAATGCATATAGTTGATACTGCAGAAAAGGCAATGAAAAACCTTGGTATTACACCGCTTATTAAACCTATTAGAGGTGGTACTGATGGCTCTCAGTTATCATATATGGGCTTACCTTGTCCGAATATTTTTGCTGGAGGTCACAACTTTCACGGCCGTTATGAGTATGTACCTGTAGAAAGCATACAGAAAGCTATTAATGTTATTGTTGAAATTGCAAAGCTTACTGCCGAGAAGAAATAAAACTCAATAGATCTTTACATAAAAAAGGCTCGCAAATTGCGAGCCTTTTTTGTTTTGTGTTTTTGTTAAAACTATTTTTTTAGCTTAGCCGATAATTCTAGTGACAATGCAGAACGCTCAAACTTTATTTTCCCTGCACCTGTTTCAATAACACAGGTACCATCTTCATTAAGTGCTGCTATTTTACCATGAATTCCGCTTTTGGTTATTACGGCATCTCCCTTTTTTATCTCTTTAGAAAATGCTACTTCCTTTTTTTGCTTTTTCATTTGCGGACGTAAAAAGAAAAAATAAATCACGACAAACATTAAAATGTATGGTGAAAATTGTCCTACTGTTGCTATAATATTTTCCATAATAAATTTATTTTTTAGTAATAGGCGCTTCAGGAGCGGCTACCATTGCTTTAATTTTTACTTGTTCTGTCCCTTTTTCTGTATTGGCTGTAACCGTTATTGTTTGCTGTGTTAAATTTTTCTTTCCCTTTGAATTAAATTTTACAGAAAATTTTCCTGATGCTCCTGGTACTATTGCATTTCTTGGCCAATCATTAGGTACCGTACACCCACAGCTTCCTTTAATTCCAACAATGACTAACGGACTTTCTCCTGTGTTTTCAAAATTAAACGTTGTTTCTGCAACATCTCCTTGTTTTAAATCACCAAAATCATGTAATACTTTATCAAAAGTCATTACCGGAAATTTGTTTGAGTTTATATCTCTTTCAGCAGCGACTTCTATGTTTTCAGCAGTTATTTTATCTGCTGCATTTTCTTTTTTACAAGAAATTAATGCTAATCCGCATAATATTGTAAAAGCAAGTACTTTAATGTTCTTCATTTTTTATTTTGTTAAATTATGTGTTGCTAAAGTAAATAATTATTTAAACCTATAGCAACCCTCTACCTCTTTTTTGTAAGGCGCCAGATTTTGTAAAATCTTTTACCAAACTATCTAGTACACCATTAACAAATGCTCCGCTTTTTTTAGCAGAATATTCTTTTGTGATTTCTAAGTATTCATTAATTGTTACCTTTACTGGAATAGATGAAAATTTTAATAATTCGCAAATGGCCATTTTTAAAATTACAACATCAGACGACGCAATACGCTCGGTATCCCATTTTGGTGTTTTTTTGGTAACATATTCTGTTAATTCCTCATTATTTAAAGTAACCTTACTTAATAATTCTTTTCCAAAAGTAGCATCTTCTTCGTCTTTAAATAATTTTGCTAATTTTATAGGACTATCAAGCGTCATGCGCTTTAGCTCCTTTAATATCATAGTGTTAACTAAAGGTAAATCATCTAACCAACTAATACATGTATCTTCATAATAGGCATACAATTTATCATTTGGCGCTATAATCTTTTTAAAAATTTTAAGTACTAATTCTTTATCTTTTTCAAAAGAACTTTCCTGAGCAGCATACTCTAGATAAAACGACGATGATAATATTTCTTTAAGAAATATTGTAGCATATTCATCATCTAGCTCCCAGTTACTTAATGACTTTTCACTAACTTCTAACCTTTCGCCTTTATCGTTTATATTTAAGATAGCCATTTTTTTATCTTCAATAAGCATTGCTAATTCTTTATTAGATGCTATGTGATTTAGGTATACATTGTTTGCCAAGCGGTGTATATGACCTTTTTTATTTTCTGATAAAAAACTTTTTTGGGTAGTAGTATTTAGTGCTTTTGCCTTGTTCAATATAACTACAAAAAGCTGGTATTGCAACAAATATAGATCATACATGTTATCACAACTCGTTTGTAATTTTTGGTATGATGAATTTAAATCTTCATTTTTGGTAAGTTGCATTTCAAAAATGCTTTGCATTACTTTGGTACGAATGTGTCTTCTGTTTAACATGAATAAGAACTTTTAAATACTAAGGAAGCGAAAGGAAAATCCCTTCGCTTCGCAAAATTACATTATTATTTAAGGTGACCAAAAATTGTCTCCTATCAATATATTATTTTTGGTTTTCTTTTTTTCTTGCGTCAATTTTATTTTGAGCAATTGCTAATGATGCACTATGTGTTGTAATACCATTTGTAGCAGCATTTTTTATAATTTCTAAAGTTGTATTATAGATATTTTCTGTTTTACGGATAATTTCTGTTTTTCCGTAACCTTCTAACTCTGCATATACGTTAATTATTCCACCGGCATTTATTACAAAATCTGGAGCGTAAACAATTCCTTTATCTGCTAGTATTTGTCCGTGAACAATTTCATCTGCCAATTGGTTATTTGCAGCACCGGCAACAATATCTACATTTAATTGGTTAATTGTAGTGTCGTTTATAGTAGCGCCTAGTGCACAAGGTGCATAGATATCTGCATCAAGTGTATAAATATTATCTCCGGTATAAATTTCTGCACCATACTTTGCTTTTACTTCTTGCAAACGCGCTTCATTAATGTCTGTAATAATAACTTTAGCGCCTTCATTTGTTAAATGCTCAACTAATGATTCTCCTACATGTCCAATTCCTTGTACAATTACTTTTTTATCTTCTAACACATCAGAACCGTACTTATGCATTGCTGCTGCTTTCATTCCCATAAAAACACCGTAAGCAGTAATTGGCGAAGGATTTCCTGCACCTCCTCTACTTTCAGATATTCCGGTTACATATGGTGTTACATCACGCACTAAATCCATATCAGATGTTTCCATTCCAATATCTTCTGCTGTAATATATTTACCGCTTAAAGAGTGTACAAAAGCACCAAATCGCTTCATTAACTCAGGTGTCTTTTGCGTTTTAGCATCACCTATAATAACTGCTTTTCCTCCTCCTAAATTTAAACCTGCTACTGCAGATTTAAAAGTCATTCCACGAGACAAACGTAATACATCATTTAAGGCTTCCCACTCATTTGTGTATTGCCACATTCTAGTTCCTCCTAAGGCAGGACCTAAAACCGTATTATGTATTCCTATTATTGCTTTTAATCCACTATCTTTGTCATTGCAAAAAACAATTTGCTCATGATTATCAAATGATAACTGCCCAAAAACTGGTGCTACTTTATGTAAATCGGCTGCGTTTATTACTTCTGATGTCATTTTAATATGTTGTTTAAGTATAATCTTTTATTAAAGAATTCTTATTTTAAGAATGCAAAAGTAACTGATTATTCAGCTTTCTGCAAAAAAATAATACTACAATTGATTTTTATTTAAAAAAGTCTACTTTACTAAAGAATAAATGAAAGAATTAAAATACATAAATGCTTATTTTTTAAAATATAAATACCGACTCATATTTGGTATTTTAATTACCATTATTGCTCGGATATTTATTGTCTTTACTCCTCGATTTACAGGTAATGCAATACAAAGTGTTGAGTATTACGTATCCGGAAAACAACCCTCTTTAAGTGTTTTTAAAGAAGAATTACTATACTTCATATTTCTTATTCTGGGCGTTAGTATTATTGGTGCTTTTTTTACCTTTTTAATGAGACAAACCTTAATTGTAATGTCGAGATTAATTGAGTTTGATCTTAAAAACACTATTTTTAAACAATACGAAGCACTCTCGCAAAACTTTTATAAGCAAAACCGAACAGGAGACCTAATGAATCATATTAGCGAAGATGTTGGACGGGTAAGAATGTATTTTGGCCCAGCATTAATGTATAGTATTAACACTATTACGCTTTTTGCAGTACTTATACCACAAATGGTAAGTACAGCCCCAAAATTAGCAGCATATACACTATTGCCACTACCCATACTATCAATTGCTATCTACAAACTTAGTAAAGAAATACATTTAAGGAGCACGCTAGTTCAAGAATACCTATCTAAATTAACCGTATTTACACAAGAAGCTTTTTCGGGTATTTCCGTTATTAAATCTTACGGAATCACTCATGAAACAAGTAAAGAGTTTGAAAAACTTTCTAATAGTAGTAAAGAAAAAAACATGGGATTGGTTAAAGTACAGGCATGGTTTTTTCCGTTTATGATACTACTTATTGGCTTAAGCAATATTTTGGTTATCTATATTGGAGGACAACAATATATTAATGGCGAAATTGAAAGCATAGGGACACTTATAGAGTTTTTACTATACGTAAATATGCTTACATGGCCAGTAGCTACTGTAGGTTGGGTTACCTCTATTGTTCAACAAGCTGAAGCCTCACAAAAACGGATTAATGTGTTTTTAAAAACCGTTCCAGAAATTAAGAACGATAATTTTACTATTTACGATTTTCCAAAAACAATTGAATTTAAAAATGTTAACTACACTTATCCCGATACAAATATTACGGCACTAAATAACGTGTCGTTTACTATTAGTTCTGGTGAAACTATTGCTTTTATAGGTAAAACCGGATCAGGAAAATCTACCATCTTAAATCTTATCAGCCGTCTTTATGACGCAGATAGCGGTCATGTATTAATTGGTGATAAAAATATTAAAGACCATAACCTCGAACTTGTTAGGACACAAATTGGTGTTGTACCACAAGACCCATTTTTATTTTCAGACACTATTGAAAATAATATTAAATTCGGAAATCAAGATGCTAAATTAGACGAGGTTATTACTGCAGCTACGCAAGCAGCTGTGCATCACAACATTATTAATTTTAAAAACCAATACCAAACCGTTTTAGGCGAACGAGGCATTACCTTATCTGGAGGACAAAAACAGCGTGTTTCTATTGCAAGGGCTTTACTTAAAGATCCTGAAATATTATTGTTTGACGACTGCCTATCAGCGGTAGATACTGAAACAGAAGAACATATATTAAGCAATTTAAAAACTGTTAGCAGTAACAAAACAACTATTATTGTAAGTCATCGTATTTCTTCAGTTAAAAATGCGCAAAGAATTTTTGTACTTGATAATGGCGAGATTATTCAACAGGGCACTCATAATCAGCTTATAAACAAAAAAGGATATTATAAAGAGTTGCACGAAAAGCAATTATCTGAAAAAGAAAGCTAAAAAAATTGCTCGTACGCTTTTTTTTTAGCATTTTTGAAAAGCAAAATTAATTGTTTTTTAAGCCTAGGTATATGAGTCATAAAGATTTTTCAGAAAAAGAAGATATATTTTCTAAAGTATTAAGAGCAGGAAGAAGAACTTATTTCTTTGATGTTAGGGCTACAAAAGCTGGAGATTATTACATTACAATAACCGAAAGTAAAAAGTTTACTAATGATGACGGCTCTTTTCACTACAAAAAACATAAAATCTATTTATACAAAGAAGATTTTGTGTCGTTTAATGAAATAATGCAAGAAATGACCGCCTATGTTATTAACGAAAAAGGCGAAGAAGTTATTTCTGAACGTCACCAAAAAGACTATAAAAAAGAATACGACTCCCCTAGCAACACCATGGAGAGTGAGAATGACAAACCCGCTGATAGATTTACAGACATCAGCTTTGACGATATTTAATACCAAAACCAACCAAACCAAAAAGGGATACCGTTTACAAACAGTATCCCTTTTTTTAATAATATAAAAACATACTCTATGGCACGAACTCCTTCAAACATGCTTGCTTTAAACACTAAAGCTCCATATTTTAAATTATTAAACACTATTAACAATACTAACACTTCTTTAGAGCAACTTAAAGGTACTACTGCTACTGTTATTATGTTTATCTGCAATCATTGTCCGTTTGTGATACATGTAAACCCTGAACTTGTGCGCATGGCAAATGAATTTCAAAAAAATGGTGTTTCTTTTATAGCCATTAGCAGTAATGACATTATTAACTATCCACAAGATGGTCCTGAAAAAATGACTCAGCACGCCCTAAAGAACAATTACCCTTTTCCGTATTTATATGACAGTACCCAAACTGTTGCTAAAGCTTATGATGCTGCTTGTACCCCTGATTTTTACGTTTTTAACCACAACTTACTTTTAAAATACAGAGGACAACTAGACAATTCTAGACCTGGAAATAATATTCCTGTAACAGGACAAGATCTTAGAGAGGCAATACAAAACATTCTTACCAATACACCAATTTCAGAAAAACAAAAACCAAGTATTGGGTGTAATATTAAATGGAAAAACTAAAGCAATAAAAAATAAGTGTTTTAATAAATACTATTTTATATTTGCAAAAAATAATAATACTAAATTATGACGGCAAATAACACTATAGAATTAATGGCGCCTGCCGGAAATTTTGAATCTCTACAAGCAGCACTAGATAATGGTGCAGACTCTGTATATTTTGGAGTAGCACAATTAAACATGAGAGCACGTGCTACCATGAATTTTATATTAGATGATTTACCAGAAATCTCTCGCAGATGTGCTGCTAAAAATGTTCGTACATATCTAACATTAAACACTATTGTTTACGATCATGATTTATCCGTAGTAAAAACCCTTATAAACAAAGCAAAAGAGGCTAATATTACTGCTGTAATTGCAATGGACCAAGCTGTAATATCTTATGCCAGAAGTGTTGGTATGGAAATTCATATTTCTACTCAAATAAACATTACTAATATTGAAACAGCAAAGTTTTATGCCATGTTTGCTGACACTATTGTATTAAGTAGAGAATTAAGTTTACGTCAGATTAATAAAATTACAGAGCAGATTAAAGATGAAAACATTATTGGCCCATCTGGAAAATTACTAGAAATAGAAATTTTTGGACACGGTGCTTTATGTATGGCTGTTTCAGGAAAATGTTACTTAAGCCTACATTCACACAACTCTTCTGCAAACCGTGGTGCTTGCAAGCAAAATTGTCGTAAAAAATATACTGTTGTCGATCAAGAAACCGGTTTTGAAATGGAATTGGATAATGAATACATCATGTCTCCAAAAGATTTATGTACACTAGAGTTTTTAGATCAAGTAGTTGATGCTGGAGTAAGTGTTCTAAAAATTGAAGGACGCGGAAGAGCTCCTGAGTATGTTGCAAAAGTCATAAAAACTTACCGTGAAGCAATTAACGCTATTTATTCGGATGAATTTAACCAAGATCGTGTTACCGAGTGGATGAATGAGCTAAAAAAAGTATACAACCGTGGGTTTTGGGACGGGTATTACTTAGGCCAGAAACTAGGAGAATGGAGTGAAACTTCAGGATCACATGCTACACAAAAGAAGGTCTATTTAGGAAAAGGGGTACACTATTATCCAAAAGCAAAAATTGGAGAGTTTAAAATTGAAGCCTATGATTTAAAATTAGGCGATAACATTTTAATTACCGGTCCAACAACAGGCGCTCAAGAAACTGAGGTTACTGAAATGTTTGTAAATGACCAAAAGGATAACCTTGCTAAAAAAGGTGATGCCATTACATTAAAATTACCATTTAGAGTTCGTCCGTCAGACAAATTATATAAAATTGTTAAAACTGAATTTGCATAATGGTTGTTATTACATTACAACGAGACAAATGCATTGGCTGCAATTATTGCGTTGAAATGGCACCTGCACAATTTCAAATGTCTAAAAAGGATGGCAAAACCGTCTTATTACATGCCGTTAACAAAAGAGGTTTTCACACCTTAAAGTCTGCCGATGAGCAAATTTTAGAAACTAATGAAAACGCTGCAAAAGCTTGCCCTGTAAATATCATTACAGTAAAAAGCATGTAGCTCAACTCTCTAACATCATATCACACAAAAGCCTTAACTAGTTTAGTTAAGGCTTTTGTGCTGAAGGCAGGTTCCGATAGCTATCGGAATGACCCCTGCTATCCTAAATACTATTAAAAAAAACAGGAGTATACGCATAAAAAAAGCCTTAACATATTCATGTTAAGGCTTTAGTACTGAAGGCGGGACTTGAACCCGCACGCTCCAAGGAGCATTGGATTTTAAGTCCAACGTGTCTACCAATTCCACCACTTCAGCGTGTCATAAAAGATTAACTTTTATGTTGGTATATTATATTTGCGAAAATTCTAAAAAAAAAGTCCCCTAGTTAATATATTAACTAGGGTCTTTAGTACTGAAGGCGGGACTTGAACCCGCACGCTCCAAGGAGCATTGGATTTTAAGTCCAACGTGTCTACCAATTCCACCACTTCAGCATGGAATTTTCACAGAGCGAAAAACGAGATTCGAACTCGCGACCTCCACCTTGGCAAGGTGGCGCTCTACCAGCTGAGCTATTTTCGCATTATTTTAAAGAACGTGATTACTATTGTAATGCGGGTGCAAATATAACACCTTTTTTAAAACACCAAAGCCTTTTTTTATAAAAGATTACCCTTTTTTTTTAAGCGATTGATTACCAATACAAAGTACTTATACTATATGAAAAAAGCGCTTCAAAAACTGAAGCGCTTTAAAATATAAAATTCTATATATATTATTTTACATCCATTAGCTCTACATCAAAAACTAAAGTTGCTCCTGGAGGTATTACGCCTCCTGCACCTTGCGCACCATATCCTAAAGAAGCTGGTATTACAAAACGGGCCTTATCTCCTACTGATAATAATGAAATACCTTCATCCCATCCTTTTATTACTTGTCCTATTCCTAATTGAAAATCAATTGGAGACTTACGTTTATAAGATGAATCAAATACGGTACCGTCTGCTAATTGTCCTTTATAGTGTACTGAAACTGTTTTTCCTTTAGCTGCTTTTGCTCCGTTTCCTTTTTGAAGAATTTGGTAGCGTAATCCACTATCTGTGGCATCAAAACCTTTTGCTAATTCATCTAGTGCTGCTGCTTCTGCTGCTTTTTCATCAGCTACTCTTTTGGCTCTAGACCCTTCAAATGTTCTGAAAGACTCAATAGCATTAAAAGCTTCTGCTGCTGCACCTACACGAATTATTTCTAATTGTGTTAACGCATCTCCTTGAGCGGTAGTATCTACAACATTTTGTCCTTCAACTACGTTTCCAAAAACAGTATGCTTACCATCTAACCATGCTGTTTCAATATGTGTAATAAAAAACTGACTTCCGTTTGTTCCTGGTCCTGAATTTGCCATTGATAGTACTCCTGGTCCTGAATGTTTTAAATCTGCATGAAACTCATCGTCAAACTTATATCCTGGGTCTCCAGTTCCTGTTCCTAGTGGGCAACCACCTTGAATCATGAAATCGTTTATTACCCTATGAAAATTTAACCCATCGTAATATGGTGTTCCTTGAGGTTTTACACTGTTTTCTAGGTTTCCTTCTGCTAACGCTACAAAGTTTCCTACAGTACCTGGTGTTTTTTCAAATTCTAAGTTTACTAATATGTTTCCTTTTGTTGTGTGAAACTTAGCATATAAACCGTCTTTCATAATTATTTTATTTTATTTTTAAAAATGCAAAATTACGGAATTCTTTTAAAAGCTATCAATTAAAATTCAGATTATTAGTTAGATGGTTTTATTTAATTGATTTTTAGTAGTTTTGCAAAAAAAATATTATCAAGAATACTACTATAACATCCCGCCTAACTTATATTGATGCCTTGCGTTCTTTTGCTATACTCATGATGCTTCAAGGACATTTTGTTAGCGCATTATTGGGTCAAGAATTCAGGATAGAATCTAATACCACTTATCAGGTTTGGAACTATTTTAGAGGGATTACTGCGCCAACTTTTTTTACTATTACAGGATTTATATTCATGTTTTTATTATTAAAACACGAAAGAAGCTGGAACAACCCACGGTTAAGGAAAGGCGTTATTCGTGGCACAAAACTTATTGCCTGGGGCTATGCACTCCGGTTAAGCTTTGGCCTGTTTTACGGCTACACCCACCCTTCTTTTATCTATACTGATGTGCTGCATATTATTGGAGTATCAATCATACTACTTTGCTTGTTGTACGGTGTATTTACACACCTCCCTAAACGTTTTTTTAGCTACAGCTTATTAATAATCACCCTTGTTTCTTTTTTATTTGAACGCTATTACCACAGTATTCCGCTACCATCATTACCAAATGTAATAGCGCATTATTTTACAAAGTCCGAAGGGGCTGTTTTTTCAATATTTCCTTGGTTCGGATATGTTAGTATTGGCGCTTTTCTATCTACTTTGTTTTTACACTATAAAGATAATCCTCAATTTCACACAAAACTTATTTTGTTTTTATTAAGCTCAGGAGGAATTTTAGTTTTTGGCTCTACATCCTTTTTATTTTTAATGCATGAGCTTACAGAAATTGAAGTTTTTTATGTTTCTGGAGGATACAATTACTTATTTAAACGACTAGGAGATGTTTTTATTCTATTCTCTATATTTGTTTTATTACGAAAATATTTAAGCCATTCGTTATTTATCTCTATAGGAAAAGTAACACTTTCCATATACATTGTACATCATATTATTTTATATGGCAGCTGGTTTCACACAGGATTAACCCGATGGTTTAAATATTCTTTAGACTTTACAGAAGTCTTTTTTGGAGCTATACTTTTTATGACTATTGTTTGTTTTTTAGTACTACAATTCAGAACAAAGTTAAATGGATTTTTTACTAAAAGCCCTTCGTTTTTCCTTGGAAAGATTAAAGCTCTAAAAGTTTATTTTGTCTCGTCCTAAATAACCGATACAGATTATTGGGCTAAGATATTTAAATTATTAGAGGGTAGCAAATTCATTTTTGTTACTCTCTTTTTTTGTTTATAGGTTTTAATTTTCAGTCTTCTTTGTTTGTGCATTTGTTCAGGAGTCAACATTGAATTTGATAAGTGTGGTCTATCCTTATTGTATATTTCTATTGCGTTTTTTACTAATTTTTTAATTATATCAAGGTTTAGATTATACTTGTTAATATCAAATTCTTGCTTTAAAATGCCATTAATTCTTTCAGCTATTGCGTTTTCATAGGGATCATATTTTTGAGTCATACTAGGTTGTATGTCAAATTTATCTAATAATTTTTGATATTCATTAGAACAGTATTGAATACCTCTATCAGAGTGGTGTATCAACGCTTCTTGTTTATATATTCTATTTTTAACAGCTTTATCTAAAGCACGTGTAGTTCCTTTTACACACAGACTATCAGACACATCATATCCAACTATTTTCTTGGAATAAGCATCTGTGATTAATGCTAAATACATAGGGTTCTTTCTGTTTCCTATATAGGTAATGTCTGACACCCAAATCTGTTCAGGTCTTGAGGGTGTTGTTGCACTAATGAGGTTTTGATGTTTGTAAAACCTATGATATGAATTGGTTGTAACATGATACTGCTTCTTTGGTTTTATAAGCATATGGTTTGCCTTAAGTATAGCAAAGAGCCTGTCTCTACCAACACCAATCTCTTTCAAAGGATCTTCTAGTTTATTATATAATTTACGTGTACCTAATTTGGGCATTTTCATTCTTATTTCTTTAACCATTTCTATTACTTTTTGAGCTTTTATTCGCCGCTTTTTTCTTGATTGATTAGCTCTATAATATACCTGCCTGCTAACCCCGAGTAATTCACAGGTAGAAACTATTGTTTCTTTGTGTTCTTCTTTGAAGGTGTTGATAACCCGGGTTTGGAGTTTTTTCTGATAGAAATATTATATTCTTTTTCCGCTAAATCAATCATCATGTCAAAAATGATTGCTTTTTTGTCTGCTCGTGAGACCTGATGCTCTAAGTGGGCTTTTTGCTTTTTTAGTAGACGATTTTCTTGTTCTAATTCAAGTAGTTTTTGTTCAGGAGTTTTTGGCATATTTGATGGTGTTTGGTTTTCCCAATCAAAGGTACCATATTTTCGGAGCCAACTAACAATTGTTGAACGTGCTTGGATACCATATTTACGAACAGCTCCTGTGGTGCTTAATTCTCCTTGTTCAATCTCTTGAACAATTTGTAGTTTTAAAGACATTGAATAGTCTTTCTGAGTACGCTTTATATAGCGTTCGGGGTTGTTTTCCATTTTTTAACGTTTTTATGTGTAACGCTATTTCAGGACGGGACATTTTTCAGCATAAAAAAAGCCTCAATTTAAATTGAGGCTTTTTTTATATTATATGTATTGCTTACATATGTAATGCGGTATCGCTAACTGCTAAACACGCCTCTTTTATTGCTTCCGTAAACGTTGGATGTGCATGTGACATACGTGAAACATCTTCTGCAGACGCTTTATACTCCATTGCTACAACTGCTTCAGCAATCATATCTGCAGCACGAGCACCTACCATGTGTACACCTAAAATTTCGTCAGTATTTGCATCTGCAAGGACTTTTACAAAACCATCTAAATCCATAGATGCTCTACTTCGTCCTAATGCACGCATCGGAAAACTTCCAGACTTATACGCTATACCTGCTTCCTTTAATTGCTCTTCTGTTTTACCTACAGCTGCAACCTCTGGCCATGTATATACAACACCTGGTATTAAGTTATAGTTAATATGTGGTTTTTGCCCTGCTATTGTTTCTGCAACAAATACACCTTCTTCTTCTGCTTTATGCGCTAACATTGCGCCTTTTACAACATCGCCAATGGCGTAGATATTTGAAATATTTGTCTGTAAATGCTCGTTTGTTTCTACAACACCTCGCTCATCTACTTTAACGCCTACATTTTCTAAACCTAATCCGTCTGTAAATGGACGACGACCAACAGATACCAAGCAATAATCTGCTTTTATTTCAATCGGGTTTCCTTTTTTATCATCAACATTAATAACAACTTCTTCGCCTTTAGCAGCAACGTTGGTTACTTTATGAGAGGTTAAGAATTTTATTTTTTGCTTTTTTAATACTTTCTGTAATTCTTTAGACACAGCTTTGTCCATACCAGGAACAATTCTATCCATATACTCTACAACAGTAACGTCTGCACCTAATCTTTTATAAACCTGACCAAGCTCTAAACCAATAACACCACCACCAATAACAACTAAGTGCTTAGGGATTTCGGTTAAACTTAAAGCTTCAGTAGAGGTAATTACGCGTTTTTTATCTAACGAAATAAACGGAAAACTTGATGGTTTAGATCCTGTAGCAATGATACTATTCTTTGCTTCGATTTCTATTGTTTTCTCACCTGTAATAGTAATATGCGTAGCATCTTTAAAAGCACCTACTCCTTGGTAAACATCAATATTGTTCTTATCCATTAAAAATGTAATTCCGTCGCAAGTTTGCTTTACTACAGCATCTTTACGAGCAATCATTTTTTCAAGATTCATTTTTATATCACCTGTAAGTTCAATACCATGTGCCTCAAAATGCTTTACAGCATCATCATAATGATGAGAAGAATCAAGTAATGCCTTTGAAGGAATACAACCTACATTTAAGCAAGTTCCTCCTAAAGTGTTGTATTTTTCAATTAGTGCAGTTTTCATTCCTAGTTGTGCACAACGTATTGCTGCTACATATCCTCCAGGGCCAGAGCCAATAATGGCTACATCATAAGTACTCATAAATATCTTTTTTGTTTTAAAAGTGCTACAAAAGTAACGAAGTTTTTACATTATAAATGTATGGAAGTAGAATTTTTTATAGCTGAAATAACAAATGTACTATGCGTACTTCCTACATGCGCTAAAGTTGTAAGCTTATTTACCATAAATTCCCGATACTCCTCCATGTCTTTTACTACAATTTTTAGGATATAATCATAATCTCCAGGAACGTGAAAACATTCTATTATTTCATTTATTTTTAATACCTCTGATTCAAATTTTGACAAATACAACTTGGAGTGTTTTTCTAGTTTTACTTGGCATAACACCATAAAGCCTTTATCAGCTTTCTTTTTATCTAAAATAGCAACATACCTCTCAATAACCCCTGCTCGTTCTAGTCGCTTTATTCGTTCATACACTGCTGTAACAGATAAACCTGCCTTATTTGCTATCATTTTTGTAGTTTGTTTGGCATCAATCTGTAGTAGTTTTACTATTTTTTTATCGACAATATCTAAGTTCATTCGGAATATTTTTCAGTTATATTGAACACAAAAATACAAATAAAAACTTACATTCATAATTTATGCCTTTTTACAGATTTTAAATCTAAATTAAACAAACTGCATTGTTAATTAAACACCTCTTTTGTATATTTGATTAGTTTTAATCTAAAAATAAAAAGTTATGCATAAACCAGCAGATAACATACAAGACTTACAATATTTTGGAGAAGCCGGAGGCGTAAACCCTTCTATTTCTGATTCTTCAACTTACACCTTTATAAAAGCAAAAACAATGCTTGATACTTTTGAAGGTAATACAGATGGGTGCTACCTGTACTCCAGACACACCTCTCCAAGCAATCTTTACCTCGCAGAAGCTTTGGCGGCTATGGAAAATACAGAATCGGCTACTGTAACAGCTTCTGGAATGGGAGCCATTACCCCTGTTTTATTACAACTATGCGATGCAGGAGATCATGTTGTGTCTAGTAGAACAATTTACGGAGGGACATATGCTTTTTTAAAGAATTTTACACCCCGATTAAATATACAAACAGCTTTTGTTGACATCACTAATTTATCTGCTGTAGAAAATGCCATTACCAAAAACACAAAAGTGATTTTTTGCGAAACTGTAAGTAATCCTTTATTAGAAGTTGCCGATATTAAGGCTCTTTCAGCTTTAGCCAAAAAACACAATCTAAAATTAGTGGTAGACAATACTTTTTCGCCATTATCAATAAACCCTATGGCTTTTGGTGCCGATGTTGTGATACACAGTTTAACAAAATTCATTAACGGGTCATCAGACACTGTTGGTGGTGTTGTCTGTGGCTCTGAAAGTTTTATAAACGAACTTAAAGATGTAAATAGCGGCGCTTGCATGCTACTAGGGTCAACAATGGATAGTTTACGCGCTTCATCAATACTAAAAAACCTAAGAACCTTACATTTACGTATTAAGCAGCATAGTAAAAATGCCTTATATCTAGCAGAGCAGTTTGAAAAAATTGGCATAAAAACAGTTTACCCAGGGCTAGCATCACACCCTTCTCATAAAATCATGAAAAGCATGCTAATTGAGGAGTTTGGCTTTGGAGGAATGCTAACCATTAATGTTAACTCATTAGAAAACGCCAACAAACTAATGGAACTTATGCAAGAACGCAATTTAGGGTATCTTGCAGTTAGTCTAGGTTTTTACAAAACATTATTTAGTGCCCCCGGAACGTCTACTTCTTCAGAAATACCTGAAGATGAACAAGTAAAAATGGGAATGTCAGATGGTTTAATTCGAATTTCAATTGGATTAGACAACGATATTAAACGAACTTTTGAAATGATGAAAACCTGCATGACAGATTTGAATATCATATAAGTAATATCTTTGTAAGAAAGGTCTGGTTCTAAATCAGACCTTTTTTTTTGCACACTATATAATAATATTGTAACATTACAAATCTTAAAAAAAGCACATTATTATGGGGAATATATCTGACAGTACTATCGATAGCCAAGAAATAAAAGAAAACAAGGAACTAAACATTTGGGAGGCTTTACTACCTGTAGGACTTTTAATGTGCATCCTTGCATATAATATTTTCTTTGCAGATGGCGTATTATTTGGTGATTACTCCAATCAAATTATCCTCTTAATAGCTGGAGGCTTTACAGCATTAGTAGGGATGAAAAACAGCATTTCCTTAAAAACAATGTTTCAAGAAGTTTTAAAAAACATTAAAAGTGTTTTTGTGCCAATCATGATTTTGTTTTTAGTTGGTGCATTGGCTGGAACATGGCTGATTAGCGGTATTATACCTGCTATGGTATATTATGGATTACAAGTATTAAGTCCTGAAATATTCTTACCAGCATCGGTAGTTATCGCTGCAATTATATCTATTGCTACAGGAAGTTCATGGACCACCTCAGCTACCGTTGGTATTGCCTTAATTGGTATTGGAAGTGCGTTAGGAATTCCTACTGGAATGATTGCCGGTGCCGTTATATCTGGCGCTTATTTTGGAGATAAAATGTCGCCATTAAGTGACACCACTAATCTTGCTCCTGCAATGGCTGGGACTGACTTGTTTACACATATTAAATACATGAGTTTAACCACAGTACCTACCATCATCATTACATTAATCGTGTTTTCTATAATAAGTATGACTATTGACACCACAGGAAGTGCTGATATTAGCGGACTCTTAACTACTATAAAAACCACCTTTAATATTACTCCATACCTATTTATTGTGCCAGGAGTCGTTATTGCATTAATTCTTTTAAAAACAAAACCATTAATTGCACTAGGTGCAGGTGTTGTTTTAGCAGCCTTGTTTTCAGTGTTTTTTCAATCGGATATTTTAAATAGTATCTCTCCTTCAAATATAGAAGCAATTATTACAGCGATACTATCAGATGTGCAAATTACTACAGATAACGAAAAACTTAACGAACTGTTCGCCTCTGGAGGCATGAATGGTATGCTATGGACTATTTACTTGATACTATGCGCCATGGTTTTTGGCGGTATTATGGACGCTATTGGAGCTTTATCACGTATAACTAAAAAGTTATTAACTTTTGCAAGTACCACTTTTGGACTATTTGCTAGCACAGTATTTAGTTGCTTAGGATTAAACATTATTGCCTCTGACCAATATTTGGCACTAGTTATTCCTGGAAAAATGTTTGCAAAAGCATATAAAGACAAAGGGCTGGCACCCGAAAACTTAAGTAGAACCCTAGAGGATTCTGGTACAGTAACTTCCGTTTTAATACCCTGGAATACCTGTGGGGCATACCAATCTGGCGTATTAGGTGTGTCTGTTTTTGACTATGCTATATTCGCAGTCTTTAACTGGCTTAGCCCATTTACAACACTATTTTTTGCAGCTTTAAACATTAAAATCAAGCAGTTAAAAAGCAAATAAACATTCTTTATTATAGCATCAAAAAAAGAAATTACAAATATTTCAATAACAGCAAATCTAACCTTATATTTGCAACAGAAATTTAACATATTTAAACATATAAAATGGCAGTACTAGTAGGAAAAAAAGCCCCTGCATTTAACGCACAGGCAGTAGTAAACGGAAATAAATTTGAAGCTAACTTTTCATTAGCACAATACGAAGGAAAAAAACACGTAGTATTATTCTTTTACCCAAAAGATTTTACATTTGTTTGTCCAACAGAATTACATGCTTTTCAAGAAAAATTAGCAGAGTTTGAATCAAGAGATGTTGCCGTTGTTGGAGTATCTACAGATACAGAGCAATCTCATTACGGTTGGCTACAAGTAGAAAAAGGACAAGGTGGTATTAAAGGTGTTACTTACCCATTAGTAGCAGATACTAACAAAACTATTTCTGCAAACTATGATGTATTAGCTGGAGATGTTTTTTATAACGATGAAGGATTAATGGTTGCTGAAGGTGAGTTAATTGCTTACAGAGGATTATTCTTAATTGACAAAAACGGTATGGTACGTCACCAATTAGTAAACGATTTACCATTAGGAAGAAACGTAGATGAAGCTTTACGTATGGTAGATGCATTACAGTTTTTTGAAGCTAACGGAGAAGTTTGCCCTGCCAACTGGAGTAAAGGAAAAGATGGTATGCAAGCAAGCCATAAAGCAACTGCTGAGTATTTATCTAAAAACTAGTAAAACTAGGCAAGTAAGCTATATTACAAAATCTAAAAGCACTCCAAATGGAGTGCTTTTTTTTATGATAACTTTAGCGAAAATCCCCTAACTATTTGCATATTTTAATGTATTTTAGATTTTTATTTTTAGCACAAATAATTTATTAAAAGTATATATTACTAAATCAAGTAATATATTGAGTTTAAAACCAACAACTATCACATAATAAACGACCATTCTTAACACAGAAATAGGTTGTAAAACAGTATTACAAATGAAGAATTCTCCTAAAGAAAATTTTTTTATCAATAGAGCTAAAAGTTTAACCTATGCCTTAAAAGGCGCGTTAATACTTTTTAAAACAGAATCTAGCATACAAGCACAATCAGGGACAGCAGTTTTACTAACTATTGCAGGGTTTTACTATAACATCTCTGCTACAGAATGGATGTTTCAAATTATGGCCTTTGGACTCATATTAAGTATTGAGGGGCTAAACACAGCTGTTGAAGAGATTGCCGATTTTATTCATCCAGAATATCATAAAAAAATTGGACTTATTAAAGATCTTGCTGCTGGAGCTGTTTTTATAGCAGGGACTGCTTCTCTAATTTTAGGACTTATTATATATATCCCTAAAATATTTTAAAAACACAACCGAGTATATTTTCTATAAAAAAAATACCGATGAAGAAAAAGAAAAAATCATTGCGAGAAAGACTTACACTGCCTAGTATTACACTAAGCAAGCAACAAAAAACTGTTCTAGGAAGTTTCTTATTTCTATTAGGCGTATTTATGTGTATTGCCTTTATTTCTTATCTTTTCGCTTGGAAAATAGATCAGAGTGAAATTGGACACCTCTCAAGAAAAACAGACACCAAAAATATTGCTAGTGTTTTTGGCGCTACAATTTCTTACTACATCATGTACAAAGGTTTCGGAATAGCAGCCTTTATATTTGCTTTTCTTACAGCACTATCTGGTATTTACCTTATTGTTAACTCAAATTTAGAAAACTTAAAACGCCGTTGGATATGGGGTATGCTAAGCGCCTTATGGTTCTCTAGCTTTTTTGGTTTTTTTAATAATGGTATTTTAAGCGGCACAATTGGTTTTGAAGCCAATGATTTTTTACAAGACTACCTTGGCAAAATAGGAACCATATTACTGCTACTTTTCTTCTTTGTTTGCTACTTAGTAATTCGACTTAAAATTACAGCAGATGTTATAACAACTTTTTTTAAACAGCGTTTTAGCAATATTAAAAACACTCAAGGCGATAACGAAGAGGCTTCTCTTTATACAAGCCCAGAGACACCTGCTCCAAAAGCAATAATAACACCTCCAAAAGAAACAAACACAACCACTATAAAAGAACCTGTTACTGATTCAATTATAAAAAATATCGAAAAACCAATCATTGTTTCGGCAAAAGATGACAACCTCTCTATGGAAGTTGCCGTAATGAAAGAAGAAAAAACAGTTGAGAAAAACCTTTCGGATAAATTAGTTGAAGACTTTGGCGAGTTTGACCCTACCCTAGAACTGAGTAATTTTAAGTTTCCAAATATTGACTTATTAAAAGATTATACAGGCGGAAAAGGCATTACAATTAACCAAGAAGAACTTGAAAACAATAAAAGTCAGATTGTAAACACCTTACGCAACTATAAAATTGGGATTTCAGATATTAAGGCAACTATTGGCCCTACAGTAACCCTTTATGAAATTGTACCTGAAGCTGGTGTGCGAATTTCAAAAATTAAAAACCTAGAAGATGATATTGCCCTATCATTAGCCGCTTTAGGCATCAGGATTATAGCACCAATGCCGGGTAAAGGAACTGTTGGTATTGAAGTACCTAACACCAATCCGCAAATAGTTTCTATGCGTGCCGCAGTAGCTTCTAAAAACTTTCAAGAAGCCGAAATGCAACTCCCAATTGCCTTTGGTAAAACCATTAGTAACGAAACGCTTGTTGTTGATTTGGCTAAAATGCCCCACCTATTAATGGCTGGAGCAACCGGACAAGGAAAATCTGTTGGATTAAATTGTATTCTAACTTCTTTATTATATAAAAAACACCCTGCCGAAGTTAAATTTGTTTTGGTAGACCCTAAAAAAGTAGAACTCACCCTATTTAATAAAATAGAGCGTCATTATTTAGCAAAACTACCCGATACGGATGAAGCTATTATAACCGACAATTCAAAAGTAATTAACACCTTAAATTCATTGTGTATTGAAATGGATAATAGGTATGATTTACTTAAAAACGCATTCTGTAGAAACATTGTTGAATACAACAAAAAATTTAAAGCACGTAAGCTAAATCCTAATGACGGTCATAAATTTTTACCATATATAGTTTTGGTTGTTGATGAATTTGCCGACTTAATAATGACCGCAGGTAAAGAAGTAGAAACACCTATAGCACGTTTAGCTCAATTGGCAAGAGCTATTGGTATACACTTAATTATTGCAACACAACGCCCTTCAGTAAATGTTATTACTGGTATGATTAAGGCCAACTTCCCTGCTAGAGTTGCTTTTAGAGTTATGTCGAAAATTGACTCTAGAACAATACTTGATAGCGGTGGTGCCGACCAACTAATTGGTCGTGGAGACATGCTATACACACAAGGAAACGAACTCATAAGAATACAATGTGCATTTGTTGATACGCCTGAAGTAGAAAAAATAACAGATTATATTGGCGGACAAAAGGCTTACCCTGACGCATATATACTACCTGAATATATTGGAGAAGAAAGTGGCACAAGTCTTGATAATAATATTTCTGAACGCGATAAGTTATTTAGAGAAGCTGCAGAAGTTTTAGTTACAGCACAACAAGGCTCTGCATCATTATTACAACGAAAACTAAAACTAGGTTACAACAGAGCTGGTAGATTAATAGATCAACTTGAAGCAGCAGGAATTGTAGGTCCTTTTGAAGGCAGTAAAGCTAGGCAAGTATTGGTAACCGATTTAGTAGCGCTTGATCAGTTATTAGCAAATGAAACCTCATAACTGTAAAACCTAAAACAAAAGCCCGGCAGTTAATAAACTCTGAAGGTTTACAAAACAACAAACACCATGATAAAAACACACATACTTTATTTTTCCTTAATAGTAAGTAGCCTAGGCTTTTCTCAAAACAGCAGCCCTGAAGCATACTTAAATAGTGTTACAGCAAAAGCTGAAAGCTACAATAACATTAGTATTGACTTTAGTTACAACTTAACCAATCAAGCCGAAAAAATAAAACAAACCACCACAGGGAGTGTATACCTTAAAAAAGAACAGTACGTTTTAGAGCTACTTGGAGTTAAACAACTCTTTGATGGTAAAAAAACCTATACCATAAACGAAGAAGATGAAGAAATCACTATTATTAACAGTAGTGACGAAGAAGAAGGCACAATTACCCCATCAAAAATGTTTAGCTTTTATAAAAAAGGATATACTTTTAAATGGGATAAAAAATTAAGTATTAAAAGTCAGAAAATTCAATACATTAAACTAACACCAATAGATAGTAATGCCGAAATAAACTATGTGCTATTAGGTGTCAATTCTCAAACAAAACACATCTATAATTTAATCGAAAAAGGAAAAAATGGCACTGTAACAACTTTAACTGTTACTAAATTTAAAACTAACGAGCCTTTATCAGAAAGTTTATTTATTTTTGACGCCTCAAAATATACCGATTTTTACATAAACGAATAACGTCTTGAAAATTCTTGATCGATACATACTAAGTAGTTTTCTAAAAACTTTTTTTAGCGTTTTTATAATTCTAATGTTTATCTTTATTCTGCAATCCATATGGCTTTTTGTACAGGAACTTGCAGGAAAAAACTTAGACCTTATCATCATTCTTAAGTTCTTAATCTACTTACTCCCTACCCTAATTCCTTTAATACTACCACTTACTATACTGCTAACCTCAATTATGGTTTTTGGTAATTTTGCCGAAAATTATGAATTTGCCGCAATGAAATCTTCTGGTATTTCATTACAACGCGCCATGAGGGGTATTTCATTTTTTATTTTATTATTAAGTATCACCACTTTTTTCTTTGCCAATAATGTCATCCCGTGGGGGGAATACCAAACCATTAATCTGCGTAGAAACATTGCTCAGCTTACACCAGAAATGGCTATTGCAGAAGGACAGTTTAACCAAATTGGAGACGCTACCATAAAAGTGTCTGAAAAATATGGTGACCAAGGAAACCAATTTAAAGATGTAACTTTATTTAAAAAAGATGGTAATAAAAATACAACTGTTATAAAATCAAAAACAGGAGAATTAGTATCTACAAAAAACGCCAACACATTACAGCTTATATTATACAACGGTAATTACTACCATGATGTTAAAGTAAAATCTCCAAAAAAGCGCAAAAAAAGACCGCACGCAAAAAGTAGCTTTGAAAAATACACGATGAATATTGATTTATCTGCGTTAAACAATGTGGACTTAGGCTCAAAAAGCGCAACCGCAAGTCACCGTATGCTTAAAATAAGTGAATTAATCCCTACTATTGACTCATTAGAAAATAAAATTGCAATAGATAACGCTAAAGATATCGAGCATCTATATAATAGATTAGAACTATACAAAAAGGTTAGAAAACACATTCCTGCAATACCTTTTAAAACAGATAGTGTTTTACTAAAAAACAGTATAGCCACCACCATAAAAACTACCTCAAAAAAGCACAAAAGAAAAACCATTAAAGAATTTGTTAATGACACTACTACAGCTTTTAAAGGAGACGTATTAGCGCTTTTTACCAAAAGAGAACAATTAGAGATTTTTAAAATGGCTTTTAGCCATAGTACCGCAAACAGTAAGCTAATTAAAAACCGAAATACAAATTACATATACAAATTATCAGATTTAAACCAACACAAAATGGCCTTGCAAAAAAAGTTTGCCTTAGCTGTAAGTTGTTTTTTACTGTTTTTTGTAGGTGCCCCATTAGGTGCGATTATCCGTAAAGGTGGTATGGGGCTACCAATGGTTATTGCAATAACATTATTTTTAACCTATTGGTTTATTGGTATATTTGCAGAAAACAGTGCCGAAAAAGGCGCTATGCCAACTGCCTTAGGTGCATGGCTATCAACATTAGTTATCCTACCATTAGGTATTATGCTTACAAGAAATGCTACCTCAGACAAAGGCGTGTTTAACATAGATGGTATTTATACTGTTTTTTCAACACTATGGAAAAAATTATTCTTTTTTAGAAAAAAATAACATACAATAGACGACTACAACACACTATATAAGATGGACACACAAAATAAAAAAACAACAATACAACTGGATAATATTCATGATGCTATTGAAGACATTCGCCAAGGAAAAGTAATTATCGTTGTAGATGATGAAGATCGCGAAAACGAAGGTGATTTTCTTGCTGCTGCAGAAAAAGTTACTCCTGAAATGATTAATTTCATGGCAACTCATGGGCGTGGTCTTATTTGTGCACCATTAACTGAGCAACGTTGCGAAGATTTAAAGTTAAACATGATGACTAGCAACAGTTCTGACCCTATGGAAACTGCTTTTACCATTTCGGTAGATTTAAACGGAAAAGGTGTTACTACAGGTATATCTGCTTCAGATCGTGCACAAACCATCTTAGCACTTATTGAAAACGACACCAAGCCGCAAGATTTAAATAGACCTGGGCACATTTTTCCACTAAAGGCGAAAGAAGGTGGTGTATTACGTAGAACTGGCCACACTGAAGCTGCCATAGATTTTGCACGCTTAGCAGGACTACAACCTGCCGGAGTAATTGTTGAAATTATGAATGATGATGGTACAATGGCTCGCCTACCACAACTCATAGAGGTTGCTAAAAGGTTTGACTTAAAAATTGTTTCTATAGAAGATTTAGTAGCCTATAGAATGGAGCATGATTCTTTAATTGAAAAGAAAGAAGACTTCGAAATTCAAACACGTTTCGGAACTTTTCGTTTAAGAGCTTACAAACAAACCACCAATAACCAAGTGCATTTGGCATTAACAAAAGGTACTTGGAGTGCAGACGAAACAGTTCCTGTAAGAATTACATCTACCTTAGTGAATAATGATATTTTAGACACCTTAACTTTTAATACCGATAAAAAGTTAGAAGATGTTTTTACACATATAAACGCTACCGGAAAAGGGGCTTATGTGTTTATTAATCAAGAAACCCAGTCGCTTAATATTGTAAGCCGCCTAGCAAAGCTTAAAACCAATCAAGAAGATGGAATTATTAGAGCTCCTAGACTAAAAATGGATGCTAAAGATTTTGGGATTGGCGCACAAATATTACACGATTTAGGTATACACAAACTTAGCATATTATCTAATAGTACACAGCAAAAACAAAAACGCGTAGGTATGATTGGATACGGATTAGAAATAAAAGAATACGTAAACTATTAAACCAACATCTACTACAAATAACAAAAGGGCTTCAGTAATTGAAGCCCTTTTGTTATTTATATTTAATTGATATTAGTACTCAAACGTACCGTATTCACTTGTAATAGTTAACTTTTTAGACGTTGCTTCCGCTACACGACCAATGATCTTAGCATCAACATTAAACGATTTTGAGATATCAATAATTGCCTCTGCTACTTCTGGCTTTACATATAACTCCATTCTATGTCCGCAGTTAAATACTTGATACATTTCCTTCCAATCAGTTTTAGATTGTTCTTGTATTAATTTAAACAATGGTGGTATTGGAAACATATTGTCTTTTATAATATGTAAATCCTCTACAAAATGAAGTATTTTAGTTTGTGCACCTCCCGAACAATGAATCATTCCGTGTACATCACTACTGTTATATTTTTCTAATATTGCCTTAATTATTGGCGCATATGTACGTGTTGGCGATAATACTAATTTTCCTGCATCTAAAGGAGAATCTTCAACAGTATCAGTTAGTTTTACAGCTCCAGAATACACTAAATCTTCTGGTACTGCTGCATCAAAACTTTCTGGGTATTTTGTAGCTAAATATTTATGAAAAACATCATGTCTTGCAGATGTTAGTCCGTTAGACCCCATTCCACCGTTATACTCTTTTTCATAAGTTGCTTGTCCGAATGACTCTAAACCAACAATAACATCACCAGGAGTTATGTTTGCGTTATCAATAACATCACTACGTTTCATACGAGCAGTTACCGTAGAATCTACAATTATAGTACGCACCAAATCCCCCACATCGGCAGTTTCACCACCAGTGGAATGAATTGTTACTCCAAAACTTTTCAATTCTTTAATAAGCTCTTCAGTACCATTAATAATAGCCGATAAAACATCGCCTGTAATCAAGCTTTTATTACGGCCTATAGTAGATGATAGCATAATATTATCGGTTGCCCCTACACAAAGTAAGTCGTCAATATTCATAATTAGAGCATCTTGAGCAATACCTTTCCAAACAGAAACATCTCCAGTCTCTTTCCAATACATATAAGCCAATGATGATTTTGTTCCAGCACCATCTGCATGCATAATTAAGCAATACTCCTCGTCACCAGTTAAATGGTCTGGGACTATTTTACAAAACGCTTTAGGAAACACGCCTTTATCAACGTTTTTAATTGCATTGTGCACATCTTCTTTTGAAGCGGAAACACCACGTTGGCTATATCTTTTTGAAATTTCTGAACTCATAGTATTTAGTCGTATATTTAGTGTAAAACACCAAGCTATTAGTATGGTTTATCTTGTGTAATTAGGAGCCTCCTTTGTGATTGTAACATCATGTGGGTGGCTTTCATTAATTCCTGATGCGGTAATTTTTACAAACCTACCTGTTTCTTTTAGGGTTTCAATATCTTTTGAACCACAGTATCCCATACCAGCACGTAATCCGCCAATAAATTGATGAATACTTTCTTGTAATTCTCCTTTATATGGTACACGCCCTACAATTCCTTCTGGAACTAATTTTTTAATATCATCTTCTACATCTTGAAAATAACGGTCTTTAGACCCTTTTTTCATAGCTTCAACAGAGCCCATGCCACGGTATGATTTAAATTTACGGCCTTGTAGTAAAATTGTTTCACCTGGAGATTCTTTTGTTCCTGCTAATAATGACCCAAGCATTACACAATCTGCTCCAGCGGCAATTGCCTTAGGTATATCTCCTGTAAATCTAATTCCACCATCTGCAATTACAGGAACGCCTGAGCCTTTTATAGCTGCGGCAACCTCTAATACTGCTGAAAATTGTGGGTACCCAACTCCTGCAACAACACGTGTTGTACATATTGATCCTGGACCTATACCAACTTTTATGCCATCTGCCCCTGCTGCTACTAAATATTTAGCTGCTTCAGCAGTTGCTATATTACCAACAATAACATCTAATGTCGGGAATTTTTCTTTGACACTTTGTAATACCGAAACCACACCTTTGGTATGTCCGTGAGCAGTATCAATAATAACTGCATCTACACCTGCCTTAACTAGTGCTTCTGTACGTGTTACAACATCTGCAGTAACTCCTAAAGCAGCGGCTACACGTAAACGACCAAATGAATCTTTATTTGCATTTGGCTTTAAAGTAACTTTAGTTATATCTCTAAAGGTAATTAGTCCTATTAGTTTATTTTCAGCATCGACAACTGGTAATTTTTCAATTTTATTTTCTTGTAAAATTCCTTCTGCTTCTTTTAAAGATGTGCCTTGTTTTGCTGTAACAAGGTTTGAGCTAGTCATTACTTCTGCAATTGCTCTAGCATTATTTTTTTCGAAACGTAAATCTCTGTTTGTTACTATTCCTATTAAAATACCTGAGTCATCAATAACTGGTATACCACCAATACGGTGCTCTCTCATATTATTTTTAGCATCAGCAACTGTAGCTGTTTTTGGAAGCGTAATTGGATCTAAAATCATTCCAGACTCTGAACGCTTTACTTTACGAACCTCATTGGCTTGTGCCTCTATAGTCATGTTTTTATGCAACACACCTATTCCTCCTTCACGAGCAATAGCAATAGCCATATCAGATTCTGTAACAGTATCCATTGCTGCAGAAATAATAGGGATATTAATAGTTATGTTTTTTGTGAATTTTGCCTGTATACTAACTTCTCTTGGAAGTATTTCAGAATATGCAGGAACTAATAGTACGTCGTCATAGGTAAGTCCTTCTCCTACAATTTTGTTGTCATGTGTTGTCATAGTGCAATTAGTAATAATTGCGTGCAAATATAGTTAAATTTTATGTGATTATTAGCGTTAAAACCAATTATCTACCTAAAGTAATATAAACCGATTGGAGTTACCTATTACCTAAAAGAACAATATTCATCTAACCTTAGCAGTTATACTTTACTAAGTACAAACTAATTTTTAGACACAACAATAGTCATGCCTTTAAGTTCAACTACATGTTGCATTTTTGAGTAGTTTAAAATAGTAGTTATTGTGTCTTTTTTAGGCTCTCTAATTGATTTTATTAAAGATATTTTTTTAGTGTAAAGTTTTGGCATATAAAATATAGTTATTTAATACTATAACGCACACTTTACAGTTTTAGTATTTATGCTGTTAAACTAATATGGTGTGTTGCCATTAATTTGCGCAAATTAATTATTGCGTATCGCATTCTTCCAAGTGCTGTATTGACACTAACATTTGTGTTTTCTGAAATTTCTTTAAAGCTCATGTCCTTATAAATTCGCATTAAAACCACTTCTTGCTGCTCTATAGGCAACATAGCTACTAACGCCTTTACATCGGATGCTATTTGTGCATTTATTAGACTGTCTTCTATTGAAATATGCGAATCTTTTAGCATAGAGAAAATGTCAAAATCTTTGTCTTTAGATTCAAATTTTGGCATTCGATTCTTCTTTCTAAAATAATCAATAATAACATTATGCGCAATGCGCATTACCCAAGGCAAAAACTTACCTTCTTCATTGTACTTGCCTTTTTTTAAAGTATTTATAACCTTTATAAAGGTGTCTTGAAAAATATCTTCGGTAACATCTGCATCAAACACTTTTGAGTAAATAAAATTATATACTCGGCTTTTATGACGATGTACAAGTTTTGCTAAAGCATGTTCATTACCAGTAATATACTGACGTATTAAAATTGCATCGGAGGTAGTAGGATTTTTCATAACATTTCTATTTAAAAATTAAAAAAAACAATTATAAACAAAGGGGGTTTGTTTATAAAACTTGGGGAAAAAGTAATGTTATAGTATAGGCGGTATAATTTAATTTGTTTCTCAAATATATATAAAAAAAACTTACAACACAGCATATTCATAAAATAACTTGTAACACGCTATGGTTTTATATTGCCATAATTTTACGTAATTTCGCAGGATAGCCCATCGCATAGCATCTATAGAAAATGACTGACATTAGTACTGTAAACCCAAAAGAAAACATCATAATTAAAGGAGCAAAACTCCACAACTTAAAGAATATTGATGTCGTTATTCCTAGAAATAAACTTGTCGTTATTACAGGTTTATCAGGGTCAGGGAAATCATCTTTAGCATTTGACACCTTGTATGCTGAGGGACAAAGGCGCTATGTAGAAAGTCTATCGTCTTATGCGCGTCAGTTTTTAGGGCGTTTACACAAACCAAATGTAGACTATATAAAAGGTATTGCCCCTGCAATTGCTATTGAGCAAAAAGTAAATTCTACCAATCCACGAAGCACAGTAGGTACTACTACAGAAATTTACGACTACCTAAAGCTTTTATTTGCACGGATAGGAAAAACATATTCTCCTATTTCAAATAAAGAAGTCAAAAAAGACACCGTAACAGATGTTCTTAGTTTTATAAAACAAAGTAAAGACAAAGACAAACTTCTATTGCTCTCGCCAATCATAGCGGACAAAAAACGGACAATTCCTCAAAAAATTAAAATTTTACAACAACAGGGGTTTTCCAGAATAAAAATTGATAATACTGTTATTAGAATTGAAAATTTTGATGACACAACAAGCCTTAAAAAAATATTTTTAGTAGTAGATAGAATTATAAACAACTCAACGGACAATGACTTTTATAATCGTTTGGCAGATGCCATACAAATTGCTTTCTATGAAGGAAAAGGATATTGTAGTATTGAAAACATTACCGCAAAGACAACCAAGTCTTTTAGTAATACATTTGAGCTTGATGGCATCTCTTTTTTAGAACCAAACACACATTTATTTAGCTTTAACAACCCTTATGGCGCTTGCCCAAGTTGTGAAGGATATGGTACTATTGTTGGTATAGATAAAACATTGGTTATTCCAGACACGTCATTATCTATCTATGACGGCGCTGTTTTTGCATGGCGAGGAGACACCCTTAGCTCGTTTAAAAATGATCTTATAAATAGTGCCTACAAATTTGATTTCCCTATACATAAACCTTATTTTGAACTATCAGAAGCGCAGCAAAAATTACTTTGGAGCGGGAACAAACATTTCATAGGATTAGATGATTTTTTTAAATCACTAGAAGAAAAAAGTTATAAAATTCAAAACAGGGTACTGCTATCCAGATACCGCGGAAAAACATCTTGCCATACTTGTAATGGAAAGCGTTTGCGACCGGAAGCAACATATATTAAAATAAATAATACAAGTATAACTGATTTAGTAGAGCTACCAATAAAAGATTTGGTTGCTTTTTTTAAAGACATACAACTCAATAAAAATGAACAAACAATCGGGAAACGACTGCTTACCGAGATTAACAATCGCTTGCAATACCTTTCAGATGTTGGATTAGACTACTTAACATTAAACCGAAAATCAAACACACTCTCTGGTGGAGAGAGTCAGCGTATAAACCTAGCCACATCATTAGGTAGTAGTTTAGTGGGGTCTATGTATATTTTAGATGAACCTAGCATTGGTTTACACCCAAAAGACACCGAAAAACTTATAAAAGTATTATTATCGCTTCGTGATTTAGGAAATACTGTTATTGTTGTAGAACATGATGAAGACATAATGAAAGCAGCCGATGAAATTATTGATATTGGCCCTGAAGCAGGAAGCTTTGGAGGGGAAGTTGTTGCTACTGGTTCTTATAAAAAATTACTAAAATCTAATTCTTTAACAGCTCAATACTTAAACAATTCAATGCGTATTGAAGTCCCAAAAAAAAGGCGAACTTCAAAGAATTGTATCACCATTACTGGGGCTCGAGAACATAACTTAAAAAACATAGATGTCACTTTCCCGTTAGACCAGCTTACTGTTATAACAGGCGTTTCAGGAAGTGGAAAAAGTACTTTAGTGCGTAACATATTATACCCAGCCCTACATAAAGAACTTGGTGGTTATGGCGTAAAAGCAGGAGAGTTTACTAATATTTCTGGAAGCTATAAACACATAAAAAGTATTGAGATTGTGGACCAAAACCCAATAGGACGGTCTTCCAGATCAAACCCTGTTACCTATATTAAAGCTTATGATGACATCAGAGCATTGTTTGCAAGCCAACGAGTATCACGACTCAGAAACTATCAGGCCAAACATTTTTCGTTTAACGTAGATGGCGGACGTTGTGAAATTTGTAAAGGAGAAGGAGAAGTTACTATCGAAATGCAATTTATGGCAGATGTTCATATGGAATGCGAAGGATGCAAAGGAAAACGTTTTAAAAAGGAAGTTCTTGAAGTTTTATTCTCCGGAAAATCAATTCATGATATCTTAAAAATGACTATTGATGACGCCTTACATTTTTTTAATGACAATGAGCAAGTAAAAATCAGTACTAAACTACAACCCTTACAAGACGTAGGGTTGGGATATGTGCAACTCGGGCAATCATCATCTACACTGTCTGGAGGAGAAGCACAACGTATAAAGCTTGCTTCATTTTTAGGAAAAGGGAAAAGTAAAGACTCTGTATTATTTATTTTTGATGAACCAACTACAGGTTTACATTTTCATGATATTCAAAAGTTATTAAAATCATTTAATGCTTTAATCAACAAAGGTCACTCTATTTTTGTTATTGAACACAATTTAGACCTTATAAAATGTGCAGATTACATTATAGACTTAGGTCCTAAAGGTGGTGCGCTTGGAGGAACATTATTATGTGCTGATAATCCCGAAAACCTTATAAAATCTAAAGAATCTATTACAGCAAAATATCTAAGAGATAGTCTGTAAGCTAATACTCCCATCTTCTTAAAGCTTAAGGTAGTTTTCTAACATTACCACAAAATAATCCGTTATAACTCCATATTAATATTTTAAAAAAGGTCAAAAAAAAACCTCAATATCATATTGATATTGAGGTTTTAAAGAAGGCGGCGACCTACTCTCCCACATAACTGCAGTACCATCGGCGCTAATGGGCTTAACTTCTCTGTTCGGAAAGGTAAGAGGTGAGCCCCATTGCTATAACCACCTTATATTTTTAGGATTTAGTCTTTAGAGATTAGCGATTAGTTACTACTATTCGCTTTTCGCTATTTTACTAACTCCTTACAGCTTAGCTGCTAATAAGTTAACATATTGAGATATAAAAAACAGTTATTATAATAAGAAAAGAGCAAGTACATAAGCATACGGGTTATTAGTATCACTCGGCTATGACATTACTGCCTTTACACCTATGACCTATCAACGTAGTAATCTCCTACGACCCTTTAAAGAAATCTCATCTTGTGGTGGGTTTCGCGCTTATATGCTTTCAGCGCTTATCCCTTCCCGACGTAGCTACTCAGCAATGCTCCTGGCGGAACAACTGATGCACCAGAGGTCAGTCCAACTCGGTCCTCTCGTACTAGAGTCAGATCCACGCAAATTTCTAACGCCCACAGCAGATAGAGACCGAACTGTCTCACGACGTTCTGAACCCAGCTCGCGTGCCACTTTAATGGGCGAACAGCCCAACCCTTGGGACCTTCTCCAGCCCCAGGATGTGACGAGCCGACATCGAGGTGCCAAACCCCCCCGTCGATATGAGCTCTTGGGGGAGATCAGCCTGTTATCCCCGGCGTACCTTTTATCCTTTGAGCGATGGCCCTTCCATGCGGAACCACCGGATCACTATGCTCTACTTTCGTACCTGATCGACCTGTATGTCTCTCAGTCAAGCTCCCTTATGCCATTGCACTCTACGCACGATTACCAACCGTACTGAGGGAACCTTTAGAAGCCTCCGTTACTCTTTTGGAGGCGACCACCCCAGTCAAACTACCCACCACGCACTGTCCTCCTTAAAAGGAGTTAGGCTTCAGATAAGCAAGGGGTCGTATTTCAACAATGACTCCACAACGCCTGGCGACGCCGCTTCAAAGTCTCCGACCTATCCTACACATTACTTATCCAAAGTCAATACGAAGCTATAGTAAAGGTGCACGGGGTCTTTTCGTCCCGCTGCGGGTAATCGGCATCTTCACCGATACTACAATTTCACCGAGCTCATGGCTGAGACAGTGTCCAGATCGTTGCACCATTCGTGCAGGTCGGAACTTACCCGACAAGGAATTTCGCTACCTTAGGACCGTTATAGTTACGGCCGCCGTTTACTGGGGCTTCATTTCATTGCTTCGTATAAATACTAACAACTCCACTTAACCTTCCAGCACCGGGCAGGTGTCAGGCCCTATACATCATCTTTCGATTTAGCAGAGCCCTGTGTTTTTGATAAACAGTCGCCTGGACCTTTTCACTGCGGCCCATCCGAAGATGGGCGACGCTTCTCCCGAAGTTACGCGTCGATTTTGCCTAGTTCCTTAGCCATGAATCTCTCGAGCTCCTTAGAATTCTCATCCCAACTACCTGTGTCGGTTTAGGGTACGGGCTGCTTCTCTTGCTTTTCTTGGAAGTCGATTCGCTAGATTATCACCGCAGCCGTAGCCTTGGTGTACTATCGGAGTGTTACCACATCCTTCAACGCACAATTCCGTCTGTGCGCACTAACTATTCGCCTCCGTCACTTTTAATGAGAGCAGGTACAGGAATATTAACCTGTTGTCCATCCACTACCCCTTTCGGGTTCGCGTTAGGTCCCGACTAACCCACAGCTGATTAGCATAGCTGTGGAAACCTTAGTCTTTCGGAGTGCGGGTTTCTCGCCCGCATTATCGTTACTTATGCCTACATTTTCTTTTGTAGATGCTCCAGAATTCCTTACAGAAAACCTTCGACGCCACTACAATGCTCCCCTACCACTTACGTGTCTTTCAACGTAAATCCATAGCTTCGGTGGTATATTTATGCCCGATTATTATCCATGCTCGTCCGCTCGACTAGTGAGCTGTTACGCACTCTTTAAATGAATGGCTGCTTCCAAGCCAACATCCTAGCTGTCTAAGCAGACGAACCTCGTTTATTCAACTTAATATACACTTGGGGACCTTAGCTGATGGTCTGGGTTCTTTCCCTCTCGGACATGGACCTTAGCACCCATGCCCTCACTGCTGATTAACATTTTATAGCATTCGGAGTTTGTCAGGAATTGGTAGGCGGTGAAGCCCCCGCATCCAATCAGTAGCTCTACCTCTATAAAACTTTAAATCAACGCTGCACCTAAATGCATTTCGGGGAGTACGAGCTATTTCCGAGTTTGATTGGCCTTTCACCCCTACCCACAGGTCATCCCAAGACTTTTCAACGTCAACGGGTTCGGACCTCCACTTTGGGTTAACAAAGCTTCATCCTGCCCATGGGTAGATCACACGGTTTCGCGTCTACCGATACTAACTATATTCGCCCTATTCAGACTCGCTTTCGCTACGGATCCGTACCTGAAGTACTTAACCTTGCTAATATCGGTAACTCGTAGGCTCATTATGCAAAAGGCACGCCGTCACCCTAAAAGGGCTCCGACCGCTTGTAAGCGTATGGTTTCAGGATCTTTTTCACTCCCTTATTCAGGGTTCTTTTCACCTTTCCCTCACGGTACTGGTTCACTATCGGTCTCTCAAGAGTATTTAGCCTTAACGGATGGTCCCGCTTGATTCATACAGGATTACTCGTGTCCCGCACTACTCAGGATACCACTACGTTTATGCGCTTTACTTATACGGGACTATCACCCTCTACGGTTTAACTTTCCAGTTAATTCTAATTCATTACATATTCGATATCGTGGTCCTACAACCCCAAACTTGCCGAAACAAGTCTGGTTTGGGCTAATCCGCGTTCGCTCGCCACTACTAACGGAATCACTATTGTTTTCTTCTCCTCCGGGTACTTAGATGTTTCAGTTCTCCGGGTTTGCTTCCTCGAAAGGATGACATGTCTTCAACATGCCGGGTTGCCCCATTCAGAAATTTACGGATCAAAAGGTATGTGCCCCTCCCCGTAACTTATCGCAGCTTATCACGTCTTTCATCGCCTTTGAGAGCCTAGGCATTCCCCATACGCCCTTATTTTGCTTATTGTACTTATTACCACACATACTATACAACGATGTATAATACGTATGCTCTATTATTCTTATTAAATTTGTTTGATAACTAGGTCCTAGCCCTAGCTATCGCTCGTGTTTTTTAATCTCAATATGTCAATGAACGTTTTTCTCGTTAAAACAGCCCCTTATATTCTTTCAGATAATAATAAAAACATTACATCTTATTCAAATAATAAAAAACCTAAAGAATGGTGGAGAATATCGGAGTCGAACCGATGACCTCCTGCGTGCAAGGCAGGCGCTCTAGCCAGCTGAGCTAATCCCCCATTTATGAATCCAGAATTGTGAATTCAGAATTATGAATTATGAATCCTCAACTTCTAAAATTTCCTAAATACTATATAATTGTTTAAAATCATAAATCGCAAATCGTAATTCACAACTCATAAATCGTAATTTTGTAGTCCCAGGCAGACTCGAACTGCCGACCTCTACATTATCAGTGTAGCGCTCTAACCAGCTGAGCTATGGGACTCAATTTTATAGTATATGTTCTTTTATTAATTAACAGCTAAAGTAAACACAATTATTGTGCTCCTATTTATTTATTATAATTGGAAATTTTCTTTCTCTAGAAAGGAGGTGTTCCAGCCGCACCTTCCGGTACGGCTACCTTGTTACGACTTAGCCCTAGTTACCAGTTTTACCCTAGGCCGCTCCTTACGGTGACGGACTTCAGGCACTCCCAGCTTCCATGGCTTGACGGGCGGTGTGTACAAGGCCCGGGAACGTATTCACCGGATCATGGCTGATATCCGATTACTAGCGATTCCAGCTTCACGGAGTCGAGTTGCAGACTCCGATCCGAACTGAGATAGGTTTTGAAGATTCGCATCCCCTCGCGGGGTAGCTGCCCTCTGTACCTACCATTGTAGCACGTGTGTAGCCCAGGACGTAAGGGCCGTGATGATTTGACGTCATCCCCACCTTCCTCGCAGTTTGCACTGGCAGTCTTGTTAGAGTTCCCGACTTAAATCGCTGGCAACTAACAACAGGGGTTGCGCTCGTTATAGGACTTAACCTGACACCTCACGGCACGAGCTGACGACAACCATGCAGCACCTTGTAGATAGTCCGAAGAAAAGAATATCTCTACTCTATGCAATCTACATTTAAGCCCTGGTAAGGTTCCTCGCGTATCATCGAATTAAACCACATGCTCCACCGCTTGTGCGGGCCCCCGTCAATTCCTTTGAGTTTCATTCTTGCGAACGTACTCCCCAGGTGGGATACTTATCACTTTCGCTTAGCCACTCAGCCTTACGGCCGAACAGCTAGTATCCATCGTTTACGGCGTGGACTACCAGGGTATCTAATCCTGTTCGCTCCCCACGCTTTCGTCCATCAGCGTCAGTATATTGTTAGTGATCTGCCTTCGCAATCGGTATTCCATGTAATATCTAAGCATTTCACCGCTACACTACATATTCTAACCACTTCACAATAACTCAAGACTAACAGTTTCAAAGGCAGTTCCACAGTTGAGCTGCGGGATTTCACCTCTGACTTATTAGTCCGCCTACGGACCCTTTAAACCCAATGATTCCGGATAACGCTTGCACCCTCCGTATTACCGCGGCTGCTGGCACGGAGTTAGCCGGTGCTTATTCATACAGTACCGTCAATGTCCCACACGTGGAACGGTTTCTTCCTGTATAAAAGAAGTTTACAACCCATAGGGCAGTCATCCTTCACGCGGCATGGCTGGATCAGAGTTGCCTCCATTGTCCAATATTCCTCACTGCTGCCTCCCGTAGGAGTCTGGTCCGTGTCTCAGTACCAGTGTGGGGGATCCCCCTCTCAGGGCCCCTACCTATCGTTGCCATGGTAAGCCGTTACCTTACCATCTAGCTAATAGGACGCATACTCATCTCACACCGTAACCTTTAATCATCTATTGATGCCAATAAATGATACTATGAGGTATTAATCCAAATTTCTCTGGGCTATCCCTCAGTGTGAGGCAGATTGTATACGCGTTACGCACCCGTGCGCCGGTCGTCAGCAAGTAGCAAGCTACTCCTGTTACCCCTCGACTTGCATGTGTTAAGCCTGCCGCTAGCGTTCATCCTGAGCCAGGATCAAACTCTTCATCGTTAAATTTTAAATATTATTAAAAATCTCACAACTACTAAATCGAAATACTCAAAATGGTTTACTTTAATTATTATTGTATTATATGTATCATATAATACGCGCTGTCAATCAATATGTCAATGTACTTAACCTTAACTAAAAGGTCAGACGTTAAAAAAAATAAATTCTTTAACTCTTGTTGAGTTGTTAGACTTGAACTAACTTACTTTCCTATAACTCTATTTTTAAGAACTTCACTAAAACAGCTTAGCCGTTAAGCGGGTGCAAACATACACTCATTATTGTTATCCCACAACATTTTTTTAATTTATTTTTTTATCCTTAAATAAAGTAACAAAAACAAAGAAAAATATCAATAACAACAAGACTTCTTAGAACATACAAAACAACCTTAATCAAGTGTTTTGCGGGGTGCAAATATACAACCCTTTTTTATCCAATTACAAACTTTTTAAAGCCTTTATTTAAAAGTTTTTTGACAACACTGAAAACGAACACTTTAGAAAATAAAAAAAGACAATAGAAAGTAGTTAAAAGGCAAAAGAGGACAAGAATTAGACGGTAGATGTTAGATGTTAGAGAATAGAATGATACTGTTTACTGAACACTGCTTACTGAATACTGAGAACTGAGAACTGAATACTGAATACTGAATACTGAACACTGAATACTGCTTACTGAACACTGCTTACTGAACACTGCTTACTGAATACTGTTTACTGAATAGACAATAGTTTAATTACAGTGTTTCTGACACAGAAATCTCAACACCATTTTTATATGCTACAACAAAACATGAGGTATACCCCTTTTTTACAGCTTGCTGCTGAACCGCTTTAATAAGGCTGTAATCCGACGTGTTACCTGTAAAGTATTTATATAGGTCACCCTGCTTACTTCTTGATAGATTTTTTAATCCCTTAAAATTATAAGACTTTAATGCCAACTTATTCTTTCCTGCAGCGAACTGCACCTTATATACAACCTCTTCACTAACATTAATATCATCATCAATATCATCATCAATCTCTAAAAGCGCTACACTAAGCTCCAGGTTATCTCTATAAGTTACAATAGAAGCTGTTATTGCATTAGCCACTTCAGTCTGTCCTTTATTAGAGTTTAAATAAGCACCTTCCTTGGTATTGGTTACAAACCCGGTTTCAATTAATACACTTGGCATATACGTATTGTGCATTACCCACAAACTTGCCTGCTTTACCCCTCTACTTTTTCGTTTATTTTTTTTAACAAAATTCTCTTCTATTAGCGCCGCTAATTTTATACTTTGATCTACATATTCTTCTTGCATTAGCGTTAAACCTATTATAGATTCTGGCGCCGAAGGATCAAATCCCTCATAATGCTCTTCATGATCCTCTTCTAAAAAGATTACTTCATTTTCTGCTTTTGCAATATCTAAGTTACGTTGTGTGTTCCCTACACCTACTACAAAAGTTTCTGTCCCGCTTGCTTGCGTATGGTGTGCGTTACAGTGTACCGACACAAACAAATCCGCATCTGCTTTATTTGCTATTTTTGCACGATCACGCAACTTTACAAAAACATCTGTTTTACGGGTATAAATAACCTTAAATTTTGAGTTTTTCTCTAAAACTTCTCCTATATTAAGTACAATCTTTAATGCTATATCTTTCTCTTTATATCCTTTATGATTTTTTCCGGGGTCATGTCCGCCATGTCCAGCATCAAGCACTATTACGAATTCACTTTTCTTAGAAGGTGCATCATATTGCATAGTAAACGATGTTAGTACTACAAGCAGTAGTAATCCTACCATTATATATGCTTTATTTTTTCTTGTATTTTTCATGCAATGTTCGTTTTAAAACTACTCCTATTAGATATACTTCTCGTATTACAAAAACAATACCGCAATACTGTAAATTGCTATTTTCGGTTAAAATTATCTAAAAGTAAAATCTACCCAAAAAATATGTCGTATGTTTGACACTCCAAATACGAAGCCATACTTTTACAAAAATAGAACTTACATTGGTGCATTCAAATAAATTACAGATACTTTTAGTAACATTATTAAGTTTGTTTATTAACAATTTTGTTACTGCACAAACCCCTGCGTTAAAAAAAGAGCTCAATGCTACCACTCAGTTACCACAAAAAGAGATTCCACAAGTTAGCCCTAACGCCACTAATTCAGAAGAATTAATCACTTCAGAAACAACCCCAATACAGGACAAAGATTCTGTTATAGTTAAAGAACTTCTTAGCAATCGTGTTTACTATAAGGCTATTGATAGCATTATGATTAACCAAAGGCTAAAGCAAATGTACTTATATAACCAAGCCGAAATTACTTATGGAGATATTAATATTCAGGCAGGTAAAATAATTATTAATTACGACAAGAACGAGGTGTATGCTTTTGGGATCTCAGACTCAATAGAATACAATCAATCTCCTGTTTTTAAACAAGGAGAGAATATTATTAAGCCAGACTCTATTCGGTATAATTTTAACACCAAAAAAGCGTTAATTTTTAATTCGAAATCTGAGCAAACAGGAATGAATTTAAACGCTTCTTACACTAAAAAAGAAAACGACTCTGTTTACTTTGTTAAGGACTTAATTCTGACCACTTCTAAAAACTTAGAAGACCCTGAGTATCACATAAAAATTCGGAAAGCAAAATTTGTGCCTAAAAAGAAGATTGTTAGCGGCCCTGCCAACTTATTTATTTATGGTGTGCCTACTCCTATTGGTGTGCCTTTTTCTTATTTTCCGTTAACAGAAGAACGTGCTTCTGGTTTCATTATACCATCATTTGGAGAAAACAATCAGCGTGGTTATTTTATACAAAATGGAGGATACTATTTTGCAGTAAATGATTATTTAGATCTTACCGTATTAGGTGATTTTTACACTAACGGAAGTTACGGGTACAATATTAGCAGTACATACAGGGTTAATTATAAGTTTAATGGTCAGTTTGGGTTTAGATACGAAAACCTTATAACTAGTGAGCGTGGATTTCCTGACTACGGAAAATCTACCGTCTACAACCTGCGATGGTCACATAGTCAGGATGCAAAATCAAATCCTAATTCTCGATTTTCTGCCTCTGTAAACTTAGGTAGTAGCGACTACTATAGCCAATCTACCAATCAGTACAACGCAAATAACAATTTAGTAAACACCTTAAGCTCTTCCATTTCTTACAGTAAGAGTTTTGAAGGTAAATACGGTGGTAACTTTGCTTTAACTGCCACACACTCACAAAATACAAACACACAAGAAATAAACATGACGCTACCTAGTATTCAAGGAGGGCTTAACCGCATATATCCTTTTGAACCTAAGGTAGGAAGCAAAAAAGGAATGCTTCAGAATATTAACTTACAATATTCTTTTGCTGCAGAAAACAGAATAAAAACTACCGACGAGTTCTTCTTTAAAAGTCAAATGTTTGATGATGCAAAAATGGGAGTTCGTCACTCAATTCCTATTAGCACCAATTTCAAAGTTTTTAAATACTTTAGTTTAAGTACTGGCGGAAATTTTAATCATATCTGGAATTTTGAAAAAACACACAAAAGCTTTAATGAAGACACACAAGAGGAAGTAATTACTATTAACAAAGGCTTTACAACCTACAGCACATATAATTTTTCGTCAAGCATTGGTACTACAATATATGGTATGTACAACTTTGATAAAAAGGACTTGTCTAAAAAAATAAAAGCATTGCGCCATGTTGTGCGCCCTAACCTTAGTTATAGTATTAACCCAGCTTTTGATCAATATTACGAAAGCTACAAGAAAAATATTATTACCGCAGATGGTACTACTTATGAAGATGTAGAATACAGTCCGTATGAGACTTCTATTTATGCGCTTCCGGGTAAAACTTTTTCAAGTAACATAGGTTTAAACATAGGTAATTCTATAGAAGCTAAGGTAAGAGATAAGGTTACCGACTCTACCGAAATTACTTACAGAAAAGTAGCTATTTTAAACAACCTTAACATTTCTACCTCTTATGATATTGCTGGAGACTCTTTACAACTAAAGCCCGTAAGTATTTCTGGAGGAACACAGCTGGCAAAGAATAAGCTAAATATTAACTTTAGTATGTCTCTTGACCCTTATGCACTTGACAATAACAACAAAAGAATAAACACTTTTAATGCAGCTCAAAACGGAAGTTTATTCCGTTTAACCAACGCTAACCTAACACTTAACTATTCTTTTTCGAGTAAAGACTTTGAAAAAGGAAAAGATAATAAGCAAAACAAATCCAATTCCTCTACCACTTTTAATTCTACTGAGGACTTACTAGGCAATACAAATGACCTAAGCACCTCTAGTTTTGATAACAATGAAGATGATACACCGGCAGATGTAAAGCTATATAACTACAAAATACCTTGGAGCTTACGCATTGCATATAGTATTGCATACAATAACTTTTCTAGAGAAAACGAAATATCTAGTAATTCACTTATGTTTTCGGGCGATGTAGAGCTGGCACCACGATGGAAAGTAGGTATCTCTTCTGGGTACGACATTAAGGACAATGGATTTACACATACTAATTTACGTTTTGAACGTGATTTATTAAGCTGGAAAATGAATTTTAATTGGGTACCATTTAGTGCTAATAAATCATGGTTTTTCTTTATCGGAATTAAATCATCTATATTGAGTGATTTAAAATGGGACAAAAGACGTGACCGAGACAAACTAATCAATTAACATTACCATGAGCAAAAGAATTATTACCACACCAAATGCACCAGCACCAATAGGACCTTATAATCAGGCTGTTTTAGTTAACGAAACAACGCTATACACCTCAGGTCAGATTGCCTTAGATCCAAATACAATGGAACTGGTGATGGATAATATTACTGACGAAACAACTCAGGTAATGACAAACATGAAAGCTGTTCTTACTGCTGCAGGCATGACTTTTGAGCACGTTATAAAAACCAGTATATTTATTTCTGACATGACTAATTTTTCGGAAATAAATGCCGTATACGCCACTTATTTTAATGATACTACTGCCCCTGCCAGAGAAACTGTAGAAGTAGCTTGCTTACCAAAAAATGTGAATATTGAAATTTCAATGATTGCAGTAAAGTAAACTCTACTTTAAAAACAATTTTATATTGATTCTTTTAAGTGATACGCTACTAACGCATCAATAGGTTTCTGAATAAACAGTCCGGCATTTAAACGATGAGATTTTAATGCTTTTTTTAATTCATCTTGCAACAAAAAGGCAATACTACCCACAAAATGTATAGGCAAGTCATACACATTATCATACTGTGTAATTTGATTTTCAATAAAATCTGAAAAGCCTTTATCAATAATGTCTTTGCAATAGCTCTCTTTTTTATGTGTAATTAAAAAAGAAGCAAACTGTGCCAAATAAGTATTTGGAAGCCCTTTTTTATACAAATGCTGCTTTACATCATCTGGATATAAATTAAACTTATGTTTAAATTTATCGTGTAACTTTTTAGGCATTTTATAGTAGAAAAAATCTCTCAATAATTGCTTTCCAAAATAATTTCCTGAAGCATCATCCATTAACAAATACCCTAGCGATGGTATTTTTGATTGAATCTTATTTTTTCCATCAAAATAACAACAGTTACTCCCAGTTCCTAGAATACAAATAATTCCTGCCTTAGTTGCAGAGGTTGCGTAAACAGCAGCATATACATCCTCTTTTACAACAATTTTTGCGTGTTTAAACAACGTTTCTAACAATACTGTAATTACATTTCTAGATGTTTCTGTACCACAACCAGCGCCATAAAAATAAATATCCGTAACCGTTGTGCTGTGCAACATTAACTCGGTATTAGCCGTTATAACCTTGTACAAGTCTCTTTCCGAAAACACTGCTGGGTTTAAACCTTTGGTATTAAATACAGTTGTTTTCTTGGTAGTTGAATTAACCAATACCCAATCTGTTTTTGTAGAACCGCTATCTGCTATTAAAATCATTCTTTCTAGTCTAGTGTTTCGGCATATACTGCTAAATCAATCAATTTTGAAGCATAGCCATATTCATTATCATACCAACAAACTAATTTAAAAAATGAATCATTAAGTTCCATTGACGCCGACGAATCAAAGATAGCCGTTCTTGTATCACTTACAAAATCTTGCGACACTAAAGGCGCTGATTCATAACCCAATATTCCTGAAAGAGAATCCTCCGAAGCCTTTTTTAATACCTTTTTAATATCATTTAAACTGGTTGATTTTTCAGTTTTAACCGTAAAATCGACTACTGAAACATCTGCTGTGGGCACTCTAAAAGCCATTCCTGTAAGCTTTCCTTTTAATGCCGGAATAACTTTGGCTACTGCTTTTGCAGCACCCGTTGTGGTAGGAATAATATTGTTCATTGCCGCTCGTCCTCTTGACCATTTCTTAGAAGGGCTATCTACTGTTTTTTGAGTTGCCGTAGCCGCATGAATAGTAGTCATAAACGCTTCTTTTATTCCGAAGTTTTCATGAATCACTTTTGCTAAAGGCGCCAAACAATTTGTTGTACATGATGCGTTTGAAATGATATCATTGTCTGCCTTTAAATCTTTATGGTTTACCCCCATTACAAACATGGGCGCATCTTTTGATGGCGCTGACAAAAGCACTCGTTTTACCGATGCCGATTGTTTGTGTAGCGATGCACTTTTAATGTCTGTAAATAAGCCTGTACATTCTAACACCGAAGAAACCCCTACTGTATTCCAATCAATATCTGATGGGTTTCGTTCTCTCGTAATTTGTATTGCTTGTCCGTTTACAACCAATTGGCTGCCTTTAACAACAACATCTCCTTTAAACCTTCCATGAACTGAATCATATTTTAGTAAATATGCTAAATAATCAATTTCTAGCAAATCGTTTATAGCAACTACTTGTACCTTGGGGTTATGCATTGCCTCACGAAGCACTAAGCGTCCTATTCTTCCAAATCCATTTATTCCTATTTTAATCATATCTTTTCGTTATACAGATAAAATATCTGCCATTCGTATTAACTCTTTATTTATTTCATTTTTACAACGTACGCTATCTAGTAGTGGCACACTTACAATAGCATTGTTTTGCGTACCTACCATTACATTTTGCTTGCCTTCTAGTAAAAACTCTACAGCCTTAACACCTAACCTACTAGCCAGCACCCTATCAAAGCAAGACGGACTCCCTCCGCGTTGTAAATATCCTAGTACAATTACTCGTGGAGAATAATCTTTCATGTGTGTCTTAACATATGTTGCCAATTCAAATACATTTTTTCCTGTCTTATCACCTTCAGCAACCACAACAATACTAGATGTCTTTCCGTTTTTCTTACTTCGCTTTAGGCTTTCTATTAATTTCTCTAAAGGTTGGTCTTCTTCTGGTATTAAAATTTCTTCAGCACCACCTGCAACACCAGCATTTAATGCTATAAACCCTGCGTCTCTTCCCATTACCTCTATAAACGATAATTTATCATGTGCACTTGATGTGTCTCTAATTTTATCAATAGCCTCAACTACCGTATTTAGTGCGGTATCATAACCTATGGTAAACTGAGTGCCATAAATGTCATTATCTATAGTACCAGGAACTCCTAACACCGGAAAGTTAAACTCGGTACTAAATATATTACCACCAGTAAAGGTACCGTCGCCACCAATTAAAACCATGGCATCAACGTTATTATCTACTAGGTTTTTATATGCTTTTGCCCTACCTTCTTTGGTTTTAAATACTGAAGAACGTGCCGATTTTAACATTGTTCCACCGCTATTAATTTTATTTTTAACACTTCTGGAGTTTAATATTACAAAATCGTTTTCAATCATACCATCATAGCCTCTATAATAGCCTACGCATACAATATTATAGTAAGCACAAGCTCTTACAACTGCTCGTATTGCAGCATTCATTCCCGGAGCATCTCCTCCAGAAGTCATTACCCCTATTTTTTTAATTGGTTTTTTCATGTTTCGGTTTATTTTCAAGACATTTTTTAGAACGTTTCAATACATTTCGACACATTTCGACACATTTCGACACATTTCGACACATTTCGACACATTTCGACAAGCTCAATGTAAAAGCTCAATGTAAAAGCTCAATGTAAAAGCTCAATGTAAAAGCTCAATGTAAAAGCTCAATGTAAAAGCTCAATGTAAAAGCTCAATGTAAAAGCGCAATGTAAAAGCTCAATGTAAAAGCGCAATGTAAGCCCTAAGCATTCTCTGTCTTATTTTTGTACTTTTAAATGACTCATTTAAAACAAGTAACTGCTATATACAGTTAATATGCTCTACTATTAAAAGAAAGGTTTAAAACCTATTATTGAACGTATTTTAAGCCTTTACAATTCTTGTTCATAAAAAGTATCTTAAAAGTACGGAACATTTTTATATTTTGATTATTTTTAAGCAAAAATAATCACTCACAACTAATATTATATATGCATTTAGCTACTATAGATTACGCTATTATTATCGGTTTTTTTATACTATCATTAACCATTGGGATTTACGTTGCCAAACAATCTGGTAAAAACAGTGAATCCTTTTTTCTTTCCGGGCGAAACATGCCTTGGTGGCTGCTTGGTTTTTCTATGGTAGCCACTACCTTTGCCGCAGATACCCCTGGATTGGTTACAGAATTGGTTCGTAAAAATGGTGTTGCCGGAAACTGGGTATGGTGGGCTATGTTACTTACCGGAATGCTTACCGTATTTTTTTACTCAAAACTCTGGCGTAAATCAGGTGTTAGTACCGATTTAGAATTTTATGAATTACGCTATAAAGGAAAATCTGCACAATTCTTACGAGGGTTTAGAGCCATTTACTTGGGGGTGTTTTTTAATATTGTTACTATGGCAGGAGTTTGCTTGGCAGGAGCAAAAATTGCAAACATACTTCTTGGAATTTCCCAAGAAGAAACGCTTCTCTTTTCTTCTATCATTATTGTTATATACTCCTCTTTAGGCGGACTAAAAGGTGTGCTTATAACCGATTTTGTACAATTTATTATTGCCATGGTTGGTTCTGTATGGGCAACCATATACATTGTAAACCTACCAGAAATTGGCGGACTAACAGAACTCTTAACCCATGATAATGTAGTAGATAAACTGGCTATCTTTCCAGATTTTTCAAACACCGAAGCCCTTATTACACTTTGTATCATTCCTTTTGCAGTACAATGGTGGAGTACTTGGTATCCTGGAGCAGAACCCGGAGGTGGTGGTTATATTGCACAACGAATGCTTGCTGCAAAGAATGAAAAACATGCCACCTGGGCAACCTTATTTTTTAATGTAGCCCACTATGCTTTACGGCCATGGCCATGGATTATTGTTGGTTTAGCTTCTTTAATACTGTTTCCTAACCTTACAGAATTATCTAGCGCCTTCCCTAACCTATCTGCAGACATGCAAGGACATGATGTGGCCTACGCTGCCATGATGACCTATTTACCTGCAGGGCTAATAGGTATTGTACTTACCTCACTAATAGCAGCATTTATGAGTACTATTTCTACACAATTAAATTGGGGAAGCTCATATATTGTAAATGATTTCTACGGTAGGTTTATACACAAAACAGCTAGCGAAAAAAACAAAGTATTGGTAGGCCGAATAAGTACTGTAATATTAATGCTTGGTGCAGCAGTATTTTCTTTTTATCTACAATCCGCACAAGATGTATTTAATTTACTACTACAAATTGGTGCCGGAACAGGACTATTATTCATTTTAAGATGGTTCTGGAGTCGTATAAACCCTTATAGCGAAATTGCAGCCATGGCCATCTCTTTTATAATAGCCATTATCTTCTTTATTAACGGAAAACTTGACAGTCCTTGGTTTGAGATTGCAGGGCATTTACAATTGGTTATTGGCGTTACCATTACAACTTTAGGCTGGGTTATTGTTACACTTTGCACCCAACCAACCGATAAAGACACCATTCAAAAATTTGAAGCATTGGTGTTTGATTCTAAAGATAAATTTACAAACATCGGTTATAAAATTGCGGCATTTTTTGTAGCTGTTATTGGTACTTACAGCTTTTTGTTTGCTACAGGATACTTTATATACGGAAAAATTACACTAGCATTAATTCTTAGTGGCGTAACACTTTTATGCAGTGCTTTACTTATTAAAAACTGGGCAAAAATTAGCTAATACCTTAAAATTAGTTTGTATTTTAGCACACCAATTTAAATAGATCAATGGACATTAATTTTAACAAAAACGAAGATTACAACAAACTGCTACTTGCTGATTTAAAAAAGCAATTGGGTAGAGTAAAACTTGGTGGCGGAAAAAGCCGTATTGCAAAACAACATAGCAAAGGTAAATTAACCGCTCGTGAACGTATTGACTATCTTTTAGATAGCAAAAAACCGTCTATTGAAATTGCTGCATTTGCTGGTGATGACATGTACACCGAACACGGTGGCTGTCCGTCAGGAGGTGTTGTAGTAAAAATGGGATATGTAAGCGGCAAACAATGTTTGGTTGTTGCCAATGATGCTACTGTAAAAGCAGGTGCTTGGTTTCCTATTACCGCAAAAAAGAATTTAAGAGCACAAGAAATATCTATTGAAAATAGACTGCCAATTATTTACTTAGTAGATAGCGCTGGAGTATACTTACCAATGCAAGATGAAATCTTTCCTGATAAAGAACATTTTGGTCGTATTTTTAGAAACAATGCCGTAATGAGTAGCATGGGAATAACCCAAATTGCTGCTGTTATGGGGAGCTGTGTTGCTGGAGGCGCATACCTACCAATTATGGCAGATGAGGCTATGATAGTTGACAAAACCGCTAGTATATTTTTAGCAGGAAGCTACTTGGTAAAAGCTGCTATTGGTGAAAGTATAGATAATGAAACCCTTGGCGGTGCTACTACACACTGCGAAATATCTGGCGTTACAGATTATAAAGCAAAAGACGATAAAGATGCCCTAAATACTATTAAACGTACTATGGGTAGAATAGGCGATTTTGACAAGGCAGGATACAACAGAGCAACTCCTAGTAAACCAAGTAAAAACCCAGAAGATATTTTTGGAATATTACCAAAATCAAGAGCAGACCAATATAACATGATGGAGATCATTGAACGAATGGTAGATGACTCCGCTTTTGATGAATATAAAGCCGGATACGGACAAAGCCTTATTACCGGATATGCAAGAATTGACGGCTGGGCTGTTGGTATTGTTGCCAACCAACGAAAATTGGTAAAAACCAAAAAAGGCGAAATGCAGTTTGGAGGTGTAATTTACTCTGACTCTGCAGATAAAGCCACTCGTTTTATTGCCAACTGTAACCAAAAGAAGATACCATTAGTTTTCTTACAAGATGTTACTGGATTTATGGTAGGTAGCAAATCGGAACATGGTGGTATTATTAAAGATGGTGCTAAAATGGTAAATGCCGTAAGTAACTCTGTAGTACCAAAATTTACTATTGTTATTGGTAACTCTTATGGTGCTGGTAACTATGCCATGTGTGGTAAAGCGTATGACCCTAGGCTTATTGCTGCTTGGCCTAGTGCCAACTTAGCCGTAATGAGCGGAAACTCTGCCGCTAAAGTATTACTGCAAATTGAAAAAGCGGCATTAGAAAAACAAGGCGAAGAATTTACCAAAGAAAAAGAAGATGAATTATTTAGCACTATTAAGGCACGCTATGACAAGCAAATATCGCCTTATTATGCTGCCTCACGAATTTGGACTGATGCTATTATTAACCCATTGGATACCAGAAAATGGATTTCTATGGGCATAGAAGCAGCAAACCACGCCCCTATAGAAAAACCTTTTAACATGGGTGTGCTACAGGTGTAAGAAGCTTTTCTACAAACAAACCTTAAATATAAAACTAAAAGAAGACTCCCAAACGAGTCTTCTTTTTTTTAGTTTTTTATAAAAAAAACACCTGTGTTTTTACCAAAAAGTTGCTTAGTTTTTTAAAAAAGTACAGCAACTTTCACAAAAAGTACAGCAACTTATTTTAAAAGCACCGCAACTTTTGACAATAGCACCTAATGAACTATAAAATAAGCCTAAAAACATTTTTCACTTCTTTTTTTAGGCATTTTATAAATACCACGATTTAAACACAAAAAACACAACAGACTGACTTACAACTCATTATCTTTTTTGGTTAATTTAAAAAATACCAACTACTTGGTGTTTTTTAAGTGGTTTATATGGGGTATATTTGTAAACAAGGAATTTTTTTTACCTCTAAAAAGAGGAAAACATGAACTTTTTTTACATATTTAAGTAGTTAGACTTAGTTCTGAAAAACCAATCCGAATTAAATAACTTAATAATAAAACCATGAAATACGGAACATACTCAAAAAGATTTTTAGCATTCTTAATAGATAAATTAATAATTTCAATATTCATTTCTATTATTTGGTTTATTCTTAAACTCGGAATACCAACTGAACACTATCGAATTGGAAACTTTGTTTTTTTTACTATCCCCTTTTTAGGTTGGATAATTGGAATCTTTTATTTTGGAATTATGGAGAGCGAGTCAAAACAAGCTAGTTTTGGAAAAAGAGCAATGGGTTTAAAAGTATGTGACGAAAAGGGTGAAAGAATTTCTACTTGGAAATCGATTGTTAGAAATGCAAATAAATTTCATTCTGGAATATATTTTATGATTGGTTATGTTTTAATTTTTACTAGTAAAAAAAATCAAGCATTACACGATTGGCTATCTAATGTTATTGTTGTCCAGTCCGAAAAATAGAGACAAATTGAAGTTGGATTTAAAACCTAAAAAAGACAAATAAAGCTAACCTAATGCATATAATTAATTACTATCAAGGAACTAGCTTGAAAATTATTACTATATTTATAAAACATGTAATTACAATAGTTTTGTTTCGCCACCCAAAGTGCCGCCAATATTTACGTAGAGAATTCGGCTCCCAATTGGCACAAAACTATTTAAAACGTAACAAACCATACACAAACGCAGTGGCAACAATATGAAAAAACCTATAACCCTGAAATATTTCTTCTCGCTATTACTAACACTTACACTTTTATCGTGTGAAAATCAAGTTGACAAAGAGAATGAAAAAATTGAGCAATTAATTTATAAAAAAGGAGCAGAAATTAATGATAATTATTTAAAAACTAAATCGGACTTTTCTAACAGCGGAATGATTACTCTTTTAAGCATTGATAGATTAAAAGAAGATAAAAAAAATGACCTTTCTGAATCTAAACTTATTTTAAAAAGGTTAGATTCTCTAAACATAAATTTTAATCAAACTAACCAAGTGTTAATTTCTGATTTAAAGTCTTTGTTTGACTCAATCAAACCATCCGAAATATATAATGAAGAAAAACGAAAAACAATACAAGAAAAATATGAATCCGTAGTTAATATAACTATTAAAAATTTCGAAATTGACACCAATATTATTGACTTAATTGAAAAAATAATAAATCTTCTAGATAAAAGCTGTGAATTTGAAATAATAAATAATCAAATTAGATTTTACACTCAAAAATGTATGAACAATTATAATTTTCACAACTCTAATCTTGAAATGGCAATTTCATCTGCAAAGATGGAAATACAAATGAGAGAAATAAAAAAATGGATAAAATAAAAGAAAATGACTAACAAAACAGGTTATATTTTAGGTTTAATTAGCGCTATAGTTTATGTATTAGCAATTTATGGAATTGACACAAATCATATTTTGGACTTTTTTGCTTGCTTATTTGGTGTATTATTAATTCCTACAGTAATTGCAGGATTAATTTCACTTTTTTCAAAAAATAATTTTGGAAAAATATTCGGAATTACCTGCTTAATTATTTGCATGTTATCAGGATTAGGGAGCTCATTAATGTAATTGTTTGTAAACAAAAATACTGTGCCAAATAATTTGTAACTGCAATTACGGTGGACTCGACTACGTCCGAATCCATCGTAATCCCTATAGCCTGTGACAAACCGAAAATTAATCCGTAATTGCTTTTAGCGGGTTGCTGGCAACTCTTACTCACTCAAAATCTTAAAAAATTGACTTTTAATTAAAAAAAATGAACATAAAATTAATTTTAATGTTTTTTATTGTTTTAAACGCAAGTGCTCAAACAAAATTCACTGCTAAATCGGGTAAAAACACAATTGCTTTAAACGAAAATGTAAAGATACATTTTGAATTCAACGATACTAAATTCAAAAATTTCAAACCTCCAAAGTTTAATGGCTTTAAAATTGTTAATGGACCTAAAATGTCAGTTAGTTCTTCTCTTGTAAATGGGAAACGTATATATAGAATATCATATACTTACACATTACAGCCAAAAAAAAGTGGTAAACTTACAATATCATTTGCAACCATTAATGGAAAAGGGAAACTATACAAAACAAATCCTTTAAAAATTAATGTATTAAATTCAATACCAAAAATAAACAAGCCAATTCAAAAAGAAAAATTAGATAATGAAAGCATAAATACATCAATTGAAAAAATTGGAATTAAACTTTTTTTAGACCAAGCTATTCCACAAAAAAAATATACAATAGATTTTTTAGAAAAATCGATTTCAGGCAATAACTATTATCATAGTTTATTATTAAATAGAGCTGTAAGATTTAAAGTTTTTATGGATATGCAAGAATATTTGACAAAACTATATTCTTATAACTGCAAAAATTATTCTTATGAAATTAAACTCAATAATTTAGGTTTAAAAAACAAATTTGAACAAGGATTTAAAAACTCAATATACTTATTAGAAATTGCCAAAAAAAAAGAGCCGAATTTTGACGAAAAAGTAACAAGAAAATTCAATACTCAAAAAGAAGAAATTGGTTCGTTTTTAAATTTTTCAGACCCTTATTGCAATGCCTTTTTAAAAGAAATTGAAATGAGAAGCAAAGGGATTTTTAACGGTAATAATCTTAAAGAGAATGTTTTATCTTTCAACTATCTCTTAGACCCTGTAAAAGAAATAACCAATGGTCATGTTCAAAAATTTTCATCAATAGACAATGCATCCAATGAAGGGTTTTTCTTTACAATTGATTTACCAATAAGTTGGTCAATTAAAGCTCAAAAAGATTTTTCAAACCCTACAACAGTTGGCTTTTTTGAGGCATATCAAAGGTTTTACAATGCAAGTGTTTCTATTTCTATTTTACCAGAACAATTCGTTTCAAAAGAAGAAATGAAGTCTCAAAACATTTCAGATAGTGATTTAATCGAGTTTATCTATGAAGATGAGGGGGTTTTATTAGATATTATCAGAATTTTCAATTCAAAAATGTCTAATAATAAAATCAAATATTTTTTATGTAATACCGGCACAAAGAGAATGATTCTTTATACTTCATTTGCAGATATGGGGGAAGTGTCTGGAAACGAAATTTTGTCTGGAAAAATAATTGAATACATGGGTTCAATTAATGTTAAAAATGGTAAAGTCATTAATGTTTTTTGTAGTTCATTAAAGACCGATGAATTTAATTCTTATGCGTACTATTCAAAACTATTCTTTAAAGTAATAACTTCGATTAAATTTAAAAATTTAAAAAAAAACACGATATATCTAACAGAAGAACAAAATATGAAATTCCTAGAATTAAACTTTAATGGATTAACTTATAAGTTTATGCTTGACACTGGAGCTTCTAATGTTATAATTAATAAAAGTATACTTTCTGATTTGTTATCCAATGATATAATTAGCAAAGAAAATTACGTTGGTGATTCTTATGCAAAAATAGCTGACGGCTCTATAATTGCTTGTCAAAATTGGTTAGTCCCCAAATTGAATATTGGAAATCAAACTATAAAAAACTTAATAGTAAGTGTAATTGATTCCGAAAATAGTATGTTACTTTTTGGAATGGGTGGATTAAAAAAATTAAAAGTACAAGAGTTAAACCTTAATGAGAATGAAATAATTTTGAATCGTGAATAAAATACTGTTAGCAAAAATGAGTACATATAACCAAACTGTAGTCAATAGGGTAATTAATATAACTTAACTCGTGAGTTTATAATGAGTAAATTAAAATAACACAACGCCTACAAACAAGCGTTTAGAATGAGACCCTGAAACTAGTTCAGGGAGACAATATTGATTTTATGGCACATTACTGACATACACATTTGCAAGTAAATGCAAAAGAGTATGACTTTTACCAACGATATATCAGAACGGGAGAATAAGAAAAGTCAAAAATAAATATATTTAAAAATGGGATATACAGTATCAGCAAAATGTAAGAATTGTGATTTTAAAACAACCTTTGATTATGGTGGTGGCAGATCAGATTTTCAAGTTAATTGTCCAGTTCCTGCTATAAACACAGAAACAGGGCAGTTTGAAAACATAAACTATAAAGTTGAAAAAGACAATTTAAAGTATAAATTCTATTCAGATAAAGAATTAAAAGGTAGCAATGAGGATGATTATACTCTGGAATGTTTTGATTTAAAATTAAACACTAAAAACAATTACTGTCCAAAATGTAAGACATATAATCTTTGGTTTCAATTAGCAATGTTTTTTGATTAATTTTGTTTAAGAAAAAAACAACTATTAATTTCACTTGCAATCAAAAAAAAACGCCCCACAATGTGGAGCGTTTTTAGTTTATTTAAAACGGTTGGTTATTACTTCCCTTCCATTTTATCTTTAAGAGCTTGTAACGCATCGTTAGTGTCTCCTAAAGTTGTTTTATCGGCAGTTGCTGCTTTTTTAGCTGCTGCTTTTACGTTTTTCTCTTCTTCTTCTCTAAATAGAGCTGTATGAGAAGCTACTACACGTTTAAAATCTTTGTTAAATTCAATGATTTTAAATTCAGCTGAATCACCTTTTTTCAATTTAGATCCGTCTTCTTTCTCTAAGTGACGAGAAGGAATAAATGCAACGATATCTTCATTAATTGTTAGTGTAGCACCTTTATCAACCATTTCATCAATAGTTGCTGTATGTACAGTTCCTAATCCGAATTCAGCTTCATATTTATCCCAAGGGTTTTCTTGAGTTTGTTTATGACCTAAAGAGATTTTTCTACCTTCAACATCTAATTCTAATACTACAACATCTAATTTATCACCTACGGCAACAAAATCTGATGGATGCTTGATTTTCTTAGTCCAAGATAAGTCAGAGATGTAAATTAATCCATCAATTCCTTCTTCTAATTCTAAGAATACACCAAAGTTAGTAAAGTTACGTACTGTTCCTGAATGTGTAGAACCTACAGGGAACTTAGTAGTAATATCTGTCCATGGATCTTGCGTTAATTGCTTGATACCAAGAGACATTTTACGGTCTTCTCTATCTAGTGTTAATACAACAGCTTCTACTTCGTCTCCGATTTTTACAAAATCTTGAGCCGAACGTAAGTGTGTTGACCATGACATTTCAGATACGTGAATTAATCCTTCAACGCCTTGAGATACTTCAATAAATGCACCGTAATCAGCAATAACAACTACTTTTCCGTTTACTTTATCACCAACTTTTAAGTCAGCATCTAAAGCTTCCCATGGGTGAGCACTTAATTGTTTTAATCCTAATTGAATTCTTGATTTCTTATCATCAAAGTCTAAGATTACAACATTTAATTTTTGGTCTAACTCAACAATCTCATTTGGATGGCTAATTCTTGACCAAGATAAATCTGTAATATGTACTAATCCGTCAACACCTCCAAGATCAATAAATACACCGTAAGAAGTAATGTTTTTAACAATACCTTCTAGTACTTGACCTTTTTCTAATTGACCAATAATTTCTTTCTTTTGGATTTCGATATCCGCTTCAATAAGCGCTTTATGAGATACAACAACGTTTTTAAATTCATGGTTGATTTTTACAACTTTGAATTCCATTGTTTTATTTACATACTGATCGTAATCTCTAATAGGCTTCACATCTATTTGAGAACCTGGCAAGAATGCCTCAATTCCAAATACATCAACGATCATACCTCCTTTAGTTCTACATTTTACAAAACCGTTAACAATTTCTCCAGTTTCCTGAGCGCTATTAACTCTGTCCCAAGCTTTGATTACTCTTGCTTTTCTGTGAGATAATACTAATTGTCCTGTTTTGTCTTCTCTAATGTCTACAAGAACCTCTACTTTATCTCCAACTTTTAAATCTGGGTTGTAACGGAATTCATTTAATGAAATTACGCCTTCAGATTTTGCATTAATGTCGATAATAGCTTCTCTTTCTGTAAGGTGAACAATTGTTCCTTCAACTACTGTATCATCTTCTGTGTCTACAAAGTTTTCGGCAACTAATTTTTCGAACTCTTCTAATACTGCATCTTCTACTTGGTCAATTCCTTCTTGGTAATTGTGCCAGTCAAAATCTGCTAAAAATTGTTCTTGTGTTTTTGTGTCTTCAGCCATGGCTGTGGTATTAATTTGTATTCTGAAATTGTTTTAAGTACTTAAGCATACAACATCAGAAGTTGTTATGATTGTTTTTTATAGTCCCTCTTGTACTTAATTCTGCTAAAAGGACTGCGAAATTACAATTATATTAATTGATTTGCAACCTATTACCATTCAAATTAGCTTGAATTTATGTGTTTTTAGTGAAATTTATTCTGAAAGAAGGACTTGTTATGCTTTTATAACTCAAAAAGATGCTTGAACGCTTAGTTTTTAGCTGTTTTTAAAGCTACTAAATCCATTATTTTCTCAAACTGAGCTGCCTTACTGAGTGACGAGTTATCTATTTCAAAAGCATCGTTAGCTTTTACTAGTGGAGAAACTGCTCTGTGGGTATCTAAATAGTCTCGTTCTTCTACGTTTTGCAACACCTCCTTAAACGTAACATTATCGCCTTTTTCTATAAGCTCATCATACCTGCGTTGCGCACGTACTTGTGCTGAAGCGGTCATAAACAGTTTTAGCTCTGCTTCTGGAAAAACCACTGTACCAATATCTCTACCGTCCATAACAACACCTTTACTTAGTCCGATTATTTGCTGTTGCGCCACTAAAAACTCACGTACTTCTTTCACCTCAGCAACTCTACTAACAAAGGAAGACACATACATTGTTCTAATTTCTTTTTCGACATTAACCTCATTAAGGTAAACCTCAGCAAAATTGACATCTGCATTAAAAATAAACGATATGGTTATTTGAGAAAGGCTGTTGATTAAATCATTGGTGTTAAAATGGGTTTCTGATATATGTTTTTGCTGTAATGCAAACAGCGCTACTGACCTATACATTGCTCCAGTATCTACATACACATAGCCCAATTTATTAGCCAATTGTTTGGCTATGGTACTTTTACCTGTAGAGGAATACCCATCTATAGCAATAATGATCTTATTGTTTTTCAATGTAATTATAGTTTTATGTTTAATCCAAAAGTGTGTACGCTTGCTGCAGCACTATATTTTTGGTAGCCGTAATTTACTCTAAACTTATTAAGTTTAATTCCAAATCCTGCTGTAATTCCTGCAAAAACTCTGTTGCCTTCAATTTTTAACTCGTGTCCTCTTCTAAAATTATATCCAAAACGAAGGTTTAGTGCTTTGCCATGAAACAATTCTCCTCCAATAACAATATGTCTCATAAATGTATTTAAAACACTTATATCTTCTTGTGTTTCTACACCATTTAAGTCAACTGTTGCTCTATTAGAGTTCTGAAAAGACACGTCCCATTCTTGTAGGTTTTCAAAAACCACATGCCATTTCAATGGTAGGTTTTCTAGTGTTTTAGCAAAAGCTATATCTACATGAAAAGGAATACTTTCTTTAGTGTTTTCATAAGCTGTAAACTGTGTTCCTATATTTGAAACTACTATTGTTACTAGTGATCTTTGTTCGGGAAAAGTATATAGTGCAGCAATGTCTAGAGCGCCTCCTGTAGAGGAATAGGTTTCTAGCTTTGAACTGATTAATTTACCATTTACCCCTAGTTTTAAGTTGGTATCTGGAACTGCATACATGTAGCCTATTGTTAGCGAAAATTCATTCCCTGAAAAATCAGTCGTTGAAACACCGTTTTCATCATAACCTTTAAACGTTCCGTAATCTATATAAGAGATACCTCCTGAAAAAATATGTTTATCATTAGAAAAAGATTTTGCAAAAGCAGCACTACCATAGGTAATATCGGCAAAATAATTTACAAAGTTCAATGATATTTGTCCGTCCATCTCACTATTAATAGCTGCCGGATTATATAATGACTGTACAGAATCCCAATCGTTATTAGTCAACACTTTCCCTCCTAAAGCTGCTGCCCTTGGCGAGGATACTAAGTTTAAAAACTCATAGGTATTTGCCCCTCCTATTTGCGCATAAGAAAGTAGCGAAAACCCGGATACAACTATTATTTTTAGAATATTTTTTATCACCTCTTAATAAAGATTACTTCGTAATTTTGTTGGTTTTATTAAAAATATGCAATAAAAATACTTTAAAGCATTGTTTGCACAAAACAAAACAAGTGTTATTTCAATAAACTTTTTTTGTTTTTCACATTCTGTGCTGTTACTGCAATAGCAATAACGTCTTCCATTGTTGATACATAATGGAATTTAAGCCCTTTTAAATAGCTTTCTTTTATCTCTAAAACATCTTTTTCGTTTTCTTTACAAAGAATGATTTCTTTGATTTTAGCGCGCTTTGCTGCTAATATTTTTTCTTTTATTCCTCCTACTGGCAGCACTTTTCCTCTTAAAGTAATTTCACCTGTCATTGCTAGGCTCTTCTTGACCTTCTTTTGCGTAAAAAGCGATACTAATGAAGTTAGCGTTGTTATACCTGCACTAGGGCCATCTTTTGGTGTTGCCCCTTCAGGAACGTGAATATGTACATTATATTGCTCAAACAGTGCTACATTAATATTAAATTTTTCTGCATTTGCTTTTAAGTACTGTAACGCTATTGTTGCAGACTCTTTCATAACCTTTCCTAAGTTTCCTGTAACCGAAAGCGTGCCTTTACCTTTGGTTAAAATAGACTCTATAAATAAAATATCGCCTCCAACTCTTGTCCATGCCAAGCCAGTAACTACTCCCGCAACATCATTGTTTTCATATTTATCTCGCTCTAAACGTGCAGGACCTAATATTTCTACAATTTTTTCTTTGGTTATTTTAACATCATACGCCTCTTCCATAGCAATTGACTTTGCTACATACCTAACAACCTTTGCTGTTTTTTTATCTAAACCACGTACACCAGACTCTCTAGTATATCCTTCAATAATTAATTCTAGTGCTGCTTTGCCAATGCTAATATCTGCTTTTTTCAAACCATGTTCTGTTGTCTGCTTAGCAACAAGATGCTTTTTGGCTATCTCTACTTTTTCTTCAATAGTATAACCACTAACATCAATGATTTCCATACGGTCTCTTAACGCAGGCTGTATAGTTGATAAGTCATTGGCAGTAGCTATAAATAGCACTTTAGACAAATCATAACCTACCTCTAAGAAGTTATCATGGAAATCTTCATTTTGTTCTGGATCAAGCACTTCTAGCATTGCTGAAGAAGGGTCTCCTTGGTGAGAGTTAGACAGCTTATCAATTTCATCTAACACAAAAACCGGATTAGAAGCACCTGCCTTTTTAATACTCTGTATTAAACGACCAGGCATTGCACCGATGTATGTTTTACGATGCCCTCTAATTTCCGCTTCATCACGCAATCCGCCTAATGATATGCGCACATACTCACGTCCTAATGCTTCTGCGATAGACTTCCCTAAAGATGTTTTTCCTACTCCTGGAGGTCCATACAAACATAGTATAGGCGATTTCATATCGTTACGTAATTTTAATACAGCTAAGTATTCTATAATTCTACGCTTAACATCTTCTAAACCATAGTGATCTCTATCTAGTATTTTTTGAGCGCGCTTTAAGTCAAATTTATCTTTTGTAAATTCATTCCAAGGCAACTCTAAAAACAGTTCTAAGTAATTACGTTGTACAGAATACTCTGCAACTTGCGGATTCATTCTACTCATTTTCATAATTTCCTTATTAAAATGAGTGGCCGTTTCTTTATTCCATTTTTTAGCTTTCGCTTTTTGTTTTAGTGCTTCTACTTCTGCCTCATAAGACACTCCTCCTAATTCTTCTTGAATAGTTTTTATTTGCTGCTGCAAGAAGTATTCTCTTTGTTGCTTATCTAAATCATTTCTAACTTTGGACTGAATATCGTTTTTTAACGATAGCTTTTGCATTTGCATATCCATATGCTTTAGCGTAGCCATAGCTCTATCTGATAGTGCTTTTATTTCTAGCAATGCTTGTTTATCCTTTACATTTAAACTCATATTCGAAGAAATGAAGTTTATTAGAAAAGAACTACTTTCAATGTTTTTTATAGCAAAAGAGGCTTCAGTAGGGATGTTAGGACTTTCTTTTATGATACGTAAAGAGAGTTCTTTAATAGAATCTATTATTGCTTTAAACTCTTTTTCTGCAAGTTTTTCTTTTACTTTCTCTTCAGGAACTTCATCTACTGAAGCAATTAGATATGGGTCTTCTTTAACAATCTCTCTAATAGAAAACTTTTTCATACCCTGAATAATAACCGTTGTATTACCGTCAGGCATTTTTAATACCCTAAGAATTTTTGCAACAGTACCTGTTGTATGTATATCTTCTACTGATGGGTCTTCTACTGATGGATTTTTCTGAGCTACAACTCCTATTATCGTTTTCTTTTTATAGGCATCGTTTAATAGCTTAATAGATTTATCTCGACCAGCAGTAATAGGTATTACCACTCCCGGAAATAATACGGTATTACGCAATGGTAGTATTGGTAATTCTTGCGGAACAGCTTCTTTTTCAATTTCTTCTTCATCTTCCGTTGTCATTAACGGAATAAATTCTGCATCTTCATCTATAGTTTGTAGTGACAAACTGTCTATGTTTAAAAATTCTGAATTGCTCATATAATATTTTTGTCATTCTGTCATTACAACAGTATGGTATTGAATTGATTTCTTTTATTATCTAGTAACACCTATAATGGGACAATTAGTATGCCACTCTTATTTATACTCAAAAAAAAGCCACGCTCATAGCGTGGCTTTTTTTTGAATAATTTACATATAATGAATTAATCTTCTGTATAACTTACATTAAATTCACCATCGGTTACTAAATACCATTGTGCTGGATCTTCACCTATAGACATAGATACAAAACTAAATGTACCCGAAATTTCTTGTGCTGCTTGGTTATGCGCTGTAATATTTAAACCTCTTTTTACAACTACTCCACCATCTGTATATGGTATTTTGTTAAAAGCACCATCAGTAAAAGACACAGAAAAATATTCCATAAAATATGGATCTGTTCCGTTTTGAACTTCTGTGATATTAGAAATAGTATCGCCATCACAATCTGCATCTGCCCAAGTTGTATTGTACACATTATAACCATTATATCCTGCAGCTTGAATAGGGTCACAAGGGTTATCTGTTGCAGTACCATTAGCTACTTCGTCTTCATTAGAAACGCCATCGCCATCTGTGTCTTCATTTCCGTTTAATACGCCATCGCCATCACAATCGGCTGCTGCCCATATAGCATTTGTTGACATGAAACCGTTGTATCCAACTGCTTGTACTGGAAGACATGGGTCTATAATTGCTGCGGCATCTACTTCATTAATATCTAATACCCCATCACCGTCTGTATCTGTATTAGCCCCGTAAGGGTCTGTGTTATCTGCCGTTGTTGCAGGGTCTCCATCAGGACCGTTTAACTCCTCTTGATTGCTTATTCCATCAGCATCAGCATCTCCTGCTAGCCATATTGCATTATTTGCATTATACATAATATAACCTGCTGGTTGCATCGGTGCTGAAGGGTCAGAATCATTAACATCATCTTCTGCTCGCACACCATCACCATCAGCATCTGTAAGCACTACTGTTGGTGTAAAGTATTTTCTTCCGTCAAAATTATATGTTCCAGTTATTAACTTATTATCAGTATCTATATCTATTGATATATCGCCGTTTGTTTCTGTGTTTGGTGCGTTTAATACCAATGCTCCTGCGCCTCCTGTAGTATACATTGCGGTATTAATGATAGACGGATTGTCTACCTGAGGACCAAAAGTATAACTCCCTGAAGCATCTGTTTGTAATACCATTTTTACAGACTCGCCAATTGCGCCTTTTACGCCTCGTATGGTAGTAACACCACTTAATATTGTAACTATAGGAGTATCTGCTTGCCAAAGTGATTCATCAAAAGTCATGTGTAAGTCTTTTTGAATAGTAGCTTCGGACACTGCTGTTGTACTTGTACTGTACCTAGCCGAATGTGAAGTGTCTGTTCCTTCTAAAACATATGGAGTAGCTACTGAGTTTACAGCAACATTATAAGGCATACGTAATGATATTACTTCATTTCCGCGTCTTCCGTTAATTGTTATTATTGAGTTTTCTAATGTAGCTGTTGTAATATCTACCTCAAAATCACTGCCATCAATTACTGCTGAAAATGTTCCTGCCGAGATTGGCTCTGGATCTACAGGGTCGATAATTAAAGTAGGGTCAAGTGCGGCAGGTGCCTCTGCTGTACATGCTAAAAACATAACTGAAATAGAAAACAAAACAGTCGCTCTTTTTAAAATTTTCATAATTAAGATAAGTATTTGTAGGTGGTTTAATTTGAGTTAATAAGCAACAAACATAACGAAAAATATTTAATTTTTAGGCACTCTAAACAGAAGAAACACGCTTATCACAAAGAAGACTATCAAAGATAGTATTGCATTTCTCATAGAACCCGTTAGTATTTCAACCGAAGCAAATATTCCCATACCAATAACAATGCCTACTTTTTCGGCAACATCAAAAAAACTAAAGTATGAAGTGGTGTCCTTTGTTTGTGGTAAAAACTTTGAATATGTAGAGCGCGATAAGGACTGTATGCCCCCCATAACAACCCCAACAATTGCCGCAGTAATAAAAAACATTACAGGCGTTACTACATGATATGCTACAATACATATGCCTATCCAGATAATATTAATTACAACTAAAGTAGCAATATTACCTATTTTTTTTGCAACCCACACTGTTAGGTATGCCCCTGCTATAGCTATTATTTGTATTATTAAAATGGTTACTATCAACCCTAAGGTTTTATCTATTCCGTTTGCCTCCCATTCAACTTCATGCTCTCCAAAAAACGAAGCAACCAACATTACTGTTTGTACCGCCATACTATACATGAAAAATGCCGCCAAGTATCGCTTTAACTTTGTCTGCCCCTGCAAGTCTCTCCAAACCTGTCTTAATTCTTTATAACCATTAAAGAACACTTGCCTAGAGATTATGTTTTTATTTGTAAAGTCTGGCAAGTATTTATACGTATACTGGCTAAAAATTAACCACCAAACACCCACCATAACAAAAGAAAGGCGCATCATTTGAAGTGCATTTTCTTTAGGAACAGACAATATCATTACTAGATTTACAATCAATAATAACACACTTCCCATATACCCCAAAGCATAGCCTTTTGCACTAACAGCGTCTTGTTGGTCTTTATGTGCTATATCGGGTAAATATGAATTATAAAACACTAGACTTCCCCAAAATCCTATTAAAGCAAGTATGTAACAGAGTAAGCTTGCATAAATATATGTGACCGAGAAAAAATACAAAGCACTACACGAAATCGCTCCTAGATAACAGAAGAATTTTAAAAAAAACTTCTTATTTCCTTTGTAATCTGCAATACCTGATAGTATTGGCGATATTAACGCGACCACTAAAAAACCAACTGCCGTAACATAAGTCATTAGTGCTGTGTGCGACATAGATACCGAAAAAACAGTAATGGCATCTAACCCCATTCTTGATAAATATGCACCTATAAATAATGGAAATATTGACGACACAATAACTAAACTATACACCGAGTTTGCCCAATCATAAAACGCCCAAGCATTCAGTATTTTTTTAGATCCTTTTTTAAATGGTTTCATTGTAATATGTGTTCGTTAATTTCTTATTTTGACCAATCTCAAAACTACAAAAAAAATAACATTTAAATAGTTATCACATTTTTGAGGCACTCCTCTATATATATTCAATTTCATTTTGTAAATTCGTAGCTTAATTTTACTATAAAAAATTCAACAACATGAGTACATATGACATTATAGTTCTTGGTTCAGGACCAGGAGGATACGTAGCAGCCATTAGAGCTTCGCAATTAGGATTAAAAACAGCCATTATTGAAAAAGAAAACCTTGGAGGTATTTGCCTAAACTGGGGTTGTATACCTACAAAAGCATTATTAAAATCTGCTCAAGTTTTTGAATACCTTAAGCATGCTGAAGACTACGGATTGTCAGTAGAAAACCCTGATAAAGACTTTACAAAAGTTGTTAAACGTAGTAGAGATGTTGCCAAAGGAATGAGTAACGGTATTACCTTTTTAATGAAGAAAAATAAAATTGATGTCATTAATGGGTTTGGTAAAGTTAAACCTGGTAAAAAAATTGACGTTACTGATGCCGATGGAAAAGTAACCGAATATAGTGCACAACATATAGTTATAGCTACAGGAGCACGATCTAGAGAGTTACCTGCATTACCACAAGATGGTAAAAAAATTATTGGATACCGTGAAGCATTAGCACTACCAGAACAACCAAAAAAGATTGTAATTGTTGGTTCTGGAGCAATTGGAGTTGAGTTTGCATACTTTTACAATGCTATGGGAACTGAGGTTACTGTTGTAGAATACTTACCACGAATTGTACCTGTAGAAGATGCTGCCGTATCTAAGCAATTAGAAAAATCATTTAAAAAATTAGGCATCAAAGTCATGACATCTTCAGAGGTTACTGGAGTAGATACTTCTGGAAAAGGAATTAAAGCTACCGTAAAAACTAAAAAAGGAGAAGACATATTAGAAGCCGACTTGGTATTATCTGCCGTTGGTATTAAAACAAACATAGAAAACATTGGGTTAGAAGATGTTGGTATTGTTGTAGACAGAGATAAGGTGTTGGTAAATGATTTTTACCAAACAAATATACCTGGATATTACGCTATTGGTGACATTACACCAGGGCCTGCCTTAGCACACGTTGCCTCTGCAGAAGGAATATTATGTGTTGAGAAAATTGCCGGACAACATGTTGAAGCAATCGACTATGGAAACATTCCAGGATGTACATATTGTTCTCCAGAAATTGCTAGTGTTGGTATGACCGAACAACAAGCTAAAGATGCAGGATACGATATTAAAGTTGGAAACTTTCCTTTTTCTGCGTCAGGAAAAGCAAGTGCTGCTGGTACAAAAGATGGTTTTGTAAAAGTTATTTTTGATGCTAAATATGGCGAGTGGTTAGGTTGCCATATGATTGGTGCCGGAGTAACCGATATGATTGCAGAAGCTGTTTTAGGTAGAAAACTTGAAACAACCGGACATGAAGTTCTAAAAGCAATACACCCACACCCTACAATGAGTGAAGCGGTTATGGAAGCTGTTGCTGCGGCTTACGGTGAAGTGATTCACTTATAGAAAAGTAAATTATTTAAAAACACAAAACGCACTGAAATTCAGTGCGTTTTTTTTATATAATATTTGTCCCGTCCTGAAATAGCGTTACACATAAAAACGTTAAAAAATGGAAAACAACCCCGAACGCTATATAAAGCGTACTCAGAAAGACTATTCAATGTCTTTAAAACTACAAATTGTTCAAGAGATTGAACAAGGAGAATTAAGCACCACAGGAGCTGTTCGTAAATATGGTATCCAAGCACGTTCAACAATTGTTAGTTGGCTCCGAAAATATGGTACCTTTGATTGGGAAAACCAAACACCATCAAATATGCCAAAAACTCCTGAACAAAAACTACTTGAATTAGAACAAGAAAATCGTCTACTAAAAAAGCAAAAAGCCCACTTAGAGCATCAGGTCTCACGAGCAGACAAAAAAGCAATCATTTTTGACATGATGATTGATTTAGCGGAAAAAGAATATAATATTTCTATCAGAAAAAACTCCAAACCCGGGTTATCAACACCTTCAAAGAAGAACACAAAGAAACAATAGTTTCTACCTGTGAATTACTCGGGGTTAGCAGGCAGGTATATTATAGAGCTAATCAATCAAGAAAAAAGCGGCGAATAAAAGCTCAAAAAGTAATAGAAATGGTTAAAGAAATAAGAATGAAAATGCCCAAATTAGGTACACGTAAATTATATAATAAACTAGAAGATCCTTTGAAAGAGATTGGTGTTGGTAGAGACAGGCTCTTTGCTATACTTAAGGCAAACCATATGCTTATAAAACCAAAGAAGCAGTATCATGTTACAACCAATTCATATCATAGGTTTTACAAACATCAAAACCTCATTAGTGCAACAACACCCTCAAGACCTGAACAGATTTGGGTGTCAGACATTACCTATATAGGAAACAGAAAGAACCCTATGTATTTAGCATTAATCACAGATGCTTATTCCAAGAAAATAGTTGGATATGATGTGTCTGATAGTCTGTGTGTAAAAGGAACTACACGTGCTTTAGATAAAGCTGTTAAAAATAGAATATATAAACAAGAAGCGTTGATACACCACTCTGATAGAGGTATTCAATACTGTTCTAATGAATATCAAAAATTATTAGATAAATTTGACATACAACCTAGTATGACTCAAAAATATGATCCCTATGAAAACGCAATAGCTGAAAGAATTAATGGCATTTTAAAGCAAGAATTTGATATTAACAAGTATAATCTAAACCTTGATATAATTAAAAAATTAGTAAAAAACGCAATAGAAATATACAATAAGGATAGACCACACTTATCAAATTCAATGTTGACTCCTGAACAAATGCACAAACAAAGAAGACTGAAAATTAAAACCTATAAACAAAAAAAGAGAGTAACAAAAATGAATTTGCTACCCTCTAATAATTTAAATATCTTAGCCCAATAATCTGTATCGGTTATTTAGGACGAGACAATTTACTGACATTACTCTTTAAAACTCGCTATAGCCAATGCATAACTGGCTAAACCAAACCCTGCAATAACACCTTTGGCATGTGGCGCTATATATGATGTATGCCTGAATGTTTCTCTAGAATACACATTAGAGATATGCACCTCTATTACCGGAGCTGTAATTGCTGCAACGGCATCAGCAATACCAACTGATGTATGTGTATAAGCCGCTGCATTGAGTACTATTCCGTCATAGCTATAACCTACTTCTTGTATTTTATTAATTAACTCTCCTTCAATATTAGATTGAAAATACGATAACTCAATAGTATCTGACGTTTCTTTTTTTAATGCTTTAAAGTAATCATCAAAAGAAGTATTTCCGTATATATTCTCTTCTCGCTTTCCTAATAAATTTAAATTAGGACCATTGATAATAATAATTTTCATTTTATAATATTTTAGTGCAAGTTACATAATTATCAATATAAAATTCAATTTTATATTTGAGTCATAACTAAAATATTTAAAGCCTCATCAGGCATTTTTATTTTACTCATTATTTTACCAAAAACACTAATTTCTTGATTTTTAGTATTTTATGTTTTTTGGTGTCTTTAAAAAATACCAAGTAGTTGGTATTTTTTAAAACAATTATAGTTTGTATCTTTATTGTACTATTAATCAATAAAAACAAACATTATGAAAAAATTATTATTATCAGCTATGGCCGTATGTGCCTTTGGAATGACAACAGTAAATGCGCAAGACATATCGTATGGTGTAAAAGCAGGTTTAAACCTCTCTAACTTTTCGGGAGATGACACCGATGAACTAAACAACAGAACAGCTTTCCATATAGGAGGAATGCTTGAAATTGCTCTTAGCGATGTGTTTTCTCTACAACCCGAAGTATTATATTCTGCACAAGGAGCAACACTCTCTGAAAATGGTGTAGACGGATCTTTTAATTTTTCATACATCAACATTCCTGTTATGGCTAAATATTATGTTACGGAAGGTTTAAGTTTAGAATTTGGCCCACAAGTAGGAATACTTGTTAGTGCTGAGACTGAAGCAGAAGGAACAACTTCAGATATAAAAGACTACATAACCTCAAGTGATTTTGGGTTAAATTTTGGAATGGGTTACAAACTTGAAAGTGGTGTAAATTTCTCTGCACGTTATAACTTAGGTCTATCAAATATAGATGACACAGAGAGTACTGATGAAGTTCAAAACGCTGTATTTCAACTTTCAATAGGATATTTCTTCTAAGAAAATTATTAGCCATAAAAAAAACCAGCACATTGTGCTGGTTTTTTTTATGTTACTTTTTTAAAGATTGTTCTCCTTTTTTAGGCATTGGCCCTCGCAGATGAATCACCAATCCGTTTAAGAAATTACGAAGAATCTGATCGCCACAATCCATGTATTTTTCATGATTTTCATTTCTAAAAAAAGCACCTAATTCACTTTTTGTGACTTTAAAATCTACCAATGCACAGATATCAACAATATCTGTATCTCGTAATTTATGTGCTACTCGTAGTTTTTTAAAAATATCGTTATTTGTTAAGCCCATAATATATTTAGTTTAAAAATTGTTCTTTAAATTTTATACCTAGTGTTTTTTGCATAGCAAATACCCGTTCTAGTTCTACTGGCAATATAAACGCTACAGAAATTCCTTTTTTACCCGCTCGTGCTGTTCTACCACTTCTATGGGTATAGTATTCTAATTGTTCTGGCAGTTGGTGGTGTATTACAAATGATAAATTACTTACATCTATTCCGCGTGCAGAAACATCTGTAGAAACCATTATTTGTATATCCTCCTTTTTAAAAGCACGCATTACTTTATCACGCTCCTTTTGTTGCATATCTCCCTCTAAAGCACCTACTGAGAATCCTTCTTGTTGCAGCTCTTTTGCCAAAGCTTGGGTACCTAATTTTGTTCTGCAGAAAATAATTCCTCTACCTTCACTATTGCGAACTAAAAACTCAATAATATCTGTTGTTTTTTGTCGCACCGTTGTTTTAATATATTGATGCTCAATATTTGCATTAACCAGTGCATTGGCGTTAACCGCTATTTTTATTGCAGTTTCAGACATGTACATCTTAATAATTCGTCTTATACCTTCTGGCATAGTAGCCGAAAACAACCAAGTGTTTTTATTTGCGCCTGTATGGGTTAATATAGTATCTAGCTCTTTCTTAAAGCCCATGCTTAACATTTCATCTGCCTCGTCTAAAATCACCGTTTTAACGCTATCTAGGTTTACACTACCCTTATTTATCAAATCTATTAACCGCCCTGGTGTGGCTACAATAATATGGGTGGTACGGGTTAGGTTTTTAATTTGTCGGTCAATTTTTTCTCCTCCAAAAACAGCCTCCATAAATATTTTTTCAGGGGCGTGTTTTGTAAATTTAAATAGTTGCTTTTTAATTTGCTGCACCAACTCACGTGTAGGCGACAAAATTAAAGTCTGTACAACTGGTTGTTTAGTATCTATATGCTGTAATGCCGGTAGTCCGAAAGCAGCAGTTTTACCTGTTCCTGTTTGTGCTAGACCAATGAAATCGGTTGGTTTTTTTAGTAATTTTGGAATTGCAGCACTCTGTATTTCCGTAGGGGTAGTAATCCCTAATTCTTTTAAAGATTGTACAAATCCTTTATCTACTCCTAATTGTTTAAATGTTGCCATTGAATAATATTAATAAGTGGCAAATATACGCTTAAATACCATATGCTGAGTCAAAATTATTTTCAAAACACTTAAATACTTCCTATAAACAACTTCGAAATAGATTTATTAGATTGATTTTAGAATTTAATTGGTATTATTACATTAATCAATGTATTTTTGTATACAACACAACTCATTTTAATTATGAAAAAACTAGGACATTTATTATTTGAAGTATTAACTGAAAGAGGAATCTCTGATCAAGCTGCCACTTACATTAATATGTTTGTATTGGCTACTGCTCTACTTCTTGTAATATTTTTGATAGATTTTATTACTCGAAAGATTTTAGTAGCCCTGTTTACAAAATTAGCAAGTAGATCTAAGACTAGTTTTGACGACATATTAATCACCAACAAAGCACCACGAAATATTGCACATCTTATTCCGTATCTTATTGCTTTAGAGTTCACTCCCTATGTACTTAATGATTTTACATATGCTGCAGGCCTAGCAAATAAAGCACTACATATTTTTGGAATTATTTTAATACTCTGGATTGCAAGAAGTGTTTTTAGCACCTTAAAAGATTTTTTTAAAACCATTCCTGGATTAAAAGACAAACCTATTGACAGTTACATTCAGGTTTTTATGATGTTTGCTTGGGGAATTGGCTTAATTTCAATATTTGGTGTTCTACTAAATGTATCTTTTTCTAGTTTTTTTACAACTATTGGAGCCGCTTCTGCTATTATTATATTAGTCTTTAGAGATACTATTTTAGGCTTTGTAGCCAGTATTCAAGTGTCTATTAATGATATGGTACGTATTGGCGACTGGATTACTTTTAATAAATACGGCGCCGATGGTGATGTTATTGAAATTAACCTTTCAACTGTAAAAGTTCAGAATTTCGACAAAACAATTACTACTATTCCTACCTATGCCTTAATTTCAGATTCTTTTAAAAACTGGAGAGGCATGGAAAGTTCTGAAGGAAGACGTATTAAAAGAGCCATGTTAATTAAAATTGCTAGTGTTAAATACTTAGACGCTGAAGCAATTGAAAAATTATCCAAAATTGAATTAATTAGTAATTACATTACTAATCGTCAAGACAAAATTAATCAGCATAACACAACACACTCTATTGACAAATCATTAGCATTAAACGGTAGAAATCTAACCAATATTGGTGTCTTTAGAAAATATACAGAGCTGTACCTTAATAACCACTCTGCAATTAACAAAGATATGATGGTCATGGTTAGACAACTAGCACCAACTGCTCAAGGTATGCCTTTAGAAATTTATGCCTTTAGTAGCGATAAACGTTGGGATAATTACGAGTATATTATTGCAGATATCTTTGACCATTTAATTGCTGCATCCGCATATTTTGATTTAGAATTATTTGAATACCATACAAAATCAGACTTATAAAAAACTGCCCATCGGCAGACAGGTTTAGTATTGCAAAAGCAATATCTTTAGGCAAAACCTTAAAAGAATTCTTTCTTATTAAACCTTTTTTAAAATAAGTAGTCTAAATTGTTAAATGGAACTATTATGAAAAACATACTGTTACTAATTGGCACTTTATCACTTAGTTTTTTAATTGCCTCATGTGAATCTGACGATACAACAAGCACTACTCCAGACGAAGAATTAACAAATCCTGATATTAGTGTTTTGTCAGCATTTTATGCTACTGGCAACACTTCATTTACAATTAATGAGAGTACTATTGTAATAACCTCTACTTCTCAACCCGATCATACCAGTGCATACTACCCGGTAACACACCCTTTATATGAAGCCTATAATGCAAGTGATTTTAATCAGAATCCAAATCAAATTGTTCCGCAAACTATTACCATGACGGTACCACGATACCCTAGTGTAGCAAGCAACCACACTCCTACCGCTTTAGGAAGTATTGGTATTGCAGTAAATAGTGTATCACTATATAATCAATATGCCGCACCTGGCGATAATTTAACTGATGAGATTATAACCTTTGACCAATGGGAAGGGCATCCACAAATGCAAGGAAACTATCATTATCATTTAGAATCTCCGTGGCTAACCCAGCAACATGGAAACGAAGGGTTGGTTGGTATTTTATTAGATGGATTTCCGGTATACGGAACACATGAAAATGGTATTCAAATTACCAATGCAGATTTAGATGCATACCACGGGCACACCAGTAGCACACCAGAATTCCCTAATGGAATATACCATTATCACGTAACTACCGAAGCACCGTACATTAATGGTGACGGGTATTACGGAACTCCTGGATGGATTACAAATTAACATGTACAGAAACACATACATATATGTACTAAGTATTGCTATGCTATTTTATTCGTGTCAAGAACCACCTAAAACTACCAATACACAAATAGCTACTCCTTATTTAAATAGCAAAACCTTAGATTTAAAATATTTTGAGCTTAAAAACGCACAGCTCTTTTATAACAATATGCCATATTCAGGTCTGTATTATACCTATCATAAAAACGATTCCCTAAAAAGTATTGAAAACTATACTAACGGAAAAAAACACCAGACTTATACATCATACTACCCTAGTGGAGAAAAACATACTGAACGATACTATACTAACGGATTAAAAACTGGTGTACACTGCGGTTGGTGGCCAGATAAATCTCCTAAGTTTATATATCATTTTAATACCCTAGGACAATATCATGGTACTGTAAAAGAGTGGTATACTACAGGACATCCTGCAACTGCATTTAACTATACAAACGGACGAGAACAAGGTGTTCAAAAAGCATGGAAAACAGATGGTAGAATAAAAGCAAATTATGACGTTATTGGAACGGAAAGATTCGGACTAATTGGCTTAAAACGTTGCTATACTGTTAAAAAAGGACTAAACAATGTATCTAAATAATAATCACTTAAAGACAAGTATAATACTCCTTTTGTTATGGACAAGCATATCATGCAACAATAACAAAAAAACAATGCGATTGCCTTTTTTTAACTCGTCAGATTTTACTCCAGAATGGATTGATAAATCAGAAGAAAATAGTGCTGCACTACACCATATTGCACCATTTTCTTTTATTAATCAAGACGGAAAAACTGTTACAAATACTGATTATCTTGGAAAAATTTATGTTGCTAATTTTTTCTTTACCACCTGCCCCGGGATTTGTCCGCAACTCACCCAAAATATGCTACACCTACAAGACGTATTTAAAGAAGATGATAGTGTTGCGTTACTATCTCATACCGTAATGCCATGGGTTGATACAGTTGATAAGCTGAAAGCGTATGCCTTACAAAACGAAATTAATAGTAACAAATGGAACCTTGTTACTGGAACAAGAAAAGATATCTATGCCATTGCTCGGGAGAGTTATTTTTCGGATGAAGATTTTATAAAAACACAAGAAGAAAGTGATTTTATACATACCGAAAATTTTATTTTAGTAGATAAAAAAGGAAGAATAAGAGGTGTTTATAACGGCACATTATCCTTAGAAACCGAAAGATTAATAAAGCATATTTCTATACTGAATAACGAAAATTAAACACATGAAAAAAACATTTTTTTTAGGGAGTATTATTTTAGGAATACTATTCTCTTGCAATAGTAACGACAACAGTTCAACTATAATAAGTAATAGCCAGCCTAATATTTTATTTATCATTGCAGATGACATGGGTCTAGACGCTACTCCAAACTACCCAATTGGAAGCATTAAACCATATATGCCCAACCTTGAAAATATGATGAGTACAGGCGTTAGATTTAATAATTTTTGGGCAAACCCTACCTGTACCCCAACTCGAGCAAGTTTATTAACCGGGAAATATGGCTTTAGAACAAATATGTTAAAAGTAGGCGACATACTATCGACTACAGAAACCAGTATACAACAATTTTTAGACAACCATAACAGTGGATACAACAGTGCTATTATAGGAAAATGGCATGTTGGATATGACGATAATCACCCTGCTCAAATGGGTGTAAATCATTACGAAGGCTTAATTAGTGGCGGAGTACAATCTTATTGGAATTGGAATCTTACCCAAAATGGCGTAACCACTGCACAAACCGAATATTCGACTACAAAATTTACTGACTTAGCTATTAACTGGGTTGCCGAACAAGAACAACCTTGGTTTTTATGGCTGGCCTATAATGCGCCACATACGCCTTTTCATTTGGCTCCTGAAACACTACACTCACAAGGTAGTTTACCAACCGACAATGCTAGTATTTCTGCCAATCCAATACCTTATTACATGTCAGCCCTAGAAGCTATGGATAGTGAAATTGGACGTTTACTAAGTAGTCTAAGCACTGAAGAGAAAGACAACACATTAATTATTTTTATTGGAGACAATGGTACACCTAATCAAGTGGCGCAAGACTACAATAGCTCAAGGGTAAAAGGTACCATTTATAATGGCGGTATTAATACCCCAATGGTAATTTCTGGAAAAAATGTAAGCAGATATAACGCTACAGAAGATGCACTTGTAGGAACAACAGATTTTTTTGCTACAATTGCTGAAATTACTGGAACGGGAATAAACGAGATGAATGATAGCAAAAGTTTTATGCCACTATTTACAGAAAGTAATATTAGTATTAGAGATTATTTATATGCTGAAATTGGTCATGATGATACCACTGAAACAGATTATGCTATTAGAAATGAGACCCATAAGTATATTTCATTTTCAAATGGATCTGAAGCACTTTATAACTTAAGTAATAATCAGTTTGAACAACCTAATTTACTACACCCGTCACAGTTGCCATTAAGTGATTATGATAGCGCTATTAAAGATGAACTTACTGCAAAAGCAATAGAAATAAGAGAGGATTAACACTGTATATTACCTAACTACAATAATAGACGCTTTAGCGCCTTTAGTAAGGTTCCATTCTTGCGAAGTAATTAGTAATCCTGCAGCATCAAAAACTCTAAACTGCGCTGTATTAGGACCAGAAGCACCTTGATTAAGTGCTACAAATTCTATTTGATTAAACCCTGGTTTTAAATCTACATTTATCCCTTTAAACCATGATGCTAGCGTGATTACACTTTCTACCACTTCGCCGTTTACAAGCACCCTAACTTTATCACCATCTACATATTCATGATCGCGGCATTCTATGCTCACAAAACTGCCTTTGGTTTTAAAATCTCCTAAGTATTGGTCGTGCTTATAGGCGTCTTTTATGTCCTTATCCTTCCATTTTTTTTCTAAAGCAGCTCCTGCATCTACCAAATCGGTTGGTAATTCAATGCTAAATGGTTTAGGGTCTTCTAAGGGGTTTCTAATATCTATTATAGGGGCGTTATTTATTACAGGCACATCAGGTATAGATATTGTAGTATCTCCGGATGGCATTACAACGCCTGTTCCTGTTTCTAGGTTAATCTGAGCCTGTAGCGATACAGTCAGAAAAAAGAATAAAATAATGGCTAACCTCATAATTATGCATTGTAAAAGTACAGAAAGATTTTAATCTGACTTATTTTTTAACATATTCTTAAAAAATAGACTCATCATTATTTTGTTTCTGATGAAATAGCGGGTGTGAATCATCTAGGTGAATCATTCTTTTAACACCAAAGCGGACTTCCTTCCTATTCCAAAATCCACTACTTGGGTGATACACTTGATACTCTGTTGGCACTACTTCTGCTAGTTTATTTGATATTAATGGCTTAAAAGCCCTTGTACTTGCATTTATATAATAATCAAACTTATGAGTCTCTAAAAATAGAGTAAACTCTTTGTTGTACTTTAAATTCCACCAACCATAGAGCCAAAAATTAAATTTAGTGCGTTCGTTGGCATTTTTACGCAATAAGTAATGTAATGAGGTTTGAAACGGAATAGGGTTATATAACGTAACCTCATATCCTGTGTGTTCTTCTGGAGAAATTTCTTCCATTAGCTTATAAAAGGTTGTCCTAAATGTTTCAAAACTTCCTACAAGCGGCTTTAATGGTTGAAAATCTTTTTCATAATCAAATTCTTTTTTATGAGGAGACTCTAGTATAAACAAAACTTTTTTATACGTTAGATTTTCTTGTTTCTTGAAATGAACATCTTGTTTGTGAATATAGAATTTCACATTTTTAACTAAGTGTTCCTGCCTAAAGAACTTATTTTTAATTACAATAAAATGTTGTTCAAGTATAAAAAATCGATCATCTACAAGTGCTTCATTAATAGCATCACGTTCTTTAGTGGTAATACTGGTAATACGTTGCCCTTTTTTATTATATACTGGTATGGTTTTTATGTTTTTCATATAGCTGTTATGTTAACCTATAATAGCCACATTTTAAATATGCACCCTCAGGAAAACTTTTAATAATAGGATGGTCTATATCATGATATGTTTTATCTATAATTTTAAACTCACGAGAGGCATTTTGTATTTCGGCCTCACAGATATCAAAAAACACCTCAGCTGTAATACGTGATGAGCAAGATGCTAATATTAGCAGTCCGTTTTTAGCAACCAATTGCGCACCTAAAGTAGCTAAACGTGAGTAACTGTGTTTTGCCCGTTCAATTTCTTTAGTGCTTTTTGCAAATGATGGTGGGTCTATAACTACTACATCAAATGTTTTACGTTCATTAATTAATTGTTGCAAACCCTTAAAAGCGTCTATAGCCATTGTATTATGGGTTCCGGTATAAGTATTTAATTGTCCGTTTTTAACAGCCATTTTTAATGCCTGAGCACTAATATCCAAACTGGTTACTTCCGCAGCGTTATTAGCCAATGCATGCACCGAAAAACCACCAGCATATGAAAACACATCTAGCATTGTTTTTTCTTTACAATATAGCCCTACACGGCGTCTGTTTTCTCTATGGTCTAAAAAATAACCAGTTTTATGTCCGTGAATAACATTTGCCGAAAACCGAACGTCATGTTCTTTAAACACCACAACATTATCTTCTAGTGTGCCGTAAATCACCTGACCATCAGACAAACCAAATGTATCCTTACTTTTTTGTACATTTCTACTTAATCTAAGTACTACAGTTTCGCTATTACTCTGTGCTACTAGTAGCGGAATAATTGTTTTTAAATGCGGAAACCACATGGTAGAGTATACTTTAACTACCATTACTTTTGCATATACATCTACAATAAACCCTGGAAACCCATCAGCCTCGCCATATATAAAACGATAACTATCCGTTTTTGTATTTAATAATTCTGTACGGATTTGAAACGCAGCTTTTATGCGTGACTCAAAAAAAGAATTATTTATTGTAGCAGGTTTTAAGAACTGTAATAATTTAATTCTAATTGGAGAGTTAGGATCGTATAAGCCACAGGCTAAAAATTTGTTTTTTCTATTGTCATATAACACCACTACATCTCCAGGTGCTCCGGAAACACTTTGTTTTACAATACTATCCTCAAACACCCAAGGATGGTGTTTTTTCACCATACGCTCGGCTTTTGGCCTGAGTTTTATTGAAATTGTTTTTGTAGATAATTCTGGTAGTATGCTCATTTGTATTGTTATGAAAACCTAATACTCATTTTAAAAGGCTAAGGTAAGTAATGCCATATAAACTGTCTCGTCCTAAATAACCGATACAGATTATTGGGCTAAGATATTTAAATTATTAGAGGGTAGCAAATTCATTTTTGTTACTCTCTTTTTTTGTTTATAGGTTTTAATTTTCAGTCTTCTTTGTTTGTGCATTTGTTCAGGAGTCAACATTGAATTTGATAAGTGTGGTCTATCCTTATTGTATATTTCTATTGCGTTTTTTACTAATTTTTTAATTATATCAAGGTTTAGATTATACTTGTTAATATCAAATTCTTGCTTTAAAATGCCATTAATTCTTTCAGCTATTGCGTTTTCATAGGGATCATATTTTTGAGTCATACTAGGTTGTATGTCAAATTTATCTAATAATTTTTGATATTCATTAGAACAGTATTGAATACCTCTATCAGAGTGGTGTATCAACGCTTCTTGTTTATATATTCTATTTTTAACAGCTTTATCTAAAGCACGTGTAGTTCCTTTTACACACAGACTATCAGACACATCATATCCAACTATTTTCTTGGAATAAGCATCTGTGATTAATGCTAAATACATAGGGTTCTTTCTGTTTCCTATATAGGTAATGTCTGACACCCAAATCTGTTCAGGTCTTGAGGGTGTTGTTGCACTAATGAGGTTTTGATGTTTGTAAAACCTATGATATGAATTGGTTGTAACATGATACTGCTTCTTTGGTTTTATAAGCATATGGTTTGCCTTAAGTATAGCAAAGAGCCTGTCTCTACCAACACCAATCTCTTTCAAAGGATCTTCTAGTTTATTATATAATTTACGTGTACCTAATTTGGGCATTTTCATTCTTATTTCTTTAACCATTTCTATTACTTTTTGAGCTTTTATTCGCCGCTTTTTTCTTGATTGATTAGCTCTATAATATACCTGCCTGCTAACCCCGAGTAATTCACAGGTAGAAACTATTGTTTCTTTGTGTTCTTCTTTGAAGGTGTTGATAACCCGGGTTTGGAGTTTTTTCTGATAGAAATATTATATTCTTTTTCCGCTAAATCAATCATCATGTCAAAAATGATTGCTTTTTTGTCTGCTCGTGAGACCTGATGCTCTAAGTGGGCTTTTTGCTTTTTTAGTAGACGATTTTCTTGTTCTAATTCAAGTAGTTTTTGTTCAGGAGTTTTTGGCATATTTGATGGTGTTTGGTTTTCCCAATCAAAGGTGCCATATTTTCGGAGCCAACTAACAATTGTTGAACGTGCTTGGATACCATATTTACGAACAGCTCCTGTGGTGCTTAATTCTCCTTGTTCAATCTCTTGAACAATTTGTAGTTTTAAAGACATTGAATAGTCTTTCTGAGTACGCTTTATATAGCGTTCGGGGTTGTTTTCCATTTTTTAACGTTTTTATGTGTAACGCTATTTCAGGACGGGACAAACATCAAATAAAAAAGCGCTTTCATAATATAATGAAAACGCTTTTTTGTTTGATTGTATTTTAAGTGCTTATGCTAATACTTCAGCAACTTTAGCGCCTATTTCAGCAGGAGAGTTTACAACGTGTATTCCACAATCTCTCATAATTGCTTTTTTAGCTTGTGCAGTATCATCAGATCCTCCAACAATGGCTCCAGCATGTCCCATAGTTCTACCTGCAGGTGCAGTTTCTCCTGCAATAAATCCTACAACAGGTTTTTTACTTCCACTTGCTTTGTACCAGTTAGCAGCATCGGCTTCTAATTGACCTCCAATTTCACCAATCATAACCACAGCTTCTGTTTCTGGGTCATTGATTAATAACTCTACTGCTTCTTTTGTTGTTGTTCCAATAATTGGATCTCCACCAATACCAATTGCGGTAGTAATTCCTAATCCTTCACGAACAACTTGATCAGCAGCCTCATATGTTAATGTTCCTGATTTAGAAACAATACCTACATTTCCTTTTTTAAAGACAAAACCTGGCATAATACCAACTTTAGCTTCTCCTGGAGTAATAACTCCTGGACAGTTAGGACCTACTAAACGAGCGTTACTTGCTTTTACGTATGCATTTGCCTTTATCATATCGGCAACAGGTATTCCTTCTGTAATAGTAATAATTACTTTTATTCCAGCATCTGTAGCTTCCATAATTGCATCTGCAGCAAAAGCTGGTGGTACAAAAATAATAGTAGTATCTGCGCCTACTTTTTCTACTGCTTCTTGAACAGTATTAAAAACAGGTTTACCTAAGTGCTCTTGACCTCCTTTTCCTGGAGTAACACCACCTACAACATTTGTTCCGTAGTCGATCATTTGACCTGCATGAAATGTACCTTCACTTCCTGTAAATCCTTGTACTATAATTTTTGAATCTTTATTTACTAAAACACTCATTTTTTTGATTTTTTATTTGTAGTACAAATGTACTTTTTTCTAAGTAATCTGCCTTGTTTTATTATTAAAATTTTATTGGCAAAAACGCTTTCTTTTCAATAGCAGACTCGTCTGCTAACTGACTCATCTCGTGTCCTTTATACAACTTACCATCTTTTACCTCCCAAATAGACACAAAATGTGCTAAGCATATTTCTTCTTCAGGATGATCAAACGTAACTACATAGTATGTGTAGCGAATGGTTACCATGTTTTCTTCAGCTATAACGTGTGTTATTTCTGCGCGTAATTCTTTAAATGATTGAAAAGCTCTTTCGCCATGACTTAAAATTTCATCATGATTAAAATGTACAAATCCGGTACTGCTACTCCAATTTAATTCGCAATCAGGATGCAGGTAACTTTTTAAAAGTGTTTTATCCTTATAAAAATCTGATTGATAAAATGATATTACTAGTTCTTTTGGACTCATTTCTCTTCTATTTTATATTTTTAAATATCTCTGGCAATTTTTTAACATTTGCCATTTCTTTAAAACGCTCTCTAGCCTCCATGGCTGGCGTTCCAAAATACTTTGTGTTTGCCTTGGTACTTGTTACAACTCCTGATTGTGCCAAAACTACTGTTCCTTCAGCAATGGTTATGCCACTATTTACACCTACTTGACCCCACATGGTTACTTTATCTTTTATAATAACGCAACCTGCAATACCAACAAATGATGCAAATAAGCAATCTTTACCTATAACTGTGTCATGACCTATTTGTACATGATTATCAATTTTAGTGCCTTTGCCTATTGTTGTACTTCCCGTTACACCTTTATCAATTGTACATAGTGCTCCAACATCTACATTATCTTTAATAACTACATTTCCGCCCGATAATAATTTATCGTAGCCTGTAGGTCGGTTTTTATAATAAAAGGCATCTGCGCCCAAAACGGTACCTGAATGTATGGTTACATTATTTCCTATAACAGTGTTGTCATAAATGGATACATTTGCATGGATAATACAATTATCTCCCATAGTAACATTATTACCTATAAATGCTGTTGGTTGTATTTGGGTGTTTTTACCAATTATAGCTGTAGCAGCAATACGTTCTGTAGCAGCCTCAAAAGGTTTAAAATATTGTGTTAGTCTATTAAAGTCTCTAAAAGGATCATCTGACACTAATAGCGCTTTCCCTTCCGGGCAAGCTACTTTTTTATTAATTAGTACTACAGTGGCAGCTGATTCTAGTGCTTTATCATAGTATTTAGGATGGTCTACAAAAACAATATCTCCAGGAGTAACAACATGTATTTCATTCATGCCTGTTACCGGAAAATTTGCATCGCCAATATAACTAGCATCAATAATTGTTGCTATTTGTGATAATGTATGTTTTTGAGGAAATTTCATTTAAATAACGCTATAAGTGTATATTATTCTTTAACACGCTCTTTATAAGTTCCTTTTGCTGTTTCTATTTTAACTTTGTCGCCTTCGTTAATAAATAACGGTACATTTACAATTGCTCCAGACTCTACTGTTGCAGGCTTGGTAGCATTTGTTGCTGTGTTTCCTTTTACACCAGGCTCAGTATGTGTAACCTCTAAGACAACACTTGCTGGCATATCTACAGAAAGTGGCATTTGATCTTCGCTATTAATTAATACCGTTACAACTTCGCCTTCTTTTAATAAACCAGGTGCGTCTAATGTTTTCTTTTCAAGTGTAATTTGATTATAGTCTTCCACGTTCATAAAATGAAACGTATCTCCCTCTGGGTATAAAAACTGATATTTATGTGTTTCTACACGTACCTCTTCTATTTTTCTACCTGATGGAAAGGTATTATCTATAACTTTACCTGAGGTAACACTTTTTAACTTTGTACGTACAAATGCAGGTCCTTTTCCTGGTTTTACGTGTAAAAATTCTATTATTTTATATATATCATTGTTGTATTTGATACATAATCCGTTTCTAATATCTGAAGTACTTGCCATTATTTTATTTTTTAGTTTGCTTTAAAATATCCTTTCATTATTCCTCTCTTTGAATTTTTAATAAACATTAAAATTTCATCGCGCTCTTTTGAAATATTCATTTCTGCTTCAATAGTTGCGGTTGCTTGAGTGGTATTGTTTTTTCCTTGGTATAGGATTCTATATATGTTTTGAATTTCTCGTATTTTTTCGACAGAAAACCCTCGTCTTCTTAATCCTACAGAGTTAATACCTACATATGAAATTGGCTCACGAGCCGCCTTTACAAATGGTGGCACATCTTTACGTACTAGGGTTCCTCCTGTTACAAAAGCATGACTCCCTACGGTACAAAATTGATGTACAGCAACCATTCCTGCTAAAATTACATTATCGCCGATAGTAATATGTCCTGCTAAAGTACTGTTGTTTGAAAAAATACAGTTATCACCTACCACACAATCGTGTGCAATATGGCAATATGCCATAATTAGACAGTTATTACCTATAACTGTTTTCATTTTATCGGTAGTTCCTCTATTAATGGTAACACATTCGCGAATGGTAACATTATCACCTATTTCAACAGTTGTGTCTTCATCATTATACTTTAGATCTTGTGGTACTCCTGAAATTACTGCTCCTGGAAAAATACTACAGTTTTTACCAATTCGAGCACCTTCCATTATAGTAACGTTAGACCCTATCCAAGTTCCCTCTCCAATAACTACATTGTTATGAATAGTTGTAAAAGGTTCTATGACTACATTTTTAGCGATTTTTGCGCCTGGATGTACATAAGCTAGTGGTTGATTCATGTATTTATTGTTTTAGTACTATTATTTTTTTGCTATTTGTGCCATCATTTCTGCTTCTGCAACTACTTTTCCGTTGGCATAGGCATAGGCTTGCATATGACAAATTCCTCTACGAATTGGTGTAATTAGACTACAGTGAAAAAACAACGTGTCTCCTGGCAATACTTTACGTTTAAATTTAACATTATCAATTTTCATGAAAAATGTTAAGTAATTTTCAGGATCTGGAACAGTACTTAAAACAAGCACTCCTCCTGTTTGCGCCATAGCTTCTACCTGTAATACCCCTGGCATTACTGGAGCTCCAGGAAAATGCCCTACAAAAAAGGGTTCATTCATGGTTACGTTTTTCATTCCAACAACATGGCTATCAGAAAGCTCTAGTATTCTATCTATTAATAAAAATGGTGGCCTATGTGGTAGCATATCCATTATTTGATGAATATCCATTAATGGCGGTTGATTTACATCATAACTAGGAACAAAATTTCTTTTTTCTTCCTTTATTATTTTTGCCATTTTTTTAGCAAACTGAGTATTTACATAGTGTCCTGGCTTAGATGCTATTACCTTTCCGCGAATACGTGTGCCTATTAATGCTAAGTCTCCTATAACATCTAATAGTTTGTGTCTTGCAGCTTCATTTGGGTAATGCAATGTAAGGTTATCTAATATACCGTTAGATTTTACAGATACAGCATCTTTATTAAATGCCTTTTTTAATTTTTCCATTGTACCGTCAGATATTTCTTTATCGACATATACAATGGCATTATTTAAATCACCTCCTTGAATTAATCCGTGATCTAACAGCATTTCTATTTCATGCAAAAAGCTAAATGTTCTTGCTTCTGAAATACGTTCTTTAAAATCTGATAAGTGTTCTAGCACTGCATTTTGTGTGCCTAATACTTTGGTGTTATAGTCCACCATAGTAGTTACTTGATATTCATCTGCAGGCATAATCATTATTTCACACCCGGAAACGTCATCGGTATATTTAATAATTTCTTTTACAATATATTCTTCACGCGCTACATCTAATGTTTCAATACCTGCTTCTTCTATAGCGGCCACAAAAAACTTTGATGAGCCATCCATTATTGGAGGTTCTGGCGCATTCATTTCAATTAAACAATTGTCAACTTCCAAACCTACTAAAGCCGCTAGCACATGTTCTGATGTGTTTATCTGCACACCGTTATGCTCCATGTTAGTACCGCGTTGTGTTTCGGTAACATATTCTGCCTTAGCTTGTATAATTGGTTTGTCTTCTAAGTCAGCTCTTAAAAAGGCATATCCGTGATTTGCTGGTGCTGGCTTAAATGTAATAGTTACATTTTTACCTGTATGTAATCCTACTCCAGTAAGAGATACTTCCTTTTTAAGGGTTGTTTGTTTTGTAACACTATTACTCATTGTCTTTTATTTTTTTCTCCAACGCACTAATTCGTTGTACAATATTAGGTAAATTTTTAAAATGAATCGAAGATCTCACAGAGTTATTATAATCTATAGCTGGTGTACCATTAAGTACTTTACCACTTTTTATAGATTGAACAATACCTGATTGGCCTTGTACTTGTACATTATCGCCTACTGTTAAATGACCTGACACCCCTACTTGTCCACCAATCATACAGTGTTTTCCTATTTTAGTAGACCCTGCAATTCCTGTTTGAGAGGCAATTACTGTATGTTCTTTAATTTCTACATTATGGGCTATTTGAACTTGGTTATCTAGTTTTACCCCTTTTCGGATAATAGTAGACCCCAGTGTTGCACAATCAATTGTGGTTGCCGCACCAATTTCTACATCATCTTCAATAATTACATTTCCGGTTTGTGGTACTTTTTGATATGCACCATTTTCATCAGGTGCAAAGCCAAAGCCATCAGCACCAATTATTGCGCCACTATTAATAATACAATTATTTCCTATTTCGGTTTCTGAATAAATCTTTACTCCAGAATACAGCGTTACATTATTAGCAATAATAACATTATCACCAACATATACATGCGGATATATTTTTACATTGTTGCCTAATTTTACATTTTCTCCTAAATAAGAAAACGCGCCTAAATAAACATTATCGCCATAAGTAGCTGTGTCAGCAGCAAAACTTGGCGACTCTATTCCTGTTTTATTATTTTTTGCTTCGTTATAATACGCCAATAATGTTGAGAATGACTTATAGGCATCTGCTACTTTAATAAGAGTAGTTGTTATTGGTCTTTCAGGAGAAAAATCAGCATTAACAATAGTTACCGATGCTTTTGTTGTATATATAAACGATGTATATTTAGGGTTTGCTAAAAATGTTAGCGCTCCTGAAACACCTTCTTCTATCTTAGATAATTTAGATACTTTTGCTTCTGGGTTACCAATAACCTCTCCGTCTAAAATACCTGCTATTTGTGCTGCTGTAAATTCCATTATGGCAAATATAAAAAATTGTTATAGGTCTTTAGGGTAACAGACAAAGTATTTTTTAACAGGACTAGATAAGGCCTTTAAATTAAGATGATCTGACGCGTCTGTAACATCTACCACTTCATTATTTTTTAACCAAATACGTATGCCTTCTTTATCTTTATTATAAGCCTGATTTACTACGGTTGATTTAAACACAAAATAGGAAACCTCCTCGTCTGACAAATCATACTTTTGTTTTGCTTTATTCTGAAGTTGCTCAAATTCAACTGATGTCATTTCTGATGGTGATAGTGTGATTTTTAACAAATCTCTATTAATAATCATTTTAGACAAATTAGACAACACTACATCTTTATGTGCCATCCATGATTTTAAAGCTGAAACAATATCATAATCATCTAATTTCGAAAACACCAACAAAACCTCTTTATTAAAATTTGTTTCGTTTATCTGATGTTTTAAAAAATAATCAAAAGGTATGCTTGCTGGTACTTCAATACCACGTTGAACCAGTTCTTTTGCACGCTTTAACACTTTTACTAATAAACTTTCTGCTACTACACTTGTTTTATGCAAATATACCTGCCAATACATTAAGCGTCGTGCCAACAAAAACTTCTCTACAGAATACACGCCTTTTTCTTCAACAACCAACTGGTCATCAACTACATTAAGCATTGTAATTAAGCGTTCGGAATTAATATTCCCTTCGGCTACTCCTGTATAAAAGCTATCGCGCTTTAGATAGTCTGACCTATCCATATCTAACTGGCTACTAATAAGCTGTAAAAAAAACCTGCGATGATAACTGCCTTTAAATATTGATATTGCTAAAGATAACGCCCCATTAAACTCTTCGTTTAAGGCGTTCATAAATTTTAATGAAATCTCCTCATGGGTTGTTCCCTCTACAATGCTATGCTCCATAGCGTGAGAAAATGGTCCGTGTCCAATATCATGCAATAAAATTGCTAATTGCAACCCCGTAGCTTCTTCCTTAGAAATTGCCACCCCCTTAAAGCGAAGCACTTGTATTGCTTTAGACATTAAGTGCATGCATCCTAATGCATGATGAAAACGGGTGTGATGCGCCCCTGGGTAAACCAAATAGGTCAAGCCCATTTGTGAAACCCTACGCAAGCGCTGAAAATATTCGTGCTGTATAACATCAAAAATAAGTTCATTAGGAATTGTAATAAATCCGTAGATTGGGTCGTTTAATATTTTAAGTTTGTTATTTACTTTCAACAGATATATATTTATCTTTTAATTATAATTTGTATAACACAAACTTAACAATTAGTTTAGTACTTTAACGGCAAATTAAATTTTAATTTATGACCAACACCATTAGCATTCTTTGGGTAGATGATGAAATTAACCATCTTAAACCACATATTATATTTTTAGAACAAAAAAATTGCACTGTAACCACTTGCTGTAGTGGTGCTGAAGCACTAGAAGTTATTAACAATCAACACTTTGATATTATTTTTTTAGATGAAAATATGCCAGGTTTGTCAGGCTTAGAAACACTCAGTATTCTAAAAGAGAAAGTAAGTCATATTCCGGTTGTAATGATTACTAAGAGTGAAGAAGAGGCTATCATGGAAGAGGCTATTGGTGCTAAAATATCTGACTACCTCATCAAACCAGTTAACCCTAATCAAATTCTACTCAGTATTAAGAAAAACTTAGACTACTCTAGGTTAATTTCAGAAAAAACCACAGCAAATTACCAGCAAGAATTTCGAAAAATATCTATGGATTTAGCCATGGTTAACTCTTGGGAGGAATGGAGTGAACTATACCAAAAACTCGTTTATTGGGAAATTTCTCTTGAAAACATTGAAGATGCAGGCATGCAAGAAATATTAATTTCTCAAAAAGAAGACGCCAATAACGCTTTTTTTAAATTCATTTCTAAGAATTACGCCTCATGGTTTAACAACAATGCCGATGCACCAATATTATCACACACATTATTTAAAAACTGGATTGCCCCAGAGATTAGCAAACAACCCACCTTGCTAATTGTAGTAGATAATTTGCGATATGACCAATGGAAAGCATTTGAGCCAGTAGTTGCTAACCATTATAAAAAAATTAAAGAAGATCCTTTTTGTAGTATACTCCCAACAGCCACACAATACGCTCGAAACGCAATTTTTTCTGGGCTAACACCTGCAGACATGGCTAAACTACATCCCAATTATTGGAAAAATGATACTGATGATGGGGGGAAGAATTTATTTGAAAACGAATTCTTAACCGCACAACTAAAACGACTAGGATTAAATATTACACATGAATACCATAAAATAACCAACCTAAATAATGGTAAAAAACTAGCTAAAAACTTTAAGTCATGTGCAAAAAACGATTTAACTGTAGTTGTATACAATTTTGTAGATATGCTATCGCATTCTAAAACAGACATGGAAGTTATTAAGGAACTTGCTTCAGACGATAAAGCATACAGATCTCTAACACAAAGCTGGTTTAAAAACTCTCCGTTATTAGATATTATCATACAAGCGCAAGCGCTGAACATGAAGCTAATTATTACAACCGATCATGGTACTATAAACACCTCTACCCCTACTAAAGTAATTGGAGACAAACAAATTAGTGCTAACTTGAGATACAAAACAGGTAAAAGCTTAAGTTATAACAACAAAGATGTATTTGCTGTTAAAAACCCTAAAGAAATACATTTACCCAGTATCCATATGAGCAGTTCTTTTATATTTGCAAAAGGTAATTTGTTTTTTGCTTACCCAAATAATTATAACCACTATGTGAGTTATTTTAAAAACACCTATCAACATGGCGGTATATCTTTAGAAGAAATGATTATTCCTTTTGCTGTTTTAACCCCTAGATAATATTAAATATAATTGAAAAAAACATACCATATAACCGATCTTGCAAGTATTGCAAAAACAATACTTGACACAAACAAAACTCCTAAAACGATATTGTTTTATGGGGAAATGGGTGTTGGAAAAACAACCCTTATCAAGGAATTAGCAAAGCAGCTTGGTATAACCGAACTAACTTCAAGTCCAACGTTTTCTATTGTAAATGAATACCAAGAAAACCAAAACACCATTTTTCATTTTGATTTTTACAGAATAAATCATGAAGAAGAAGTGTACGATATTGGCATTGAAGATTATTTTTATCAAAATGCATGGTGCTTTGTAGAGTGGCCAGAAAAGATACCTAATTTACTGCCTGAAAACGCAATTAGCATTCAGCTAGATAAGAATAGTGACGGCAGTAGAAGCATTGAATTTCCTAGTGCTTGATAAAAATACTCTTAGCGTTTAATTGGTGCCAGTAAAAGATTTAAACCTTTGCTGTAATGCTGCTATTAAAAATAATCGTAATTTAGTCGCAAACGACTAAACTATGAGCAAGAAATCATCCCCTTTTTCTAAAGAGCAATTATTACCTCAGGAGGAAACATTAGCATTATTTAAAGAAAAAGACAATCTGTTTATAGGGATTCCAAAAGAGACGTCTTACCAAGAAAAAAGAGTCTGTTTAACTCCTGATGCAGTTGCTGCACTAGTGAGTCATGGTCATCGGATTATCTTAGAATCTAATGCTGGTAAACATGCTGGTTTTACAGACACAGAATACAGCGAGGCTGGAGCAGAAATCACTAACGATACTAAAAAAGTATTTGCTTGCCCCATTCTTTTAAAAGTAGAACCACCATCATTATCAGAAATTGAACTTATTAATCCACAGACGCTTCTAATATCTGCATTACAATTAAAAACACAAAGCAAAAAATATTTTGAAAACCTTGCTCTAAAACGCATTACTGCATTGGCTTTTGAGTTTATTAAAGATGAAGACGGTGCCTTTCCCGCAGTAAGAGCACTAAGCGAAATTGCCGGAACAGCCGCCATATTAATTGCTAGTGAATTACTTGCAAATACTGCGAATGGAAACGGATTGTTATTAGGGAATATTAGCGGTGTACCGCCTACAGAAGTCGTTATAATTGGTGCAGGAACAGTAGGTGAATTTGCCGCACGTTCTGCCATTGGTCTTGGCGCAAATGTAAAGATATTTGACAACTCTATTAGTAAACTTCGTTGCATTCAAACCAATTTAGGACAAACGCTTTACACCTCAACACTACAACCAAAAAACTTACTTAAAGCGTTGCGTAGGTGTGATATTGCGATAGGTGCAGTACGTGGAAAAAACAGAGCACCAGTAGTGGTTTCTGAACAAATGGTTTCTGAAATGAAACCCGGATCTGTTATTATGGATGTTAGTATTGACATGGGTGGATGTTTTGAAACATCTGAAGTTACTAGCCACACAGAACCTACCTTCAATAAGCATAATATTATACACTACTGCGTACCTAACATCCCTTCAAAGTACTCAAAAACAGCATCGAACGCTATTAGCAATATCTTTACACCTTATCTTTTAAAAATTGCAGAAGATGGTGGTGTAGAAAATTCTATTCGTTTTGATCGTGGATTGAAAAATGGGTTGTACTTTTACCACGGCGTATTAACAAGCAAAGCTGTTTCCGATTGGTTCGGACTTCCGTATAACGATGCCAACTTGTTAATATTCTAACAACTTATTAATATTTAAAAAATATGAATTTTATACAACGATTTGGATACTACCTTGTAGGAATAGCGCTTGGAAGTATTGTTGTTTACTTTGTTTGGGGAAAAAAGAAAACAAGTTTTTGTTACTTACCCAACTGTCGTTTACTAAAAGATGTGCGATTAAAGAAAAGGGCTTTTTCTCCTCAAGTACAAGCACTTATTAATAATAAATCTTTAGATACAGCTGCAATTACGGATGCCTATTTAAATGGTAATGTTGACTTTTCACGAAGCAACACCAAATTAAAATCATGTAAAACATACGTCATTGAAAACAATTACTTAAATAAAACGTATGAGTTTTCTATTGAAAACTGCGACAGTATAGCTGTTGTTAAAAAAGTAGTTATACAATAGTTTAGTTTGATAAAAAAATTGGAGGGGTAAAAATAAACACGTCTTTCATAGCAACTTAACCTCTCTGTATAAATGATTAAAATATGAACGCTATATGAAAAAAACGACAATAATTTCACTTTTAGTTTTCATACTGACAGGCTGTGGTATTTTAATTCCTTTTCCTGAAAGTAAAAAATTTCCAACAACAACTTTTTATGTCAAAAATGACTCAGATAAAACTGTAAATTTCAGTTCAACTATTGTCGTTTTTCCTATGTCAAGAGGGCCGCTAACCAGGTATTTTTCTGTTTCCCCAAAAGACAGTATTCTTGTTAGACAAATGCAGTTTATGAGAGATGCCGAGCCACAAAAATGGTTTCTTGAATTTAAAATATTCCCAATTGACAGTGTTAAAATATTTGACCCCAATACACCTGAAAATTGGAAAAAATGGACTAACAACAAAGGAAGACCTTGTTACACCTTTTTAATAGCAGAATAAAAAGAGATAATCATTGCCGCGTATTTGCTTTTTACTAATGCTATATTTTTCTTCGCTTACGCTCTTCTTTTAACAAGTTTAGCTCTCTGGTAGTTTGCCCTGCTACCGATGTGTTTTCTTCTGCCCTACGAATTAGGTATGGCATTACATCACGTACTGGTCCGAATGGTAAATATTTAGCTACATTATATCCTGCTTTAGATAAATTATAACTAATATGATCACTCATACCGTATAGTTGTCCAAACCATACTGCTTCAGATGATTTTGAAAGCTTGTGCTTCTCCATAAGTGCCATTACCAAGTAAGAGCTTTCTTCGTTGTGTGTTCCTGCAAAAAGAGACAAACGATCTGTATGTGACAACATATATGCTATACCAGCATCAAAATTAACATCCGTAGCCTTTTTATCTGCACAAATCGGACTAGTATAATCCTTTTCTAGCGCACGTTCGTTTTCTTTTTCCATATAAGCCCCTCGAACCAATTTCATTCCAATAAAAAACCCTTCATTAGTAGCCTGTTGGTGTAATTGTTCTAAGTAATCTAATCTATCCCAACGATACATCTGTAAGGTGTTAAACACAATGGCCTTTTCGGTATTGTATTTTTGCATCATAGTTGTTACAAGATCATCAGCAGCGTCTTGCATCCAACTTTCTTCGGCATCAATTAGTAAGCGTACATTTTTTTCTTTTGCTAAAGCACATACAGTATCATAGCGCTGTACTACTCTATTCCATTCATCTTGCTCTAGAGCAGTTAATGGTATTTCTTCGCCTACTTTTTCATACAAGTCTATGCGTCCGAAACCTGTTGGCTTAAACACTGCAAACGGTATTGCTTCTCTTTCTTTTACAAAATCTAATAATTTTATAGTCATTTGAAGTGCTGCGTCAAACTGCGCTTCATCTTCTTTTCCTTCTACAGAATAATCTAGTACACTACACACTTTTTTAGTGTACATTTTATCAATAACTGGCAAGCAATCATCTTCTGAAACACCGCCACAAAAATGATCAAAAACAGTTGCTCTAATTAACCCTTCGACCGGCAAATGTGCCTTAATTGCAAAATTTGTCATTGCAGTACCTATACGTACTAATGGTTCTTTTGCTATCATTTTAAACAAAAAGTAAGCACGTTCTAATTCTGTGTTCTTTTTTAACGAAAAAGCAACTTTTGTATTATTAAAAAGGGTGTTCATTTGCTAGTATATTTGTACTATACAAAAATAATTTATTTTTAATTAGCACCCTAACTTTTGGTATGGTATTAATAGATTATGTTACTTTGTTGTTTGTAGCAATAACATAAATTATGAACAATATTCAATCTCTAGATAGCGCTATTTATTTTGGTGCTTCTGCTTATAAGGCAATTAACAATTTACTTGCCGCTAAATTGTATTCTCGTATTTTTATACTTGTTGATGACAATACCATAACGCATTGTTATCCGCATTTTTGTAGTCAACTAGCTACAGAAACTCCTATTGAAGTTATACAAATAAGTGCCGGAGAGCTACACAAAAATATTGAAACATGCAGTGGAGTCTGGGAAACTTTAGCAGAATTAGATGCCGACAGAAACAGTCTTTTAATATCTTTAGGAGGTGGTGTTGTTACAGACTTAGGTGGGTTTGTTGCCGCTACTTACAACAGAGGCATTGCACATATAAACGTCCCTACAACTTTGTTAGCAATGGTTGATGCTTCGGTTGGTGGGAAAACAGGCGTAGACTTAGGACAATTAAAAAACAAAATAGGTGTATTTAGTACAGCCGAAATGGTCTTAATAGATACGCAGTACTTACAAACATTACCCGCAAGGCAAATGCGTTCAGGCTTAGCAGAAATGTTAAAACACGGTCTTATACAAAGTGCTAAACACTGGTATAACATGACAGACTTATCGCAACTGAGCAGCGATGATCTTGAAGGGCTTATTTACGAGTCTATAACAATTAAAAATAAAATTGTTATTAAGGACCCCAAAGAACAAGGTGTTAGAAAAACATTAAACTTTGGACATACTTTAGGTCATGCCATAGAATCTTACTATTTAGATAGTAACAATCCGTTATTACATGGCGAATCCGTTGCTATAGGAATGATTCTTGCCAGCTATATCTCTACAAAAACTGTAGAACTAGATAATGATATTTGCAGACTTATTAAAAATGGGATATCTCAGCATTTTGAGAAAGTTACTATCTCAGAAAATAAAATCACAGGCATTATTGATTTATTAAAATTCGATAAAAAAAATAGTCATGGTCAAGTAAATTTTGTGCTTTTAAAAGGCATTGAACAACCTGTTATTAACCAACAAATCCCAACAAGTCTAATACACGAAGCGTTTGCTTACTATCACGAGTAAAGCTACTCATTACTGATTGATAATAAAATAGGTTTAGCATTCTTACTTGTTTTTACAATAACATAAGGCTGTGTAAGCATTGTTGTTACTAGCATGCCTTTTTTAGGAGCGGTTTTTTTAGCGTATACCTTTATTACATTTTCCTGACATTGTATTGCATTTACCGAAACGGCATATCCTCCTGTATTTTGTTGCCCCAAAAACACTACTATCACTTGGTCTTCTTTAAAATTAACTTCTGGTATTTTTTCAATATTTACGGTATTATAAAAACTTACTAGCGATTTATAATCTGTAATTAGCTGAAACCCCTCTTCGGTTTGAGGACTTGTATTACCACTATGCAGTTCATGAAATACTAGTGACTTAATAGTGTTTTGTGTCTTTGTTGCATTACAACTTAACAGCAACATTACTAATAAAGAATATACGTATTTCATAAGACTCTTTTTATTGTTTTAATAGCGTTTTATACAGTGTTTCATATTGTGCTACTACCGTATTTAACTCAAATTTTGATGCTCTTAATCTTGCTTGTGTCTTAAACTGTTGTAATGTTTCAGTATGACTTAAAATCTTTAACGCGTTTTCAGACATACCTGCTACATCTCCTACATTATTTAGATAACCTGACACACCTTGCTTATTTACCTCCGGAATGCCTCCTGTATTACTAGACACTACAGGAACACCTGAAGCCATAGCCTCTAAAGCCGCCAAACCAAAACTTTCGGTTTCTGAAGGCAGTAAAAACAAGTCTGACAAGCATAATATTTTTTCCACTTCATTACTTTTTCCTAAAAATAATACTTTTTTTGATATCCCTAATTTTGATGCAGTTGCCTCTGCCTCTTCTCGCTCAGGGCCATCACCTACCATTATTAATTTTGCAGGTATTTTTTTAGAGACGTTATAAAAAACCTGTAACACATCATTAATTCGTTTTACTGGTCTGAAATTACTAACATGAGTTATTATTTTTTCATTTGGCAGTGCTAGTACATGACGTTGACACGGCGCTTGATGATACGAATCATACTTGGCTACATCAATAAAGTTAGGTACTACTAGAATATCTTTTTTTACATCAAACAAACGTAAGGTATCTGCTTTTAGACTCTTAGACACCGTAGTAACAACATCGGAGTGATTTATACTAAAACTAACTGCGGGTTTGTAGTATGGGTGGCTTCCTACTAGTGTAATATCTGTACCATGTAAAGTGGTTACTATGGGGATATGAATACCTTCATCTGCCAACATTTTTTTAGCCATATATGCTGCATAAGCGTGTGGTATAGCGTAGTGCACATGTAAAACCTCTAAGCCATGTAGTTTTACCATATCAACTAATTTACTAGACAATGCTAATTCATAGGGTTGATACTGAAATAGTGGGTATTCCGGAACACTTACTTCATGAAAATGAATTCCGGTAGCCAATAAATCTAACCGCACAGGTTGACTATAGGTTATAAAATGTATTTCATGTCCTTTTTTAGACAAAGCAATACCTAATTCTGTAGCCACCACGCCACTACCTCCAAAAGTCGGATAACAAACTACGCCTATTTTCATTTTTTATTTTTCAAGAGCTTCGTAAATAATTCGTTGTATTTCTGATCTGATATTTTCTTTTGCTAAACGATTATTTTTAGATTCAGGATATGTTCTGTTAGACAAAAATACATATACCAATTCATTTTCTGGGTCTGCCCACGCAAAAGTTCCTGTAAAACCAGAATGCCCAAAACTAGTCATTGGCACACAATTACAGGTTGGCCCAATCTCATCTAGCTGAGGCTTATCAAAACCAACGCCACGCCTAATCTCATCATCGCAATAATAGCAAGTATTAAACAACTTGATTGTTTCTGGTTTTAAATATTGTATTCCTGCATAATTTCCTTTTTGAATATATAGCTGCATCATTTTAGAAACGTCTGTAGCTGTAGCAAAAACACCTGCATGCCCACCAATACCATTTTGCATAGCTGCACCCATATCATGCACATATCCGTGAACATCTTGTTGCCTAAAATAAGTGTCTCTTTCTGTTGGCGCTATTTGATTTTTTTTAAATTTTTGCAAAGGGTTATAAGTCGCATTTATGCCCATAGGATTATAAAATCTATTTTCAATAAGAGAATCTAAACCAGTGTCATAATGGGTTTCAATATATTTTTTAAGCAAGTAATATGGTAAATCACTATACTTATACCCTTCTTTTTCTCTTTGGTCAGCTGTTTTGATTTTATTAAAAATTGAATCTTGATAGCTTTTATGAATATACATGTTTTCAGCTACTTTATACGGATAGTCTATTGATTTACTTTTTTGATAAATTGTAGGTAATGGCTGCCCGCTAACACTATCTAATGTTTCTACATAAAAAGGAATCCATGATTTTAACTGACCAACATGCGATAACATTTCCTTTAAAGTAACAGCTTCTTTATTAGACCCTTTTAATTCTGGAATCATCTTGTCTAAAGACGTTTCTAAACCAACAACGCCTTTCTCTTGAAGCTCCATAACTAATGGTAGTGTTGCTAAAATTTTAGTTAGCGAAGCCACATCGTATAGTGTGTTATCTGCAACCTGCTTATCTTTTTTATAGGTTAAATATCCGTGGTTTTTACGGTAAACTATTTTTCCTTTTTTAGCTACTAAAACCTGAACGCCTGGTGTCATTTTCTCAGCAATAGCATACAAAATAACCGAATCTATTTTTTGTAATCTCTCGTAATTAAGCCCTACATTTTCAGGAGAATCATAGCCTAGCCTGTTTAATTTATTAATTGTTATTGAACTGTTAACCGGAAAATTTTTGTGAGCACTTATTGGTAGTTTCCCATTTATAGATATGCTACCAAAAACAGCATCTGCTAATTTTTGTTGTCCAATAGTACTGTTCTGATATCCTATAAGGATACTTTCTATATTCTTGGTTGTTTTTAGATCTAATAAGGCGTATGGACTTGCAAAAACCGACAATACAACCTTATTATTTCTTGCTATTTCATACAGCCAAGTACGCTCTTTTTCAGTCATTTTATACGATTTCCACGGAGAATCATTAGACTTATGAACACCAACTATAACAGTATTAAATTTGCTTAACTTTAAAATTAGGTCATCTAACTGAGTGGCTTTAACCTCGGTTACATTGGCATATTTCTTTAACCTTGCCAAGTATGCGTTATGCGGTGCATTTCCTAATTTTACATAGGCTATATTTGAGATAGATAAATCTTTAACCGGTATTATATCGTTAGTATTTTTAACTAATGTTATGGCGTTTTCAATTAATTTAGAATACAACAATTCATTAGATCTTTGCTTTAGGTCTGCATGTATATTGGCAAGTACAACTGGTTTATAGTCATGTAACCCCACTTTATATTTAGCCATTAAAATTTTCTTAACAGAATGTGCTAATCGTTTTTCTGTTATTTTATTGGATTGATATGCGCTTTTAAGTTGGGTTATTGCCTCTGGAATATTACTCGATATTAATAGTATATCGTTTCCTGCTAAGAACGCTGCTAAATCAACTTTTCCAGGGGTTTTATAATTTGATGCGCCTTTCATATTTAGTGCATCTGTAAAAATCAATCCTTTATACCCTAACCTATTCTTTAATAATTTTGTAACTATTTTTTTTGATAATGACGATGGTTTTCCGGGCTTAGTACCTAAACTTGGCACATCTAAATGCGCTACCATAATACTTGCTACACCATTATTAATTAGTTCTTTGAATGGATATAACTCTATGTTTTCGATTCTCTTTTCAGAAAAATCTATTGTAGGTAATGTTTTATGAGAGTCTTGTGCAGTATCTCCATGTCCTGGAAAGTGCTTTGCGGAAGCCAGTACACCTACAGATGCCATTCCGTTCATAAACGCTACGCCTTTTTCAGCTACATTATATTTGTCTTCTCCAAAAGAGCGATTTCCTATTATTGGGTTATTGGGATTGGTATTGATATCAATATCTGGTGCAAAATTCATATGCACACCAACACGCTTACAGTGCAACCCTATCTGCTTACCTACCTCACGAACTAAAGCGGTGTCTTTTATTGCACCTAATGTCATATTCCAAGGAAAAGCAAAGGTAGAGTCTAGACGCATGTTTAAGCCCCATTCAGCATCTTGTGTGATTAAGAGTTTTGTTTTGGCTAAATCTTGATATTCATTTGTTAGTTTTGCCTGACGATACGGACCGCCTTTAGAAAACATTATTCCACCAATATGGTGTTTTTTAATAAGAACTTTTAGTTTATCGGTATGTGCTATTTCTTTTCCTGACCATACATCAGCAATAAACAATTGTCCTATTTTTTCATCTAATGACATTGTACTGTACAACGAATCTACCCAATGTTGCTGAGCAATGTAATCTGTTGTTTTTAAAGGGTGTTTTTCTTGTGAAAATACAACTTGGGTTATGCAAAAAAATAGAAAAATAAGGTTTTTAGTCATTGCTATATTACGTCTGAAGTTTGGTGTGAATAATTACAGTAGAAAGATACTTTATTAGCATTGATATAAAAAGAAAAGCGACTTAAAAGTCGCTTTATATTAATTAAAAAATCTTGAGTGCCAAGAATCCTGCGCTGGTACTTCCCAATTTTCTTTATATTCTAGTATATCCGTAATTAAATTATTAAACACTATTGTTTTTTTACCAATAGCACCGCTTTTAGCCATTTTTCTAAAATCAATTAGCGATTTAAAGTTTACAAACTCACCTTGCTTAAATGCTACATTCATTTTATCTAGCAATTCTAAGTTAAACTCTTTTTCTAAACCTTGAATAAAACGGACAGAAGCATCTATTGAGCAACCTGTTGCTGATTGTCTGTCTTGATTTACTGCTATTATTATAAAACGATCATATTTTATTTCAAACCCAGACTGTAAACTTGTACCGTGCGCTGCCCACTGCTCTAAAAACTCGGTGGTTTTAGCATTTACCAATAACAACTCTTCGGCTGTAAAACGTCTACTTGATTGATAAACCCATACTTTTGAATGGTCTGGAAGACTTTTAAATTCTACTAACATTTTTTATAAATTACAATTGATTGGCGTTAGCAATTAACTCTGCTACATCTAAAACTTCTATTTTACCCTCTTTCTCTGTTGCTTTAACACCATCTGTCATCATTGTGTTACAAAACGGACAACCAGTTGCTATAATTTCTGCTTGTGTTTCAATAGCATCTTCAGTACGTAACACATTAATATCTTTTGAACCATTTTCTGGCTCTTTAAACATTTGCGCGCCACCGGCACCACAACAAAGCGAATCACGCTTACTGCGTTTCATCTCTACCATATCTACGCCTAACGCCTTGATTAATTCTCTTGGCGCTTCATAAACGTCATTTGCACGACCTAAGTAACAAGGGTCATGAAAGGTTAACTTTTTACCTTTATAAGTGTCTGATGCAATTTTAATTTTACCGTCTTTTAAAAGTTGTTGTATAAACTCTGTATGGTGATATACTGTATACTTACCTCCTAAACCTGGATATTCATTTTTTAATGTGTTATAAGAATGCGGACAGGCAGTAACAATTGTTTTTACCTCATAAGCATTCATTAACTCTATATTGGTAATGGCTTGCATTTGAAACAAAAACTCATTCCCTGACCGTTTAGCGGCATCTCCACTAGAGCTTTCTTCTGTTCCTAATACTGCAAAATTTACATTAGCTTTATTTAAAATTTTTACAAAAGCACGTGTTATTTTTTTTGCTCTATCATCAAAACTTCCAGCAGATCCAACCCAAAATAATACATCTGGAGATTGTCCTGCGGCCATCATTTCTGCCATTACCGGCACTTTTAAAGCTTCACTCATGTTACTTATATGTTTTTAGTAGCTGTTTAGTACAGTATTATTCGTTTATCCAATTTAGCCTATCCATTTGGCTATATGCCCATGGTGCACCGTTATTTTCAACGTTTTGCATCATGTTATTTAATTCGGCTGGTGCAGCGCTTTCTTCCATTACTAAGTAACGGCGCATATCCATTATAATACTTAGTGGATCTATATTTACAGGACAGGTTTCTACACAAGCATTACAACTTGTACATGCCCATATTTCTTCTTTACTAATCCAATCAAATAAGTTTTTTCCGTCGTCTTTAAACTCACCATTATTAGCATCTATATTTTTACCAACCTCTTCTAACCTATCACGAGTGTCCATCATTATTTTTCGTGGAGATAATTTTTTACCGGTTAAGTTTGCCGGGCAATTACTTGTGCATCGGCCACATTCTGTACAAGTATAAGCGTTTAATAGGTTAACCCAAGATAAGTCTGTAACGTCTTTTGCTCCAAAAATTGACATTTCTTCTGCTGCACCTTCTTCAGGCATTGCATATGGGTCTGCACTAGGGTCCATCATCATCATGACCTCTTTTGTTACATTGGCATCATTTGTAAGTTGTCCTTTTGGTTTTAAGTTTGCAAAAAATGTATTAGGAAACGCTAAAAGTATATGTAAATGTTTTGAATAATATAGGTAGTTTAAAAACACCAATACACCAGCAATATGTAGCCACCAAGCTGTTAATTCTACAATATGCAGAGTGCCTTCTGAAAGCCCAGAAAACAATGGTGCTATAAATTGACTAATTACATTACCAGATGCTATAGATTGAAATCCAACATCTGTTGCATTCATTATTAAGAACAGTGACATTAGTACCATTTCAAAATAAAGAATTAGGTTTCCGTCAGATTTTGGCCACCCTTTCATTTCATCATTCCAAAAACGCTTAATTTTTATAACGTTTCTACGTATCCAAAATAGAATTACAGATACTAATACTAAAAATGCAAGTACCTCAAACACACCTATTAAAAATCCATATACGGCATTACCTAATGGTTCTTGAAACACTCTGTGTGTACCAGCTATACCATCAATAATAATCTCTAACATTTCTACATTAATGATTATAAATCCTACATACACAATTATATGTAAAAGCCCTGAAACAGGACGACGAACCATTTTTCCTTGACCTAAAGCAATCTTAGCCATGTTTTTGAAACGGGCTGCTTTATTATCTGTACGATCAATTGCTTTTCCTAACTTAATGTTACGAATTAGTTTTTTAATATTTCTTGTAAAAAACCAAATTCCAGCCCCTAATAGGATGGCAAATAAAATATTATCGATGTATTGCATACTGTTTTTTAATTGTGTTATTATTCTCCTTTAAACGGAATTTCTTTTTTTGAAAACACCCTTGTGTATCTTTTTGGGTGCAGCTTTATATCTCTAAGTAACTCAGACAGTTCTTTAGAAGCGGCTTCTAAGTTATTATACAGCTTATCGTCATGTAACAACTTCCCTATAGAACCTTCTTTACTATCTACAGCAACCAATACCGTATTCAAGCTTGATAGTGTTTTATTTAAATTTGCTACGGTGTTACCTATGTTTGCGTTTTCTAGTGTGTCACTTATACGTTTAAATGCTGTTGCAGTTTCAGAAAACTCCGTAAGCATAACATTTAATTTACTGGCATCATTATTTACAATTGTATTTAATGATGTTGCAGTGGTGTTAAACGTTTTAATTGTAGCATTTAATTGCGCAATAGCACTTTTAAGACCTTTCTCTGATTCGTCTTCTATAATGTCATTCAAGTTTGTTAGAAAAACATCTGCTTTTTTTAATGTGGCATCTAAATCTGTACTCAGTCCTGAAAACTTACTAGTCAAACTTTTTACAAGTCCTTCTTCTACTTCAGATTTTATAAAATCTCCATCCTGGGCGTATTCTATATCACTTGCAGGAATAATTGTTATGGCATTACCGCCCATTATTCCCATTTCGTATAACCTAATTGTACTGTTTTTAGAAAACATAAAATTTTTGTCTACCGAAAAACATACCTTAGTTTTTCCTGTTTCAAAATCGTACGTAATTTCTTCAACTTTCCCTACTTTATTTCCGCGAATGGTTACTGGTGCAGACACTGATAACGCATTATAACTAAACTCTGTGTAGAACTTATGGTCTGTACTAAAAAGATTTTTTCCCTTTAAGTAGCTAAACCCTAGCAGGAATAACAATATAGATCCTATAACTAATATTGCTGTTTTTATTTCTCTTGAGATATTCAATATAAATGGGTTTTGATTACCTTACAAAAATAGAATTTATTTACTTATAATCACTCTAAATACCGAAGTTTAGAAAGCAGCTATTAGGTAACAGAAAAGATGTTAGGTATAGATGCTAGAATTAAGAGCAATACTAGTAAGAATGCCTTTGCGAATGACGTACAACGGCATGAAGCAATCTTTATTTAAAAAAAAAATCAAAAAGATATTAGACTGAAAACCTACATAGATTCCGTAACAAGTACGGAATGACAAAACCACCTGTCATTCTGAACTAGTTTCAGTATCTCAACTCACTACAAACAATTACAGTACTCAGACCCTGAAACCGATTCTGGACGACAAAACTGCACGTCATTCTAAGTATGCTTGATGTTTTTTATTTTTCTGATTGGACTTTTTTACTTTTCCGTTTAAATATTTTTTGCATTAACTCTTCAAAATCATCAAAAGACACCTTGTAAGAAATTCCGCCTCCTTGAGTGTAGCCAATCTCATTTGTTGCCACAGAAGTTGTTAAGTCGTTTTCTCTGTTAAATACTTTTGCACGAAGTGTACCGTCTTCATTTAATAAAAACTCTACCTGAACGTCTCCTGCTACAATAGTTTTATTTACACCTCCTACAGGAATACCTACTTTACCATTGATTAAAATTCTATCTGATATTTGGGTTGATATTGTAAATCCGAATCTATCCTCTATACGCTGCTCTTCTAGGGGATTATTTTCTCCTTGTTCATAGTTTAACCCTATTTTAAACTTATCATCTTCTTGAGAGAGTATATCATTTACAAGTGCTGTTGCACGCTCTACCAAATTACCAGTTACCGCTGTTTGCCCGTAAGCATATGCACTTGTAAATTGTCCGGAAGTGACTAAAGACAAGGCTTGTTTGTCTCTAAATTCTTTATCGTTTAATTTATATAATAATTCTGACCTTACTACCGAGTTTGTTTTAGGAAACTGTATATCAAAGTTTACATCTGGCTGCATTAGCCCTCCGCTTAAACTAATAACAACATCTACCGGTATTTTTCTATTAACCGAAGGGTTGTCTAGCAGCAAGGCTGGGTTTGCTATTGCGCTATATACAGCACTCATGTTTAATTGTGCTTCATACGGATCTCCGTCCCAATTTATAGTCCCCCCTGACTTTACATTAAATCGTTTTTCAATAACTCCTCCTTGCAAGAAATTACTACCATACACAAAATTATATGTTCCTTTATCAACCACAAAATCTCCAAAAATATTAAACTTATCATTGGTATTTATCTCAACACGTATATCTCCAGCCCCTGTTCCTTTTAACACACTACCAGATTCTTGATCTAGCACAATTTCAATTGCCGCATCTGGTGTTATATTTAAGTCTAACTCTAATTCTAAACCACTCAATTCTTTAGCAATAATTTGCGGATTTGCTGCCAAGCGATTGCTTTCTGTTACCGACATTGTTTTTATAAAGGAATTATCTCCTACTGCACTAGCATCCTTTATAGGTATCTTAAACACTGTTCCTTTGTTTGTTGTTGCACTCAGACTTACAAGTAGCTCATTAGTAGGACCTGTAACGTTTAGTAACCCGTCAATAAATGCGGTTCCGTAGTATAATGACTCCTCTTCCTTTTTCTTATCTAAAATTAACAAATTATTTGTAGACACCTCTAAACCTAACGACCAGTATTTAAAAGATTCATGGGCAGCAAAGCCGTTTAGGCGCCCAGAGGTAAAGTGCTTAGTATCTAATATAGCTATATTGTTAAACTGGAATTGCCTATTCTTTAAACTCAATAAGGCATTGTTTTCAAAATCGAAATCTACATTTAGATATGGGATTTTCAAACCTGCTTCGTCTAAAAATAATTCGCCTTGAAAATCAGGATTATTATAATCTCCAAAAAGGACTGCTTTTCCAGATACTAGTCCCCTAATATCTGTTATAACATTTCCTCCTAAAGCTGTTAGAAACGATAGATTTTGATTTCTAAACGTTATATCTGTTTCTAAATATGGTGTTTCTGGAACAAAATCTAAAATCCCATCAAGCAACAATGTTGTGTCTCCATATTTAACCAAACTTGATTTTATGGTATATTTTTTTACCCCATTAGCTACAACTCCCAAAGAGAGGTCGCCCAGAGCTAGTTTATTTATTTTTAAATTGTCTATTTTAACTGCTCCTGAAGGGACATATACGTTGTTTTTCTGAAATATGTTTATCAGTCCATTCACGCGGCCTTCACAATTAAACCTAGCAGAAGTTTTAAATAACTTTAGGAGTCCTACCTGCCCAAATTCTAGGTTTATGTTTTTTTCAGAACTGCCATTAATTACTCCTGACAAGGCAACAAACTCATCTTTATGAGATACTTTAAACTTATTTATGGTAATGTTTTTAAAATCTGAATCAAAAACGATTGTAGAGGCATTATTTTCTGCATTAACTTTCCAATCATACCCTCTTACATGTAAGTTTGATTTTTTTACTCCAAAAACTGACTGTCCAGATGTATTAACTGTATGATACATGTTTAACTTATACGTATCTTTACTTTCTGTACCTCCTTTAAATTCCGACCTAAAAAACAAGGTGTCATTTATCGTTTTGTTCACCAAATTAAAATCTGAAATAACGTAAGACTTTGCGTTAACTTCTTTGGCGCTCACATAGGTGTTAAAAAGTGGATTGCTATTATTTAACCGAACAGAAACACCTTTAAAAGTAGCTGATTTATAGCTAACTTCTGGGGTTTTAATTAATACATTAAAGTCTTCTTCATTATTTGAAAGTGTTCCTTTTAGTGTCATTTTTTCAGATATAGATACTTCCGGAAAAAACACTTCTGTTAACTTATTTTCAAGCTTTACATTAAAATCTACATACTGACCATTAGAAACTTTTATAGGCTTATAGTTAGCATAAACACTACCTAGGTCATTTTTTATAATGCGTCCTAACTCTTCAAATTTAAAAGTTCCGTTTAATCGTCCTGAAACACTTCCTGGAGAAGATAACTCTATTAACCTAACATTCTCCTTATTAAAAGATGATTTTAAGTACGAATCTGAAAACTCAACCGTTTGCAGCGCATTTTTATATCTTGCATTTTTTAATTTTATTTCTCCAAAGGCATCATTAATACCTGTTCCTTTCATATTCATTTCAACAACCCCTGAAAACACAGAAACACTATCCTTTTTAACAAGGTTTATCGCATTTAAATCTACATCTGCAAGTACCGCCTTAAAATCATACTCATTAATCTTAGAAGACATATTTACCAGGCCTTCAAAGTTTATATTGGCGTTTTTATCTGCTACAGAAAATTTTCCTTTAAATACTTTTTTTTGCATATTCCCAGAAACAACAATATTCTTATATGCATAGTTATTTATTGTTGCGCTAGACACATTACCATCTATAAATGAATTTATTTTATCTAAAGAAAACCCTTTTCCCTTAACCTTTGCTATAAAAGAGACTTTTCCAAAAACGGGATCTTTAAATAATTTGCCAAAATCAACATTTTTAAAAATAGCTGTTCCTTGATAAGCTGCAACATCTATATCCTTAACATCTGATAGGCTCATTTTTGTGCTAACCGCTCCTATATCACTTCTTAAATCTAAATCAACATCAATTTTTTTGGTCGTTACAGTAGTTTTTCCTGAAAGAGAGAAGTTACCAATGTTTTCAAATATTGAAGGAATTGTATTTTTTAATGATTTTGGCAACAACAGTCTTAAATCTTTATATACTGTGGTTAGTTCTGAAAAATTGGCATGCAACTCAAATGCATTCTTTTGTTTTGAGAATGAATTTTTAAAGAGAAAATCGCCATTTATAGTCGTATTTTTATTACTCTGCAAACTTAAATCAGATAGCAACAAATCATTTAGCGTACCACTAATTGAAGTCGAAAATTTTACTTTATCAGTCCCAAATTCATTATAAAACAAGTTAACATCCTTATAAGAAATTGTAGATTCATTAAAATTACCAGATACCTGAACCGAGTTTAAAAAATTTGAATAACCAGAAGATGACGCAGAAAATAGTAAATCTGCATTAATCACAGTATTATTAGTTGCAATTATCAACGATTCTAACCCAATTGACATTGGAGTGTACCTGAACGCTGTTTGCAGGTTTAACACAGATAAGCCTCGCCTCTCTTTAAAGCTCCCAGAGGTGATTGACACTGCCACCTGACTGCTATCAATAATTAGTTTTTTTCCGAGTAATGACAACTCTCTAAGGTTAATTATTTCTGAAGTGTTAGCGTTCTCGTTTAATATTTTTAATTTTCCAGAGTTGACGCCAATATTATTAGACGTTAACTTAAATACCGACGTAGAATCAGTATCCTTTTTAGAAGAAAATTTATTTACAAAAACACTCAGGTTACTTTTCTGTTCGTTTTTATATGTTTTCATCATAAAATATAAACCATCAAAAGCTAGGCTTTTAAACGCTAACTTTCCTGCTTTTATATTTTTAAAATCTTTTAATGACGTTGTTACAGATTTGGCATATAACAATGTATCTGAACGGTGGTCTGCTATAAAAACATCATTTAACACAACATTACCGAGAATACCAATATTAATATTACTCACAGAGATACTAGTGCTATAATTTTTATTTAAAGTATTGGTGATTTTTTTTCCTAAATAAGTTTGCACAAAAGGGGTTGAAATACCTGCCAAAAACAACACTACAAGCAACAACAAAAGCGCACTAACTCTAATTAGTCTTTTTCTTAGTTTTTTGATAGGTTTTATTGTTTTAACTTTGTGCACTTATTATTCTAATTATTGCGTCTTAATTTTATGACAACTAAAGACATTTATATTCTTGCCATTGAATCATCTTGTGATGATACAAGTGCTGCCGTATTGTGTAACGACAAAATACTCAGTAATGTTGTTGCTACTCAAGACATACATGCCAAATATGGTGGTGTTGTTCCTGAATTGGCTTCTCGAGCACATCAACAAAACATTGTTCCTGTAGTTCATCAAGCATTAGCAGAGGCAAATATCGACAAAAAACAGTTAAATGCCATAGCTTTTACGCAAGGACCTGGATTAATGGGGTCATTACTTGTGGGAAGCTCGTTTTCAAAGGGTTTTTCAAAAGGATTACAAATTCCTTTAATTGCTGTAAACCACATGCAAGCACATATTTTAGCGCATTTTATTGATGATAAAGACCATAAGAAACCTGTTTTTCCGTTTTTAGCAATGACCATTTCTGGCGGACACACACAAATTGTGCGTGTTGACAACTACTTTAGCATGACTGTTATTGGAGAAACCATAGATGATGCTATTGGAGAGGCTTTTGATAAAAGCGCCAAAATACTTGGCTTACCCTACCCTGGTGGCCCTTTAATTGACAAAAAAGCTGCTTTAGGAGACCCTAAAAAATTCTCCTTTCCAAAACCAAAAGTAGCTGACCTAAACTTTAGTTTTAGTGGACTAAAAACTGCTGTGCTTTATTTTATTCAAAAAAATGTAGCCAAAAATCCTGATTTTATTTCCGAAAACATCAATGACATTTGTGCCTCTCTGCAATATACTATTGTAAATATTGTAATTGACAAGCTTAAAAAAGCTGTTACACAAACAGGCATACAACATATTGCCATTGGCGGAGGTGTTTCTGCAAATTCTGGCATTAGAAAAGCACTAAAAGAAGGGGAAAGTAAATTTGGATGGAAAACATACATCCCTAAATTTGAATACACAACCGATAACGCTGCAATGATAGGAATTGTAGGGTATTTAAAATACCTTAACAACGATTTTTCTGATGAAAAAACAGTTGCAAACCCACGTTTTAAACTCTAAAAAAATGCAATTATTCTATAGTAAAGATATTACAGCTAATAGCGACACGTTTACTTTTTCTAAAGAAGAAAGCAAACATATTATACGTGTGTTGCGAAAAAAAGAAGACGACACACTACACATAACCAACGGAAAAGGCATCTTATTTACTGTAACTATAGTTATTGCTGATCCAAAAAAATGCACAATACGTATTTGCAAAAAACTACAGCAAACCAAACACAACTATCATTTGCACATTGCTATTGCACCAACAAAAATGAATGATCGTATGGAGTGGTTTCTGGAAAAGGCTACAGAAATAGGAATTGACGAAATTACCCCTGTTTTTTGTGATAACTCTGAACGAAAAGCCATTAAAAAAGAGCGCTTCGAAAAAATTATTCAAAGCGCTATGAAGCAGTCTCTACAAACTTACTTACCTAAACTTAACGACGCCATTCCGCTTAAAGATTTTTTAAATATTGATCACAACGGACAGAAACTTATTGCGCATTGTGAGGAAACCGACAAAAAAGAACTCTATAGCACGCTTAAAAAAGAGCAATCTTATATTATATTAATTGGTCCTGAAGGTGATTTTTCTAATAACGAAATACAAACAGCTACCACAAACAACTTTACACCTGTGAGCCTTGGAAATACTAGACTACGAACCGAAACCGCAGGAATAGTTGCCTGTAACATCGTAGCGCTAATACAATAACCCCATGCAACATACACATTATAGCAGTACATTTACTTCAAAAACCTTTCCCGTTACACTTATTTGCGAGAATGTTAGTAACGCTCCCAATATTGGGTCTTTATTTAGAATATGCGATGCTTTTGGTGTTCAAAACATTGTGTTTTGCGGAGAACAACTCCCTATTCCATCTAGAAAAATGCAAAAAACAGCGCGTGCTACAGAAAAGCACATGCCTTACAAATGCATCACAGAAATACAAGACTACCTATCTAAAATAACAGCAACACATCAAATAATTGCGCTTGAAATTACTTCCGATAGCAGCCCTATACAAAACTACTCCGTAAGTTTTAACAAACCAATTGCTTTAATTATTGGGGATGAAAATTTTGGCGTTTCAGAAAGCACGCTAAACCAAGCTACTGATGTGATTCATATTAATATGTTTGGAAAAAACTCGAGTATGAATGTAGTACAGGCAGCAAATATTGCATTATACGAAATCACAAAACAATTCCAAGAAATCAAAAATTCATAATAATTATGTATTTTAGGTTTTTATAACAATTAAACACCTTAATTTATTTTGAAATCAACCACCGCAAAAGAAATTAGTACTGGAATTTTACGTGCCATAGCAATCATTACTGGTGCATTAGCGCTTTTATTCTTTTTACATAAAATAAGTATTGTACTGGTATATATTATCATTGCCGCAATCTTATCGCTTATAGGAAGGCCTATCATCTTATTTTTAAAAAATCGTTTAAAATTCAAGAATATCTTTGCCGTGCTTACCACCATGGGGGTTCTTTTCATGATTATTTTAGGAGGGGTTGCCATGTTTATTCCTTTAATTAAAACACAGGGCGAAAACTTAGCGTTATTAAACTACAGTGCTTTGGAGCAAAATTTTGACTCGCTATACAGTGAAATACAACAGTATTTAGCATTGCACAATATAGACTTGTTGCACACACTTCAAGAATCATCAGTGCTATCTAAGTTCAATATTAATACCATACCAGATGTTCTAAACACAATTGTAGGTGCTATTGGAAGCTTTAGCATAGGCTTGCTTTCTGTACTATTTATTTCTTTTTTCTTTCTAAAAGACAGCAAACTACTACAAGAAGGAATTTTATTACTGGTCTCTGACAATAAAGAAACGCAGCTTACGCAATCTTTTAATAAAATAAAAGACCTCTTATCTCGTTATTTTGTAGGATTAATTATCCAAATCTCAATACTATTTATCATATACACCATTATTCTTAGCATATTTGGAATTAAAAACGCCATTGTTATTGCTTTTTTATGTGCACTCCTAAACCTAATCCCTTATGTTGGACCATTAATTGGAGGTGTTTTAATGGCGCTTTTATCATTAAGTAGTAATTTAGGTATGGACTTTCAGACTGTAATGTTACCAAAAACAATTTATGTTATGATTGGATATGCACTTGCACAAGTGCTTGATAATTTTGTAAGTCAGCCTTTAATTTTTTCTGCTAGTGTAAAATCTCATCCATTAGAAATATTCTTAACCATCATTATTGGAGGGGTCTTATTTGGAGTTATGGGAATGATTATTGCTGTGCCTACATATACTGCTATAAAAGTAATTTCAAAATCCTTTTTACCCAATTACAGCATTGTAAAAAAGCTAACAAAAAACATATAAACAGACCTATATTAGTTTTTTAACGTGTTTTAAAAATAATTAAACAAAGACTTTGAATAAAAACATATTATCTTCTGAAAACCAATCTTTTATAGTAAAAAATATCGATACTGACATTTCGTCACTGTTGCTAAAAAAGAATGTTTTTGACTCTGTGAGTCTTCAAGAACTCGCTACACAGATAATCGCAAAAAAAAGCTGTAAAAAAAAGCTAAAATCATGGTATGATTGTCCGAATATATACTACCCTAACAAATTAAATATTGAACAAACATCTTCGGAAATTACAGCCAAGCATAAGTCTAATTTAATCTCTGGAAACAATATTATTGATCTAACAGGAGGCTTTGGTGTTGACTGTTTTTATTTTTCAAAACAGTTTAAAAACGTAACACATTGTGAGATTAATACCGAACTTTCAGAAATCGTTACACATAATTTCAAACAACTTCAATCCAAAAATATTAAAACCCAAAACATTAATGGCATTGAGTTTATAGCATCGCAAAACAATTCTTATGATTGGATCTATATTGACCCTTCTAGAAGACATGACTCAAAAGGAAAAGTATTCTTGTTAAACGATTGCCTCCCTAATGTACCTAAACACCTAGATCTATTATTTAGTAAGGCAAATAATATTTTAATAAAAGTATCGCCACTACTCGATATTAGTAGTGCATTAAAGGAATTAAAACAAGTAAAACACATTTATATAGTTGCCGTACAAAATGAAGTAAAAGAACTGCTTTTTATACTTGAAAAAGAACATCTTAACGACACTAGTATTACCGCAACAAATATTTTAAACAACAAGACAGACAGCGTTACTTTTACCTATAAAAAACACCACAACACTGAATACAGCAAGGCAAAACAGTATCTATACGAGCCCAATGCTGCTATTTTAAAGTCTGGAATGTTTAATGAGATAGCCGAAAAATTCAACCTTTACAAACTACATAAGCACTCACACTTATACACAAGCAATGACTTAATAGACTTTCCTGGAAGACGTTTTATAATAAAGGATATACTTCAATACAACAAAAAGGCACTTAAAAAACGTTTTAAACAAAAACAACTTAACATTACAACCCGTAATTTTCCTAAGTCTGTTTCTAAAATACGTGAAGAACTTAGTATAAAAGATGGCGGTAATCAATATGCTTTTTTCACAACAGCAATAGATGATTCAAAAACTGTATTAATTTGCGAAAAAACAGAATAAAAAAAGCGATACAATACCTAAGTACCATATCGCTTTTCGCATAGCAAATTACTTTTTAACCGTTTTTAGCAGCCAAGTAACGCTCTGCATCTAAAGCAGCCATACATCCTGTTCCTGCAGCTGTAATAGCTTGTCGGTACACATGATCGGCAGCATCTCCAGAAACAAAAACCCCAGGAACATTTGTTCGTGAACTTCCTTTTTCATTAATAATGTACCCTGTTTCATCTAAAGTAAGAAAATCTTTAAATATATCGGTATTTGGCTTATGACCAATGGCTACAAAAAATCCAGTTGCAGCAATATCTTGCTCCTCTCCCGTATCTCTATTTTTAACCTTAGCGCCTGTTACGCCATAATCATTACCTAAAACTTCAACAGTCTCCGTTCTTAGTAGAATATTAATATTTTCGGTATTTCGAACTCTTGCTGCCATAATTTTAGAAGCCCTAAAATCATTACGAACAAGCATCGTTACCTTTTTACATATTTTAGATAAGTAATGTGCTTCTTCACAAGCAGAATCTCCAGCACCAACAATAATTACTTCTTGATTTTTATAAAAGAATCCATCGCATACCGCACACGCAGAGACACCTCCACCCATTTTTAAATATTTTTGTTCTGAAGGTAGTCCTAAATATTTTGCAGAAGCTCCTGTAGAAATAATTACTGTTTCGCAATGAATTTCTTTATCGTCATTTACCCAAACCTTATGTATATCGCCTGAAAAATCTACCTTGGTAATCCATCCAGATCTAACATCTGTTTCAAAGCGTTCTGCTTGCGCCTTTAACTCCAACATCATTGCAGGACCTGTAATACCTTCTGGATATCCTGGAAAATTCTCTACTTCATTTGTAGTTGTTAATTGTCCTCCTGGCTGAGAACCTTCGTACATTACAGGACTCATATTTGCTCTTGCAGCATATATAGCTGCAGTATATCCTGCAGGACCTGAACCTATAATTAGACACTTTACTTTTTCGATTATTTCAGACATATTATTATTGTATTTTAATAGAACAACAAAACTAATCCTTTCTAGTAAATATTATAAAAAAAACACATCAATATTTATTATAAAGAAATAAAGGGACGCTATTTGAGTGATTTAAAATTATACCTGTAATTCAATAAAGGCATATCAATCATTTTCTGTCATAAAAAAAAAGCCCTGCTATAAAAGCAAGACTTTGTGTTTGTCGGGGTGGCAGGATTATAACTGCTTCCCGTTTATATTTAATAATCAATAAGTTATGTAATTTTCAAATTACGTGGTAACCGAATGGGTAACTTTATTGATAAGAACTTTCGCTTTGTATTAGTTTACACTTGAGCGATGCAAATATAGCAACCTCAACTTAACAATACAACATAAATTTACACAAATTTTATGAAAAATAAAAGTAGATTGTAACTAATTAATATACTGATTTATAACTTCTATTTCTATGCCTGAATATTCCGAAAATTCACGTATAGTAACGAATTGATGAGGTTCTTTGTCTTGCAATTCTCGGATGGTTTGAAGTAATTTACGCCCATATCGCTCGCTCCTACCTGTTATAAGTTGGATATCTTTTGCATATATACATATTCGTTTGCGATTCATAAGGCTTTATCTATGGCTTATCTATGCTTTTTTATACAAATATAAAGCCATCTGTGGTTTATTTGGTAAAATCGGTTTATATAGCATTTAACGGAACTTGATTTTTTAATACCTGAATACAAGTTAGTTGTTTTGTTTTATTAATCAAAAAATGAAATATTATGGCAAGACAAACAGGAATTATTAAATTAAAAGGAACTATCGGTGGTATTTCTTTTTACAAAACAAGCGATGGACATCTAGCACGCGAAAAAGGTGGTGTTGATGCCAGTCGTATTGCAAATGATCCTGCGTTTCAGAGAACGCGTGAAAATGGGTCGGAATTTGGACGTGCAGGAAAAGGTGGAAAAGTATTACGAAATGCTATTCGTATTCTTTTGCAAAATGCAAAAGATAAACGTGTAGTTTCTCGATTAACAAAAGACCTTTTAGCTATCATTAAGACAGACACGACCAATGATAGAGGTTTAAGAACCTTAACAGAGGGGGATTTTAACCTATTATTAGGTTTTGAATTCAATCTAAATGGTAAACTGGGTACTACTTTGTTTACTCCTCTTGTAAATGCGTTTGACCGTGTTTCTGGGGATGCTACTTTAGATATTGCTCCATTTTCTCCAACTTTAAGAATTGCAGCTCCTTCAGGAACAACACATTTTAAAGTTGTAATGGGTGCTGCTGAATTGGATTTTGAAAATGAAGCTTCAGTTTTTGAAAATGACGAAACAGCAATTCTGCCTTATTCACCTGCTGACACAGCTGCTATTGCTTTAACTGCATCTTTAACAGCTAACTCTACTGTAGATGTTGTTCAGGTGCTTGGTATTGAATTTTATCAAGAAGTAAATGGGCAAATGTATGAGTTAAAAAACGGTGCTTACAATGCCTTATCTGTTGTTACTATAGATACTCCATAATTATGGATTTAACACTCTATAGAGCGTATTATAAAGAGGGTACTAATGGTACTCTCTTTTGTTCTGATACCTTTTTATGTCACACAATAGAGCTTCCCTGGAAAAACAACAAGCGTAATTTATCGTGTATTCCAGAAGGCTCTTATGAAATCGTTACAAGGTATTCTAAACGTTTTCAAAATCATCTTTTAGTTAAAGGTGTAAAAAACAGACGATTGATTTTATTTCATCCAGCTAATAATGCTTTAAAAGAATTAGAAGGATGTATTGCACCAGTAACCTATTTAAGTAATATAGGTATGGGAACTCAATCAAGACCAATGATGCAAAAACTATTGTCTTTGATACATCAAGCAAAAGACCGTAAAGAATCTATTTTATTAACTATTAAATCACAAAATTATGAACATTGTAGAACGTTATAAAAAACCAACTCCGAAGTTTTTCAAAATTTTAAGAAATATTGGTATTGCTTTAGCAACAGCTGGTGGCGCCATTATTGCAGCTCCAATTACAATGCCTGCTATTGTTGTAACTATTGCAACTTATATGACAGTTGCCGGAACAGTTGCCACAGCTGTAAGTCAAGCAGTTGTTAAAGATGAAGGTAAATCTGAAATTAAAGCTAATGCAACTAACGATGGACCATAATACAAAAGCTAGTTTTTTGGGTGGTATTTTCTTTTCTTCAGTAGTAAATATTGGTGTTGAAGATTTTATCACTACCAGTATTTTAGCTATTGTTGGTGCAACAGTTAGTTTTTTTGTTTCAATTTTTTTGAAATTTTTATACGAAAAGATTAAAATTAAACTCAAAAAATAGTTTTGGAACTACAAACCCAATAACATTAATTTTAAAAGAGAAACGAAAAAAGCCTAAAAAAAAGGAAAGAGAAAGCAGAGAACACCAAGCACGCTAGTGCTTATCTTTGTTTTCTCTTTCCTTTTTTCAATAATAAATGTTATCTCTTTTCGGGGTAAAGTGACGTAGGTGGAAGTAATTATTGATGTTAGGGTTGGAAAAAATAAATAAAGTGCATTATGATAATAATGTGCTTTTTTTATGCGCTGTGTTGAGGTGGGTAAATGTAAAGAGTGATTCCCTGATAAGGGATTGAACGAATGAAATGCATCCTACCACAGACACTTGGCAAACATTAATAATTGCTGTAACCTACACCGTTGAATGGGTGGTGGGGAAAAGAGGCATCTAATGTTTGTTAACGAAATGAAACAAGCAAATACTTGAGATAAGGAAAACTTGGACTTAACGATGGTTTTGTACAGCTTGAATGAGGTAACGAATATTTAATTTTATATCTAATAATTCATTTGTACTGTTGTTCCATATTAATACTAAATAATGTTGATAGTTCGAAATTGTGCGCTGGAAAAGAAGATATTTTACATAATGGCGTTATAGTACAGAAAGTGAATGAATGCTGCTATAACTGCGCGTTATGTAAATATAGCTTGGGATAGCGTTTAAATTATTAGCTTTTGGCATTGTGCAGCTCTTTGCAGTTGTGTAATGAGGCACGAATGAAACAAGCTGTAATGTGCTGCATAAGTGTGGCAATTTAAACGCTATAAAGGAATGGCGAGGGGAACAAACTAAAAGACAGAGGATTTTGAGGAACGAAAAAACTGGGTTTTAGTTTGTGGGGAAATTATATAGCTGCTTTATGGTGCAAATCAATACCTTCAATTTCATAAACTTGTGTTGTTTTACAATTTAATTTTTCAGGATTAAAAATTGCCAAATTATAACCTTCAGAATATAGGGAACTTTGATATTCTACACCATCAAAACCTAAAGATTTAATGAACTCTGAAATATATTGAGTAGGAATATAATCTAACTGTTTATCTAACTTACGAATTGGTAATGAAATTTCTTTTTGCAATGTTTGAATAAAAGGAACATAAATTAAAAAATCTTCAATTGCTTCATTTTCTGACCAAGGAATTGGATCATCTTTTGGATTCCTTAAATTTAAAATTTTTAAATCTTCTTTTAATTGAAATTCGCCAACAGTTACATAATCAAAGAGTGAAGCTCTTGTTTCATATAAAGATGTTTTAAGTGTATCTGCGACATATAAATATGAAATACCTTTAGGGTTTGCTCTACCTCCAGTAGTAACTTCTTTTGGTGGATTACCCATTTTATCTGGTGCAAAACCTTTCCTGTCTGAAATACGACAACGGTAAAATATTCTTCCTTTTTTAATCTCTTTATAAAAACTTTCGTGCTCAAAAAAATTGGCTAGTTTTTTTAAATCTATTGTATTTTGAATGTGGTAACGATTTGTATATTTTATTTCTTCTTTAAAATCTTCCCAAATACCGTGAATTTGATTTGTTTCAGAGAGTAATTCAATCTTAATTTCAGAAGATACGTTACTATTAAATAATTCGTTAATATCTTCCATTTCATCAATAAAAATTGCTTTAAATAGTTCTTTGGAATCTTCAACTATATCTGTAGTAAGGTTAAAATCTTTTTTTAAAGATTGTGCTATATCTTGATTAGAGTTAGCATCTACAGCGTATAAGGACAAGAAATTTCTAAAAAAAGGAATTAACTCTCTAGCTGTATAAATAGATACATTTGTTGATTTACAAAAATTACAGTTACCAACTCTATCATCTGCATTTATTATACTAATGATATAATCACTAGTAAAACAGTTTACACAACAATTCATAACTAAATGTTTTTAATTACTAATTCGATGTGATTCATAATTGACAATTTTTTTAAAGTGCCAAGACCAGGAAAATGACCTCTTTGGTGCAAATCTCGAAAAGTATTTACTGCATTTGTTTGTATGTCTTGTTGGTTACACCAAGTAACTAACTTGTGAATAGCTTCAGAAAATTTACCACCAATATCTGATACATCACCATTAGAGTCAGACACAAAATGTTTTACTCTTATTCTATCATTACCATCTATGTAAGATAAATGTATTGCCACAGCTCTTGGTAAAAATCCTGAATCGGAATAATTATCTCCTATTGTAAGAAAATCACCAAAACCAACAAAACCATCTTCTTGATAATATTTGTATTCTTCAGAAAAGCTGCTTTCTAAATCAAGATAATCTGCATTTTTAGGCATTTCCTTAAAATAATCATCTAGTGATACTCGCGTGTTTTGATCAAACTCTCTATAATATCTTCTACTTGTTTTAGAGAAGTAAATTAAGTTATAAACGATATTAAGATTTGTAGTAAGTAATTCTATATTATTACTGGAAACTTCAGAATTGTGAATTAAGGTAACACCATTAAAAGCAAAATTCAAATCACTTATAAAATCAATAAATGTTTGGATATTTCTATCGGACTTATCGTCCATAATAACAGCTAATTGGTAGTTCTCATAGCCTTGTAAACTTTCTGAAACTACATCAACAATTTCTTGATGCTTTCCTTTTAAATCGCCAACTCTAGGGTTTATAATAATATTAAAATTAACATTTTTAGAAGCTAATTCTTTTAATGTTGATTTAAAAGTTGATGTACTTTTAACTGGTTCTATTACTGGTGAAGTTTTTAATATATCATCTGAAAATATCGAGCATAAATCTCTTAACGCGATTAATTCAAATTGTTTACCTCTAACATATGGGAAATACATACTTTGCTTTTTTGGGATAAAAAATTATCTAACTGTTGGTATTCATAATCAGAAAAATTTAAAGAATAACAAATGTGCTTTAATGCTTCTGGAATTTGTCTTTCTTTAAAGCTTTCTGGGTTAGAAATATTTCTAAATTTTAATTTTTGAATTACTAATTTTTGAAATTCTAAAATATCAATATTTTTTGACAACTTAAGACATTCTCTGAATATTTGCGTATTTGGTACATTTGGCACAGCATTAAAATATGATTTAATTATACTTAAATATTCTTCTTTTCTTAATGTTTTAAATAATGTTTCGTGCTTAAAAGCAGATTGATTTACTTTTGCTTCTTTTAAAGTTTTAAGTGCATTTCTATTAGTTAATTCAATAATACCAATATTAGAGTTGTAATATTTTGTCAATAAATTAGGAATGTGTTTAGAGCTTGTTACAATGTAAATTTTATCGGCAAATTTTTCGTAATCGAATATTTGCTTATCTAGTTTCTCTAAACCATCAAGTTCTGTTTTTATTTCATAAATACGAGCTTCGCCATTTAAAAGCACAAAATCTGCAATAGAATTACCTACTTTAAATTCATTTAAAGCAATGGTATTTTTAAGACTATATTTTTTAATTAATAGCTTGTTAATGAGTACGTTTTTATAGACATATTCATTTTTATAAACCTTTAATAATGATTTGTAGATTTGATTAAGCACCTCAAGATTAGTAGTATTCTCATTAATTTTAGCATATCTGTTTATACGATAAAATGTATCAAAATAATTATCTTCTCTTACAATTTTTTTAAAATTAGAGGCAGAAAATATTTGAGCTAAACTTCTTATTTGGGTAATGTTGCTAGTTTTGTCCATTATTTAACAAATTTACAAATTTCATTAAGAAGTCGTATAATTAACGACTTTTTCTGTTATAGATTTAAAACACATCAATTTTATTATTATTGTTTTCAATATTTAAAAGCTATTAAAAATTTAACCACGTTTGTCTTTACTACTTGAATCGAAACTTATTAAGTTGAACATTTGTCGCATTCGAGAACGTACACGATTACCATATCTTTCTTCTAATTCTTGAGCATTGAGATTGGTTGTAGCGTGAGTTCTTATTTTTCTTTTTAAGAATAAATCGTAGCGAGATAAGAGAATTTCTCCCATTACATTACAATCTTTTCCAAAATGACGACCAGTTGTTTCAACACCTAAATCATCAAAACAATAAAAGCTATTATTACCATATTCTTCAATAGTTTTATAACCAATATTATTAAAAGCGAATGTGATGTTTCTAGCAGGAATAAGTTCATAGGGTTTTTGATGTGGCACCATAAACCTTAACAACTTCATTAAGCTTGTTTTACCACATCCTACTGGACCAGATAATAAAATACCTTTGTATGGATCTATTTCTAATTTTTTACAAGCTTCAAAATCACTTATAAAATAGACACATAGTTTATATAAAATAACCTCATCTTCTTCATAGATTTTAAAGTTTTTACCAAAGAGCAGCTTTCCTTTTGCATCTAGATAAATTAATATTTTTTTGAAATCGTATGAAATGTTATTGTCATTAAATTCTCCTAATTGGTATTGAACACCTCCTTCTTTTATAATATGTGGTTGTATATTATTCATAGTTTTAGATAATGAGTTACTGAAACAAGTGCTGTATGACGCAAAGCGTTATAAAGGCTCATTGTAGTTTTTGTTTTTACTTGTCTTTAGGTTGTCTTGATTTTGGCTAACTGATTTTTGTATTTCTTTTGATTTTATTTCTTCAGCTTTTAACATCCAATTTTTAGCTGTGGCTTGCCAATTGACAATTTTTGTTTTACCACCTACTTTCCAACCAATACCTCGATAATGATTAAAGAATTTTTGAGCTTCAATTATTGGCCATTTTTCTTTTTTAAAAAAAGTAATAACTTCTTTTTCATTTTTTGGCTGGTCTAGTTTATTAATGTTTTTATTAGTTTGTATATGTTTATTATTAGATACCAGCGCTTGTCCGTTTATAGGATTGTATGAGTCCATAACTTGTTTATAACTTGTCTCAAAATTGAACATCTTAATTTTGCTTCCCTTAAACGGATTGTGTGAAGGATAGTAAATAATATATTTCCAATGATTTAGCTCTTTAATACACTTATGATATGTTGATTTAGAGCCTATCTTTGAAAAGCTCATTACTTCTTCTCGATTGATATAAAATTCGTCTAAAAACCGATTGTTATTCCATATTTGGAATAATGCTATATATAAACTTATATGTGTTGGGTTTAACCGGTTGTCTTTAGAGAATTGAATAAATACACCTTTTAGGTGTTTTATATAATTAACTTTTTGCATAGAATAGGTGTTTTACCTGCACTTAAAGTGGCACTAAAACTTGTTGTGTATTCTATTGTCTTCCATTACTTTTTGAATATCATCATAATCGTAATAAATAACACCACCAACTTTAGTGTATGGTAACGTTCCGTTTATTCGTAAGTTTTGCAATGTACCTGGTGAAATACTTAACAAGTCGCGAACCTCTGGTGATTTTAACCATTTTTTAGTGGCTAAACCTGTTTTATTATTGATGATTGTTTTAATACCTTCTAATAATTCTAATTTGAATTCGTGAAGATCTTCGGTAGTGATAATTGTTGCTGCCATAGTAAACGATTTAAGTTAAAAACAGCTACCACATCAAACTTTCGTTATCAATGGCAGCTATTAAATTGATTTAATTCACGAATTTTAATGTTTTTTTTAAATAGGTATTCGTGAATCTGCGATTTGACTTTCGTTTAGCAAATATGAAATGATTTATTGAGTATTTTTCACAAGGCACACCCAACTTGGGTGTTTTTATATGCTCATATTTAATGAGTTATATTGATTTGTTTTAATGTTTTACTTGTAAAACATAGGCAATAAAAAAGAGCAAATACTATGATAATTATTTGCTCTTTAAAACACCCAAGTTGGGTGTTTATTCATCAGATTCTAGCATTTTATCTACTAAAGATTCTTTTAGTTTATCAATGAATTTTGTTTGATTTATTTTGCGTGAACGGATTTCTAAAAAAGTTCTGTAATAATCGCCCAAACTAACGTTAAACATTTGTTCGCAAATTAAGGCTACCTCTTTAATATCTGCTGTACCACTATTTATTACTCCAGAACTATGAAGTGCATAAATGAGTTCTATTAAATCTGTTTTATTACCTGTCCAAAATAATTTTGATTGCTTTTGAAAAGCGTTATAATTTGCTTCCATACCATTGTTATTTTCAAGTTTATCAATTTCAGTTTTTAAATAAATTATTAGCATATCATAAGCAAGAATTGTGGCTACAGTAGAATCGTGGCTGGTAGAAAATTTATCATCTGCGAAAAAAGAAAGAGAATCTGGAAATAAACGAATATTAGCTTTTCCTCTTATAAAATATTCGTTATCCAAAAAAGTAGCACCTCGTCTGTAATAATGATAAAACTCTAAATTATCATTAAAATAATTTTGCAACCTATCTATATGTTTGTTAAAATACTTTACTTGAGATTTGTTACTACTTCTTGGTCTTTTACTTTCAATACTAAATAATTTCACATAATAAATTAATTTACTAAAAACTTGAGGCTTAATGTTTTTGAAAAAATAGATTTCATCTGAAGATGATGTTGATTTTCGTTTTAACAAAAGTTCTCTTATTTGTTCAAGAGCTCTTTGAGTTACCTTAATACCTTCTTCAGACTTCTCTAAAACGCCTTCAATTTCTTTTTCTAAAAAATCTAAATTAAAATCTAACTTTTTTACTATTCTTTCAATTTTTTTCAACTTACAGTAGTTATGAGGACAATAAATCTGGTTTGTTTAAAAATACTTTATTTTAAAAAATTGTAAAATAAATACAATGAATTTAATTATTTAAGCCATTGCATTCGTTGTAATCTTACAGCATTCAAAATTGCTATTAACGCAACACCTACATCTGCAAATACAGCTTCCCACATTGTTGCTAAACCACCTGCACCTAATATTAAAACAACTATTTTAACACCAAAAGCTAAAATGATATTCTGCCAAACAATTTTTCGAGTAGAACGACTAATTTTTATTGCTCTAACTACTTTTGAAGGTTGGTCTGTTTGGATAATAACATCAGCAGTTTCAATGGCAACATCACTTCCTAAACCACCCATTGCAATACCTACATTACTTGCTGCTAAAACTGGTGCATCATTAATACCATCTCCAATAAATGCTATTTTATTTTCGGAATTTTGTTTTAGGGTTTCTATTTCATTCAATTTATCTTCGGGTAATAAACCACCTTTTGCTTTTTCAATGTTTAATTGAGAAGCTACTTTTTGAGTAATAGAATCCTTATCCCCAGAGAGCATCATTATTTTAGAAATGCCTACTTTATGTAAATTGGTTATGGTTTCTTTAGCATCTTCTTTTAATTCATCTGCTATAACTACATAACCTGCAAATTCGCTATCGATAGCAACCAAAACAATAGATTCTACAATAGTGTCGATTTCTTTTGCAACTTCAATATTATTGGCAGTCATTAAAGCTTTGTTTCCAACTAAAACAGTTTTTCCGTTTACAATTCCTTTTAAACCTTTTCCTGCTATTTCTGAAACTTTGGTAGCATTAAAATTTGTTCCAACTGCTTGATATTCTAAAATGGCTTTAGCAATTGGATGTGTAGACTGTTGTTCCATTGCCATAAGGTATTTCATAAACTCTGATTCTTTCCAACCGATTGTTTTTACTTCTTTGATTTTGAAAACTCCTTTTGTTACTGTACCCGTTTTATCCATAACCAACGTATTAATTTTGGTCATAACATCAAGAAAAGAAGCACCTTTAAATAGAATACCGTTTTTTGAAGCAGCTCCTAAACCACCGAAATAACCCAATGGAATTGAAATAACTAAAGCACAAGGACAAGAAATAACCAGGAAAATTAAAGCTCTATACAACCAATCTCTAAAGACATAATCATCTACAAAAAAATAAGGTAATAATGTAACGCCTATGGCTAAAAACACAACAATTGGTGTGTAAATACGTGCAAACTTCCTTATGAATAATTCGGTTTTAGATTTACGAGCTGTTGCATTTTGAACCATATCGAGAATACGAGCAATGGAACTGTCTTTAAATTCTTTGGTGGTTTCAATTTCTATAACACCATTGAGATTGATACTTCCTGCAAATACTTTTTTACCTTTGGCAATGGTATCTGGTTTACTTTCACCTGTTAAAGCTGCTGTGTTAAATGATCCTTTTTCAGACAATAAAACACCATCTAAAGGTACTTTTTCGCCAACACGTACTTGTATCTTTTCACCAATATCTACGGTTTCAGGATTTACAGAAACATAGTCTTTATATCGATAAACTAACGCTTCCTTTGGTCTTACATCAAGCAATGCTTTGATGTTTGATTTTGCTCTATTAACTGCTGCGCTTTGAAATAATTCGCCTACTGCATAAAATAGCATTACTGCAACACCTTCAGGATATTCGCCAATAATAAACGCACCAATGGTTGCGATTGACATTAGAAAAAATTCTGTAAAGACATCACCTTTTTTAATACTTTTCCATCCTTCTTTTACAACAGGAAATCCAACAGGTATATAAGCTATGATATACCAAACAATGCGAATCCAATCTCTAAAAAAATTAATATCAAAATAATCTAAAGTAATACCAATGATTAGCACTACAAAACTTACTATCGCTGGACTATATGCTTTAAAATTATTGGAACCTTTACTGTGATTTTGACCATCATCGTGACTGTGTTCTTTTTCAGAATTAGGCTTTATATCTCTTAAATTGAGTTTCTTTTTTTTCATTGATACTTAAATTTATTTCAAAGATGCTTTAAAATTGACTGCAATGGAAGTGCATTGTTAACTACTACATTTATCACAAATACCTTTTACAACCAAGTTGACGTTTTCAGAAACAAAACCATCAGGCACTTTTATTTGAGGTATTTTATGTTCTGTTAAACATATAGTTTCGTTGCAATTATTACAATGAAAGTGTAAATGCAAATCGGTTTCAATTTCACAACTGCATCCTTGCTCACAAAGGGCATATTTAGTAATACCTGTACCGTCGTCTATTTGATGAACAATTGCTTTTTCTTCAAATGTTTTAACTGTTCTGTATAAGGTGGTTCTATCTGCTTTTTCAAAAGCATTTTCAATATCGCTTAATGTAATTGCTATTTGTTTTTGTGCAAGAAACTTATAAATAAGTAATCGCATTGCTGTAACACGTATCTCTTTTGACTCTAATAATTGTTCTATAGTTTGCATAATTTAATGTTCGTGTTCTGCTTCACCTTTTTTCATTTCTGCAATAAGGTAGTAGGCATTATTATAAGCGAATTTTGTATTTGATTCGATTTCGTCAGGAAACTGTACAGCTATCCATTTGCCATCTTTTGCTCCCAAAATAACTTCGATTGGCTTAAAACTCCAGTCTTCATTTTCCTTTTCTACAGAAAATACAAAATATTTATCGCCTTCTTTTATGATAGCACTTTCTGGTAATGCCTTTGTTTTAGTATTTTCTACTTGAATTTTACCTTGGATATACATTCCTGAAATTAAATTGCCTTTTTTATTTTCAATTTCTGCGTGAACGTGCACTGCTTTTGGATTATCCTCAAATGTTTTACTTACCGAATAGATTTCTGCAATTAATTCTTCATTTTGAGTAGATTGAACATTAAAGGTTACTTTTTGACCTTTTTTTACTTTGTAAACATCTTTTTCGAAGACCATTAAATCTGCGTGAACGTGATGTGTATTTACTATTTCAAAGAGTTCTGATTGAGGCTCAACATATTGACCTGTTTTTACTTCTACCTTTTGAACAAACCCTTCAATTGGGCTACGCAATGCTACTTGTTGGGCTATTGTGCCATTACGAACCGATGTTGTACTGATATTTAGCAATTGTAGTTGAGCTGCCATTCCATTAACCATAGCCTTTGACGCTTCGTATTCTGCTTCTGCTTTTTGAAAATTTGCACCAGAGCCTACGCCAGCATCATATAATTTTTGTTGACGTTCATAATTTTTCTTTAAAAAATTGCTATTGCTATACGCATTGAGATAATTGGTTTGCATTTGAATGATATTAGGATGTGATAAATAAGCAACAACCTGACCTTTGTTTACTTTATCTCCTTCAATTACTTTAATGGAAACTACATTAGCTCCAATTACGGAAGTTATTGCTGCTTCATTTTGTGGTGGTACTTCTAACGTTCCATTGGCTTCAACATAACCACTCATATTTCGCAACGCAATGGTGTCAATTTTCATTTTTAAGGCTTCAAATTGTTGTGCTGATAGCATAACTTCTTCGTTTCCGCTATGCCCTTCATTAGTTTCAATTTTGGTTTCTTTATTATGAGAATGCCCATCTTCTTCGTTGTGTTTTTCTTTATTGCCACAGGCAGTTATTAAAAAGGTCAACATTACTATTATTAGGATATTATATGATCTGTTTTTCATAGTGTTATTATTTAAAATATTGTAATTCAAAAATGCTTTGTAAATAGTTTACCAATGCTGTTTGAGCTTCTAACTCTGATTGAATGGCTTGATTTATAAGTTGCGTAAAGGCAGAATAATCAATTTCGCCTTCTTTATAAGCAAATAAAGCACCAGTTTTCTGTTCTTTAATAAGTGGTAATACTTCATCTTTATAAAATAGCCAAGACGTTTTCCATTTTTGGTAATTTTCTTTTGCTTGATTAAATTTAGATTGCACTTCCTTTTGTTTAAATAACATATTTACTTCTGCAATTTCTTTATTGAATTTTGCAGTTCTAATTTGTTTTCTTGTAGTACCAGAAAGAAATGGTATAGAAATACCGGCTTGATAAGTATAATAGCCTGAACTACCGTTTACTTTTTGTAAACCACCTTGAAGGTTAAACTTTGGTAAATTCTCGGCTTTAGCAGCTTTGTAATTTGCTTCTGCTTCTGCTATTTTAAGTTGAGAAACACCATACAAAGGATGAGCTTCTACACTAAAGGCTGTTAAATCTATGTTGTTAAGGGTTTTAAACTCGTTTGGAACTGTATAAATTTTTTCAGAAACTAACCATAAATTTAATTGCTGTAAAGCAATGAGGTATTCGCTATAAGCTTGCTTTGTTTTATTTTTAATTTGTAAAGCTTGATTTTTAGCTGCTGAATATTCTAATTTTGATATGGCTTCTACTTCATAATTTAACTCGACAGCTTTTTCAAAATTGGTGTAAATAGCGTTCAATTCTTTATACAGATTATAATTCCGTTTACTTTTAAAGGCATTAGACCAGGCTTTTTTCACCTCTAATTCTAACTCTAATTCTGAAAGTTGATACGCCTTTTGCGCTAATTGAATACGTTGTTCCAATAATTTTTGCTTTGGTGCAATACCAAACACATCTATATTTGATTGGCCAACACCAATAGTTGTGTAAATACCTGAACCATCTTTAATTTCCTCACCACCTGTGAAAATTTGAGTTGAGCCAAAATCGAAAGCAGTCCCTTTTAATTGTTGCTGTTTATCAATTTCTAACTGTCTTTGTTTTAAACTAGGATAGTTCTCTTTTGACATTTTTATAGCTTCTTGTAATGAAACAATAGGCAAAGAGTCGCTAACTTGTTGTGCATTTCCTGTTATTGGAAACAAAAACATAAAAACTATAATAGCTGTTGCAGTTGTAATTTTTTTGTTTGCTTTAAATTTAAAAGACTTGTTCTCTACCCAATGGTATAAAATAGGAAGAACAAACAAGGTTAATAATGTAGAAGTTAACAGACCACCAATAACTACCGTTGCTAAAGGACGTTGTACTTCTGCACCTGCTGATGCAGAGATAGCCATTGGCAAAAAGCCTAATACATCAGTAAAAGCTGTAAGCATAATAGGTCTTATTCTTCGTTTTGTACCTTCAATAATTCTATCTTTTAAATTGGTAACGCCTTCTTCTTTTAATTCATTTAAACCACTAATCATTACTAAACCATTTAAAACTGCAACACCAAATAGGACAATAAAACCTACACCTGCCGAAATACTAAAAGGCATATCACGAAGCCACAAGGCTATAACACCACCAATGGTTGCCATTGGAATAGCTATGTAAATCATTAAAGTTTGTGGTAGTGATTTTAGGGCGAAATATATTAATACAAAAATAAGTAGCAATGCTATTGGTACTACAGTTTGCAAGCGATTACTAGCACGTTCTAAATTTTCGAAAGCACCTCCATATCGAATAAAATAACCTGAAGGCAATTGAAGATTTGCATCTAATTTTGATTTGATTTCTGCTACTAACGATTTTACATCACGACCTCTTACATTAATACCTACATAAGTTCTTCTGTTAGTATTGTCTCTACTTATTTGCATAGGGCCAGCTTTGTAGCTTACGTCTGCAACTTCACGAAGTGGAATTTGTGCACCAGAAGGCAAGTTGACAAACAAGTTTTGAACATCTGTTATGTCTTTACGATTATGAGAACTTAACCTAACCACTAAATCAAATCGTTTTTCACCTTCAAAAATAACACCTGCTGTACCTCCTGCAAATGCAGATTGTACAATTTGGTTTAAAGTATTTACTTGAAGTCCGTATTGTGCTAATTTATTTCGGTTATAGGTAATTGTCATTTGTGGTAAACCTGTGGTAGCTTCCGCTTTCATATCACCAATACCTTCTGTACCTGCAATTATTTTAGATATTTCTTCTGCTTTTTGAGACAATACATTTATATCTTCTCCATAAAGTTTAATAGCTATGTCTTCTCTAACACCTTCGAGTAGTTCGTTAAAACGCATTTCAATGGGTTGGGTAAATTCATAATTCACACCAGGAATCATTTCTACTGCTTCCTTCATTTCTTCAATAAGTTCATCTTTGGTTGCAACCGTTGTCCATTCGCTTTTTGGTTTCAGAATTACAAAAATATCTGCAATATCCATAGGCATTGGGTCGGTTGGGATTTCAGCAACACCAATTCGACTGACTATTTTTTCAACTTCAGGAAATTTTGCTTTTACAATTTGCTCAATTTTTGTAGTGGTCTCAATAGTTTCAGAAAGAGAACTGCCAGGTTTTAAAATAGCGTGAAACGCTATATCACCTTCATCGAGCTGTGGAATAAACTCACCACCCATTCGGGTAAACATAAAAACGGTAATTCCGAATAAAACAACTGCAACTCCAACTATTAGTTTGCCTTTCTTTAATGCTTTTTCTAATAAAGGTTGATATTTACGTTCTACCCAATGCACAAACTTATCGCCATAGGATTTTTTGTCTGATTTTGGCGCTCTTAAAATAAGTGCAGACATCATTGGAACATAAGTTAAACAAAGTACCATTGCACCAATCATAGCAAAAATAAAAGTCAATGCCATTGGCTTGAACATTTTTCCTTCAATACCTTGTAATGCCAATATAGGCAAGAAAACTATTAAGATTATTAGCTGACCAAAAAAGGCAGCATTCATCATTTTTTTAGAAGCATTTGCTGCAACATTATCACGTTCTTTAGACGTTAGTTTTTTCTTTTTTAAAACTTGTGTAGCAATAAGGAAAACAGTGCTCTCTACAATAATTACTGCACCATCAACGATAATTCCAAAATCTATGGCTCCTAAACTCATTAAATTAGCCCAAACGTCAAAAACATTCATTAGAATAAATGCAAATAATAAGGATAATGGAATTGTTGAAGCTACTATTAAACCACCTCTCCAATTACCTAATAAGAAAATAAGAACAAAAATGACTATTAAAGCGCCTTCAATTAAATTGGTTGCAACTGTTGAGGTTGTTTCTGCTATTAACTTACTTCGGTCTAACAAAGGTTCGATGATTACACCTTCTGGTAATGACTTTTCAATTTGAGCCATTCTTTGCTTGACATTTTCGATAACATCATTTGAATTAGCACCTTTTAACATCATTACCAAACCACCAACAACTTCGCCTTCACCATCTTGTGTTAATGCACCATAACGAATAGCAGCACCAAATTGCACCGTAGCAATATCACCTACAGTTATAGGAATGTTATTTATGTTTTTAACCGTAATCTTTTTAATATCTTCTAAACTACGCACCAAGCCTTCACCACGAATAAAATTAGCTTGATGATTTTTTTCTATATATGCGCCTCCTGTATTTTGATTGTTTGCCTCAAGAGCTTCAAAAACATCTGTAATTGTAATTCCAATAGCTTTTAGTTCGCTTGGGTCAACAGCTACTTCATACTGTTTAATTTTACCACCAATGGCGTTAACTTCAACAACACCTTCTACCATAGCCATTTGACGTTGAACAATCCAATCTTGCATTGTACGTAAATCTGTTACAGAATATTTGTTTTTATACTCTGGTTTTACTTTTAGTGTGTATTGATAAATTTCACCTAATCCTGAAGATATGGGACCCATTGTAGGTTCTCCAAAGCCACTAGGAATTTGCTCTTTGACCTCATTTAGTTTTTCTGATACTAATTGGCGAGGTAGATATGTTCCCATATCATCATCAAAAACTATGGTTACTACAGATAATCCGAAACGAGAAATAGAACGAATTTCTGTTACATCTGGAAGATTACTCATTGCCACTTCCACAGGATAAGTAACAAATTGTTCAATGTCTTCTGTACCTAAATTTGGTGCTTGTGTAATTACTTGCACTTGGTTGTTGGTAATGTCTGGAACAGCATCTATTGGTACTTTGGTCATACTCCAAATACCTGCTCCAATAATGGTAAGCGTTAGCAACCCAATAATGAATTTATTATTGATTGAAAAATCAATGATTTTATTAATCATATTAAAATGTATTAATTCAGTTAAAAAATATAAAAGTGTGTTCGTAATTCGATTTCGCTCAATATGAACTTCTCGTAGCTATGCTACTCGAAAACGAAAACATTAAAAAAGGATATAGCTATCCTATGAAAACTGAATTATACCCGAGGTGGTTGTAAAATGGAAGTCGTAAAATCTTTTTCTATCCCATTGTGGTAGAAAAAATCTTGGGTAGAAATAAATGTTATTTCATATTTTATGTAAGAAAATTGAAAATATGTAGCGTTTATATGACAACATTGACATATACAAAAAGGCGAACATAAATCTGAATCTTGGTGCTGGTGGTCGTTATCCATAGCTTGTGAAATTTCAGTTTTAACATCATCTTCAGACACATCGATATCTGCACAAGGTGCTAGATTGAGTGCGAAAATATAAATTGATAATATGAATGTTAAAAATTTCATTGTAGCAAATATATAAATTATTTAATGCAATGGTTGTGCAAATAATAGGCTTTATAATAATTAAAAGGTGTTTGGTTAGTTATATTTTATAGCAAAAGAAAAAACCTTAATTTTCCTTTTGCTATAAAATACATTAAAAAATCATACTTATTTATTGATTCATTTTCATTTCGTGGTCGTATTGACAACAACCTGGTAAATTTTTATAAGCTTCTTCGCTTCCTGCTACTTTTTCAGTATCATAACCAGAAGCTGCTATTGCTTTATGAATTGCCATTGCATTGGTTTTGGTATCATCAAAAGAGACATCGATTTTCTTTTTATCTACATTCCAATTTGCACTTGCAACACCTTCAACAGCATTTACTGCTTTTTCAATGGTGCTTTTACACATACCACAATTACCTCTTACACCAAATGACAAGTCTGTCATTGCCATATCTTTTGAAACTTGTGTAGTAGTTGTTTTTGTTTCTTTTTTTGTTTGACTATTACAGCTTGTTACACCTAAAGCTGCTATAACAGCTACACTTAAAATTACTTTTTTACTCACGTCGATTACATTGTTGTTTTTGTGTTCGTGATTTTTCTTTGAAAAGTTCATTGTTTTAAAATTTAATTGTTATTATTTGTATTTAATTATTCTATAACTTGTTTTACTTCTCCACAGGTTAGCATTGCTTCGCCAAAATATGGATTGATTACTTTTTCTTCTTTGCTTAACCAATAGGCACCATTATTACTATCTGCCATTGGACAAAACTCTACATATACCTTTTCATTGATACCAAATAGTTGCACAGCTTTAATTAAATGCGAAGACAAATGTTTAAAATGATTTCTTTGCTCTTTTATATTAGCAGCTTTTGAAATAGCAATTGTTGAAGATTTAATTTCTTGTACTAATGACATCCAATGATTATGCGCTTCATCTTTAACTAATTTCATATCCACATTATTCAAATTATCAAGTAAACTATTTGCATTTTCTGATGCTTTACTTGAGTTATCTTTAACAAACGCATCCTTTAAATTTATATAGCTTTCAAATACTTTTTTTAATTGTTTCTGAAATACTTTTGATACTTCCAACCGTTCATTCATATTGGTATGGTCTGTATTATTTTTTGATGAATTACTATCCATACCTAAATGCCCTTCGTGACCAGTCATTACTTTTCCACCATCTTTATTCATCATAGATTTTTTTCCTTGTAATTGTGCTGCTGCATCAACTGTAAAAGTTCCATTGGTTACAATTTCATCACCATTTTCTAAACCTTTTAATACTTTGTAATTACTACCTATTTGGTTACCTAAAGTTATTTGACGCATTTCAAAAACTGGTTGGTCTGGATTGGTTTTTATATATACTACAGAGCGTTCACCTGTCCATAAAATGGCAGATGAAGGCACGAATAATGATTTTTCTTTAGTAGATGTTACCCCTTTAATTTTTCCTTCAATAAACATTCCTGGTTTAAATACTTCGTCTTTATTATTAAGTACTACTCTTAATTTGACAGTACGTGTTCTGTTATCTAAAATAGGATCAATAAAATCTACTTTACCTTTAAATTTTTTATTAGGATAAGTATTTGTTGTTACGTTTATTTCTTGCCCTTTTTTAAATAAGTCTATTTGATTTTCGTACACATCAAAGTTTCCCCAAACTGAATTTAAGTTTGCGATTTTTAATAAAGGTTGCCCTTGTTTTATATAATCGCCTTGCTCTACTAATTTTTCTGTTACAGTACCAGAGATAGTTGCGTAGACAGGAAAATTTTCTTTTACTTTTCCTGTTTGTTCTATTTGATTGATTTGCTTTTCAGAAAGTTTCCATAATTTTAATTTATTACGAACTGCTTTATATAATGCCGGTTGCGATTCTTTTAATGAAGCTGCTGTAATTAATTCTTGCTGTGCTGCATATAATTCTGATGAATAAATGGTTGCTAATAATTGCCCTTTGTTTACTTTTTCTCCAGTAAAACTAACATTTAAGCGTTCAATTCTTCCAGAAAAATAACTGACTTGTACAGCATTTGCTTTTTCATTGGCAACAATTTTACCTGATAGGTTTATACCGTTATCGTCTGCCTTACTACTTCCAACAATTGATGTTTGAATGTTGGCCAAAGCCATTGCATTTTTTGTTAATTTGAATTGGTCTGCTGCTAAACCATCTGCTCCAGATTCGGCAGGAATTAAATCCATACCACAAATAGGACAATCGCCTGATTCAGGTTGCATAATTTGTGGATGCATAGAACAGGTCCACATTTGATTGGTTTCTGAAACCTTATCGTGATTATGCTCTGTTTCTTCTTTTGATGAACCACCAAAAAGCAACCATCCTAACAACAATCCAACTACCAATATTCCGAAGTAAATTATATATTTTTTCATAGTGTTATATTTTAATATTTTTTAATCGTAATGCGTTTACTATTACAGAAACAGAGCTAAAGCTCATTGCTAAAGCTGCTATCATTGGCGACAATAAAATACCAAAGAATGGGAATAATACGCCTGCTGCTATAGGTACTCCTAATGTGTTATAAATAAGTGCAAAAAATAAATTCTGCTTAATATTCTTCATTACGTAATCACTTAAATTTCTGGCTTTTACAATGCCGTGTAAATCGCCTTTTACTAATGTTATCATTGAACTTTCTATCGCTACATCTGTTCCTGTACCCATTGCAATACCTACATCACTTTTTGCCAATGCTGGTGCATCATTAATACCATCACCTGCCATAGCAACTACCTTTCCTTTTTCTTGCAGTTTCTCTACTTCTTTGAGTTTATCTTCTGGTAGCATACTGGCTTTAAAATCTGCAAGATTCAATTCTGATGCTACTGCTTGTGCTGTATCGTGATTATCGCCTGTAAGCATTATAACATCAATTCCTTTTTCTTGAAGTTCCTTAATCGCTTTGGCACTTGTTTCTTTTATTTTATCGCCAATAACTACATAACCTACAACTGTTTTATCTATGGCTAAATAAGAAACTGTTTTACCTTGCTTTTGGTACTTTTTAGCTTCGTCCTTCATTTTAGAAGTAATATCTGCTTTGGCATATTCCATCATTTTAGGATTTCCTAATGCTACTTTTTTATCATTTATTATAGCTTCAACACCTTTTCCTGTAACAGCACTAAAGTTTTCAGATTTTATTATTTCAGCATTATGCTCTTTTCCATATTTAACAGTTGCTTCTGCTAATGGGTGCTCGCTATTGGTATTTAATGAAACGATGTATTGTAGTAGCTCTTTTTCGTTTAGAGTATCACTAAAAGCACCTACCGTTTCTACTGTTGGTTTCCCTTCTGTAATTGTTCCTGTTTTATCAACTATAAGTGTATTTACCTTATCCATTTTTTCAAGAGCTTCGGCATTTTTAATCAATACACCATTTTGAGCACCTTTACCCACGCCAACCATTACAGACATTGGTGTTGCTAAACCTAATGCACAAGGACACGCAATTATTAGTACTGCAATTGCATTTACAAACGCATACACATAAACTGGTTCTGGTCCCCAAATAGACCATACAATAAATGTGATAATAGAAATAAGAACTACAACTGGTACAAAATAACCTGATACCTTATCTGCTAAATTTTGAATAGGTGCGCGACTTCTACTCGCATCATTCACCATATGGATGATTTGAGATAACAATGTGTCGCTACCTACTTTTTCGGCTTTCATTAAAAAGGACTGATTACCATTAATGGTTCCGCTACTTACTTTATCATCTTGAGATTTGTTTACAGGAATAGGTTCTCCTGTAATCATAGATTCGTCAATAGTTGTTTCGCCTTGTGTTATCACACCATCTACAGGAATTTTATCGCCTGGTTTTACTTTTAGAATATCATTTAATTCTATCTTATCTATACTGACTTCAACTTCTTCTTCATCTATTATTTTTATAGCTTTATTAGGTGCTAACTTTAATAATTCTTTAACCGCTGAATTGGTTTTACTATGTGCACGAGCCTCTAATAACTGACCTAACAACACCAAGGTTAAAATAACTGTTGCTGCTTCAAAATAAACGTGAACTGCACCAGATTCCGTTTTAAACTGACTTGGAAACACATCAGGAAAAAACATTCCAAACACACTAAACAACCACGCTACACCAGCACCGATGCCAATAAGTGTAAACATATTAAGATTCCACGTTTTAATGCTTTTGTATGCACGTTCAAAGAACATCCAAGTGGCATAAAACACAACTGGAATGGATAATGCAAACTGAATCCAGTTCCAATATTTTTGTTCCATTATATCGTACAAAGGATTGTTATTCAACATTTCGCTCATTGCGATTAGGAAAATTGGCAATGTAAATGCTGCTGCTATCCAAAACTTCTTTAATAGTTTTTTATAGGTCTTTTCTTCTGCTGATAGGTCTGGTTGCATTGGTACTAAATCCATTCCACAAATAGGACACGAACCTGCTTCATCCTTTACAACTTCTGGGTGCATTGGACACGTCCATTGTTCTGAATTTGTAGTTGATAGATTTTGTTCTTCGACCAAATCCATTCCGCAAACAGGACAATCACCTGATTTGTCATAAGTTTTATCGCCTTCGCAATGCATAGGACAATAAAATGTGCCTGTACCATTTCCTTTAGATTGCTCTTTCTTTTTATTTTCGAAATGTTGATGATGTTCGCCTTGTTTATGAATACTGTATCTGCCACCATCGTTTTTTAAGGCTTCTTGAAACTTTTCAATTGGGATTTGTGATTCCATTTCTATGGTAGCTTCAGCCTTTTCTAAATCGACAGTTGCTTTTGAAACACCTTCCACTTTAGAAAGTGTTTCTTTTACGTGACTACGACAACCGCTGCAGGTCATTCCTTGTATATTATATAAGTGTTTCATTGTATTAAATAATTTATGATTGTACTTTGTACATAGTAGGTTTTTATGGATTCGATTTGGTTCATCTGAAATTTTAGTTGTAGCTCTTGAATATCCAAAACATCATTAAAATCAATCGTTCCTGTTTCGTAGCTTTTGATTAAAATTTCTTCAGCATCTTTGGCTTGTTTTAAGTTCTTGGTTTGCGTAGTATAACTTATTCTTGCAGAAATACGTTCATTAATCGCTTTACTTAAAAGCGTTTCCAAAGTGTTTAATCGTACTTGTTTTTGTGAAATAATCTCTTGTTGTTGTAGCTGATTTTGTTTGGATTGCGATTTATACTTGTTATTGAATATTGGAATAGAAACCGAAACCATTGGCATCACAATATCCTTACCGTTATCCGAGAAATTCATATCTGGTCTTTCGGTAACATTAATATAATCCAACCCAAAACCAATCATTGGACTACTTTCTTTTTGGTTTAGTAATTCTGATTGTTCTATGGATTGAAATAGTTTATCATACTTCAACAATTCAGGATGTAATGCTAAATTTTTAGTAGTGATTTCAAAGTCTTCTGAAGGCATCATTAAACTCTCTACCACAGTAACAGCAATATCATTTTCCCTATTCAAAAGATTATTCAAATTTGTTTGTTCTGCTAAAAACTGTTGACTTAAAACATCTTTTAGTTGTTGCATTTCATTTTGACGCATTTGTAATCGCAACACATCTACAGCAGATGCTTTACCAACCTCAACAGAGGTTAGTGCTAATGTCTCATAGGTTTCCAATAGTTTAATGTTTTCTATTAGCACCTTTTGTTTCGCTTTGTTGGCGTATAAACTATAATAGGATTGTGATACAGAAGCCATTAATTTACGTTTGGCAATTACAATATCTTCATATTTAGTTTCAGCTAAAGAACTTACATAATTCTCTCTTGCTGTTATAGAGCCAAACCAAGGCAACATTTGTTTTGCTGAAACTTTAAAGCGTTGCGCTCCTGTTCTTGTTTCTGGTTCACTTACAAAGTAGCCTACACCAAATTCAGTATTAGGAATGGTATTGACTTCGTTTACTTTTTCAGAAGCTCTATTGTATTGCAACTCAAATTTTTGAATTTCTGGGTTGTTATTTAATGCTACATCAATAAGCGTTTCTAACTCTTGACTTTGAGCAGAAAGCACAAAGCATAAAGCACAAAGAACAAAGACTGTTTTTATATTGAATTTTATGTGTTTCATTTTGTTGCTCTTTTAAGTTGAACTTCGGATTTCCAGCTGTATAATACTGGAACTACAAATAAAGTTATTAAGGCTATGAGCATTCCACCAAAACTTGGTATTGCCATAGGAATCATTATATCGCTTCCTCGTCCTGTGGATGTTAGTACTGGTAATAATGCCAAAATTGTTGTTGCAGTAGTCATTAAACACGGTCTGATACGTTTTTCTCCTGCTTCTACTATTGATGCTCTAATTTCCTTTTTATTCTCTGGTGTGTTTCTATCAAAAGTTTGCGTTAAATAGGTTGCCATTACTACACCATCATCGGTTGCAATACCGAAGAGTGCAATAAACCCAACCCAAACCGCTACACTTAAATTAATGGGATGCATCCTGAATAAATCTCGCATATTTTCTCCAAAGAAGTTGAAGTTTAAAAACCAATCTTGACCATACAACCAAATCATAATAAAACCACCTGCAAATGCTACTGCAATGCCTGTAAATACCATTAAAGAGGTTGTCACAGAACGGAATTGGAAATACAGAATTAAAAAGATAATTGCCAATGCTAAAGGCACAACAACAGATAGCGTTTTTTCTGCTCGTAACTGATTTTCATAAGTTCCTGTGAATGCATAGTTGATACCTTTTGGTACAATTAGCTCACCAGAATCTATCTTTTCTTGAATAAGTGCTTGTGCATTTTCAACAACATTTACTTCTGCAAAGCCATCCATTTTATCAAATAATACATAGCCTACTAAAAAAGTATCTTCACTCTTAATAACTTGTGGACCTTGTTCATATCTAATGGTTGCCAATTCGCTTAAAGGCACCGGACTGCCTTTTTCAACTGGTACATATATTTGCTTTAAATCGGTTGGATTAGCTCTTAATTCTCTTGGGTATCTAACACGTACTCCATAACGCTCCCTACCTTCAACAGTTTGGGTTAATACCATACCACCAACAGCTACTTTTAGCACCTCTTGTACATCTTGTATAGATATACCGTAACGTGCAATTTTTTCCCTATCAATATCAATTAACAAATAAGGTTTACCAACAATCCGGTCTGCAAAAACAGCTTCATCTTTTACACCTTCAGCTTGTTTTAAAATACCTTCTAACTGTACACCAAAGGCTTCTATTTGTTTTAAATCTTGACCTTTAACCTTTATTCCCATTGGTGCTCGCATACCTGTTTGCAACATTACTAATCGTGTTTCTATAGGTTGTAGTTTAGGTGCTGAAGTAACACCAGGTAACTTGGTGACTTTTACGATTTCATTCCAAATATCGTCTGGTGATTTTATTTCTGGTCGCCAGTTTCGATAAAACTCGCCATTATTATCTTCTATTAATTGCAACCTTTCGACTGCGCTCACAGTGACATTTTTGGTATTATTAGGATTTGCGATGAAACGACCATCTTTTAATTCAAATAAGCCATCATCATTTACTTTGTAGCGTTGACGTTCTCCGTTTTTATTCAGCATATATTCTGGTTTATACTGAATAATATTTTCATACATAGACAATGGCGCTGGATCTAAAGCTGATTCTGTACGACCTGCTTTACCAACAACCGTTTTTATCTCTGGAATACTGGCTACAGCCATATCTAACTGTTGTAAGACACGCTTGTTTTCTTCGACTCCAGAATGTGGCATTGAAGTTGGCATCAATAAAAAAGAACCTTCATTTAAAGATGGCATAAATTCTTTGCCTGTATTTTTCATTATGAAAAATCCTGCTATTACAATCGCTGTTGGTATGGATAAGAATATCAATTTATTGTTCAAGCACCATTTTAAAATACGTGTATAATACCTTATGAATAATGAGAATACACCTAATAAACCAAAGCAAATAATACTTACAAAAATGAGATTCCAAAAGATGCTTTTATCTACACCTAAAGGTCTCCAATATTCGGCTAACAAGAATACGATAGCTGATACCGAAATAATAATATTGATAAGGTTTGCTTGTTTCTCTGATATTATTTCTTGTTGCTTTATTAGTGCAACAATTCCAAAACCAATCAATATTAGACCTAACCAATAACCGTAGATTATAGCTGCAATACCTAAAGCTATTAAAACACCATTTAAAACATATTTGAAATTGGTTTTAATGCTTTTCTTTTTAAATAAAAATGCAGCAAAGGGTGGAATTAAAAACAACGCTACAATAATTGAAGCTGTTAAAGCAAATGTTTTAGTAAAGGCTAATGGTCTGAATAATTTTCCTTCAGCACCAATCATTGTAAATACAGGAATAAAACTTATAATGGTTGTCATAACTGCTGTTACAATTGCTCCAGATACTTCTGCTGTTGCGTTGTAAACTACTGTGTTTATGGATAAATTTTTATGAGATTCCTCGTCGCTCGTTCCTCGCTCTGACGGAATGACATTTTCATTTTCATCCAAATGCCTTATAATATTTTCTGAAAGTATTACACCAACATCTACCATTGTACCAATAGCAATAGCGATACCTGATAAAGCCACAATATTAGCATCGACACCAAAGAGCTTCATTGCTATAAAAACCATTAATACAGCAACAGGTAGTAAACCAGAAATCAATACTGAAGCTCGAAGATTAAATACCATAATGATTATAACTAAAATGGTAATTAGTATCTCTAACGTTAAGGCTTCATTAAGTGTGCCTAAAGTTTCTTGAATGAGTTCTGTTCTGTCATAAAAAGGTACAATAGTTACTTGTGAAGTTCTACCATCTTGTAATACTTTTGAAGGTAGTCCTGCACTTAATTCGTTGATTTTCTCTTTAACGTTATTAATAACTTCCATCGGATTCGCACCATAACGAGCGACTACAACAGCACCAACAACTTCTGCACCTTCTTTATCCAATAATCCTCTACGTGTTGCAGGACCTAAAGATACTTTTCCAATATCTTTAATTCGTATTGCAGTATAATCTTTGGAAGTAACGACTGCATTTTCTATGTCTTCAATAGATTTCACATAACCTAAACCACGTACTAAATATTCAGCATTATTAATTTCAATAGTTTGTGCACCAATGTCTTTATTACTTTCCTTAACTGCTTTTACAACGTGATGTAATCCAATATTATATTGACGCATCAATTCAGGATTAACATCTACTTGGTATTCTTGTACATAACCACCAATTGATGCTACTTCTGATACGCCACTTGCAGACGATAGTGCATATTTAACATAGTAGTCTTGAATACTTCGTAATTCTTGTAAATCCCAACCACCTGTTACATTTCCGCTTTCATCACGACCTTCTAATGTGTACCAAAAAATTTGTCCTAATCCTGTGGCATCTGGACCCAAAGCAGGATTAACACCTTCGGGTAATAATCCGCTTGGCAAAGAGTTGAGTTTTTCTAATATTCTACTACGACTCCAGTAAAACTCAATATCTTCTTCAAAAATGATATAGATACTTGAAAAGCCAAACATAGACGAACTACGAATGGTTTTTACTCCTGGAATACCGAGTAAAGATGTTGTTAATGGATAGGTTATTTGGTCTTCTATATCTTGTGGTGAACGACCATCCCATTTAGTAAATACTATTTGTTGGTTCTCTCCAATATCGGGAATAGCGTCTACAGCTACAGGGTTACTTGGTAAAAATCCTGTTTCCCAATTAAATGGTGCATTTACCGTTCCCCAACCTATAAAGAGAATAAGTAATAATACTGCTACGAGTTTATTTTCTATTAAAAATTTGATGCTTATATTTAGCATTGTCTTTGATTATTAAACAGTTAGACATAGGTGTTAAGAAAACACCGAATACAAAAAATCATCCTTATGACATACAGCCATAGGATAAAACAGTCTAATGTTTAAAAATCAAATTAAATAAGTCTCGTCAATCTTGAAGATTTGCTTGACGACAAGTGGTGGTTCGTATTCTTCGAAAGAAGATACGTTATTATCTAACCCTTCAAAAAGGTTAATGTAAGTATATACGAAAGAAGCAATAAATACTTGCTGCTCAAAAGTAATTTTATCAACTTGAAGTTGTAATTCATTTTGACCATCAACAGCTAATTGTTCATCACTACAACAATTCTTTTTTGTTATAGAACACCCATCAGTTAATGGGTTTTCCATTTCCATTCCACAGGTTTCTGCTTTATGGAATATAGCTGTATCCATTAAAGTATCTCCACAATAGTGCATATCTACAGTAAATGACATTGTAGAAAATAACACTACAAAAGCCATTAAAAGTGACATTATTTTATGGAATACTTGTTTCATATTGAAAACAAAGGTATAAAATTTAATTCAATTTGAATAGATTTTAACTTTGCTTTAAATAAAACTTGATTGGTTTTTGGTTGTTTTTACACCTTTCTCAAATTTTGCTCTTAATGTTTTCATATCATCACTTACCTTACGTTCAATCACTTTAGCATAAATTTGTGTTGTTGAAATGCGAGAATGACCTAAAAGTTTAGATACGGTTTCAATTGGTACACCATTACTTAAAGTTACTGTTGTAGCAAATGTATGTCGTGCCAGATGAAATGTTAGATTCTTTTCTATTCTGCATAAATCTGCTATTTCTTTTAAATAAGCATTTAATTTTTGGTTTGACATTTTTGGAAATACAGTAGCATTTGCTAATGCTTTTGGATTTTCTTTATACTTATTAATTAAAGTAAGTGCTTTAGGTAGTATAGGTATTCGTAAGGCATTGTTTGTTTTCTCTCTTTTCATAATTAACCACAGCTCGCCATCTATCCCGTAATTAATATCATTAGCAGTTAATTTAATTACATCAATATAACTCAAGCCAGTGTAACAAGCGAAAACAAATAGATCCTTTACTAATTGTAATCTTTCAATTGAATAATCTTTTTCTTCAATTTTTTTCAATTCCATTTCAGTTAAAAACCCTCTTTCTACTTTTACAAATTTAGATTTAAAGTTTATAAACGGGTCTCTTTCAATCCATTCCAGTTTATAAGATAGTGTAATCATTTTTCTAAAGCGTTCAATATGCTTCATTACAGTATTGTTACCCATTGGTTTTTGGTGGTCTGTGGGTGTGAAATTTCTTAAGTATTTTTCAAACTTTAAAATGAAATTATAATCCAATTGCTTTAAATACATATCTGTAACTTTATATTTTACAAAAATGAAATCTGCAATGTACCCTTGTGTTGTGAAGTAGTTTTTTTGAGTACCCCATTTGAGTTTCCCTACCATATCTTCATTATGATATTTTATGATATCATTTAAAGAATAATTTTGTTCATCTTCTTTTAGGTAACGAGCCTTAACGGTTTGAGCTGAAGTAATCTTACCTTCGGATTTTAATTCGTTTTTGGATTGATGAAGCTCTGAAGACACCTGGTCCAAATATGCATTAATAATTCGAGCCTCTTGGTTGGTACCTTTTACTTTGTTTTTGGCAGAGCTCCAAAATTCAATTTTAATTTTTCGTTTGAGGCTAATTTCTGCTCTTTTCCCATTTACTGTTATACGTGCATAAAGAGGTGCTTTTCCATTTTTAGCTTTTGATAGTTTGAGCCAAAACAGAATACTAAACGTTGTCGAAGTTTTCATATCTTTCGTCTTTAGTTAAACATTTGTTTACTGACGAAAGTCAAATCAATAATTCGGTTACCTATATACCTATTATAAAATGGTAACCGAATAGGTCACTTTTTTAACCAAATAATACCAAATCTTATGATTGCTTAAAAATCATAAAACCTCGATAATCTTACGATTACCAAGGTTTTGATGTTAATTGATTATTAATTTTGTCGGGGTGGCAGGATTCGAACCTGCGACCTCCTCGTCCCAAACGAGGCGCGATGACCGGGCTACGCTACACCCCGAAATGATCATCAATATATCGTTTTGCTCCTCTTTTTTTTATTTTTCGCTCTAAAACCAATGCTTCTGAACGTGTATAAACCTCAATTTGCAAAACTATTTTCCAAGGAACTCCACCTTTTGTTGAGCGAACATATCCTTGGTTATGTTTTTTTAATCTTTTATTAATATCAGCAGTCTGACCTACATAATATTTTAACGTTAATTCACTAAAAAGAATATATACTTGCATAAGCTTCTTTTTAACTGGGTGGTCACGCTACAAGCGTGACGACCTACTCGTCCCAAACGAGGCGCGATGACCAGGGCTTACGTCCTGCCACGCTAAAGCGTGGTACACCCCGAAAATATTCGGACTGCAAACATACTATATATTTTAAATATAGCACTATATTAATTACGTTTTTTTAAGCTTGATATTCCTAAAAATATAGTTTACTTTTGTAAAAAAACCACATATGTTAATTATAGGCATTACCGGAGGTACAGGAAGCGGAAAAACAACTGTTGTAAAACAATTGCTACAAGAACTATCAGAACGTGAAATTACCACCATTTCTCAAGATTCATACTATAATGATACTTCTGAACTATCCTATGAAGAACGTACACAAATCAATTTTGATCACCCAAAATCAATTGACTTTAATCTGTTAATTGAACACCTTTCTGCTTTAAAAAGAGGTGAAACAATTGCACAACCCGTGTACTCTTTTGTAAGTCATAATAGAACTAAAGATACGCTTATAACAACACCTAAAAAAGTAGTTATAGTAGAGGGTATTTTAATTTTTTCAAACCCAGCACTTCGTGATTTGTTTGACATTAAAGTCTTTGTTCATGCCGATTCTGACGAGCGATTAATCAGACGTATTAAACGAGATATTGCAGAACGCGGAAGAGATCTTACAGAGGTGCTTGATCGCTATCAAGATACTCTAAAACCAATGCACCAGCAATTTATAGAAAGTACTAAAGAATATGCTGATATTATTATACCAAATAACAAATACAATACTGTTGGAATAAATATTTTAAAAACTATCGTTAACGAAAAAATATCCTAAAAAAGAAATTGTACTTTTACAACTTAAACAGCAACTATGCTTTTAAAGAACAACAAACATATAAAGTATTTTAAATACCTTATTAACCCTTACGTTTTAATACTAATAGGGTTTATAATCTGGATGCTATTTATTGACGATAACTCTTTCCTTTTTCACCAAAAGTTAAATCATATTATTGACGAGAAAAAAGCTGAAATTGAAGTGTATCGTGCTGAAATATCATCCGATAAAAAAGATATAGAATTACTAAAAAACGATGATGAATTAGAAAACTTTGCTCGTAAAGAATATTACATGAAAAAAGAAAACGAGGAAATATACATTATTGAATATCCAAACACTAAAACCAATACAGATGAGTGAATTCTTATTTGAAGACTTTAATGCTGTAAGCGCTGCAGCTTGGAAACAAAAAATTCAAGCAGATTTAAAAGGTGCCGACTACAACAACTCCCTTCTCTGGAAGAGTAACGAAGGGATTACCGTTAAACCTTTTTACCATAAAGACACCGACAACACAACAGCCAACCTCGAACCAAACACTTGGCGCATAGGAGAGCTTATTCATGTTACAGATGCCTTAAAAGCAAATAACCAAGCAATACACGCTATTGAAAAAGGTGCCGAATCAATTGTTTTTAAAATTGACTCAGAAATTTCAATTACCGATCTAGTAAAAAACATTCCTGAAAACAAAGTTAAGCTAGAGTTTATACTTGAAACACTAAGCACTAAGCTTACCTCAGAAATAATAAAACTAGAACACCTAGACTACCGTATTAACGTAGACATCATAGGGAATCTTGCCGCTAACGGAAATTGGCACAAATCATTAAAAGATGATTTTAACTACATTAAAACACTAGTTTCCACACAACAAAGCAAGCCATTACTAAGTGTTGATACCGCTATATATCAAAATGCAGGTGCAACAATTACACAGCAACTTGCCTATGCCATAGCACATGCTAATGAATATCTAAATACTTTTAAAACCGGCAGACTACCAGATATTCAATTCATTACAGCTACCGGAGGGAATTACTTTTTTGAAATTGCTAAAATAAGAGCCTTAAAGCTACTCTTTAATACCATATTAAATGCTTACCCTAACAACCAAAGTAAGTGTAGCATACTAAGTCTTCCTTCAAAAAGAAACAAAACCATTTATGATTATAATGTAAACATGCTGCGCACCACAACCGAATGCATGAGTAGTATTTTAGGAGGCGCACATACTATCTGTAATCTGCCTTATGATGCATTGTATCATGAGTCTAATAATTTTGGAGACCGAATTGCAAGAAATCAATTGCTTGTTTTAAAACACGAAAGTGCTTTTGATAGCGTAAAAAACCCATCAGATGGTGCTTATTATATTGAATCTCTCACACAACAATTGGCAGAAAAAGCACTTGATATTTTTAAACAAATTGAAGCAGGTGGTGGATTCTTATCACAATTAAAAGAAGGCACTATACAACGAAAAATTAAAGAAAGTGCTGCAAAAGAGCAATCTCAATTTGATGACGGTAACCTTGTTTTGTTAGGAACCAATAAATACCCTAACGAAAATGATAGCATAAAAAACGACTTAGAAAAAGACCCTTTTCTAAGAAAAAAATCACGCAAAACACTTATTGCTCCTATAATAGCAAAACGACTATCAGAAGCAACAGAGCAAAAACGACTTGAAACAGAACAATAAATATTATGGAAAGAATAAATTTTCAAGATATTACCCTTGCTACTAGTAATGAAAATCAATCTTCATCTGCAGCAAACAATAATACTGCCGAAAACATTAGCACAAAGTCTGTTTACTTAAAGAAAGATGTTTCAGACCTACAGCACCTCAACTTTGTTGCAGGAATGGCACCTAATTTACGTGGGCCATACAGCACCATGTATGTTAGACGACCGTGGACTATTCGCCAATACGCAGGTTTTTCAACTGCCGAAGAATCAAATGCTTTTTACAGAAGAAACCTCGCAGCCGGACAAAAAGGACTATCCGTAGCTTTTGATTTGGCTACACATAGAGGCTATGATTCCGATCATGAACGTGTAGTTGGTGACGTAGGAAAAGCAGGTGTTGCTATTGACTCGGTTGAAGATATGAAAGTACTCTTTAACCAAATACCACTAGATAAGATGTCGGTTTCTATGACTATGAATGGTGCCGTACTACCTATCATGGCGTTTTACATTGTAGCTGCGGAAGAACAAGGTGCAGACAAAAAATCTCTCTCAGGAACCATTCAAAACGACATTCTAAAAGAGTTTATGGTTAGAAATACCTACATCTACCCTCCTACACCATCAATGAAAATTATTTCAGATATTTTTGAATATACCACGGCAAACATGCCAAAATTTAATTCAATTAGTATCTCTGGATATCATATGCAAGAAGCAGGTGCTACCTGCGATATTGAATTGGCATATACCCTTGCTGACGGACTAGAATATATTAGAAAAGGAATCGCTGCAGGAATGGATATTGATGCATTTGCACCAAGATTATCATTTTTCTGGGCTATTGGTATGAATCATTTTATGGAAATTGCCAAAATGCGCGCCGCTCGTATGTTATGGGCAAAACTCGTAAAACAATTTAATCCTAAAAATGACAAATCATTAGCATTACGTACACATTGCCAAACATCAGGATGGTCATTAACCGAACAAGACCCGTTTAATAATGTTGCCAGAACCTGTATTGAAGCTACTGCCGCTGCCTTTGGAGGCACACAAAGCTTACATACCAATGCACTTGATGAAGCCATAGCATTACCTACAGATTTCTCTGCACGTATTGCACGAAATACACAAATTTATCTACAAGAAGAAACCAACATCACCAAAACAGTAGACCCGTGGGCAGGAAGCTATTATGTAGAAAATCTTACAAATGATATTGCCGAAAAAGCTTGGAGTTTAATTCAAGAAGTTGAAAACTTAGGAGGCATGACCAAAGCTATTGAAGCAGGAATCCCTAAAATGCGTATAGAGGAAGCTGCTGCAAGAAAACAAGCGCGTATTGACTCCGGACAAGATATTATTGTTGGTGTAAATAAATACAAACTTAAAAAAGAAGACCCGCTTCATATATTAGAAGTAGACAACACCATTGTTCGTAAGTCACAAATAGAGCGTCTAGAAATACTAAAGAAAAACAGAAATCAACAAGATGTTAGCGATTGCTTAACCGCTTTAAGTAACGCCGCAAAATCAGGTCAAGAAAATTTACTATCTTTAGCTGTAAAAGCTGCAAAAGCAAGAGCAACTCTCGGTGAAATATCTGATGCTTTAGAAGTTGAATTTGGAAGATATAAAGCTGCAATTAAATCATTTACAGGCGTGTATAGCAAAGAAATAAAAAACGACAAATCATTTAAAAAAGCAACAGAATTAGCAAATCAGTTTGCCGAAAAAGAAGGAAGACGTCCGCGTATTATGATTGCCAAAATGGGACAAGATGGTCATGATCGTGGTGCAAAAGTAGTTGCCACAGGCTATGCAGACATTGGCTTTGATGTGGATATAGGACCTTTGTTTCAAACACCAGAAGAAGCAGCAAAACAAGCTGTAGAAAATGATGTTCATATCCTTGGAGTATCCTCTTTAGCAGCAGGACACAAAACACTTGTACCCGCTGTTATTGAAGCACTTAAAAAGCATGACCGAGAAGACATAATGGTTATTGTAGGTGGTGTAATACCACATCAAGATTACCAATATTTATTTGATGCAGGTGCTATTGCAGTTTTTGGACCAGGAACAAAAATTAGTGATGCCGCTACCGAAGTATTACAAATTTTAATCAACGAAACAGCATAACAACACTTACACATATTATAAAAAGCCGTGTTTTTAAAAGGAAATACGGCTTTTTACTTGTTAATAAATTAACAAGACTTAACATTTATACACTTGAATAAGTCATAATAAATTGTATTTTTACAATCTATTCAAATCTATCAATTAATGGGTAAAATTATTGCAATTGCAAATCAAAAAGGCGGTGTTGGAAAAACAACCACATCCGTAAACTTAGCAGCTTCATTAGGTGTTCTTGAAAAAAAAGTGCTCTTAATTGATGCTGACCCACAAGCAAATGCAACTTCAGGATTAGGAATTGATGTAGAATCTGTTAATATTGGTACTTACCAAGTACTAGAACACTCTAATGCTATAAAAGAAGCTATTATTAGCACAAGCTCTCCTAATTTAGACTTGCTCCCTGCACATATTGATTTGGTGGCTATTGAAATTGAATTGGTTGACAAAAACCAACGAGAGTACATGCTTAAAAAAGCATTAGCAGACTGTGTAGATGATTATGACTATATTTTAATTGATTGCGCACCTTCTCTTGGTTTACTTACTTTAAACGCATTAACCGCAGCACACGCTATAGTAATTCCTATACAATGTGAGTACTTTGCATTAGAAGGACTTGGAAAGCTACTTAACACTATAAAAAGTATTCAAAAAATACACAACCCTAATTTAGATATTGAAGGGTTATTATTAACCATGTATGATTCTCGTTTACGTTTATCAAACCAAGTTGTTGAGGAGGTTCAAAAACATTTTAATGACATGGTATTTGATACCATTATTCAAAGAAATGTACGCCTTAGCGAAGCGCCAAGTTTTGGTGAAAGTATTATTAGTTATGATGCCAGTAGTAGAGGCGCCAACAATTACCTTAGTTTAGCAGAAGAAATTATTACCAAAAACAGCTAGTAAAAATGGCAAAAGCAGTTAAAAAACAAGCATTAGGAAGAGGACTTGCAGCCCTTTTAAAAGACCCTGAAAAAAATATTACTTCAGCAACAGATAAACATGCCGATACTATTGTTGGCAATATTATTGACCTTGATATTACTGCTATTGAAGTCAACCCGTTTCAGCCAAGAAGTACTTTTAACAAAGAGGCCTTACAAGAGCTTTCTACATCTATTAAAGAATTAGGAGTTATACAGCCCATTACCGTTCGAAAAACAGGTATCAATACATTTCAATTAATTTCTGGAGAACGACGTTTTAGAGCTTCTAAATTAATAGGAATGAAAACCATTCCTGCATATGTACGTTTAGCAAACGACCAAGAATCTCTAGAAATGGCACTTGTTGAAAACATTCAACGACAAGATTTAGACCCTATAGAAGTTGCGCTTTCTTATCAACGTTTAATAGATGAAATTAACCTTACACAAGAACAAATGAGTGATCGTGTAGGTAAAAAACGTTCTACAATAGCCAATTACCTCAGGTTATTAAAATTAGACCCAATGATTCAGACCGGAATGAAAGATGGGTTTATTTCAATGGGGCACGGTAGGGCTATCATAAACATTGCCGATACTACAGACCAATTAGCTATTTACGAACAAATTTTATCTAAAAAATTATCTGTTAGAGCTACCGAGCAATTGGTAAAACAATATAAAAACAATAAAAATACCACTGCAAAACCTATTCAGGTACCAGATTACATTGCTAATAGCGTTGCTGATTTTGGAAGGTTTTTTGGTGCAAAAATAAATATTACCACAGGTAAATCTGGAAGTGGGAAAATAAGCATTCCTTTTGCTTCTGAAGAAGATTTTAAACGCATACAAAAACTACTAAATTGTGAAAACTAATTTTTTATTAGGGTTAGTCTTATGCGTTATCTACGCCTCTATGGGCTTTGCTCAACAGCAAGGAACATTAGATATTGATGTAAAAAAAAACAATAAAAAAGCAACAAAAATAGACCCCTTACACCCTGCTAAAGCTACCTTCTACTCTGCTGTACTACCAGGATTAGGACAAGCATTTAATAAAAAAGGACGATATTGGAAAATACCTGTCATTGCTATTGGAATGGGATCAGGGATTTACTTCTACGACAAAAACAATAAAGAATACCACCGCTATAGAGATGCTTATAAAAGACGTTTGGCTGGTTTTACAGATGATGAATTCACTAACCAAGAAACAGGTGTACAGACAGTTTCTGATGCCGCATTAATTGATGCTCAAAAATTTTACAGCAAAAACAAAAATCTGTCATTATTAATTACCGGAATCGTTTATATTTTAAATGTTCTAGAAGCCAATGTAACTGCGCATTTACTACATTTTAACGTAGATGAAAATCTAAGTTTTACCCCCACCATATACCAAGACCAACTAAATTACAAACCAAAAGTAGGACTCACTATTAATTATACATTTTAATGAATATAGCACTTCTAGGATACGGAAAAATGGGTAAAGTTATCGAGCAGATAGCCTTACAAAGAGGACATACTATTGTTTGTAAAACCGATAGTAAAAACACTGACATCTCACTTTTAAACACCGATGTTGCCATAGATTTTAGCATACCATCAACAGCAGTTAATAATATTTCTACATGTCTAGAAAATAATATCCCTGTAATCTCCGGAACCACTGGATGGCTTAAAGATTACGACAAAATCACCGCATTATGTAATAAAAAGAAGGGCGCTTTTATTTATGCCTCTAATTTTAGTTTAGGCGTAAATGTCTTTTTTGAGCTAAATAATTATTTGGCTAAAATGATGAATAAGCTGCAGCAATACAATGTTAGCATTCAAGAAATTCATCATACACAAAAATTAGACGCTCCTAGTGGCACCGCAATATCTTTAGCAAATGGCATTATAAAGAACTCTACAAAAGATAATTGGATCTTAGGAGATGCAACTAACAATACTGACATTCCTATTTATGCAAAACGAATTGATGCTGTTCCTGGAACACATCATATAGATTATAATAGCGACGTAGATAGCATTAAATTGTCACACACCGCACATAACCGAGATGGTTTTGCCTTAGGCGCTGTAATTGCTGCCGAATGGATTGCTAATAAAAAAGGGGTCTTTTCTATGAAAGATGTACTTGGACTATAAAATAATCTCATTAAAAAAACGTAACAAGTAGCTCTAAAATGCTACTAACTTAAAAACATATATTTATGACACTATTACAATGGTTTGTTTTTTTCCTATTACTACAAGTAGTTCACTTTTTAGGAACATGGAAATTATATATAAAAGCAGGACGAAAAGCTTGGGAAGCTGCAATACCAGTCTATAATGCTATAGTATTAATGCAAATTATTAACCGCCCAAAATGGTGGACTATATTACTCTTTATTCCAATTATAAATCTTATTATCTTTCCGGTTATCTGGGTAGAAACGGCGCGTAGTTTCGGTAAAAACAGCACCATAGATACCATTCTAAGCATTGTATCTCTAGGCTTATATAATTACTATATTAATTACACTCAAGAAGTAACTCATATAAAAGACCGAAGCTTATCTCCTAAAACAGGATTTGGAGAATGGGTTAGCTCTATTTTATTTGCTGTTGTAGCCGCTACAATAGTACACACATACTTTATGCAACCCTTTGTTATACCAACATCTTCTTTAGAAAAAACCTTGCTAAAAGGCGATTTTTTATTGGTTAGTAAATTTCATTACGGCGCACGACTACCAATGACCGTTGTTGCTGCACCTATGGTACATGATACACTGCCTTTTATCAAAAGTCCATCTTATTTAAAAAAACCACAACTACCCTACTTACGTCTTCCTGGGTTTCAAAAAATTAAAAACAATGACATTGTCGTATTTAACTGGCCTGCAGACACCTTATTTAACATGTATAAGGCAGCCGATAGAAAATATGAAAAACCAATCGATAAAAAAACCAATTACGTAAAACGATGTGTGGGTATTGCCGGTGATTCTCTTGAAATTAAAGATGGTTACGTATTTGTTAATGGCAAACAAATTAATCTTCCAGATCGTGCCAAAACACAATTTTACTACACTGTTATTTCTAAGAGCCATTTATCTGTAAATTATTTAAAAAACAATATTGGTACTACAGAATTTAATAAGTTCTATAAAATTAGCCCTGAAGCAGCCAAGCACTACAAATTACACAATACATTGCCTTTTCCTAATGACCCGATTAATCGTTTAGTAGAATTACCGGGGAGCTATGATTTAAGCCAAAACCCTGACTTTAAAGCTACCGATAGGTATAACATTAACATGTCGGTCGAAGAAAAAGAACGCTTGAGTAAAAACACAAACATCACTTCTATTACTAGAAACATTAAGCCAAAAGGCGAACGTGAATCTAATATTTTTCCTAGATATGGAAACTTTAACTGGAATGGCGATAACTTTGGACCAATATACATTCCTGAAGCAGGAAAAACAGTAGCGCTAAACACCAATGTTTTACCACTATACAAAGATATTATTACAGAGTACGAAGGTAACAACCTAACCGTTGATGGTGAAACTATTTATATTAACGGACAAGAATCTAACAGCTATACCTTTGCTCAAAATTATTATTGGATGATGGGAGATAATCGCCAGAATTCATTAGACGCTCGTTACTGGGGATATGTCCCTTTTGACCACGTTATTGGAAAGCCTGTTTTTGTATGGATGAGTATTAGCGGCGTTGAACTGGGATTAAAAAATATTAAAAATTGGGTTATTAATACCAATAGAGTATTTACTACTGTTGGCGGTAGCGGCAAACCTACTTCATACTTTCCTTATTTTATAGCGCTTATTGTTTTATGGCAAGGCTATGTGTTTTATAAAAAGCGTAAAAAATAGGTTATGAATTTATTAATTCATCCTACTTATTTCCCTACAATAGCACACTTTGTAGCTATTGCGCAAGCCAAGACTATATGTTTTGAAAAAGCCGATAGTTTTTTAAAACAAACCTATAGAAATCGTATGTTTATATATGGAGCTAACGGAAAATTATTGCTTAATATTCCTGTGAAACATCTTAAAACAGGAGAGAAATTACAGTATAAAAACACTCAAATTGAAAGTGTAGAAAATTGGCAAAAGCAACATTGGAAATCTATTGAGTCTGCCTACAGAACTTCACCCTTTTTTGAATATTATGAAGATGATATTAAGCCACTGTTTTTTACACCGCAAAACGACTTGTACCAATTAAATATGGATATATTTAATTGTATTTGCAACTGTATTGAATTGAATATTGAGACCATTACATATACTTCAGAATTTCACAAAACACATGAAAGCCTAACAGACCTTAGGGCTCTGGTAAATGCAAAAAAGCAACTGACCCCCCCCTTAGAACATTACACCCAAGTATTTAGCGAAAAACACGGTTATATAGCTAATTTGAGTGTTTTAGACTTATTATTTAACGAAGGCCCTAATACCTTAAACTATCTAGAATCTCAATCTCCTTTTTGGTAATGGAACATATTGTTCACTACTTTTTACACTTTGGTGCCCCTCTAGGTATTGCATACCTCTTTTTTAAATCAACATGGAAAAAGGTATACCTTATTTTTATTGCTAGTATGCTAGTAGATTTAGATCACCTTATTGCATCTCCTATATTTGAAGCCAATAGATGTAGTATTAATTTTCATCCGTTACATAGCTATTATGCAATAGCCGTATATTGCATTGGACTATTGCCTAAAAAAACGCGCGTCATTGCAATAGCATTATTATTTCATATGCTAACCGATTGGATAAACTGTTTAATGATGTAGTAACACCTTTTTAACTTTAAAATGAGTGATAAATAAGTTACCTACCAATATAATTCTGCTATAATAGGATAATGGTCTGAGTATTTCTGGCGACCGCTCTCAAAAGATATCACCTGAAAGGAATTGTCTGCTAGAATAAAATCTATACGCAAAGGAAATAATTTAAAATTAAATGTTTTCCCAAAACCATTACCGCGTAATTCAAAAGCATCTTGATAGCCTTCGTTTTTAAATTGTTTATAGATATAGGAATAAGATGTATTGTTAAAATCCCCCATAATAATTGTCTTATAAGTGCAAGATTTTTGATGCCTTAACACTTTTTCTGCTTGCAATTGCTGTTTTTTAAACCGTGCACCAATGCCTTCAATTAAATGTGCTTTATCCTGTGTTTTTAAATCGTTAATATCTGTGTTTATATGTAACGATTCAAAGTGTACATTATACACACGTAAGGTGTCCGAATTCTTTAAAACATCTACATAAATAGCCTTATTAGAAGAGTTTTTAAAGGCAATTTCTCCTTTTGATATAATTGTGTGTTTCGAGAAAATTGCCTGACCATACTGCACCCTATTTCCTGAAAGGCTTTTATGTTGAAATGGATATGACAATAAATTAATATCTGTTTTGGGTTGATATTCTTGAAAGGCAATAATATCAGGAGATTTTTCATTGATTAAATCACCTATCAATTGCGGAACGTTTGGCTTATCAATCCAATTATACAAGTTAAATAATCTTACATTATAACTCATTACTGACAACTGAGTTGGACTAGCAATAGTAGATGTTGAAAATTTAAACAGAGTGGTTATGGTATTATACCCTAATAACAATACTACTAACGACAATAGCATTTGTTTTTTCAACTTTAACAACCAATACACACAAAACACAAGGTTAACAAAAAGTAATACTGGAACCGATAAACTCAACACCGAAATAATCGAGAATATTTTAGGTGGCACAAAAGCCAACATATAACTAAGCAATAATAAAAATGCTGCAATGCAGTTAAGCATATACATCCCTTTTTCTATTATTGACCCTTTTTTCATATACTACAGTTAAGCTTTATATTATTCTTTTCCAGATTGAAATAGAAAAGCTTTTTCTTCTTTTGATAAACTTTCGTAACCGCTTTTACTTATTTTATCTAAAATAGCATTTACTTGCTCTTGCTTTACACGTTTTTTTTGAAAAACAGTTTTATCGGAAGCCCTACGTTTTGCCTTTGTTTTATGCACCGTTTTTAATGGTGATTTCTTACTGAATAATTGCCATGAGGCAATTGTATTAAGAAGCTTTTCAAACCACTTACCAATGTCATTCCCTTTTTTGTACTGTAAAGCATATACGTAACCTAATAAGGCGCCGCCTAAATGTGCAATATGTCCCACAGCAGCTGAACTAGGCAGTAACAAAAGATCTTTAGCTACTAGAAACACAGCAATATGCCATAGTTTAATTTTAAACGAAAAGACCGACACTTGCATCTGTGGCAGCATAGCACTTATAAACACCACAATAGCCATGACTGCTGCCGAAGCGCCTAACAAGTACCCGTCTTGCGTATTTAACATAGGAAACATTTCGTAGAACAACACATATAATACACCTCCTGAAAATGCGCCTATTACATAAATTTTTAAAAAAAGTTTACTGCTAAATCGTGTAAAAAACAATTTTGAAAAATAATACAATATCATCATGTTAACTGCTAAGTGTAGCAAGTCTGTATGTAAAAAAGCATAGGTTAAAAATGACCAAGGAGCTAAAAAAGCAGCTACTGCATTTTCTGAAAGCGCCAACCATTCTGTAATTTTTGTTGTTTGAAAAATAGCCGATACGCCAGTATAAAACACAAAGCAAATAACATTGATTACAATGAGTTTTTCTGCAATATTAAGCTGTTTATACTTCTGTTTTAATTCTTTAATGTTCATTAATTCCAACGGTGTTTATTAAACTGATTTTTTTTCCAGTACAATATCATTATCAATCCTGTTAACGCACCTCCAATATGTGCCCAGTAAGCAGTGTTATTAGGACTTAATATTGAAATTCCTGTAAAGCCCGAAAAAATATCTAAACCAACCAATATAGGTATAAAATACTTAGCTTTTATTGGTGCTGGAAAAAACAACAACATTAATTCTGAATTAGGAAACAACATTCCAAAAGCTACCAATAAACCCATAATAGCCCCCGAAGCACCAACTGCTGGAGTATGATAAGTATTGTAAAATGAGGCTAACGATTCTTGAGTAACATACTTTAATAAAGCTGTGTTATATTGCCCTGTTGTAACTATACTATTAATATCTACGTCATTTATCCCAGCATTAAGCAAAGTATCAAAAACATTCTGAAACTGAATATAATTTGCTAAAGTATAGATTAAACTAGCCCCTATACCTGCCGAAAAATAGAAAAACAGGAACTTCTTTTTTCCCCATACATTTTCGAGAGCACTACCAAACATCCACAAGGCCAACATATTAAATAGAATATGATTAATAGTGGCATGCATAAACATAGTACTTACAAACTGCCAAGGCATAAACAATTCGTTTTTAATAAAAAACAAGGCCAAGTACTGGTCTAAATCAATACCACTTTTTTGCAATACATATTTTGCAGCAAAAAACAGGACATTGATAATTACTAAGTGCTTTACAGTGTTGGTTATTTTTATCATTTATTGTAATTTTTTATCAAACTCACCAACGTCATAGGTCACAAAAATTGGTTTATGATGCGGTGAAATTGTTGGCTCTTTACATGCAAATAATTTATTTACAATATCTTCTTGCTCAATTGTTGTAAGTGGCTTACCACTCTTAATAGCAATACTTTTAGCCATAGATTTTGCTACTCTTGTAGCATGAATACTACTAGAGTCTAATGTTTCTCCTTTTACATCTCCTAACAAGTCATGTATTAGTATTGTTGCCTTGCTTGTTTCTATCTCGGTAGGAATACCTGTAATTTCAAGTGTATCGTTATTAGGTATTGAAAATACAAAACCTAGCATTTCTAACACATCTTTTAATGCCGTAATACAAGATAACTCATCTGGAGTAAGTGTCATTTGTACAGGAAAAAGCAATTGCTGACTGAGTACTTGACTTACAGAAACATGTTTTAAAAAATTTTCAAATAAAATACGCTCATGTGCCCTATGCTGATGTATAACAACTACACCAGATTTTATTTTACTTATTATATACTTCTGCTGTACTTGAAATGTAATATGCTCTTGTACAATTTCAGAGTCTTTAAAAAACGATCCCGTAACTTCTTCAGATTCAAACTCTATCATAGGCACTGATGCGGCATCTATGGACATTTTTGACTCTAAACCAACATATAGACTATCCCAATTTTCTGTAGATTTAGGCGCAGTTGGTCTTGGGTTATAATGGCTTTTGTTATTTTCTGATTTAGTATCTGTTTTAAACGGATTAAAACTTCTATCTACCTCTATACTTGGCGTAGTAGCTTTAGAATTTTTATACGAATATGGTGTGTCTAAACTTTTATCACGCTGAAAATCTAGTATTGGGGCTATCTGAAACTGCCCTAAACTGTGCTTTATTGTAGATTTAATAATGGCATACAAATCATGCTCATTATCGAATTTAATTTCTGTTTTTGTAGGGTGTATATTAATATCTATTGTTTTTGGGTCTACATTTAGGTATAAAAAATACCCTGGATTAGCACCGTCTTTTAATAAGCCCTCAAAAGCTGTTGTTATAGCATGATATAAATACCCGTTTTTAATGTAGCGATCATTAACAAAAAAGAATTGTTCTTTATTTCGTTTTTTTGCAAACTCTGGTTTTATTACAAACCCTGTAATTTTTAGTATGTCTGTTTCCTCGTGTACGGGAACTAGTTTTTCATTTGTTTTTGCGCCAAATATTGCTACAATTCGTTGGCGGCTATTAGCTATAGGCAGTTTAAATAAATCATTTCCGTTATGATTTAAACTAAATGCAATTGTAGGGTGTACTAATGCTACACGCTGAAATTCATCAATAATATGTCGCATTTCTACCTGCGTAGATTTCAAGAAATTTCGACGGGCAGGAATATTAAAAAATAAATTTTTAACTGCTATAGATGTCCCTTTTGGACTTACCACAACATCTTGCTCTATGACTTGGCTACCTTCTATTTTTAATATGGTACCCAGGTCATCTTCATCACGCTTTGTTTTCATTTCAACATGAGCAATGGCTGCGATAGATGCCAAGGCCTCTCCTCTAAATCCTTTAGTATTGAGTTGAAATAAATCTTCGGCACTGCTAATTTTAGAAGTTGCATGGCGCTCAAATGACAATCGTGCATCGGTAACACTCATACCACTACCATTATCAATGACCTGAATAAGAGATTTTCCGGCATCGGTAACATAGAGGTCTATATGAGTGGCTTTTGCATCAATAGCATTTTCGAGCAGTTCTTTAACTACAGATGCTGGGCGCTGTACCACTTCTCCTGCTGCTATTTGATTGGCAACATGATCAGGTAATAATTGAATAATATCTGACATTAGAAAAGGGAGATGTTATAATGATTTAGTATTAATACGGCACCTGCTAGCAATAATGCAAATATTACTAGTAATCGTATTTGCGATTGTTTTTGGTCGGTATCTTTTTTTGTGCCTTTCCAATCTTCTCTAAACGATGTTCGTTTTTTAAAACCATCATTTTTTTGTGAATCTTTTGGAGTGCCATGGTGTTTTTCGTAGAGTTTATCCAAACGTTCTTTTTGCTCGTTATAGTGGCGAGCAGGAAAGTTAAACCTTTTGTTTTTATGCTGTTTAAATAGCGTTGGAAGCCTCATAACAATAGTGTGTAAATGACACAAATACACTCAAGGCAAGTACAGGAGGTATTCTTTTTAATTTACTTGATTATCCGCATCACATTAATAAATTATATGATATTGACTTGCAATTCAAAAATACGTATTTCAACAGAGAAAAAAAGTAGTTTTTGGGTATTTTTGTTAACAGTTATAAACGCTGTAATGGTAAACTGTGTAATTGTTTGGCATGGTTGCGTTTAGTAAGTACTAAGTGTAGCCATTTTTATAGCAGCAACTGCTGCTTCTGTACCCTTGTTACCGTGTTTTCCTCCAGACCTATCAATAGCTTGTTGTAAAGTATTATCGGTCAGTACACAAAAGATAACAGGCACATTTTCTTGTACATTTAAATCTTTTATACCCTGTGCGGTACCACTACACACAAAATCGAAATGTTTTGTTTCGCCTTGTATTACACTACCTATAGCAATTATTGCATCTACAGTTTGTGTTTTAATCATGTGCTTGCACCCAAACGGAAGTTCAAAGGTTCCTGGCACATCCCAAACCATAATATTGTCTTCTAAAACGCCATTATCAATTAGGGTGTTTATAGCGCCATTTTTTAAGCCTTGAGTAATGGTTTCATTCCATTCAGAAACAACAATCCCAAATCGAAAATTTTTCGCATTTGGGATAGTGTTCTTATCGTATGTAGATAAATTTTTATGTATTGTAGCCATAGTACTATTCCGTAAAACGGATGTATTGGTTTATTGTGCTTGTGCTTTTCCTAATAAAGCTTCTACTTTACTAATTTCTAAAGCAGTAGGAAAATCGTTTTGAATACGTGTTAAATACGTTACTGCTTTATCGTTTTTAGATAATTCTAAAGCAACTACTGCTGCTTTATATAAAAACTTAGGCGTTGTATATTCATTTGTAGCCACTGCAATTGCTTTTTCGTAATATGAAAGTGCATCTGCTAATAACGGATTTTTTTCGGTATGTAATTGTACGTATGCATCTGCAACTGCTCCTAAAGCACTTGAGTTAGTCATTTCGTCATCTACACTATAGCTATCTAAGTATTGAACGGCATTTTTATAATCGTTCATGTTTAAGTAAGCTAATCCTGCCATGTAGTTTGCTAAGTTTGCTGTTTTAGTACCTTTATAAGAATCTATAACATCTAACAGTCCTAATTTACCTTCTCCTCCTGTTAAGGCTAAGTTATATAATGAATCTTTTGTTTCTCCAACAGCATCTACTGCTTGCATAAAGTATGTTTGTGCAGTATATACATCATTGGCAGCTTTAGCTTCATTAGGCTCTTGTACAAATTTTGTATATCCCATAAATGCTAATACTCCAACAGCTATAACACCTACTATACCAAATATATATTTTTGATTAGCAGCTACAAATTCTTCAGCCTTATTTGCAGAATCGTCTAAAGAGTTAAATACATCTTCTGTTGTACTTTCTCCTTCTACGTATCCTTCTACTTCATTAGTAGTTTCAGTCTCAATCTTTTCTTTAGGTTTTCTATACCCTCTTTTTTTATATGTAGCCATAATATTTATTGTGTGTCGAGCAAAAATATAATTTTTCTACTAATATTACCGCTATTGTTTTAATATTTTTCAATAATTTGCAAACCGCTAATTTACACAACCGTTTTAGCACGTTTTTAGTATGGTATTGCAACAGATTTCTTTATTAAATTATAAAAATTTTGAATCTATCTCTTTTGATTTTGATGAAAAAATAAATTGTTTCGTAGGAAATAATGGTGTTGGAAAAACAAATGTATTAGACGCTGTTTACCACCTATCATACGGTAAAAGCTACTTTAACCCTATTGCCTCTCAAAACATTAATCACAATGCAGATTTTTTTGTAGTAGATGGAAATTACCAAAAAGCAGATAGAAACGAAAAAGTGGTTGTTAGCTTAAAAAAAAATCAGAAAAAAATAATTAAACGAAACGGAAAGGCTTATGATCGTTTTTCTGAGCACATTGGTTTTTTACCCCTAGTAATTATCTCTCCTGCAGATAACGATTTAATTAGCGAAGGTAGTGACACTAGGCGCAAGTTTTTAGACAGCATCATATCTCAGTCTAACAAAACATACCTTACAACTCTAATAAACTACAACAAAATACTAAGCCAGCGGAACGCTCTTTTAAAGTATTTTGCCGCCAATAGCACATTTAACCCTGATACTATTGCTGTATATAATGAGCAACTTATCGAATTAGGAAATATTATTTTTAAGACTAGAGCCGCTTTTATTGAAGGCTTTACTCCTATCTTTTTAGAAAAACATCGCGCTATTAGCAATAATAATGAGCAGGTTACTTTAAATTATAAAAGTCAGCTTCATGACACTAACTTTGAAGCCTTACTAAAAAATAATATTCAAAAAGATAGAATTGTACAATACACTACTTTTGGCACACATAAGGATGATTTACTTTTCGGACTCTCTACACACCCTATTAAAAAATTTGGAAGCCAGGGACAACAAAAGTCTTTTCTAATTGCCTTAAAATTAGCCCAGTTTGAATTCTTAAAACAGCAATCTGGAGTGACTCCTATTCTGTTATTAGATGATATTTTTGATAAATTAGATGAAGAACGTGTTGAACAGTTAATTGCTTTAGTTAACAACGATAATTTTGGACAATTATTTATTTCCGATACACATGCAGAACGTACAGAACGTATTATAAAAAAAACCAACCAAAGCTACCAACTGTTTAAATTATAACCAATGAAGTATACCTACATATTATTAATCTTAATTATAAGCAGCTGTAATAGCAAAATCAACATAGTTACGCCGCAATTATTAAACGGACATTGGGAGATTGAACATGTAGTTACTAGCACAGACAAAACTATTCAATATGGCATAAATAGTACCGTAGATTTTTACTATCTTGACAAAAACAATAGTGGCTATTTAAAAAAGTTAAAAGTAAGCTTTAGCGGAGACTACAAGAGTAATCCATTACAAAACAAGATTTTAGTGGCTAGTAACAACAATAATTACTACCTTAAAACTATAACTGATATGGATACGCTACAAATGAATATTATTAGCTTAACAGAACAAAAACTAGTCTTGCAAAACAAGGAAGGCGCTTTGTTTTATTACAATAAACACGAACCCTTTAACTACAAATAATGGCAAAGAGAACTAATGAAAACTTGAGCATTTCTGATGCACTCAAAGGTTTTATAAAAGAGCATAATCTAGATAAAGGATTAACCAAAGTAGATGCCGAAAACGCATGGTATGCTGTAATGGGAAAATCTATTGAAGTATATACTAACAGTGTAGAACTTAGAAATACAACATTAATTATTAGGTTAAGTTCTGCGCCATTACGACAAGAACTTAGTTACGGAAAGTCTAAAATAATAGCGCTCATTAATGCGCACTTAAAACAAGAGGTTGTTAAAGAAATTTTACTGGCATAAACGTCTGTAAATCGCATAAAAAAAGCCACGCATGCGTGGCTTTTTTTATATATCAAATCGAGTTTCAATTCTCTTGTAAACCATTCCTTTTTCAGGACTAGACCTTTCCTTGTCTGTCTCAAACACTCCTTTAAACTTATATAAAACGAATCCTAAATTATCTTTACTCCTAGGAAATACTATTCTTTTAACTTTACTATCAATTGAATCTTTATAATATGTATCTTTTTTACCTTCTATTTTACACTTTTCGATGATCGTTTTTCCATCTTCAGTTATCTTATTGTCCCAATCGGCATTTTTATAAAATTTTGGGAACCAAAGATTATGATTTTCATACACTTTGCTTTTAAACCAAGCACGCTGAACACCTTTATAATTTTGCCCTAAACAATTACTCGCATCTAAAATTGTTCTAAAAGAGGGATTCTCTTCTACATCTAAATATCCTTTTTTTCTATAAAAATCAGGATTGAATTCTTTTTCCAAATCCCAAGGTTCAAAGGTCTTGTTTTTTATTCCCTCTTTTCGTAAATTCTTTATCTTTTCAACTATATTATCTATTTGCTCATTTATGAAACTAATATCATTAGTGATTTTAATTCGTTCAATTCTATGATTTGTAGCTTGAATTATATCGGCTTCTCGACTTATGTCTAATTCTTTTTGTTTATTATGAAAAGGTTCATCAATTTCAATATGTAACTTAAATTGGTGGAAAAACATATCAGTCAATGCATGTCCGTTTGGCCTACTTACAAATTGCTGAGTCGTAAATTTTATGTCGGTAGTATTTATTCCATGCCAAATTCGAGTAACCACATAGTTTTCAAAATTCTTTTTATTAGTTTTTGAAATTTGTTTGATAATATATTCTAATTCTGTCAATTTATGTCTTTTTTTTTAAGAGCAACAACTTAGTTTATAGACGGTTTTTTTTTACAAACAAAAATCACTCTTTACATTTATTCAAATATTATTTTCATCTTTCCAATCGACAAGTTATTTTTTTTCATTGCCTCATCAATGGCATCCTGATATCCTTTTGGGCCAGACCCAAAACCCTCTGTTGCACCATTTAAGTATTGCACAACATGCTTGTAACCCATTTTAACTGAACCTTCAGTTGTAGGGTTATTTGCTTCATCCATATTTTCATTCACATGGTCGGCGGCTTCTTTGCATATACTATTCCAATCTCTATTTTTGTAATGTTTGATTGCATATTCAATACAGAATAGTTGTTCTTGGTAACTCCATTTGTGTTCCTTTTTTTTAGCCATAACCTTTTTATATTTTATTTTTATTGATTCACAATAAATGTCACATAATATGCATTTAAATGTGTATTGTATTTCACTCTTAAGTGTTTTTAGACCGGTACCTATCCTTTTTAACACTTCCTAACGGACTTCTCGTATTTCACCCAGACTATAGGGGGAATTATAACGATAAGTCTGTTTCAATTCAAAGGTATGCTTTTTATATGAAATCTTTAAAACGCTAACTAAAAAACCCTATATCAAATTAATGCTATAGGGAATTATTATGTACGCTAAAAAGCGAAAAATCTTATGAGGAGGTTATAACTATTTTATAACAAACAACCTCTGTATATTAAAATCTCTTAGGCTATCGTCCTACGATTAAAACATTTCTCTTCCTGAAAAATGAAAAGCACCTTCAATAGCAGCATTTTCATCGCTATCAGAACCGTGTACTGCATTTTCGCCAATAGAAGTTGCATATAATTTTCTGATAGTTCCTTCTGCAGCTTCTGCAGGGTTTGTTGCGCCAATTAAAGTTCTAAAGTCTTCAACTGCGTTATCTTTTTCTAAGATTGCTGCAACAATTGGTCCGCGAGTCATAAACTCAACTAATTCCCCAAAGAAAGGTCTTTCGTTGTGTACTGCATAAAAAGCTTCAGCATCTGCTGTAGTCATTTGTGTTAATTTTAACGACACAATTTTAAATCCTGCTGCGTTAATTTTTCCTAAAATTGCTCCGATGTGTCCGTTTTCAACGCCATCAGGCTTTATCATAGTAAATGTTCTATTTGTTGCCATTGTATTCTATATTTTTAAAAATGTTGTGCAAAAGTAACTATTTTCAATAGTTACACAACTATGTTTTCTATTTTATATTATTGACGGTTACTGCGTACTAATCTCATACCATAAAATTTATGTGTATTTCCTGGTAATGTAGCTACCTTATTAGATATTCTACAAAATACAGTTTTACTGTCCCATGACCCTCCTTTAACGATACGTTTTTCACCACGTAAAGGTCCTGTAACACTTTCATCTGTTTGAATACCTGCGTTTAATGCTTTAAAATAATCTTTATCATAAAAGTTCCAACACCATTCCCATACATTACCTGTTAAATCATAAATACCCAATTCATTAGCGTATTTTGTACCATAAGCATGTGGTCTAGCGCCACTATTTTCTAAATTCCAAGCAATAAATTTTGTTTCATTTGAACCCGAAAACTTATATCCTTTTGCTTTTACTCCTCCACGAGCTGCAAACTCCCATTCTGCCTCTGTTGGTAAACGGAATCCGTTGGCGTTAAAATTGCACACATAGCGAGGACCAGACTTAGAATAAGCTTTTTTTAAGCCTTGCTTTTCACTAAGCCAATTACAATATTCTATAGCTTCTTCCCAAGTAATGTTTGTAATAGGAAAATCATTATGCCAACCCCAATCTTGTTTTGGAGGCATTGTAGCTTTAGTAGCCGCAACATATTCCTTCCATTCCCAAACTGTAACTTCAAATTTACTCATTAAAAATGATTGTACTGTAACAGTAACCTGAGGTTTCTCGTCTTTTTCTGCTTGTGTATCTTTAAGAATAGCTCCTAGCTGAAAAGTACCGCCATCTACAGCAACCATTTCTGGCCATTCAGATGAAGTTTTTTGAGCAAAAGAAAAGGTACTTATTAATAATAAGACTGTTAGCGTAATATTTTTCATTTTTTAGTGTATTTAAATTCTCGGCAAAATTACTCTTTTTATGTGAAGAATTAGATGTCGTGTTAATAAAAACATAAATTAATTGGTTTTTAAACATATTAAGTCTTATAATTTGCTACTTATTTTTAACCTTTACTTATATTCGCAAACAGTATGACAACAAAGGATATTACAACTACAAAGGCATTAATACAAAATGCCCAGAATATAATTATTACATGCCACAAAGGGCCTGATGGCGATGCTATTGGATCATCGCTTGCATTGTGCCTGTATTTAAAAAAACTAGGTAAAAACGTACGTGTTATTGCACCAGATGCTTTTCCTTATTTTTTAAATTGGCTACCAGAAAGTGATTCAATATTACTATATGACAGTCAAAAAGACGAATGCGATGCCCTTATAACAGCTGCTGATTTAATATTTACCTTAGATTTTAACGCTTTGCACCGTACAGGAGATTTGCAATTTATCTTAAAAGATGCTTCTGCAGATTTTATTATGATTGATCACCATCAGCAACCAGATGACTATGCCAAAATAACGTATTCTGACACCTCTATTTGCGCTACCTGCCAGATGATTTATCATTTTATAGAATACTTAGGTGATACAGATAAAATTGACACCGATATTGCCGCCTGTATTTATACTGGAATAATGACCGATACTGGTTCTTTTAGATTTAGATCTACAACCAGCACTACACATAGAGTTATTGCTAATTTAATTGACTTAGGGCTTGACAACGCCAAGATTCACCAAAACGTATATGATAGTAACTCATACAATCGTTTACAATTACTAGGTAAATCATTAAATAACCTTGTTCAAATACCAGAGTTAAATACAGCATATATATCACTTTCTGCATCAGAAATGCAAGCGTTTAATGCTCAAAAAGGAGATACTGAAGGAGTTGTAAATTATGCCTTATCATTAAACGGAATAAAGTTAGCAGCAATTTTTAAAGAAGACCACAATAGTGGGTTGGTAAAAATGTCTTTCCGATCAAAAGGAGATTTCTCTGTAAATGAATTTGCAAGAACTCATTTTAATGGTGGCGGACACACCAATGCTGCAGGTGCGGCAACTACAGAATCATTACAAGATACCATTGCAAAATTTAAAAAAGTATTACCAGACTATAAAAACGTTTTAGCATAATGAAAAACTGTAGTATTTTATTTCTTATATTGCTTTGCTTTTCATGTAAAGAACCACAAGCACGAAAACCTGTTAGCATACGCTCTGGGGCATCTTTATCGCAATCTATTGAGCGAACTAAGGTGTATTTAGAAAAAGAGCAAGTTCAAATAAAAAACTACATTAAGCAAGATAGCCTACATACCTATATTAATAGCAATTCTGGATTTTGGTATACTTGGATAAACAAGAACAGTAACAATGTAACCCCTGCTAAATTTGGCGATAAAATAACATATACCTATACCATAAGCGATTTAAATAATAATAACATCTATAGCTATGATGATATTGGCGTAAAACAAAGTTATATTGATCAAGAAAGTAATATTATAGAAGGCCTTAGGCAAGCGTTAAAACTATTAAAGCCTAACGAAGAAATGCAATTTATTTTCCCTTCACAATTGGCCTATGGATACCGAGGAGACACGCATAAAATAACGCCAAACACCGCTATTATTTGTACTATAAAAACATTATCAATCACCCCTAATAATAACTAAATAAAATGAAAAAAATGAAATTACTAATATTATCTTTATTCTTTGCTGTTACTGCTTGTAATGAGCAATACCCCGATTTAAATGACGGTATTTATGCCGAATTTACCACAAACAAAGGAACAATTGTTTGTCAGCTAGAGTTTGAAAAAACACCTATAACCGTAGCTAACTTTATTGCCTTAGCAGAAGGTACAAACACAATGGTATCTGAAGAACATAAAGGAAAAAATTTTTATGACGGATTAAAGTTTCATAGGGTTATACCTGATTTTATGATACAAGGTGGTTGTCCACAAGGAACCGGAACTGGAAATCCTGGATATAAATTTAAAGATGAATTTAACGACAGCTTAACACACAACAAACCAGGTGTTTTATCTATGGCTAACTCCGGACCAAAAACAAACGGAAGTCAGTTTTTTATTACACACAAACAAACGCCATGGTTAAACAATAAGCATACAGTTTTTGGACATTTAATTTCTGGACAGGATGTAGTTAATACTATTGCTAAAGACGATGTTTTACAATCGGTTAAGATTATCCGAAAAGGAAAAGCAGCAAAGCAGTTTGATGCCGCTAAAATTTTTAATGACCATTTTTCTGCAGAAAAGGAAGCTATGGCAAAGCAAGAAGCTGCTTTATCAGTATTAAAGAAAGAAGCTACTGATATGTTTGAATCTTATGCTGATAAAAAAATAACATTAGACTCAGGAACACAGATTGCATACATTGTAAAATCTGGAAATGCAAAACCTGCTATTGGCACAAAAGTATTGGTAAATTACGATGGTTACTTTGCTGATGGAAAACTATTTACTTCTAACAATAAAGAATTAGAAACAAAATACAACCTGTACAATCATGTAAAAGATGACGCAAAAGGTTATACCCCTGCTGCTATGAAATATAGCCCCGAAGCTAGATTAATACAAGGTTTTAGAGACGGGTTATTACAAATGGCTACTGGTGATAAAATTTTAGTATTTATTCCTGCTCACTTAGCGTATGGCGAAAGAGGCTCAGGACCAATACCTCCAAATGCTGATTTAGTTTTTCAGTTAGAAATTGTACCTACTCCTACTAAGTAATTAGCAGTTAATATGCACAAAAAAAACCACGCAATGCGTGGTTTTTTTTGTGTAAATACTATTTCTACAAATTCAGTTTTTGTGTCAATTATAGTATAGTTTAGCCTTTTTTTGTATTTTTGTTGTTAGAAAGTGGTTTAACTCTACCGTCTTGAAACTTATCGGTATGCGAGGTTTCGTGAGTTATTCCATTTTTTAAAAACTCACTTTTTCCGATTAAAGGCAATCTATCTGAACCTTTGGAAGGTAAGTTTTTTTGTTATTAGAAATTGTATCATTACCCGAATACGGATTAGACTTTGATAATTTTTTATTCTCTACCGTTCCAGTGATACGATTTTTTTGTATAATTTTGTCCTTAGAAGTGGTTTTTTCCTAGAGCAGGTGTGGTACGCCCCCTGTCGGAATTAATCACTTTTTTTATGCTTAAAAAGCAGTAATCTCTCTTTTTTCTCATTTTTTATAAACTCCAGTGTTTTTGCGAGCGTATATGTGCTTGTTTAGCCTTTTAGAGTATTTTCTAGAGGAACACCATTTTACATTCTAAAACCAATATAAATACAGACTAAATAATGTTGTTTAATTTAAAAATACCAAAAAAAACCGTGTTTTTACCCTAAAAAATACCAAGTAGTTGGTATTGTTTGGTGTTTAAATAGCCTTTAACTTTGTGGCTAATATTAATCTTAAAAAAATATAATTATGAAAAAAGTATTATTATTTGCAACATTACTTGCAACAGCAACATTGTTTGCACAAGAAAAAACAACAGACGAAAAAACAACAATTGCTTTAACTGGTAGTGTAGGAAACGGGGCTAACTTAGGTCTTGTTTGGGAAACGCACAACGTAAAAAGCCTTAGTCAACTTATTTTTAATAAAGACATAGATCCAGACGATTTTAGTAGGAGCAGTATTATGAAATTATCCTTTATATATACTTACCCTCAAAATGTTGCTGGCGAACCTTGGAGTTGGGGTAGTGAAGTGAAAATAGGACAAAGAAGTTATATACACAAAAAAAGACTTGCCAAAGGTTTCTTTATTGCTAATTACTGGGCTTTTGGAAACAATGAATTTAACGAAAAACAAAATGCCATAGGTGGCGGCACAACCGAATATTACGGTAAGTATCGTTATTTTTCGTTTGTTGCTCCAGAAATGGGTTGGCGTTTTCAAATGGGTAACGTAAACCTAAACTTTTTCTTAAATACCATGTGGAAAATTGAATTAAAAGGAAAAGGACATGTAGATAATAAAGACTTTAGTAACTGGGATACTAGACTAGGTTTAAGCATTGGTTATAAGTTTTAAAGTTGGCTGTATTTTTACCCCAAATTAACATTTAAAAATTATCAGCAGCAGAAGTAAGGGTAAGCCTTACTATTTGTAAGGGTAAGCCTTACTTGAAATTAAAAAAAATATATTAACTTTGAAAACAGTATTAATTTTATAAAAGATTATTATGAAAAAAAGGCAACTAATTTTAATTGGACTATTAATATGGAATTTTACTTCCGTATTAGGGCAATCCTGTGGAACACCACACCCAGTAAACCCAACAGTCTATCCTCAAGAAGATTCAACTTTGCAAGATAAAGGCTCTAGTTCTGCTCTTTGTATAAATGTGTTTTTTCATATTGTAAGAAATACAGATGAAACAAATGCTTTTACTTTGCCTGATACAGATGCAATAACGAACAAACTTAATCAGTTTTATAGTTCTCACAATATCATAATTAATAATGCTGGAACAGACTTTATTAATAACACAAATTTTGTAAATATTGATAGCGCTGCAGAAGCTGTTACTTTAGGGCAAACAGGTAATAATAATAATGCAATTAATTATTATATTGTACAAAATCTTTGGAATATAGGCGCTGGGTATGTAACAGGAACAGCAAATAGTATTCCTTCAAATAATTTGGTAATTAGAAGGGATAGAGTTTTAACACCTACTTCTCCACATGAACTTGGTCATTGTTTAAATCTATTACATACGCACGAAACAGCAAAAGGAATTGAAGCAATAAACGGATCTAACTGTTCTTCTGCTGGCGATTTAATTTGTGACACTCCTGCAGATCCAGGGTTAAATTATAATAACGTCAATGCTAACTGTGATTACATTGGAGGAAACGGCTATAGTCCTCTTACAGATAACATCATGTCTTATTCAAGAATGTCTTGCAAAGATGCATTTACAAATGGTCAAGGGTATAGAATGCGTTATGCCATACAAAATGACACTGTTTTACAAAACATTGTTAGTAATTCTTGTGCTTCAATTTCAGAAATTAACAATGTTTGTTATCCACAAACTACAACAGTAAATATCTATAATCTTGGAGGAGCTACAGCTTCTTGGACTTCTTCAAATAATATACAAATAACACCTATTAATAATACAAGTATAGAGATAACGGCACTAGACTCAAACGTAACAGGAACTGGCTGGGTAAGAGCTGTTTTAAGTAACGGAATAGTGTTTACTGAGGAATTTCATATTGGTGTTCCTAATGTAAACTTATATAAAGTTTATAATGCAAGTTTAAATGGGAACTATACTCTCTTAAATAATAGAGTATGGAATCATTTAGATATTTATCATGATTTTTCATTACTAGGTTATCATTTAAACCCAAGCCCTTTTAGTTATGATTGGGATGTTATGGCTACAAGCGGAATGATGATGGCAAACACTAGTGGACTACCTAGAGCTGTTATTAGTCCAAACGAAAACTATGGAACAATACAAATAGGTATTAAAGCAGAAAATGAATGCGGATGCTCTCCTTGGAAATGGCAAACATTTAGTGTAAATGGAGTAAACAACAGTAGTAGCGGGGGAATACTAAACCCGGAATAAATATTTTAAACCCAAAAAATGATAATTATGAAAAATATGACTTTAATTTTAGCAATCTTTTTGTTCATTACAGGATGTAGTGAAGAAGGAACAATACAGCAACAAGATAATTCTATTTACGGAACTTGGCAGCTAATCGAGCGTTTTGATGGTGGCTCTCCAGTCCCTACACAACCTATTTCAAACGGAGAAATTATTACATTTTCAAATGAAAGTATATATTCAAATGATTCATATGAATGTAATGGAGTTTATAATATTAATGACTCAATTATAGAAATTTCTGTTTTATGTGTTACAACGGAGTCATTAAATTATTCTTTCATTATTGAAAATAATGAATTAATGCTAACGGACTACCCTTCGGCTTGTGATGAAGGGTGCTATGATAAGTATAAAAGAATGTAAACTTAATAAAAAAAGCTGTTTGCAACACAGGTATTTAATAGATTAAATGTAAGTGGCAGAGGAACGAAAGAAATTATTCGTTCAGAGTAATTTTATTATGAAAAAAAGCCCTCGTAATTGAGGGCTTTTTTTGTTTTAAGACTTGTTAAACTATTTCATAATCAATAGTTGTTGCTGGTGTTTGGTTTACTAGGTTCTGACTGTATATATTATACTTTAAGCTATCTAATGGTTTGTTTTGGTATCGGTTTTTGTTGGCATATACATAGCTGTTTCTAAAGTCTGGGGCTTTTTTCATTTTTAGAATAACATCGCCGTCAAATGCTGCTTTACTACCGCCTCTCATTTTACCGCCAGAAGTGCGTTGGAAAATACTTACAAAGAGTTTGCCATCAAAACCTTTGCGTAAATGCTTATCGAAATCTACGGCACGATCTTCTTCCGCTATCTTGTTCCATGAATCAATAAATATACAGTCGTAATGTGGTATTAGCTTTTTTAGATCCTTATACCAATTAGGCAACTCGCCAATAGTATCTATTAAGTGTTCGTTTTCTGGGTTAATATATTGCGCTACTTTTTCATTAAACAAGCTGCTTTCTGGGTGTTCTTCTAAACTTACAAATAAACACTTATACCCTGCGCTTGCAAACTCATTTAACAACTGAAATACAAAACGTGTTTTACCTGCGCCCTGCTCGGCATCTATGGTAATTGCCAGGCTATCTTTTGGTTTAATTTCTAGGTTTCCTAAAAATTCTGCTATTGGCCCGGTAATTTTATATTTTTCGGAAGTGTTTAGCGTGTTTTTTGTGCTAGTAAGATTTTTAACGAGTACATTATTACAACGCCCTAAACCCTTTGCAACGGTTGTTTTTACTGGTGTTGCTGTTGGCTCTGCTGTTGGTGTTTGGGGTGTTGGTATTTCTATAAATTCAGTTTTTGTGTCAATTATAGTGTAGTTTAACCCTTTTTTTGTATTTTTGCTATGTGGTAAACTTGAACCTACGGCAATTGTAGCCTGTGTGAAATCGAGTTTATCACTTTTTTTTTGTTTATAAAGCAATAAACCCTCTTTTTCCCACACCTTATAAACTCCTGTGTTTTTGCGAGCATATATGCTTGCTTAACCCTTTAAAGCATTTTCGAAAGGGATTCTATGCAAAATACTGCGTCCTAGGGTAACCTCATCTGCGTATTCTAGTTCATCACCAACAGCAATACCTCTTGCTATTGTAGAGACTATAATATTTGTAGCTTCGATTTTTCTAAAAATGTAAAAGTTGGTTGTATCGCCTTCCATAGTAGAACTTAATGCAAATATTAATTCTTCAACCGAACCATTATTCACCTTTTTTACCAATGCATCTATGGTTAAGTCTGATGGACCTACACCATCTATCGGAGAAATTTTACCACCTAAAACATGGTATATACCTCTAAACTGTCCGGTACTTTCAATAGCCATTACATCTCTAACATCTTCTACCACACAAATTAATTTATGGTTACGAGCCGTATTAGCGCATATTTCACAGATAGCCACATCAGAAATATTATAACAACTTTTACAGTGTTTAATTTCTGTGCGCAGTTGCTGTAAGGAAAGTGATAATTTTTCGGTTTTATCGGGATGTTGTCCTAATAAATGTAATACCAAACGCAAAGCCGTACGCTTACCAATACCTGGTAATTGCGACATTTCATACACTGCATTTTCTAAAAGTTTTGAAGAGAATTCCATGGATGTAAAACTACACAAAACAGTTGTTTTAAATGACTTTATTGCAGTATTATTTTTTTTGTACTAACACCATTTTCATTATTTATACTAATATAATAAGTTCCGCTAGACAAGCCTACTGTTTCTATACGTAAAGGGATTGCTATACTGGTTTCTTTTATTAAATAAATTAGTTTTCCTGTTGCATCAAAAACACGTACTGTTACGGTATCGTTTTTATCCCATTTAATTTGAAATCCATCTGCAGTTGGATTTGGATAAACACTAATGTTTTCTAACTCAAAATCTGGGATTCCAACTGTTTCACTATAAATTGGGGTACGCCAAGCGCCCCTACCGTAGGTTCCTGCATACAACATATTAGTCGTGTGATTAATTTCTAATTCACTAACCTCTACATTAGGCAAGTTATTGCTAAATGGCAACCAATTTGTAGGGTTTGTAGCATTTATATAATACACGCCGTAGTTCATTCCTACATATAGTCCGTTTGCACTATTATTTTCCCACACCAAAGCCAGAGCACTAAAATCTGGTAAATCATATAAATAAGACACCCAAGAGTCTCCAGAATCATTAGACACATACACCTTATTGTTTCCTGTAGTTGCTAAGGCTATTTTTGTTGGATTTGTTGGATGTATAGCAATTGCATTTATACTTCCTGAAAACCCTGCTTTTTGTTGCCAATCTGTAGCCCCGCCATCTAATGTTCTATATAGTTCATCTCCTTTAGCAGCAAACTGCACGGCACTATTAGAAGGTGCTATTTTAAGGTGGTTTAAATTTCCTCCAAAATTTTGAGAGATGGAAATCCAATTGTCTCCACCATCTATAGATTTATAGACTTCATCATACCCTGAGTAAATAGTGTTTTGCACTATTGGGTCTTGCTCAAAAGGTGTTACCCAATTACCTGATTTATCTTCGGGGCTAGACACCCAACTAACATTTTCTCCGCCATTATATGACTTATATAACGAGCCGTTCTGAGAAGTTCCGTACAATAGATTTTCATCATTTTTATCAACAAAAGTTTCCATACCGTCCGCGCCTAACCAATCAGTCCAAGTACCCGCTCCTGTGTAGATTACGGATGTTCCATTATCTTGTGAGCCTCCAGTAATTACTTCATTATTAGTATTGCTTATTCCTATTTTATAAAACTGTCTAATTCCTAGTCCTGCAGTGATATCAGTATAATAATTAGTAGATACTGTTTCTGTATTATTTGCTAAAAACACCCCGCCGTCTGTACCAGCATAGAGTGTAGAACCTACAAACTTTAGAATATCAACATCGGCATGACAATAACCAATATTTTGATTAGTTGCGTTGGTTGTAGTCCATTGTGAGGTAATGTTAAATGTTGCGCCACCATCAGATGATTTCCAAGTATTAACCCCTGCAATATGCACTTCATCTATATCTGTTGGATTAACAGCTATATCCATGTCTCTTGGCGCTTGTCCGCTATTGTCATCTGCTGCACTACTATAACCAAAATAATTTTTATTTGGGTGGGCTAGTTTCTGAAAAGTTTCGCCATTATCTACTGATTTATAAATAGCGCCAAATGCACCAGACACTTCTTCTAGCACATATACTGTTGCATCATTATCTGCACTAACACCAATCATTTTTGCTCCAGAGCCAAAATCGTTTTCTCCTAACTCAAATCCTTCTTCAAAATACAGTGTACCTACTATTTTTTCTTTAATAGATACATCATCTATTGTTATTCCTTTTCCGAAATTATTAGTCCCCTCAAAAGCAATATAATAAGTGCTATTACTAGCGGGTAACTCTATAGAAATATCCTCCCAAGAATCTACGTTAGTAGTATATGTTGCTAAGGTGGTCCAAGAGTCTGAAGCTGCAGTTTTATATAACACGCGTAGTTCATTTGTATATACATCCCAATTCCACTTAGAGTTGGTATATGAAAAATTCAATTCTGGGGTGGTCGCGGCAGACAAATCTATTTCTGTACTTACTAATTTTGTTACCGGATTATCATAACTCGCATAAAAAAACAACGCCATTCCGTCTCCCGTTTTTGGCGTTACCACACCATCTTGATTTTGTGTTCCAACGACCCAACTAAGAGCATCAACCGTATACTCTTGTGTCCACGGTGCTAAATTGTCATTTATCGTAACAAATGTATTTCCTGCATCAGTAGATTTGTACAATTGGTTTCCTGCTGCATATACAACATTTGAATCGCCTGGTTTAAACTCAATATCATATCCGGTTGTAGCGCCTGAATGAATTGAAGTCCATGTTACACCACTATCTACCGATTTAAAAATACCACCGTATTGTGCTGTGCAATACATCTTAGTTGAATTTGCTGGATCTACCATAATTTTATTAACGTAGCCATCACCAACATCTGCTAAAATATTCCATGTTGCACCAGCGTCTAATGATTTAAAAATCACCCCAGATGAACTTCCCCAGTAATAAACCGAAGCATTAAATGGGTCTATCTCTAAAGCCGATACGTTTAAGTTTGATAATTCGTCGGTTAATACACTCCAAGTAGTTCCCCCATCGGTAGTTTTCCAAACACCACCTGTATTTGCCCCTATAATAATATGGTTTGTATTGCCTTCTTCTATTGCTATAGAAGTTACCCTTCCTACCCCTGGGTTCCATCCGCCACTATTACTATTGTCCCATGAGGTTGGCCCTAACTCTACCCAATCTCCAGTAGTGTCTTCTGTCTGAAGCTGTGGAGATTGATTTTTATATGCTGTATATCTTTGTAATTCTGACACATAAAAAGCTGGTGTTTTTAAAACTCCGGATGTATCCATTGTTCTAAGTGCATGATACTCCCAACGCTTATACTGTTTATAACCTGTTCCTTTCCCTTTACCCTTAACAGCAAAATGAGTTTCAGCCTTAGCTTGAATTTCTTGAACAGTATAAGTACCTTTTGAAATCATTTTTTGATATTCCTGAGCTGGCAAAAAATTTAATGCAAAGGCAATAAAGAAAAATGTTATTATAAATTTCATAATAAAAATAATTTTGTATTGGGGTGATAAAAATAGTGGTTTTTTGTTAATTTACACTTCATTTATAGCTAATTAACTACAAACACATGAATGCAGTTCAAATAATTACACTTATAGCCAGTTATTTTGGTGTTTTAATCCTTATATCATTCCTTACCGGAAAAAAGCAAGGTAATGATGCCTTTTTTAAGGGTAACCGACAATCGCCATGGTATATTGTTGCCTTTGGTATGATTGGTGCTTCATTATCTGGAGTTACTTTTATCTCAGTACCTGGTTGGGTAGAAGCCTCTCAGTTTAGCTATATGCAAATGGCCTTAGGATATATTGTAGGTTATGTAGTTATTGCCCTCGTACTCTTGCCTCTTTACTATAAACTTAATCTGACCTCTATATACACCTATCTTGATACACGTTTTGGAACATACTCATACAAAACTGGTGCGTCCTTTTTTTTAATATCTCGCGTTATAGGGGCTAGTTTTAGACTGTTTTTAGTGGCCAATGTTTTACAAATTATTCTTTTTAATGATCTTGGTATTGCTTTTTGGCAAACTGTAACCATTACTGTTTTATTAATTTGGCTGTACACCTTTAAGTCTGGTATTAAAACTATTATTTGGACAGATACGCTACAAACCCTATTTATGCTTATTGCCGTAGGTGTAGCTATTTATTTTGTAAGTGGTGAAATAGATTTTAACGGACTATCAACTACCGCTTTTGTATTAGAGAACGATTTGTCTCAAGTATTCTTTTTTGACGACTATAAAGCCGGCAACTATTTCTGGAAACAATTTATATCAGGTGCCTTTATTGCTATTGTAATGACCGGGCTAGACCAAGATATGATGCAAAAAAACCTAACCTGTAAAAGCTTAAAAGATGCGCAAAAGAATATGTTTTGGTTTACAGGCGTACTAACCCTTGTGAATTTTGTTTTTTTAAGTTTAGGATTACTGCTAACCGTTTATGCACAGCAAAACGGAATTGATGCACATAAAGATGACCTGTTTGCCATATTAGCAAAAAACCACTTAGGTATTGGTGTGTTTAGTTTCTTTTTATTAGGACTTATTGCAGCAGCTTATAGTAGTGCCGATAGTGCACTTACCTCCCTTACGACTTCATTTAGTATTGATATTTTAAATATTGAAAAAAAATATACTGCAGAAAAACAAATTGTAGTTAGAAAACAAATACATATATGCATCTCTATCCTTTTAATACTTGTTATTATTAGCTTTAAATATATTCTAAAAGATGAGAGTGTTATTGCTAAATTATTTCAGTTTGCAGGATATACCTACGGGCCATTACTAGGTTTGTATACCTTTGGAATGTTTACCTCATGGAAAATTAAAGATAAACTAGCACCTATTGTTGCTTTGCTTTCTCCTGTACTATCATACTTTATAAGCGTAAATAGTCTAGAGTGGTTTGGATTTGAATTTGGTTTTTTTATCTTAATTATTAATGGTCTGTTAACATTTTTAGGGCTTTGTTTACTGCGTAAATAGTACAATACCATAAGAGCACAAAAACTTACAATCGGTTTTGTTTGTATAATTGCTATTAAACACTACTTTTGCCGAAAATTTAACACAAATGACTGAAACACAAAACAAAGTTGTTGTAGTATCATATAATCTTTTTAGAGATACTGCCGAAGGAGAAATGATTGAATCTACTGAAGGAAAAGACCCTTTAGCATTTTTAACCGGATTAGGACAAATGATTCCTGAATTTGAAGCTAATGTACAAGATTTAGCAGAAGGTGATACTTTTTCTTTTGGTATCAAATCAGAAAACGCATACGGAACACGCTCTGAAGAAGCTATTATTGAGCTTGCTCAAGACATGTTTATGAAAGATGAAAAATTAGTTCCTGAAGTTGCTGTAGGTAATGTTTTACCTTTACAAGACCAAAACGGAAATGTTATTCCTGGAAAAATAGTAAGTATTAATACCGAAACAATTACGGTAGATGTAAACCACTTATTAGCAGATCAAGATTTATACTTTACAGGTACTGTAATTGAATCTAGACCAGCTACTGAAGAAGAAATTGAGCACAAACATGCTCACGGCGCTCACGGGCACCAACACTAAATATTTAGTAAGCATACGTCTAAAGCCTCAATTTTATTGGGGCTTTTTTTATTGACTTATCATGCAAGTTTAATATTGATTTGTTGCCAATAATACTAATGTACAGGCTACCTCAAAAGCTATTCCGTTTGCTTTTAACAACTCATAAAACGCTTCGTTTTCTGTTCCTGGATTAAACAACACTCGCTTGGGATTTAATGATATAATATAATCGTAATAAGCTTTTTGTCGGGCCGGACCAATATACATTGTTACCGTATCAATTGTAATATCTGTTCTTAAATCAGTATCAATTGTAACCCCAGAAACTATACCTTTTTTTAATCCATAGGCGTACACTAAACAACCCTTTTCTACCAGTTTATGAACTGCTTTATTTGAATAACGCTCTGATTTTAATGATGCGCCAAGTACTAATGTTGATTTTTCCATTTTAAAAATAATTACTGTTAGAAAATTTAACAGTTGTTTTCGTAACATTTTAAAGTTACCATCGTCTTACAACTGTATTCATTACAAAAATAACCAAATCATTATGAAAAAAATAATTCAACTTACTGTATTTTGTTTTGCCTTATTATCATTCGGTCAAAACAACACGCCTGCAATTGGAAGTGCCACCGGACATGTTATTGATAACATTACAAAGGAAGCATTACCTTATGTAAGTATAATAATAAAAGATAGCAACAACAAGACTCTAACGGGAGGTATTACCAATGACAAAGGGGACTTTAATATTCAAAAAATACCGTTAGGAAAAATTACCATTGAGTTACAGTATATTGGTTACAAAACCACTATAAAACAACTTGAGTTCACTAAACAAAATGCGACACATAATTTAAATATTATTGCATTAAACGAAGATGTTTCAGCACTAGATGAGGTTACAATAGTTGCAGAGACTTCTACCGTAGTACAAAAAATTGACCGTAAGGTTATTAATATTGGTAAAGATTTAACCTCTGCAGGAGCTACTGCGTCTGAAATCATGAACAATATACAATCCGTTAGTGTTGATCAACAAACTGGGGCTATTGCACTTAGAGGAAACGAAAATGTACGAGTTTTAATTGACGGGAAACCTACAAATATCTCTCCTGCTCAATTACTACAACAAATACCATCTGCCTCTATTAAGCAAATAGAATTAATTACCAACCCTTCGGCAAAATATAACCCAGAAGGAATGAGCGGTATAATTAACGTTGTATTACACAAGAATAGTAACATGGGCTTTAATGGTAATTTTTCTTCTGGAGTAACCTTTGCAAAAACACCTAAATTAAATAGCTCATTAGGGTTAAATTATAAAGTAGGAAAAGTAAATATCTATGGTAATTATGGTTTTAATACTGGTAAAAGAGATAACTACGGAGAAAAAGACAGCTATCAAACAGATTTAGAAAACCACTCTGATTTTAACTTTGGAGGAGACAATACATCTCACCTAATTAAAACAGGAATTGACTACTTTATTAACGATAAAAACACCTTATCGTTTTATACAACTCAAAATCTATTTAACAGTAAGTCTTACGGAACAACTATATTAACCTATTCCGATATTTTAGACCAATTAAATAATGTTACCCAAACTACTGATAGTGACACAGACTCTCACTCACAAACTTACAATTTAGACTATAAAGTAGATTTTGGTAAAAAAGGGCAAAATTTAGAAATTGAAGCGAATTACAATACTACCAACGCTCCTGAAGATTCTAATTTTGCTTATGACTACCCTAACAATCCGTTTTTAGATTCTAGCAGAATAGATGATGTTAATAATGAAAGAGATAATCTTTTAGTAAATATCGATTTTATACGTCCAATATCTGAAACTGCAAAATTAGAACTTGGTGCCGAAGCTAGAGTTCAAACAACTTTAAACGAATTAATCTCTACAAGCAGTACCGAAAACTCTGCCTTTTCATATGACCGAAATATTTTTTCTGCCTATGCTACATATAGCAAACAATGGAATAAGTGGAGCACACAATTAGGTGCTCGTATAGAACAATATAATGTTGATGCAAATTTTACAGGCTATGATGCTGTAGAGGACAATATTGTTTCTCAGCCATTTACAGATGATATTTTCTCAATATACCCATCAGCTTTTGTTACTTATAGTATAAACGACAAAAACACTTTAAATTTTAGCTACTCAAAAAGAGTTGACCGACCAAGTATCGGACAAGTAAACCCTATTCGTGAGTGGAGTACCCCATCGGTAGATTCTGAAGGTAACCCGAATTTAAAACCACAATTCACCAATTCTTTTGAAGTTAATTATACAAAAAAAACAAAAATAGGTTCTATAACAACTGGTGTGTTTTACCGACAAATTAATGATGAAATCTCAAGAACAGTAACCCTACATCCTACAGATGCAAACAAGCTAATCTTGTCTCACAGTAATTTTGAAGACAATAATGCCTTTGGATTTGAAGCTTCTGGTAATTTTAGATTTGCAAAATGGTGGAATGCCAATGCTAGTTTTGATACCTACTACAAAGTTGTTAAGGGAATTGTGTCTAGTGAAACTGCAGAAAGTGGTTTCGAAAATGTAGAAATAGATGATATTGCTATTAACGGTAGATTAAGTAATAATTTTACTGCTACTAAAAAATTGCGTTTTCAACTATCTGGATTTTACAGAGGGTCAAGCTTAGGATTACAGTTTAAACGTAATCCCATGTGGAAAATAGACGCTGGAGTAAGCTATAGCGTACTAAAAGGAAAAGGGAGTATTAGTGCACGTGTAAGTGATATATTTGACAGCATGAACTTTAGCTTTGAAGGAAATAAGCCATACAGACAAGTTGGAGAATTTAACTGGGAGAGCCACTCTGCTTATATTGGATTCAATTACCGATTTGGAGGAGGAAAAAACCGTGCATTACAACGTAAACGTCGTGATAACAACGAAAAACAAGGTGGTGGCGGAATGATGTAAATCACTTTTTGTCCCAATAAAAAATGCCTAAGCTACGCTTAGGCATTTTTTATTTAAATTATTAAATTACCATTTAATTATAGCACTACCCCATGTAAATCCACTACCAAAAGCCGCTAATACAACCGTATCGCCGTCATTAATTTTACCCTGCTCCCAAGCTTCTGTTAAAGCAATAGGAATAGATGCTGCCGTAGTATTACCATATTTTTGAATGTTATTAAATACTTGGTCATCTAGCAAACTAAATTTCTTTTGTACAAATTGCGAAATACGTAAATTTGCTTGATGTGGTATAAGCATATCTATAGCATCTTTTTCTAGATTGTTTTGTTGTAAACCTTCAATAATTACTTCAGAAAAACGAACTACTGCATTTTTAAACACAAATTGTCCGTTCATATACGGAAAGTAACTAATATCATCCGGATTATTATCATCAATAATAGCATCTACCCAACGTTTTCCCATTCCTGGAGCAATTAAAGCTAATTCTTCGGCATGTTGTCCTTGCGAATGTAAATGTGTAGATAAAATACCTTTATCATTATTCTCTTCTCTAGATAATACTGCTGCTCCTGCACCATCTCCAAAAATAACTGTTACACCTCTACCACGAGTAGATTTATCTAAACCTTGCGATTGTAACTCTGAACCAATAACCAATATGTTTTTATACATACCAGTTTTTATAAACTGATCGGCAACTGAAATGGCATATATAAACCCTGAACATTGATTACGAATATCTAAAGCCCCTACAGTTTTAATATCTAAAGCTTCTTGTACTTGTACTCCTGGTCCCGGAAAATAGTAATCCGGACTTAAGGTTGCAAAAATTATAAAATCAATATCATCTTTCTCTAATCCAGCACGTTCTATAGCAATTTTAGCAGCTTTTACCCCCATCGTTGCCGTAGTATCTCCCGAACCTTCTTTTATCCATCTACGCTCCTTAATACCTGTTCGTTCTTGAATCCAAGCATCATTAGTGTCCATTAATTTTGATAAATCATTGTTGGTTACAATATTATCTGGTACATATTTACCTAACCCCGTTATTTTTGAATTGTACATTATAAAGTCGTTTTTAATCTTGCAAAAATACAGTATTTATACAATTTGCACAACATTCATTTTAATTACAAAAAAGCATACTACACTTTTATAATCTGCCATCTTGACACCATTATAAAAATGGTAGGCTATTTGTCTATTAGGATTATAGATAATAATAACAACAAATAACTATAAAATGGCAAAAGGAAATATTAATGTTTCAGTAGAAAACATCTTCCCTCTTATAAAAAAGTTTCTATACTCAGATCATGAAATTTTTTTAAGAGAATTAATCTCAAATGCAACTGATGCAACACTTAAACTAAAACACCTTACTCAAATTGGAGAGTCAACAGCAGACTATGGCAATCCAATAATCGATATTAAAATTGATAAGGATGCTAAAAAGATTCACATTACAGATCAAGGCTTAGGAATGACTGCTGATGAAGTGGAAAAATACATTAACCAAATAGCTTTTTCTGGCGCTAATGAGTTTTTAGAGCAGTACAAAGAAAAAGTTGAAGATGCTGGAATAATTGGTCATTTTGGACTTGGTTTTTACTCTGCATTTATGGTTGCTGAAAAAGTAGAACTTATTACAAAATCTCATAAAAATGAGCCTGCTGCACATTGGACTTGTGATGGTTCTCCTGAGTTTACTTTAGAAGCACATGATAAAACTGATAGAGGTACAGAAATTATACTTCATATTGCTGAAGACTCTTTAGAGTTTTTAGAAGATCAAAAAATATCAGACCTACTAATTAAGTATAACAAGTTTATGCCAGTTCCTATTAAATTCGGGACACGTGAAGAAACGTTACCACTACCAGAAGATGCTGCAGAAGATGCAAAAGCAGACACGGTTACTGTAGATAATATTATTAACAATCCTAACCCAGCCTGGACCAAGCAACCATCTGAGTTAGAAGCAGATGATTATAATGGATTTTACCGTGAATTATACCCTTCACAACATGAAGAGCCTTTATTTAACATTCACCTAAATGTTGATTATCCTTTTAATCTTACCGGAATTTTATATTTCCCAAAGATGACTCAGGATGTTAGCATGCAAAAAGACAAAATTCAGCTATACCAAAACCAAGTATATGTTACTGATAATGTAGAGGGTATTGTTCCTGAGTTTTTAACTATGCTACGCGGTGTAATTGACTCTCCGGATATTCCATTAAACGTATCTCGTAGTTACTTACAAGCAGATGGAAATGTAAAGAAAATTGCATCATACATTACACGTAAAGTAGCCGATAAATTAAACTCATTATACAAAACTGATCGTCCGGCATTTGAACAAAAATGGAACGATATTAAAATTGTTATCGAGTACGGAATGCTTTCTGAACCTAAGTTTTTTGAAAAAGCTGACAAGTTTGCATTATACCCTACTGTAGATGGTAACTATTTTACTTTTGAAGAATTAATTGCTAAAATTAAAGACACACAAACCGATAAAGACGGTAAAACAGTAATATTATATACCTCTAATAAAGACGAGCAACACAGTTATATTCAATCAGCTAAAGGAAAAGGATATGAAGTATTATTGCTAGACTCTCCTATTATTTCTCATTTAATTCAAAAATTAGAAGCCGAAAAAGAGAACATTACCTTTACTCGTGTTGATGGTGACCATATTGATAACTTAATCAAGAAAGATGAGGTGCAAATCTCTAAATTATCTGATGATGAAAAAGAAAGTCTAAAAACTGTTCTTGAAACTATTGTTCCTAAAACATATACTGTACAATTAGAAACTATGGATTCTGATGCTACACCGTTTATGATTACGCAACCAGAATTTATGCGTAGAATGAAAGAAATGCAACAGTCTGGCGGCAATGGTATGTTTGGTAATTTTCCTGATATGTATAACTTAATTGTAAATACAAATCATTCTTTAGTAAGTAATATCTTAAGTGAAACAGATAGCGATAAAAAAGAAGGACTTATTAAACAAAGTTTAGATTTAGCCCGTTTATCACAAGGTTTACTAACTGGTGAAGAGCTAACAAACTTTATAAGTCGTAGTTATGATATTATTAAATAATTATAGCTAAGTCACAAACTTAAAAAGCCTTTCAGTAGTACTGAAAGGCTTTTTGATTATAGACATAAACCTCTTACTTTAATATGTCGGCAATATTTGGTTTAAAATAATTTGGTCCTTTTAGCACTTTACCATCTTCACGATATATTGGTTGTCCGTCTGCCCCCAGCTTACTCATGTTACTGTTTTGAATTTCATCAAACACTTCAGTAATCTTGCTTTGTAAACCATGCTCTATCATAGTACCACATAAAATATATAGCATATCACCCAAAGCATCAGCCACTTCTACTAAATCGTTATTTTGAGCAGCTTCAAGATATTCTTCATTTTCTTCTTTCATTAAGTTAAAACGAAGGGTGTTTTTTGCAGTTCCTAAATCTGCTTTTGGCGTTTCTCTATGTCCTATTTTAAAAGCCGTGTGAAAAGCGGTAACCGCATCGGTGTATTTTTTCATGGTGTGTTGGTGTTTAATGATTATGTTTCCTTAATTTTGCGCAAAACAATTTACACATTATGTTTACTTCTGGTCAGTTTATTTTTGCAGGTCTCTTTTTTTTAGCTTTTGTAGCAATAATCGTTTGGAGCTATCGCAAAGATATAAAAGTACATCAAAAATATTATAAAAACAGTTATTTAGTACTTATTGCATTAGTGCTGTTTTTTAGTCTGCTTTTTGCTATAAAAACAGTACTTTACAGCTAAGAGACATAGTCTATTTAGTATGTAATTACAGCTGCTGTTTTGTGACCTTCTAGTTTTTTAGAACCGTTTAAAAAGCTAAGTTCCATTAAAAAATTTAGTTGTACTACTGTACCTCCTAATTGTTCTACTAATTTACATGCGGCAGCGGCGGTACCTCCTGTTGCCAAAACATCGTCGTGTATCAATACACGATCGCCTTTTTCTATAGCATCTTTATGAATTTCCATAACATCTTCTCCGTATTCTAATCCGTAAGATTGAGAAACTGTAGTATGTGGTAATTTTCCTTTTTTTCGAATGGGTGCAAAACCTACATTTAAGGCGTCGGCTATTTGCATGCCAAAAAAGAAACCTCTTGCTTCAATACCTACTACTTTATCAATATTTAATTTATCACATAAAAGCAGTAAATCACTCAACATTTGTTGGCGAATTTTTGGTGTATTTAACAACGGTGTTATATCTTTAAAAACCACTCCTTTAGTCGGGAAATTTTTAATGTCTCGTATATATTTTTCGTATTGTATCATAGCACAAATTTACATTTTTTAAGTCTAATGTGGATTATTTTTTGTATCTTTAAATCAGTCCGCAACCATTTAAAATCCCATTGCCTTATGAATAATACAGACACACATATTAAATTATATACCGACTCTAGCATTGTGCTAGCTGGCCTGAAACAAATCTTAAACAAGGCCAATATTAGCTGCATTATTAAAGACAATTATGAATCTGGACGCTTGGCAGGTTTTCCTGTTTTTCATGGCGAAAATGAATTATTTATCTTTGAAAAAGACTTGGAAGATGCTAAAACAATTCTTGAGGAATTTTTATTTAAAAAAGATTAAAAAAAACTCATTTTTTATTTCGTTATTCTATAATATAAGATATATTTGCACTCGCTTAACGGCCTCGTAGCATAACTGAATAGTGCACCACATTACGGCTGTGGAGGTTGAAGGTTTGAATCCTTCCGAGGTCACAAAAAGAAAAAAGCAAGCTAATTTTAGCTTGCTTTTTTTATGCTTTAAAGTATTGATTTGCTTTATACAATCTCAGCACTAAGTCCTGCATTAAGTAATAATGTGCAACGTGGCGTTAAATCTGATAATTCGCCTGTTTTTACTGTGCATTTTCCTTTGTAATGCACCAATAAAGAGCATTGCTCAGCCTGCAAAGGGTTATGATCACAGATATCTACTAAGCAATCAATAACATGATCAAAACTATTTACATCATCATTATACAACACTATTTCATGTGAGTTACTTATTTGCTCAGATATATGATGTTCTGGTGCTATTTTTTCCTTTGTACCCATTGTGTTATTTTATAAATTTAATCGAAACCCAATCATTACGATTAAAATGTGTTACAAAAGTAAGCTTTTCTGCGTTACAAGCATCAGTAATCAACGGAATATCAGCATCATAAAACCCACTTAGCAGTAAAGTACCATTTGTATTTAAACAGTTAGCATAAGTAGGGATATCCTTTAATAAAATATTACGGTTAATATTTGCAATAATAACATCGTATTTTTTGTTTTTTAATAAGCTGGCATCGCCTTCATATGCCGTTATTTTAGAACAATTATTTCGTGCTACATTTTCAACGGTATTTAGATAACACCAATTATCAATATCAATAGCATCTAATGTTGTAGCGCCTTTCATTTCTGCTAAAATTGCAAGAATCCCTGTACCACAACCCATATCCAACACCGTTTTATCGGTAAGGTTTAATTGTAAAATATGCTGAATCATCATGTGTGTCGTTTCATGATGTCCTGTACCAAAACTCATTTTAGGCTCTATAATAATATCATATGCCACATTGGTTTTTTTATGAAAAGGTGCTCTAACGGCACAAATACCATCTACCTCAATGGCTTTAAAGTTTTTTTCCCACTCTTTATTCCAATTAACTTGCTCTATTTCTTCTTTGGTAAAAGAGATTTTAAATTCTGGGTTAGAGAGTATAAAAATATCGTCTAGAATTGAATCGTTCCATTCTGGTTTTTGAATATAAGCGATTACGCCTGCTTCATTTTCTACAAAGCTTTCAAACCCTGCATAGCCTAGTTCTGCAATTAAAATTTCTGTGCCCATTTTTCTAGGGCTTACGGTAAAGGTATATCCAATATATATAGGTGTACTCATTTTGTTTAGAATGACGTTATAATTGCTTTAAAATCCGATGCCTTTAATGCGGCTCCTCCTATTAACCCGCCATCAACATCAGGATTAGAAAATAGCTCTGCTGCATTAGCTGGTTTTACAGAACCACCATATAATATAGAAATACTATTAGCCAATTGATTGTTATATTTCTTAGCCAATAACGATCGTATAAATGCATGCATTTCTTGCGCCTGTGCTGGACTTGCTGTTTCTCCTGTACCTATTGCCCATACTGGCTCATAGGCTAATATAACATTTTTAAAAACTGTTTCTGGTAAGTGAAATAATGCTTCCGATAATTGTTGTTCTACTAAAGCAAAATGTTGCTCATTTTTTCTGTCACTTAACTCTTCTCCAAAGCAAAATATTATTTCTAATTCTTGTGCTAATGCGCTATCTACTTTTTCTTTTAGAATAGCATTGGTTTCTCCAAAATAAGCGCGACGCTCACTATGGCCTAATATAACCGTTTTAACACCAATACTCTTTAACATCTCTCCTGATATTTCTCCAGTAAAAGCACCATTATTTGCTTGGTGCATATTTTGTGCTACTACTTGTATCAACGAAGATTCTGTTGCGTTTACAGCGCTTTCTAAATGCACAAATGTTGGCGCAACAAGCACTCTAGTATCGTTTATATTACTTGTTTCTAATACTTCTTTTAAGTCTGTTATCAATGATTTTGTTGCAACACTATCATTGTTCATTTTCCAGTTTCCTGCTACAATATTTGTTCTCATATATATACTTTATTTATCTGCTTTTATTGCTGCCAAAAGGCGTTTATCTGTTGCTTTTATTATGTTGTATTCTTTTATTGTGCCGTCTTTTCCAACAATAATATAACGTGGTATCCAAGTTAGGCCAATTGCTTTTCCAAAGGCACCTTTCATTCCCGAAGACACAAAGTAATGTTCTCCGTTAATATTTTTAGTTTCTATAGCTTTTTTCCAACTGGCAATTTTCTTATCGACCGATAAAAATACGTATACCAAATCATTAGACGCTGTTTGCTCTTGCAATGCCTTAACCAATGGCAGTCCCCTTAAACAATCTCCGCACCACGATGCCCAAACATCAATAACAATTGTTTTGCCTTTATGTTTGGATAATATGTTTTCTAAAGAGGTTTCTTCTCCTTCTAAAGATATCATGTTTTCTTCAAGTGCAGTTTGTGCAAATTTAGTAGCGTTTTTTGAACATGAAAAAAACACAAATGGTAGTACTGCTAATAATAATTTAAGTTTCATTGCTTTTCTATCTAAAGTTTATTGTAATCTTATTTTTGGATCTAGCCATCCGTATATAATATCGACAATTATATTAATACAAACAAACATAGTTGCTATAACTAATACCGATCCCATAATTACAGGTAAGTCTAGCTTGTTTAAAGCATCTACAATTTCTTTTCCTAAGCCGTTCCAATTAAAAATATATTCAACAAAAACAGCACCTGCTAGTAATGATGCAAACCATCCAGAAATTGCAGTAACCACAGGGTTCATTGCATTTTTAATGGCATGTTTTCTTAGTACTACATAAGCCGACAATCCTTTTGCTTTTGCAGTACGTATATAATCTTGCCCTAATATTTCTAGCAGCGAATTTCGCATTAATTGTATAACTACTGCCAAGGGTCTAATACCTAAAACTAATGCTGGCAGGATTAAGTTTTTTAATTGTAAATGTACCGTTTCTCCATAATCATCAAGCTCATACAAGCTGCCTGTCATTTCTAAATTAGTATAATTATGCAACACATATCCAAACAACCATGCAAATAAAATGGCACTAAAAAACGATGGTACACTCATGCCTAATGTGCTAAATATTTGTATGCTTTTGTCTATCCATGAATCTTTATGTAATGCCGAAATTACTCCTAAAATCACTCCTATAAATAAAGCTATAAAAATAGATGCTATAGCTAATACTGCAGTATTTGGCAAAGTTTCTGAAATAATTTTAGAAACCGGCTTACCTGATTTTGCAAAAGATTCTCGCAGATATGGCAACTTAAGCACCACTGTAGTATTAGCTATGGTTACAATTGAAAATGTATTAGCATATTTTTCTGACAAACTGGTATAATCTGAGCTATTGGTACTATGAAATGATATTGGAGACAAATCATTTATATAGTATGCGTATTGTGTTGTTAGTGGCTTATCAAAACCATATTTTTTTTTAATTGCCGCTACTTGCTCACTACTTTCATTTTGACCTAACATCATTTTTGCAGGGTCTCCCGGAAGTACTGAAAATAATAAAAACACTACCGTTATCACACCAAAAAGAGTGAGTATTGCGTATCCTATTTTATGTAATAAATATCGTAACAACGCTTTATAACATTAGGTTTTTATAATCGTTCCAATGTAATTTCTGATTGATTGTTGCGTTATCCATCTCTATGATTCCCGGATTAGCACGTACCATTGTTTTTAGTGTGGTACCGTCACAAAAATAGAATTTAAATCCAAGTTTATATGCCGCTATTTTTTCTGAACGACTTTCTGAAGATTCTGCAGTTAACCCCACTACAGTATAGCCTTTTTCTATAGCTTGGTCGGTAAGTTTTTTAATGCGCTGAAAGCCTTCATCACTCGACTTTGAAAAATCGTAAGCTACAATAACAAGTACATTATCTTGTGCTAGATAGTAATCTGTATCATCTGAAACATCATCTTCTATAGCAAAATCATGTATTTTTGGAGCTACTGCTTCTCGTATAATTTTGGTTGTCACACCTTTTAAAACACCTCCTGCATCCGATGGAAAAGTACCGTTATTTGTTATTGTTTTATCTTCGCCATTAACGGTGAACACCCAGTAATATTCTGTTAATTCTGGCAAGGCATCTTTAGGGGGCTGCATACCTTCTATTATATTATTTCCTATTTTATAGGGCCTAAAATCCTCTATTGGTAAATGGTTATAAGTGTAGAATATAAACAATAATGATGCTATACCACTTAAGCTTAATAAGCGCCATTGGTTAGTATCAAAACGCTGAATTAACAACATTAATCCGTATACCAAGATGGCAAAGAATACTGGAAACCACCACCCTATTACACCTACTGAGAATAGTGTGATTAATATTAATGAAGGCAATACATATTGTAATTGACCTGAATTAAGTGGCTTTATCACTTTTCGTGACACAAATAACTGTATTGACAGTAAAAGTAACACGACATCTTTCCAGAAAGACTCCCAAGGTGTTAATTTTAAAGCATCACCAAAACATCCGCAATCGGTAACTTTATTAAAATATGCCGAGTAAAAAGTTAAAAACGTAAAAAACAGCATCATTAATAAATTTATTGCAGTTGTTGTCTTTGCTTTTAAACCAAATATAATGGCTATTCCTAATAGTATTTCAATCACACAAATTGTAATAGCCATTGCTACTGTATAGGGCTGTAAGAACTCCATTCCTAAAACACCCTCTGTAAAATAATCAAATAACTTATAAGAAAAACCTACCGCATCATTTGCTTTAATCACTCCTGAAACAAGTAATAAACTTCCTACAAGTAATCTAGATATATATAGTGCTTTTGTTTTCATTTCTTTTTTATTTTATAAGTTATTAGATAGCTCTAAAGATTGGTTTTTGAGTGAAATTAGTTTCTGTTATGTTGAAATAAATTCAGCATAACAGAAGCTATATTATTTATTGCTCTTCTAATAATATTAAAGCAAAAACGGCATAATTTATCATGTCTTGATAATTAGCATCTATCCCCTCACTAACTATTGTTTTTCCTTTGTTATCCTCAATTTGTTTTACACGCAATAACTTCTGCAAAATTAAATCTGTTAATGAGCCAATGCGCATATCTCGCCATGCCTCTCCATAGTCATGATTTTTAGCTTCCATTAACTCGTAGGTCATTTTAAAATGCTTGTCGTATAATTCTGTAGCAGCATCTACATCTAAATCTGGCTGTTCTGCTATTCCTTTTTCTATTTGTATCAATGCCATTAAAGAATAGTTTATAATACCTATAAACTCAGATTCTTGCCCTTCATCAACCATTTGTTTTATATTTTCTTGCAAGCCTCTAATACGCTGTGCTTTTATAAAAATCTGATCTGTTAATGAGGGTAATCGTAAAATTCGCCATGCAGATCCGTAGTCTGTCATTTTATTAACAAACAAGTTTCTACAAGTTGTAACTACTTTATTATATTGTTTCGCTGTTTTTTGCATCTATGCTAAATATATTTTGCGTAAATTTCGTTGAAATTTTGCTGATTAACAAACTAATCCCAATTTAAACATCTAATGACCATAAATTGTAAAGGAAAATTAATAGACTGTAGCTATCCTAAAGTTATGGGTATTTTAAACTTAACCCCTGATTCTTTCTATGATGGAGGCAACTACAAGACTCCTGAAGATATTATAATTCAGGTAGAAAAAATGCTCACAGATGGTGCTACATTTATTGATGTAGGCGCGTATAGTTCACGTCCTGGTGCTACACATATTACCGAAGCAGAAGAACTAAAACGTATTGTGCCTATTGTACGCCTTTTAACAAGTCGTTTTCCAGAAATACTACTTTCTATTGATACTTTTAGAAGTAGCGTAGCACGGGCTTGTATAGCTGAAGGTGCTGCCTTAATTAATGACATTTCTGCAGGAGAAATGGATGGCAACATGTTTAAAACTATAGGTGAATTAAATGTGCCATATTGTATGATGCACATGAAAGGCACTCCACAAAACATGCAAAAACAACCCGAATACAGCAATGTTACACAAGATATCTTGTTTTACTTTTCAAAAAAAATTGCAGAAGCTAGAGCGCATGGTATTAACGATATTATTCTAGACCCTGGATTTGGTTTTGGAAAAACAACCAAGCATAATTATAAATTATTAGAAGAATTATCTCTATTTAAAGCAACGAAACTTCCGTTACTAGTTGGAATATCTAGAAAATCGATGATATATAACATTTTAAGCGCCTCTCCCAAAGAAGCTTTAAACGGCACCACTGCTCTAAACACAATTGCAACATACAAAGGTGCTTCTATATTACGTGTACACGATGTAAAGGAAGCTCTAGAGTGTATATCATTAGTCCAACAATTACCTTAATCATGACAAAGTACTTTTTACTATTTACCACCCTTTGTTTTTTGGCTTGTACAAACTCTTATACAATTAAAGAAACTACCGCTTTAAAAGACCTTCCTGATACTTTTTTTAAATTAGGACAAACCCATCAATTATCTTTTCAAGACGACGAGTATATTACTGAATACCAACGATTTCCTAACACGGAATTTTCTAAATTTTATTTAAAAAATCATACCGAAACATATTCACCATTCTTTAATGTTACCGTACATTTAAATGTGGAACAAAAAATCACTTTTGAGGGACAAGACATTAATAGCACAGAACTGATACCGTTTCTGAAAGATTTTAGTGATTTTGCTGCTAACGGAAAACAAACACTTGTTCACTTAAACTTTAATGAACAGATTAATGTTAAAGAATACCTTAATTTTTTAACGCTTATTAAACCTTTGGAAGGTAACGGCATACAACTTAATAAAACTGTGTTTATTTATAATCCAGGCAGTCTTCCAGATTGCGACTGTAACTTATAAGTGTTAATGTCATTATTTTTTATATTTTTACAAAAAACCATGCTATTTTGAATAGACTTAACTTTTTAGAATTTAATTTTTTAGATGTCATTGATATCGTTCTTGTTGCAGTATTGCTATATTATGTATATAGACTTGTAAAAGGGACTGTTGCCATTAATATATTTATAGGTATAATTATCATTTATCTCATAGGGCAGCTTACCAAGGCGTTACATATGGATGTGCTTAGTGGTATTCTAGGTAAAGTAATTAGTGTAGGTGTTTTTGCTATGATTGTTGTTTTTCAACAAGAAATACGAAAGTTCTTACTATTGCTTGGTTCTACTAAGTTTTTTACAGATAATAGTTTATTTCAAAATTTTAATTTTTCACAAAACTCACTCAGCCCTGATACTAATGTTGATGCCGTTTTACAAGCATGCATAAACCTCTCTAAATCTAAAACAGGGGTGTTATTGGTTTTTGAAAGAAAAAACAACTTAGATTTTGTTAAAAACACAGGAGATGATATGCTTATTAATCTTACCCAGCCTATTCTAGAAAGTATTTTTTATAAAAACAGTCCGCTACATGATGGTGCTGCAATAGTATCTGGCAATAATATCATTGCTACACGTGTTATTTTACCCGTTTCAAATAGTAAAAATATTCCGAGTAGATTTGGTTTACGCCACCGTGCTGCCGTTGGAATTACCGAAAAAACCGACGCACTTGCGCTTCTAGTTTCTGAAGAAACTGGACAAATATCTTATGTTAAAAATGGAGAGTTTGTATTATTTGACAACAATGAGCAGTTAAAAAGTATTTTAGAAGAAGATCTAGATTAAGTCATTTCGTTTTTTACTAAACAACCCGTTTCTTTAATTTTAATTAAGTTCCTCTATAGCTCTAAATTGCACTTCATATAAGTTTTTGTAATAGCCATTATCTTTTTGAAGCAACTCGGTATGTGAGCCTGTTTCTACAATTTCGCCTTTATCCATTACAATAATAGTATCGGCGTTTTTAATTGTTGCCAAACGATGAGCAATGATTATAGCTGTTCTATTAGCGGTAATTTTAGCAATTGCATCTTTTATTAACTGCTCGGAGTGTGAGTCTATAGAAGAGGTTGCTTCATCTAAAATTAATATATCCGGATTACTAACATAGGCACGTAAAAATGATAATAATTGTCGTTGACCGGTAGATAACATCACCCCCCTTTCTTTTACATTATAATCATACGTACTAGGTAATTTTTCAATAAAATCTGACACACCTATAGCAGTTGCAGCAGCTTTTACTTCTGCTAAAGAAATGTCTTTATTTTTTAATGTAATATTGTTTTTTATAGTGTCCGAAAACAAAAAAACATCTTGCAATACCACCGCTATTTTCTCTCTAAGGCTCGCCAAACTATAATCTGTAATTGGCACATTATCTATTGTTATTTCTCCTTTATCTAACTCATAAAATCTACTTAATAGATTTATTATAGTCGATTTTCCTGCGCCTGTTGCACCAACAATAGCTACCGTTTGCCCTGGCTGTACTGTAAATGATATACCTTTTAAAACTTTCTCTCCTTTAACATATGAAAAGTGTACACCTTTAAAAGACACCAAGCCCTTAACATTAGATAATTTTTTAACTCCTGTATCTGGTATTTCAGCAGTAGTATCTAGCACTTCAAAAACTCTATTTGCAGCTACCATACCCATTTGCAAAGTATTAAACTTATCTGCCAACTGGCGCAATGGCCTAAATAACATTTGTGCCAACTGCACAAACATAGCTATAATTCCTATGTTTGAAAGATCGTGATTCATGGCAGCATTAACACCAGAATTCCATAATATTATAGCTATAGTAACTGATGAAGCTAGTTCTATAATTGGAAAAAATATAGAGTTATACCACACTGTTTTTACCCAAGCCTTTTTATGCTTTTCATTAATCGCCTTAAAGGCTAAGTATGTCTGTTTTTCATGTGCAAATAACTGCACTATTTTCATTCCTGTAACATGCTCTTGCACAAATGTGTTTAATGCCGAAACTTGTTTTCTTACTTCTTTAAAAGCAACTTTCATAGCGCGCTGAAATAATCGTGTTGCAAAAAATATAAATGGCAGCACCGCAAAAACATATAATGATAATTTTACGCTTGTAACAAGCATGACTACTACCACAACACCCATTTTTAAAATATCGCCGATAATAACAAAGAAACCTTGACTAAATACATCTGCTATTTTCTCAATATCACTTACTGCATTTGTAACCATTTTCCCTACTGGGTTAGTATCAAAATACTGCATTTTAAAGCGTAACATATGTGAGAACAATCGCACACGAATATCTTTAATAATTTGTTGTCCAATCCAGTTTGCAAAATAAACAAACACAAACTGTATACTGACTTCTAAAAACAAGGCCCCTGCAAGAATACTTACTAGGTTTACAAGTCCGTTAAGATCACTATTATATAACTTATGGGTAATAATTTCATTTAGTAAATACGGACGAGCAACAGCTAAAAAAGACAAGGCAATCGCCGCTAATAGCACGCCATAAAATATTTTACTATACGGTTTGGTATGAGAAAGCAATCGTTTAAACAACTGCATATTAAATTTATTTGCCGATTTATTTTCCATACTGTATACTATCTAAATAGGTTACTTCTGTTAAATATAATCCCTGTGCAGGTACTGACACTCCTGCCTGCCCTCTATTTTCACTTGCAATAATTGCATGTATTTCTGATACTGGTATTTTTCCTAAACCTACATTTAATAAAGTCCCTACTATAGCCCTTACCATATTGCGTAAAAATCTATTGGCAGAAATATGAAAGTGTAACTGCCCATCAATAACATACCATTGGGCATGTGTTATTGTACAGTTAAAAGTATTGACTTCTGTTTTTACTTTTGAGAAACACTTAAAATTGGTGTAGTCTAACAATATTTTAGCAGCAGCATTCATTTTATCAAGATCTAAATCTTGCTTTATCAAATGTGTATATTCATGTAAAAACGGACTCTTTTCTGTTGTTATTTTATAAACATAAGATCGTTTTATAGCATGAAATCTAGCATGTGCCTCATCAGCAACTCTAAACACTTTATAAGCTACAATATCTTTAGGCAATACCGCATTAAGCTTATAGCAAAACTCTTCTTCATTTAATACTACATCAAAATCAAAATGAGCAAATAATTGTGTTGCATGCACTCCTGCATCTGTTCTTCCTGCTCCTGTAACTCCTATTTTTTGTTGTGTTATGGTATATAATCCGTTTTCTAAAACTTCTTGTACAGAAATTGCATTAGGTTGTATTTGCCACCCATGATAATTTTTTCCGTTGTATGAAAGTTCTATAAAATATCTCAAACTATAATTGTATTATTTGTAATAATAAAGACACAAAGATACTTTTATTTACTTGATAATTTAGATTTTGACACCGCTAAATCTACCTACCACAGCACAGCTTATCTTAAAACTTTTAATACCTTTACTGCATTAGTTTATTGCCAAGATAGTTTACTTTAAAATTACATGACCAAAATATTATTATTATCCGATACGCATAGTTTTATAGATGACCAGATTCTAAAACACGTAAAACAAGCCGATGAAGTTTGGCATGCAGGAGATATCGGCAATTTAAATGTTACTGATGCTATTGCTAAACTAAAACCTTTACGTGCCGTTTTTGGCAATATTGATGATGCTACAGCACGTTTAGAATTCCCGCTACATAACCGTTTTAAATGCGAAGATGTTGATGTATGGATCACTCATATTGGAGGTTACCCTGGGAACTATAATCCTGCAATTAGAACTGCCTTAGAAGAGCACCCTCCAAAAATATTTATTTGCGGTCATTCACATATTTTAAAAGTGCAGCATGACAAAAAATTAAATGTTTTACACATTAACCCTGGTGCTGCCGGAACACATGGATTTCATAAAGTACGTACAATGATTCGTTTTGAAATTGATGGTACTCACATAAAAAATATGGCTGTTATTGAACTCGCTAAAAGACAATAACCCTCCTTTGATTATTTTTTGTGAGATGAACTCATTATGTTTTTAATTACAGAATTGTAAAACGAAGTGTTAATGGCTCTAATACTTTTTTTAGCATTGGTATTAATTCAGGCCCATATTCCAAATACAATTCTGAAAAATTTACCGTACGCTCTTGTAACTGTTGTTTAGGAAATAATTGATCTTGATAGCTTTTTACTTTAGATAAATCTTCTGAAAATCGTCGTTTTTCAGCTTTCAGCAATCGTTTTTCTAAATGAATTAATCCATTTAATTGCTTTTTTTCTTGAGCAGCAACGGCTCCTACAAAGGATTTATCTGTCTTTTCAGCAAGTAAATACAAATCTTTAAATTGTGTTTTTAAATATTCTTTTTGCGCTGTAAAATCGATTTTTAATTTTGATTGCTTTAAAACATATGTCTTCTGTAAATCAGCTTGTTTTAAAAACAAGTCCGGTATAGAGAGTCCCATTTTTTTTATCTTTCCTTGTACTTCTTCTGCTACTATTAAAGCAGAGTTTCGAGGCAGTAACACTGGAAATGTTACCTTAAAATTTTGAAACATTTTTTTTAGCTCTAACCAATAAGCCAGTTCACCCCCACCTCCAACATAACAAAGGTTAGGCAGTATGACTTCTTGATACAAGGGACGCAATAATACATTCGGAGAAAAAGATTCTGGCGATTCTTTTAAGCATTTTAAAATTTCCTCTTTACGCCATGATATTGTAGTGTTTAAAACTTGAAATTTATTGTTTTTACACACAATACGTTCTCTAACACCTTTAGTTATATAAAATAGGTTAATTTCCCTTGGGTTAACCTGTATTTTATATTGCTCCGGAAATGACTGAATGGTGTTTTTAACCGACTTATATGTGGTTTGTAACAACAACTCTTCTTTCATATATGGCGCAAATAACTGCTTTAAGTTTGCTGTATTTGCATCTATGCACACCAAACCATAATCTCCAAATAATTCATGTGCCAGATACTGAGTAGCCAAAGCTAGATTATTATGCTTTAAATATGCCGATTCAAACAAATCACGCAAATAGGTAGCATTCTTACCTAATCCTACTTTTTTAGAAAATTGTGTAAAAACATCTCCCAATCCTTCGGTAGATAATTCTCCTACAGCGCCACCAAAATCACGTTGCCAAGTAATAGACTCTCCTTTAAAATTAAAATAATTTATTTCTTCAAAATCATGATCTTCCGTAGCCATCCAATACACCGGAACAAAGTTATTGTTAGGGTATTTCTTTGATAAGGCTTCACACAGATTTATTGTGCTAATAATTTTATATAAAAAATATAAAGGTCCTGTAAATAGATTTAATTGATGTCCTGTACATACCGTAAAAGTATTATCATCAATAATGCTTTTAATATTAGCTAAGCTTTTTGATGTATGCTCTAGTGAAGCGTACTGCTGCTCTAAAACCTCATGCAATACCACTCTATGGTGTTTTGGGAAAGCGTTTTGCTTGTCTTCTATTTGTTGTTCAATATGCTCAAACGACGGAAACCTATGATATAGCGACTCTAGTCTGACATCTTTAGACAGATAGTCACACAGCAATGGAGAGAAGTAGTTGGTTTCTTTGTACGTTAGTGATTGCATATTAACAAATGATAGTGCCACAAATATACTTGTTTTTTTATATTCCTTCCTGCTACAGAACGACATTTACTTATTTTAATATTTAATTTTCCTGGCTTAACGCCAAAACATTTGTTTCGAAATTTTTGATTTTCAGTGCCTTATAAATTCTTTTATTATTTCGGTTAATTTTCTCTTGTATACGTTAAAAACAGTACTATATTTGCCCCCGTAATACAAAGGGGGAGATTCCAGAGCGGCCAAACGGGGCGGACTGTAACTCCGCTGTCTTTCGACTTCGTAGGTTCGAATCCTACTCTCCCCACAAACAAAAAGTTTCAAGATTTTCTTGAAACTTTTTTTGGTTTAAGTCGTATTTTATTAACTACTCTATACCTTAATTAGCATGTGTCACATTCGTAAAAGTTGGAGGGGTTTCTGTGATACTACCTGCTCCCTTTTTATTAATTTTAAACAATACATCCTTTGTAATTGTAAACATTAAAACGGATAAGAAAGGATTCTTAAGATGTGACTGTAAAATCTCAAAAGCCGCTTCTAAACTAAGTTCCTTTTCTACATCTTCAACCTCCCTTGGTCTATAACTAAATTTTAGGAGCACTTTAACTCCATTATCAGCATAAATAGGCCTGACAAATATGTTTTTTAACTCTTGTTTTCCGATGGTTTTTGCCATCGTTACCTTAGCAAGACTCCCTGCTTCGATATTTTCTTTAACCTGCTCCCAAAAAAGGACAAATACATTATGGTAAGACATAAACTTTACAATTTAGCATACTGCAAACCTAGTTTATATCTTTTAAAATATTTATAAAAAACACGAAAAGGTTGTTTATCGGCGGTTAGAGATATTTCGACACATTTCGACACATTTCGACAAGCTCAATGTAAAAGCTCAATGTAAAAGCTCCGTATGACAAAAAAAACGTCGTCTTGAGTGATTACGGACATACCCTTTGGTTTCTTTTAGCATTTTTAAATAACACGGGAATCCAATATAAGCTGCGCTTGATGTCTTTTTCATTTTATAACATTTACAAAAGCAAGCTTTGGGATTGCCTTAAAGGAATCCCTAAAAGGAAATCCAATACAAGCAAAAAACAATACAAGCTACGCTTGATGTCTTTTTCATTTTATAACATTTACAAAAGTAAGCTTTGGGATTGCCCTAAAGGGCATCCCTAAAAAGGAATCCAATACAAGCAAAAAACAATACAAGCTACGCTTGGAGTCTTTTTCATTTTATAACATTTACAAAAGCAAGCTTTGGGATTGCCCTAAAGGGCATCCCTAAAAGGAAATCCAATACAAGCAAAAAACAATACAAGCTGCGCTTGATGTCTTTTTCATTTTATAACATTTACAAAAGCAAGCTTTTGACATGTTATAAAATGAAAAAACCAACACATAAGTGTTGGTTTTTTACTTGCGGAGAAAGAGGGATTCGAACCCCCGGACCTGTAACAGTCAACAGTTTTCAAGACTGCCGCATTCGACCACTCTGCCATTTCTCCTGAGTGTCTCATCAAGTTATTCCTTGATTGCGGTTGCAAATATAATAAGCTTTTTTAATTCACAACCCTTTTTTTATACTTTTTTTCTGTCTTTTTTTTAAGTCATTCTAAATGAGAATATAACCTTTTAAAAAAATTATTTTTCAAACAGTACTATAGTTTCAATATGTGCTGTATGTGGAAACTGATCTACCAAACTCATCTTTTTTAACTGATAACCTGCTTCAATTAATTGTTCGGTATCTCTAGCCTGTGTTGCTGGATTACATGATACATACACCATACGTTGTGCGCCTAAACGAATTACTTTGCGTAATGTTTTTGGTGCTATTCCTGATCTTGCAGGGTCTAATATAATCGTTTCTATTTTATTGATGTATTCTGGGTGTTCTAATAAAAACTTACCTACATCTGCTGCAAAAAACTGCACCCCTTCTATACCGTTTCTAATAGCGTTTTCTTTAGCATCAGCAATAGATGATGCTGCAATATCTACACCTACAATTTTAGTGTTATTACTCTTAGACGCAACTATTTGCCCAATAGTACCTGTACCACAGAATAAATCCATAACCACTTTACCGTCTACAGTTTCTTTTTTCTCCAATACATAATCTACAACTTTACTGTATAGTTTTTCTGCTGATTTTGGATTGGTTTGAAAAAAACTTTTCATGCTTATTTCAAAATCTAAGCCTAGTAAGTTTTCTACAATTTTTTCTTTTCCATATACCACACGAGAATGTCCGGTTGATGCTAAAGTTCTATCGCCTACCTCATCATTTACAGAGTGTAATATACCTGCCAAACGTGTTCCGAAGAGTTTTCTGAACAAGGCTACAAAGCCTTCCATGTCAAAATTAGGTAATTCTGGTGAGGTTGTTACTAAATTAAACAATAACTCATTACTGATTACTGATTTACGAACTACTAAAAATCTAAAGAACCCTTCACGATTTGGTGCATGCCATGGTGGCAAACCAGATTTTTCACAAAACTCACGAATTATTTTTAAGTTGTCTTCTACTTGTTTATCAAACAATCCAGAATCTTTATCTAAGTTTTCTGCACACCACCATGTACCTCGTTTTTTGAATCCTAATGAAAATTCATCAACATCAGTCATTAAGTCATAGTCATAACGTATGGCTGAAAACCCATACTCCATTTTGTTTCGGTAGTGGTGCAATTCAGGAGAGCTAATAAACTCATCAAACTTGTCCTCAATATCATCTACCTTACCTATACGCTTAAACAACTGCAAGGTACTGTCCTTTTTATACTGATGCTGCAACGCAATTGGCAGTTTAATATAAGGCGCACCTGGAATAGATTGATAAGGTACTTCTACCTCATCATCAGAATGTTTTATAACTTCTTCTAATTTACATTCGGCATAGCGCTTACTTGTTTTTTTAACCTGTGCTTTTACCAATTGTCCTGGCAAAGTATTGGGTACAAAAACTACAAATTCTCCTTCGTCTTTTCTAATACGACCAATTCCTTTTCCTCCAAAGGCATAGTCTTCTATTAAAATCTCAATAAACTCTCCTCGTTTTACAAAGGAATTTCGTTCTCTTCTTGCCATGCTGGTAGTGCTTAAAATTTTTGCAAATATACAGAATTAATCGGGCTATACCGGAATATTTTTATGCCTTCTCTTTTTTGATTTCTTCTGCAAATTTCTCACATAATTGTAAGGTTTCCAAGACATCATCTAATGTTGTACGCGGGTTAATTAAGCACATGCGAAGCACTACTTGATTCTGTAACACTGTAGTTACCAATAAGGCTTCTCTAGATTCAACTACACGCTTTGATATGTCTTGATTTAGTGCATCTATTTCTTTTTCAGAAATGTTGTCTCCTATAGGGTTGTACCTAAAGTTAATTACAGCTAAAGTTGCTGGCGAAACCACTTCCCAAAGGGCACTTTTACGCAAATGTGCTTCTGTTTTCTCTGCCAGTTCAATATTATAAGTAACAGCTTTTTTAAAGGCATTTAAACCAAATGTTTTTAACGACATATAAAATTTTAAAGCTCTAAAGCGTCTGGTTAATTGAATGCCGTGATCATAAAAATTAATTTCAGAAGGGTTCCCCTCAATATCACGTAAATACTCTGGTTTTTCGCTAAAAGTATCGCTTAACCAATTGTGATTTCTTACCAATAAACAGCCCATTTCATATGGTTGATATAGCCATTTATGTGGGTCTATAGTTAGAGAGTCTGCTTTTTCAATACCTTTTAATATTGCGCTTCCTTTTTTTGATAATATTGCTGCACCACCATAAGCGCCGTCTATATGAAACCATAATTTTTCTGCTTTACAAATAGCAGCTATTTCTTGTAAAGGGTCTACAGTACCTGTATTTGTTGTTCCTGCTGAGGCAATAATGCAAAATGGCTGTAAGCCTTCTAATCGGTCTTTTGCAATAGCATTTTTAAGTTTGTTTATAGCCATTTTAAATTCCATATCTGTAGGAATAATACGAACCTGCTCTTTCTTAAACCCAAGTACACGTATGGCTTTAATATTAGACGAATGCGCCTGATCTGACATATAAATAATGGCTTTTGAGAAATCATCACCACAGCGCTGTCTTCTTGCGGTAACTAATGCTGTTAAATTTGCCATTGAACCGCCACTTGTAAATAAACCTCCTCCTTTTTTTGTAGGAAATTTAAATAGTTTTAGTAACCAATTCATTGTTACAATTTCTAGCTCTGCAGCTGCAGGTGACGCAGCCCATCCACCAGAAAAAATATTGAATCCTGTAGCCAAAGTATCGGCCATAACACTTACATAATTGCTTGGCCCAGGAACAAAAGAATACGATTTTGGATGTGATACAATATTACTATTTGGCAATACTTTATCTACCACAAAGTCTAGCACCTCATCTGCATTCATTGCATGTTCTGGTGCATTTTCTAAAAACATAGAATCCATTTCTTCTCGAGAAGCAATAGCTACTGGTTTTTTAGTGTTTTGGGTATCAAAATGAGCTACAATTGTGTCTATAATTTTATAGCCATATGTACGCATTTCTTCTTTACTTAACTGTAATTGATGTGCCTTATCCATTATTATAAAATGTTCTTTCTTTTTAGAATGCAAAAATACACCTAATACTTAAAATGAAGCTGATAAATATCATTTTATAAAGGGCTTAATCTATTTATTTTTACGCCTTAAAATCATAGTTATGATAAATAAGCAATTAATACAGCCTAAAAGCATTTGCATTGTAGGTGGATCAAACGATATTAAAAAGCCTGGCGGTAAAATTATAAGTAATATTATTAGTGGCGGATACAAAGGAAAATTAGCTGTAGTAAACCCTAAAGAAAACACTGTTCAAGGAATTCCTAGCTACAGCACTTGCAAGGCACTTCCTGAAATTGATTTGGCTATACTTGCAATACCTGCAAAGCTATGTTTAGAGGCTATTAAAACACTTGCTAGACACAAAAAAACAAAAGCATTTATTATTATATCTGCTGGCTTCTCTGAAACTAATGCCCAGGGAGAAGCACTAGAAAAAGCTATTGTTGACGAAGTTAATAGTGTAAATGGTTGTTTAGTTGGACCTAATTGTATTGGTGTTATTAGTAACACTTACAAAGGTGTTTTTACCGCTCCCATTCCAGAATACGCTCCAAAAGGCTGTGATTTAATCTCTAGCTCAGGAGCAACTGCTGTTTTTATCATGGAGGCAGGAACCCCACTAGGTGTTAAGTTTGCCAATGTTTTCTCGGTTGGAAATGCTGCACAAACAAGTGTGGAAGATGTTTTAGAATATATGGATAATCATTTTAACCCAACTACCGATCCTTTGGTAAAGTTACTCTATTTAGAAACAATTAAAAATCCTGAAAAGCTATTAAAGCATGCAAAATCATTACTAAAAAAAGGTGCTAAAATTGCAGCAATTAAAGCAGGTAGTACTGCTGCAGGCAGTAGAGCAGCAAGCTCTCATACTGGAGCTATAGCTAATTCTGATGTTACTGTAAGGGCATTATTTAAAAAAGCAGGAATTGTTTATTGCAGCAGTAGAGAAGAATTGCTTAGTGTAGCCTCTATATTTGCTTATAAAAAACTAGAAGGAAAAAATATTGCTATCATTACACATGCCGGGGGCTCTGCAGTACTACTAACCGATGTACTGAGTAAGGGCGGCCTAGAAATACCTGAAATAGAAGGCGAAGATGCCACAGCACTGCAATCATTTTTATATCCCGGATCATCTATTTCTAATCCTATTGATTTTTTGGCGACTGGAACAGCAGAACAATTAGGTATCATTATTGACTATTGCGAGCATAAATTTGATAATATTGATGCTATGGTGGTTGTTTTTGGTAGCGCTGGACTCTTTAATGTTAAAAATGTATACGACGTATTAAGTGTTAAACTTGATGTTTGCAAAAAACCTATCTACCCTGTTCTACCTTCTGTTGTAAATGCACAACATGAAATTAACACCTTCTTAAAGAAAGGAAACGTAAATTTTCCTGATGAAGTTTTACTCGGCAAAGCTTTAGCCCAAGTATACAAAACTAAATCTCCCAATAATGACTTAGTTATTCTCCCTAAAATAAATGCTAAAAAAATTAGAACACTTATTAACCAATGTAATGATGGCTATGTAAGTGCTCAAATTGCTGTTGAATTATTAGATGCTGCAAAGATACCTAGGGTCATCGAAAAAATTGCGACCACTAAAGAGGAGGCTATTGAAAAAGCAAATTCTTTAAACTTTCCGTTGGTTATGAAAGTTATTGGCCCATTACATAAATCTGACGCAAAAGGAGTCCTTTTAAATGTAACAAGCACCGATGACGTTAGTCGCAATTTTGATAAGCTAATGAGTATTGAAAATGCAACAGGAATACTTATACAATCTATGCTATCTGGAATTGAATTATTTATTGGTGTAACTAAAGAACCTGGATTTAATCATACTATTTTATGCGGACTTGGAGGTATTTATATTGAAATACTTAATGATGTCGCTGCAGGAATTAGTCCTATTTCAGAAACAGAAGCACAACAAATGATTAGCTCATTACGTGGCTATCCATTACTTCAAGGAGCAAGAGGTCACAAAGGAATTAATGAATCTCTTTTTAGTACTATTATTCAAAGAGTTTCTGCCCTAGTATCGGTTGCACCTGAAATTATTGAAATGGATCTTAATCCATTAATTGCTACAGATACTGCAATTACAACTGTAGATGTTAGAATACGAATTGAAAAATAACAACCATGAATACAACTTATATTATTATTGCTATAGTACTCCTACATTTTATTGTAGGATTCGGGTATTTGGTCTATAAATTATCACCTAAAAAAGAAGACAAAACGTTTGATAAGTAAGTCCTTTATTATCCTCCTATAGCAACCATACTTCTATTTTTAGAATGTAATTTTGGCTCTTTCAGTTTTTCCAAAGTATCCATTCCGCCACGCATTTTTTGTTTTAAACGCACAACTTGTTGTATTATTGGTGCTATAGATTTACCTTCTCTAAGGGTAGTTAACAAATCGGTTTCTGAACTTGAAAACAGGCAGTTTTTAAGTTGGCCGTTGGCCGTTACTCGTAGTCTGTTACATGAATCACAAAATGGATTGGTTACAGAACTAATACCTGCAAAAGTGCCTTTAAATCCTTTTATTTTATAATTTTTTGAGGTGTCGTTTTTTGTATCTGTAAGTCGTTCTATATTTTCTGAAGAAAAATATCCTGTTGCAGTATCTATTATTTCTTGGTGAGACACCATTTTTTTTATGTCCCATTTGTTACCATCAAAGGGCATAAATTCAATAAACCTAACCACTATAGGCAATGCTTTAGTCAGTTTAATAAAATCGACAATTTCCTGATCATTAACCCCTTTTATTAGCACCGTATTTACTTTTACGCTGAAACCTTCTGCAACTAACAATAGTATGTTTTTATAGACTTTTTTAAAATAATCTCTTCGAGTTATTGTTTTAAATTTTTCTGCATCTAAGGTGTCCAAGCTAACATTAACACTTTGTATGTTACATGCTTTAAATGTTTTTATAAACCTGTCTACCGAAACGGCATTTGTAGTTATTGCTAAGCTTACAGGTAATGTTGCTAGTTTTTCTAAGATTAAAGTAGCGTCTTTTCTAACCAAAGGTTCTCCTCCTGTTAATCTAATTTTACGAACGCCATTTGCTACAAATACTTTGGCTATTTCATAGACCTCATTGGCGGTCATGATATGCGATTTTGGAGACAATGTTATTCCTGAAGCGGGCATGCAGTATGTGCATCGCAAATTACAGCGTTCTGTAAGTGATATTCGCAGGTAATCATGTACGCGATGTTCTTTGTCGGTTAGTATGTTTTTATTTGTACTCATTAGTCGTGTCTTGCGCCTTTTAATATTCTAAAAATATGTAGCACTCCCGGAAAAATAGAATCCATAGACTCCTTAGCGCCATTTGTTGAGCCTGGCAAAGCCAATACTAACGTGTTTTTTAAGGTTCCTGCAATACTTCGTGATAGCATTGAATATGGGGTACGGTTTTGTCCGTGGCTACGTATTGCTTCTTCTATTCCGGGTATATTTCTATCTAAAATAGGACGGAGTGCTTCGGGAGTAACATCTCGTTTTGATAAACCTGTTCCTCCTGTATAAATAATTAAATCAGTCCCTTTTTCTTGATAATAGATGGCCTTTTCTTTTATTTGATCTTTTTCATCAGGAATAATGACATAATCTGCTATTGCTACATTACATTCTTGTAATTTCTTAATAATTTCCTTTCCTGCCCTATCTTCTTTTTGTCCTGCAGAAATGGTATCAGAACACACAATAACTGCTGCTGTAATATCTTTTCTATAAGTGTCTTTAAAATCAGACTTGCCACCTTTTTTATGAATTAATTTTATATGATGAATTTCCACCCCTTTATCTATTGGTTTTAACATATCATACATATTTAAAGCTACAACGCTAGCACCATGCATTGCCTCTACCTCAACCCCTGTTTTATATATGGTTTTAATACTGCACGAAATTGTTATTTCTAGCCCATTAATATCATAGGTTATTCCGGTATATTCAATAGGCAATGGGTGACAGTCCGGTAGTAAATCTGGTGTTTTTTTTACCCCTAATAGTCCAGCGGCTTTACTCATTGCAAATACATCTCCTTTTGGAACAGTATTATTTTTAATTGCCGCTATTGTTTCGGGCTTACTTACTTTTACTACTGCTTGTGCAGTGGCTATGCGAAGTGTATTTGTTTTATGGGTGATATCTACCATCTGTTATATGATTAAGAGTTTACTTTCCATTGGTATTTTTGGTTGTCAAAAACCTCTTTGCCAAAAATAGGCACGTCTGCTTTTATTTGAGTAACAATATATTCTATTGCAGGAAAAACATTTTTCCGTCTTGTTGATGATACAAAAACAAACAAGCATATTTCCCCTGCCTTAACTGTTCCTAGACTATGGTAAATATGCATGCAGGTAAGTTCATATTTTTCAAAAGCTTTTTCACGAATTTCATGAAATTTTTTATTTGCCATATCTTTATATGCTGTATATTCAATAGCGGTTACTTGGGCATCATTAACTTGATCTGCGCGAACTTGTCCTAAAAAAATATTATGTGCACCAATAGTTGTTTTGGCTTGGTGTTTTGCAATAGAATTTCCTATAAATTCTGATGAAATTGCGCCTTCTACAAAGACATTTTTAATTTTAATTGTATTCATTTTATATTATTTTAAATGTACTAAAAGTGCCATAGCGCCTTCTTTTAAGCTATAGCAATTTTTAATATTATGTTGTTGTGCTATTAACAACGCTTTTTTACTTCGTATTCCTGATTGACAGAAAAATATTTTATCCTTTTCACCACTCAATCTACTTATGTTTTTTGTTAAAGTATCTAATGGTATCTGTTCTATATTTTTAAATTTAATATATGGCTGCTCATCAAACTCCCTTACATCTATAAATTGCACGTTTTTGCTTTCTATAACTGTTTTTATCGATATTTCATCGCTACTTTTTTTACAAGTAAATTGTTGTTTAACGCTAGATGAAATTGTTTTTCTATGACGAATATTATTTTTAATTTTATCTGATGCCATAATTTTTATATTTAGCATTTCGGTAGTTAAAGCATTGTAGCATAATAGCGTTCCTGATAGTACATTTCCTAGTTCCAAAATAATTTTAAGCACCTCATTTGCCTGCATTGTACCTATAATTCCTGGCAATACCCCTAGCACTCCAATGGCAGAACAATTAGGCGACTCTGTTTGTCTTGGGGGCGTAGGGAACAAACATCTGTAACTTGGTCCGTTTTCGTAATTAAACACTGTTACTTGCCCCTCAAATTTATATATTGCCCCATAAACCAATGGTTTATTTGCTATTAATGCAGCGTCATTAATAAGGTATCTTGTGGCAAAATTATCTGTGCAATCAACAATAATGTCATAGCTTTCAAAAAATGTAATTGCATTTTTTTCGGTTAGTTTAACAGGAAAAGCCTTTATTTTTATGGTTGGATTTAAATTTACGAGATAATCTTTTGCGGCTATGGCTTTATTTTTACCAAGCGTACTTGTTCCGAATAAAATTTGTCTTTGCAAATTAGATTCTTCTACAATATCAAAATCAACAATACCTATAGTTCCAACACCAGATGCAGCAAGGTATTGTAATATTGGACATCCCAAACCTCCTGCTCCAACAACCAACACTTTGGCTGCAGTTAGTTTTTTTTGTCCCTCTACTCCTATTTCAGGTAATATAATATGTCGGCTATATCTATTCATTTTTTATCCTCCTGCAAATGGAGGTAGCAAAGCAATATCTCCTTGTAAAACAGTGTCTTCTTGTAAAACAATACTATTATTTTGAGCCACCTGAAAACTTTTATGTGCTAACGATGGGTGCTTTACATACAATAACTCTAACAACTCGGCTATTGTTCCTGTAAATGAAGGCAGTAATTCTTCATTACAGTCTGTGAACTCAGAAAGCATTCCGAAATATTTAATTTTTAATTCCATGGTATAATTGGTTTAATTGCTCTTGTGTATTTACATTTATGGTAAGTTTTTCAAAATCATCAGGCAATGAAACTGTTTTTACAGTAAAGTGCTCAAGGGCTTTTGTCATTCTACGTTCATCTTGTTCTAATACGTTAAAACACATTGTTGCACATGTTGTTTTATAGATTGCTATTAGTGGCATTGTTTTTTTATTGCTTTTTAATTGAATAACATCATATTTTGGATCAAAAGCTGCAATTAATATTTTAAGGGCTGCTGTAGTTATTAACGGAATATCGCAACTCAACACAATGTTTAATGTTGTTTTTGAGGCCGACAGTCCTGTATATAACCCTGCTAATGGCCCTGAGTTTTTAATTGTATCATTTACCCTTTTTGCTTTAAAAGCATCATATTTTTTAGAATCACTTACAATAATCACTTCCGTTACCAAAGGGGTTAATGCCCTAAGAACATGTGTTATAAACGGCTGATTATTATACAAAACAAATCCCTTATCTCGTCCCATTCGAGAACTCTTACCCCCTGCTAGTATGATACCTGTTATTGCTGTTTTCATTTAAATAATTAATAATTTTACTGATGCTAGTAATAGTACAAATGCCAACACAACTCTCAAGTGGTTATTTTTAAATTTTTTACTACCGTAAAAACTACCAAAGAAGCCTCCAAAAACTGCAAGAACAACCATTAATAGTGTTTCTGATGTAAAGCTTACCCCTGTACTTAACTGTCCGAGTAATCCTGATGCAGAATTCACCCATATAAAAAGTGCGGAAACTGCTGCTGCCTCTTTCATTTTTCCCCAATGAAAAAGCAATATTACCGGACTTAGTATAATACCACCTCCAATCCCTATCATTCCTGAAAAAAGTCCTATTACGGCACCAATTATAAGCCCTTGCCATATTCTAATTTTTCGGACTACTATCTGTTCTTTTCCAAAAACATTGAGCATTTTTAGAATGGCAAATAACAACAGAACACCCAATATTTTTTTATACAGATTGGCATCTACGGAAATCAACCCTCCTATAAATGCCGCTGGCACAGAACTTATTGCAAAAGACAGAAACAACTTTTTATTAAAATACCCTGCCTTATAATAATGGTAGAATGCAACCGCAGATACTACTAAATTAAGTAGCAATGCTGTTGGTTTCATTACCTCAGGTGTAAATGAAAAAATTGCCATTAATGCCAAATAACCACTAGCTCCTCCATGACCAACACTAGCATATAAAAATGCTACTACCGGAAGTATTATAAAAAAGCTTGATGTATAAAGCAGTGCTTCCATTTTTAGTTATTTAATGATGCTTGTTGCTTGTCTAAATGCTGCCAACAGTTTTTAGTAATAAGCTCAAAAGTTTCAATCATTTTTTCTCCATATGGTGTTAGCTGTGTACCGCCGCCGTTCTTTCCGCCTATATTTGTACTAACAATTGGTTCTATTGCTGTTTTATTTACAGCATCAACTAGTGTCCACGCTTTTTTATATGATATTTTTAGTTTTTTTGCAGCCTTTGATAACGACCCCGTTTCATTAATTGTTTTTAACAAACGTACCCTTCCCTCGCCTAGCAATACCTTACCGTCAAGCTCTATCCAAATTCTACTTTTAATTTTATAATTCATTATGATATAGGAAGGTGAATTACATTAACAAAATCATTTATTGCTATATTTGATTGATGTTCCGGAACGTAAACAAACGCATTTGCTATAGCATAGGTTTGTAGCATTGCAGAGCTTTGCCCTTCTAGAATATTTACTTTTCCATTTTTAAAATGTGCTTTTAAAAATTGTGCTCTATCTCCTTTTTTAATAAAGTCTGTTGCAGATTTTTCTTTGGTTGTTGGTAAATGGCAATTCTTGTTTCCCATGATAAGCTGCAATAATGGATATACATAAATATAAAAACAAGTTAATGCAGCCGCAGGGTTACCCGGGAGTGCAAACACATATGTATTATCTTTCTTCCCAAAAAACAATGGCTTTCCTGGCTTTTGCTTTATTTTATAAAACTGTTCTTCAACAGCGAGCGCCTTTAACGCCTTTCCAACAAAATCATAATCTCCAACAGAAATCCCCCCTGTTAGCAATACAATATCATTTGTTTTAAGCAATGATTCAATTGTATCCTTTGTATTTTCATATACATCAGCTATAGTATTTACCGTACAACTACATTGTATTGCAGATGATAAAGCGGTTTTAAGCATTATTGCATTGCTCTCATATATCTGACCATGCAATAGCGAGTTTCCGGAAACAACAAGTTCATTTCCTGTAACAGCTATTGCTACTTTAGGCTTTTTATAAACCGATACAGTAGTAACTCCTAATGATGATAAGTAACCAACAGCTGCAGGGGTTAATTTTGTACCTTTTTTAAGCGCTATTTTTCCTTTTGTAATCTGCTCGCCTACAGGGCGAATATTAGCATTCTTAGCCACTGAATTTTGAAGAGTGATAATGTTGTTGGTAGCAACCACTTTTTCCTGCATCACAACTGCATTTGCAGTTTTGGGAACAGGAGCTCCAGTAAAAATTCTTATGGCTTGTCCTTTTTCTAACACAGGCTCATGATTATCTCCTGCTTTTACCTCTCCAATAAGCGTATATACCTCCTTATCATGAATACACAACGCATAACCATCCATTGCCGATTGTCTAAAAGGAGGCATGTTTATATTAGCAACAACATCACTTGCCAAAACGCCATTACTCATATCTTTTAAAGACACTTGCTCAACGGCATTTACCGGTACTGAATCTGTTATTATTTTAATTGCTTGTGAAACACTTATCATTTTCTGCTGTTTTGGGTATTCATCGTTATATACAAGCAAATATAACGACAGATAAAGCTAGTAAACTATGACTAATATCATGTTCCCCTATTTTCAAACATTCTAAATAAAATGAACATGATATTAGTCATATTCCGCCTTGTAGTAATGAAGTAATTTTATCTCATAATCGAAAACCAATATACATTATGCCTATAAAAAGTTATTTAGCACACCCGCATGATTCACAAAAAACAGTGTTAGCAAATGCTGTTTCAGCAATACCCGGTTGTGAAGTTGTCTCTTCGGAAAATAAAAATCTTTTAATAATTGTAACAGATACTAACAACAAGGCAGAAGACGATGCTTTAAAACAACAAATTGAAGGCTTACCCTCTTTAAAGCTTTTAGCAATGGTTGCTGGTTTTAACACTCCTAAAAATAAATAGTACTATGTATACCTCACTTACCAATAGAAGAAGTTTTATTAAAAAAATGGCAGTGCTATCTGCAATGACAGCCGCCGCAACAATGTTTCCTGGAATATTATTTGCCGAAGAGCAAGAAAAAAATCTTCCTAAAGGAGATTTAGACTGGAAAAAAGCACCTTGTAGATTCTGCGGTGTTGGTTGTGGTGTTTTAGTAGGAATTGATAATGGAAAAGCTGTTGCTGTAAAAGGAGACCCTAAATCTCCTGTTAATAAAGGATTATGCTGTGTTAAAGGGTATCATTCTGTATTATCTATGTACGGAAAAGATAGGCTAACAAAACCATTAATAAAGAAGAACGGAAAATACGTAGAAACATCAATGAAGGAAGCCTTAGACCTCATCGCTTCTAAAATGACTACTACTATTAAAAACCATGGGAAAGATGCCGTTTCAATATATGGTTCAGGACAATGGACGATTCCTGATGGTTATGTTGCTTCAAAATTTTTTAAAGGGTGTATTGGCACAAACAACGTTGAAGCTAACGCTCGCCTTTGTATGGCTAGTGCAGTAACTGGGTTTTTAACCTCTTTTGGTTCTGATGAGCCAATGGGGTGTTATGAAGATATTGATCATGCCGATGTATTTTTCCTTTGGGGAAATAACATGGCAGAAATGCATCCTGTTTTATTTTCTAGACTACTAGACCAACGTTTAAGAAGAGGCGTAGAAATCGTAGATTTTGCCACAAGAACCACACGTACAAGTATGGCTTCTGACAAATCTATTATATTTAATCCACAAACCGATTTAGCGGTTGCCAATGCTATTTGTTATGAAATCATACACAATGGATGGGTTAATAAATCTTTTGTTGATAAACACTGTAACTTTAAAAAAGGTAAAACTAAAATGGGTTATGGTCTTGAAGACAAGTATAAATTTAAAGACAAAGCAACAGGGATTAGTTTTGAAGAATTTAAAAATTTCTTAGAAGACTATACTCCGGAAAAAGCTTCTAAAATATCTGGCGTTTCTGTAAAAGACATTAAGTATATGGCTGCACAGTACGGAAACCCTAATAAAAAGGTAATGTCGCTCTGGTGTATGGGAATGAACCAACACACACGTGGTACTTGGATTAACAACTTGGTATATAACATTCACTTGTTAACTGGTAAAATTTCTACACCAGGAAACAGCCCTTTCTCTTTAACAGGACAGCCAAGTGCTTGTGGTACTGTAAGAGAAGTTGGTACCTTAACACATAAGCTACCACATGGTGTAGTTATGAAAAAGGAACACCGAGAATTTGCAGCCAAAATATGGGACGTACCTGCCGAAAACATTCCATCTAAGCCAAGCTATCATACTGTAGAAATGTTTAGAGCATTAGATCGTGGAGATATTAAGTTTATGTGGATTCAAGTCACCAACCCAATGGTTACTATGCCAAAGCTAAAACGCTATAGAGATGCTACAAAAAAAGAAGGTCGATTTATTGTTGTTTCTGACATATATCCTACCCCTACAACAGATATTGCCGATGTTATTTTACCATCAGCAATGTGGATTGAACGCGAAGGTTTATACGGAAACTCTGAACGTAGAACACAATATTTTGAGCAAATGGTAGCACCTCCTGGAGAAGCAATGAGTGATACTTGGCAACTTATTGAAGTTGCAAAGCGTATGGGGTTTGAAAAACAATTCTATTATAAAGAAGACACTCATATTGAAGAAATTTATAATGAGTACAGAAAACATCATGTTGGTAAAAAACACAACATGGCACCATTAGAAGTATTAAAAACACAACCTGGAGCACAATGGCCATATGTAGACGGAAAAGAAACACAGTGGCGTTTTAATGCTAAATATGATCCTGCTTGTAGTAATGGAGAAGCATTTCATTTTTATGGAAAGAAAGATGGGAAAGCTGTTATTTGGCAAAGACCTTACGAACCTGCACCAGAAGAACCAGACAATGATTACCCTTTTTGGCTAAACACAGGTCGTGTAATAGAACATTGGCATACAGGATCTATGACAAGACGTATTCCGGTACTACATAAAGCCGTACCACACGCATATGTTGAACTACATCCTGAAGAAGCCAAGCAAATGAATATAAAAACTGGCGACCCAGTAAAGCTTACTACCAGAAGAGGTAGCTTGACACTGTCTGCTTCAGTAAACGAACGAGGGATTCCTGCAAAAGGACAAGTATTTGTACCCTTTTTTGATGAAAACATGTTAATTAATGACCTTACTTTAGATGCATTTTGCCCAATATCAAAACAACCAGATTATAAAAAATGTGCCGTTAAAGTTGAAAAAGCATAACTTATGAAAAGATTAGGAATCATATCGTTATTTATCATGCTCTTCATTGCCTTTATTGCTATTTGGAACATGAGTTACCAAGAAGGACTTGAAGAGGCATATATTTCAAATGAAAACCCTGTTGTTATCAATGAAATACCCTCTGAAAAAGGTGTTTTTGAACGATCGGAACATGCATTAGACTACAAAAACATGCCGGTAGATAAAAATCACCAAAGAAGCCTAGATAGTTATTATAACAATAGAGCATACCACGGTGCACCACCAAACATACCACACCCTATACAGAGTGAACAAAATATGGGTGCTGATGCCTGTTTAAAGTGTCATGAAAATGGAGGGTTCTCTCCTAAACTAAATGCCTATACACCAGTTACCCCACACCCTGAAATGGTAAATTGTAGACAGTGTCATGTTGCCGTAAAAACAAATCGCCTTTTTAAAGACAGTAATTACATAAAAAAACAAGCGCCTACAGTTGGAAACAATAATGCTTTAATTGGTAGCCCTCCTGCTATTCCTCATCAAATACAAATGAGAGAAAACTGTTTGTCATGTCATGCAGGGCCAAGTGCTCCTAAAGAAATTAGAGTTTCGCACCCTGAACGTGTAAACTGCAGACAATGCCACGTACCAAAAAACAATGAAAGCACAGAAACCTTTAAAAGACTGTAATAATGATATATACACGCCGTAAAATAATACCACTAGCATATAGTATAATAGCAATCTTATTATTGTTTTCATGTACTAATCATAATACAGAAGAATATCATGATGTTTTTGAACGAGTAGATGCTGAAAGTGCAGACTACAAAGGAACGCCTCATACATCTGATGCTTACATAGACCATGTAAAAACAATTCAAATTACCGAAGGTGAGCACTCTTTTTTAATTCCAGAAAGAAAAAGTCAAATCAAATCCTTTTCATGTACCGAATGCCACACAAAGTCACTTAAAGAATTGCAGAAAGACAGCAAGGATCAGAAAAAAGCACATTGGAATATTGATATTAATCACGCTAATAAAAACACTATGAATTGTATGACTTGTCATAATGGAGAAGACATGAACAATTTAAAGAGTTTAACCAATAATAATATTGATTTTAACAACAGCTATAACCTATGTAGTCAATGCCACACCAAACAATTTAACGATTGGAAAGGTGGTGCACACGGAAAACGCATTGGAAGCTGGGCACCACCAAGAGCCTCAATGACTTGTGTAAACTGCCATAACCCGCACGAACCACACATTGAATCTAGATGGCCTGTTAGATTCAATTCTCAAAAAGCAATAGAACGTAAATAGAACGCCTTTAGGCACTAAACATAACACCAATGAGTAACAGCAATAACAAATGGTTTTCTTTAGATATAAATAATAAGAGAAAACAAACTTCAGACTCCTGCGAATGCGGGAGTAATACTGGCGATTGTAAGTCTCAAAACAGCACTCTAAAGACCAATACAACTGATGGATTTGATCAAGTTTTTGATGTAAAAATGGATCGTAGATCTGCCTTTAAAAAACTTACTGCAAGTTTAGCAATTGGTGCAGGCGCTATAAGCACTTCTTGTAGTATGCTCTCTGGAGATGATTCTAAAGAAAAAGCACAGATTGACTGGGAAGAACAGTTTAAAGGAAACTATAAACTAATGACTGATGCCGAAAAAGAGGCTACCGTTAACAGACTTGTTCGCTCTTATCAATTACGCACAGGAAAAAATATAAGTATGTCTCACAAAAACGCCGAAGAAGACGTGCTTTTTGGATATGCTTTTAATATTTCTAAATGTCAAGGTTACATGGATTGTGTAAATGCTTGTATTGAAGAAAACAACCAAGACAGGGATTCACAAATGCAATACATCCGTATTCATGAAATGAAAGAAGGAAAAGGCTTTAATTTTAATGAAGCAGATGACAACTATTATCATGAAGTTCCTGCTGAAGGCCATTTTTACATGGGAACACAATGTTTTCATTGTGATAACCCACCTTGTGTAGAAGTATGCCCTGTTCAAGCAACTTGGCGTGAAGACGACGGATTAGTAGTGGTTGATTATGACTGGTGTGTTGGTTGTAGATACTGTATGGCTGCATGTCCGTATGACGGAAGACGTTTTAATTGGAAAACACCTGAGGTTCCTGAAAAGGACGTTAATAAAAACCAGCACTACCTAGGAAACCGCATGCGTAAAAAAGGCGTTATGGAAAAATGCACCTTCTGTGTACAACGTTCTAGAAACGGACAAAATCCGGCTTGTGTTGAAGCTTGCCCTACAGGAGCGAGAATTTTCGGGAATTTATTAGACCCCGAAAGTACTATTAGATGGGTTTTAGAAAATAAAAAAGTTTTTAGATTAAAAGAAGATTTAGGTACCGAGCCAAAATTTTGGTACTTCATGGATTAAATAAATACTTGCTAAAAACACAAAAAACAACTGTATGAAAACGATTAAAATTTTTGGAAACTTACTTAAAGATAGTTTTAACACCGTTACGCATGGGTCAAAAAAATATCATATATGGATGGCTGCATTAACTTTTATAATGCTAGTAGGTATGTATTGCTATTCAATTCAAATAGAAGAAGGACTTATCGTAACCGGCATGAATGATAGTGTTAGTTGGGGTTTATATATATCTAATTTTACTTTTCTGGTTGGGGTTGCAGCAGCAGCTGTTATGCTAGTAATGCCAACATATGTCTTAAAAGATATCGATTTTAAACAGGCGGTACTTATTGGAGAAGGCTTGGCTGTAGCTGCGCTACTTATGTGTTTGGCTTTTGTTGTTGCAGATATGGGAGGCCCTTCGGTGCTATGGCATATGTTGCCAGGTATTGGTGTTTTTAACTTCCCAAACTCAATGCTTACTTGGGATGTTATTGCTCTAAATGGTTATTTATTAATAAATATCACCATTCCTATGTATATACTTTTTAGGCACTATCAAGGAAAAGAAGCAAAGACAAAGGTATATATTCCTGGTGCATTTTTATCGGTATTTTGGGCTGTAGGAATTCACTTAGTAACTGCATTTTTATATCAAGGATTACAAGCAAAACCCTTTTGGAACAATGCATTACTTGGGCCAAGGTTTTTAGCATCTGCATTTGCTGCAGGACCTGCATTAATTATTTTAGTACTGGCTATTATACGTAAGTTTACTGAGTTTAAAATAGACGACAAAACCTTAAAAAAAATTGCATTAGTTGTTACTGTTGCCGCTCAGATAAACTTAATCATGCTTGTTTCTGAACTATTTAAAGAGTTTTACGCCCCTACACACCATAGTGAAAGTGCCTATTACCTGTTTTTTGGATTACATGGAAAAAATGCCTTAATGCCATGGATATGGACTGCAATACCCTTAAACATTATTGCTACAGTAATGCTAACATTTCATAAACTTAGAAACAATTTTAAAGTATTATTTACTGCATGTTTTATGCTATTTGTAGCCATTTGGATTGAAAAAGGATTTGGTTTAATAGTTCCTGGGTTTATTCCTGGATCATACGGTAAAATTTCTGAATACACCCCTACCGGGATTGAAATTGGTGTTACTTTAGGTATTTGGGCTATGGGTGCATTTATATTTACAATACTTGCTAAAACAGCTATTCAAATAGAAATAGGAAAAATGCGTTATAAAAAACCTTCTTAAAATAAATAAAGTAGGTTATAGTATTATTAGTTTTATGCTTGTATAATACCCCGCTTTTAATGATAGTTTGGCAACATAAACGCCTTTACTTATTGTGCTTGTATTCCAAGTAGCAATCGTTGTACCGCTTTGCACGGGTAATGCTTTTAATAACTGTCCGCTTATATTATAAATCTCTATAAAAGTGTTTTCTGTTAGTCTTGAAAAATGAAAATCAATTGTATTATTTAATGGTTTTGTTATTGCATAAAATGCATTATTTGCAATTGATGGCTCATTAATAGATAAATCATTATTTAATAGTAAGCGTATCCCAACTGGTCTGTGGTCAGAAATATTTTGATCGTAAGTAGTCCACCCCCCTAAAAGATAATCATCAACTTTAATGGTTTGAACAGCAAAGTCTGTATTGTCATATTCATAAAACAATTCATTGGTCATTAAAATATGGTCAAGATGTGATGGCCATGTTGGAAAAGACCACTCTGTATTACTTCCAATAGCAATATTATAATCGGCAAAGGAATAATTTTCGGAATCATCTAATATTAATTGAAACACATTGTTTTGTGGGGTATCAATCAAGGAATCGTTTAAATCGCCTACTATAATAACTTTGTCGTCTGGAAAATTAGCAACAATATAGTCGTGTAATAAACCCATTGCCAGATAACGTCGGGTTTCTTCATCGTTAGAATCTGTACTATCTAATAATCCGTCGCCACAACATTTAAAATGATTGTTTATAATAATGACACGCTCATCCATATAATTTAAGTCCATAACCATTGGTGATCGTGGAAAGGCACTCCAATACTCCGATGTGGTATAAATTTCGTACAGCGCGTTAATCTGCACAATATCTGTTTTGTATATATAAGCCAATCCCCCAAACCAATCCGATTCTAAGTACCCTGTATAATTAGGTAAACTGGTTAATAGTTGAGAAAAAGCAGTAATATCATCTACTTCCTGTATTGCTATAACATCGGCATCTAGAGCCTCAATAACAGCAGCTACATTAGTAGTAGTTACTGTGCCATTTTTAGGAAAGTTTTCAATATTCCATGTTACAAGATCAAACGTAGTGTTGGTACCAAAAGATAAATTATCTAGGCTCTGTGCTTGTACAAAAAAACCGTGTACAACCACTGCTATAATGCTATAAAATAGTTTTTTGATTTTCATTTTATGAAAGGTATCCTTTTTCAGATATTTAACCTAAATTACACATTGAATATTGATTACAAAACACAATATATACTACCTACGTGAAAATTTGCATTATGATATATCTCACCTAAAACATACATTTTATTGATATATAGCAAGTATTATTCATACTCAAAATACGTTTCGATATAGTTACTATAAGGGTCACTACTTAGAATCCCTTTAAGTATATAAGACGGTGAACCATCCGCATTAAATTCATACGTGTATTGTAAGTCCTCAAAAACTAGTCCGTTTTCATTAGTCATCTCTATAATAAATTTATGCCCAATATTTAAAATACTCGACAATCCTGCTCCCGTAAACAACACATAATTTGAAAAATGCGGTCCAAATTCAGGGCGTTTCATAAATAAGGGAATACTAGAATCTTCGATATAGTCAATATTAAAATTAGATGTATTACTACTATACATTATCAAGTCATCATTCATATATTCTACAACAAAGAGCACTAATCCACTCGGATTGGTTTTTGATATTATATGTCCATTTTCATCTAATCCATATTGATACACGTACGTTGTATTATCTTGTAAAATGAGATATGTGCTTGTAATTTGCTCATCATTATATTCAAAATGTCGATGGTAATAATTATTAGCTACAGAAGAAAGCCTAAGTTGTTCATCATATGAAATTTCTATTACATCTTGGCTATCACCGTTTGAATCTGTTGTTATAATCTGTTCTATTAATCCGTTTTCATTATACAACCATTTTTTTTCACGATAGAAAGTTTCAGGATAATCATTATCAAAATAATATATAGAATCAATACTCGGTTTTTTATTTTGAAAATAGGTGACCGTTTTTTGATTGCCGTATGATGTATACTCTATTTTCGTTTTTCGGGTTATTACACCGCCTTGTTCATCGATATTCATATAGCAATTATCACAAGATAAAAACATAAAACCTATCGTTATTAGAATTATATTTTTCATATCGTTTTATATATATATTAAACAAGTTTTTAAAGGATGTTTCTATCCTAAGGTCGTTTTACTTTATACTAGGTTTATAAAGATATGAAAAAAACATAACAACCTGACTTACAACACTTTTTTTTTAATTTGTGTTGTTTTGTGAAATTACTTGCCAATACAGAAGTTTGCAAAGATGTTTCCTAATAAATCTTCGGTAGTAACCTCACCAGAAATAAGTCCTAACTGATGTAATGCCTCGCGAATATCAATAGCAAACAAGTCTGATGGCAGCTCATTATCAATACCGTTTTGCACTTCTTTAATAGCTATTAAAGCATTATTTAATGCCTCAAAATGACGAGAATTACTAACAATAGTCTGGTTATTACTCAAACTTCCTAAGTTTGCTAATTCTAATAAAGTGATTTTTAATGTGCTAATGCCTTCTTTATGTTTAGACGACATCATAATTGCATCCGTATCTTTTAACTCAGATATTTGGTTAGGCGACAATAAATCTACTTTATTAAAAACCGATAAAATCTTTTTATTTGGATATTTGTCTTGTAGTGATTCTATGGTAGCTGAAAGCGCTGTTTTATTATTCTTTGTAGCATCAACTAGATAAAGTACTAGTTGTGCTTTTTCAATGTTTTCATAGGTTTTTTGAATACCAATGTTTTCTACAACATCTGTGGTATTACGAATACCAGCTGTATCAATAAAACGGAACATGATACCATTAATATTTAACTGGTCTTCTATTGCATCACGAGTTGTTCCGGCAATATCACTAACAATTGCTTTTTCTTCATTTAGCAATGCGTTTAACAGGGTAGATTTACCCACATTAGGCGCCCCTACAATGGCTATCGGAATACCGTTTTTAAGTACATTCCCTACAGCAAAACTATCGATTAATTTTTTTAAAACCTCAGATATTTTAGCAACTAGTGCTGTAAATTGGTCACGGTCAGCAAAAGCCACATCTTCTTCGGCAAAATCGAGTTCTAACTCTATTAAGGACGCAAAGTTTAATAACTCTTGTCGCAATTCTTGAATCTGAGTCGAAAATCCGCCTCGCATTTGTTGCATTGCAATTTGGTGTGATGCTTCAGAATCACTGGCTATTAAATCTGCTACAGCTTCGGCTTGAGACAAGTCTAACTTACCGTTTAAAAATGCGCGTAAGGTAAACTCTCCTGCATTTGCCATACGACAACCTTTGCGCACTAATAACTGCATAATTTGCTGTTGAATATAGCTAGAGCCATGGCATGATATTTCTACCGTAGGCTCTCCTGTATAAGAGTTTGTGCCTTTAAAAAGTAATGCCAACACCTCATCAATATATTTAGTATCATCAATAATATGTCCTAAATGTATGGTATGGGTTTTTTGGTTAGCCAGCTCTTTTTTTGATTGTACCGATTTAAAACAATTATCCACTATAGCTATGGCATCTTTTCCAGAAACGCGAATAACAGCTATGGCACCTGCACCTGCAGGTGTTGCCAAAGCAACTATAGTATCATTTGTAATCATTTTTTTATACGGTTTTAAATACGTTCTTTGAATTAATTATCCTCGAGACAGCGTCTTTAGAAATTATTTTCGATTAATAGTCGCCTTTTATCAGATAGATACCATCTTCTTTAATATCTATTAATTTTGCCTTATATAATGAGCCTATCGCCTTTTTAAAAGCTTTTTTACTCATTTGTAATAACTGACGTATCACTTCTGGGTTAGACTTATCGGTTAATCCTAAAAAGCCATCATTTTGTTCTAACTCGTTTAAAACTAACTGAGCACTATCTTCTATATTTTTATATCCTATTTTCTCGAAAGTAACATCTATTTTATTTCCTGGACGAATTTTTTTAATATATCCCTTTAGGTGATCTCCTACGCGAACATCTTTAAAAACTTGGTTTTCATAAGCCAATCCTTTATGTTGCTGATTAATAATAACGTTAATACCAATCTCTGTCATATGAGATACGATAATATCTACCTCATCAAATTCTTGAACGGTTAAGTTATCATTAGAAAGAAACTTATTAATTTTACTTGTACCTACTAAGCGATCGGTTTTTTCATCTAAATGCATATACACTAAGTAGTGCTTTCCTTCTTGCATTGGACGTGCTTGCTCTTTAAAAGGCACAAACAAATCTTTTTCTATACCCAAATCTAAAAATGCACCATGTCTAGTAACTTGATTAACCTGAAGCCATCCAAACTCTTCTATTTGAATGTAAGGCATATGTGTAGTAGCAATAATACGTTCTTCATTATCTAAATAGACAAACACATCTATGGTTTGTCCTATTTCAAATGATTTTGGAATGTATTTTCCTGGTAAAAGTACATCGTTACCTTCATCATCTATTAAAAATAGCCCTGGAGGCGTATCTCTATCTATTTCAAGTCTGTTTACACTACCTAAATCCATGTTAATTTTGTTATTAAAATTTTATGGCACAAAAGTACATAGAAAAAAGAGAATAGTGATTAGTATTTAGTGAAAAGGCTAGACCTTAGGCAAAAGGGAAAAGAAGAATAAAATCTAAACATGATGTCATGCTGAGCGACTCGTGCTGAACGAAGTTCAAGCAAGTCGAAGCATCTCAATTCAATAAAAATTAAATGTAAAACAGAGACCCTGAAACAAGTTCAGTCTAACAAAGTAGTATGTCATTCTCAGTTTGACTGGGAATCTATGTGTAAATGATGACTATAGAACACTCAATTTTGAAGTTTTGGATTCCCGCCTACGCGGGAAAGACAAACTATATCTAAAATAAGTAAATACTAATTTTATTGATATACCTAGATTCCGAAACAAGTTCGGAATGACAATACACACTAAGGTCACCGCAGTCGTACCGCCTTAGCGAAGACAAGAGCTAATGTTAATATTAGAAATATAAAAAGTTAGATTCCCGCCTACACGGGAAAGACAAAGTCGTACCTACGCGGGAAAGACAAACGATATCTAAAACAAGTAAATACTAATTTTAATGATATACCTAGATTCCGAAACAAGTTCGGAATGACAAAATACACTAAGATCGCTGCAGTCGTGCCTCCCTCGCGAAGACAAGAGCTAATATTGACTTTAGAAATATAAAGAGATAGATTCCCGTCTACACGGGAATGACAAAGTCGTACCGCCTTAGCGAAGACAATAACTAATATGGCTAACAACAAAAAACCTCAGAAGAAAAAATCTTCTGAGGTTTTTGTATTATAAATTATCCTGTTCTAGTACAGGGTGTTAACTGTTATTTTTTTAACACTCTATATGTACCTTCTGTTCCGTTTACGATAGCTTTAATAAAGTAAACTCCAGTAGCTAGCTCAGTCATATCTAATTGATAAGAAGTATGGTTAGGTTGTACTGATTTTACTACCTGTCCTAACATATTTACTAACTGTAACTGCTCAATAGCATTGTTTGCAGATACATTTAACATGTTGTTTACTGGGTTAGGGAAGAATGTAAATCCTTCTTCTAACTCAAGGTCATCATCCGATGAAAGTACTTCAACTCTAACTGCAAAATTATCAACATGAAAATCCATATCTGTTGAAGAAGTACTTCCTTCAAGAGCAAGAAGCGCAAATTTAACTGTTGCACTTGTTACTGCAGAAATATCTATTGTAACATTATCTCCTGTATTTGAGGGAGAATTAGAAGCATCCCATGTATAAATAGTTGTCCATGTAGTACCGCCATCAATAGATTGCATTACATTCACAGAATCATCAGAATCAATTACTGTACTGCTCGTACTATTATACAGTGTCAAAGCAACATCTAAATTTATTTCGTATCCACCAGCACTTAAATCGAATGTAGGTGTAATTAACCATTCGTTTCCTCCTGTACCGTATATATTAAAGTTCACAGCACCTCCTCCACTTGACGAAGTATGCGCAAACTCTTCTACTCCCCAACCAGAAGTTGTTCCAGATGGTGATGTTAATCCCGTTGCTTCAGACCAACATGCATCTAAATAAGTAGTAAAGTCTTGTACATAGTCGGATGTAACAACAGCACACGGTGTTGTAAAGCTATACGGTCCTACCCAAGTAGAGGTATCGCCACCACAATCAGCCTGTACATAAAAGTCATACGCTGTATTGGCAGTTAAACCAGATAAAGCATGAGGATTTGTAGTAGTTCCTGTTACCATAGTACCAGCACCTTGTGTAAAGCCATCTGCACCGTATTCTACATTCCAAGTAGTTTCAGTACCACCTGCAGTCCAACCTAAATCAGCACTTGTTGCTGTAATGTTTGTTGCTGTTAGTGATGTTGGTGCTACACATGAAGGAACTGCTTCCCAAACCATGTCATCTAAATATAATGTATCATAATAACTAGGATGGTATTGAATTGCGACATAAGAGTCCGATCCTGAATATGCTGAAAAATCATATATTTTTGATTCAGCACTATAAGTTGCAGTTAATGTTTCATTAGTATAAAGTGCTGTAAACGTTGTCGAATCTGTAGGATCTGTAATTGTTCCTACAGAGTATGCACAAGCAACATCATCAACTACTGCTTTCAAGGTTAAACGGTATGCACTTCCTAACGTAGTTACTCCTGGCGACACTAAAAACATCGTTGCTGAAGTATCAGTACTTGCGTACATTCGAACTGAGTTTGGAGCACTTTGATCATAACTAGTACTTGTTTCTACTTTAGAATAACTACTTGTTGAAGTAACTATTTTTGACCAACAATCTGGTAAAGTTCCCGTTGATACTCCGTCAAAGTTTTCTGAGAAGGTTGCTACTGCAGCACATGCTGTTGTAAAGCTATACGGTCCTACCCAGCCAGATGTATCTCCACTACAATCTGCTTGCACATAAAAGTCATACGCTGTATTAGCAGTTAAACCAGATAATGCATGAGGGTTTGTAGTGGTTCCTGTAACCATAGTACCAGCACCTTGTGTAAATCCAGTTTCTCCGTATTCTACATTCCAAGTAGTTTCAGCACCACCTGCAGTCCATCCTAAATCAGCATTTGTTGCTGTAATGTTTGTTGCGGTTAGTGATGTTGGTGCTACACATGAAGGTGTTTCTGATACAGAAACTTCATCTAAATATGCATAGTTACTCCAATCTGCAGTACCCACAAATTTAAACACCACATTAGTTGTAAGGCCTGATGCAATGGTGTATATTTTTTCGCTCCATGAAGACGAGCCATAAAGCCCTGTCCCTAAAGAGGTATAAGTACTTCCTCCATCGCTAGATATAAATACTTCAATATCGTATGAACTAGAAGATGAGCCGTATTTATACTGAAATGTTAAATCTACCGAAGACATCGAAGATAAGTCCATTGACTGTGTTGTTAATCTCGATTCTTCTCCGTAATAAGCGTTATATGAATTAAATCTTAACCCTCTTCCTGTTTGACCAGAAGATGTACTTGACCAATGTTCACTTGAAGCGGCATCTCCATCAACACCCCAACAATCTGGCACCCCAGAAGTAATGCCTTCAAAACTCTCTAAATAAGGAAATGAAGTAATAGCATCACATGCTGTTGTAAAGCTATACGGCCCTACCCAAGTAGAGGTATCTCCACTACAATCAGCCTGTACATAAAAGTCATACGCTGTATTGCCCGTTAAACCAGATAAAGCATGAGGATTTGTAGTAGTTCCTGTTACCATAGTACCAGCACCTTGCGTAAAGCCATCTGCGCCGTATTCTACATTCCAAGTAGTTTCAGAATCGCCTGCAGTCCATCCTAAATCAGCACTTGTAGCAGTAATACTTGTTGCTGTTAGTGATGTTGGTGGCAGGCATGAAGGCGCTGCAGTAACATTAATTACCATATCAATAGTAACCCCGTAAGAACCTGAATAACAAGGTGTTGGTGTTGATTGACCTGAATCTGCAGTACCAATTCTCATTTTATGGCTACCCAAAGAAGCAGAAGATAAGAGAGCAAATGAAGCGTTTAATGTTGTAGGATTTGAAGATGATGAAACTCCATCAAATAATAGCTCTGATGTATCAAAGGTTAAATCATCATTTAAATCAACCCATACATTCGTATCATAAGTATACCCCGTAGCAAAAGTAATTTGTAAATTTGCGGTTGTTCCTGCTGAAACATCTACAACTGTTGCTGTAAAGTCTTCATAAGTAATATCTCCTCCAGAAGTAAAAGATGTTGTTCCAAACAGAACAGAACTAATCCCATTTCCATCATTACTTGATGGTACTGAGGCACATTGCCCATAGCCCTGCCAAGAAAAGGCAAAAGCGACAAGCATTAATAAATAAGTAATTTTTTTCATAATAAAGTTGGTTTTTTAGTTAAATATGGCGGGAATATACAATATATAACTGTTGCTATTTTGACTATTCGATAAACGGTTTTTTTTACTCGTTTAAGTGTGTGTTTTTTTTGCCGTTTAACGAGTTTTCATTTAGATCGCCGCAGACGTTCCTCCCTTGCGAAGACAAGAGCTGATGCGGAATATTGATTTATGAATTAGGAGTTAAGAATTAGAATTTACGAGTTAGGATTTATGAATTAGGAGTTACGAATTAGGAGTTACGAATTGTGATTTAAGACACTAGATGGATTCCCGCCTACACGGTAATGACAAACAATATCTAAAATAAGTAAACACTAGCTCTATGATATACCTAGATTCCGAAACAAGTTCGGAATGACAATACACACTAAGATCGCCGCAGTCGTACCTCCTTCGCGAAGACAAGCAATAAAAAACAGAAAACAAACACACCATATCAATTAGAATTGTTTTATTAACTACCTTTGTTTTTTTAAGGTTGTAAAAATATAATAGCAAAACCAACGTTCTATTACAAACACACTAGGTTTTAAATAAAATACATGAAAAAAATATTTTTTTTTACAGTGCTATGTCTGCATTTTAACACACAAGCACAAACACGACAGTACTCTAACGAATTTTTAAATATTGGTGTAGACGCTGCCGCTTTTGGAATGGGAAACACCGTAGTAGCACAAACCAATGATGTTACTGCCGGATACTGGAATCCTGCCGGATTATTACAACTTAAAACACCGCAGGCATCACTTATGCATGCCAACTATTTTGCCAATATTGCCAGCTATGATTATATTGGTTATGCAATGCCTTTAGATGACACTAGTGCTTTTGGTGTATCGCTCATTAGGTTTGGAGTAGATGATATTCTAGATACCACACAACTAATTGATGATAATGGCATTGACTACAATAGAATTAACTTATTCTCTGCTGCAGATTACGCTTTTACATTTTCTTACGCTAAGGATCTAGGTATTAAAAACCTACGTTTTGGTGCTAATGCAAAAATTATTAGACGACTTATTGGAGACTTTGCTAACTCATGGGGTTTTGGTTTTGATGCCGGAATACAATACGATTATAAGTCCTGGAAATTTGGATTGGTTGCTAAAGATATTACAACCACTTTTAACACATGGAGTATTGATAGTGATAAACTTGCTGCAATACAACAGTCTAGTGCTTATCTAAATTCCGATCAGGAACAAGAAGTGCCTGAAGACACCGAGATTACTTTGCCTAAACTACAATTGGGTGTTGCAAAAACATTTTATTTTAAAAATAAATTACAGCTGTTAACAGAACTTGATGCCAATATGAGATTTGCAGAAACAAACGATATTATTTCATCTAAAAGTTTTAGTATAGCGCCATCTTTTGGTATGCAACTTAATTACAATAACATTGTATTTTTACGCAGTGGTATTGGACATTTTCAAGAGGAAACAGGTCTTGATAACAACACAAAATTAAGTATGCAACCTAATATAGGGTTAGGTTTTCAATACCGAGGTGTTTATATTGACTATGCACTAACTAACATAGGAAAAACCAACGAAGTGTTTTATTCTAATATTTTTTCATTAAAAATTGATTGGTCTGTTTTTAACAAAAAGCAATAAGCCTTTCTATAAAAAACAGAAGCATTAAGGATGTTTAGATTTATTATTATTTTTACACTACTAATATGCGGAAACCTATCTACTGCACAGCGTATTCAGTACTCTGACTCTATTCAAATTTCAGTACTTACCTGCACCTCCGGAACTGAGCTATACAGTAGTTTTGGACACAGTGCTTTTCGTATTAAAGATTATAAAAAACCTAAATTAGATGTTGTTTATAATTATGGGATGTTTAACTATAATGCCCCTAACTTTTACGTAAATTTTGCCAAAGGGAAACTGCGTTATTTTTTAGCAAGAACTTATTATTCTGATTTTAAACAAGAGTACAAAAATGATAATAGAGGAATCACTTCTCAAGTACTACATCTTACCAATTCTCAAAAAGAAGAATTAGCGACCTACTTAGAATATAATGCTAAGCCCGAAAATGCGACCTACTCTTATGATTTTTTCTATAATAATTGTGCCACAAAAATAAACGATGTATTACAAATTGTATTTTCGGAAGGATTAAAAGCAACTAAAAACTCAAAACTCAAGCATACATTTAGAACACTTATAAATCGTTCTGTTTTGTTTAATAGTTGGGGGAGCATTGGTATAAACACTGCCCTAGGATCTGTAATAGATAAAAAAGCTAGTCCTAAAGAGCATCAGTTTTTACCTGACTATACTGCTAAATCCATAGCAGAAACAACATTAAACAACAAACCACTTGTAAGACAAACCCAAACGCTTCTGCTTGCAAAAAAACAAGAGATCACCTCTCATCAACTTTGGAATCCCTTATTTATTATCTGTATTGTTTCCGCATGGATACTTATCGTTACTTTTTTTGATTATAAACGACAAAAACAAAGCAAACACATCGACATTATCATTCAATTAACTACTGGTACTATTGGTGTTGTTCTACTTTTGCTATGGTTTGCTACAGATCATACTGCAACTGCAAATAATTTAAATATATTATGGGCATTTGCCCCTAACTTAATAATCGCTTTTTTAAGCTTTAAAAAACAGCCACCAAATTGGATGCCTTTTTATTATTTAGGACTTGCTATATTAATATGTATTCAGATGATTTGTTGGGTATTTAAGATTCAAGAATTTGCATATGCATTACTCCCATTTTTTATAGCTATAACCTGTCGCTATTTTTTCTTATTTAACTCAAGGTCTTAAAAATAAATCAAAATTAAGGTTGAACACTTAACAGTTGTATTTATTTGCTATCTTTGTTTTAGCTGCTATTATAATATAATTATAGCAATACTCATAAACCAACCATGTCAGACAATATCATTACCATTATTGCAGAAGCTTTTAAAGCAGTTCCTGCAGGAAATCATTTAGTAAAACAAGATCATAAACGTGATGCACGTTACTTAAAATTAGGGGCTTATGTTTACCATAATGCCGTTCAAAAAAACGGGGTATACCTATCTAGTAACAAACAAGGAATAGCTGTTTGCTATATTACTAATCCATTAAAGGCAACTAAATCATTGCGCAATTTATGGAATGACCTAAAGTTTGCTTTTTCCGTTTCTGGTATTAAAAATGCATTGGCTATTGCTAAAAGGCAAAAATACATCAAGGCACAGCACCCAAAAGACACGCCGTTTATGTATTGGGAGTTTACAGGTGTAAACCCTAACTACCAAGGCATGGATTCTGCTACTTTTTCTATGGGAGAGCTTAGAGATCAAGTATATAATGATGCGCATGAGCGTCAGTTACCAATATATACCGAAACATCTATTAGAAAAAACATGATTGTATATAGGAGATACGGATTTGACATTTACCATGACTGGATTATGCCCGATGGCAGTACAATGTGGTTTTTAAAATACGACACCGTTAACAAAGATAACCCTGTTAAAAAGAAATAACAGGAGCCTTCGAGAATATAGTAGCCTTCGAGAACCTCAGGCTACTTATACTCAGCTCTCTGTAGCCTGAGGTTCTCGAAGGCTACATTTATAAAGGAATTTAGACAATAAGGGTCTTCGAGTACCTCAGACTCCTATTATTTAAACAAGTAGCACAAATACTTGTTTCCTGAGGTTCTCTCTGTAGCCTGAGGTTCTCGAAGGCTACATTTATAAAGGAATTTAGACAATAGGAGTCTTCGAGTGCCTCAGACTCCTATTATTTAAACAAGTACCACAAATACTTGTTTCCTGAGGTTCTCTCTGTAGCCTGAGGCTCTCGAAGGCTACGAGTTTACTACTAACCTAAACCCTTCGCCGTGAATATTTAATATTTCTACTTTTGGATCTTTTTTTAAGTACTTTCTAATCTTTGCAATATAAACATCCATAGAACGTGAGGTAAAGTAATTATCATCACGCCATATTTTTGTAAGTGCCAATTCTCTTGACATTAAGTCGTTTTCATGTAAAATCAACAAGCGTAACAACTCATTTTCTTTTGGAGAAAGTTTTATATCAGCCTCCTCTTTATAGGTTAAAAATCTAAGTTTAGAGTTTAATTTAAAGTCGCCTATTGTAAACTCAAAAACTGCGCTATCTGCAATAGAATCTTTTACCTTTCTTAGCATAATAGCATTAATTTTCATTAACAGTACCTCAGAGTCAAAAGGTTTATTTAAATAATCATCTGCACCTGCTTTATAGCCTTTAAGCACATCTTCTTTCATTGCTTTAGCTGTTAAAAATATAATTGGCACTTCTGCATTGCGCTCCCTAATTTCTTTAGCTAAGGTAAAACCATCTTTATACGGCATCATAACATCTAAAATACATAGGTGATAATTGTCCTTTTTAAACTTATCAAAGCCTTCCATCCCATTTTTAGCATGGGTTACATCATAATTATTCAATGACAAATAGTCTTTTAATACCGACCCAAAATTGGGATCATCTTCTACTAATAATATTTTTTTTTGTGCCTGTTCCATAGGTTATGATGTTAAGGGTAATTTAATAATAAATGTGGTTCCCACTCCTTGCTCACTAGTTACAATAAGTGTACCATTATGGTAATCTACAATTTGTTTTACATAAGCCAATCCCAATCCATGTCCTTTTACATTATGTACATTTCCGGTATGCTCTCTATAAAATTTTTCAAATATTTTTTTCTGTACTGCTTTAGACATTCCTACGCCTTTATCTACAATTTTAACAGCAATGCTATTGTTTTCCGTTGTTGTAAAAACATCTATTTCTGGTGCTTCTGTAGAATATTTAATGGCATTATCTAAGACATTTACAAGCACATTTGTAAAATGTGACTCATTTACAAGTACTGTAGTTTTTTCTGCGTTAAAATGTGTTTTTACATACCCGCCTCTATTTTCTACCAGAAGCTCTATGTGAGGAATTGCATCTTCTATGAGGTCATGAATATCATGTTTCTCTTTTGAAATATTCAACTCCTTTTTTTCTAACTGTGAAATGCGTAATACATTTTCTACCTGTGCATGCATTCGTTTATTTTCGTCTTTTATAATTCCTAAATACCGAGTAACTTTTTCGCTATTACTCATTATTTTTGGGTTAAGAATTGCATCTAATGCTAAGTTTATAGTAGCAATAGGTGTTTTAAACTCATGTGTCATGTTATTTATAAAGTCGGCTTTAATTTCTGCTATTTTTCGTTGTTCTACCAATTGATATAATACAAACGTAAATACAAAAATTACAATTAGCGTAAGTGCAATTGATAGGATAATCATTGGTAAAATAGACGACAACAAATATTTTTTTTCATCCGGAAATGTTATTCGTAAGCTAAAGTTATCGGTAGCAGTGTCTTCAAATATACCAACTGCATAGTGCTTCTCTTTTAGCAACTCGTAATTCTCTGAACGCAATGATGTAGCCAAACCATTATTATATACTGCAAATTCATATGCCAAATCTAAACTGGCACGATACAATTCTTGTGCTAGAATTAAATTAATCTGCTTTGTAGATAAACGCTTATGAATTGGGGTTTTACTTGCTATTGTATGAAATATTTCCTCTAATTGTAACTGGTCATACTCTGGCAATTCATTTACACGCTCTATACGTTCTTGAAGCGTTACTTTTTGTTCATCTAAACCTAATTTATCAAAATAAGTTGTTTCACTCTGACCGTAGTATCGTTTTACGGTAACGCTATCATCCGAGTTAATATCAAAAAACTCAGTACCTGAAATATTAAACTCTTCTTCAACAACACCACTTCTAAACATAAATGTTTCATTTGTAGTACTATCTCTTTGAACTAAAAAAAGCTCTGAAATAACCGTTTGGTCAGGCAATGCTCCTAAATTTTCAATTGATTTCTCAAGCTTATAATAATAATTATTTCGCTCCTGTTTTTCTATTTTAGTGGCTGTTTCATGCAATATTTGTGTAGCATGTAGCGTAAATTGCTCCTCTCTATTCTGCATAGAGGTATTAATCCAATAGCTTTGTACAAAAACAATACCTATCAAGGATAGGCTCATTAACGACACTAATAAAATAAAAATCTTTTTATTCATTACTCAAAAATAGTATTTAAAAACTTAGAGAATAGGTACTTTAACCAAAACTTAACAAACATATTTCATATCTAGAAACCTGTCATTTAACTATGCGGTTGTAATATTATGTTTAACATAAAGCAATTTTACTCAGCAGCTCGTGAAGATTAGTAACTTGTTTTTTTGTTTGTTGCAAGTCATCATTATCTATTATATAATCTGAATTTTTAGTCTTTTCAGTATCTGATAGCTGATTTTTTATACGTGCTATCACCTGTTCCTCAGAGCTTCCATCACGATTTTTTACACGCTGAATACGCTTTTGTAAGTTGGCAGTTACCGTTATTATTTTATCGCATTTTTTTGCATTTCCTGTCTCAAAAAGCAAGGCAGATTCATACACTACATACAAGCTATCTTGTGCAAAAGTCCATTCTAAAAAATCTTGTGCTACTGCAGGGTGTACTATTGCGTTTAATTGCGATAATTTTTCTTTATTGGTAAAAACTTGTTTGGCTACATAGGTGGTGTTATATATTCCGTTTACATATGCTTCAGCGCCAAACAATTTAATTATCTCAGCTACTACATACTTGTTATTATGTATAATGTTTTTTGCTTCAACATCTGCCACATAACACGGTATACCGTATGTTTTAAACATGTTAACTACAGTAGTTTTTCCGCTACCAATGCCTCCTGTTATTCCTACAATCATTTTTTTACAATTAAATAACTTACTTTTTTCTTTAACAACAACACGTTTTTAGCTTCTTTTGAAAGGGTCTTGACATGAATAGGAAGTGTTTTATTATTTTGAATTTCATTATAATCTACATACGCATTAAAACTTGCCGACGTATAACTTTCAAATACCGATAATGGTGCTTGAAAACGCACTGAAACTTCTTTCGGAAAAATAACAACCTCCGTATTACTAGGAACATTTTTAATTTTAATTTTTAACTGAAATACGCCTTCTGTAAATGGCTCAACAGCATAGGCATATGCTAAAGAATTATATTGATAAGTTATTCCTTTTTCAGCGGCAATTAAAAGTTTACCTGAAACACTATCTGAAACCTCACTAAGTGTTTTTAATACAGTATTCACTCTATTAATTTTCGCTATTTTTTTAGCAAGACCATACACAAACATAGAATCTTTTTCTAAATACCGAGACGTTATACCATAGCCTTGTTTTGGAGTAGCACTAAGATTATAATGGATAGGTACTTTTTTTTGAGCTAATTTTTCAATGTTAAATTTCATGTGTGTCGGAGATATACTCAGCACCTCTATTGAGTTTGAAAAAAGGGGATTGAATGAATGTGTAGTCATTTCCAAAAGACCATTGTCCATTATTTTTTTTGTATCTATATAATGTTTTTTATTTGAAAAATTATTTCTAAACATTGAAAAACCCGTCCCCCTAACACTAACATAAACTACAGTATCTGAAGCTTTAAGCAACTCACCATCATTCACCTCCTCAAACACCAACGGGATAGGTATTGTTTTGGTATAGGTTTTAGAAAAGTTAGTTAAACCCCACACAAACAATGACGCTAATAGCGAATACAGAAAAGCCTTTGAACTTTTTTGCTGTAAATATTTTAATCCTTTTTTATACATTTAAGTTGATCTATTTCTAATACCAATTTAACTTAAAAATGAATAATAAATTGGTATAAAGGCTAAATGTAATCATTTCTATACAGTAACGAAAATATTTTTTAAAACCAAAGTTTGGCAACCATTACAAAAAAAGCCATTCTAGTTAGAATGGCTTTTAAAATTATTTAGATTCCCCGAGACGTTGCCACGAGGATTTATTTGCATTATTCTTTAGTCAAACGGCTGGTCATCTCCTGCCTTTACCATTTGTACATTTACTACTGTTTTTGAAGCATCTACAACAAAAGCAACAACCTCTAAGTTGTTAGTGTCATAAGCACTTGGTATACTATAAGTAAAATCTGCTGAATATGTATTACCCAATACAGCTTCTGAAGCTGGAATAGCATCTCCTAATACAGCTGTTAATGTTGTTCTAGCAACGTTATCATGCTCAAAATTTACTATAGGGTCCCCCATTCCGTACCACGGACTTGATGGGTCTCCATTCATATAGTTTACTTGGTCATATAATAAATCGTCTTCAAGTATATATACTACTAATTTATGATCACTATCTGCATCAATATCATAATGCACATCTACAGAAACCGATAATGAACTTCCTGACATAGATGTTTCAAGCGCCAGTCCACAAGCTTTAAAATCGTTTAACTGAGATAACACTTGAGAGTCAGATTCATTCCAAGTTAATGTTCTATTGATTTTCCCTGTAGGGAAACCAGTTATTCCGAATGCAGAAGATAAGGTTGATACGCTTTCAAATCCAAAAGGGGTATCATCATGTACTGCTACCGGTATTACATTAGCATTATTCATTGCCAGTTGATCAATTTTATACGCTAATCTTGGGCAATATCCGCACCATGTTCCTGTATAGTCTTCTACCATTACCTTTGTTGTATGTGTAGAGTTAACAGCTTGTACCGTAACAGTATTAGATGTTAATCCTAGGTAAGTAGCTACTACATTATAACTTCCAGCAGCGTCAAATGTATGAGCGTTTGATGCTATTGCTGTACCTTCAACAGAAATTGCCGCAACTGCAGTAATATTGGTTCCTAAATCATCTGTAATTGTAAATAACGCTGAATCTGTTACCCAACAAGATGTTTTGTTTGACGATAATATAATTGAATTTGGCAGCGTTACTTCTATTGACACTGAACTTGTTAACCCTTGATATGTTGCCTCAATGTTATATGTTCCTACTTCCGAAAATGTATAAGTAGTTGCTAACATTAAGTTGCCATTATTTGTAAAATCTGATTCTGAAGTTACATTGTTTCCTAAGTTGTCTTCAACAGAAAAAGTTACTGAACCATTTACATATACTGTAGTAACGTTAGCACTTAGTTCAATTGAGGTTGCCGTTGCAACGCCACTTCCGTTGTCATCATCTGATCCACAGGATACAATTCCTACAGCGATAAATAACGCAAAAAATTTAATGATTGTTTTCATAATAGTTTTGGTGTTTTTGGGTTTAATTTTGGTTAATAAATTGTTATTCAGCTGCTAAACTATCTTTTTTTATCGATTAAAAGTGTTTTTTTGATGTTTTTTTTTTGAAAAAACCATATTAAATATATATTATTGTATTCCAAAACCTAAAAATTTAACCAAACTATTATGAAAAAAATTATTCTAATTGCTGTTTTACTTCTAAGTAGTAACGTATTACTATCGCAAAACATATTGCCAAACGTTGCCATTAAAACCCTTGATGGAAAAACAATACAAACTAGCGAACTATCTAAAGACAGACCGATTATCATATCATTATGGGCAACATGGTGTGTGCCTTGTAAAAATGAGCTAGACGCTATTAATGATGTATATATTGACTGGCAAGACGAAACCGGTGTAACGTTATATGCCATATCTGTTGATGATTCTAGAACCATAAAACGTGTTAAACCCTTAGTAAATGGTAAAGATTGGGACTTTGAGGTACTATTAGATACTAACCAAGATTTAAAACGTGCGCTAGGAGTTTCAACCATACCGGTAACTTTAATTGTTAAAGACAATAAAATTGTATATCGTCACTCTGGATACACTGCCGGTGCCGAAGATGAATTATACGCTGTTTACAAAAAACACTTAAACTAAAATTTATGACCCATAAATTACTACTTACCATTGCAGCTATAGGAACAACTTTAGTTGGTATTGCTCAAAACACTAACGATTCTATTCCTGAGAAAAAAACTACATTTCAAAAAACCATGAATAACCTAAGTGGTAATTTTGAAAGTAACATTCAATGGTATAATGACGATAGTACATTAGGTGACTTTTCTGAAGACGGAAAAGACCCGCTAGGAGAACACCACTTAAGAGCTAATTCTTATTTAAATTTAGATTATAATTTTCTTGAAAACTTTACAGTAGGGTTGCAAGTAGAAAGCTACGCACCTATGTCGCTTTTAAATTACCATGAAAGTTATGACGACACTAATATTGCACAATATTATGCCAAATACCAAAACAACAAAATAAACCTTTCAGTTACTGCAGGATATTTTTACGAACAATTTGGTAGCGGCTTATTACTTAGGTCTTATGAAGACCGACAACTTGGTACAAACAATGCACTACGCGGTGGTAAAATAGCATACGCCCCTATTAAAAGCATACAGCTAAAAGCCATTTACGGGCAACAACGTGCGGGACTTGATGAGTTCCCTAAACAAGCCGTTACAGACGCTGTTGTTTTTGGAGCAGACACTACCTTTGACCTTGCAGAAGCCTTTAAATTAGAAAACATAACAACCTTATCATTAGGCGCCAGCTATGTTGGAAAAAAAGAAGATGCGCCTCTAGACAATACAGTAGACAATTACCCTGAACAAATAGACAGCTATGCCTTACGCCTTGATGTTGATTTTGGAAAATTCTATATCAATGGAGAATATAACCTAAAAGGAGAAGATGTTGCCTACAAATCACTATCTGGACAACAATTCTTAATTGAAGATCGTTATTTTAAAGGAAACGCTCTACTTGCCACAGTTGGATACACAAAAAAAGGCTTGGGTATATCAGGTACATTCAGGCGGCTTGAAAACATGTCTTTCTACACGGAAAGGCAATACAACAAACCCGGAAGCAACCTGTATAATTTATCGAGCATGAATTATATTCCATCACTAACCAAACAGCACGACTACTCCTTAACCAATATTTATGTATATAATGCGCAACCCGGATTAAGTATTGCAAATTACTTAGGGCAAGCCGGAGAAATTGGTGGGCAATTTGATGTGTTTTATCGTTTTAAAAGAAAAACAGCTTTAGGAGGGAAATACGGAATGAAACTTACCGCAAACCTATCCTATTGGGCATTTTTAGAGACTACATTTGATGCTGATAATAATAATTATGAAACGGAATTCCTAAGTTTTGGAACAAAATTATTTAGAGATTTTAATTTTGAAGTTCGCAAAAAATTATCATCGAAATTAAAAATGATTGCCACTTATGTAAATGTGGTTATTGATAGTGGTATGGCACACGGAAGCCCTCCTACATCGTCTATAGATACTAATTTTGACATTAAGTACATTAGCTCAAATATTGCTATAATAGAAGGTACCTATAAACTTAAAAAAGGACGATCTTTTAGGCTTGAAGGTCAGCATATGTGGAGTGATGATATCGAAAAAGGAAACTGGGCAGGAGGCACTATAGAGTACAACTTAACTAAAAAAATAGGTCTTTACGCCACCGATATGTGGAACTATGGTAATGAAATAGACGACGAACAAGTTCATTACTACAACTTTGGAGGAAGCTATACTACCAGCTATAAAAAAGGCGCTTTTAGAGCCGCTGTAAACTATGGTAGACAACGTGCAGGACTCGTTTGTGTTGGTGGTGTTTGTAGACAAGTACCACAAAACACAGGACTTACTGTAAACCTTGCCGCATCATTTTAAAAGTATAGTTTATATAAATAAAAAAGTCACGCATATGCGTGGCTTTTTTATTTATATAACTTAATAGAACAATCAGAACTATGGCTTGTATTTTATAGGCAGATATACCACTTTTTTAGTTTCAAAAAATGGCTCGTCAAAATAAGTTGATAAATCTTTTTGCTGTACGCTTAAAAACATAGCCAGCTCTTCTGTTAAATCACCTCCTTTTAAATATAATATACCGTTTCTTAAATCGTTATTATTTTCTTTTTTAATTTTTTTACGAACCCATTTTACAAAATCTGGCATATTGGTTACTGCACGACTCACTATAAAATCGAATTGTTCTGGAACATTTTCAGCTCGAATCTGTGCTGTGCGAACATTTTTTAAACCTAACGCCTCTGCCACAGCAGTAACTACTTTTATTTTTTTAGCAATAACATCTATCAAATAAAAATTTACTTCCGGAAATAGTATCGCTAAAGGAATACCCGGAAATCCACCTCCGGTACCTACATCAAGCACAGATGTTCCTGACTTAAAATTAATTGTTTTAGCAATACCCAAAGAGTGTAATACATGTTTTGTATACAGCTCATCGATATCTTTTCTAGAAATCACGTTAATTTTACTATTCCAATCTTTATACTCCCCTTCTAATTGGGCAAATTGCTCTTGTTGCTTTTTGGTAATATTTGGAAAGTATTTTAGTACTTCTTTCATTTTGTTCTGGATTTGTATGCAAAATTATAGCAATTTAGCTTTAAAACATCGTATTAATATGTTTCTTTTTAAAGATACTTGGTGCAAAACATAATATTTTTCAAAATTTTATAATTAACCACACCACATTTTAGACGCAAAACACCATTAGTTAATAATTATTTAGCAATTAATATTACTAAACCTTCTTTAAACAATTTATATTAATAAATTTGTAGCGACCATACTCAAAAAAATTACATGAATACTACTATAAAATTTTCACGAATTGACTCTGCTAAGTTTTTTAAAACCTTAAACAAACGTGTTAACAGTTATTTTAAAGAGCATAATATAAAAAAAACAGGAAACTGGAAGCTTTACAGTAAAACAATTGTAATGTTTGCTTTACTATTTGTACCGTTGGTATTAATCTTAACCTTAGAACTACCTACATGGGCACAGATTATGTCTGTGGTTACCATTGGTGTTGGAATGGCTGGTGTTGGAATGAATGTTATGCATGACGCCAACCATGAGTCTTTTTCTAGCAAAAAATGGGTAAACAAATTAATGGGAAGCAGTATTTATATCTTAGCTGGAAACGTTTACAACTGGCAGGTTCAGCATAATGTTTTGCACCATACATATACCAATATTAAAGGTTATGATGAAGATATTGATGCTGGAAGAATTATTCGATTTTCACCACAATCAAAATGGCTTAAAATACACCAATACCAAAAGTACTACGCCTTTTTTATATACGGATTACTTACCATTAACTGGGCTATAACAACAGATTTCAAACAATCTTACAAATATTTAAAGCGTAAATTATCTTACGGAAAAAAAACAAACCCTACTGCACAATGGACAACCCTTATCATTAGTAAAATAATATACTATACCCTATGGATTGCTCTACCAATATTTTTAGGTTTTGCTTGGTGGAAAGTGCTTATTGGTTTTGTAATCATGCATTATACTGCTGGTATTATTTTAAGTGTTGTTTTTCAATTAGCGCATGTTATGCCTAATACAGAAACACCTACTCCTGATGAAAACGGAAACATGAAAAACACTTGGGCCATACACCAACTATACACCACTTCTAATTTTTCTCCAAAAAATTGGCTGGTAGGATTTTACACAGGAGGGCTAAACCACCAAGTAGAACATCACCTATACGCCAATATTAGTCATATACATTATAGTAAAATAGCAAAAATTGTAAAAGCAACAGCTTTAGAATTTAAACTACCATATAATGAATATAAAACTATGGGACGCGCTATTATTGAGCACTACAGACAATTAAGCGTATTAGGTGAAAATCCAAATATTGCATAACACTTTATATATTTTATCATGAATCCACTTTCGGACAGAATTAACAGTTTACCAATTTCTCAAACATTAGCAATGGCTGCTAAAACTCGAGAATTAAGAAATGAAGGAAAAGATATTATTGGGCTTAGCTTAGGAGAACCTGATTTTAACACCCCAAATTTCATTAAAGAAGCAGCTATACAAGCTATTAATGATGACTATAACTCTTACACTCCAGTAGATGGTTATGTTGAGCTAAAAGAGGCTATTTGCCGTAAATTTAAGCGAGATAACAAGCTTACATACGCACCAAACCAGATTGTTGTTTCTACAGGAGCAAAACAATCTATTGCTAATATTGCAATGGTACTTTTAAACCCCGGAGATGAGGTTTTACTACCTGCACCGTATTGGGTAAGTTATTCTGCAATTGCAACTTTAGCCGAAGCTAACTTTAAAGAAATACCTTCTACTATTGAATCCGATTTTAAAATAACTCCCGAGCAATTAGAAGCGGCAATTACTCCAAAAACAAAATTAATTTTCTTCAACTCACCAAATAACCCAAGTGGTTCAAAATACACAGAAGAAGAGTATTTAGCACTTGCTGCAGTTTTAGAAAAACACCCAAACATATATATTCTTTCAGACGAAATATACGAACATATTAATTACGAAGGAGAAAACTTCAGTTTTGCCCGTATTAAATCACTATACAACAGAACCATTACCGTAAATGGCGTTGCAAAAGCATTTGCAATGACTGGATGGCGTATTGGATATATTGGTGCTCCAGAATGGATTGCAAAAGCATGTACAAAAATGCAGGGACAAATTACCTCTGGCGCTAATTGTATTGCACAACGTGCTACTATTGCAGCGTTAGATGCACCTGTAAGTAAAATACAATATATGGTTGATGAATTTAAATCAAGACGTGATATTGTTATTGGACTTTTAAATGAGATAGAAGGCATTAAAACAAATGTACCACAAGGTGCTTTTTACATTTTTCCTGATGTGTCTGCCTATTTTGGAAAAACTATTCAAGGTGTAACTATAAATAATGCTTCAGATTTTGCATTGTATATCTTAGAAAAAGCCCATGTAGCTACCGTTACTGGAGATGCTTTTGGAACGCCAAATTGCATTCGTATTTCATATGCTGCAAGCGAAGAAAAACTAAGAGAGGCAATGGCGCGAATTAAAAAAGCGTTATCTTAATTACTCAAAACACAACATTATACACCTCTTAGCATTTTGTTTTGAGGTGTTTTTTTTTTAGATAATTACAACCTTTTTAAAAATATTTTTTAAATTTATTTAAGGTATTTACACAAAATATGGCTTATAATATTGTTTTAATTGAACCTGAAATACATACAAATACTGGTAATATTGGTCGTTTATCTCTAGCCACAGGATCTAATCTACACTTGGTAAAACCCTTTGGTTTTGAGTTAACTGATAGCCGATTAAAACGTGCTGGATTAGATTATTGGAAACATATAAATGTGTTTATATATGATAGTATAGATGATTTCTTTAATACACACAAGAACAAAGAAATGGTGTTTTTATCTAGCCATGGCACACAAAAATATTGGGATATTGATTTTAAAGATGAGTTATTTTTAGTATTCGGAAAAGAATCTTCTGGGCTTCCAAAAAATCATTCTCATATTTTAAAAAGTAAATTATATAATATACCGCTGTATAGCGAACATATTAGAAGTGTAAACTTAGCAAATGCCGTTAGTATTGTTGCTTATGAGGGTATTAGGCAGTTATCATTAAATAGCTAAGCACAGTTATTAAAACAGTATACAAAAAAAACGGTTTCTATTACTAGAAACCGTTTTTTGTTATTATAATATTATAGGCTTGCTAAAATACTTACTCTATATTTTCTATAAAATTAGCATAGCATCGCCGTAAGTATAAAAATTATACTTTTCTTTAATAGCCTCTTTGTATGCTTTCATAACAAAATCGTAATCTGCAAAAGCAGCTACCATCATTAATAATGTAGATTTTGGCGTATGAAAATTTGTTATCATACAATTTGCAATACTAAAATCATGTGGTGGGTGTATGTATTTGTTAGACCATCCGTCAAATGTATTTAATGTTGCATTAGAAGATACTGCACTTTCTAAACTACGCATTACAGTAGTTCCTACAGCACATACTTTTCTCTTTTTTGTCTTTGCGTTGTTAATTATTTCTACGGCCTTCTCTTCAATTTTAATTTCTTCAGAATCCATTTTATGCTTTGACAAATCTTCTACTTCAACCGGATTAAATGTTCCTAACCCAATATGTAAAGTAACTTCTGCAAAATCTATCCCTTTAATTTCTAAACGTTTTAACAAGTGTTTAGAAAAGTGTAGTCCTGCTGTTGGTGCAGCTACTGCCCCTTCATGCTTTGCATAAATAGTTTGGTAACGTGACTTATCATCTGGCTCTACGTCACGCTTAATATATTTTGGCAATGGTGTAACACCTAACTCATCTAACTTTACTCTAAACTCCTCATAACTACCATCATATAAAAAACGTAATGTTCTTCCTCTAGATGTTGTATTGTCAATAACCTCTGCTACTAAAGCTTGGTCTTCTCCAAAATACAATTTATTACCAATACGTATTTTACGCGCTGGATCTACTAATACATCCCATAAACGTTGCTCTTCGTTTAATTCACGTAGTAAAAACACTTCAATTCTTGCGCCTGTTTTTTCTTTGTTACCAAATAAACGTGCCGGAAACACCTTGGTATTATTTAATACCATTACATCATCTTCATCAAAATAATCTATAAGATCTTTAAACTTTTTGTGTTCTATAGTTTGCTCTTTACGATTTAAAACCATTAAACGCGATTCATCTCTAATTTCTGATGGATGCTCAACTAATAACTCCTCTGGAAGCTCAAAATCAAATTGTGATAATTTCATATATGTATTTTAGGTTGTTATAATTAGGTTGCTAATATACAACCTCAGGATAGGCGTTGTCAAGTAATTTGACAATTATATTTTTATTACCGCAATTTAGCTTGATTTTATACCTGCCAATTGAACGTCTTTCCAAAATGACGGGTATGATTTCTCTACCACCTCAGCATTTTTTATAGTCAATGACGTTATTAATGCCAATGGCATAAAAGCCATAGCCATTCTATGATCTTGGTATGTATTAACCTCAACTTGTGAGTTAATTTGCAATACAGACTGTATTTTTAAAGCGTCTTGGGTAATAGCAATCTTAGTACCAAATTTTTCTAACTCATTTTTTAATGCAACTAACCTATCGGTTTCTTTAATTTTTAAAGTATGTAACCCATTCAACTCGCAACAAACACCTAAGCCCAAACAAGTTACTGCAATAGTCTGTGCAATATCTGGAGTGTCTTGCAACGATAATCTCATTTTTTTAACATGCACTGCTTTTTTTGTAATTATGATAGTATCATTGCTATACTCTGTTGTTACACCAAAACGTGTATATATTTCTGCTAGTCTGGCATCACCTTGTAATGAATTCTCTAAAAATGTACCCAATTGCATTGAAGTACCTATTGGCGATAAGGCAATACAACTATACCAATATGATGCTGAACTCCAATCGGAACTTATCGAGATGGTTTGTTTTGAAGATAATAAACTGGGTTGTAATGTATTTACAGTGATTACCCTGCCCTCAAAACTACTTTTAACACCAATTTTGGAGAGTAACTCTAAAGTCATTTCTATATACGGAAGTGAGGTAATTTGTCCCGTTAATTTAAGTGCCAGTCCTTTTTTAAATAAAGGTGCCACAAGTAATAATGCAGATATATACTGACTTGACACCTCTGCTGAAATTGTTAGCTCACCGCCTTCTATTGCTCTTCCTTTAATACTTAAAGGCGGAAATCCTTCGTTAGCGACATAACTTATATCTGCGCCTAATTCTCGTAAAGCATCTACTAAAATTGCAATAGGACGCTCATGCATTCTTTCTGAGCCTAAAAGTGTAATGTTGTTATTCTGTTGGATAGCGTAATAAGCAGTTAAAAACCGCATTGCTGTTCCTGCATGGTGTACATCAATAATAGAATTGGTGTTTTGTAATGCTTGTTGCAGCAATTTTGTGTCTTGAGAATCCGACACGTTTTTAAGTAATACATTGCCATATAAAGCTTTTAAAATAAGTAGGCGATTTGTTTCCGACTTAGAGCCTGTAATTGCGAGTATTGTATTATTCTTTATAATTGATTTATGTAACAATACATTCATCTACCTAATGCTTCTTAGAACTGTAAACACACTGTATAACACACTAAATATAACCTTAAAGCCTAGAAAAGATTTCCATTTTCCGTCTGAGAAATTTTCTGAAACCACCCCATCTATATCTAAAGTAAATACTGATGAGCCACTGCGTAACACTAATGATATTACAACTAACATTACAAAAAATACGCCCGATTTTAAGAGTACTTTTTGAATAAAATTTGGTGTTTTAATTTTTTCTAATACCGTCATAATTATGTTAGTTTTTGATTGTTATGGTGCCTATCATGATCTCGTTTTGTTTTAAGATCTAATTTTTTATCAAAAGATTCTTGTAAATTAATTCCTGTTTGATTTGCCAAACAAAGCACTACAAAAAGTACATCTGAGAGCTCTTCCCCTAAATCTTTATTTTTATCGCTTTCTTTTTCGCTTTGCTCTCCGTAGCGACGAGCAATAATACGTGCCACCTCACCTACTTCTTCGGTAAGTTGTGCCATATTAGTAAGTTCATTAAAATAACGTACGCCGTGTGCTTTAATCCAGTCATCAACTGCTTGTTGTGCATTTTCTATATTCATTTGTATCTATGATATTGAATTTCAAAATTAGTGAACTATCTAAAGAATAGCAATTAAGTGAACTTAATTATTATACTACACCTAACATTATTCTTTATGCTTTGTATCTATAGTGATAGTTACCGGCCCATCATTACAAAGAGAAACAGCCATGTCTGCTCCAAAACGACCTGTTTGTATAGGCTTACCTAAATCTGCGGTTAACTGCGTTATAAATGCCTCGTAAATTGGTATAGCTATTTCGGGTTTTGCGGCTTTAGTAAATCCCGGACGTGTGCCTTTTTTAGTACTTGCAAATAGTGTAAATTGAGATATTAAAAGCACATTTCCTTCTACGTTTTTTATGCTATTATTCATGAGTCCGTTTGTATCTGTAAAAATACGAAGGTTAGCTATTTTTAAAGACAGCCATTTAATATCATCAGCTGTATCTTCTGGAGAAACACCTAATAACACTACAATTCCTTTTTTAATACTGGCAGTTATACTGGCATTAATTGTTACTGAAGCTTCCGACACACGCTGAATAACTGCTCTCATTATTCTTATTATTTTTTATGGTCGTCTATTCTATAGTGCTCATCATCTCCTGCTAACATTTGCAGGTAACTTTTATATCTCGAATAAACAATTTTATCTTCTTCTACTGCTTTTTTTACAGCACAGTGTGGTTCCTCAACATGAAGGCAGTTATTAAATTTACAATGGTGCTTTATGGCAAAAAACTCTGGAAAGAAATCGGTTATTTCTTCTTTTTCCATATTAACAATTCCAAAACCTTTAATTCCGGGGGTATCAATAATTCTAGCGTTAAACGATAGGTCAAACATTTCTGCAAAGGTTGTTGTATGTTGCCCTTGTTTATGTTGGGTTGAAATTTCTGTAGTTTTAATATTTAAGTCTGGAGCAATGGTGTTTACCAATGTTGATTTTCCTACACCTGAATGTCCTACAAACATACTGGTTTTACCAGTCATCATTTCTTTTACTTTATCTACATTTTTCCCTTCTAAAGCAGATACACCAACACATTCATATCCAATATTTCTATACAAGGCTGCCATATATTTTATTTCGCCAAGTTCTTCTTCCGAATAGCTATCTACTTTGTTAAACAGCAATACTGTTTTTACATTATAAGCCTCTGTAGTGGCCAAAAAACGATCAATAAAACTTGTAAATGTTGGTGGGTTATTAAGTGTTATTAATAAAAAAACCTGATCTACGTTAGCAGCAATAATATGTATGCGCTTTGATAGGTTTACAGATTTACGAATAATGTAATTATCACGATCATGAATACTGGTTATAACCCCTGTTGTTTCGTTGTTTTTATCTTCAAGAGTAAAATCTACCACATCACCTACTGCAATAGGATTGGTGCTTTTAATTCCTTTTAAACGAAACTTACCTTTAATACGACACTTGTAAAAAGTACCATTGCTGCCTTTTACATTATACCAACTTCCTGTAGATTTATATACTATTCCTGTCATGCTATAAAGTTACGTTGTTTTTCATTACTTTTTTTGATGAAAAATAGATTCTTGATGTATTGCCTTATAAATTTCTGCAATAAACCCTTCACTTAATTTTTTAGTATTTCCTTGAACAATCATACGCTGTAATATCTCATTCCAACGGTTAGATTGAAGAATGGCAATGTCATTTTTATATTTTAGTTGTCCTATAGCTGCCGAAACATCCATTCGTTTCCCTAATGTAGTTATTAACTTTGCATCTAGCGAATCTATTTTTTCTCTCAAAGCATCTAGTATTACTATATAATCTGGAGAATGCCCCTCTTGCTGTTTTATTTTTAAGCTATCTAATATTGTCACTAATTTCTCAGGAGTAACCTGTTGTGCAGCGTCAGACCATGCTTGTTTTGGGGTATTGTGTGTTTCAATCATGAAACCGTCAAAGTTTAAATCTAATGCGGTTTGACAAAGTTCTGAAATAAATTTTGAGTCTCCTCCAATATGCGATGGATCACAAATTAGTGGTATTTCAGGATAATTATTTTTAAAATCAATAGGTATTTGCCACTCTGGTTTGTTTCTGTACGTTGTTTTTTCATAAGATGAAAATCCACGATGAACAGCTCCTAACTTTTTTATTCCTGCCTGTTGTAACCGTTCTATAGCACCTAACCATAATGCCAAGTCTGGATTTATAGGGTTTTTAACCAATACTATTTTATCTGTCCCTTTTAAGGCATCTGCAATTTCTTGTACCATAAACGGATTTACCGTTGTTCTGGCACCAATCCACAACACATCTACATCATGTGCTAAAGCATGTTTTACATGGGTTGCATTAGCAACCTCCGTAGCAATCATCATTCCCGTTTCTTGCTTTACACTTTGTAACCATTGCAGGCCTATCTGTCCTACACCCTCAAAATTTCCGGGGCGTGTTCTGGGTTTCCAGATTCCTGCACGAAATACTGTTGCCTTTGTGTTTTTTAATTGATTTGCTATAGCAAGTACCTGCTCCTCTGTTTCAGCACTACACGGCCCTGCAATAACTAACGGATGGGTTAGCTGCATTTTAGAGAGCCAGTTGTTATGTTTTTCTATATTCATCTATAGTATTTTAAACTGAAATTGGTTTGGTAGCCATTTGTGTTATATATTAGCACAAATGTAATAAACTTACTTGATGCAAATACACAAGGCTTTAAGTTTTTTTACTCATTTTTAACGTTAACATAGTTAATAATTATGCCATTTTGGCTATCGCTCAGCGATTAACTTTTTTCAAAACAATGTCTATCAAAGTCACTAACATCTCAAAATTTTATGGCAAACAAAAAGCCTTAAATGATATTTCTTTTACAATTAAAAAAGGGGAGATTGTTGGTTTTTTAGGTCCGAATGGTGCTGGAAAGTCAACCTTAATGAAAATACTGACGACCTATTTAAGTCCTTCTGAGGGTACTGCTGAAGTAAATAATTTTTCTACAGAAAAAAACCGCAAAAAAGTACAACAAAGTGTGGGGTACTTACCAGAGCATAACCCACTATACTTAGACATGTATGTTAGGGAATATTTAGCTTTTAATGCAGCTGTATATAAAGTTTCTAAAGAACGAATAGAAGATGTTATTACATTAACCGGACTTAATCCTGAATCGCACAAAAAAATAAGTCAACTCTCTAAAGGATACAGACAACGTGTGGGTCTTGCCGCAGCATTATTACACGATCCGGAAGTTTTAATTTTAGATGAGCCTACCACAGGGCTAGACCCTAATCAATTGGTAGAAATACGCGAGCTTATTAAAAGTATTGCCAAACAAAAAACTATTTTCTTATCTACACATATCATGCAAGAGGTTGAAGCAGTATGTGATAGGGTTTTAATTATTAATAAAGGAATGCTTGTTAAAGACACTACCATTGCTGATTTAAAAAACAACCAAGACCAGTTAATTGAAGTAGAGTTTGATTATAGACTAGAAGATGTTTTATTGCAACGATTGCCACATGTAAGTCTTGCAAAAAACACCTTTGGTATGACTTGGGAAATTACTTTTAACACAAAAGAAGATATGCGTCCGCTATTATTCGACTTTGCAAAAGAGCATGATCTTAAAATTTTAAAATTAGACACTAAAAACAAAAATTTAGAACAGCTATTTAAAGAGTTAACCGTTTAATGTTTTAATAGATAATTTAGATTCCCAAAGACTCTAAATCCCTCCGAGGTATTATCTCGAACATTCATAAATTAAAAAAGCCGAAAAGTAATTTTCGGCTTTTTTAATTTATGAACAAAATACAACTTAGATTCCAGTATAGTTACTTGGAGTAATTTGTTTTAGCTCATGTTTTATGTCATCTGACACCGTTAAAGTATCAATAAAACTAGCTATTGTATTTTTGTTTATTTTTTCATTTGTACGAGTCAATCCTTTTAATGCTTCATATGGGTTTGGATACCCTTCACGACGTAAAATATTCTGAATTGCTTCTGCCACTACTGGCCAGTTATTTTCTAAATCTTCAGCAAATTTTTCTTCATTAAGCAATAGCTTGTTCAAACCTTTTAAGGTTGACTGAAAACCAATTAATGTATGACCAAAAGGAACGCCTACATTACGTAACACAGTACTATCTGTTAAGTCGCGTTGCATTCTTGATACTGGTAATTTACGAGATAGGTGCTCAAATATAGCGTTTGCCATTCCTAAGTTTCCTTCTGAGTTTTCAAAATCAATTGGGTTTACTTTATGTGGCATTGCAGATGACCCTACTTCTCCTGCTTTAATTTTTTGTTTAAAATACTCCATTGCTACATAAGTCCAGATGTCTTTATTTAAATCAATAATAATAGTATTGATTCTCTTTAAGCCATCAAACAAAGCCGCCATATGATCGTAATGCTCAATTTGTGTTGTAGGAAATGAATGATACAACCCTAAGTGCTGTACAAACTTAGTTCCAAAACTTTTCCAGTCTATAGATGGGTATGCTACTTTATGTGCGTTATAATTTCCTGTTGCGCCTCCAAATTTAGCTGCGTTAGGTATATTTTGTAATCCTTTAAACTGCTCCTTTAAACGCACTACAAATACTTCTATTTCTTTTCCTAATCTTGTTGGAGAAGCTGGCTGACCATGTGTTCTTGCCAACATTGGAATAGCTGCCCACTCTAAAGATAATTCTTCTAATTTAGCTAACACCTCGTTATATTGTGGTGTGTACACATTTTTAACGGCGTCTTTTATTGATAATGGTATTGCCGTGTTATTAATGTCTTGTGAGGTTAATCCGAAATGAATAAACTCTTTATACTCTGATATATTTAAGGCATCAAATTGCTCTTTTATAAAGTACTCAACAGCTTTTACATCATGATTGGTTACCTTTTCAATATCTTTAATTGCCTGTGCATTTTCGGCAGTAAAGTTTTTATATATTCCCCTTAGTGATTCGAATAATGACGCATCAAAATCTTTTAATTGTGGCAATGGTATTTCACAAAGTGCTATAAAGTATTCTATTTCTACTAATACCCTATACTTAATTAGTGCTTCTTCTGAGAAGTAAGCAGAAAGGCTATCGGTTTTACTTTTATATCTTCCGTCAATAGGAGAAACTGCGTTTAAAGCTGTTAGTGTCATTATAATATCTTTTTTAGAAAGCGCAAAGATACACAACCGGATACGATTATGACAATGTTCGTTTATGTTTTTTTATTTTTTCAAATATATGTCTTGAGCGGGCTTTATATGCTGCTGATTCTCGCTCATAATGGTGCTCTAACTGCAAATAGAGCTCCTCATGTATCCAGGAGATCTCTGTACCCAACAAAAATAAAGTAGTCATACTATATGCTTTTGGTGCTACTCTATTTTTGGGGTCTATTAACCAATCAAAACATTGGTCTGCAATAGCATTTTTATAGTTGAGTGTGAGTGCAGTTTTAAGTGTATTATTGGGTGATTTTCCGTAATAATCAAGCATAATCATTTCGCAAATTTTTGCAGCAGGCCGAATAGCTGAATCGTGCTTTACTCGCTGAATTAAGTCTACAAGTGCTTTTATATACGGTGCTATTTGCATTACATTTTTTCTACAAACAAACTCTAATAGCCATAGTGCCTTAATTGATATTGGCTCTTCTGTTTGAGAGGCAATAGCAATTAATTTTGGAAGTAATTCTGGTTCATTTAAAACACGGTCTACTCCTAAAGCCCTTTGTTCTTTAGAATGGTTGATTTTTTGCAAATATGTTTTTAGTGCTGTATGTACCATTACTGTAAAAATACGTATCTTGGTAACATATAATCAAATATTTATGACATTATGTTTAAAAAAATTCTAGGAGTTGTAGTTATTATTACTATTCTCGCACAGTTTATATCTCCTCAAAAAAATAGCTCTAAAATTATTGCTGAAAGCGATTTTATTCAGACCGAAAGAATCCCTGAAAGATTAGGTAAAACTATTAAACAATCTTGCTATGATTGCCATTCTAACCACACAGAATACCCTTGGTACAATAGTATTACCCCTGTTAATTTTTGGTTAAACGGACATATTAATCACGCTAAAAAAGATTTGAATTTTTCTGAATGGAATAGTTATTCTGCAAAGAAAAAATTACACAAGCTAAATGAATTATCAGAAGTGCTTTTAAACAACGAAATGCCCCCTACTTCATATAACTTATTACATGCTGATGCAAAAATATCTGAAGATGATAAAAAAGCATTGTTAGACTGGATTGCTTTAGTAGAACTAAAATACCATACCACAAACTTACCAATGTAATCTTGGTTGTTGCTTAGCGCGTAAAAACCAATTCGTTTTTATCTAGGTTTGATTCTGATTCTGAAAAAGCATAACCTTCGTAATTAAACCCTTTTAAGTCGGTAATTGTACTGGCATTAGTATCAATTATATATCGCACCATTAAGCCGCGTGCTTTTTTAGCAAAGAAGGAAATAATTTTTAATTTATCGTTTTTCCAATCTTTAAATATTGGCGTAACAACTGTAGCGTTTAGCTTTTTGGCATCTACTGCTGAAAAATATTCTGCGCTTGCTAAATTTACAAATACTGTTTTGTCTTGTAATTCGCTATTTAAATGTTGTGTTACTTTTTCTTTCCAAAACCCATGTAAATTTTTAGCTTTTTCTATGGCAAACTTTGTACCCATCTCTAAACGGTATGGTTGTATTAAATCTAAAGGTTTTAAAACTCCATATAAGCCCGATAAAATTCGTAGTGAGTCTTGTAGTTTTTCTATTTTATCTAAAGGTAATGTGTATGCCGATAATCCTGTATATACATCTCCATTAAAAGCATAAACAGCAGGCCTTGCGTTTTTAGGACTAAACGGAAGACTCCAGTCTTGATTGCGCTGCCAGTTTAACAATGCTAATTTATCCGAAATTTTCATTAGTGCAGATAACTGAGCAGGTGTTTTCTTTTTCAAGGCTATGTTTAGCTTTGAAGCGTCCGACAAAAACACACTTTCAGAATATTTTTCTGTAGGTAATGGTGTTTCAAAATCTAATGATTTTGCTGGAGAAATTACTATTTTCATTTTTCAGTTACATTTTCATATGCCTGGCATAGGTCCTCCATTTATCAAAACACTGCAACATATCATCTGGAGTATCTGAAGTAAAGCTCATTTTTTCTCCTGTTGTTGGGTGTATAAATCCTAATGTTTTAGCATGTAACGCCTGTCTTGGCAATAATTTAAAGCAATTATCTACAAACTGCTTATATTTTGTAAAAGTTGTTCCTTTTAATATGCGCTCTCCACCGTAACGAGAATCATTAAACAAGGTATGCCCTATGTGTTTCATGTGCACACGAATTTGATGTGTACGCCCCGTTTCTAACTGACACTCTACCAAAGTTACATAACCAAAACGTTCTATTACTTTATAGTGCGTTACTGCAGACTTACCATACACTTCTTCATCGCCTGTATATACGGTGTTTTGCAATCTGTTTTTATGATGGCGCCCAATGTGCCCATCAATAGTTCCTTCGTCATCATTTACATATCCCCATACTAAGGCGTGATATTTTCGTTCTGATGTTTTATCGAAAAATTGTTTTGCCAAGTGCGTCATTGCTTGCTCTGTTTTTGCAACTACAAGCAGTCCGCTGGTATCTTTATCTATTCTATGTACCAAACCTGGTCTGTCGTCTGAATTTTTCGGTAAATTATTTATGTGGTGTATTAAGCCGTTTATTAAAGTTCCTGAATAATTACCATGACCTGGGTGTACCACCATTCCTGCTGGTTTATTAACCACTAACAAATCGTCATCTTCATAAACAATATCTAGCGGAATATCTTCGCCTACTAATAAATTTTCATGAGGTGGGTGCTCAAACAACACCTTAACCACGTCATTCCCTTTTACTTTATAGTTAGATTTTACAGCAATGCCATTAACATGAATATTTCCATCTTTTGCAGCTTGTTGTATTTTATTACGGGTAGCATTTTCAATAAAATTCATTAAAAATTTATCTACACGTAATGGTTCTTGTCCTTTTGTAGCGGTTACAGAATGGTGTTCGTATAATTCTGATCCTGCTCCAATTTCTTCTTTATGATCTGTCATGATTTATTGTATCGTAGTGTATATTAATTACCACTATAATTTAACTTTCCATCTCCCAATACTAAGTCTATAACTGATGTATATGGCAATGTACTATTTGGTTTTACTGTATTATTATTGCATTGTAATTCTAACAACGCATCTTTTGCAAAATGTGGTTTGTAACTAATTTTTCCTATAACAAAACCAATTGCTTTAAGTGTACTTTCTACTTCTCGTTTTGTTTTATTACTTAAATCTGGTATGGTAACTAATCTATATGCCGATTTATTTATAGATACATATATTTTTCGCCCTTCCTTTACTTGAAACCCTTGTTCTGGTTGTTGCTCTACAACTGCAGCCTTGGGAAATTCAGGGTTATAATTTTTATACTCTACATCTCCTAATTTTAATCCGTGTGCTTCTAAAACTGTTTTAGCAGCGGTACTATCTTTCCCTATTATACTAGGCACCGTTACAAACTCATTATGATTTGTAGTTGATGACAACCACTGTACTAACCCATAAAACAGCACTCCAAAAACGATTATTGCTAATCCTATTTGTTTAAAAAATGCCTTGCTGAAAATAAATTTTAAAAGACCCATACATTTTATTTAGAGGACAAATATAATAATAGTATTTTTGTTAGCGTGATATCCTATCGATTTAAACACTAAATTTGAAGATGCACTCTAAAAGAAGTCCATAATTTGGATTTTTACATAAAAAACAGATACTATTTAAATGAAAAATATAGCAATTGTAATGGGGGGATATTCCCGTGAGTTTCCAATTTCTATACACTCCGGAAATGTAGTGTATAATAACATTGCTACACTTTGTAACGCCTATCGCATACATATACACAAAGATAGATGGGTATATGTAGATGAGCATGACAACGAACACCCTATTCATAAAGCCGATTTTTCGGTAACTGTAAAAAACAGCAAAATTACTTTTGACTGCGTTTTTAACACCGTTCATGGTACCCCTGGTGAAGATGGCTACTTACAAAGTTATTTTGAACTTTTAGGAATTCCACAAACAAGTTGTGATATGTACCAAGCAGCATTAACGTTTAATAAACGTGACTTATTATCGGTACTACGCCCGTTTAACATACCTATGGCAACATCTGTATATTACAACAAAGGCGAAGATATTAATGTCACAGATATTGTTAACACTGTAGGGTTGCCTTGCTTTATTAAGGCAAATAGGGCTGGTTCTAGTTTTGGTGTTAGTAAAGTTTATAATGCTAATGACATTCCAGACGCGATTGCTATGGCCTTAAAAGAAGATTCTCAAGTACTAATAGAGTCTTTTTTAGAAGGCACAGAAGTTTCTGTTGGCGTAATTACCTACAAAGGAGAAATTACCGTACTACCCATTACAGAGATCGTTTCAGAAACCGATTTTTTTGATTTTAAAGCAAAATACGAAGGCCTTTCTCAAGAAATTACCCCTGCCAGAATTAGTAGTAAACAAGCCACAGCTGTTAGTAATTTAGCAAAGCGAATTTATAAAACACTAGACATGAGTGGCTTTACACGGTCTGATTTTATCTTTCATAATGGCGAACCACATTTTATTGAAATGAACACTACTCCGGGCTTATCGCAAGAAAGCATTTTGCCACAACAAGCTAAAGCAGCAGGTATATCTTTGCAAGAGTTATTTATGAATACCATATTGGAAACCTTAGCTAATAAAAAACAATAACAAATGAGAAAAGCAGTTTTTCCCGGATCGTTTGATCCAATTACATTAGGACATCAAGATATCATTACAAGAGCGCTACCTTTATTTGATGAGATTATAATTGCTATTGGTATAAATAGCGATAAAAAATATATGTTTACTCTTGAAGAGCGTATTGCGTTTATTAAGGACACATTTAAACACGAACCAAAAATAACTGTAACTACATATAGCGGCTTAACTATTGATTATTGCAAAGAAATAAATGCTGATTATATGTTGAGAGGCTTGCGTAACCCGGCCGATTTTGAATTTGAGAAAGCCATTGCACAAACCAATAGAAAACTCTCCGGAATTGACACGTTGTTCTTACTAACTAGTGCCGAAACATCATATATTAGTTCTAGTATTGTTAGAGATGTATTGCGTAATAACGGTGATTATACTTGTCTAGTACCAAAAAGTGTAAGGGTATAGATAACTTTTAATTGTTTGATAGATAATATGAATAAAGGCGTTTGGATTAATTTCAAACTATTCAGTAAGTATAAATTGCCACGAGATGCCGTATTTATCTTCGCACCATCCAAATTTCTTTCCAAATCCGTAATCTCCTTCTCCTTTATAGTCGTCTAGAGGAACCATTACCTGACCATCATTTGTAGAAAGCTTTTCGAAAAGTGTTTGTATTACAGCTTCAGAATTATCACTTATAAGAATTGAAACGGCAGGTGTAAATGCCCAAGCATGCTTGTAATTACTTTCAGAAACCATATAATCAGTTCCGTTTAATGTAAATAGTCCATATTTAATCAATTCCGTTGTTCCTCCAGCTTCTCCTTCTTGGTATTTTATGATGCTTTTAATTTCTGAATTTGGAAATATTGACGTGTAGAAATGTATCGCTTCTTCTGCCAATCCGCATTGATCACCTACAAATGTTAGAAATGTTGTTGTTTTCATGCTGTTTATTTTATTTATTTAGTATTCCTAAATATGCTTTCCAAGGTCCTACATTTTTTAGATATTGTTTAGACATGACTCTCGAAATTTGAGAGATATGCCCTAAATCATGTACAACCCAAGCCGAAAGTAATTGGTCTAGTGTTACTTCTCCAAGTTCAGGATGGATCCCTTTAAGCTTAAAGTCTTTGTCTGTGATATTTAGGGACTTTAGTTCTTTAAGATTACTTTCTCTCAAGTTTTTAAATTCAGCTAATAATTCAGAGATAGGTTTGTTTTGGTTTTCTTTTAATTGAGCAAATCTATTAAAAGGTTCAAATGTTTTATTTTCTGATTGACTTAAAATTATTTTCGCACGAATTATCCAATCCGTTTTTTCTCCAAATATTAAATGCCCAATAATGTCATAAGGACTCCAAGTATTTTCGCCTTCATTATTCTTTAACCAACTATCTGATAATTCACTTAAGCAAGCTTCCAAAATTTTTGGCGTCTTTTCTAAAATTTCAATTGAATTGTTTAAGTCGAATTTCATTTTAAATTAATGCATTATTTTAAACAATAGTTCTTTTAACAAATCGCCTTGTGAGAGATTAGTAGCACCTACGCCTTTACTTTTAACATCTGCTGTACGTAATAAAGATACTACCTGACTTACTTTTTTCATAGGGTAATTTCTAGCAGCCAACTGATACTCTTTTACAAAATAAGGATTTACCTTTAATGCTTTTGCAGCACTAAATTGCGATTTATCTGCTAATGCATGGTATTGCAATAACTGCGAAAAGAAGTTATACAACAATGAAATAGTCATTACTGTTGGATTATCTTTAGGGTTTTGTGCAAAATAGGTGATAATTTTATTAGCCTGAAGTATCTGTCTTTCGCCAACTGCCTTACGCAATTCAAAATTATTATAATCTTTACTAATCCCTATATTTTCTTCTATATGCAGTGGTGTTATTTCGGTGTCTTTCGGAAGCACCAACTGCAACTTATCCAATTCATTATTAATTTTCCCTAAGTCGGTTCCTAAAAACTCAACCAACATCTGTGCTGCTTTTTGAGTAATTGTATATTTTTTACCTGCCAAAACACGTCTAATCCAATCCGGAACTTGATTGTCATATAGTTTTTTACTTTCAAATAAAACACCTGATTTGTCTATTGTCTTATATAGTTTTTTACGCTTATCTAGTTTTTTATATTTATAGCAAATAACTAGCACCGTAGTAGGTTGTGGATTTTTAGCATAGGTCTCAAGTTTTTCAATGGTACGACTCAAGTCTTGAGCCTCTTTTACCAATACTACTTGCTTATCAGACATCATTGGATAGCGCTTTGCGTTAGACACAATATCTTCTACAGTAACATCACGACCATACAATATCATTTGATTAAAGCCCTTCTCTGCTTCAGACAATACGTTTTTTTCGATATAAGACGAAATAGCATCTATATAGTATGGCTCATCACCCATTAAAAAATAAATAGGCGCCGTATTTCCGTTTTTTATATCCGATACAATTTGTTTTACTTTCTCCATTATTAACGAGCTAACTAATGCTAATTTAATTTGTTGTAAAAGGGATTGAACTCATTTTAATTTTTTATTTTTGAGCAATGCAACAATTAAATTTTCCTACATATACGTTTCGATTCAAAAATAGCGAAAATAAACACAGTATTTTTGATGAAGTCAGGAAAAAATTTATTTTTTTAACACCTGAAGAATGGGTTAGGCAACATTGCATTAAGTTTTTAACGCATGAAAAAGGCTACCCCCTATCACTTATTAATGTTGAAAAAGAACTTCGCATTAATGGTCGAAAAAAAAGATATGATATTGTAGTATATAATTCTGACGGCAGCATACACATTTTAATAGAATGTAAAGCGCCAAAGGTTTCAATTACACAAAAAACTTTTGATCAAATAGCACAATATAACCTAAACCTTTCTGCTAATTATTTAATGGTTACTAACGGACTAGCGCATTATTACTGCCAGATGGATATGGCCGAGAAACGATATGTGTTTTTAAAAGATATTCCTAACTACACAACAAATCATTAATTATATGACTATTGCAATTGTTATTTTAAACTGGAATGGAAAAGCGCTATTAGCACAATTTCTACCGTCTATTGTTGCACACTCTAAAGAAGCCACCATATATGTTGCTGATAATAATTCTAGCGACACATCAATTGAATTTTTAGAGACCCATTTTCCAGAAGTTACTATTATTAAAAATAAAATTAACGGCGGCTATGCTAAAGGATACAATGATGCACTACAACACATTAAGGCTGATGTAATTTGCCTTATAAACTCCGATATTGAAGTTACCCAAAACTGGCTTCAACCTATTATAAACACGTTTAACCAAGATTCTAATACTGCCGTAGTACAACCTAAAATACTAGACTACAAAGCAAAAGATACTTTTGAGTATGCTGGTGCTGGCGGTGGGTTTATAGATAAATTTGCTTATCCTTTTTGTAAAGGGCGTATTTTTAATAGTATAGAAAAAGATTACGGGCAATACAATAGCACCTACCCAATATTTTGGGCTTCTGGAGCTTGTTTATTTATTAAACGAAACATATTTTTAGAAGCAGGAAAACTTGATGAGCATTATTTTGCCCACCAAGAAGAGATTGATTTGTGCTGGAGAATTCAAAACCTTGGCTATAACGTTATCTACAACGGACATAGCACCGTATATCATGTTGGAGGCGCAACTCTAAAAGCGCAACACCCAAAAAAGACATTTTTAAATTTTAGAAATTCATTATTTAACTTGGTAAAACACAGCCCTAAAAACAAAGGGTTTTCACTAATTATTATTCGCCTATGCCTAGACGGGCTAGCAGGGATTAAATTTTTATTTGAAGGAAAACCAACACATACTTTAGCTATTATAAAAGCACACTTTAGTTTTTATAGGTACTTAAAACCTATGTTAAAAAAACGAAGTTTAATCCCTAAAAAGAAAGATTACTACAACACAAAAAGCATTGTTTGGGATTATTATTTTAAACGTAAAAAAGCCGTTAACTAGTGTTAACGGCTTTTTCTATGACTTAATTAGTTTACTTAACTAATTTATGTTGAGATGGTTTAAATCTTGTTAGCACAATACCATCAACTGCTGCTTCATATTCTTCCATAGTAGGAGTTCTACCTAAAATTGTAGAAAGCACTACTACCGGAGTTGAAGACAATAAAGACTCCCCTTTTTTCTCTCCAGAATCTTTTACAACACGTCCTTGAAATAAACGCGTAGAAGTAGCCATTACCGTATCTCCTGGTTCTGCTTTTTCTTGATTACCCATACAAAGGTTACAACCAGGACGCTCTAAGTACATCATATTTTCATATTTAGTACGCGCTGCTCCTTTTGGTGCATCGTCATTAAACTCAAACCCTGAATACTTAGCCAGTACTTCCCAGTCACCTTCAGCTTTTAACTCATCAACAATATTATACGTTGGCGGCGCAACAACTAATGGTGCCTTAAACTCTACTTTTCCTTGTTGTGATTCTATATTTTTTAGCATTTGCGCCAAAATTTGCATATCTCCTTTATGAACCATACAAGACCCTACAAATCCTAAGTCTACTTTTTTAGTACCACCGTAGAATGATAATGGCCTAATTGTATCATGTGTATAACGCTTAGAAACATCATCGTTATTTACATCTGGATCAGCAATCATTGGCTCAGCAATTTCATCTAAATCAACAACTACTTCTGCGTGATACTTTGCATCAGCATCAGGTCTTAAAGCTGGGTTTGTACCAGACTTAATTTCTGAAATTCTTTTGTTTGCTTTATCTACCAGACCTTGCAATACTTTTGTTTCGTTATCCATTCCTTTATCAATCATGATCTGGATACGACCTTTTGCAATTTCTAATGATTCAACTAATGTGCCGTCTTCTGAAATACAAATAGATGCTTTTGCTTTCATTTCTGCAGTCCAATCTGTAAATGTAAATGCTTGATCAGAAGTTAAAGTACCTATGTGCACTTCAATAATTCTTCCTTGAAATACGTTTTCACCACCAAATTGTTTTAACATTTGTTGCTGAGTTGCATGAACCACATCACGGAAGTCCATATAACTTCTCATATCTCCTTTAAAAGTAACTTTTACAGACTGCGGAATTGGCATAGAAGCCTCTCCCGTAGCTAAAGCTAGGGCTACTGTTCCAGAATCTGCTCCAAAGGCAACTCCTTTAGACATTCTTGTATGCGAATCTCCTCCAATAATAACATCCCAATCATCTACTGCTAAATCATTTAAAACTTTATGAATAACATCTGTCATTGCATGATAATTCCCTTTAGGGTCACGTGCTGTTATTAACCCAAAGTCATTCATGAACTTCATTAATCTAGGAATATTAGCTTTAGATTTATCATCCCAAACAGATGCGGTATGACATCCTGATTGGTATGCACCATCAACAATTGGAGATATAACTGTGGCAGCCATCATTTCTAATTCTTGAGAAGTCATTAAACCGGTGGTGTCTTGAGAACCTATAATATTTACTTCAACACGAACATCAGAGCCCGCATGCAGCACAACACCTGGTGTTGTACCAACTGCATTTTTATTGAATATTTTTTCTACAGCTGTTAGCCCTTGCCCTTCAACAGAAATTTCTTTTGACGAGGCGTATACTTGTGGCACATTGATTTCTAATGTTTTTGCCGCAAATGCTTGTAATTTTTTACCAAAAACAACAGCGTATGAACCACCTGCTTTCATGAATTCCATTTTCTGAGGTGTAAATGCCGCAGAAATATCTTTTAATACTTTATCACCTTTATAAAGGGTTTTCTCTTTTGTGTTAATGGTTAATACTGTTCCTGTTTCTACAGAATACATTTCTTTTAAAATTGGATCACCATCTTTATCAGAAATTGTATTTCCATCAGCATCTTTTTGTTTTACCCAGTTTTTAAGGTCTAAACCAATACCTCCTGTTACACCTACGGTGGTTAGGAAAATTGGCGAAATTCCGTTTGTTCCTGCAATTACAGGTGCTATATTAATAAACGGCACATATGGACTAGAGGCAATACCCGTCCATAAGGCAACATTATTAACACCTGACATTCTTGATGAACCAACACCCATTGTTCCTTTTTCTGCAACTAACATCACCCTTTTATTTGGGTGTTTTTTTTGCAATGCTAAAAGGTCATTTTGCATATCTTTATTATGCTCAAATAAACACTGACCATGTAATTCACGGTCTGATCTAGAATGCGCATCGCCACCAGGAGAGAGTAAATCTGTAGAGATATCTCCCACACCAGCAATATATGTTACTACTTCTATTTTTTCTTCTATTTCTGGTAACTTTGTAAAGAACTCAGCTTTGGCATAGCTTTCAATTATATCTTTAGCTATTTCGCAACCATTTTTATATGCATTTTCTAAACGAGTGGTATCTGCATCGTATAAGAAAACTTGTGTTTTAAGAACCTTTGCAGCGTTTTTAGCAATAACTGCGTTGTTACCTAGAGCTAAATCTAATAATACTGCAACCGAAGGGCCACCCTTCATGTGCGATAATTGCTCAAAGGCAAATGCAGGTGTAATTTCTTCTACCAAACATTCTCCTAAAATAATCTCTTTTAAAAATGCAGCTTTTACGCCTGCAGCACTTGTGGTTCCAGGTAAAACATTATATATAAAAAAGTTAAGAGAGGCTTGTCTATGTGCATTATTTGCATCTTTAATTTGTAGAATAACCTGTTCTAGTAATTCGTTACCATCTATTGGTTTAGGGTGTAATCCTTGCCCTTTTCTGTCTTCAATCTCTTTAAGATAATCTGAGTATATATTCATTTTCTAGATGTATTTTAGTTATTTGTTGAGGTGTTGCGAATTTACAAAAAATATTATTGACTAGACTGCTAATAACTTCTTAATAGAATTGCTTCAGTTATTTTTATCAAATGTAAATTTTAAAGCACTAATTCTTGACAATTAGATGATTTTCCATAAAAAAACCAATGATTTCTTAAGTCATTGGTTTTTTTATGGAATTACCTTTGCTCGAGGTATATTTTATTTTTTAGTCCAGTTATTAGTATACTCACATGATTTATATTCAGGAATTATCTTAATATAAGTATCTTTTATTTTTTCGGCTTGCCACTTTGCTACGGCATTAATTTGCTTTTCTTTAAGTGCCAACTCCTTAATCTTTAAAAAATCTTGCCCGTAGGTAGCAACATGTTGTTCTGACTTATCGGTTACTAATAGCAATTTGTAAAATGCTTTGCCTGTTCTATCATATTCTAAAATTGGATTAGAGACCACGCCTTCTTCTAAATTTGCTACTTGTGAATACAAAGAAGGGTCCATTTTTGTTAACTCAAAAGTATGGTCATAAGTTTCTGGGTTTATCAATCGTCCGCCGTCATACTTTGTTTCTTTTTCATCTGAAAACTCTAATGCTGCCTTAGTATAACTAATTTCTTCTGCCAAAATACGCTTGCGTAACAATTTTGCCAATTCATTTGCGTCTTCTAAGTTTTCGTTTGAAGTTTCTGGCATTAATAGTATATGACGCACATCTATCTCTTGTCCTCTAATCTGATCTACTTGTATAATGTGGTAACCAAATTCTGTTTTAAACGGGTCTGATATTTCTCCTTCTTCTAAGGCAAAAGCAACCTCTCTAAACTCTTTTACCATACGTGGTGTTCTTCGGTTTAAAGTATATTTTCCTCCTGTAGCACGAGAGGGTTCGTCTTTAGAATACAGTACTGCTTTAGATGCAAAACTTGCGCCATTTTCAAGCACGTCTGCTTTGAACTGCTTTAATCTATCAATGACCTTATCTATCTCTTTTTGAGGTGTTTTTGGCTTAATAATTATCTGTGCAATTTTTAATTCTGCTCCAAAAGTTGGACGATCATCAACGGCAATACTATTAAAGAAAGCATATACTTCTTCTGGGCTAATTTCAATGTTTTCAACAATTTTTCGCGTCATTAAACCTGACAGCTTATTTGTTTTTATTAAATCGAACAATTCTTTTCTAAAAGATGCCTCGTCGTCTTTTTTATAAAACTCCAACACTTTTTTCATATCTCCTCCTACTTGAGATTTGATATAATCTATTTGTTGGTTTACAGTACTTTCTACCTCATCATCTGAAACAAAAATACTGTCTTGAACTGCTTGATGCGCATAAAGCCTATCTTCTAGCAACTTACCCATAATATTACAACGGCTGAAATCTTCTGTAGAGACACCTTGACTTTTTAGTTCTACAAACATTTTATCAATATCCGACTCTAACACAATATAATCTCCTACTACAGCTGCTACACCATCTATTTTAATCTTATCTTGGGTTGGTTTTTGCGCTACTACAAGTGTTGTAAGTAGTAAAAAAACAGTAGTAGTTATTTTAGTGGTAAATTTCAAATTTTTTGTTTTGTATTGCATCATTTCTAATATCAATTTTTAATTGTTTCATAAGTGCTAACTTACGTTTGTTGAGAATAATTTGCCTCAATGTTTTGGCTACATATTCTTGTGGTGCTTGCTGATTCCTTTTTCGATAATCATTAACATGCACCAAATATACTCTTATTGAATCTTCCAATTGTATAAAATTAGATTTTTTTAACAGTTGTACATTTGGTGATGTATTTAATATAGGTAATCGCTTTATAACTTGATTTTTTTTAACCCATAATGAATCATTTAGCATAAAGGAATGGAATTGAATAGACAGCGAATCTAAGGCTAATTTATCTGCAGTTTCAAAACGCTTAAACTGCTGCTTTATTCCTTTTAAATCTTTAAATGTTTTGGCTACACTTATATAACGAAACTTTAATAAATCTTCATTCAACTTAAAATTTGAATGCATTTCATTATACATTTTTGTCGTTTCACTGGCTAAAACCACAGTGTCTAACTGCTTTGAGATGAGCATATCTAAATATGTATTAACATATAAGTCTAATTTATACTCCTCTGCAAGCGCATCAAAATCTGCTAATGTTTTAGCAGGCAGGTTTACTGTTGCTTGATTTTTTAACAATTGCTTTGTTGCCCAATTATTCATGTACTGCTGCACAAACAACGCACTATCATTTGACGAAATTAATTTGGGTAATTTTTGAGTCAGCTCTGATTCATACAAAAACCTATCTTCTACTCTTGCTATTACATCATCATCTGTTTCTTTTTGAAGAAAACTACACGAAATCAATAGTGTCATCAAAAGAAACGTTATCGCTATTTTATTCATCATATTGTTTTTTAAGCTGACTAAACACCTTGTTATTTATATATACCGGATATTTTTCTCTTAACAAAACCAACCATTTCTCTTCTAATTCTTTTTGATAATCTCCTATAACAAAACCTTTAACACTGTCAAAAGGTTTTAACACTGGTGGTGTTTTTTTTGTAACCATAACAACTACATAATGGCTATGATGTTTCATTACTTTAGACACACCTTTTCTTAATCTAAATGCTTTTGGAATTTCTTTATCAGACTCTTCAAAAATCCCTTTAGAGAAAACAGCATTATGATATTCCTTTTTTAGCAACTCTATGGGTGTTTCTTGTTTTAACAATGATCTAACTTTAGCTGCCATTTTTCTAGTGTCACTTGTTACCACAACGGCTTCAAATTGGCGCTCTGAAAAGTATTTATCAGCATTATCTTTATAATATTGTCTTAACGCAGTACTATCTGATTTTGAGGGCTCCCATATTTTCTTTTCCATTAATTCAAACAATAACAAACCATCTTTATACTCTTTAACCAATGCACCAAATTCAGGGTATGTAATTTCTAAATTTTCTCCATGATAGCGATAGATTTCTTTATTAACAAATTCCGAAAGCACCTCAGAAATAAGTGCTTTTTTATTAGAAATAGAGGACTTGTTTTTTAAGCGAGATTGAAGGTATACATAGTATGTATTATATGATAGTTTTTGATTTGCAAAGTAAGCAAAATAAGTGTTGCCCTTTTTAGTATCTGGCGACCATTTACCACTTATAAAATCATCTGTAACCACAGCCTCCATTTCTTGTATTGCACCTGAAACAGTTTTATAGTGGTATTGCTTTTTTAATTTTAGATAAAAAGCGTCATCACTAACTTTAGAACGCATATCATTCTTTATTTTATTCACTAATGTTGACTTTAGCGTTTCAAAATTAGCTACAGGATGTTTTTTTATCAACTTAAGGATATGCCAACCATATGATGTTTTTATAGGCTTACTAAATTCTCCTTCATCAATTAGTGAAAATGCGGTGTTTTCAAAACTTTTTTCATTATGATTTTCAAAAGAGGCTAACTTCCCTCCTTTTTTTGCAGATTGCCTGTCATCTGAGAACTGAAGTGCCAGCTTAGTAAAGTCACCACCATCTTGTAACTTTTGATATATGTCGTCTATTTTTGTTTTAGAAGTCGTTGTTAGTGTTTTGCTTTTATCAGCAATCATTATATGCGCCACTGATACAGCTCCTTTTGAGGGGCGCTTATCTACGACTTTTATTATATGATATCCGAACCTCGTTTTAAAAGGCATAGATATATCTCCAACAGAAGAACTGTATGATGCATTCTCAAAAGGATAAACCATTCTAAATGCATTAAAATAGCCCAAAGACTCTCCGTAAACCATAGTGCCATCATGCACGGTTTTCATTATGTTTTCAAAACCTACTTGCAGTGCTTTTTCTCGGTAAGTCATTATTTTTTGATACGCTTTTAATGTATCTTTTGCCTTAGCCCCTGGAGCAACCTTTACCAGTATATGATTTACACTTACTTCATTTATTGTACGAAAATAGGCTTCATTTAACAAACTGTCATTTACACGATTATCTGTTAAATAGCGTTCTGCCAATTGATTTCGGTATGTTTTAAATTCGTTTTTATAAGACCTACCCTCATCTAACTTCATCTCTAAAGCTGCAATTAACTTTAACTTATACTTAATGTACAAGTCTAAATACGTATCCATATCATTTTTAGCAGTCTCCTGTATAAGTGAGCTATTTTTATGATACATATACATAAACTCTGAACTAGATACTGGTGTTTTATTAACAGTGAATAAGGTATCTTTAACTTGTGAAAAAGACAGTTGAAAGACAAAAAACACTATTGTTATAGTAATTATTTTTTTCATGATATATAGTAGTATTCTTACAACAACAAAGCTAACAATATTACCGTAGCGTACAATCTTATTTCAAGGCTATTTTAATATATGCATAAACATAAAACCTCAGATATAATGTGCATGATTTTAATTTGATAGCTAATACAAATGTTATATATTTGCACCTTAAAATTTAATTGTTACACAACACAACCTTTTTTTTAACGCACTATGGCTAAGATTAAATTAGAGTACATTTGGTTAGATGGTTACAAACCAACGCAAAACCTAAGAAGTAAAACTAAAGTTGAAGATCATGACGATTTTCAGGGGACTTTAGAAGAATTAAAAAACTGGTCTTTTGACGGATCATCTACACAACAAGCTACAGGAGATTCTTCTGATTGTGTATTGGTACCTGTCGCTATTTACAAAGACCCAGCAAGAATTAACGGTTATTTAGTTATGACTGAAGTTATGAAAGCTGACGGAACTGCTCATGAATCAAATGCACGTGCTACAATTGATGATAGCGATAACGATTTCTGGTTTGGCTTTGAACAAGAATACTTTATTATGGACACCACAACCGGATTACCTTTAGGATTCCCTGTAGGCGGTTACCCAGGTCCTCAAGGAATGTATTACTGTTCTGTAGGTGGTAAAAACACACACGGAAGAGATTTTGTTGAAGAACATGCTGATTTATGTATTGCTGCCGGATTAAACTTTGAAGGCATTAACCAAGAGGTTGCTTCTGGACAATGGGAGTTTCAATTATTTGCAAAAGGCGCTAAGAAAGCTGGTGATGAAATATGGATTGCAAGATACCTTCTTGACCGTTTAACAGAACAATATGGTTACTATATTGAGTACCACCCAAAACCTGTAAAAGGTGACTGGAATGGTTCTGGTATGCACGCTAACTTCTCTAACACAACTCTTAGAACTTGTGGTTCTAAAGAGATTTACATGAAAGTTTGTGAAGCTTTTAGACCTTACACTAAAGAACACATTGATATTTACGGCGCACATAACGAAGAGCGATTAACTGGTTTACATGAAACCGCTTCTATTACCGACTTTAGCTATGGTATTTCTGACAGAGGAGCCTCTATTAGAATTCCTATTCTTACAGTTGATAACGGATGGAAAGGATACCTTGAAGACAGAAGACCTGCCTCTAATGGTGACCCATACAAAATTGCATCTCGTATTATAAGAACAGTAAAACCTGTTTGTGATAATTTATAATCACTACAAATACTTTATAAAAAAAATAGCTTAACATATGTTAAGCTATTTTTTTTTGAATAAACTATATATATCATTTAAGATTTTTTGAAAAACAATTTTGGGAACGCTACTTCTGGATCTTTTTTTAATACATTTAATTTAAATGTAGATACCATAAAACCTACCCCATAGCCAAAAAACTGAATTCCTAAGGCAACCAACACCAAAGCCATTACCTTTATATTTTTTGTGCTAATCAAAGCTGACAACAACACTATAAACAAATACAGAAACACTAGCGCTAATAAATGATACATACCAAACATCGAAAACATTAAAGCAACCAAAACACCTAAAACAAATACTGATGGAAACCAATACGTTATTTTTTTCGTGTCGGGGTGCCATAAATTTAATATTGGTCTACATTTTCCGAACTTAGTAACCTGTGTGTAAAATTGCTGCCATGCAATACGACGCTTATGATACACAAATGCTTCTGTAATTAAGGCCGTCTCAAACCCTGACTTCCATAAACGAATAGTTAAATCCGGATCTTCCCCAGGGTGAATTCTACCAAAACCACCTGTTGCCAAAAATGCTTTTTTAGATATACCCATATTAAAACTTCTGGGCTGAAATTTTGTAGTACTTTTCTTTCCGCCACGAATACCTCCCGTAGTCACAAAAGATGTCATTACAAAATTAATTGCTTTTTGTATTGCTGTAAAAGAATCATGTGCCGCATCTGGCCCTCCAAAACAATCAACATAATTATCAGTTAGTTCTTTATCTACAATTGCTAAATAACCTGAAGGAATAATACAGTCGGAATCTAATATTATATTATAATTTCCTTTTGCGCGCAGCATACCATAATTCCGAGAAGCTCCTGGCCCCGAATTTGGCTTTTCATAATAACTAATAGCTAATTTATTGGCGTATCTTTCTATAATATGTTTTGATGACATTGTAGAACCATCTTCCACCACTACCACCTCAAAAGGTTTATCATAAGTTTGCTTAGACAGACTATCTAATAATTCCTCCATCTCATCTGGACGGTTGTATACTGGTATGATAAAAGAAAAATGTAATGTCATTTTTTATTTCTTTTTTAACGCATTAAAATAAGTCAATAATACCTCATCATTTTGTGTTCTTGGCGTAAACACCTCTAAAAGACATGGTTGTTCAGAATCCTCAAAAAATGTGTCTAACGTCGTTGTTAATGATTGCTCATCCGTAGCACTTTTATAGGATACACCATACATTTCACATAACTGAACTGCAGTTAATTGGTGTGTGGTTTCAAAATAAGTTTCAAAATTTGATGTGTTTTTATCTCCTGGTAAAATCCTAAAAATCCCACCACCGCCATTATTCAATACTATAATTCTAAAATTTGCAGGAATATGATTATTCCATAGCGCATTAGAATCATAAAAAAAACTCAATTCTCCTGTTATTAGTAGATGCTGATTTTTAGATACTGTAGCATGACCAATTGCTGTACTTGTACAACCATCAATACCACTAGTACCCCTATTGCAATAGGTTTGTACCGCAGAATTTAACGAAAATAATTGCGCATACCTAATTGTTGAACTATTACTTAAATGAAGTGTTGTTTTATCTGGAACTGATTCTAATACATTCTCAAACACCTTAATATCTGAAAACGGAGCGTTTTCAAGATATCTTTCGTGCGCTATCGCTCTTTGTTTTTTCACTTTTAACCAATCCGACTGGTACAAACTCTCTTCTCTTTTTACATTGGGTATAAATGCCTTTAAAAATATATTTTCGTCCTGCTTAAAATGATGTCTTAAACAAAAGAAAGTATTTAATGCATCTGAAACACCTACATGATAATGCGCCTCTGGTTTGTATTCACGTAAAAATGCTTTAATTTTTTTTGATACGATTACTCCTCCTAAAGTAAGTAGCACATCCGGTTGTAATTCTGAAAACGCCTCACTATCTAATGGTGCAATAATTTTATCTATATTCGGAAAAAAGTTTTCTTGGTGTACATTGGCTGTAGATTCTGTAAATACTACAGTAGCATTATCATTCCCTAAAGCATCTAAAAACTCTTGTTCTATGGTATTTGGCGGACTAACACCTATTAACACCATTCGTTTTTTAGCTGTATTCCATTGGGTTAAAAACGCTGAAAATTTATCCTCCTCTACAGCATAAGATTCTTTTTTAAAAGAACTTACTTTTACAGGCACATCAAAATTTTGCTGGGTATCATATAACGGTTCCGAAAATGGAATATTAATATGTACTGGCCCTTGTTGTAATATAGCAGCGCTCAAAGCCTGTTCTATTTTATACTGATTATCCGTTGCATTAACCACTAAATTAGCCTCATATATAATATGATTTTGAAACACATGCTCTTGGTTAATGGTTTGTCCGTCGCCAATACCTATCAACGCTTTAGGCCTATCTGCAGACAGCACAATTAAAGGCATGTTACTATAATATGCCTCTGCAACAGCAGGGTAATAGTTTAACAATGCAGACCCTGAAGTACACAACACAGCAACAGGCTCTTTTAATTCTTGAGCAATACCCAATGCAAAAAAAGCAGCACAACGTTCATCTACAATACTGTACGTGTTTACCTCTGGATGATATGAAAACCCTATGGTTAATGGTGCATTTCTACTTCCTGGCGACACAACCACATGTTTAACTTTATGCGCAACACATAGCTGAATAAGTTCTTGTGCCAACGGTATTTTTGGATATTTCATTATTGGGTGTTTAGACATACTAACATGAGGTAAATATAACACACATTAGTAAGCTTTATCTATTATTTTCTAACATTTTTATAGTATCACGAAGTTCTGCAGCTTTTAAAAAATCTAACTCTTTTGCTGCAGCCTCCATTGCTTTTCGAGTGGCTCTAATCTTTTTCTCTAAAACATCTTTAGTCATATATGCCGCTTCTTCCTCTGCAACTTGTCGGATATTTGACTCATACAGATCTGCCACCTCATTTTTTGCCAAGCTATTTTCTATTTTTTTATTTAGTGGCTTAGGTACAATGCCATTTTCAGTATTATATTGGATTTGTTTTTCACGACGATATGTTGTTTCATCAATTGTTTTTTGCATGCTATTGGTAATTTTATCCGCATACATAATTGCCTTACCGTTTATATTACGGGCAGCCCTACCAATGGTTTGCGTTAAAGAACGATGACTACGTAAAAACCCTTCTTTATCTGCATCTAGAATAACAACTAGCGATACTTCCGGTAAATCTAAACCTTCTCGCAATAGGTTTACACCTATCAAGACATCAAAAAGTCCTTTTCTCAAATCTTGCATAATCTCTACACGCTCCAGAGTATCAACATCGGAATGAATATACCTACAACGAATTTGCACACGAGATAAATATTTGGTTAACTCTTCTGCCATTCGTTTGGTTAGTGTGGTTACCAAAACACGCTCGTCTTTTTCAATACGCAAATGCATTTCTTCTATTAAATCATCAATCTGATTTAGACTTGGACGCACTTCTATAACTGGATCTAATAAACCTGTTGGCCTAATAACCTGCTCTACATACACACCATCTGTACGTTCTAACTCGTAATCTGCTGGTGTAGCACTTACATATAAAACTTGATTTTGTATGGCTTCAAACTCTTCAAACTTTAATGGTCTATTATCCATTGCTGCTGGTAATCTAAAACCGTATTCTACTAAGTTCTCTTTACGGCTTCTGTCGCCACCATACATAGCTTTAACTTGAGATACCGTTACATGGCTTTCATCTACAACCATTAAATAATCATCAGGAAAATAGTCTAACAAACAAAAGGGACGTGTTCCTGGCGCACGACCATCTAAATACCTAGAATAGTTTTCAATTCCGGAGCAATATCCTAATTCCCGCATCATCTCTAAATCGAATTCTGTGCGTTCTTGCAATCGTTTTGCTTCTAAATGTTTTCCTATCTCCTTATAGTAATCTACCTGTTTCACCATGTCTTCCTGAATACTATGTATGGCATTTTGCAATACATCAGGAGAGGTTACAAACATATTTGCTGGATATATATTTAGCTTGTCATAGCCTCCTAACACCTCATTGGTCTGTACCACAAAAGCTTCAATTTCTTCTATTTCATCTCCAAAAAAATGGATTCTAAAGGCATTATCTTCATAACCCGGAAATATATCAAGGGTGTCGCCTTTAATTCTGAAAGTACCTCTTGTAAACTCTGCTTCGGTACGTGCGTATAAGCTCTGCACCAATCGCTGAAGCAATTTTGTACGTGATATTTGTTGATCTTTTTCTAAAGAAATAACATTTTTTTGAAATTCTGCAGGGTTACCAATACCATATAGGCAAGACACAGAAGCAACCACAATAACATCTCTCCTTCCGGAAAGCAAAGAAGATGTTGTACTTAAGCGCAGTTTTTCAATTTCTTCATTTATAGATAAGTCTTTTTCAATATATACTCCAGAAGTAGGAATATAAGCTTCGGGCTGATAGTAATCGTAATACGATACAAAGTATTCTACTGCATTCTCAGGAAAAAAAGCTTTAAACTCGGCATATAATTGTGCTGCCAAAGTTTTATTATGTGCTAAAACTAAAGTTGGTTTTTGAGTTTCTTGAATTACATTTGCAACCGTAAATGTCTTCCCAGACCCAGTTACTCCTAATAAAGTCTGAAATCTTTCATTGTTATTAAGCCCTGAAACAAGTTGCTTTATTGCTTGAGGTTGATCTCCTGTTGGGGAAAATTCTGATTCAATTTTGAATTTCATAAATTATACCTGTTCGGTTTTTAAATAACGAATTTACAAAATGATTATTAGTAATTCATATACACCCAGCCCAATAATGGCTTTGGGTAGTTTTCATCATTTAAATGTAATACATAATAATAAGTACCTACGGGCAATACACTGTTATTATTAGGAATTCCTTTATTAGCAACTCCGTTCCAAAACCCTAAAGCATCTCCGCCTTGATACACTAATGTCCCATATCTATTGTAAATTTTTAAGTCGAAATTTTCGAAAATAGTCAACAGACCTGATATTTCAAACACATCATTTACACCATCGTTATTTGGCGAAAATCCACTCGGAACCCATGGTGGACAATTATTTACATTTAAGTTTAAAGTAACTACTTGATAACAGTCACCATCAAGAACACCTACATATATTAATGTTGTATTTGGCAAGTTTTGATATGCTGAAGGGAATGCTATTTCATTGTCTTGCACCAATGCATCGTTATACGTTTCGTAATAAGCTACCTGCATAGTTGCTAACTCAGGCAAAAGCGTAATGGTAGTTAAATCAAAAATGGCTGTATTATACCCTATATCGCAGGCTTCTATTACAGGAAGTTCTGGAAGCACTGGAGATTGCAACAATGTCACTTCGGTTATTGACTCATTATTATTCTCATTAATTTCTTGAACAACTCCTACACCAATACCATTATCATCAACAATAATTGATAAGTTAAAATTTAGAGGAATTCCCTCTGGAATGCTCAACAAAATTGTATTTGTTTCACTGCCATCAATAGGCATATCACTCAATGTTTGTGCTGTACCAATAAGCACCTCATTAACATACATAGCTATTGGTGTATTTGCTGGTAATATTGCCGTACTATTGGTATTAAAAACTGTATAAGTGACATCTACATCTCGTTCATCACAAGTCAACAAAACATCATCTGCCACTACCGTAGCATCTGGCAACTGACTATTTAACACTGTTACAATATTATTTATTATAATTAAATCGGCTCCTGTTGTAAGTTGTATTGTAGCACTTGTATCTCCTGTAGTTATATAATTTTCTATATCATATACATCTAAATCCATATTATAAGATGTGGTACTATTAGAAAATGAATTGGTGCCATTAAATGCATTTGTACCAGGGTTTAAAGGCAAACTCTCTAATGTATTTCCGTTAAAAAGCAAGGACTCTGAAATATTTAAAGCGTTATCCCCTTCCCAAGATAAAAATCCGATTTTTGCGCCTACAGTATCAACCACGTTTAAATTATCGATAGTAACATCAATCACTGGAACATTATTATTTATAATTTCTAAGCCATGATAAATACTCACTTGATTTAAAGGTAATGTATCCTCTTGATAAACTACTAATATTGACCATCCTGCAAAATTTGTTCTATTCTGACAAAACAAGGGGTTTGCAGCTAAATCTTCAGAGATATCTATACCAGACAAACTATAAATACCAGTGCCTGTAGTTTGAATTTGAGTTGTAACATCTTTAAAACAAGAAAAATAAATCAGTTCTCCTTGTAAAGAATTATACGTCACATTCATAGTATTATCTGCCACTAAATCTATTCCGTTTAAATTTACTGTAGCATCACCTGTTCCAGAACCTGCCCAATACAAATATGCTGCTACTACTGTTTGTGCTGGTGTTAGTGTTAAATTTGCCGATGAAGAAGGTAATATCTCGCAAAATGTTTGGCTTAAATTATTTTCCGCCTGGTTTAATGTGTTTCCAATAGCAGTATAGCTATAACGTCCGTTATGCTGCTGAAAAAGACCAATATCCTGTGCATTAACAACTATCGCTGTAAATAGAATATATATAAGACATATATTTTTCATAAAATTCTATCTTTTTAATGAGAAATGCCCTCTAAAATAAACCGATTGATCCATCAAATTATTAACAATAAACCAATAGTCAGTAGAAGGAAGTTTATTACCGTGATAGGTACCATCCCAACCTAATTCATTAGGCTTTATTTTTGTTAATAATTTTCCGTATCTATCAAAAATAAGTATTCTATATTCCTCCTGAAGATCAGTCAAACAACCTATGTTCCAGTAATCATTAAATGAATCTCCATTAGGAGTAAAAAATCTGGGATAATTAATTATTTCAACTGTTTCTATTACCTCATCTGCACACCCATGAACATCTCTAACTTTAATGACTTGATCTCCACAACCAGTTATATTTATAAATACATTATTGTTTTGCCAAAATCCATCGTTTAACTGGTACTCATATTCTCCTGAACCATCTGTTACTGTAACTATAATTGTTTGATTAATTTCAGAATATACTATGGTAAAATCTGGAGATTGAACTGAATTTACTGCTATTGTCATTGTAGATGTAGTAGCACACTGACCTGCATCTGGAGTAAATGTATACGTGGTAGTAACAGTATTATTCATCGCCGGACTCCATGTTCCCGTAACACCATCATTAGAGGTCGTTGGCAGTGCTGATAATACATCACCAACACATATCGCTTCTACCTGAGTAAAAGTTGGAGCTTCAATTTCAATTACCGTTACTGCAACGGTTACAGGAACCCCAGCGCAACCATTTATATTTGTTTCAGTAACCAAAACAGTATAAGTCCCAGGTATGAACCCCCAATCTATCGTAGTGCTATTAGTTGTAGTATTATTAAGCGTTCCGCCACCTGTTAACATCCAATGATAAGTAGAGCCTGCAGTAGGGCTTACTAAATAGGGTTCAGCCACCGTTCCAACACAAACTGTTTGCGTTGGATCAGTACTTGTCTGTGCCAGAAGTGTTCCACTTCCAACAAAAGTCAATAATATTATAACAATTAATCTAAACACTATCTAACCTTTTCATTAATTATGAATTATAGCCCCCGTTGATGGTAACGGATTTACCGTAATTGTCATTGTAGTTGTAGTAGCACACTGACCCGAATCTGGAGTAAATGTGTAATCTGTAGTAGCAGTATTATCTAATGCCGGACTCCATGTTCCTGTAATACCATTATTAGAGGTTGTTGGTAATGCCGATAATGTATCGCCAACACATATTGATCCCACTTGAGTAAAGACTGGGGTTTCTATCGGATTTACCGTAATTGTCATTGTAGTTGTAGTAGCACACTGACCCGAACCTGGAGTAAATGTGTAATCTGTAGTAGCAGTATTATCTAATGCCGGACTCCATGTTCCTGTAATACCATTATTAGAGGTTGTTGGTAATGCTGATAATGTATCACCAACACATATTGACCCCACTTGAGTAAAGACTGGGGTTTCTATCGGATTTACCGTAATTGTCATTGTAGCTGTAGTAGCACACTGACCCGAATCTGGAGTAAATGTGTAATCTGTAGTAGCAGTATTATCTAATGCCGGACTCCATGTTCCTGTAATACCATTATTAGAGGTTGTTGGTAATGCCGATAATGTATCGCCAACACATATTGACCCCACTTGAGTAAAGACTGGGATTTCTATCGGATTTACCGTAATTGTCATTGTAGTTGTAGTAGCACACTGACCCGAACCTGGAGTAAATGTGTAATCTGTAGTAGCAGTATTATCTAATGCCGGACTCCATGTTCCTGTAATACCATTATTAGAGGTTGTTGGTAATGCCGATAATATATCGCCAACACATATTGACCCCACTTGAGTAAAGACTGGGGTTTCTATCGGATTTACCGTAATTGTCATTGTAGCTGTAGTAGCACACTGACCCGAATCTGGAGTAAATGTATAATCTGTAGTAGCAGTATTATCTAATGCCGGACTCCATGTTCCTGTAATACCATTATTAGAGGTTGTTGGTAATGCCGATAATGTATCGCCAACACATATTGACCCCACTTGAGTAAAGACTGGGGTTTCTATCGGATTTACCGTAATTGTCATTGTAGTTGTAGTAGCACACTGACCCGAATCTGGAGTAAACGTGTAATCTGTAGTAGCAGTATTATCTAATGCCGGACTCCATACTCCTGTAATACCATTATTAGAGGTTGTTGGTAATGCCGATAATGTATCGCCAACACATATTGACCCCACTTGAGTAAAGACTGGGGTTTCAGTTGTAACTACTGTTACCACAACCGTTACAGGAGAACCTATACAACCACTTACACTTGTTTCAGTAACCGAAACAGTATAAGTTCCTGGTACTACACCCCAATCTATCGTGGTACTATTAGTTATTGTATTATTAAGCGTACCTCCACCTGTTAATGCCCACTGATAAGTAGATCCTGCCGTAGAAGGACTTATCAGGTAAGGTTCTGCTAATGAACCTATACATATGGTTTGTGTTGGAGTAGTACTTGTTTGTGCAAACATTTGATTTGCATTCATAAAAACTAAAAAAAGTACACCAAACCTAAAGAAAGATGTACTTAATAACTGTTTTACTTCATTTTTTTTAAAAAAACATGATTTCATGGCTCAATAATTTAATTATGACTAATTGGTGGTATTGTTGGTGTAGGGTTAATTGTTATTGTCATTGAATCTGACACTCCACTACAGAATTCTGAACCACTAACTAACATTAAGGTGACCTCACCATTTATAATATCTAAAGTTCCTGGTGTATAAACAGGATTTAAAAGAGTAGCATTAGAGAAAATCCCATTACCAAATGAAATCCAAATAAAGGATGTTCCATTAGATGTTGCGTCATTTAATGTATAGGTTTCTCCTGAGCAAATTGTAGCGTTTGCACCTGCATTGCTTGTAGGGGTTACTTCAAGAGTCATATCATGACTCTCTGTATTCCCACAATCATCCGTAATAGACACAGTGTAGGTAGTAGTTTCAGACGGGGTAATGGTTGGATTTGCAATATTAGGATTACTCACACCTGTTGTTGGTGTCCAGTTATAAGTAATTCCACTAAGAGTAGTTGCATCAACACCTATTGAATCACCTACACAAATTACAGCATCTTGCAATAAATCAACATTAGTAACATTGTTTACACAAATCTGTTGCTGATTATAATCTGCTGTTCCTCCAGTAGAAGCTGTAAAACCAAAATACACTTGGCTTTGCCCTAAATAAGTTTCTATGGGAAAAGCAGCTACATTGACACGTAAATCACAATCAAAATAAACAAACAATTGCTGGGTAGCGGCAATATATTCTACTTTTATATTATGGTATAGACCATCCTCTATGTTTACAGAAGAGTTACTAGCTTGGGTAGGCCCTCCTAAATTTGCCCATGCGGTATTATGATTTGAAATTCCGTCTCTTTGTACAGCAATATGGTCTGCAGTTATATCTCCCATTGCTAAATTATCTGCACTATCAAACTCAATAGCTACTGAAGGGCTAATGCCTCCATAACCTATTTCTTCCCCAGAAGCTCCAATAACAGGGGTGTTATCTGCTTTAAAAACCAAAGCTATTCCATTTGCTCCATTAGTATCTCTATCACCAAAGTTCGCGTCAAAATCAATCGTAAAATCTTGAGTGAGATCAATTATATTATCAAACCAAACAGCCCCTGCTTGTTCAGACACTGCAGGAGTTAATTCAAAACAGTTATTACTAGTATTACTAGCACTACCAATAAGATTAGGTGTTAATTGTGCGAAGACACTATGTGTGAAAAAACATAGAACTAAAGCAATTTCTAATTTTTTAAATGACATAAAAAACAACTGTTGTTATATTAATAATTCATTTATTATTCAATAATACCGATAAGTTTAACTTGCAAAAGATCATTTGTTTTTTTCCGACACAATATACACCTTGTTTTAGTATCTGACAAATGTTGTGAGTACTAATTACCCCTAGTTCTGGCTATTAGATTTACTATTATATTTAAGTCCAACATATTATTTATATTTAGTACCTTTGCAGACTTATACCATTTTTGAACAACAAACACATTAAACAAAATATATTGTGAAAGACATTGATGAAATAGGTGATAACCATATAGGTACATCCTTTGACACGCCATTACGAGCAGATGCTTTTAATTTAGACAACAACACCAAAATAGCATCTATAAAAAAAGATGTTGCTAGTATCATGCAAACTTTAGGCTTAGATCTAACTGACGACAGCTTAAGTGGCACACCACATAGGGTAGCGAAAATGTTTGTAACCGAAATTTTTGGAGGATTACACCCAGACAACAAACCTAAAGCTTCTACATTTGACAACAAGTACAAATACGGCGAAATGTTAGTTGAAAAAAACATTACATTATACTCTACTTGCGAACACCATTTCTTACCCATAGTAGGAAAAGCACACGTAGCATATGTTTCTAACGGAAAAGTGATTGGCTTATCTAAAATGAATAGAATTGTAGATTATTTTGCAAAAAGACCACAGGTTCAAGAGCGATTAACCATACAAGTTGTAAAAGAGCTACAAAAAGCCTTAGGAACAGATGATGTTGCTTGTGTTATTGATGCCAAACACCTATGTGTAAACTCAAGAGGTATTAGAGATATTGAAAGTAGTACCGTAACCGCAGAATATGGCGGTGTTTTTAAACAAGACTCTGTAAAACGAGAATTTTTAGACTTTATTAAGCTAGATACCCAATTTTAAATTAGACCATGAATACATACAAAAACCAACCTTTAACAATTCAAAATTCCCTCAGCGGAAAAAAAGAAGTTTTCAAATCTATTGAAGAAGGTATTGTTGGTATGTATGTCTGTGGACCAACTGTTTATAGTAATGTACACCTAGGTAACGTACGTACTTTTATGAGTTTTGATATGATTTATCGCTACTTATTACACCTTGGGTATAAAGTCCGTTATGTTAGAAACATTACTGATGCCGGACACCTAACCGATGACAACAGCGAAGATAAAATATCTACAAAAGCACGATTAGAAAAATTAGAACCAATGGAAATTGTACAGAAATACACTGTAGATTTTCATAACATTCTAAACAAATACAACTTACTACCACCAAGCATAGAACCTACGGCTACCGGACATATTGTAGAGCAAATTGAAGCCATACAAACTATTATTGACAACGGCATGGCCTATGTTGCAAATGGGTCGGTTTATTTTGATGTATTAAAATACAACAAAACAAATAACTACGGTATACTCTCTAAGAGAGTTATTGAAGATGCTATTGAAAACACCCGTGTTTTAGACGGACAATCCGATAAAAAAAACCCACAAGATTTTGCACTTTGGAAACGAGCAGAACCAGCGCACATACAAAGATGGCCATCACCATGGTCTGTTGGTTTTCCTGGATGGCACCTTGAATGTACCGTAATGAGCAGCAAATATCTTGGTGAACAATTTGATATTCACGGCGGTGGAATGGATTTAAAATTTCCGCATCATGAATGTGAAATAGCACAAGCACAAGCCTGTAATCATAAGCCTCCGGTAAACTACTGGATGCATACTAATATGTTAAATTTAAATGGTAAAAAGATGTCGAAATCTACAGGAAACCACATTCTTCCTGAAGAAATTTACACCGGAAACAACACCATCTTATCTAAAGCATTTTCACCAAGTATCACAAGGTTTTTTATCATGCAAGCGCACTACTCTAGTGTTTTAGATCTTTCCAATGATGCCCTATTGGCTTCCGAAAAAGGATTTAACCGCTTAATGGAAGCTGTAAATAATTTAGAGAAACTACCCGAAAGCAACACGTCTAGTTTTGATGTTACCGCATGGACAAAAAAGTGCTATGCAGCTATGAACGACGATTTTAATACCCCAATTTTAATTGCCAATTTATTTGACGCTGTAAAATTCATTAATCAAATAAAAGATAACACCGCATCTTGTACCGCAAATGACTTAGCGCTTTTAAAAACAACCCTAAATGCATTTGTATTTGACGTACTTGGACTAGTCAATGAACATAATGGTAATGCTAACGATACTATACTTACAGGAACCATTGAACTGCTCATAAAATTACGTGCCGAAGCAAAAGCAAACAAAGAGTACGCTTTATCTGATAAAATTAGAAACGAACTTACTGCTTTAGGCGTAAACTTAAAAGATGGCAGGTCTGGCACTTCTTTTAACATTAACTAATGTTTAAAAAATTAGCAACATACCCGTTTATCCTCCTTATAAGAATATATCAAGTGGGCATATCGCCTTTTACACCTGCTACCTGTCGTTTTAGCCCTACTTGTTCTAGCTACACATTAGAAGCCCTACAAGTTCACGGACTCATAAAAGGAAGTTGGCTAGGCATAAAGCGTATTTCTAAATGTCACCCATGGGGAAGCAGCGGACATGACCCAGTACCAAAAAAGGGAAGTCACCTAAATTAAACAAATACGTGGAAAAGGCGCAAAACAAAATAAATACATGGACTAGCTGCACAGCATGCCATGGGCGTGGTAAAAAAAGTAAAAGACTCCGAAAAAAAGTACGCCTTCAATATCAAAAATCTCTCGAACAATTTAACAACACACAAGAGGGCACAGCGCCTAATCGCCCTAAAGGGCATTTATACCCTTGTCCAGATTGCCAAGGTACCGGATTAACCCCCTCTAACAGCTATACAGAAATAAACAAAAACTATCCGCATATTGCCATTATTGGTGGCGGCATAGGTGGCGTAGCATTGGCCGTAGCGTGTTTACACCGCGGTATTCCTTTTACCCTCTATGAGCGTGATAATAATTTTAATGAACGCTCTCAAGGATACGGACTAACCTTACAACAAGCCAGCAAAGCTATCTCAGGATTAGGCATACTTTCTTTAGAAAAAGGCATTGTTTCAACACGGCATATAGTACATAATACCTCCGGTAAAGTTATTGGAGAATGGGGCATGAGAAAATGGATTAAAACTGCTAAAAAAACCGCTCCAAGACGCACAAACATCCATATTTCAAGACAAGCACTGCGACAAGCACTACTAGAACAACTTAACGAACACGATAACGTACAATGGGGACATCAACTTATAGATTTTAAACAATCTAAAGACGATAATATTATTCTCAATTTTAAAGTAAACGGAAAAACCCAAGAAGATAAAGCAGATGTATTAGTTGGAGCAGACGGTATTCGCAGTACAGTACGAAATTTAGTAATTGGCGAAAAAACAACGCCATTACAATACCTAGGCTGTATTGTTATTCTTGGCATTTGCCCTTTAAAATCGCTAGAAAACCTCAATAATTCATTACTTGATTCTGCTACAGTGTTTCAAACCGCTAACGGAAATGAACGTATATACGTTATGCCTTACGATAAAGACTCTGTAATGTGGCAACTTAGCTTTCCAATTTCCGAAATAGAGGCTAAAAAATTAAGCGCACAAGGACCACAAGCGCTTAAAGACGAAGCACAAAAAAGAACAAATTGGCATGACCCTATTCCGCAAATATTAAAAGAAACTCCTGTGTCAAAAATATCCGGATATCCAACATATGACCGAGACATACTCACAGCTGAACTATTAGATAAGAACAAAAACATTACACTAATCGGAGATGCCGCCCACCCTATGAGTCCGTTTAAAGGACAAGGCGCTAACCAAGCATTATTAGATGCTTTAGCATTAGCTCGAGAAATAACAAGAGGGTGCAGACCACAATCAGAATGGAAAACAAACGGAATTAGAGAAAGCGTTCTAACAAAATTTGAATCCGAAATGCTAACTCGTAGCACTCCAAAAGTGAAAGACTCTGCTGCCGCTGCACAGTTTTTACATTCCGAAGCTGCACTTCACGAAAGCAACCAACCTAGAGGAAAACACTTAAAAGACTAACAAGCTCTCTAATACTTAATAGAGAATTATTTAACATATAATTATCCGTTAAATTCAGTGCTTATATATATCTTTACTTTTTAATCAGAAATAATATTATGACATCTTTATTTATAAACTGGAACCCAAGCGATACATTAATCCAACTAGGACCAATCCCTATAAAATATTACAGTTTAATGTTTGTAATTGCCTTTTTAGGAGGACTACAAGTCATGAAAAAAATATATAAAAATGAAGGTGTTTCCGAAGAAAAACTCGACACCTTATTTATATACACCATAATAGCCACATTACTTGGCGCACGCCTAGGACATGTGTTTTTTTACGATTGGGCATACTACCAAAATCACTTGTTAGAAATCATACTCCCTTTTAGACTGAACCCGTTTAAATTTACAGGAATTGCAGGACTAGCAAGCCATGGCGCAGCTATTGGTATTATATCTTCAATGTTTTTATACCACAGAAAATATCCGTCAATTAAAGTCTCTTGGATTTTAGACCGTGTTATTATTCCAGTTTCATTTGGCGCCATATTTGTGCGACTAGGAAACCTTATGAATTCTGAAATTGTAGGAAAAGTTACTGGAACCGATTATGGATTTCGCTTTATACAAGAACACTATAGCGCTTATGACGCTATGATGGCTACTGGTATTAATAACGCAGAACAAGCCTACAATGCTATTGCCAACAACCCTCAGTTTAGTGCTCTTTTGGAGGCAGTTCCGTTACGTCATCCGGCACAGCTATATGAATCAATATGTTATGCTATTTTATTTGGTATTATGATGTTTATCTACTGGAAAACCGATAAAAAAGAACAACCATTTTTTATGTTTGGATTCTACTTAATTGTACTATGGTCTATTCGCTTTATAGTTGAGTTTTACAAAAAATCACAAGGTGGGTTTGAAGATTCACTTGGCAGTTTACTATCTACCGGACAATGGCTCAGCATTCCGTTTATCGGAATTGGTTTCTACTTGATTTTTCGCTCTCAAAAAAAATAAACATTTGTTTACTGATTGTTTCATTACATCTGTTTTTTAATGTAACGCTATTTCAGAACGGGACAACACATAAAAAAAGAGCTTACACACATGTAACCTCTTTTTTTATATAAGTAAAATAACTCTACTACAACGATTCTAACAAAGCCTTCATTTCTTTATACTTTGCTGTTTCTCCTAGCACACCATACATGTTTTTTAATGTCTGTATAGCACTTTCGTTTCTAGGCTCAACACTTAGCACTGTTTCTAAATATGGTACTGCTGCTTTATACACAGCATCTCTTTTAGCCTGTAATGCGTCATACTTTCTATTGTCTGAAGCAGATGTTCCTAAACTATTCATTTTTTTAACAATTGTTGATTCTTCCTCTAATAATAAGGCAGCCATATTAAAACACGCATTGATATAAGTAGGGTCTATTTCTAAACATATTTTATAATACCCTTTAGCCGCTTCATCATCTCCTTGCTCTGCTGAAATAGCACCAAGACTAAAAAACAACTCTGGATTTGTAGGATCTTGCTCTATAGCCTCTTCCATAACTTTTTTAAAGCCAGTTTTATCATCTAACTTTAAACATAAGTTTGCCTCTGATAACATTAACTGAATATCGTTAGGACTATCTGCTCTTGCTTCTTTAACTGCTGCAAAAGCTTTTTCCACCTCCCCTAAGTCTACATAGATATAACCAATGTTTTTAACAATCTCTGGACGAACAGATTTACTTACTTTTTCGGTAGGATTTATATGTGATTTCATTTTAATAGAAAAAGCTCTCGTCTCTTCAGAACTAAATGTATCATCTTTTTGCGTTTCTACATTAGTAGCCAAATAAGTTGTTTTAACACCTGTATACCCCAAGTCTTTCAATTCTAATAATAGTGGTAAAGCCAATTTGTACTTTTTTGCCTTAACATAAGATGACGATGCGTAATACAAATACTCTGTGTCTTCTGATAAATTATAAGCGAGCATTAACTTCTCGGCAGAGGCAACATGATTAGATGTTTTTGAATCTTGAATTGCAGCATTTACAATATTAGTAACACATGTGGTTTTTAATTCGGTTATCTCCTTTTCGTATTTTGCAGCTTTGTTTGCCTCAAATCCAACTAAAGCAGACTCTACTAAAGAAAAATCTATACCACTTAAAATTGCCTTAGCTTTTAAATAGTAAAATTTTTGTTTAAGCTTATCATCGGCAGCCTCTATAACATTTTCAGCAGCTTCAATTAATTCTGGCGTTGCCATAAAGTTTTCTGTTTTTACAGCTTTCTCTAATGCTTTTACTTCTTTTTTCTGTGCAAAAGCGAAATTGCTTATTCCTATCAGCGCTAATGCTACTATTTGCTTTTTCATTTTCTCAATTTTTGGGTTATTAATACAATAAGCGTACCACACTTATTTTAAAAAAACCACATATTAATTGTATTCAATATGTGGTTATTAGTAATTTATGTTATTATTATTTATTCTTCTTCGTTAGATGCATTTGCGTCTTGTGAAACATCGCCCCCTTCTTCAAGGTTAGCTTCTTCCTCATCTTCTTCATGCATTACTTTAGCAACAGCTGCAATAGAATCTTTACCTTTAATGTTAATTAAACGCACACCTTGTGTTGCGCGCCCCATAACTCTTAGGTCAGATACTGCCATACGAATGGTTAATCCTGATTTATTAATAATCATTAAATCATCGTCGTCAGTTACATTTTTAATCGACACTAATTCTCCTGTTTTTTCAGTTACAGAAATAGTTTTTACACCTTTTCCGCCACGGTTTGTAATTCTATAATCTTCTAAACTAGAACGCTTACCGTATCCTTTTTCAGAAACAACTAGAATATTACTTTCCATATCATTAACTGCTACCATACCTACAACCTCATCAGCATCATGTGCTAATGTAATTCCTCGCACTCCAGAAGCTCCTCTACCCATTGGGCGGGTTTTACTTTCTTCAAAACGAATAGATTTACCAGATTTTAAAGCCAACATTACTTGACTATTTCCGGTGGTTAATTTAGCAGCCAATAACTCATCGCCTTCTTTAATTGTAATGGCATTAATACCATTTGTTCTTGGTCTAGAGTATTGCTCTAAAGAGGTCTTTTTAACTTGTCCTTTTTTAGTAGACATAATCACATAATGATTATTGATATAATCCTCATCTTTTAAATCTTGCGTACAAATAAAAGCTTTTACCTTATCGTCTTGCTCAATATTTATTAGATTCTGAATTGCTCTACCTTTAGACGATTTACTTCCTTCTGGAATTTCATAAACACGCATCCAGAAACATTTACCTTTTTGCGTAAAGAACAACATGTACTGATGATTAGTTCCTACAAATAAGTGCTCTAAGAAGTCTTCATTTCTAGTAGAAGACCCTTTTGCTCCTACACCACCTCTATTTTGTTTTTTGTACTCATCTAATGGTGTACGCTTAATATATCCGGCATGAGAAATTGTAATTACCACACTACTGTTAGGTATCAAATCTTCAATACTTACGTCTCCTCCAGCATATGAGATTTCTGATCTACGATCATCACCATACTTTTGTTGCACTTCTAGCAATTCATCTTTAATGATTTGCATTCTGCGTGGTTCATTTGCTAGAATATCTTTTAAGTCATCAATAGTTAGCATTAATGCATCATACTCTGTACGCAACTTGTCTTGTTCTAGGCCTGTTAATTGGCGTAAACGCATTTCAACAATAGCACGTGCTTGAAGCTCTGATAATGAAAAGCGTTCAATTAATTTGTTCCGAGCTTCTTCGGTGTTTTTAGATCCTCTTATTAAAGCAATAACCTCATCTATATTATCCGACGCTATAATTAACCCTTCTAGTATATGTGCGCGTTCTTCTGCTTTTCTTAATAAGTACTTGGTACGTCTGGTAACCACATCATGTCTGTGCTCAACAAAATAGTGTATCAAGTCCTTTAAATTTAACATTTGCGGACGCCCTTTTACTAATGCAATATTATTTACACTAAAAGACGACTGTAGCGCTGTGTATTTAAATAATTTATTTAAAACGATATTAGGTACTGCATCACGTTTTAAAACGTAAACAATACGCATTCCTTTTCTGTCAGACTCATCTCTAATAGATGAAATTCCTTCAATTTTTTTATCGTTAATTAAATCGGCTGTCTTTTTAATCATATCAGCCTTATTGATTTGGTATGGTATTTCTGAAACAATGATTGATTCTCTACCGTTTACCTCTTCAATAATTGCTTTACCACGAAGTACTATTTTACCCCTACCTGTTTTAAAAGCATCGCGAACACCATCATACCCATATATTAATCCACCAGTAGGAAAATCTGGCGCCTTAACATATTGCATTAGTTCATCAATTTCAATATCATTATTATCTATATATGCCAATGTACCATCTACAACTTCTGTTAAGTTGTGTGGTGGCATATTGGTTGCCATACCTACAGCAATTCCTGAAGCACCATTTACTAATAAACCTGGAATACGCGATGGCATTACGGTAGGTTCTTTTAGGGTGTCATCAAAATTTAATTGATGATCAACAGTATCTTTATCTATATCTGCTAATATATCTTCTGCAATCTTACGCATACGTACTTCCGTATAACGCATTGCTGCTGGGCTATCGCCATCTACAGAACCAAAGTTTCCTTGTCCATCAACAAGCATGTATCGCAAACTCCATTCTTGAGCCATACGTACCATTGCATCATATACTGAGGTATCTCCATGTGGGTGATACTTACCTAATACTTCTCCGACAATTCTGGCCGACTTTTTGTAAGATTTTGTAGAGTTAACTCCTAACTCATGCATTCCAAACAACACGCGTCGGTGCACCGGTTTTAAACCATCTCTTACATCTGGCAAAGCTCGTGAAACGATAACTGACATTGAGTAATCAATGTAAGCAGATTTCATTTCATCTTCAATATTAATCGGTATCAGTTTTTCTCCGTCTATCATATTAAAAAATTAGTTATAATAACGAGCCAATATACACATTTTATAACTTACCAAACACTATTTTTAATAGTTTTACGTATATTTTATTAACAATTCACATGGCTCAAAAAGTTAAAAAATAATCCTTCTTTTTTTTTGATATTAATAATAGTTTTTGTCACTTAGCAAGGTAGTACTGTTTACCTTTCAAACAGTGCATATTATAACATTAACCTGCTCAGATTATGGATGACAATTTCACCCCACGCGTAAAAGACGTAATTGGCTATAGTAAAGAAGAAGCTTTACGACTAAGACATGACTTTATAGGCACAGAGCATCTTATGCTAGGTCTTTTAAGAGATGGCCAAGGAAAGGCTATATACATACTAGAACAACTAAATGTTGAGCTTGCACATTTACGCGAAAAACTAGAACAACTAAACCCAATAAACATCACTTCGGATTTTGAAGCAGATGACAAAAAAAACTTACACCTTACAAGACAGGCAGAACGTGCTTTAAAAACCACTTTTTTAGAAGCTAAACTTTTTAAAAACAGCGAAATAAACACCGCACATTTATTGCTTTGTGTCTTACGTAATGATAACGACCCAACCACACGTTTGTTACAAAAACTAAAAGTTACATATGAACTTGCTAAAGACCGTTTTAAAGAGATGAACACACCCGAAGAAACCAAACGTCTTAATCCGCCACAAAACACCTCTTTTCCAGAAGACGACACCCCTAGAGAAAGCGCTAAAGAAAATCCGTTTACTTCAGGCAGCACAAACAAAGGTGTGAAAAAATCTAACACCCCTGTTTTAGACAACTTTGGAAGAGATCTTACAGCCATGGCTGAAAACGGAAAACTTGACCCTGTGGTAGGTAGAGAAAAAGAAATTCAACGTGTATCTCAAATACTTAGCAGGCGTAAAAAAAACAATCCACTACTAATTGGTGAGCCTGGTGTAGGTAAATCTGCAATTGCAGAAGGACTTGCGCTTCGTATTATAAACCGAAAAGTATCTCGTATTCTTTTCGATAAAAGAGTTGTAACCTTAGATTTAGCTAGCTTAATTGCTGGAACAAAATACAGAGGACAGTTTGAGGAGCGTATGAAAGCGCTAATGAACGAATTAGAGAAGAATGATGATGTTATTTTATTTATTGATGAAATTCACACCATTGTTGGCGCAGGAGGATCTACAGGGTCTTTAGACGCCTCAAACATGTTTAAACCAGCACTTGCAAGAGGAGAAATACAATGTATAGGCGCAACAACTTTAGATGAATACCGACAATCTATAGAAAAAGATGGTGCGCTAGAGCGTCGTTTTCAGAAAATAATTGTAGACCCAACTTCGGTAGATGAAACTATTGAAATTCTACAAAATATAAAAGGAAAGTACGAAGACCATCACAATGTAGTTTATACAGACGAGGCTATTGAAGCCTGTGTTAAACTAACCAATAGGTATATGACCGAACGGTTCTTACCAGACAAAGCAATTGACGCTTTAGACGAGGCAGGCTCTCGTATACACATCATAAACATCGATGTTCCTAAACAAATATTAGCGCTAGAAAAAAAGCTCGAAGAGATTAAAGCGCTTAAAATTAGTGTGGTTAAAAAACAAAAGTATGAGGAGGCTGCAAAACTTCGTGATGATGAGAAATCCGTAGAAAAAGAACTGGCCATTGCTCAAGAAAAATGGGAAGAAGACACCAAACTACACAAAGAAACTGTTAGCGAAGATAATGTTGCTGATGTCGTTTCTATGATGACTGGAATACCCGTAAACAGAGTAGCACAAAACGAAACCAATAAGTTAGCAGAACTACCAAATCTGCTGAAAGGACGCGTTATTGGACAAGATCAAGCAGTTGCAAAAGTGGTAAAGGCTATTCAACGAAATAGAATAGGACTTAAAGACCCAAACAAACCTATTGGTTCTTTTATATTTTTAGGCTCTACAGGAGTTGGAAAAACACAACTAGCAAAAGTACTCTCTAAAGAGTTATTTGACTCTAATGATGCGCTTATTAGAATTGACATGAGTGAATACATGGAAAAATTTAGCGTATCTAGATTAGTAGGTGCCCCTCCCGGGTATGTAGGTTATGAAGAAGGCGGACAACTTACCGAAAAGGTTCGTAGAAAACCATATTCGGTATTGCTATTAGATGAAATTGAAAAAGCACACCCCGATGTTTTTAACATGCTATTGCAGGTTTTAGATGACGGACATTTAACCGACTCTCTTGGGAGAAAAATAGATTTTAGAAACACCATTTTAATCATGACTTCTAATGTTGGCGCCCGAAAACTACAAGACTTTGGTAGCGGTGTTGGATTCGGAACAAAAGCACAAGAAGCACAAAGCGACAGCCTTGCAAAAGGCGTTATTGAAAGTGCCTTAAAAAAAGCTTTTGCACCAGAATTTTTAAACCGTGTAGATGATGTAGTTGTATTTAACTCGTTAGAGCGCGAACATATTCATAAAATAATTGACATTGAGCTTGAAAAATTATTTGCACGAATAAAAGAACTGAACTATCATTTTAGCTTAAGTGATGCCGCAAAAGACTTTATTGCAGATAAAGGGTTTGACAAAAAATATGGTGCACGACCACTAAATAGAGCTATTCAAAAATATATTGAAGATGCCCTTGCAGAACAAATTATTACAAATAACGTTAATGAAGGTGATGCTATATTTATGGATTTAGATAAAGATAAAAACGAACTTATTATTAGCGTTACAAAAGCTACAACTCCTACTGAATAGGGGTTGTAGCTTTTTAAAAAAACCATAATTTAACCGATAGCACACTTACCATTAGTACTACAAAAACACGTACTAATTTATCTCCTTTTTTTACAGACCACCTACTCGAAATCCAGGCGCCTGAAGTGTTTCCTATAGCCAATATTAGTCCGTATTTCCAGTCAATTTTATCATGCCAAGCAAACATGAGTACAGCGCCTATGGTATACATGCACACTACCGCTACTTTTGTAGCATTAGCCTGTAGTAAAGACAATTTATTTAAATAAGGTAGTACAAGTAACATTATAAAGCCAATTCCGGCATTAATAAAACCACCGTATATTCCTAAAAAGAAAAACACCACAATAGCAATATACAAATGTTTGCCTGTGGTTCTTGCCACCAATTCATTAACCGAAACTTTTGGCTTTAAGAGTATCAATACTACCACCAATACCATAATAACCGATAATACTTTATTAAATAGCTCAGGGTTAAAATCAACCGCAATTTGAGCGCCAATAAACGAACCTAACAATCCCGAGATACCCAAATAAACACTAAAAGGGTGAGTTGTAACGCCTTTGCTTTGAAACCCCTTTACCCCAACAGCTGTCTGTAATAAAATAGCGACTCTATTTGTTCCGTTAGCAACACTTGGTGGTAAGCCCATAAAAATAAGCATTGGCATAGTAAGCAAAGTACCTCCCCCAGCAATTGTATTAACAAAGCCTGCTAAAAAACCAACACCAACCAAAAGCAAAAGCAATATTTCAAACTCCATATTTATTTATTTCTGATGACAAAATTAGATAAGTTTTTTAATCCTAAGCGTTTATTTATCATAAATAACAGAACGCCAACAGCATACATTATTTTCACCAATCATCCTAAATATAAAAACCTCAGAATTGGTTAATTCTGAGGTTTTTACAATCATATGCCTGTCATATGGTTTTTATTCAAAAATAACCGACTTATCATTAACAGGTATTTTAACGATGTGAAAAGGCTGGGATATTACTGCGCTAACATATTCTGTTTCTTCTGTTGTTACCAAAACATTATCATCATTTTCTTTAACACAGTTAATTTCAACCTCCCATCCTGTTGGCTTAACACCAAGGATAACAGCTAAAACTATATAATTATCAAAATCTATTTCTGTTTCCGAAAAACCACCAGAAGTATTATTTATAGCATCCATTTGGTCTATTAAACTTTCCCAGTCTGTTTGATTGTTTATAACAAGGTTCGATTCTAAAACACCTTCGGTGCCATTTAAACTTCCTTGACCAATTTCAATAAAAGTTATATCCGTTGCTTGAACTGTAACTGTATCGCTATCGCAACTTACAGCAAGCATTATACTAAAAATTAAAACTATTGTTTTCATAATATATGTTTTTAAAATTACTAATGTTTTTGTTATAACTAATTGGCGTCTTTTACAATTAACACCCTATAAAGATAATACTTATAAAACAATTAAAAAATACCAACTATTGGGTATTTTTAAAAAACCCAACCACTTCTTAATCAGTTGTTTAGGTTTTTTTACCTAAAAATGCAATCTTTCAAAAAAGCGTGTTTATTAAAAATGAACTATAAAGTTTCCTTACAAGAATCATATTTTTATAAGGGATCACAAAACCTAAATAACATTTCTGTATATTTACACAAAATCAATAGCTTTAAGACATGAAATCAATATTTCTTTTTTGCATCTCTCTAATTTGTACAATTAGCAGTTATGCGCATAGAGGTGATATTTTGGCCATTAGCAATGTAGAAGTTACTAGTGCCAACAACCATTATCTATACACTTTTAATATTGAAAATATTGCATCGAAAAACATGACCGATGTACAGGTTGCTTTTGTGGCAAACGGCACTGTTTTATACAAGAAATATTTTAACCAATACACAGCAACGCCCAAGTTTCAGCAACATCAATTTCGCATTCCAAAAACTGCTATTGATTTAAAAAAAGATGTTATTCAAATAGAAATCACCCATATTTTTAATAAAAAAAATGACTGGGGCGGATGGGATGCTCCAACATATAGCACCCAACAAAATAATACTCTTGCCTCTGAGGTATATGTAGATGCACCATGGCGAATGAAAAAAACCGACGATAGCAATAACGATCTATCGGTGCCTATTCACTTTTTTGTAAATGATGCTGATGAAATTTTAACCTACACCCTAAAAATCGATTATATAAATATTAAAGTAAAAAGTGCTTCTGCTAGTGCATTTGGACCTGTTTTAACATACAATACACTCTCTGAAATTGAGGTTCAAAATTTAGTGTCTTGTGGTTCTGTTGCTGATAATGATTTAAATAGTAAGGCTTTTGATTCCAGTTCTTTTTCAGCCACGGCTACAGAAACTATGAACTTTGATATTGAATCAGACTTTTGGGACGACTATGTTAGTATTCCTGAAGACATATGGTTTTTTACATTTAATATTCCTGCAGGTGATTTAACCGGATTAGACAATATTATTGATATTGAAATCACCATAGCATACGCCAATACTGCCATACTTTATGATGATGTATTTAGAATGCGTGTGTTTAGAAGTGATAACGACATACCTTCTCAAGACAATTATTATCGAGGAGACACCCACTTACACTCTATGTACACCAACAATACTGCCGAAATTGGCTTACCCTTATGTGGTACTAAAGAAGCAGCAGCACGTATTGGTATAGATTGGATCACCACTACAGACCATTCTTCAGATTTTGATAATTATGGTCTAAACGGTATTACAAACAATTGGAGTTCTCTACAGGCAAATGTAGCAGCTCTAAACACCCAAGATGACACCATGTTATTCATTCCTGGCCAAGAAGTAGCTGCACTTAACAGTCAATTACAACTGGTACACATGTTAGCATATCCTAGTTTTAACGCACCTATGAGTTTGCCTTTTTTAGGTGACGGACTAGGAGATTTAACCCCTACCACTGTTACTATTGATAACGTAATTACATCATTAACCAATGTTGATGGGTTTTCATATGCAGCACACCCCTATGCCACCGAAGATAAACTACCACTTGTTCCTGTAAACGGTGGCGTATGGAACTTAGGGCATGATGGCTTTCCTGATAATGATGAAACTTTTCCGGAAACCGGAGGAGATATTATTTGTAACAATACTAATGTTGTCTCAGATGTATTAGACCCAAATGCTGATACACTTATTAAAAATGCTTTAAAAGGGAGCCAAATATGGAATGCTAAAAGCACCTTATCAGTAAGCGGTAGTGATGGTGATAATTTTGATGCATGGGATATTACAAACACCGGAACAGCCTTATCTCCTATTGATGACAATGACCTTGGTTTTCACATAAAACGCTTTAGACAAGGACAAGAAATTGTAAACTACATTAACCAACTAGGACTTGCGCTTAGAAACACTAACGAAGATGCTAAAAACTGGAAAATGTACTATAGTGGTGGGTCTGACGCTCATGGTTCTTTTAATTTTAGTAACACCAATAATTTTGAAGGAACAGGGACTATAACAAATGCTGCTTTAGGAAAAATAAACACTTTAGCATATTGTCCTACAGGAATGGGAACAAACGGTAGCAATGTACTAAAAGCCTTATTTTACGGAAACACAACTATGTCTGACGGACCAATAGTTACCATAGGTATTAGTACAGATGGTAATAATACGGCCAATGAAATCCTCATGGGAGAAGACCAAGCTATTGATCCTGATTTTGAAAGTAATTATGTTTTAAACATAAACTACACAACTAGTGCTGAGTTTGGAGATGTAACCGAATTAAAGCTTATTATTGGAGATGATACTGGCACAGAATACAGCAACACACTAACACTCAGTAATTTAAACGGTAACCAACTCATTAATTATCCACTAATGGACATTATGGAAATTATTATGGGCAGCACTTCTACTCCTGTTGATGAATTTGTTTACCTAAGAGCTGAGCTTAAAACAAATAAGGACTATGGCAGTAACAATGATATTTACAAAATAGACAACGACACTTTTTATTCATTTACTAATCCTATTTGGGTAAATTGGGACACCTCTCTAGCAATAGATGAATATGCCTTAGAAAACCAAGTTTCATTACACCCTAACCCTACAAATAATAGTACTCAAATACAATTAAAACAAGGACATCCGTTTAAGAATTTAAGCGTTTTTACAGTATTAGGGCAAGAAATTTTATCACAGAAAATCATTAATAATAACAATATTATTGACTTAAAAAACAATGCTCCCGGGATGTACATTGTTTCTCTATACACTAAAGAAGGCCACACAATTAGCAAACAACTATTAAAACAATAATTAATGAACTTAAACTTTAATTACTTTTTAGCATGTAGTCTTTTCATTCTTTTTTGCAGTTGTAATATTAATAAAAATGACAGCCATGGCTTAATTACAAATAACGCTATGGTAGTATCTGCTTATCCCGATGCTTCTCAAGTAGGAAAGGACATTTTAGAACAAGGTGGTAACGTTTTTGATGCCATGGTTGCTACAGAATTAGCGCTAGCAGTCGTTCACCCTACTGCAGGAAATATTGGCGGAGGTGGCTTTATGGTTTTCAGGCTACAAAACGGGACAAATGGTGCGCTAGATTACAGAGAACAAGCACCTAGCAAAGCACATAAAGACATGTATTTAGACTCGTTAGGAAATATAATTCCTAATCTATCTACAAAAGGAGGTTTGGCAGTAGGTGTACCAGGAACTATAAACGGTATTTTAAAAGCCCATAAACGCTACGGAACACTTCCCTTAAAAACTCTTATACAGCCTGCAATAGATATTGCTACAAATGGCTATCAACTAACAGCATATCATGCTAATTACCTTAATCGGTTTCAAAAACCACTAAAAGAACTGGCACAAACAACACATGAGTATATTAGCAGTACCCCTTTTATAGAAGGTCAAGTTATAAAACGTCCAGAATTAGCAGCAACACTATCTAGAATCTCAAAACATGGTAATGCCGGATTTTATCACGGAAAAACTGCCGATTTATTGATTGCAGAAATTAAAGCGCAAGGTGGTATTATAACCCATCAAGACTTAGCCAACTACCAGTCTGTCTGGAGAGCACCTATAAAAATACCCTATAAAAATTATAGCATCATATCAATGAGTCCACCATCAAGCGGAGGAATTTGTTTGGCACAACTATTAAAAATGGTAGAAGACAAACCGTTAAAAACATACGGACTACATTCTACCAAAGCCATACAAACCATTGTAGAAGCAGAACGCAGAGCATATGCTGATAGAGCAGAATTTTTAGGAGACCCCGATTTTGTAAACATTCCTATTGATAGCCTGTTAGACACAGCATATCTAAAAGAACGAATGGGTGATTTTACACTTGAAAAAGCAACAAAATCTTCAGACATTACACATGGCGATATTTCATTTTACTATGAAAGTCCTGAAACTACACACTATTCAATTGTTGACTCATACGGAAATGCTTTAGCAGCTACCACAACTTTAAACACCAGTTTTGGATCCAAAATAATGGTTACAGGAGGTGGTTTCTTTTTAAATAATGAAATGGATGATTTTAGCGCCAAACCAGGCGTTCCTAATTATTACGGATTGGTAGGAAACATGGCCAACAGCATAGCGCCAAAAAAACGAATGCTAAGCTCTATGACACCTACAATTGTAGAAAAAGACGGACAATTGCATATGGTTCTAGGAACGCCCGGAGGATCAACAATAATTACATCCGTTTTTCAAACCATTTTAAATGTAGTAGAATACAACATGGGTATGCAAGATGCTGTAAGTACACCACGATTTCATCACCAATGGTTACCCGATAATATAAAATTTGAACCAAACGGATTTTCTAAAGCACTAATTGATAGTTTAAAACAAAAAGGATATCATATAGACGAAAGCAACGCGCCTATTATCGGAAAAGTAGATGCTATTCTAGTACTAGAAAACGGCACACTTGAAGCCGGAGCAGACCCTAGAGGAGATGATACTGCTGCTGGATTTTAAATATAAAATATATGAAAAAACCTATTGACATTGTTATCCTAACTGAAGACAGATACATTAACCCCTCGGAAATTAATGCCTACAATAAAAATGTACTTCTTGAAGATAAAATATTGCAAGATGCACTAGTAAACGAAGGATTATCTGTTACTAGAAAAAGTTGGAGTGACCCAGAATTTAATTGGAGCAGCAGCAAATACGTTATATTTCGTACAACATGGGATTATTTTGACCGTTATACCGAATTCAGCAACTGGCTCAATAAAATACATTCACAAACAGTTTTACTAAACTCTCAAAGACTAATTGAGTGGAACATCGATAAGCACTATCTAAAAGACTTACAACAACAAGATATTCATTGTTGTGAAACACATTTTATTGAACAACACACAAATACCACTCTAAAAAAACTACACGAACAGTTAGATTGGAAACACACCGTGCTAAAACCTTGTGTTTCTGGAGCAGCAAGACACACCTACCAATTAAACACAAAGAACATTGCCCTACATGAAGCAATATTCTCTGAACTTATTACAAATGAAGCCATGATGTTGCAACCATTTCAGCATAACATCATCACAAAAGGAGAATACTCTTATATTATCATAGATGGTGTTTATACACATGCCGTTCAAAAAATTGCTAAAAAAGGAGATTTTAGAGTGCAAGATGATTTTGGTGGAACGGTACATAAACATAATGCTACAGCACACGAAATAGCCTTTGCAGAACGTGCTGTAGCTGCCTGTGTTGAAAAACCACTATACGCTAGAGTAGATGTTATAATTGACAACAATAATTCATTAGCTATTTCAGAATTAGAACTTATAGAACCTGAATTATGGTTTAGAAACAACCCTAATGCTGCAACACAACTAGCCAAGGCTATTGCATTAAAAAATAAATAACACTATTTAACGTTAATTTATATCGTAAACATAAAAATCTGTTTAATTTTGTTTTAGAATAATTTTTTAAATGAAAAGAGTACTCCCCTTAATCACCATCTTTTTTTCACTGTTTTTAAGCTGTGAAAAAGATGATATTTGCACCACTCCAAATGCAAATACCCCTTACTTAATTATTCGTTTTTATGACGATGCAGAAAATAACCTAGTAAAAGAAGTTCCTAATTTACTTATTCAAGGAATAGACAACAACCTAAGTTATGGGATTGAAAGCACAAGAGACTCTATTGCAATTCCATTGCGTATCTTAGAAAACAACACTTCATATAGCCTTACAAAAGACTTTTCTATTGATGATAATGACACTCCTGATGATAGCAGTGATGATATTATTAGCGGAAACCCCGATAACATAATTATTTCTTACGAAAATGAATCTGTATATGTTTCTGAAGCATGTGGCTATAAAAACCAGTACAACAATACCGCTTTTGGGTTTGCTGCAGATACCGATAATTGGATTTTAAACACTGCTGTAATAACATCACAAATAGATCACGAAAACCATGCGCATATTCATATCTTTCATTAGTTTTTTTTTGTGTAGCATACTACACGCACAAGACATTACAGTTGAGCAAGATTCAATAAAAAAAACATCACACAGATTACGTGTAGGTGTCGACCTGTCTAAATTAGTTAAGACAAGTATTATTAGTGATTATAGCGCTTTTGAAGTAGCTGCGGATTATATTTTCTCAAAACGTTACTATATCTCTGGTAGTTTTGGTAATGAAAGTAAAACTATTGATACACCACAATTAAACTATACTGCAAAAGGAAGCTATGCTACTATTGGTGTTGATTTTAATGCATATAAAAATTGGACAGGTATGAATAATGCCATAATTACAGGTATTAAATACGGTATTAGCAACCATTCGCAGACCGTAAATAGCTATTCAATTATAAACAGTGATGATTATTGGGATGAGAGTTCAGTGATTAACACTCAAATTGAACACTCAAAAATCACAAACCACTGGATAGCTCTTGTAATAGGTATAAAAACTGAAGTTTTCAAAAATGTGTATTTGAGCCTTTTTGCTGAATTAAGAAATATGATTGTAAATAATCAACCAGAAAACTTTTCTAACCTCTATGTTCCTGGCTTCGGGAAGACTACAAAAGATGCCAATTGGGGTGCTGGATTTGGATACCATATTAGCTATAGCATTCCTATTTATAAGAATTAATAATCTGCAGAAGTAAAAAACACATTAGACCTACGTATATAGGATTCTAATTTTGGTTTAGAGGTAAATATTAACGCATTTGCTGGCAATGACCTTATTGTAATCGGGCGCTTTAACCTTCGTTTTTTTTTAACTCCGTATGACCTACTGTATGAACTTACAATTACTTTAGGTCTTAATAATTCTTGTTTGCTTTTTAAAAAGAACCCTATCGGTTCTATTGGTAAATACTCTTTGCTATATGTATAGTCTTCTATATATGGCGCCCAATCCTTCTTAATTAAATTATATACATATTCCTGTATTAAGGAATAGTAATAAAAATACTGCCCATTAGGTTTAAGAATAATAACTCCTGTCTTTGGGGTTTTAAATACTCTTGCTAGTATTTCAGGTTTTTTATGTTTTGTATGGTACTTTGTTTTGTACACAAAGCCCTTATTATAGTTATATAAATACAGTGCCGAAGCATTTTTCTTTGCTAAATATTTTTGGTTTCTTTTTTGATTTTTATCATAGATAGCACTGTTTTTAAAGTATATTTCAGATAAATCTGTTCTTTTTTCTACTGCGCAACAATGGCGGTTACGGTAATTATCGCCATAAATAGTATCATTATAAGTCAATATTATGGTGTTTTTAAGCAGTAGTTTATTTGAAAAATGCTTAGCTAAGTAATGACGTAATTGAGTATTTTCTATTTCATTTAATTTTCCGAACTTAAAATTTTCTTTTAATGAATGAACATTTATACTATCTACTTTTGTCGTTCTACTGTAATATAAAAACGAGGACTTCTTTTTACTAAAATTTAAGACATTAATTGATTGCCCGTATTCATCAAAATAGGCATTATATGTTTCAATATTTTGCTCAGGGTTACTTTGAGCGTGTCCCAAATTAAATACTATTGCTAATAATGATATTAATGTTATTGTTTTCATATGCCTAAGGGTTTATTTGCTTGCAAATAACGCTACGTCTTTTACTGACACTTCAGTATCGCCAAGTATAAGCAAACGTTCTACAACGTTACGTAATTCACGAATATTACCTGTCCAGTTATACTCCTGCAGCATCTTAATTGCTTCTTCGGAAAATGTTTTTACACCCACACCTTGTTCTCCTGCTATTTTTTTAGCAAAATGCGTTATTAACAATGGTATATCGCTTCTTCTATCATTTAACGCAGGTACTTTTATTAAAATAACCGCTAATCTATGATACAAATCTTCTCTAAACGCGCCTTCTTTTATAGCGCGTTTTAAGTCTTTGTTAGTGGCTGCCACTACCCTAACATCTACTTTTATGTCTTTATCACTCCCTACACGTTGTACTTTATTTTCTTGTAAAGCTCGCAATACTTTTGCTTGAGCAGCAAGACTCATATCACCAATTTCATCAAGGAAAATTGTTCCTGAATTGGCTGCTTCAAATTTTCCGGCACGGTCTTTATTGGCAGAGGTAAAAGCGCCTTTTACATGACCAAACAACTCACTTTCAATTAATTCTGAAGGAATCGCTGCGCAGTTTACTTCAATCATTGGTCCTTTAGAGCGATTACTTTGCTCATGTATCCAATGTGCTACCAGCTCTTTACCTGTTCCGTTTTCTCCTGTAATAAACACACGAGCTTCAGTTGGCGCTACCTTAGCAACCATTTCCTTTATATTTGAAATTTCAGGACTTTCTCCTATCATTTCATATTTTTTAGACACCTTTTTCTTTAGCCGTTTATTTTCTACAACCAGTTCTGTTGTATTTAAGGCATTACGAACGGTGTTTAATAACCGGTTTAAATCTGGTGGTTTAGAGATGTAATCAAATGCACCTAATCGCATTGTATTTACCGCAGTATCTAAATCGCCATGACCAGAAATCATTACTATGGTTAGCTCTGGGTATAATTTTTTAGCAGCTTCAAGTACTTCAACACCATCCATTTTAGGCATTTTAATATCGCATAATACCAAGTCGTACGCAGTGGTTTTAATTTTTTCTAAGCCAATAATACCATCTGCTGCATCATCTACCTCATACTGTTTATTTTCTTCGGAAAGAATATTTACTAGAACGCGTCTTATTGCAGCTTCATCTTCTATAACTAATATTTTTGGCATGTGCTTGGGTTTAGAGAATACTAAAGATACATATTATTTTAGTCATGTATCTAACTGCTTTATTATTTTGTAGAATTTTAACACAAAAACGTCCCTGATTACTCATGTAAAAAGGGACGTTTTTTAATTGTTTATTTTGCTTTATAGCTTAATATTTTAACCATTTATATAGTTCTTTATAGCTTGGCTTTTTACCGTACATTAAAATTCCTACACGGTATATTTTTGCAGCAAACCATACGGTAGTAATAAATGTTGCAAATAATAAGAATACTGATATAGCCTGTTGCCATAGCGGCACACCAAAAGGAATACGCATTAACATAACTACTGGCGAAGTAAATGGTATAAATGAAAACACTTGTGCTACGGTACCATGCGGATCTTCTAGAACAGTAAACCCTCCCACATATACTGCCAATATTAATGGCATTATAATAGGCATCATAAATTGCTGTGTGTCAGTTTCATTATCTACTGCTGCACCAATAGCTGCATATAGAGAGGCGTACAATAAAAACCCTCCTATAAAAAGGAATAAAAACATAATAACTAGGTTTGCAATTGGCAAACTATATAATTCTGTTAGCAGCATACCTATTTTTTGTTGGGTATCGCCATTAGCCATAGTTTCTTGTATTAATTGCTGTTGCTGACTCTGTACCTCTATTCCAAAAACAGTTGATAGCAGTATAGAAATGACACCCAAAAGAATAGCCCACATTACAAATTGAGTAACACCTGCTAATGAGGTTCCAAATATTTTTCCGAGCATTAATTGTATTGGCTTAACAGACGAAATAATAACTTCAATAATACGACTTGTTTTTTCTTCAATAATGCTACGCATAATCATGTTTCCGTAAACAATGATAAACATAAACAACAAATACCCCGAAACCATTCCAAAACCAAGCTTTAGACCACCACTAAACTTAGAGGTTTTTTCGCCTGAATAACTTTCTTGATTTAAGTTAATGTGCACACGAGCATCGTTAATTTCATCTGTATTTAAACCTTGTAACTTAAAGTTAATACCTGTTAGTTTTCTTTCTATTTTACGTTCTAAATCGGCTATTAAAGTAACCGATGGCGTATCTTTAGAATAAATAATAATGTTATTTGATAATTGCTGAACACTATCTACTTTTGGCAAATACAACAAGCCATATTTTTCGCTTTCTTTTACAGAAACCAATGCATCTTTAAAACTGATGTCTTTTAAAACATTATATGTGGTTGTAGATGAGGTTTTCTGAAAAATTTCTGAAGCGAATCCTGATTCATCAACAACATCAATAACACGCTCTTTATTTTTATTTAGGTTGGTTAAAAAACCTATTAATAACCCTAATGCAATCATGATTAACGGACTTACAAAAGTCATGATTATAAAGGATTTGTTCTTTACCTTATTTAGGTATTCTCGTTTTATAATAAGTGGTAAGTGATTCATCTTGCTGTTTAGTTATTTTTAATAGATTGTATAAAAATATCATCTACCGAAGGTATTACTTCTGTAAAATGATTAACCGCTCCGTGGGTAGTTAAAAATGATAATAATTCATTTGGAGAACTCTTTGGGTCTATTTTAATTTTCATTTTTACATCATCATGGATAGATTTAAATTCTGTTGCACTGGTTGTAAATGTGTTTTCAACTAATGCTTTAAATTTTTTTTTATCCTCAACAGACACACCTACCTCGAAGGTATTAGACTTAAACTGACGCTTAATATCTATTAATTTACCATCTAATATTTTGTTTGATTTGTTTATTAAAGCTATATGATCGCACAATGCTTCAACAGACTCCATACGATGGGTAGAAAAAATAACTGTTGCCCCTTCATCTCTTAATCGTAAAATTTCATCTTTAATCAGATTAGCATTTATAGGGTCAAAACCACTAAAAGGTTCGTCAAAAATCAATAATTTAGGTTGGTGCAATACGGTTACTACAAACTGTATTTTTTGTGCCATTCCTTTAGAGAGTTCCTGCACTTTTTTATCCCACCAATCACCAATTTCTAATCTATCAAACCAAAATTTTAATCGCTTTTTTGCTTCCTGTTTTGATAAGCCTTTTAATTGTGCTAAGTATAATGCTTGCTCCCCTACCTTCATTGATTTATACAAACCGCGTTCTTCAGGTAAGTAACCAATATCTTTAACGTGATTTTGTTCTAGAGGTTTACCATCAAAAGTAACCAAACCGCTATCGGGCATGGTAATTTGATTTATAATTCTAATTAGAGAGGTTTTTCCTGCACCATTAGGTCCTAATAACCCAAAAATACTACCTTTTGGGACTGCCAATGATACATTATTTAATGCTGTATAATCACCATATTTTTTAATGATATTTTCAGCAACAAGAAGATTATTCATATATGTTGATGTGTTTTATTATTGGTCTGATGAAGTTGACTATTGTTACATGTTTCGTTAAAAAAAGCCTCAATTAAAATTGAGGCTTTTACTATTATGAGAACATCTCTTTTACTTTATCAAAGAATGATTTATCTGTAGATTTTGGATTCGGCGCAAAATGCTCATGGTCTTGCATGTTTTCAAAGAATGCCTTTTGTTCTTTATTTAATTCTTGAGGAGTCCATACATTAATATGTACTAATAGATCTCCTTTTCCATACCCGTTAATACTTGGAATTCCTTTTCCGCGTAAGCGCAATATTTTTCCAGATTGAATTCCTGCGTCTAACTTAATTCTTACCGCTCCTGTAACTGTTTTAATTTCTTTTGAAATTCCTAAAACAGCTTCAGAAAGGTTAATATACAAGTCATAATGTAAGTTATCGCCTTCACGTTTTAAGGTTGCATGGTCTTCTTCTTGTATGGCAACTAATAAATCTCCTGGAATACCGTTTCCTGGCGCATCGTTTCCTTTACCAGAAACTTTTAATTGCATACCATCAACTACACCAGCAGGTATTTTTATAGACACTGTTTCTTCAGAAACAATTAAACCCTGTGCATCTGCTCCAGCGCCTTTTTTGCTTATTTGCTGTCCTGAACCACCACAAGTAGTACATGGCGCTGCAGTTTGCATGCGTCCTAAAATAGTATTTGTTATTCGTGTTACTTGTCCTGAACCGCCACAAGTAGTACATGTGGTATAGCTTGTATTAGGGTCTTGTTTTTTACGTTTAACTTTTACTTTTTTCTCTACACCGTTTGCAATATCTTCTAAACTAAGTGTTACACGAATACGCAAGTTGCTTCCTTTAGCGCGTCTTTGTCGGCCTCCGCCTCCAAAACCACCACCTCCGCCTCCGAAGATGTCACCAAATTGGCTAAATATGTCATCCATATTCATACCACCACCAAAGCCACCACCATGACCGCCTTGACCAGCTTCAAAAGCAGCATGTCCAAAACGGTCATACTTTGCTTTTTTATTGTCATCACTTAAAATTTCATAGGCCTCAGCAGCTTTTTTAAAATTTTCTTCTGCAGCAGTATCACCTGGATTTTTATCTGGGTGAAATTTAACCGCTTTTTTACGGTATGCTTTTTTTATTTCTTGTGCAGAAGCGCTTTTTGAAACGCCTAATACATCGTAGTAATCTTGTTTTGCCATTTTTGGTTATTTTATGCCATGTTGTATATACAACAAAATATATTTATTAAATTATTGTCCGATAACAACTTTCGGGAAACGAATAATCTTATCACCCAATTTGTAACCTTTTTCTATAACATCAACTATTTTTCCTTTTAACTTAGGAGTTGGTGCTGGAATTTGAGTAATTGCTTCATGAAAATCTGCGTTAAAATCATCTCCTGAACGAACATCTAACAACTCTAATCCTTTATCTTTTAGAGTAGCTTTAAACTTTGTACTTATTAACTCTATTCCGGTAATAAGATTTTTGTCTTTACTTTTTTCAATTTCAATCCAAGCACGATCTAAATCATCTAAAACTGGCAGCATTGCTTGCATTACGCTTGAACTTGCTGTTTTAAATAATTCTATACGTTCCTTTGAAGTTCTTTTTTTATAATTTTCAAACTCCGCAAAAAGACGTAAGAACTTATCTTTTTCTGTAGCAACATCTTTAGTTAACTGCTCTTCTACTGACAATGTTTCCGTTTCTGGAGTCGTCTCTTCTGTATCTTGAGTTAATTCAGCGGCTTGCTGCTCATTTAACTCTTCATTTTGTATATTTTCTGTACTCATTATTGATGAATATATATGCTTTAATAATTATTTTAAAAGACGGCAAATGTATTGCCAATTCTAAAGAAATGCCAATTTGTCATCAAAAAAAATGCAATTAGGATTATTATTTTTTTCTTGCGCGAAGCATTTCTCGTTTTCCGGGAGGTCCCTCTAGGCGTTCCACCGTAAAGCCAACAGCCTTCATAGCGCGCCTTGCACTTCCTTTTGCTGCATAAGTAACCAGCACACCGTTATCTTTTAAAGCCCTATACATTATTTCAAAAATGACTTCTCCCCATAATTCTGGCTGCACACGCGAGCCAAAAGCATCATAGTATATTAAATCATGTTGCGCATCATCTGTAATATCTGTAAAAAACTGCTTTCTTTTTGTAAGCGTGAAATGATTAGATAGCGTTTGTGACACTTCCCATTCAGACTCATGCAATTGTTTAAACTGCTCTGCGTATTTTTTAGCATTTAATTGCGATACATAATTTAACGCAGCAACTTCTTCTGCTACTACAGGGTAAGCATCAACCCCAGTATAGTCTATTTTAATATTATTTTTTTCTGCTTCTAAAAAAGTTATAAATGCATTTAAGCCTGTTCCTAGTCCAATTTCTAATATAGAAACGCTATCAGAAAATAGACTTAATCCCATTTTAATAAAAACGTGATATGCTTCTTGAATAGCGCCGTTTTTTGAATGGTATTGTTCATTTAAAGATGGAATATTAATAGATGATGACCCGTCTGATGTGGTGATGACTTCTCTTTTTAACATGCTAAATAATTTAACGCTTCTTTTAGAAATTTGAAGCTTTACAAATTAACGACTAATTATATGTAATAAAGAAGAATAATTCAGTAATTTTGCGGAACTTAAAAACACAAAAGATGATGACGACTATGGATATTAAAATTACACCAGCTACCAAATCAAAGTTTCAAACAATTGACTTAGACAATGTAGCTTTCGGAACAGTATATACTGACCATATGTTTTTTTGTGATTACAAGGATGGTGCTTGGCAACAGCCTGAAATCACACCATATCAACCATTACAACTAGATCCTTCTGCACGCGTATTTCATTACGGACAAGCTGCTTTTGAAGGAATGAAAGCATATCGTGACACACAAGATGATGTGTGGATTTTTAGACCTGAAGAAAACTGGAAGCGCATCTGTTTTTCATCAAACCGATTGGCAATGCCTGAAGTTCCTGAAGAGATTTTTATGAACGGTTTAAAAACCTTATTAAAAATGGACAAGCAATGGGTTGTTGGCGGAAAAGGTAACGCCTTATATATTAGACCATTTATTTTTGCAACACAAGCCGGTGTTTCTGCTGCTCCAGCAACAGAATATCGTTTTATGATTATTTGTACACCTGTACAATCATACTACAAAGGCGGTGATGTAAAAGTTAAAATATCCGATTACTATTCTAGAGCTGCCAATGGTGGTGTTGGGGCTACAAAGGCTGCAGGTAATTATGCTGCTCAGTTTTACCCTACCAAAAAAGCTAACGAAGAGGGATACCAACAAATTATATGGACCAACTCTACACATGAATACTTAGAGGAAGCAGGAACTATGAATGTATTTTTCCGTATTGGAGATAAGCTAATTACTGCCCCTACAGACGATAGAATTTTAAATGGTGTTACTAGAAAAAGTATTATTGCATTGGCTGAAAAATCAGGACTTACTGTTGAAGTAAGAAAGGTTAGTGTTGCCGAAGTAATTGCTGCTGCTAAAAAAGGAAACCTTAAAGAAGTTTTTGGAACAGGTACAGCTGCTGTTATTGTCCCTATTACAGGGGTTGGATATAAAGACGACCATTATACTTTACCTGCGCTTGAAAACTCATACGCAACCACTTTAAAAGCACAGTTATTAGACATTCAATACAACAGTACTGAAGACACTTTTAACTGGACTCAAAAAATAGATTAATCAGTAGAACTTGATTATTTAATATAAAAAAACCAGCGCTCAATAGCGCTGGTTTTTTTATATATACGAATATTATCTATTCTATAAAGGTTCTATTCTTTAGAAAAACCATTTAGAGAAAGTGTTTCAATTGCGTTATCTTCATTCTCAAAAATGAAAAACACTTTTAATTCTGGATGACTTTTTAGCAACTCAGTTACCTTTTTAATACCCATTGCCTTAAACGCTGTTGCATAAGCATCTGCTAAAGCACATGTAGGCGCAATAACCGATACACTTAATACATTGGTTTTACTTGGATACCCAGTTTTTACATCAATAATGTGCGCATATCGCTTTCCGAATTCATCTACTTTAAACTTACGATACACACCAGAAGTAGCCATAGCCTCATTATGCAACGGCACACTTATTTGATAACTTTGAGTACCATTAAAATTAGGGTTCTCAATACCTATACGCCAAGGTGTATTTGTTGTTACATTAACTCCTTTAGCTAAAATTTCGCCTCCAATATCTATCAAGTAATTAGTATAACCTTTCTCTGATAAAAACGCCGAAACAACATCTAAGGCATAGCCTTTAGCTATAGCATTAAAATCTATAAATGTTTTGTTAGGCTTCTGGATTTTATCGTTTTTAATAATCAGGTTTTCTAAACCTACATATTGCAACAACTCTTTTACCTTAACACTATCTAAACCCACTATCTTGCCTTGAGGCCCAAAGTCCCAAGCGTTTACCAATACACCAATGGTTGGATCAAAAAAACCCTCTGTATTTTGATGTACCTCTTTAGATAATTTTAGCACTTTCTTGAAATGTGTATCAATAACAACACTTGTATCTCCATTATTTATTTTAGATATATCAGATGTAGGCCAATAGGTTGACATAGATGTATTTATTTCTGAAAAAATACTATCGTATTGTTTTTCATAATCAATAGCTGTACTAGACACATACTGTACATTGTAATAAGTACCAAAAACGAGTCCTGATGTTTTAGTTATGGCTGCATCCTTCTTACAGGAGATTAATACCAATAATAATAGTATGCTTATTTTTTTCATGACAAATTATTAATTTAACGCAACGTCTAAAAACTGTATTCCTGAGTATTTTAATAAATACGGCTCATTAACATATAGCGGAGCACCTTCTGAGTCTTTATTTCCTAAACCAACACCAGCATATAACACTTTAGCATCTTTACTACGTGCATGTGTTTTAAATGTTTCCATCCAAACAACATCATACACGTCAGGGTCTTCTGGCAATAAAACAGCCTTTACAATTACAAAAAAATATTGATTGTTTTTATCTATGCAGACATATTGTGGGTTGCGTTTTAATTGGCTATTTATTGCCACAAACTCAAACCCTCTTTTTTCTAGATCCTCACCAACAATATTCATTGCTAGGTTATGTAGTTCTTGATTGCTTAGTGGTTTACGCATTTATTTACGCTTTTTTTTATTACGTAGGTTATAGGATTTATCGCCGCGAGTTTTTGGCTTTTTATACTTTGCCGCAATTTCTCTACGGTATGAGCCTCCTTCATTTACCTTGCTATTCTTTTCACTTTTGTTATGAAATGCAGGACCTGGCGCATCTTCATCTGTTAATTTTTTATGCGGATTATCGTGTTCTATTCGTCTTGGGCGTTCTTCAGGTGTTAGTTGTTCTGATATTTCTACCTCTTCTGGAAAATCTATTTTAGGGATTTCAATTTGCATTAAATCCTCTATTGCTGTTTTATCTTCTTGTTCCTTTGGAGTAGAAAAAAGAATGGTCTTTCCTTCATGTTCAGCTCTACCTGTTCTACCAATACGGTGCATATAGTTTTCAGGGAAGTTTGGGGTATCGAAATTAATAACATGAGAAATTTCATCTAAATCCAAACCACGAGCCATGACATCTGTAGCAACTAGTATTCTATTTTCTCCTTCGTCAAACTGACGAATAGAGCGCACCCTATAATTTTGTGTTTTATTAGAGTGTATGACGCAAACATCTGCCCCAAACACCTCTTCAATAGCACTAAACAATCTGTCGGCACTTTTTTTATTAGATACAAAAACCAATACTTTATGAAAGGTACTCTTGTCTTGAATTAAGTGCGCTAAAAGGTTTACTTTAGTATAAAAGTTAGGTACATCATAACATTGCTGTGCTATATTATCTAACGGCGTACCACTTATTGCTATAGATATTTTTTCTGGAGATCTAAAAAAATCTGTTATTAATTCATCTACATCATCTGTCATTGTTGCCGAAAACATAATATTCTGACGACGTGATGGCAATACATCAAATATATTTAAGAGTTGAAAACGGAATCCTAAATCAAGCATTACATCTACTTCATCAATAACTACTTTTTGAATGGCTTTTAATTGTAATGCACGACTAATTGCCAAATCATATAAACGCCCAGGCGTAGCCACAATAACATCTGTACCTTGCGCTACAGCCATTTTTTGAGTATTGATATTGGTTCCTCCGTATACACCTAATACACGAACATTAATATAGTTTGCTAATTTTTCAATTTCTTCTACTACTTGCAGTACCAATTCACGCGTAGGCACTAAAACCAATACTCGTGGGTTTACCTGCTTTGAAAATTTCAAATCACGCAATATAGGCATCATATAGGCAAAGGTTTTTCCAGTTCCTGTTTGTGCTATACCAACAACATCTTTACCAGAACGAACTACAGAAAAAGCTTCTGCTTGTATTGGTGTTGGGTGTGTGAATCCCATATCATCAATGGCATATTGCAATTGATTAGATAAGTTTAAATCTTGAAAAGTTATCATTCTTGATTATTTTTTGCAAAGATAGGCTTTCTATATTTTAGAAAGCCTATCTATTATTAAAAACAAAAAGCCGACACAACATGTATCGGCTTTTAAATTGTATCATAATTTTTAAAGAACTATCCTCCAAAATCATCAAAACGAATATTATCGTCTGAAAGACCAAAATCTTCTCCCATTTTTTGAACAGCGTTGTTCATTAATGGTGGTCCACAGAAATATAATTCTAAATCTTCTGGTGAGTCATGATGATTTAAGTAGTTTTCAATTACACAATTGTGTATAAATCCAACAAAACCATCGCCTTCAGTATCATTTACATCTTTTTTAACCGTCCAGTTATCTGCTTCCGTAGGGTCAGATAGGGCTATAAAGAATTTAAAGTTAGGGAAATCTTTCTCTAATGCTCTAAAGTGTTCTATGTAGAATAATTCTGCTTTTGAACGACCTCCATACCAGTACGTTACAGTTCTACCTGTTTTTAATGTTCTGAATAAGTGGTATAAGTGAGAACGCATTGGCGCCATTCCGGCTCCACCACCTACATATAGCATTTCTGCTTCAGATTCATTAATAAAGAATTCTCCGTAAGGACCAGATATAGTACACTTATCACCTTTCTTTAAATTAAAGATATAAGATGATGCTACTCCTGGGTTAACATCCATCCATCCGCCTTTCGCTCTATCAAAAGGAGGTGTAGCAATACGTACATTTAACATGATTTCTCTTCCTTCTGCAGGGTAAGAAGCCATTGAGTATGCTCTTTCTACAGTATCTGAGTTTTTCATTACTAAAGGCCATAACTTAAACTTATCCCATTCAGCCTTAAACTTATCTGGAGTATCGTGTTCTTCAGGGTGTGCAGTAATATCCATATCAGAAAATTTTACTTCACATTGTGGTATTTCAATTTGAATATACCCTCCTGCTTTATACCCCATATCTTCAGGTATTTCAACAACAAATTCCTTAATAAATGTAGCTACGTTGTAGTTACGTACAACTGTTGCTTCCCATTTTTTAATCCCGAATACCTCTTCTGGAATAGAGATGTTCATGTCTTGTTTAACTTTTACCTGACATGACAAACGTGCACCCTCTTTTAACTCCTTACGAGTAAAGTGAGGCACCTCTGTAGGTAATGCTTCTCCACCACCTTCATGAACGTGACACTCGCACTGTATACAAGTACCTCCTCCACCACATGCTGATGGTAAAAATATTTTTTCGCCACCTAAAGTAGATAGTAATGATGATCCTGAAGATACTTCTATTTCACGTTCACCATTAATAGTTATTTTTACATTACCTGATGGCAGTAACTTATCTTTTGCAAAGATTAATATTCCAACCAATCCTAAAACTAATAAAAGTAAGGCGATTACTGTAATAAGAATTGCGCCTCCTGTTGATGCTAAATATATCATTTTATTATTGTGCTTTTAAGGTTTTGTTTTCAACTACTGCTGCTGTTTTTGTAACTGGAGCTTCAGTTGTTTCTTTTTTCGCTTTACCACTATCTCCAGTTAGCATTCCTCCAAAACTATTAAATCCAATAGCCATTAGTCCGGTAATGATAAAAGTAATTCCTAGTCCTCTTAGCGGCGCAGGAACATTTGAGTAACGTATTTTTTCACGAATAGCTGCAATTGCTAAAATTGCCAAGAACCATCCAATTCCCGATCCAATTCCGTACACTGCTGCATGCGTTATTGTTGGTAACTCTTTTTGCTGCATAAAAAGTGACCCTCCTAAAATGGCACAGTTTACAGCAATTAATGGTAAAAAGATTCCTAATGAGTTATATAGTGATGGAGAAAACTTCTCTACTATAATCTCTACTAATTGTACCATTGTTGCAATAGTTGCAATAAATAAGATAAAGGTTAAGAAACTTAAATCATAAGTTGCATACTCTTCTCCTAACCACGCTAAAGCGCCGTCTTTTAACAAGAACTGATCTAATAACCAGTTTAAAGGCATTGTAATTGCTAATACAAAAATTACTGCTGCTCCTAGTCCTACTGCAGTAGATACTTTTTTAGATACCGCTAAGTATGAACACATTCCTAAGAAATATGTAAATACCATGTTTTGGGTAAATATCGATTTTAAAAATAATTCTAAATAATCCATTTTCTAGTATATTTTAGTCGTTTAAGTGCTTAATTATCTTCTACTAAAGCGGTGTTTCTACTACGTTGCACCCAAATAATAACTCCTACAACTATTAGTGCCATTGGCGCTAATACCATAAATCCGTTATTTTCATATCCGTATGCATACAATCCTGTTTTTTCAATTGGATTTCCTAATACTTCGTATCCTAATAAGGTACCTGCACCTAGTAGTTCTCTAAAAAACGCAACAAGTATTAATAAACCTCCATACCCTGCAGAGTTACCTATGGCATCTAAGAATGACGGCCATGGTTTGTTTGCTAAAGCAAAGGCTTCAAAACGCCCCATAATAATACAGTTTGTAATAATTAACCCAATAAATACCGATAAGGTTTTACTTAGTTCGTATGCAAATGCTTTTAGTACTTGGTCTACTACAATTACTAATGTTGCAATAACAATTAACTGTACAATAATTCTAATTTTTGAAGGGATAATGTTTCTCATTAAAGAGATAACAACGTTTCCTATTCCTAGTACAAACAGTACAGATACTGCCATAATAATAGATGGCTTTAACTGTGCTGTAATAGCTAGTGCTGAACAGATTCCTAATACTTGAATAGTAATAGGATTGTTATCTGCTAGTGGATCAAGAATTAATCCTTTTTCTTTTTTTGATAATAATGCCATGATTACTTTGTGTTTTTTAAAGTTTCAAAATAAGGTAAGTAAAGTGCTAAACCGTTTTTAATCATTACAGCAACACCATCTCCCGTAATTGTAGCTCCTGCAATAGCATCTACTGCATTATCTGTTTTACGCAGGTTTTTAGGATCTCCATTTCCTTTTTTAATAGCAATTCCTTGAAAGTTACCTGCTGCATCAAATATGTGTTCTCCAATAAAGTCATCTCTAAAGTACGCTTCTTTAATGTTTGCTCCTAAACCAGGTGTTTCTCCTTTATGATCAAAATACGCCCCTTGCACCACTAAGTTTTCATCTAAAGCTATGTATGCCCAAACAGCATCCCAAAGTCCGTTACCTCTCATTGGTATAATATAACGCTTAGAGCCATTTACAGTACCTACAAACAATGGTAGTTGTTGTTGATATGCTGCGTTTGCCTTAACTTTATCTTGTTCTTTTTTCACCTCAATAGCAAATGCCTTAGCGGTTTTTTCTGCAGTATTACCTGTTATAACATATTGCTCTTCACCAATATATTTTTCAAACAAATCTTTTGCTTCTGTAGCAGGTGTGAATGCATTTTTATCATTAGCATCAGTAACTCCCATTGCAAATAGGATATTCTGCATTTTTTCAACTTTTTTATTTGCTTGTATACTAGGTCGTAATACAGATGATAATCCTGCTAATACAGTACCTACTATAATTACCATTACAACTGAAAACACAATTGTGTATGAATTTTTACTTGTATCTATTGCCATTGCTTATGCTGTTTTAACGTTTGCACGCTTTAAACGTTTTTTTACATTTCCTTGAACCACATAATGGTCAATGGTTGGTGCAAAAACATTCATTAATAATATTGCTAACATTACACCTTCTGGGAAGGCTGGATTAAACACACGAATCATTACCGATAAGAAACCAATTAAGAATCCGTAAATCCATTTTCCTTTATTTGTTTGTGCTGCAGATACTGGATCTGTAGCCATAAACACAATACCAAATGCCAATCCACCAACTAATAAGTGTTGCCAGTATGGTAAATTCATTAGAGCGAAGAACTTTGTACCTTCCATTGATGGTGCTACTTGGTTAAAAATAACGCCCATAATTAATGCCCCTGCAACTGCAGATAACATTATTCTCCAAGAACCAATTTTAGTGAATATTAAAAACAATCCTGCTAACAAAATAAGTACTGTAGATGTTTCTCCTATAGAACCTGGTATAAAACCAATAAACTGATCTGCTATGGAGTAACTTACTTCTTTAGCCTGTGCTAGGCTTCCTAAAATTGTTTCTCCAGAAATAGCATCTGGTGTACCGTCTGCTGCAACAGCGCCTTCTACCCATACTTTATCTCCTGACATCCATGTTGGATATGCGAAGAATAAAAATGCTCTTACAGTTAAGGCTGGGTTAAGAATATTCATTCCTGTTCCTCCAAATACTTCTTTACCAATAACAACTCCAAATACAACTGCTACTCCTAACATCCATAACGGGATATCTACTGGTACAATTAACGGAATTAACATTCCTGAAACAAGGTAACCTTCTTCTACTTCATGCCCTTTAATGATGGCAAAGATGAATTCTACTCCAAGTCCTACTATATAAGATACTGCAACTAAAGGTAATACTTTAGTGGCTCCTAACAATAAGTTATCTAAACTCCAGAATTCTGGGCTAAAGAACCCCATTGTAGCGGCTTGAATTTCTCCAGTAGCTAAATAGTGTTGGTATCCTGCATTAAACATACCAAAAATTAAACATGGTACTAAAGCCATGATAACTGTATTCATTGTACGTTTTAAATCATCAGCAGCACGAACGTGACCTCCTGAATGTGTAGTTTCGTTTGGTAAGTATAAAAACGTATGCAATGCATTAAACGCAGGCGCCATTTTGGTTCCTTTATACTTTTCTTTTAAATTATGTAAATTACTTTTTAATCCCATGGTGCTATCCTATTTCTTTTAACATTAAGTCTAACCCTTCTCTTATAATTTCTTGATGTGGTTGCTTAGATACACAAACAAATTCTGTTAATGCAAAATCTTCTGGTGCAACTTCATACATTCCTAATGCTTCCATAGCATCTAAATCTTTTACCATACAAGCTTTTAATATTTGCATTGGGTAAATATCTAATGGAAAAACTTCTTCGTAAGACCCTGTGACAACAAATGCTCTATGCTCTCCGTTGGTATTGGTGTTAAGTGAGAATTTTTTATTAGGCATCATCCAAGAGAATGTTAATGCTCTTGAGGTTGATATTTTATCAAACACAGGTTTGTTCCACCCCATGAATTCATAATCGTTACCTTCTGGTATCACTGTAATAGTGTTGTTATAGTGTCCTATAAACCCGTCCGGATTTACTTTTGTTCCTGCTAACACATTACCGTTTATAACACGAATATTATCACTATTCACACCACAAGAATATACTATTGATGCTACTTCGGCACCTATTTTAGCAGTATAATACTGAGGTGTTTTAACTTCAGATCCTACCAATGCAAAAGTACGTTCTGCATTATATTTTCCTGTTAGCAATAACTCTCCTATAATAACCAAGTCTTGTGGGGTAACAGTCCAAACAACTTCTCCTTTATTAATAGGATTAATTTTGTTTATTTGTGTACCTACATTACCTGAAGGATGTGGTCCTGAAACCTTATGCAAGGTAACACCTGTTAAGCCTTCTAATGGTGATTTTGAGTTTTTACCTACAGATACATTTACATTTCCTGAGGTTAATTTTCCTAAAGCAATAATAGCAGCCTGTAAAGCATCTTCTTTACCTGCTAACACATAATCATAATCTGCAGCTAATGGCGCACTTGCATATCCTGAAATAAATATTGCCTTTGGCGTTACTTCTGGGTTTGCAATAACATCATACGGACGTTGTTTTATGAACGACCAACCACCTGTTGCTAATAATTGATTTTTAATTGCCGTAGCATCTGCAGCTTTTACATCTAACGCAGCATTAGTTGCGTATTGTTGTGTTTGATCTGCATTAATTTTTACGGTTAAAATTCGCCTTCTTTCTCCACGAATAATTTCTGAAATTTCACCACTTACTGGCGAAACAAATTGCATAGCTTCGTTAGACTTGTTGTAAAATACTGCTTCACCAGCAAGTACTTTATCGCCAACTTTTTTAAGCATTTTAGGAATAATCCCATGGAAATCGGAAAGTTGAATTGCGTAAACATTACTAGGTATTGCTTGAACCGTTTGCTTTTCGGCAGCGCCTTTTAACGTAATGTTTAAGCCTTTTCTTATACGAATGTCTTTGGACATAATTGAGTAGATTTTCTAAAAAATTTCGCACAAATTTACAATTTAATACACTAGTGTTGAAATTGTATTACGCCAATTTTACTTATTTATACCGTTTCTAAATAATTATTTAGGTAAGCGTTGCTTCTGTTTTAAAATTTAACTACATTTACCAAAAAACAATCTCCCATATATGCGAACAATATTAATCATAACACTATCTCTTCAATGGATATTAAGTATTGCTCAAACACAACAAGAAACTTTACCGCCTACTCACATAAAAAGCATTACACTACAAGAACTCTATTCTGAATCTACTAAACCAATTGTAGCGCTTAACAAAACCATAGCATTGTCTTTTGATGATCTTAACGGAGATGAAGCAGATTACTATTATACCGTAACCCACTGCAATTTTGACTGGACAGCTTCAGACCTTCAAAAAACCGACTACTTAAAAGGAATGGATGAGCAGTATTTACAAACATACACCAACTCCTTTAACACACTACAGATATACTCACACTATAAACTTCAAATCCCCAATAGTAATGTTCGGATTACCAAAACAGGAAACTATTTAATTTCTATTTACAATGACAATGACGACTTGGTGTTTTCAAAAAAATGCATCGTCTATCAACAAAAATCAAACATATCTACGCAAATAAAACGACCTAGAGATTTGGCGTTTAGCAAGGAAAAACAAATTGTCCAGTTTAGCGTTACACCTCAAAGCGGATATTTTACCAACCCTAAACAAACTGTACAGACAGTTGTTTTTAAAAACAATACACTTAACGAGTCTATTACAACTCTAAAACCCCAATACACTATTGGCAATAAACTAATTTATAAGTACGACCAAGAAGCTGCATTTTGGGCAGGAAATGAATATCTCTATTTTGACAATAAAAACATTAGAGGCGGTAGCATTACTATTCAACGTTTTAAACTAGATAGTCTTTACCATAATTACCTATACACAAACCTCTCCAGAAGAAACACCCCATACACCTACAATCCTGATGCCAACGGAAAACATGTTGTACGTAACCTACATTCTAGCAACCATAATATAGAAGCGGACTATGTTCTTGTACATTTTTCTTTAGAGAATTACGCCAATTTAAAAGACCGAAAAGTATATGTTGTTGGCGATTTTAATAACCATGCATGCAATAGTGATTCAGAACTTACATATAACCCAGACAATGGTGTTTTTGAAAACACTTCTTTAATAAAACAAGGTTTTGTAAATTATCAATTTATAACACACACCAACAACACAATAGACTATTCCTTTATTGACGGAAATTATCATCAAACCGAAAATGATTTCACCATAGTTGTATACTACAGGGCACTAGACACTAGGTATGACAGTGTTATTGGCATAGGACAAGGCAACTCCATTAACATTAGTAATTAACCATTTTTTTCTATCTTTACAGATATAACCAAAAAAAGTCATGGTAGAACAAATTACACGAGGCATAAAAGTTGCTGTACAGACTTCATTTGAAGGCACTTTTTACAAAAATTATAGTATTCATTTTGCTTTTGGATACACTGTTACTATCGAAAACCAAAGCACCGAAACAATACAGCTACAATCGCGACATTGGGAAATTTTTGATGCCCTAAATCCTACTGAAATAATTGAAGGAGAAGGTGTTATTGGAAAAAAACCCGTGTTACACCCTGGCGAGAAACACACTTACAACTCTGGCTGCCTTCTTGCCTCTACACACGGGTCAATGAAAGGGTTTTACAATATGATTAGTTTTACGTCTTCTAAAAAATTTAAAGTAATTATACCGCCCTTTAAACTTAGTACTCCGTTTGCTTTAAACTAAAGTCATACTTATAATACAGTGTATGGGTTTTTCCTAATTGCTCTACCACACATAAAAAACAGGTAGATCCGTGCTTAATTGTAAAAATTTTGTTTGCATCAAAATCACCATCACTACTCAATACAGCATCGATATCAATTGTTCCATAAGATGAAAATCTACGAAATCTTACTTCGTTTTTTGATATATTATTATCTGTAAAAATCTCATGCCAAGCCCCCGAGCCAATACCTGAAAGCCATTGTGCAGTATCACTTATTGTTTCTGGTTTTTCTAACAACTCTTGCTTTGGGCTATAACCCTGAAGCTTATCAAACAAATACATTTTATTTTGCTTTAACACCGTAGAGACAAACGGACTTATTTCTCCTAAAGTAGAAACCTCATAAACGCCTGATTTTCCAGAAGCTGCCGTAACATTACCCACTGTACTAGGTGTTATATATTCTTGTTTCTTTAACCTTTTTAGAATCTGTTTATCCGTAACAGAAGCCAATAAGGTTGTTGTAACAAATCTTGCGCAATTACTAGCGTTTTCAAGAAAAGCCGCATAACGTATCTGTCCTTGCTTCTGCATTGTATCTATATAATTTCTAGCCAATTTATAATTAACTTTAGAACAAACCGAAGCAATCATTTTCCCACTACCATGTGTTAGACTGGGGTTGGTTGCCAGAAACTTTAGAATCTCATCTTGATTAGTTATCACCTCACCCTCTATATTAGCCTTCATCGGAAGCACTAACTCTCTATCGTGCACACCACCACGAACCCTACCGTTTGGCACAGATGTCACATAGCGCCCAAAATCATAATATTCTAGAACTCCTGTGTCCTTACTCACAAGAACCAACGCTGCATGTCCTGCACGCAAGTAATTTTTTTTTCCCATTCCAATGTACTTTAGCAAAGGAGAATACCATTCTTCTGGAAGGAAAACTATCGTTTCAGGATAGGCCAAAACAAACAAAAAACCTGTGTTCTTATTCATAAATTTTACACTAAAAATTAAACTCTTGAGAAAGCATTGTTTGCTTTAGCAAATCTTTATAAACATTTTTTATTGTATTATCCATTTTTTCAAACTGTGTAATACTTACTGTTTTTAAAAGCCCTCTATCAATTTGTAAATCGATGTTTTTATCTCCTACTTTATAATGCTCATGAAAATCTAAAAGCACCTCAGATGTTTGCTTATTTTCAGTTAAGTATGTTGCTAACCACTCTTTTCTAAGCGCTTTCATTTTATCGGTATACAGTGTTGATGAGCTCCATATTTTAGTCTCCAAAGGCAGCTTAGTTATATGTGCCTTAATACCATCCCAAACCAGCTCTGTTAACTGCAACGTAACACTCCAATCTACACAGATTAAAGTAAAAGGCTCAATGTCAGAAAAATTATACGCTTGTATGTTTTCTTCTAAATTATTACAAGTAAGCAGCTCCTTAACAACCAAACCTCTACTTTTTCTATAATTAGGTTTTTTTGTGTGTTTCTTAAACGCGCCATTTAATAAACATAACACCCTTTTCTTATCACTAGCACCTATCCATGTGCCTCCTGCAACGGAGTCTTTGGGGTAAGCAATTATAGTATTATTTGTGGTATATATTTGTGGCGGAATTGTTACTCTTCCAACAGCCTCATCCCTGTTAGAGGTTAACACAAAATTTTGGTTTTTGGTATATATAAAACTAACTGTACACATTAACTCTAGCGGATGAATAATTTTGTGCAACTTACAAAAAAATACACTTTTTAGGAGAACTGAAACAAAGTTTAAATCCTATTATTTTTTTCATTACTTTTGAAGCCTGAATTATTGATTTTAATAAATTATATACACATACTATGGGAAAAGGATTTTTTCAAGTTCCAAAGGCTATTAATGAGCCTGTTAAGAGCTACGCGCCAGGAACACCAGAAAGAGCTGATATAACAGCACAATACGATGCTTATTACAACGGAACAGTTGATGTGCCAATGTACATTGGAAGCAATCAAGTAACCACTGGAAACACTAGAAACATGACCCTACCTCATGACCACCAACATGTTGTTGGAACTTATCATTTGGCAGAAAAGAAACATGTTGATAGCGCTATAGCAACAGCTTTAGAAGCACGTACACAATGGGCACAAATGCCATGGGAACAACGTGCTGCAATATTTTTACGCGCTGCAGATTTAATAGCAGGACCATATAGAGCAAAAATAAATGCTGCTACTATGATTGCTCAATCAAAAACAGCACACCAAGCAGAGATTGATGCTGCTTGTGAATTGATTGACTTTTTACGTTTTAACGTAGAGTTTATGACTCAAATTTATGCAGACCAACCTACTTCATCTACCGGAGTTTGGAACAGAGTTGAATACAGACCTTTAGAAGGATTTATTTACGCTGTTACCCCTTTTAACTTTACAGCCATTGCTGCAAACCTTCCTGCAAGTGCTGCACTAATGGGGAATGTAGTTGTTTGGAAACCTAGTGACCATCAAATATTTTCAGCTAAAGTAATTATGGATATCTTTAGAGAAGCTGGTATTCCTGACGGTGTTATAAACATGATTTATGGTGACCCAGTTATGATTACCGATACCGTATTAGCTAGCCCTGATTTTTCAGGAATTCACTTTACAGGATCTACTTATGTATTTAAAGAGATTTGGAAAAAGATTGGAGAAAACATTCACACCTACAAGACATATCCTAAAATTGTTGGAGAAACTGGAGGTAAAGATTTCATTATTGCACACCCAAGTTCTAACCCACAACAAGTAGCTACAGCAGTATCTAGGGGAGGATTTGAATTTCAAGGACAAAAATGTTCGGCTGCATCACGTATTTACTTACCAAAATCAATTGCATCAGAAACAATTGACTTTATAAAAGCTGATATTGCGTCTTTTAAAATGGGAAGCCCTGCAGATTTAAGTAATTTTATTACTGCAGTAATACATGAAGGTTCGTTTAACAAACTAGCTTCTTATATTGACCAAGCTAAAAAAGATAGCGATGCTACTATTGTAGCAGGAGGAAACTACGACAAATCTAAAGGTTACTTTATTGAACCTACAGTAATAGTTACCACCAACCCTAACTATGCAACTATGGAAACGGAATTATTTGGACCTGTAGTAACCATATATGTATATGAAGATGCAGAATGGAGTAACACACTTAAACTAGTTGATGCTACTTCAGAATATGCTTTAACTGGTGCTGTATTTTCTGAATGCAGATACGCACTTGAAGAGGCTTCTAAAGCATTACAAAACTGTGCAGGAAACTTTTACGTAAATGATAAGCCTTCTGGTGCTGTTGTAGGACAACAACCTTTTGGAGGTGCAAGAGCTTCTGGTACAAATGATAAAGCAGGATCTGCTCAAAACTTATTGCGTTGGGTATCACCTCGTTTAATTAAGGAAACTTTTGTATCACCTGTTGATTACAGGTATCCGTTTTTAGGAGAATAAATAACACATACAAATACCTAAAAAAAGCGTTGATTTAAATCAACGCTTTTTTTGTACTACTGCATTACCAACCTTACACATTAATCTCATAGAATATTTTTACATATAAATACACACAAAAAAAGCCGAAGTAAATACTTCGGCTTTTTGATATCTAGTAAAGAATACTGCTTACGCTTCTTCTTCCTCTTCTTCTTGTTTTTCTCTTTGTAGTTCTTTCTTTCCTACAGTATCAAACATTACTGGTGTTGCAATGAATAATGAAGAATAAGTACCTACAATTACCCCTATTATTAAGGCAAATATAAACCCTCTGATTGATTCACTACCTAAAGCAAAAATAGTTACTAGTACTACTAATGTTGTAACAGATGTATTTAAAGTTCTACTTAACGTAGAGTTTAAGGCTTTGTTTACTGTTTTTCCGAATACCCAGTCGGTATTATTATTAAAGTATTCTCTAATTCTATCAAATACAACAACGGTATCATTTAGCGAGTATCCAATTACAGTTAAGATTGCTGCAATAAATGCTTGATCTACCTCCATATTAAATGGCATTAGGTTACGCGTTAATGAGAACACCCCTAATACTATAATAACATCATGAAATACTGCTGCAACCGCTCCTAAACTAAATTGCCACCATCTAAATCTTATTAAGATATATAAGAACACAACTAACAATGATCCTAATACAGCCCAAATAGATGCTGATTTAATATCATCAGCAATTGTAGGCCCTACCTTCATAGTTTGTACAATTCCTAATTCAGTATCACTATCAGCGCCTTGTTGGAAGTTTTCCAATGTCATTGTTGCTGGCAAGTATGATTTTAATTCTTGAAACAATAATGCTTTAATTTCAGCATCAACTGCTAATCCTTTTTCAGCAATTTTGTATTTGGTACTAATTTTTAATTGGTTATCTCCTCCATATGTTTTAACCTCAGCACTTCCAAAAACAGCTACTAATTTCTCAGACACTTCATTGGTGTTCATTTCTTGGTTAAAACGAATTTGATAGGTTCTTCCTCCAACAAAATCAATTCCTTGATTTAATCCGTTTGTAAATAACGATCCTAAACTTACTGCTACTAATGCCGCAGAAATAATGTAAGTGACTTTTCTTTTTCCTAAGAAAGAGATTGTCATGTTTTTCATTAAGTTTTTAGTTGCACCTGTAACAAAAGTTAAAACACCACCTTTGTTTAAGTTCCACTCAACTAATAAACGTGTAATGAATATTGCTGTAAATAGTGATGTTGCAATACCAATCATTAAGGTTGTTGCAAATCCTTGAATTGGTCCTGTTCCAAATACAAATAAGATAATTGCTGTTAAGAATGTAGTAACATTTGCATCTAAAATAGAAGATAGTGCGTTACTAAAACCATCTGCTATAGCATCTACTTGTGATTTTCCTAAAGCAAGCTCTTCTTTTATACGCTCAAAAATAAGTACGTTCGCATCAACCGACATACCTATTGTTAATACAATACCTGCTATTCCTGGTAATGTTAAAACAGCTCCTAATCCTGATAAAATACCAAAGATTAATAATATATTAATTGCTAATGCTGCATTAGCGTATAAACCTGATTTTCCGTAATAGAAAACCATCCATACAAATACCATTAACAAAGCTATTACAAACGACATTTTACCGCTATCAATAGCTTCTTTACCTAACGATGGCCCTACCTCAGCAGATTGAATAATATCTGCAGATGCTGGTAATTTACCGGCACGTAATACATTTGCTAAATCTTTTGCTTCGTTTAATGTAAAGCTTCCTGAGATTTCTGTTTGTCCGCCAGATATTGCCTGACGTGCAGAAGCATCTGAATATACAACACCATCTAACACAATAGCAACGGTATTACCTTGCTTAGAAATATCTCCTGTAATTTTTTCCCATTGCTTTGCTCCCAATCCGTTCATGGTAATTCCTACAGAAGCATCACCTGTTTGGGTGTATTGTTGTCTTGCATCTGTAATAACATCTCCTAACATTGATGGCGCACCGTCTCTGTTTGATTTTAATGCTAATAATGGCACATAGCTATTAGTATCGTCTTCTGAAATACCAAAAGTAGCTTTATCACGTGCTGTAAATACTGTTCCCCAACGGAATTTAGCATGCTTAATAGCTCCTGTACGTAAGTCTTTTGAGTTATTTAAGTAGTTGTTTATTGCAGCTACATAAGCAACTTTAGCAATACCTAAACGAGACGTTGCTTGTCCTTGAATTCCGTATGGATTTAACGACAATACTTCAAATAATGGATTTGGCTCATTTGCCTTTTTAATAGAATCATTATCTGCTCCTAATAACGCATCTGCAGATGCAGGCGCCTCATCTACCACTACAGTAGCTTTTAACTTTGTATTAATATCTACAAGGTACTGTGCTGCTTCAGCAAACATATGAGTTTCATAAAACTCTAACTGAGCAGTACTTTGTAATAATTTTTTAATTCTGTTAACGTCTTTAGCACCTGGAAGTTCTACTAAGATACGAGCAGATTTTCCTAATCGTTGAATGTTTGGTTGTGTAACACCAAATTTATCGATACGTTTTCTAATAACCTCAAAAGCAGACTCAATAGACTCATCTAATTTTGATGCAATTACTGGCTGCACTTCTTTATTGGTCATTTTAAAGTTTACAACCCCTTCTAAAGTTTTGTTTGCAAAAATATCGGTTGCTGCTAATGGTGTTTTTGTTACTGCATCTGCATTAACGGCATCAAAAGCTGTAAAAAACGACTCTAAGTAAGTATCATCAGATGCTGTTTGTAATACATCTGCTTCTTCTAAAGCTTTATTAAACACAGGGTTTTTAGTGTTGTTTGCCAATCCTTTTAAGATATCTTTTGTAGATATCTGAAGAATTACATTCACCCCACCTTTTAAATCAAGACCTTCATTTAAAACTCTTTTTTTAGCATAATCATAGGTAATTCCTGCAATTACATTTTGTCCGCTAATAGAGTCTAAATATTTTTTCTCTAAAGCCGCTACATCATCTCCTTCTTGAGCTGTTCCTGATACGAAAGCAGCTGCGTCTTTTTCTACTTTGCTTGCTATGTACGTAAATGATAGCTGGTAAATACTTACCGCTACAAATAAGAAAGCAAACAACTTAACTATTCCTTTGTTTTGCATTATAATTTATTTAGTGAAAATTTGTTATATAATCGAGCAAATATATATTTTATAGCTTGAAAAACCAATATATTTAGCAGTAATGTTTTATATTTAATTAATGTGGTTTTACAACAAAATATACTTCTCAATAAAACACACGAAAATGACACCAATTTAACTTCAAAACACACAATACAAATCAGTTCTATATCTCTTTTTAAACTAAACTGGTGTAACTAAAAACCAACTGAATACTTAACAAAAAAAGCGTCATTTTTAAAATAAAAATGACGCTTTAATATAAATAAAGTTTTTAAAAAACTTATATCGCTAATAATTGGTTGGTTTTCTTAACCCCTTCAGCAGACTCGTTTAACTTTGCTTTTTCGGCATCAGTTAGGCTAATTTCAACAATTTTTTCAATTCCGTTAGCACCTAATACACAAGGCACTCCTATAGCTAAATCATTTAAGCCAAACTCACCAGCTAATAATGCTGAACAAGGGAATATCTTTTTAGTGTTACATGCAATAGCTTGTACCATTCCTGATACTGCTGCTCCTGGAGCATACCATGCAGAAGTACCTAACAATCCTGTTAAGGTTGCACCACCTACTTTAGTATCTTGCACCACCTGATTCATACGCTCCTCAGATAAAAACTCAGAAACATTTACACTATTACGTGTTGCTTTATTAATTAATGGCACCATTCCTTTATCTGAATGTCCACCGATAACCATTCCGTCAACATCAGAAATAGGTGCTCCTAAAGCTTCTGCTAAGCGGTATTTAAAACGTGCCGAGTCTAATGCTCCACCCATTCCTATAATTCTATTTTTTGGCAACCCTGTAGTTTTGTGTACTAAATAAGTCATTGTATCCATTGGGTTAGATACCACAATAATAATAGTATTTGGAGAGTGCTCAATTAAACTTGCAGACACCATTTTTACAATACCAGCGTTAATTCCGATAAGTTCTTCACGGGTCATTCCTGGTTTACGAGGAATACCTGAAGTAATTACACAAACATCACTACCTGCAGTTTTAGAGTAGTCTCCTGTAGTTCCTACTATTTTTGTATCAAAACCGTTTAAAGATGCTGTTTGCATTAAATCCATTGCTTTACCTTCGGCAAAACCTTCTTTAATATCTAAAACTACAACTTCTGAAGCGAAGTTTTTAATAGCAATATACTCTGCACAACTTGCACCTACTGCTCCTGCTCCTACTACTGTTACTTTCATTTTTTTATTTATTTTAATTGTATTGTTGTTTTTTACGCTTGCAAAATTACAATTATTTATACTGAAAATGAAAGAAGTAAATTGAAAATATTAGATATTCTTTTTTATTGCCTTAATAGCATAAACCATTGGTATTTTATCTTTTAAATGGTCTATTTGATATTTTTTTGAAAGAAATTCAACTGTATGCTTAAAACAATTATATGGAGAATACTTAAATTCATTAAGTGTTTTAATTTCAAGGTTGTTTTTAATAAGACTATTCATTACTTCACCCATACTGTGATTCCATGTAACATATTCTTGCTCAATAGCAGCATCCTTATCGGCATAACTTCCTGTTTCGGTTTCCACAATTGCTCCGGAGTTAAAATAGGGGTATTTTATGGTTTTAAAATCATCATCAAACATCCATACTACTGGATGAAATTCTACAAATACAAATTTTCCATTTGGTTTTAAGAATTGTGATATCACCTCAGCCCATTTGGTTAAATCTGGCAGCCATGTTATGGTGCCGTAACTTGTAAACACAATATCAAATGTATCGGTTAGTTTTTCTGGTAAACTATATAAATCACAACAAATAAACGACACATTAACATCTTCATTACTAGCTAACTTATTAGCTGCCTGAATTGCTTTTTCTGAAAAATCTACTCCTGTTACTTTTGCACCTAACCGGGCTAAGGAAATAGAGTCTTGTCCGAAGTGACATTGAAGGTGTAATATTTTTTTATTTCTTACATCTCCGAGCAAGTCAAGCTCAATACTATTTAATGATGTATTTCCTTTTTGAAACCCTTTTACATCATAAAAATCAGATGCTAAGTGACATGCTACCTTATTATTCCATGATTGCTTATTTGCTTTTAAAAAATCTGCGGGTAAGTTCATCTTTCTATCTAAAACTAAAAGCCATTCCTATAGTAGCTGTTTGATATTCTTGTATTGTATAGTCTGCAAAAACCTTAAAGAAACCAAGGTTTAATCGCGCCCCTAATGTTGTACGCATTCCGGTTATATTAAACCCTAAAGCTACTGGGTCTATAACAGTTTCAGTAATTGTATTTAGTGTATTACCATTGTCGTCTTTTATAGCATAGTTTAGTCGATACGAACCGTCTACTGCTATTGCTGTATCGCCGTAATTAAGACCTATTCCTGCATAAAAGTTAATTATCTTTAAATTCACTGAGCCTAGCGCCTGAAGAGTCCACGTGTCCATTTTAAAAGACAACTCCCCATCGGTTACAGTTACATTCTCTGCTTGTCCGTCTTTAATATCATACAACACCTCTACATTAGTATAAGCTGCTAATACCGATATTCTAAAGGGTGTTAATTTGGCCAGCTTTAAATATTGGGTTAAGTCATGCTGTAGCCCGAGTCCTATTAAGGAGGTACTTACTCGAGAGTCTACATTAAGTTTTGGCACATACCTTAGCTTAACATCTGTTTTAAAAGGAAGCCCTACGCCTATTTGCGCCATAGGTATTGGAATTGCTGCCATTGGTAAATCTTCTGCAACACCACTTGGCATTTCAAAACTAGTGGTTTGATACAGACCATTATCTAACGGAATACTTACATTTACTAATGCTTGTTGCCCTGAATCACCAACTACTGTTGGCAAAGAGGTTTCATTGTTTGGCAATGATAGAAACTGATAATCATCGGCTACAAAATCAAACATTTTATCTGCGTCTGGCACAATTGCCGCGCTTGCGGTTATCATAACATCAAACCCAAATAATTTATGAGATTTTGCCGTACTATACCAACCACCATTCATACTATACATCATTCCTTTTGCAACAGGACTTGTATAGTTTTCTATTAATAAACTGGCATCGTTTTTTGCCAATAACAAATCACCAAATTGCTGTGCTCTCAAGAACGAAACACTACAAAAACAGATTATTATTAATATTATATTTCTCATAATTTTACAGGTTTAGATTTCTAAGGTACAAAAAAAACTACCTAAGATTAAAATCTTTATTTAAATACTGCAACAAAGCCTTCCAATTATCATCGTCTTTATTGTTACCTTCTTGGTGAATGTATTTATTTCCGGTAAAATCAAACACACTTTTTTGTTGATCATCTATATAACCAAAGCCGTTGTTGTAACAAAAATAAGCATAGCCTTTTTGAGAATCGTTCAGAACGTCTTTACCCATAATAAATTCCGAATCATCCATACCTAATTGATTTAATAAAGTGTTGGCTAAATCGGTCTGACAAGCTATCTTATCTATACGCGTTGCCTTTTTTTCTAGCACTCCTCCAGTCCAAAGCATAGGTATTTTGTATTTCATAAAATCTGAAGGACCAGAAGCATCTATATACCTAGTGCCATGATCAGCTACAAAAATAACTAGCGTATTACTCCATGTGTCTGTTTTTTTAAACTTATTTATAAAATCTCCCAGACACTTATCTGTATAATAAATAGAGTTTAAGAATCGTTCATCTTCTGTGTTACCTTCAATTTTTGTTGTCATAGGCACATCAAAAGGTTCATGACTACTAAGTGTAAACAACACTTTAAAGAAAGGCTTTTTACTTTCCTTAATATCTTTTAAAAGGTAGTTAAACATATACTCATCATGAACACCCCATTTAGAGCTATATAAATCGGACGAAAAATCATCCATACTTATTATATTATCAAACCCGGTATTTAAGATGTATGAATTCATATTTGCAAATCTGATGTCGCCTCCATAATAGAATGTAGAGGCGTAGTCCTTTTTCTTAAACTGTTTACACAAACTCGGTATAGTGAGTGTTTTTTGTGTATAAGAAATTACACTTCGTTTAGGAAGAGAGGGATAACCACTTAACAGGCCCAAAAGCCCTATTTTAGATCTATCCCCAATGCTATAAAAGTTAGTAAATAACATACCATCTTCTGATAGTTTATCTAAATTAGGAGTAGCATTATAACTGGCTCCTAAACTCCCTACCGCCTTAGAAGTAAAACTTTCTAGCATAACAATAAGAACATTGGGGGTACTATCTTTAACATATTGCGTAGTTATCCCTTGCTTATTCTTTAATTTTTTAATTACAGCATCTAATTTTTGATCACTCATAAAGCTATGCGTTCTATAGTCCTTTTTATATGATTTCATGGCATACATAAAGTTCCATAAAGGATTAACAGCTATGTGATTTGCAAAAACATTTTTTGAAAAATATACAAATCCTACATTCATAGGAGCGAGTCCGACCCCCCCTCTCATGGGAATTATCATCGTAGCGGTAACAAAAAACAAAACAGGTATATATTTATAGTTTAGTGCCTGTGAATTATTCAACTTAGCGGTTACGTATTTCTTTATACAAACATATGACAGTCCTAGAACCACAATAAACAATACAAATAACACTACATAAGTTGTCCACAAAGTAGATGCTGCAGCTTCTTTTGGCGTTTTAAGATACTCTAAAACCGTAGCATCTATATGGTACCCCCAATTGCGGTACAGCTCCAAATTAGGAACTAGTAAACCTATAATAAGCAGACTCATTGCCGTATAATAAATATTAAAAAATGTTGTTAGTTTGCTTGCTTTTATAAAGAAACTAAAACACAAAACCAGTCCGCTAATAATTAAGATATACGCCATTAAAGACAAGTCATGTCTTAACCCAGATAGAAAAGCTAATAAGATTTCTGTAAGGTCAATATTTTTACTTAACTGCCATTGGTACACAACAAACACTATACGCAATAACACGAATAACAGTATAAAGAATATACCTGACGACAGTAAAAAGGATAAACGTTTTTTCATTTATTATTTGTTAGCTCTAATTCCAAAAATAGATTTTATTACAAAAATATAAATTTTATAAAAAAAAAGAGGAGTTATATAACTCCTCTTTTTTTTTATAACTGACGCTAGGCATCAATATTTGCATATACTGCATTTTTTTCTATAAATTCTCTACGTGGTGGTACTTCATCTCCCATAAGCATAGAAAATACTCTATCGGCCTCTACATCATTATCTATAGTTACTTTTCGTAATGTTCTATACTCTGGATCCATTGTAGTTTCCCAAAGTTGTATAGCATTCATTTCTCCAAGACCCTTATAACGCTGTATTTTTGCACCATCGCCATATTTAGCCATTAATACATCTCGCTGATCATCATTCCATGCATATTCTCCTTTTGCACCTTTCTTTACTAAGTATAGTGGTGGTGCTGCTATATAAACATGTCCTTTTTCTATTAATTCTTTCATGTATCTATAGAAGAAGGTTAGAATTAATGTTGCAATATGACTACCATCAACATCGGCATCACACATAATAACAATTTTATGGTAACGTAATTTTGATAAGTTTAAAGCTTTACTATCTTCTTCTGTTCCGATAGTAACACCTAATGCTGTAAACATGTTTCTGATTTCTTCATTTTCAAAAACCTTATGTTGCATAGCTTTTTCAACATTCAATATTTTACCTCTTAATGGTAATATTGCTTGAAACTTACGATCACGACCTTGTTTTGCTGTTCCACCTGCCGAATCTCCCTCTACAAGAAAGACTTCGCATTTTGCTGGATCTTGTTCTGAACAATCAGATAATTTTCCTGGCAAACCACCAATACTCATTACAGTTTTTCGCTGTACCATTTCACGTGCTTTTGCAGCAGCGTGACGTGCTTGTGCAGCTAATATTACTTTTTGAACAATGGTTTTAGCATCATCTGGATTTTCTTCTAAATAATCTGTTAGCATTTCTGATACTGCCTGACTTACCGCAGAAGACACCTCTCTGTTTCCTAATTTTGTTTTTGTCTGTCCTTCAAACTGTGGCTCTGCTACTTTTACAGATATAATTGCAGTTAACCCTTCACGAAAATCATCTCCTGAAATATCAAATTTTAGTTTTGATAACATTCCTGAAGATTCTGCATATTTTTTAAGTGTATGCGTTAACCCTCGTCTAAATCCAGACAAGTGTGTTCCTCCTTCGTGTGTATTAATATTATTTACATAAGAGTGTAGATTTTCGGAATATGATGTATTATAAACCATAGCCACCTCAACTGGCACGCCATTTTTTTCACCTTCCATTGAAATTACTCCTGCAGTTAATTGCTCACGAGTAGCATCTAGGTAGCGAATAAATTCTGGCAATCCTTCTTCAGAATAAAATTCTTCTCCTACATCTTGTCCTTTTTCATCTTGATGACGTTTATCGGTAATTGATATTCTAAGTCCTTTATTCAAGAAAGCTAATTCACGTAATCGCGCAGCAAGCGTATCATAATTATATTCTGTAGTATCTTTAAAAATAGTATCATCTGGAATAAATGTTACCATAGTTCCATTTTTATCTGTTTCGCCAACTGGCTTAACAGGATACATTGCTTTACCTTTTTGATATTCTTGTTCCCAAACTTTACCGTCTTTATAAACTGTAGCTTTTAAGTGATTTGACAAGGCATTAACACAAGATACTCCTACCCCGTGTAATCCTCCAGATACTTTATACGAATCTTTATCAAACTTACCTCCGGCACCAATTTTAGTCATTACAACCTCTAATGCAGACACGCCTTCTTTCTTATGAATTCCTACTGGAATACCACGACCGTTATCTAGTACTGAAATAGAGTTATCTTCATTAATCCATACGTTAATTGTATCACAATGCCCTGCCATTGCCTCATCTATAGAGTTATCTACAACTTCATACACCAAGTGATGTAATCCTCTAACTCCTACGTCTCCGATATACATAGATGGACGCATACGCACATGCTCCATACCCTCTAGGGCCTGAATACTATCTGCTGAATAATTATTTGGTTTCTTATCTTCGCTCATAACTTAAAATATGATTTATATATACTTTTATAATCTCAAATATACCATATATCGCTGCTATATAAAAGTGCGTAACACCTAATAACAACCCAAGTTATTAACATTTTGTTTGTTTCGTAAAAATTGCTAAGAAAGGCTAAAAGTCGTGTTTTAAAACGTTTTACATCTATTTAGAAGCAACACCAAAAGCAATTTCTAAATAAATCGTTTTAAACAAGCTTATTTGACGTCGTTTTTTATGGATTTTTCTTTCTCTGATATCCATTTCGACAAGTATTTGGTACTTGACATGGTATGATGTTGCAACATTGCGCCTATAAAATTTTTTTTTCGGTGCATTGTTATATCATTACACAAGATTATTAAACAGTTTAAAAATTGCTGCTGATGTTCTACATCTGCATATTGTGTATTTATGATTTCTTTTCCGTTTTTCTGGGCTTGCCTCCAATCAGTTTTGCTATTATACAACTGCACTGCTTTCTCTGCAATGTCCTTAGGAGAATCGGCAATAAAACCACTCCAAGAAAGGTGTTCTGTTAGCATGCCTTCTGCTCCAATTAGCGTGGTAACACTTGGTAGACCGTTTCTCATGGCGTCTGTAAACTTTCCTTTTATTCCAGCGCCAAAGCGTATAGGAGCCAAACAAACACGTGCCATTTGCATTACCTCATCTACGTTATTAGCCCATCCTTTTACTAAAAACCCCTCAGAATCATTATGTAATTGTGTAACCTTAGCGGACGGATATGCTCCATACACATGTAGTTTTGCTTTAGGTAAATTTTTTCGTACTAATGGCCATATTATCTGTTTTAAATACAATACCATATTCCAATTAGGCTCATGCCTAAAGTTTCCGATACACATAAAATCTGCCCTATCATCAAAATCAGGTAATTCATCAAAACTATCTTCCGATATTTTCTCGAGTAAAAACGGCAAATAGCAGAGTAATGATTTATCTATCTTAAAAGTATTTTTTAGTAATTGCATCTCATAAGTAGAGATAATTAAAGACAAATCGCACCTATAAATACTTGCTAATTCTCTTTTTGTTACCTCTGAATCTAACAACATATCTTGGGTATATGCTAGTCCTTTTTTAAAGGCGTCTTGTCTTGTTTTACGCAAACAATGCAAATCTTCGGTATCTAATATTTTTATAGCGTCAGGACAATTTTTAGACACACGCCAACCAAACTGTTCCTCTACCACAAACCTATCAAACAACACTATATCTGGGTTTAAATCTGATATATATGTATCAAAACTATCATGGTTTAACTGAATTTGTTGCGTTGTTACGTTTTGCAGTGATAGCGTTGCCATATGTGGCGTTTCTGTAGCCGCAGTTACAAAACACACCTCCATACCTTGCTGCTGAAACAACTTAATGAGTTGTAGCATTCTACTACCTGCAGCTGTAGCGTTTGGTTCTGGCCAAACAAAACCGATAATGAGTACTTTTTTAGCCATTATATATTTGCAATTGCAGCCTCTGCACAGCGTTCGCCATCCATAGCAGCAGATATGATTCCTCCAGCATATCCACCACCTTCTCCACAAGGATACAGTCCTTCCACATCGGGGTGTGCCAGATTCTCTTTTCGAGGAATACTTACTGGTGAAGAGGTACGAGACTCTACCCCAATTACATTTGCTTGATTGGTGTAAAAACCATTCATTTTTTGTCCGAATGCCGCAAACCCCTTTCTTAATCTACCACCAATTTTTTTAGGCAATAAAGAATGTAATGGTGTTGATTTTATTCCTGGTTGATAAGAGGTTGGATTTAAACTATCCGATAGTTTTCCTTCTACAAAATCGGTTAATCGTTGTGCAGGCGCTGTTTGTGTTCTACCACCTGAAGTAAATGCTAATCGCTCCAAATCTTTTTGATACTCTAAGCCTTTTAAAACGCCATACTTTTCATACTTATACAGGTCACTCTCTGCATTAATCTCCACAACTATTCCTGAATTTGCAAATTGGTTGTTTCGCTTAGATGGCGACATACCGTTAACCACAACTTCTCCGTTTGCAGTTGCAGCAGGCACTATAAAACCACCGGGACACATACAAAAAGAGTAAACGCCTCTATCTCCTACTTGATGTACTAAACTATATGATGCTGCCGGAAGCAGCTCGCTACGTTCATTTTTACAATGGTACTGAATACTATCTATAATTTGCTGCGGATGTTCTACACGAACCCCCATAGCAAACGATTTTTCTTTTAACGCAATATTTTTGTCATGTAATAAATAATAGATGTCTCTTGCAGAGTGTCCGGTTGCCAATATTACTGCATTTACCGTCATTTCTGAACCGTCTTGCATTTGAATAGCAACTATTTTACCTTCAGACACCGTTATATTGGTCATTCTTGACTCAAAATGAATTTCTCCACCGTGTTTTAAAATGGTTTCTCTAATGTTTGACACTACTTTTGGCAACTTATTAGTTCCTATATGCGGGTGTGCATCTACCAAAATCTGATCGGTAGCACCATGGTAAACAAGGTTTTCAAAAACCCGACGAACATCGCCTCTTTTTAAACTTCTGGTATATAATTTTCCGTCAGAATAAGTTCCTGCACCACCTTCTCCAAAGCAATAATTAGAATCTTCATTTACGTAATGGTCTTGATTTATTGCTTTTAAATCTCTACGGCGGTCTTGTACATTTTTACCTCGTTCTAACACCACAGGTTTGTAGCCCAATTCTATACAGCGTAAGGCTGCATACATTCCTGCCGGACCAAAACCAATAATATGAATTTCTTTGGCAGCAGATACGTCTTTATAATTAAATGTATATGCAGATTTTTCAGGCATTGGTTCATTAACATAGACCGCTACTTTATAATTAAATACAATAGTTGATTTTCTAGCGTCAATCGATTTTCTAAGCACTTGTACACCTGAAATTGTTGCTTTATCGATTTCTAAATACGCAGCAGCCTTGCGTTCTAAAATAGATGGCATTTTTTCCTCTCTAAGAGTAACGCGCAGTTGAATGTTTTTTACCATGTGGCAAAAATACAGTATTTAAATTAAAAATATAGCATTATCATACAACTGCTAAAATGATTTATTTCTACAAAAAAAAGGTGCGCTATATAGCACACCTTTTAAGCATTTTTTTAAGTAGATACTATAAGTTTACTCTAAGCAAGAATTCTGGACCTCCAGCACTATACCTACTCACAGCTGACGTTACAAAGTCATACGAAAGTCCAACTTGTAATCTCGTAGCTACATCAAAATAGGCCATCACAGCCACTGAGGTATTTAGTTTGTAATTAGTTCCTATTTCAAAGGCATCATTAAAACGTGCAGAAACAGCAATGTCTACTGCCAAAGGTGCTCCCTGTACATACTGTAATAACATTGCAGGAATTAAGACCAGATCTCTATTTAAATCAAAATGATATGCCCCTCCTAATGCAACCAACATTGCATCAGCAGCTTCAGCAGTAGTACCATCTGACAACTCTTCATAACGCGCTGCCTTTAACAAACGGGGAACCGAAAAACTAACATAATACTTGTCGGCTTTATACAAGGCTCCTAGTCCGAAATTTGGATTAAAGGTATTCACTTTTCCTTGATGTAATGGATCTGAGACAGTTAGCTGTGTAAAATCCACATTAAAGAAACTTCCTCCCGCTTTTAACCCTAGAAACAGGTCACGCGTTCTATCAAGGTTTATTCTATAGGAAAAATTAGCAAAAACATTAATTTCTTTTTGGATAAATACTTTATCAGATATAATATTTAATCCCACACCAAAGTTATCGCTAACACTTCCTTGTGCGGTAATTGACTGTGTTTCTGGCGCGTTCTGAACGCCATGCCATTGGCTTTTATAGCTCATTATATTTACTTCCAAATCTTCCGTACTCCCAACATATGCTGGATTTAATAAACTTAAGTTTTGTTGCCAAAAAGTATAGCGTGGCGTTTGCTGTGCTGCTACTGTTATTGAAAACAACAGTGTAATTACAGCTATGAGGTTATATGATTTTTTCATTTTTTTATTTTTAAGATAAACGATTGTTTTAATAAAGCTGTTTAATAGTTAATATACAACCATCCTGAAGCTGTACTCGCTACACCTTGAGGCGTAGTATAGGTTATCATATAATAATATGAACCTACTGGCAATAACCCAGATCCGCCCTTGGTAGATTCTCCTGCCCAAGTATTGTTTACATAATTTTCAGCTTCAAAAACTTTTACTCCCCAACGGTTATATACTGTTACAGTAGTATTTGTTTGATATTCTATGTTTTCTATATTCCAAAAATCATTTTCATTATCTGCATTTGGCGTTAATACATCTGACGGGGTAATCCCTTCACAAATATCTCCAATGCCATTCTCATTTAAATCTTCTTGAGCCGGGTTTGGTGTTGTTACACAGTTATCATCGGCATCTATAACACCATCACCATCTACATCTTGACACGCATCTCCAATTCCGTTTTCATCCAAATCTGCCTGATCTGGGTTTGCAACAGATACACAGTTATCACAAGCATCTCCTAAACCATCACCATCTACATCAGCTTGATTTGAATTTACAGTATTAACACAGTTATCACAAACATCTCCTACACCATCGCCATCTGCATCAGCTTGATCTGGATTTGCAGTGTTGACACAGTTATCGGAAACATCTAGAATTCCATCTTCATCTGTATCCGTAATAGCTGTAGTAAAACTAAAAGGCGCTGAATACTCTCCTGTTACACAGTCATTAACCGATTGTACTTGCCACCAATATGTGGTGTCTTGCACTAAGGTAGTGGCTGTATATGTGTTTGTTACTACATTTATAGGCCCTTCTACTAGTGTTGTTAATCCTGCATCACTATATACCGCTACATTATAACTTAATGCACTCATGTCGGTTGCCCAAGTTAACGTATATGCCAACACTCCGGTTTCTCCATCAACAGGCGATGTTAATGTAGGAGTAGCAATTGTGTTACTAAATATCGTTAAGTTTAATTCTTCGGAAAAAGACACACTTGTTGGTGTTCCTGTCCCTGTTACAGTAAGCGTATGTGCTCCTGCCATTGCATTGGTCATTCCGCTAACAGTCATTGTTACCACAGTACCATTAGCACTTGCTGCTGCTGGACTAAACACTACGGTACTCCCTGCTGGATTTCCTGCTACTGTAAATGTTGTATTTCCTGTATACCCTAAAAAAGTATTATACGTAAAGGTATATACTGCATTATTTGGCGCACACAACTCTACATCAGTAGTATTGAAATTCATTACAAATTCTGCTGTTGCTGGTTGTATAGTTATGTTTGATGAGTTTACTGCATAAAATATATTTGTAGCAGCTTCTACAAATATACGTCCTGTACTTGTTACTATTCCAGGCACTACAATACTATGTGTTCCATTGTTAGGTACGTTTGTAGCCAATGTTGTAAATGTTAATCCTTCATCAGTTGTAAGTAATATATTTACATTTGGCGAATTTATTGCGCCTGTATCGGTTCCTGCAACATTCCATGTAATAGTTTCCGTTGCGCCTGCATTCCAGTTTATAGGAGTATTTTGTGATGTTACTGTAAATGCACCATTGGTGTCATCAACCGTAACAGTCATATCATCAATTTTATTTTGTGCGCCACCTGCTATATTATCGCGAACGGTTAATTTAAAGCTATAGGTTCTTGATACATCATTCAACATTTCCCATTGTGTTCCTAACGAACCTCCCATTACAGTTGCCAAAGCTGGCATGTAACGATTTGGGGAGGTTGTTGGTAGTAATGATCTAAACGAAGGCCCTGAAGTATCTGTTGCGCTTGGAAAGGTGTTCCCTGGTCCGCCGACATCATTTTGTTCCCAACAGTATGTTGTTGCTCCGCCAGATGTTCCTGCGCCTTTTAATATAAATGCTGTACTTGAAGGAATAGTAAAATCGGCACCAGCATCTGCTGTTGGTGTAGCCTGTGTTAAACTTGTTTCAACATCACAAGTACGTGATGCTACGTGAGCAGTTACCCCTTGTATGGTAAAAAAGTGAAAATATGCATCACTATGTGGTTGCACATCAGTTGAACCTGTAATTCCTGCATACCCCATAATTGTTGAACCAGACCCTGGTTCTAGGTTTGCTCCTGCACCTTCATTATTCATAGAAAAAGTATGATACCCTCCAAACTGATGACCTATTTCATGCGCTACATAATCAATATCAAAAAAATCTCCTTCTGGACTATTTAAAGACGTCATTCCACTACCTTTTTGTCCGTCAACACAAATACAAGCAATACAACCAGCATTACCGCCACTACCACCTTGACCAAATATATGTCCAATATCATAGTTTGCTTCTCCTATTACCGCTGTAAGGTTTGACTGCAAGTCTGCATTTAGGTTTGTTCCATAAGGGTCTGTACTTGCATCAAAATAAATAATATCCGCTTCATTTGCAATCATAACCATTGTTGTAGCGAAATCATTTTCAAACACGCCGTTTACACGCGTCATGGTTGCATTAAATTTTGCCATAACAGCACTTAATGTTCCTCCTGCCCATGTGCCGTATTCTCCGGTACATGATAGTGCTAATTTAAAGGTATGGAGTATTGCTGTATCTGCATCTTGTGCAACTATCGCAAAATCATCTTGTATTTTCTTACTAAAATTCTCTTCTGTGGCACATGAAAAGTCTGGTTTTTCAGCATTTATTCTATTATATACAACATACATATTAGCCGCTAAATTATACGGCTCTATAAATGTTGTAATAGCGTTACTTGAACGCATCATACTACTTAATCCGTTTTCTGAAGAAACACTAAAACGAAGAGTAGCTGTTGGGTCATCAATACCCTGTCCTGCATAAGAGCGTATGTTTGGGAATTGCGCTTGCAGTTCTGGCACCATTGTAGAGGCTTCTACAATTCTAAAGCGTTCTAATTTTCCTTGAGAATCTGGAAAAGAAACGAGAATGTTTGAGTTTTGAACTAGGACTTCTGAACGTTTTGGGGTGTTCTGAAGCGCCTCTGTTAATTCATTAATTGCCAAAACATATAGTTTTGCATCATTCGGATAAACTTTGTCTGTTGCAGTTTTAGTAACTGCTGCTTTAGATGCGTTTTTCCATACCGAATTTACTTTTTCTTGAGCAAACACAGTACAAGTACTTACTAATAGCGCTGCTAATAGCAAGTGTTTTTGTAGGTTAATTTTCATTTTTTCAGGTTTAGGTTAATCTGCTGCTAAACTACAAAAAAAATAAAAGAATGGACTATATAATTAATTTACCCATGATTTAAACGTCTTTACACGCTCTCTACTCACAATAAGCAGTGCATTGTTAAAAGTATTCAAACTTATTTTTAAACGAGAGTTTGTGTATTGCGTTATGGTTTTTATTGCTGACATATTTATAACACATTGTCGGTTAATTCTAAAAAAAGAGGTTGGATTCAACTGCTCTTCTAATTGTTCTAATGATTGTTCTAAAACATATTGCCTACCATCTAAAGTATGTATATAGGTTGCTTTATGTTCGCTATAAAAACATTCTATATTGGTAATAGGAATAATTTTAAGTTGCTGTCCTACTTTAATGGTAAATCGTGTTTTGTATTCTGGTTGGTTATGCAGTAACTGCTTTAAGTCTGTGTAAGACACTGCTGCAAGCTCTTTATTAGGAGCGAATGCTTTGTATTTTTGCAATGCCCCAATTAAAGCTTCTTCTTCGATTGGTTTTAGCAAATAATCTATACTGTTTAGCTTAAAGGCTTTTAGTGCATATTGATCATAGGCTGTTGTAAAAATAATGGCACTTTTTACAGTTATGTTTTCAAATATTTCAAATGCAATACCGTCTGATAGCTGAATATCTAGAAATATTAAATCTGGGTGTTCATTGGTTAAAAACCAGTCTTTTGCCGATGCTACAGAATGTAACATGGCATGCGCTGTTAAGTTTTGTTTTTGAAGCATTCTGCTTAACCTACGTGCTGCTGGTTTTTCGTCTTCAATAATTACAACCTTCATTTTATTTTTTTAATTATTTAATAATGTCTTGTTTACGTGCCTCTTCTTCTTCCATGAATTCTTGGATTTTTTTCTGTTCCCAATCTGCACCAAGAAACATTTGTGTTCCAAAAACTCCAAATGCATGAAAAAAGATTCCTATGCCCCAAAATACCCAAAGCGCAACATTACTAAAGTCGCAAATTGCTTCGGTAAAACTTATATCATCTGACAAATCACTCATTATCTTACTAGCACTTATAAATGTGTTCACTATTATATAGACTGCAAAATGCGAATAAAATCCTTTTAACTTCTCTACACGTTTTTTAGCGTGTAAATACTTTTTTTCGTTGTTATACTGTTCCATATTTAGTTCCATTTATTGCTTTGTTGTTCCTCTTCTTCCATGAATTCTCTAATTTTTCTATCTTCCCAAGATTTTCCAAAGTATTTACTTCTTCCAAAGACTTCAAATGCGTGAAAAACGATTCCTATTCCCCAGCCCAACATTGGGTACACAAACCATTTATGAGCATGCCAACTTGTTTTGTAATTTAAAATTGCTAAAAACGGGATAACTATACAGTAAGCAAGTATGTTTCCATAAAAGCCTTTTAAATTGTCTACTCGTTTTTTTGCTGCATAATAGCGTTCGTTTTTTGAGGATTGTGATTGTTCCATAATTGAAATTTGCTTGGTTAGTAATGGCAAATGCACACTATATGTATTTGCTGTTTGATTAATTGTTATGGTTTTATTTGATAAAATTAAATACCGTTCATAAATGTTTTTTAAGCCTATGCCACTAGATTTTTGAACAACTGTTTTTTGTTGTAAGTTATTTGATACTATCAATTCATTTTCTTGAATAGTTATAGTAATTTTTAGCGGTTGTTCTTCTGTAACAATATTGTGCTTAATACAGTTTTCTAATAAAATTTGTAATGCTAGAGGGACTATTTTAATGTCTTCGATGTTTTTAATATCCGGAAGCGCTATGCTTACCGCATTTTCAAAACGCATCTGTAATAATGACATATAGGTTTTTGCAAAATTAATTTCTTCTAATAAAGACACGACATCTTTGTTTTTTTGCTCTAACACATAACGATACACTTTTGATAACGCTGTAGTAAACCGCTGTGCTTTAATGGCATCTTCTTCTATTAATGAGGTTAATACGTTTAAACTGTTAAACAAAAAATGAGGATCTAATTGATTTTTTAAGCTCTCGTATTTTGCATTAGCAGTTCCTGCTATAATTTTTTGCTGTTTTACTTTTTTATCCTGACTAATTTTAAAAAAATTAAACACCAAAATACCTAATGTTACTATTGTTGATATGATAAAAGGTATTAAGTAATTTACAAGTCGTTCTTTTTCAAGAAACAATGCTAACGACAAACCTTCAATACAGACATCTTCTATAATACGCAATAAAAAAATGGCTAAAAGAGTGGCTAAAACTCCAAATAACAGTCCGAAAATTAATTGTTTACTTCCCACATTATCTTTTGTAAACTTTTTTGAAACATACAAATGCGCCAAAGCATTTGCGGTGTACAATACTACTGCATACAACATAAAGTACAAAAATTGCGTCAACAAAACGCGTCCTAGCATAATTGATTCTCCAAGAGAAAAGCTAATTGCTTTCATTACAACAAAGACTACAATTCCTATTAGTAATGCTATTTTTAAATGTTTTATAATGCTATTCATTTTATTTTTTATTTATGACAAAGGTGCGCTAATATATAATAGTATAAAAAAGTTTTACCCCGAAGTGTTATTATATAGTGCTGAATTGTAAATTTACATTTTATTACACAAATATCTTGTAACATATAAATGTCTTTATAGACATATTACATATAAAACAATTATACTTTAGTGCAGAAAGACCTTGAACATAGTTTTGTAACCCAGTTAGAAAAACACCAGAATATTATTCATAAAATTTGCCGATTATACACCAATAATCAAGATGCACATAATGATTTATTTCAGGAGGTTACTATACAGCTATGGAAAGCTTTTCCTAAGTTTCGTGGCGATGCAAAGTTTAGCACATGGATGTATCGTATTGCGTTAAATACAGCTATTACATTATATAGAAAATCTAAAAGACGTATTAAAACCAATGATATTGCCGATTACAATTTTAAGCTGAAATCTGAGGAATATGACCCTATTGAGGAAGAACAGCTTAAACTCATGCATACTGCTATAAAGCAACTATCTGACATTGAAAAAGCATTGGTTTTTTTATATCTAGAAGACAAAAGTTACCGAGAAATATCTGAAACCATGGGTATTAGTGAAGTAAACGCTCGTGTAAAAATGAATCGCGCTAAAGGGAAGTTGAAAAAAATATTAAACACATGAAAGAATTAGACTTACTTAAAAAGAACTGGAATAAAGATGAGCTTCCAAAAGTATCGGCTGATGATATCTATAACATGATTTTAAAAAAATCATCATCTACTGTAAAGTGGATCTTTATAATAAGCACCCTTGAATTAGCTTTTGGGCTTTTTGCGGGATTCTGTTCCAACCCTAAAATAAACACTCTAAATGTCCCTGCCTGGTTCGATTCTGCTACTAGTATCATTAGTATTTGTATTGCACTTATATTTATTGTGATTTTTTATAAAAATTACAAAACCATTAGCATTACCAACAGTGTAAAAGGTTTGCTAAAAACAATTGTTAAAACAAGACATTCTGTACGCCTTTATGTTATTATTAATTTAGGGTTCATGGCTATTTTAGTTATTACCATGCTAAGCTATGCACTTACTACACCATCTCCTGAAACCGGACAAATTCTTTTTGAAATACACGGTATTAAAGACTACTTTATACTTGGCGGGATTATTTGTGTTATTACCATTATGGCGGTAGGTATCTTTTTAGGGATTTACTTTTTACTTTATGGAATACTCATGCGTAAACTTAATAAAAATTACAAAGAGCTTAAGCAGATTGATTTGTAATGTAACGCTATTTCAGAACGGGACGGGACACGACAACAAATAAAAAATGAGTTGCTTTAGCAACTCATTTTTTATTTGTTGTCCCTAAAGACATTCTATGTATTATAGTCCCAACTTCTGGTTTGGTTGAGCTCTTCAATGTCATTTAAAACATCGGCCGGAATTACTTTTAAGAAAGATTCATGTTGCTCAATAGCATATTCTAATTGTGTTACAATATCATTAATAGAATCGTTTTCGTAATCAATCTTTAATGGTTCTTTTATAATGAATGATTGCAAAATACCCTTCTTTTTTAAACGCAATCCTTTTTTATCAAACGATCGTCTAAACCCATCTATAACAATAGGTATAACAATAGGTTTGTTTTGCTTAATAATATGTGCTGTTCCTTTTCGGATAGGCTTAAATGGTGTTGTGGTACCTTGCGGAAAGGTAATAACCCAACCATCATTTAATGCTTTGCTAATATTACTTATATCGCTCATTTTTACCTGACGCGTTACATCTTGTCCTTTACTTCGCCAAGTACGGTCTATACTTACTGCTCCTACATAAGCAAATATTTTTGGCAACAAGCCAGATTTCATGGTTTCCTTGGCCGCTACATAGTACATGTTTAATTTTGGGTTCCATAAATAACCAATGTTTTTTATAGAATCTACCCTACCACTTAAACTTGCATTAAACACATGAAACATTGCTGTAACATCTGCAAAATAAGTTTGGTGATTAGATACAAATAGTACGTTTTTATCTGGTAAATTTTTAATAATTTCCGAACCCTCTATCTGTAATTCATTAAAACCTCTAAAGCGCCTATGAGATAGTGCACCCATGATGCGTATAAGTTGTTTTTTAATAAATAGTATATGTCCGAAAGGATTTCTTTTTAATAATCCCATGATGTAATTTTAATTGATTTTTAGAGTGCAAAGGTAACGAAAACTAAACAACTGAATGCAATTAATTATATTAAAGCTCAGAGCAAGAACCTGACCCCACTATAAGGAATCGATTAAGAAGGACGAGGTATTAAGTAAATTATTCTCTTTTTATTTCGACGCAAGCTAGCCTACAGTAGCTAGGTGTCGGGGAATTAAATCAATATCCCGCTAAAAAAGCGGGATTAGTTCGGCTAACTAAAAAAAGAAGTGTTTTTTTTTAGAGCCTCACTAATAAATCTTTAATCTCGCTTAACATCATTGCAGTAGCCCCCCAAATAACTTCTTTATTAAATTCAAAAGCAGGAACTTTTAATTCTTTAGCATAAGATGTTGTAATAACACTCTGAGATATGTTTTTATCTAACAAAATTTGCTGTAATGGAATTTCTATAAGCCGTTCTACTTCCTTTTCTTCTAAGATAAAATCCGGACGCTTATTTACAAAACCTAAAAAAGGTTGCACTAAAAAATTACTAGGCGGTATATACACCTCGGTTAATGTTTTAAGTACCTGTATTGCTTTTTCATCTACCCCAATTTCTTCAACTGTTTCTCGCAACGCAGTGGCTTTTAATGAGCCATCTAAAGGCTCTACTTTTCCTCCTGGAAATCCAATTTGATTGGAATGCACGCCTTTATATGTTTTTCGCAACATAAAAACCATAGTCATCACTCCTGCTGTATCAGGATATAATAAAGCAAGTACCGCCGCTTGATTTGGCGATTTGCTTTTAACATCTATATGTTTACCTAATTTTTTTCGAATAGATGGTGCCAATTTAAATTGCGAATCAATACCTGGTAAGTTTGATTTTTCTATTTTTGGAATTAATTGTTCAAAATCGGTTATTATCATGAATAAACTATCTGCTATTTTATGCTGTTACATATTACTTTCAAGTTGCCAAGATAGACAATCTACCACAATTAAAACAACAAAAGTAGCAGGTAAACAAAATACCGAAACGGTAAAAAAAAGAACAAACAAAAACTTAGACACTACTATTATCTCTCAAAAAAATGTAGTGACTTTCTTAACCCAATATGGCAAACAACACCCCGAAAATAAGGTTATCCTAGAAACACGACTAGGAAACATTACCATTTTACTATACAAAAACACCCCTTTGCATCGTGCCAATTTTATTTTTTTAGCAAAACAAGGCTACTTTAATACCACCTGTTTTCATAGAGTTGTAAATAATTTTATAATACAAGCCGGACAATCTGACGCTAAAGCTACTCTAGATATTAGAAAACAAATAGGTTTTTATAAAATTCCGCCAGAATTTACCAACCACAAACACCATAAAGGTGCCCTATCTGCAGCAAGACGATGGAACCAAAACCCCAATAAGTTATCAGACCCCTATGAATTTTTTATAGTACATGATAAAAACGGATTAACACACTTAAATCAAGAACATACCGTTTTTGGAAAAATTATTACCGGAATGAATGTTTTAGATGCTATTGCAAAAGAAAAAATTGACAAAGGCGAATGGCCATTATCTGACATTCACTTAAAAGTACGTGTTTTTTAAGAATTTAATCATTTTTTAACTCAACAAACTGTAAATAAGGCGATTATATTGTTTTTTACTTAAATTTAGTTATTTTTTCAATCAAAAAAAATATGAAAAAATACCAACTACTTGGTATTTTTTAAACCAAAAAGACAAGCTATCTTTGTAGTGTTAGTATACGATTCTTATATTGGTACTAACAAATGAGTAATTTTTTTGGGATAAAAACGCTGTTGTGCTAACAGCGTTTTTTGTTTTTTACAACTACAGTAAATGACATTTTCTAATAACGCATAGTAATAATTGATAGTTTTTTGTATTTTTATCGCTATAATTTATATAGTACTCATGACAATTACACAATTAAACTATGTTTTGGCAGTTGCAACCCATAAAAACTTTACCAAAGCAGCAGCACATTCTTTTGTTACACAGCCCACGTTGAGTATGCAAATTCAGAAGTTAGAAGAACAGCTTGGTGTGACTATTTTTGACCGAAGTAAAAAACCTATTGAGCTTACTCTTGTTGGTGAAAAAATTGTAGCACAAGCAAAAAACATTGTAAGTGAGTCTAATCGCATTCAAGATATTATTGATCAAGACAAAGGCTTTATTGGCGGCCCTTATACCATAGGCATTATCCCTACTATTATGCCAACCTTATTACCTTTATTCTTAAAAACCTTTATTAAAAAATACCCTAAAGTACAATTAAACATTAAAGAGTTAACCACTTCAGGAATCATCAAGCAGCTAAAAGAAGGTAAAATAGACGTTGGTCTTGCTGCAACCCCTTTACATGAGGAAAGCATTATAGAGCGTCCTTTATATTATGAACCGTTTGTAGCTTATATACCAGAACAACACCGTTTGGCAAATGAAACACTAATTAACAGTGCAGACATACAACTAGACGATGTCTTATTACTTGAAGATGGGCATTGTTTTAGAGATGGTATCTTAAATTTATGTACCGCATCTGAAGCCAATAACAACAAACCATTTACATTAGAAAGTGGCAGTTTTGAAACACTTATTAAATTAGCTGATGAAAACTTGGGTATGACACTTTTACCTTACCTACACACCAAACAACTTATTGCCTGTAATACAACAAATCTAAGACACTTTAAAGATCCTAAGCCTGCAAGAGAAGTTAGCTTATTACACCATAACAACGAATTAAAAATACAAATCACCAATGCACTAAAAGATACTATTGATAGTGTTATTAGAGGCGCAATAGCGTTTCATGACGTTCAAATTATTAGTCCCGTAAAAAAAACTATATAACAATCTTAAAATTAAAACTATGAAATTTACCAACCTACTACTATGCCTATCTACTATATTTCTTTTTTCTTGTGCAACAGACTTAGATGACGACTCTGTTGTAGCGCCATCAGATTTCTATTACCCAGGAGAGACACCAATTCCTTTCTACACAAATGGCGGGGTTGCTCCAAATATTGATTGGGGAAATGAAGAAGGTACTTTTGAATTAGATATGCTATATACCGGAATAACTGTAGATGAAATTACAGGCGTACTGTATTGGAATGAAGACTTACCTCTAGGAAACAATATTGTTACAGTTACTGCTACAAACTCTGCTGGATTTGCCACAACAAGTCCTAATTTATATCACATTTTTAGCGGCGTATTTAATGGCGGATATAATAATGACCCTAGCACAACAGTAATTACTAACAACAACCTAAGCATCACCTTTAATGAAAACAATACATTAAGTATTACTGATGCTGACGAATCTGGATCTGGAACGTGGAGTTTTAATAACGATGGATTATTACTTTGTAACTATACCATTAACGCCGTAAACTACAAATTACTATACACCCTTACTTACTCGGTAGATGTTATTCCGTTTTTAGAGGGTTATAAACAAAATAGTTCAGGGGAAAATCTAGGATACTCAAAAACGGACTATGAATTATAATTCAACACTTCGCATAAAAAAATCGCCTTAAGGCGATTTTTTTATGCGATATAAACCAAACATTTATTTAATTCTGGTTTCTGTTTTGTGTAATTTTTAATCCATATCTTTAACTCAGACACTTCATAAGGCAGTAATCTGTCTAAAGCTTTTTGGAGCTCTATACAAAATAGGTTTGCATCAAAACTTACACGGTCTAATATTGTTTTAGTGTACTCAAACATTGCACGTGACATAATTGTATTTAGATTTAGGGGTTATTAACAATATAAAGATAACGCTATCTTTACTAAAATAGTATCAAATAAATGTTAATTTTTTTTTAAACTAATTTTTAACTATATTTGAAAACGTTAACCTATTAAAAACCAAATTATTATGAAAAACCTATTACTTATTTTTAGTTTCTTTTTTTTACTATCGTGTAATAACGAAGAAGTAAATATTGGAGAAGCGCAAGGAGAGTACAGTATTACTGGTAAATTTTTAGCGCCAAATACTACCGATCCTATCTCTAATGCAGTTGTTAGCTTAAAAGAAAACGACATCACCATTAGTACTGCTTATACAGATGCTCGAGGAGAATTTGCAATTGAAGGTGTTTCTAGTGGAGAATACCAAGTGCTTTTACAAAAAGGATTATTTAGTACAGAACGCGCAATAACTATAGCTCCTGCAGAAACAACACTTACATTTGATTTAGACGATCTTTTTATTAGTAATTTTCCTAAAATTGGGGTAGTTACTGGACATTATGATAATATTCAAAGTATTTTACATGATATTGGACTAGTAAACCCTATAACAGGAGAAGTGCTGTTCGATGTTATTGAAGGAATTAACCTAGACGGAAGACCAAGTGCTCCAACGCATGCTGGACATTCTCACTCAGGTATTATTACCAATACTGAGGTTCCTGTAAATGTAGATTTTGACTTTGCTGAATTACTTGCAGATGCAGATAACTTAGCAAGCTATGACATTCTGTTTTTAAACTGCGGACTAAACACCCAAGATGCCGAAACAGACACTGCATTATACAACTATGTTTCTAATGGTGGTATTATATACGCTACTGACTGGGCTTATCCTTTTTTACAAAACATTAATACAAATTCAGGAACGGAACATTTAACATTTCAAGAACCAAACAAAAGTGGCTCTTCTATGAGTACAGAAGCAACTATTTTAAACGACGACTTAAATGATTGGCTAAGTTTAAACTTCGGGATTACCATTGATAACACCGTGCTAATTGATGAGTTTTTACCATCATGGCAAGTTGTAGATACTTTTAATGATAGCACCGTTACCCCTTGGCTAAACGGAGAAATCACTTATGATGATGAGACTGGAGAGGTTACTGAAGACAAAGATCTTGCTTTTTCGTATCAAATAGGTGATGGTGGAGTGCTTTACTCATCATTCCATACAGAAAACCATGAAACTGGATTTAGTTGCACAGATAGAGTTATAGAATATCTTGTATTTGAAATGTCTGCCTTAGCAACAATAGACTAAAACATTATTAAATATTTAAAATGCCTTAAGTTTTTCTTAAGGCATTTTTTTTAGTTCAATTCTGACAAACTAGTAGCTGGAATTACTTCATAAGGCGCTGTATCCTTCTCAAAAATACGAGCCTCTAAATCACCTTTTAAATATATCTCATCTCCTTTTACAGACAACCAACTGCCTTCACGTAAACCTACAACAGGTATACCATTAAAAACATGAAATTCTTTAATACGTGTCTCTCTAGTTTCACCTTTATGTGTGCTCTTAGGATTAACATCTAAGTAATGTGGATTAATATTAAAAGATAGTACACCTAGTGTTTTAAAACTTGGTGGATATATAATTGGCATATCATTAGTAGTGTGCATTGTTAAACCACAAATATTGCTCCCTGCACTCGTTCCTAAATAAGGTGTTCCCTTTAATATAATTTCTTTTAATGGCAACATAACATTGTGCTTATACAACTGAGATACCAACAAAAAAGTATTTCCGCCTCCCGTAAAAATACCATCAGCATTTTGTAAGGCATGAGTGTAGTCATCAAACTCATGTATGCCTTTAACGTTTATCCCTATAGTAGCAAAAGCCTTTCTTGCAATTTCAGTATACGCAGTATGGGTAATCCCTCCTGGGCGTGCAAAAGGGATAAATATAATCTCTGAACAATTTTTAAAATGTACTTTTAAAGTAGGTAGCAAGTATTCTAGATAACCACTACCGTGAATGGTAGATGTACTGGCAATAATCATATTTTTCATAACACTATAATTTATCTTTTTAACACTGTAAACATACTTATAAATCATTTAACATAACTTTAAAAAAAAGAAAGTTCTTATTTTGTTTCTTTGCGCATGCTCAAAAATATCATTCTTTTATTTTTATTCCCTTTTATCTCTTTTAGTCAAACACTTTTAAAAGGAGAAATTTCAAATTCTGGAGATGTAGAAGGTATTCATGTATTTAATAAAACACATGAACAATATACTGTTACTAATGCTAATGGGGAATTTAAAATTCTAGTACACCAGAACGACACCATTATATTTAGCGCCATACAATACCAATTAAAAGAACTTATTATTACACCAAAAACAGCAAATCAATATCAATATATTGTATTAGAAACGCATATTAATGAACTTGATGCCGTGTATATAATGCCTATTTTATCGGGTGACTTAGGCATTGACTCTAAACGTATTAAAACAAAAAATCATGTGTCTGCCATTAGCTTGGGCTTGCCCAATGCCACTGTTACACCACCAACACAAGCAGAAAGGCGACTACAAACAGCCTCGGACTTAAACCCACAAGCAGGAGGAAGTCTTGGTGGCGCTGGTGCTGCCGTAAGCTTTGATGCTATTATTAATGGTATTTCTGGGCGTACCAAAGAATTAAAAAATATTGTAGCCAATGAGCGTAAAACCGCACATGAAAACAATGTAATTCTCGCTTTTAAAAAAATTATTATTAATGATTTTAAGATTCCAGAACACAAGCTATACGACTTTATATACTACGCCTCTGAAGACCCTTTGTTTAATCAAATCATAGCTACCAAAAACAATATGCTTATCTATGATTTTATATATACAAAAGTTAAAAACTATCGCAAACAGGTGGGTAATGTTAAATAATATAATACTAGTGTAACAATACTGCTTTTTAAGCTACTAATATCAAAATTATAGTCATGCAAAAACGTTTTTACAGCATATTACTATTGTTGTTTATTACAACTACAGGTTTTATATCTATGCATAAATACTATGTTAGTGTTACAGACATTAACTATTCCCCTACCGAAAAATCTTTGCAAATTATAGCAAGAGTTTTTGTTGACGATTTTGAGGCCGTATTACAAAAACGTTATAACGATAGCATACTAGTTACCTCACCAAATGCAAAATTTTATATCTCTCGCTATTTTAACAAAAAACTGACTATAGATATAAACAAACATAAAACCAAACTACAATATATTGGTTCTGAAATAGAAGACGATTTACTTTTATGTTATTTTGAAATTCCTGAAACCCCTAAAATTAACCACATCAAAATCAGTAATCAATTATTATTTGATCATAACCAGCAACAACAGAACATTACACATCTTAAAATTAACGACACTCAAAAAAGCTTCCTGTTTATAAAAGATCGCTATTCTGAGTCATTAAATTTGTAAATAACCCCCAAAATATCATAAAAATACCCTATTTTCACAACCTAAAATTTTTTATCCAAAATGAAACAATCTAAGTATTTATTCCTAGCAATAACATTTCTATTAAGCGGAATGGCATTTGCACAAAATGAAACGGAAAACAAAGAGCAAAAAGAAGGCGGACACATTAACAACAATAAGTTTAGACAACTATACCAAGAGTTCTCTACGCCAAACCAATACCGTGCTGCTTCCGGAGCACCTGGACATGCTTATTACCAACAACAAGCCGATTATAAAATTGACTTAAGACTTGACGACACCACACAAAAAATATACGGTGAAGAAACCATTACATACACTAATAATTCTCCGGATGACTTAGCATACTTATGGCTACAGTTAGACCAAAATGTTCGTAAAAAAGACTCTAAGTCTCACCTAAAAGATGGCGGAGGAGTTCCTCCTGCTGATCAGCCAGGAAGTTTTATTGGAGAACATTTTGATGCTCCTTTTGACGGTGGTTTTAACATTGAGCACGTAAAAAACAGCAAAGGACAAAACATACCATACACTATTAACCGTACAATGATGCGTGTTGATATCCCTAAACCATTAAAAGCCGGAGAAGAAATTTCATTCTCAGTAAAATGGTGGTATAATGTTAACGACCATGTTAATGGTAGAGGACGTTCTGGATATGAATACTTTAAAAAAGATGACAACTACGCTTACGTAATTGCACAGTTTTTTCCAAGAATGTGTGTCTATAACGATGTAGAAGGATGGCAAAACCAACAATTTTGGGGTAACGGAGAATTTGCATTAGTCTTTGGAGATTATGACGTTTCTATTACTGTACCTGCAGATCATATTGTAGATGCTACAGGAGTATTACAAAACAGAAAAGAGGTTTTTACAAAAACGATGATGAATCGTTACGAGCAAGCAAGAAAATCGTTTGACAAACCTGTTATGATTGTTACTCAAGCTGAAGCAGAAGCAAACGAAAAATCAAGACTTTCAACAACTAAAACATGGAGCTTTAAAGCTAAAAATGTTCGTGATTTCGGTTTTACATCTTCTAGAAAATACATCTGGGACATGCAGGCTGTTAAACTTGGTGAGCGCACCGTAATGGCTGTATCTCTATACCCAAAAGAAGGAAACCCTTTATGGGAAGATTATTCTACAAAAGCTGTTGTAAGCACACTAAAATCTTTCTCTGACAAAACTTTTGACTACCCATACCCAAAAGCAATCTCAGTACATGCTAAGAACCAAGGTATGGAATACCCTATGATTTGCTGGAATTATGGTCGTCCGAATGAAGACGGAACATATAGCGAACGTACAAAATACGGTATGATTAGTGTTATTATTCATGAAGTAGGGCATAACTTTTTTCCTATGATTGTAAATTCTGATGAGCGTCAGTGGGGATGGATGGACGAAGGTTTAGACACCTTTATGCAATACCTTGCAGAACAAGATTTTGCTGAATGGTATCCAGATGCTATTGCACCTAATGACAAGTATCCTTCTCGTAGAGGAGCACCTACAAAAATTGTAAATTACATGAAAGGAGACCAAAGTTATATTGCTCCTATTATGTCAAACCCTGAAAATATTTACCAATTAGGTAACAATGCCTATGGAAAACCTGCTACAGCATTAAATATTTTAAGAGAAACTGTTATGGGTAAAGAAGCGTTTGATCATGCTTTTAAAACCTACTCACAACGTTGGATGTTTAAACACCCTTCTCCTGAAGATTTCTTTAGAAGTATGGAAGATGCCTCTGGAGTTGATTTAGACTGGTACTGGAGAGGATGGTTCTACACAACAGACTATGTAGATATTGGTGTAAAAGAAGTGAAAAAATATTTTGTTAGCGATTCTCCTACACAAGAAATAAAAGACATTCTTGAAGCAAGAGGAATGAAAGAATCTGATCTTCCTCCATTAGTATACATGGCAGAAGCTGGTAGTATTGATGACAATGGAACTTTAGAAAACGGTTCTGCATTAGACAACTCTCCTACACTAAAAGAATATTTAATGGACAACTTTACTGCTGAAGAAATTGAAGCAATGCCTGTTCCTAAATACTTTTATGAGGTTGCTTTCGAAAAGCCAGGAGGTTTAGTTATGCCATTAATTGTAGAATATAAATACGCCGATGGTACTACAGAAAACATTACTTACCCTGCACAAGTTTGGAGAATGAATGATAATGAAGTAAAAAAAGTTATTGCTTCAGAAAAAGAACTAATTAGTGTTACTGTTGACCCTAATTTAGAAACTGCTGACATTGATACTTCTAATAATTCTTGGCCAAAACAAGAAACAGAAAGTAAATTTGATGCTTTTAAAAACAAAGTTAAAGGATAAGTATAATCTTATTCCCTATCAAAAAAGCCAACTCATTGAGTTGGCTTTTTTTTGTTAAACTATGTAGTAATCATTTCATACAATTTACACGTAGTGCGCCAATTTCGTGTAGTAGCAGCAACATGTAGTTTTTTCTCAAACTGCTCGTTTGTAAATTTTGTTTTTGCAAATCCCTCAGGAGTATGTAAATATATTATTGATCCATCTATTTTATAACGTTCACTCACATGTGTTTTTATACCAAAATCACTTTGCAATACACTTTTAGGGCCCATACTTAAAAAAGTAACATGTAACTTTTTTATATCGGACTCTTCTTCTAAAAAAGGGTTTTTAGTAACACATGCTACCAACTCAGCCTTTGTAAGCACTACCACTGGAATAGTATACGAAAAATGCGCTTTAATTAAATCATGAATATGTATGCTAATGGATTCTTTACATTTATCAGACTGTAAAATTATATTCCCACTTTGTATATAGGTTAGTACTTTTGTATATCCCGATTCCGTTAATACTAAACGTAAATCGGCCATTAGTAACTTATTGTGCCCGCCAACATTAATCCCTCGCAATAAAACAATATATCTTTTCATTTTTTAATTGTCCGCGGTATAATATTGTCCTCTATGTGGTTTTAAAGCTGTTCTTACTTTTTGCAAAAATGTGTCATCAATAACAACATATGCCATTGCGTTAAACTCACTAACAAGAACTGCTTCTATTTTATGAATCGCTATTTTTTCAATTTGCATATATTCCTCTAAATGAATTATATGATGTTTGGCAGTTGGTGCAGCTGAGGGACCTCTAAACTCCCATATTAATTTTATTTTTTTAGTCATATGAATCGCAAGATACTGAAGATTTTTTTAAAACATAGTTACCTAAATAAAAGGCAATACACTATATTTGTACTATGCAAACATATTTTTTATTTATTAGTGGTGTAGAAATCATCTTTATCCTATTTATTGTGGTAATGATTTTTGGAGCCGATAAAATCCCTGAAATAGCCAGAGGGTTAGGAAAAGGGATGACGCAACTTAAAAATGCTACTAACGATATAAAATCTGAAATCACCAATAGCGCTCAATCACATGGTATTGACACTAACTTGGCTAGTGATGTTACTAAGGAGATAAATAAGGTTAAGGAAGATATTAATGATTTAACTGGCCCAATAAAGCGTCGGTTTTAAAACTATTTCACTCTAGTTATAGTTAAACCATCTCGTATAGGAAGTAATACCGTTTCTACCCTATCATCTTCATTTATCAAAGCATTATACGCCAACAATACTTTTGTAGCAATATCGTTTTTCTTGAGCGGCTCTAACACTTTCCCAGTCCATAATACATTGTCAGATAAAATTATACCTCCGGGGTTCATTTTATCAATAATAGCGTTAAAATAGTTAATGTAATTTGGTTTATCGGCATCTATAAACACCAAGTCAAACTTAGCATCTAACTCAGGTATAATAATTGTTGCATCTCCTAAGTGTTGTTTTATTTGTGCTGCATATGGTGACTTATCAAAATACTTTCTCTGAAAATCTACCAACTCTTCATTAACATCTATTGTATGCAATACACCATCTTCTGACAAGCCTTCAGATAAACACAACGCAGAATACCCCGTATAAGTCCCTATTTCTAAAATAGTTTTTGGTGATACCAATTTAGATATCATACTCAATATACGGCCCTGATAATGGCCGCTTAGCATTCTTGGCTGTAATATTTTCTGATAGGTTTCTCGTGTTAGCTGTTGTAATAAAACAGGTTCTTCTTGAGAATGTGCTACCACATAATCATCTAATTCTTGAGGTATAAAGTGCATTAGTAACTATCCTATTATTTTTTTAATCAAATCTTGTTTTGCTTTTTCGTCTTTACCAAAAAGCCAATTGAGTACATTATGCTCCCAAATATCATCATATTCCGTATTGGTAATTAGCTTTCGTTCTTTTGCCAAATCTAATATTTTACCAGGATATGATGACTGTGCGTCACTTTCCATTTCCCCTAAAGGGTACGGGTCATCTAAGCCCATTATTACTTGTTTTGCGCCTTGTCGCTCAAAAGTTAGTTTTAATGAATCTGTATCATGCACTAATGTGTCAAAATAAATATTTTCATGAGCAACAGCCTTTCTAGGGTGGTATTTTCCTTCAAACAAATCTGGTCTACCATCAAACCCTTGAATACGTCGTCCTAAATTCATTTGTGCTAATTGCCCCCCATGTGCAAAGCAAGTTCTGATATTCGGAAAACGCTCTTGCATTCCGTTCAGGGTATAAAAATGATACGCATCTCCACATTGTGCTAACATCCAAACCAGATGAAAACGCCAGGCGGTATTGGCTAATTTTATCATTTTATCACCATCATAAGGGTGTACTTCAATCGCTAATTTATATTTGTTTGCCAATTCAAAAATAGGATCGTTTTCTTCATCAAAAATACAACGCCATTGCCCAATAGAGTCCATATAATGTGTTGGCAAACACAGTACTTTCATCCCTAATTGTTCAACACAACGTTCAATTTCCCATAAAGCACCGTTTATAAACCCAGGATGCACTACAAATCCGCAAGTAAATTTTGAAGGATTATCATGTTGTACACGGGCATTAAAATCATTCTGAAATCGCAATGCGTGTTTCATTTCTTCTAAACGCAAACCATTTCCATATAACTGTGATAAGTTTAACACCACAGCATGGTCAATTTTATTGCGTTCCATCCATGCTAATTTTTCATTTAAAAAGAAACTAGAATCGGTTACTGGTCGTTTCCAACCTTTTTGTAACATGTATTTTCGTTCATCATCTACCCAAAAAATCTCTTTATCCTTCATAAACTGAGGAATCTCTTCCGGGTAGGGAAGTAAATGCGAATGGCCGTTAATACGAAGTTTTCTTTTCATGATATAGTACGGGTATTAATATTATAAACTTTTTGTTCTTCCGCCATCAACAGGAACGTTAATTCCGTTAATATATGATGCGGCATCAGACGCTAGAAAAACAATAGCGTTTGCAATTTCTTCTGGTTGAGCAAAACGTTTTGCTGGAATATCATTTTTCATAGCATTGGCTACCTCATCAAATGATTGTCCTGTTTTTTCGGCTTTATTAGTAATAATTTGTTTTAAACGTTCTGTTCCTGTAGCACCTGGCAACACATTGTTTACAGTAATACCATGCGCTCCTAATTCTCCAGCTAAGGTTTTTGACCAATTGGCTACAGCACCACGAATGGTGTTAGACACACCTAAACCTGCTAATGGCTGCTTTACAGAAGTTGATATTACATTAATTATTCTTCCAAAACATGATTTTTCCATACCCGGAACAACTGCTTGCACCAACATATGGTTGCATTTTAAATGCTGTGTAAATGCACTTTCAAATGATTCTAAATTTGCTTTAAATACTGGCCCACCTGCTGGTCCGCCAGTGTTATTTATTAAAACATGAAAGGTTGTATTTGCTGCTTCTACCTTCTCTCTTAATGCAATAGGCTCCTGGAAATCTGCAACAATATAACTATGTAACTGGCTTCCTGAATTTTTTAATTCTGCCAATACTGCTTTTAATTTTTCTTCATTTCTAGCAACTAAGGTTACATTAGCACCTAAAGCGGCCAATTGTACTGCTGTTGCTTTTCCTATACCTTGTGTGCTTCCGCAAACTAATGCGTTTTTATTTGTGAAATCTATCGTCATTTATAACTGTTTTTAATCAAATTTAATACATATATTTTTAGGCTCTGTAAAGAATCTAAGTGCTTCTACACCGCCTTCTCTACCTACACCAGAGTCTTTTACACCTCCAAAAGGAGTCCGTAAATCTCGCATTAACCAAGTGTTTATCCATACAATTCCTGCGTGAATATTTTTTGCCAAACGCATACTTCTTTTTAAGTTGTTAGTCCAAATGGTACTTGAGAGTCCGTAAGTTACATTATTGGCTAATTCCAAAACTTCATTATCCGTATCAAACGGCATTATAGTTACTACAGGTCCAAAAATTTCTTCTTGATTTAATCGACAATTATTATCCGACACTTCAATAATAGTAGGCGCTAAATAATAGCCTTTTTCAAATCCGGGAACAGTGATATAATGTCCACCACATAGTACTGTTCCGCCTTCTTCTTTTGCTATATCTATATATGACTTAACTTTTTCAAGGTGTGGTTTAGAGACTAATGCGCCTATATTTGTTTTTTTATCTAATGGATTACCAACAACCAACTTTTTTGTTGCTGCAACAAAATCGGTTTTAAACCTATCATAGATACTGCGTTCTACAAAAATTCTAGAGCCACATAAACATATTTGTCCTTGGTTAGCAAAACTTGATTTTAAGGTGACTTTTAGCATTTGATCATAGTCGCAATCAGCAAATATTAAATTAGGATTCTTTCCGCCTAATTCTAGTGATAGTTTTTTAAACATTGGTGCGGCTACACGTGCTATACTTGCTCCTGTAGCAGTACCTCCTGTAAATGAAATTGCTTTTATTTTTGGGTGAGACACAATAGCCTGACCAGTTGTATGTCCTAAACCATGCACAATATTTAACACGCCTTTTGGCAGTCCTGCTTGCGTACAAATTTTACCTAATAGATAAGCAGTCATTGGTGTAACCTCACTTGGTTTTGCTACTACGGTATTTCCCGCTGCCAAGGCAGGGGCTATTTTCCAAGAAAACAAGTAGAGTGGTAAATTCCATGGTGATATACACCCCACTACGCCAATGGCGTTTCTTAAAGTAAAATTAAATGCACCTAAACCCACACTCTCATGTGCTTCACTTGAAAACTGAGTAATGGCATTTGCAAAAAACTGAAAGTTACTTGCTGCACGAGGAATATCTATGCTTGTAGCAAGTGACAATGGTTTTCCGTTATCAATAGCCTCTGCTTCTGCTAAGCTGGATAGGTTTTCTGTTATCAGCTGAGCTATTTTAGATAGTATGTTACTACGTTCCTCTATTGGTGTGTTTGACCAACTCGGAAATGCTGCATTGGCAGCTGCATAAGCTGCTGCTACATCTTCTTCTGAAGAGTTTGGAATTTGGCTATACACCGCCCCTGTTGATGGGTTATAGTTATCTAACCATTCTCCTTTTTTAGGTGAAACGTACTGCCCGTTAATATAATTCTGTATTTTTATCATTGCCAATATGTGCTATGCATCTATTTTTTTATAAGCCACAACTTTTATTTCTATAAGCAAATGTGGATGCGGTAATTGATGTACTGCTACTGTTGTACGTGTTGGTCCATCAAAATTAAAATACGAGGCATATACCTCATTATAACCTCCAAAATCATTCATGTTTACTAAAAACGACGATACATCAACAATATCTTCTAGGCTTGCACCTTCTTCTTTTAAAATATCGTTTATGTTTTCAATAACGGCTTTTGTTTGCGCTTTAATATCTAGTTTAGTGGTACCAAATTCATCAACCTCAACACCTTCAAAAGAATTATCTGGGCGACGAGAACTGGTTCCTGAAACAAAAATAAAATCTCCTACACGCTTTACATGTGGAAACTTCCCTCTTGGAGTTGCTTTTCCTTTTATTAATTTTCCTTTATTCATGAGGTTTAATTTTATATCAATTTTTTTAATTTTTCAACCATTCTATACACATCTTCAAAAGAGTTGTATAGTGGCACTGGCGCACAACGAATAACATCGGGCTCTCTCCAGTCTGTAATAATATGTGCTTCGGTTAATTTTTTATGCAAACTTTTATCGGCATTTTTAACCTGAATAGATAATTGACAGCCACGTTCTTTTGGATTGGCTGGTGTAATGATTTTTATACTATCAGATTCAATTGTATTTAATAAAAACTCAAAATACCCTGTTAGTTTTTCCGATTTTTCTCGCAAAGCATCCATTCCTACCTCTTTAAACATATCTAATGATGCTTTAATGGCAGCCATAGATAATATTGGCGGATTACTTAGTTGATAGCCTTCGGCTCCTGGCATGACGTCTAATTCTTGTCGCATATTAAAACGTGTAGTTTTATTATGACTCCACCAACCTGAAAAACGTTTTAGTGTTTTGTTATGCGCATGTTTTTCATGTACAAACAAGCCTCCCAAACTTCCTGGACCTGAATTTAAGTATTTATAAGTACACCAAGCAGCAAAATCTACTCCTGAATCGTGTAAGTTTGGTTTTATGTTTCCTACACCATGAGCCAAATCAATACCAACCATACAATTTTTGGCATGACCCATTGCTGCAATTTTTTTAATATCTAGCACTTGTCCGGTATAATAGTTTACACCACCTATAAGCAATAACGCTATCTCATCGCCTTGCTCGTCAAGAATAGTTTGCAAATCTTCTAGGCGTAATAATTCTTCGCCTTTTCGGGGTTTCCACTCTATAAGACCATCATTAACATCTACACCATGAAAATCTAATTGCGATTGTACCGCATACTTATCTGAAGGAAAAGCATCACTTTCTACTACAATTTTATATTTTGTTTTTGTAGGCTGATAAAACGACACCATTAGCAAGTGTAAGTTTGTAGTTAGCGTATTCATGATAACAACTTCAATAGGCTTTGCGCCTACAACTTCTGCCATGGCATCTGTTAAGAATTCATGATAAGGCATCCATGGGGTTTTAGCTTCAAAATGGCCTTCTACGCCAAAGTTTGCCCAATCGGTTAATTCTTGATTGATATATGTTTTGGTTGATTTTGGTTGCAACCCTAGTGAGTTTCCTGTAAAATACAACCAATCATTACCATCTTTATCTTTTGGTATATGAAATTGAGACCTGTATGTTTTTAAAGCATCTTGTTTGTCTTGTGCTTTTGCGTATGCTAAAGTGTTTTTATCTGTATTTGTCATTTATGCGCCTTGTAAAATCAAATTCTTTCAAATATAGGGTAAAAAACAAAAACCGAAACACATTCGTTTCGGTTTTTAAACACATATTTTAGTTTTAAGGCTATTCCTAATGATTTAATCTCTCTAAGAGGAATCAAATCGTTTTAAAGACAGACTAAAACCAATCCAATTGCAAGCTTTTTACTTTAGCCGTACTTGGTATGCTGGCAGCTGTTATAACAGCATTATAATTGTACTTATACTCGCTTGATAATTCATCTACCGAGATAGTGATATAAAAATTTTGATCTTGAAAGGTTACTGTTATACTATTCAATATCCTATCAACTTTTGAAATGGTGTACTTATCTTTAAAGTCTTTAAAGGTACTTGAGAGTCCTGTTTTTTGTGCCGTAGCATAGCGTTTACTGTTTATACGAATAAAATTAATTTTTGAATTATCGTCAAATGCTTCTGTAGGCGACAACGTAAGTAAGTGCTCTCCTCCTTTTTGGTAAATTTCAATATCGCTTACATTTCCTATAAACTCATCTCCAGCAACATGCTTTACTATAGAATCGTTTGCAAAAACAGAATCGATTTGTTTAACTGTAAATTCTTTTTGAAAACTACCTATTTGAGTCTTTTGAATTAAAAAAGGGTTGTCTTTTTTTGTGCATTGTAAAAATGTGGCACTTACTAATAGTGTATATATTATTTTTTTCATGAATTTTTCAGCTATTTTATTTTGTTCCGAAAAATACAATTCTAATTTCAAAAAATACTATTTTTTAGCCTGCAAATTTGTACTGAATTATCCGCGTTAAAATGTATCTTTGCAGCCATGATTACAAAAGACACCCAACAATTAGTCAATAAAGGAGAAATGCTTCCGTTAATGGAAGAGTTTTACACCATTCAAGGAGAAGGTTTTCATAAGGGAACTGCTGCTTATTTTATTCGTATTGGTGGTTGTGATGTTGGTTGCCATTGGTGCGATGTAAAAGAAAGTTGGGATGCAAATTTACACCCTCCTACCAAAACCGAAAACATTGCTATTAGCGCTACTAAATACTCCGACACTGTTGTAGTTACTGGCGGAGAACCCTTATCTTGGAACATGAATCCGCTAACCCTAGCTTTAAAATTACGAGGTGCTAAAACCCATATTGAGACTTCTGGAGCTTATCCGCTATCTGGAGATTGGGATTGGATTTGTCTATCTCCTAAAAAAACAAAGCTCCCTACCCAAGAGGTCTGTGATGCAGCTGATGAGTTAAAAATTATTATTTACAATAAAGATGATTTTAAATTTGCGGAAGAACAAGCAGCTCGTGTATCAGACAAGTGTATTTTATTTATACAACCAGAATGGAGCAAAAAAGATAAGATGATTCCTTTAATGGTCAATTTTGTGATGGACAATCCTAAATGGAAAATGTCTTTACAAACTCACAAATACATGAATATTCCTTAATTCATTACTGTTAGCCTTGCTAAAAAATCAAAATGCTCACCTTCTTGAACTAAGTTACAAGATAATCCGTTTGCATGACAGGCATTTTGCAGGGTATTAAAGTCTAAATATAACCAATCAAATTCCTCTGAAGTTTCCTTTTTATACTGCATAGTAAAACAAACTTCTCCATAATATGCTTCAGGGTTCACCCAAAAGCCACCATCATCATCGGCATCAAACATATAAGAGATATCTGACGAGTCTAGAAGAATTTGTCCGCCCAAATTCAAGAGGTCTTTTAAGTGCTGTAAAAAGAGATTTATCCGCTCTAGTTTTCCAGAAATACCTACCCCATTCATCAGTAATAGGATAGTATCATATTTATCTGTTACTTCAAATAAATTTTTATTTACAACTGTATTTACACCACGTAATTTAGCCACTTCAGTAGCGCCTTTAGAAACATCTATTGCAGTAATTGATATGTTTTTTACATTCTGAAGATATAAGCTATGACTTCCTGCGCCACAACCAACATCAAGCGTTTTTCCGGTTGCTAGCTGCATTGCTTTTTGCTCTATTAATGGCATATCTGCATATTTTCTGAACAAATATGGTAGCGGAAGTGAATCGGCTTCTGTAATGGTTGACCTTGTAATAATATCTTCGGTATAATTTCCGTGATGATAATCTAACAACGCTTTTCCTAAAATATCTATCATATATGCTATATTTGTATTTACAAAATGTAATGTATTACTATGAAAGATTTCTTAGAAGAGCTTCCAAAACTTGCCAAAGATACACATATCGCCACTAAAAAGTTTTTTAAAAAGCTAAAAAAGCATCCTCCAAAAAACTTAGATTACATTATGCAAGATTTACATGACGATCAGTTTCAAGAAACCGATTGCCTTAGTTGCGCCAACTGTTGTAAAACTACTAGTCCGATTTTTACCGACAAAGATATTGAGCGAATTTCAAAACATTTAAAAATGAAACAACCTCAATTTATTGAAAAATACCTAAGGGTTGACGAGGACAACTTTCATGTACTACAAACAGCACCCTGCACTTTTTTAGCTGATGACAACTACTGTTTAATTTACGATGTTAGACCTAAAGCATGTAAGGAATACCCACATACAAACAGACGAAAGTTTCAAACCATCTTAGATCTTACCCTAAACAATGTAGAGGTGTGCCCAGCGGTTTATCATATTGTAGAAAAAATGAAGACAAATATTTCTGTGCGATAAGCGTTAGCGCTTTCTAATACAACTCATAAGGCTTTCTTAGCGTGTTATAACTTAACAAATCTTTTTGCCAAGAAGCGCTAATTTCAGAAGCACTTAAACCTTTTTCTATTTGTTGTTGCAACAGTGTTGTACCTGCTAACTTTGTGAAAAATGGAGAAAAAAACGAGGACTTATCTATCGTGTTTTGATAGGAATAAATCAACCAACCTAATGTAATTTTTGCTTGTGGAGTGCTACCGCGTAAATCCTCTCCAAAACAAACTTTTCCTTCATGCTTTGGGAATTTTGCGCCTTCTTTAGGCATTGGTGTAAACGAAAAATTTGTTTCTGGCATACTTGGTGAACCATATATCTGAAATTGCATATCTGTCCCTCTGCCCACACTAACAGGCGTACCTTCAAAAAAACACAAACTCGGGTATAATTGTATGGCCTTTTTATTTGGCAAATTAGGTGACGGTTTTATAGGTAACACATACGACATATCTTTAGTATAATTTTTACAAGGAACTACCGTTAGATTGCACTCTATCTCATTTTTCAACCATTTTTCTCCGTTAATCATTTGTGCATACTCACCTATAGTCATACCGTGTACTACAGGTACCGAGTGCATTCCTACAAAGCTTCTATGTGCTTGTTCTAAAACAGGACCGTCAATATAATGCCCGTTCGGATTTGGTCTATCCAACACCAACAAAGGAATATCTTGCTCAGCACAGGCTTCCATTATATAATGTAATGATGATATATAGGTGTAAAACCGAGCGCCAACATCTTGTATGTCAAAAATCATTACATCAATACCATTTAACTGCTCTGCTGATGGTTTTTTATTTTTTCCGTAAATAGATATAATATCTAAGCCTGTTTTTGCATCTTTTCCACTAGCAATATGCGCCCCTGCATCTGCTTTTCCTCGAAAACCATGTTCTGGAGCAAACACTTTTTTAACTGATACACCTAAGTGTAATAATGAATCTACCAAATGAGTACGCAAGGGTGAATTTACAAACACACTGGTTTGGTTTGCTACAACACCCACTGTTTTATTTTGTAATACCGACAAATAAGCCTCTGTTTGAGATATACCTAAACTAATTGGCGCATTAATAACCTTTGTCGTTTTTTGAGGCTCTTTTTGCTGCCCCCTACAACTTACTAACATAAAAAGTACGCCAAAAACGATTAATAATGTATTTTTGAGTTTTATTAAATGAATTTTCTGCATTGAATTTTGAATTATTTATAGCCAAACGTATAATTACTGCTAAACAGTATAAAAGTAGTATATCCTCTCCAATAATAAAAATTGCAGTACTTGCAATTGCGTTAGGAATGGTTATGATGCTTATTTCTGTAGCTACAGGTATGGGGCTGCAACAGAAAATCCAAGAAAAAGTAGCAGCTTTTAATGGTCATATTCTCATTTCAAAATATGACAATAACACCACTGAAACTTCCGACAAACCAATTGCTTTAAATCAAAACTTTTACTCCAGCAATACTATTAACGGGGTAAGTCATATACAAGCCGTAGCACATAAATCTGGGATTATCCGTACAGAAAATGATTTTGAAGGCATCACTCTAAAAGGAGTTGGCGCAGACTATCATTGGCAATATTTTCAAGATTTTTTAACCCACGGGCAACTACCTAATGTAGGTGACAATAAAGAAAATAATGAGTTACTCCTTTCAGATTATCTAGCTAATAGACTACACCTTTCCGTTGGCGACACTATTAGTGCTCATTTCCCTAAACAATCGTTAAATAGCATTCCAAATACGCGAAAATTTAAAATTGTAGGGCTATACAACTCCGGTTTTCAAGATTTCGACAAAACAATAGTACTTGCAGACATCAGACATATTCAACGTATGAATAAATGGCACAAAAACGAGCAAGGTGTTTATGATGAGGTTGGTAATTTTGAGGTGTTTATAGATGATTTTAGAGACATAGATAGCATAGGTGCTACTTTTTACGAAGAAACAGATTCTTTTTTAGATGTAACTACCATTAAAGAAAAGTATTACACCATATTTGAATGGATTAAAATTTTTGATTTTAACACACTTACAATTATTGGAATTATGATTTTAATATCCGTAATTAACATGAGTGTTATGCTATTGGTGCTCATTCTTGAAAAAACCAATTTTATTGGAGTACTAAAAGCCTTAGGCAGTAATAACTGGAGTATTAGAAAAATATTTATATACAATGCTTCTTATATTATAATGATTGGTCTTTTTTGGGGAAACACAATAGGCCTAGGACTGCTATACATTCAAAAACAATTTAAATTTTTCCCGTTAGACCCTGCAAATTATTATGTAACTGAAGTCCCTATTTACATTAACTTTGGTCATGTAATTGCTCTAAACACAGGTACATTTATTATTTGCTTTTTACTGCTTTTAATTCCTTCAAAAATCATCACCAAAATAGCGCCTGTAACAGCTATTAGGTTTGAGTAGCATATTTTATTTGTTTAGATAAACTATTCATTGTCCATTATCAATTCTTTTAGTTATTTTTGTATTCGCAAAAAAACATAGCACAATGAACTACGCAAAAAATATATTAGAGACTATCGGAAATACGCCTTTGGTAAAAATAAACACTATTACTAAAGAACTACCTTGTTTGGTGCTTTCAAAATACGAAACATTTAACCCTGGCAACTCTGTAAAAGACCGTATGGCCTTAATGATGATTGAAGATGCTGAAGCAGATGGACGACTAAAACCCGGAGGAACAATTATTGAAGGTACCTCAGGAAATACAGGAATGGGACTTGCCTTGGCTGCCATTGTAAAAGGATATAAGTGTATTTTTGTTATGGCAGACAAACAGTCTAAAGAAAAAGTAGACATGTTAGAAGCTGTTGGCGCAGAAGTTGTTGTTTGCCCTACTGATGTTGCTCCAGATGATGCACGCTCATATTACTCAGTATCTAAACGTCTGGCAGAAGAAACACCAAATGCATGGTATGTAAACCAATATGACAACCCTAGTAATGCCAAAGCACATTATCAAAGTACTGGGCCAGAAATCTGGAAGCAAACCGAAGGAAAAATCACCCACTTTGTAGTAGGTGTTGGAACCGGAGGAACCATTTCAGGTGTTGGAAAATACTTAAAAGAACAAAATCCTAATATTAAAGTTTGGGGAATTGACACTTACGGATCGGTATTTAAAAAATACCATGAAACTGGTATTTTTGATGAAAACGAAATTTACCCTTATGTAACCGAAGGTATTGGAGAAGATATTTTACCAAAAAATGTAGATTTTGATATTATTGACGGTTTTACTAAAGTTACCGATAAAGATGCCGCTATATACACACAACGTTTGGCAAAAGAAGAAGGTATGTTTTTAGGAAACTCTGCTGGAGCTGCCATAAAAGGCCTCTTACAACTAAAAGAACATTTTACTAAAGACGACGTTGTTGTTGTTTTATTTCATGATCATGGAAGCAGATATGTTGGTAAAATGTTTAATAATGACTGGATGAAAAAAATGGGATACATAGACTAAACTAAATAGTCTTAAAACAGATTTTATCGCTTATATTTACAACAGACTAAAATGATATCACAAACCACCATAACCAATGTTTTTGAAACTGCTCGCTTAGAGGAGGTTATTGGTGATTTTGTACAACTCAAAAAAGCAGGAAGTAACTTTAAAGGACTCAGTCCGTTTACCGACGAACGCTCTCCTAGTTTTATGGTGTCTCCCGTAAAACAAATCTGGAAAGATTTCTCATCTGGAAAAGGCGGAAATGTAGTAGCTTTTTTAATGGAGCATGAACACTTTTCATATCCAGAGGCAATTAAATACCTTGCTAAAAAATATAATATTGAAATTGAAGAAACCCAGCAATCTAACGAGCAAAAAGAGCAAGCTAGTGAGCGAGAGAGCATGTATTTAGTTTCTGAATACGCACAAAAATATTTTTCTGATATACTTCATAATAACGACCACGGAAAAGCTATAGGATTAAGCTACTTTAAAGAACGTGGTTTTACTCCTGAAACCATTAAAAAGTTTCATTTAGGATACGCCTTAGACCAATGGGATGCATTTACTAAAACAGCTTTACAAAATAGCTATCAACTAGAGTTTTTAGAAAAAACCGGATTAACTATTGTAAAAGAAAGCAAGCAGTTTGATCGTTTTAAAGGGCGTGTATTGTTCCCTATACACTCTATGAGCGGACGCGTATTGGGTTTTGGAGGACGAATTTTAAGCAATACCAAAAAAGCTGCCAAATACCTTAACTCTCCAGAAAGTGACATTTACCATAAAAGTAAAATTTTATATGGTATTTATCAAGCAAAACAAACTATTGCAAAGGAGGATAACTGTTATTTAGTAGAAGGATACACCGATGTTATTCAGTTTCACCAAACCGGAATTCACAACGTAGTAGCCTCATCTGGAACAGCACTAACAAGTGACCAAATTAGACTAGTTAACCGACTAACTAAAAATATTACCATTCTATTTGATGGAGATGCCGCAGGTATTCGCGCGTCTTTAAGAGGGGTGGATTTAATATTAGAACAGGGAATGAATGTGCGTATTTGCACCTTTCCAGAAGGAGAAGACCCCGATTCTTTTGCTAAAAAAACACCCTACGAAGATTTAGTATTATATCTTGAGGAACAGTCTAAAGATTTTATTGCCTTTAAAGCAAATGTACTTAGTGAAGAATCTAAAAATGACCCCGTAAAAAAAGCAGGAACCATAAGAGATATCATTACTAGTATCTCTAAGATTCCTGACACCATAAAACAAGAGTTATACATTAAGGAATGTGCCAGAATTATGGACATCTCTGAAGAAGTACTCTTTTCTACCCTAGCACAACTTACTAGCTCCGCAGCTAAAGAAACAGCAAAAAAAGGCAGCAAAACACCTCAACCTTTTAATGTTGTACATAAAACATCTACTCCTATAAAAAAGGTAGACGAACAATATGAGCTAGAGCGAAAAATCATTCAGATTTTACTGCTATATGCTACTGAAGAAACTGAATTTGAAGAGTACTACCTTAAAGAAAATGACGAAGGACAACTAGAACTCAACCAAGAAACCGAAAAAAATACGGTACATCAAAAAATATTCTTAAGCCTTCAAGAAGATGAAGTAGAATTTACAAATGAGTTGTTTCAGCAATTATATTATCAAATTGTAACAAACGTACAGCAAGACAATGAGTTGCAAATTGACAAGTTTATAAACACCTTAGACCCCGTTCTTGCCCTTGAAGTGACTTCTATATTAATGAATGAAGAACGCTATAGTTTAGATGACTGGGAGCGCCAAAATATATTTATCACATCTAAAACCGAACACATTGGACGGTTAGTAGATGAAAATATTTTAAGTTTACGCAGGTTTTTAGTTTCTAAGAAGATTAACATGCTCTCTAAAACCGTTTCTTCAGATAGTTCAAACGCCGGTATCATACAAGAAATCATGGACTACACTACGCTAAAAAAAATACTGTCCGAGAAACTAAACAGGGTGTTATAACAGTGTTTTTCTCACACCTTTAACAATTCTTAAGGACTTTTTTGTCTTTTTACCTATAACCACTATTGAATCTCATAAGAATCTAAACGTCTAATGACCAGTGGCGTACTATTGTTCACAGCTGACACTGTACTATAGATAAGCCCATATTTACTTGAATAGTAAAATTTATCTAAACCAGTTAATTGTATTCCATCTAAGTCTTTAAAATATCGCTCTGATTTTATACAACTAAAATCCCCAGCTTCAACACTTAATATCTCATCACCTTCAACTAAAGTTTCATAAACACTTCCCCATGAATACTCGCGTAACAATCGCTCTTCATAATTATTATTTGTAAATTTAATTTCCCCCTCTTCATTCATTAAATTCCCTTCAAATTCTCTTAAAAATTCAAAATACTCACCGTTAAAACCGTAAAGAGGAATCTCATTATCATTCCCTGTTGTTAATCGTCTAAATTTAAAATATGTTTCTCCTGAAAAATCTTGAACAGCAACAATAGCTATAGAATCTATCACTCCAGAATCAGTATATAAATTAGTAACATGGTCATATCTATAATTCTTATACACCCACGAATTTCCCACTGCTAATGCATAAAAATTAACTTCAGATGGATTGTTTTGATCTTCCAAATAATCTGACTCAGAACAAGCAAAAATAATTAAACAAGCAATAAAGCAAAGTATTAAACGCCTCATAATATTTAATTGATTCATAATCGTAGTTTTTTGTTTTACATATAGTACAACGAAAAAAAATGTTGATTATTATAATCACCTTACAAAATACTTTTTAATCTTTTTTACGTATCTTGTAGTTTATATAAACACGGTTTTATGAAAACTAAAGCACTTTTTATTATAATGTTTTTTTTAGCAACACAAGGTTTTACTCAAGAAAAAGCAATTATAAAACCTACTGGAAATTGGTATTTTGGTCTTGAAGCAGGGCTTTCTCATCCAGAAAAATCGTTTTCTGCAGGAGTATTATCGGAGTACTATGTTTTTAAAAATTGGAGCGTTTTTTCAAAAATAAAGTATTATAAAGTAGCTGTTGATTTTCACAAAGAAGGAAACCATGGGACTGGATGGGCTATTTATATCCCAACTTACTACGGTACATTTAAAGGAGATGTATTAAGTGCTGCACTAGGAATAAAATGGGAATGGCGATTTAACAACAAACTACGCGGGCACATTTCTATGGGGGCAACAAAAAATTACGAAACAAAAACAACCTACCTAAACTACTCCAGCAACCAAAACACACATAATTATAAAACCAACTATATTAGTGGCGTACTATCATACGGTATTTCCTATTTCTTTAATTCAAAAACAGCTATGTATATGTCTTATGAGTTCTATGATGGCACCTCAAAAGGAGACAGTGGCACAGGAGACTCACATAGCAAAGGATTGCTTACCTCTATTGGTTTAAAAAAACAATTTTAACACAAATAAGATTATGAAAAATTTTGCGCTCACATTTATTCTCTATTGTACTATACTTAATACACATGCTCAAGAAAAAGTAATTATAAACCCTGCTAAAAACTGGTATTATGGCGCTGAGATTGGTATATCTCCTGACACAAACAACAGCCCTACAATAAAAATATTAACTGAATATTATGTTTTTAAAAACTGGAGTCTTACAACAGGCCTTAAATATCACAAGGCAAGCCTTGATTTTTATCAAGAAGGATATAGCAGCTCAAGTTCAGGTATGGGATTCTTTAATTGGAGTTCTCCTACATATCACGGCAATTTTAAAGGCGAGGTGCTTACAATACCATTAGCCATAAAATGGGAGTTCAAATTCATAAAAAAACTTAAAGGCTTTATAGCTATGGGAGCTACCTATAGCTATGAAACCAAGAGCACTTACACCAACTACTCTACAAACTTAAACCCAGATAATTACCGCACAAATTATTTTGGATCTACTTTATCGTCTGGACTCACCTATTTTATTAATACAAAAACAGCCCTCATTTTTAGCTATGAAAGAATCATTGGCACCCAAAAAGGGCAGATATCTAGTGGTTTTCTCTACAATAGTGGAGAAATAGCCGTAACTAGCGATTCAATAAATATTGGCTTGAAAAAAAGTTTTAAATTGTAACAGGTTTATAATTTATATACTAAGGTTGCTGTTATAAAAGATTCTGTTGCAGATACATTTGCCTTATTTATTAATCCTACATCAAACAGTTGATGTTTTTTATCTTGCATAGAACGACTATATGAAAAATCTAATGTCATATTCGGGAAATGATATCCAAATCCAAAAGAATACCCCGATAAATCACTTTGCATTGTAAGATCTTTATATGGACTTTCTTCAAAATGATACCCGCCACGTAAACTCCACTTATCAACACGATACTCCCCTCCTACACGCAAAGATGAAGCACCTACCAAACTATTTTTTATAGTGGTATTTACAGCGCTAAAATCGTAATTTGGTTTCATTTTTATATTCTGGTAATCCTTATAGTTATAATCAAGACTTAACAAAGCTCTTTTTCCAAACACATAAGCTACACTTCCTGTATATTTTGCAGGAGCCCTTAATGTATATGGTTCAAAAACATTGACTTGATTTTTACCTATATAACCAATATCAGTATCGGCAAGATTACTATTAATTTTTTGAGATAATTGATCGGTTAACCTAGTCCAAGTTGGCGACTGGATTGACACGCCTAGTCGTAAGTTTTTTCCAACCTTTTTAATAGCCCCGAACTGAAAAGAAAATCCTTTTCCTGTTGTTTTTAAATAAGTATCAAAACTCACAAACTCTAATGCCGAGTCTTCAGCATATCCCGTTTCATAAATACGAGTTAATCGTTCAGAAAATACTGTATTCCAGTTTAAAGAAGCACCTAGATACAAGTCATCTTTATACTGCGTTGAAAAGTTAATATTTGTTTTTGTATTTGCTCCAGAGCTGGCATAAAAATAATCTTGCTGTACTGTACTAAAATCTGCAGTTCCTACATACAACGCATTTGTGGGGTTAGTGTCATCTACAGGGTCAATAATCCCTCCATAATACCCTAAAAACGCTTGCTGGTACGCAAATCCGTATTGTGCACCTATATTAAGATAAGCCTCCTCTAAGTACTCGCCAGGAAGTGCTTGTATTGCAGAGAAAGGTAAACCATCAGCATAGTTTAAAAAATAAGTGTTTATAGATGTGTCACTTACTCCAGAAGCAGTATAATCATTACCAAAATTGTTTGTTTCTTGATAATTTGCTGCAAGTACTATTTTTTTCCATACGGCATCTTTTTGATATGAATGTAAAACTAATGCACCCCCCAATTGATTTATAGATAGACTCGTAAAAGCACTCTCTGTAGGAGAATTAAAATACGACAAATCATTTGCAACATGCATTGACTGCATACTGCCTACAAACAGGCTATTCTGAAGCACTGCACTACCTGCAGGGTTATTGTTTATAGCTGATAAATCTCCTCCTAAAGCACCAAAAGCGCCACTCATTGCATTATACCTTGCAGTACCTTTAGAAAATTCTGTACTAAACAACAATGCATCTGTTATGTTTTGAGAAAACCCAATTGTTGTTATGAATCCTAATATATATACTATTTTTTTCATATTGTTTTTTTTTGTAGTCCTATAAATTTCAACTGACTATCGCCCCCTTGTTCGAGAACCTGACTGACTAGACCTTGTAGTTCTCGGAGCGCTATAGCTACGTGAACTTCCACTTCGTTTTGGTGTAGTACGTGTACGAGTAGGCGTTGCCTTACGAACAGGTTTTACAGTTCTTTTAGGAGTTGCTTTACGAACAGATCTTTTTGGTGTTGTTTTGCGAACAGTAGTTTTTCTTTTTTTAGAAACAGACCTAACAACACGCTTAGGCGCTACTCTTGTAGAACGAGGTAAAACAGTATTAGATATAGGCCACAATGTTCTTGAACTTGTAGTACGTAATCTAGGCCTGTTGGTATTTAAACTGTATTGCGAGTTGACCACCATTCCTCTTCTTCCACGAACATTAGCATAATTTCTGCCGTAGTATCCGTTATAGTAAGGATTTCCATAATATCCATTATAGTATGGACTTCCGTAATACCCATTGTAATATGGATTTCCGTAGTATCCGCCATAATACGGATAACCATAATATCCGTTATAATATGCACTACCATAATATCCTGTAGACCATCCCCAACTCATACCACAAGAACTCCAATGGTTGTGATGGTGGTTTAAATGGCCGTGGCGCCAACATGATTGATAATATGGTGTTGTTTGATACACCGACACATATGTTGTATTATCGTCTTGACATTCGTGCTCTTCTTCATACACAACTTCAACTTCAGAAGCCACCTCATCTTCCTCTACCGGAGTATCATAGTCTACTAGAGGCGTTCCAAAATAATTTTCATAATACGCAGCCTGTGTTGCTGAAGGAGTGGTTGGAGTTTCTGTTACTACAACCGTATCGCTATAAATACCGTCATTAGCATACGCCACCGGTTGATAACTCCCACATGAGGCAAGAAAAACTATAGCTAAAATTGCTATAAATCCTTGTGTTTTACTTTTTGTTTGACAATTATATTTCATATCTCTCTAATTTAAATTGTTGGACACTATAAAAATAGTTATTTTTGCTGAAACTTTTTTATATTTAACATAATCACAATATTTGTGCCAAAATACATTATATGAGCAAGAAATTACCTAAAAGGAGTGAAGATTTTTCACAATGGTACAATGAATTAGTTAAAAATGCTGGGCTTGCTGAAAATTCAGGCGTACGAGGATGCATGGTTATAAAGCCATACGGATTTGCTATTTGGGAACTAATGAAGGACCAATTAGATAAAATGTTTAAAGAAACAGGGCATCAAAACGCATATTTTCCAATTTTTGTACCAAAAAGTTTATTTGAAGCGGAAGAGAAAAACGCAGAAGGTTTTGCAAAAGAGTGCGCTGTTGTTACTCATTATAGATTAAAAACTGACCCTGAAGATGGCTCAAAACTAATTGTAGATCCAGAAGCTAAGCTAGAAGAAGAACTTATCGTTAGACCTACATCTGAAGCCATTATATGGAACACATATAAAGGGTGGATTCAGTCTCATAGAGACCTACCATTACTTATTAACCAATGGGCAAATGTAGTCCGTTGGGAAATGCGTACCCGATTATTTTTAAGAACCAGTGAGTTTTTATGGCAAGAAGGGCACACTGCACACGCTACAAAACAAGAAGCTGTTGCAGAAGCTAAACAAATGCACGATGTATATACTACTTTTGCGCAAGACTTTATGGCAATGCCTGTTATAAAAGGATACAAAAGTGATAGCGAACGATTTGCAGGAGCAGATGACACCTTTACTATTGAAGCTTTAATGCAAGATGGTAAAGCGTTACAAGCAGGAACTTCTCATTTTTTAGGGCAAAATTTTTCAAAAGCATTTGATGTGAAATTTCAAACTGCTGAAAGTAAAGAAGAATATGTTTGGGCAACAAGCTGGGGGGTTTCTACCAGGTTAATTGGCGCACTTATCATGACACATTCTGATGACGAAGGACTAGTACTTCCTCCAAAACTAGCGCCATACCAAGTGGTTATTGTTCCTTTTTTAAACAAAAAGAAAGTAGAACAAAACGAACAATTAATAGCTAAAGCAGAAGAGATAAAAGCGGTACTTGCTCCGTTTGGCATTCGCGTAAAAATTGACACTGATGTTACTAAACGACCAGGATTTAAGTTTGCTGAATACGAATTAAAAGGATACCCTTTACGAATTGTTGTAGGACCAAGAGATCTAGAAAACAACCAAGTAGAAATTGCAAGAAGAGATACCAAAGAAAAATCACTAGTATCACTTGACGGAATTGGAACCTATGTAAATTCACTTTTAACAAGTATGCAAGACAGCTTATTTAATGCTGCTGAAAATTACAGAGATAATCACATTACAGAAGTTAATACCTTTGAAGAGTTTAAAACTGTTTTAGAAAGCAAAGGTGGTTTTCTTTCTGCTCATTGGGATGGCACTGAAGAAACCGAAGAGCTAATTAAAAACGACACTAAGGCAACAATTAGATGTATACCCTTAGACGCTAAAGAAGAGGAAGGTACGTGTGTATATTCAGGCAAACCATCTAAAAAACGTGTACTCTTTGCAAAAGCCTACTAATTTTTTTTCAAAAAAACAGTAGCTGTTTATTGCAGGACTTAAAAATAGTTGTATTTTTGCACCCGCAATTAAAAACAATTGGCCCATTCGTCTAGTGGTTAGGACGCTAGGTTTTCATCCTAGAAACAGGAGTTCGATTCTCCTATGGGCTACTACATTTTAGTAGTATTTTACTCCTAATAATGTTATTATAATTGGCCCATTCGTCTAGTGGTTAGGACGCTAGGTTTTCATCCTAGAAACAGGAGTTCGATTCTCCTATGGGCTACTTTTTATTTATAAAAAAAACAAAACAAATTAGATATGGCAAATCACAAGTCAGCATTAAAAAGAATCAGAAGTAACGAATCTAAAAGATTACGTAACAAATACCAGCACAAAACTACTCGTAACGCAATTAAAGTTTTACGTGAGTTAACAGACAAGGCAGCTGCAGAAAAAATGTTTCCTTCTATCGTTTCTATGATTGATAAAATTGCTAAAAACAATATTATCCATAAAAACAAAGCAGCTAACTTAAAATCTAACTTAGCAAAACACGTAGCAGCGCTTTAATACGCTCTACTGTTTTAACACATAATAGTCTTCATTTTTATAAATGAGGACTTTTTTTGCTTTTATTCACTAAGGTGTTTTTACCTAAAAAAAGGCAATAAAAAAAGTGCTTTGAATTACTCAAAGCACTTTTTTTATTTAATACAATCAAGATGCTATCCGTTCATTGAAATTAACAACTCTTCATTGTTACGCGTACTCTTTACTCTATCATACACAAACTCCATTGCCTCTACAGGATTCATTCCTGACAAGTACCTACGCATTACCCACATGCGTTTAATTGTTTTATCATCTAACAACAAGTCATCTCTACGAGTACTTGACGATATTAAATCAATAGCAGGGAATATTCTTCTATTAGCAATTCTTCTATCCAATTGCAGCTCCATATTACCTGTCCCTTTAAACTCTTCAAAAATAACCTCATCCATTTTAGAACCTGTATCCGTAAGCGCCGTTCCAATAATTGATAACGAACCGCCACCTTCAATATTTCTGGCTGCTCCAAAGAAACGTTTTGGTTTGTGAAGTGCGTTTGAATCTACCCCTCCACTCAATACTTTTCCAGATGCTGGCTGTACCGTATTATATGCTCTTGCTAAACGCGTTATAGAATCTAGCAAGATTACTACATCATGTCCGCACTCTACCAAACGTTTGGCTTTTTCTAAAACAAGATTTGCTATCCTAACATGCTCATGCGCTTCCTTATCAAAAGTTGAAGCAATAACCTCTCCTCTTACACTTCGCTGCATATCGGTTACCTCTTCCGGACGTTCGTCAATTAGCAATACCAATTGATACACCTCTGGATGATTTGCCGCAATAGCATTAGCCAATTCTTTTAACAGCATTGTTTTTCCTGTTTTAGGCTGCGAAACAATAATAGCACGCTGCCCTTTCCCTATTGGTGTAAACAAATCCATTACACGCGTAGAAACAGTACTTTGTTTTTCTCCTAATTTAAATTTCTCATCAGGAAACAACGGTGTTAAGTGTTCAAAAGAAACCCTATCTCTAACAATGTTAGGTGCTTGTCCGTTAATTTTACTTACTTTAATAAGCGGGAAATATTTTTCGCCTTCTTTTGGCGGACGTACATGACCTAAAACGGTGTCTCCAGATTTTAAACCAAACAACCTAATTTGTGATTGCGACACATAAATATCATCCGGAGATGATAAGTAATTATAATCCGACGATCTTAAAAAACCATAACCATCCTGCATAAGATCTAACACACCTTCGCTTTCTATAATAGCATCAAACTCAAAATCAGGCTCCTTATAACGATTTCTTGAATCTTTATTCCCATCCTTTCCTTTGTGCTGGTTATGAGTCCCTTTATTTTTATGCTGTTGATTTCTATGTTGTGGCTTTGTTTGTTGTGACTTTGCTTGTTGCGACTTTGTTTGCTGCTGCTGCTGATTTCTATGTTGCGGCTTTGCCTGTTGCTGTTTATTATTATTCTTTGAATTATTTGAGCTATCTGAAACTACAGGTGTTTCTTTAGTCTCTTTTTCATCAGAATCATTCTTTTTTTCTATTATTTTCTCCTCTGCTTTAACCTCAGACACAGTATTATCTTTTGCTGCAAACGATGGTTTTGGAGCTTCCTTTTCTCTCAAAACACGGGTGCGTTTCTTTTTCTGCTCTCCTTCAGGAGTTGCTTCTGCTTTATTTGGTTTTGGCGCAGATTTTTCTGCCTGAACATCTAAGATTTTATATATTAAGTCTAGTTTTTTTAATGACTTATATTTTGGTATACTTATTGTTTTTGCAATCTCTTGCAAGTCAACAAGTTTTTTTTCTTTTAATTGTGAAATTTCAAACATTTAATCGGAATAATTTAGTTGGATTGGCACTTTTGAAACAAAGGCCTACATGAAGATAATTACGCCCATGGCAGTAATTTATTCTACAATAATACAACTTTATTTTTCAATCACAGGTATAAACCATGATTAATCAAGTGCCTATTTTATAGAAAAAGACAATAGCAGCTACTCTAAAACACTTAGCGTCATTCAATTATATAAACTTGCCTGAAAAATTGTTTTTTTTCACTAACAAGCATCAATTACTACAGATAGTTTTCCTATTTTTGTGCTGTTATGATACAACGCATACAATCTATATATCTATTTGCAGCTGCCTTAATTTCTGGCGTGCTACCTTTTGTTTTCTACTTATGGAAAACTACAGATAACATTATTGTATTTGCAAAAGACACACCGCTTATTCTTGCAGGATTTATTTGTTCTGCTATTGCAAGTAGTGCTAGTATTTTTATGTTTAACAACCGTAAGTCGCAATTTATTATTGGCCGACTAAACATCATATTAAACTTTATTTTACTAATAGTGTTCTCGTATTTATCACTAACTGCACCTGGAGAAATGAATATTTCAGAGAAAGGTGTTGGGATGTTTCTTCCTATTATCGTTATTATATTATTAGCCTTAGCGAACAAGGCAATAAAGAAGGACGAAGATCTTGTGAAATCTGCTGATAGACTACGTTAAACCTATCTTAGTATTATTTTTAGTGCGTAAAAAAAAGCCCAAAGTATACTTTGGGCTTTTTTGATTTACCATTTTATCTATCCACATATCATAAACTCAAAAAAAAAGAGTACTTTTAAAATATTCAATTAAAAAAAAGGGTTACCACTCTAAATTAAGTTATGCAGCAAATAAAAATTCATATTATTGATGATCACCAAATAGTACTAGATGGGCTAATTGCTATTCTTGACTTAGAGTCGAACTTTACTATTGTAGAATCTTCTTTAAACGGTAAAAATATTTTAAAAAAAACACAACAGAATAGCGCAGATATTTTAATATTAGATATCAATATGCCAGAAGTAGATGGCATTGATATTCTTAAAGAGTTTAAAGAGAAAAAAAACTCCTGCAAAACGATTGTACTTTCTAGCTATGAAGACACTAATTTAATTAAAGAAGTTCTAAAACTTGGCGCTAACGGGTACCTTTCTAAGCAATGTGCAAGCGAAAATATTGTAAAAGCGATTAACTCGGTTTATAATGGTGAGTACTATTTTTCTGATACTATTAAAGAAAAAATTGTTGCAAAATTCAAAACAGATAGCGACAATAGTTTAACCAAAAGAGAACTTGAAATTATGAAATTAATCATTCAAGAACACACAACTAAAGAAATAAGCAAGCAACTTACCATTAGTGTTAACACTGTAGAGACACATCGAAAAAATCTAATGAAAAAGTTAAACATTAAAACCACTATTGGCCTTGCAAAATATGCCATTGAAAACAAACTAACCTAATCTCTCCGGTTATGATTTACGCAAAAAAAACACACACTATTCTTCTTTTATTATTCTTTATAACTACCCTCTGCTTTTCGCAGAAAGATAGCGTAGATTACTTTAAAAAAGTGGACTCCCACATTAAATTAAATCAGAAAGAAGAAGCCTATACCCTTTCTTATAAACAATTAGAAAAAGCGATTGACTCACACAATATCCCATTGCAAATAAAATGGAACAACACTCTTGGTGAATTATTTAAGCATAATAATAGTTTTTTATCTGCCCTAAAACATTTTACCAATGCCAAAAAACTAAGCACACAACAGAACGACTCCTTAACTATTGCAAACGCTTATTTTAACATTGGGAGCCTTAATCTTTTAGAATACAGCAAAATCACATACAAAGAACAACGAACAGATGTCGCTCTTGACAAAAGAGATGCTGCTATAAAAAAATTTAATTTCGTTATTGCTAATTTTGAGAAGTACAATGGCGCCGAAAAAACCATTGCAAAAACTTACGCAAACCTTACTGGGATACATTCTTACAAAGGAGAGTATGATAGGGCTGAGAAAACCTCAAAAAAAGCAATAACACACTACCAAAAAATACATGACACTATTTCAATAATTGGCGTACAAATAAACCTTGCCGTATCTCAAATGTATCAAGGTCAATTAACTAAATCTGAAAAAACACATTTAGATGCTCTGCCTTTCCTTAAAGACACAACCAATTTAAAAGTCCTACAGTTTAAAACCGTTGCGCTATCTAACTTGGCTCATATTTATGGTAAAAAAAAGCAATTATCCAAGTCAATAGATTATCTAGAAAAAGCACACAAGCTCAACATGTATATGCTTGAAAAGAGCAATAATAAAGCACTTGTAGAGATTGAAGCAAAATATAATCAAGAAAGCCTAATACAAGAAGAACAAGCCAAACTAAACATTGCTATTGCAGAAAACAAAACAACAAAATTATGGTTTTGGATTTCAGGTTTAGCAGGAACATCTTTCCTTTTACTTGCTATTGCTTTATACCGGAATAGCAAACTAAAACAACGAAGTTTAGAGTTAAAGATTACTCAAGATGCTTATGTCAAAAACCAAGAATTACAAAAACTTAATGAACAAAACCAATACAACATTCTTAACGCCACATTAGACGGAAAAGTAAATGAACGTAAGCTTATAGCCCAAACATTACACGACAGCGTTAGCGCATTACTTTCTTCTGCTAAAATGCATCTACAGGTGGTTAAGAAAAAAAGCAGCACACCAATTGAAGAGCTCGACAAATCGCAACGTATTATTACCGAAGCATCCAATAAAATAAGAGACCTTTCTCACCACCTCATCTCTGCTATACTCCTAAAGCTTGGGCTAAAGGCTGCAATAGATGATTTATGTGAAAAATACAGTAATGATGCTCTTAAGTTTAGCCTTATCACGTCTTGTGAAATACCACGATTTAATCAAAATTTTGAAATAAGAGTACATAATATTATTCAAGAAATTTCAAATAATATCATTAAACACAGTCAAGCTACAAAAGCAAGCATTACAATTGACATTAAACACAACAAGCTCATTATTACTATAACAGATAACGGCATTGGCTTCAACCCTACCAAAGTAAAAACTAAAAAAGGAATAGGGTTAAGTCAAGTAAAAGCACGTATAGAAAGTGCTAATGGAAAACTAAAAATACAATCTAAAAAAAACAAAGGCACTACCATTTTTATAGAAAAAAACATTATACCCCTGTAAAGCATATAAACACATTTAGCACACCTATAATTATCTCCGTTTTTTTACCAAGAATTAAATTTTGTTATAGCAATTTTCAAAAAAAATAAATGACCAATAATTCTTTAAATTAAACGGATAGTTTTACATTTGCGTAGCTTTTAAAAGATAACAAAGTACACTATGAATTTACACGAATATCAAGGTAAAGAAATATTAAGCAGTTTTGGCGTTAGAATTCAAAGAGGAATTGTAGCACAAACCGCTGACGAGGCTGTTGCAGCAGCAAAAAAATTAACAGAAGACACTGGAACAGGTTGGCACGTTATTAAGGCACAAGTACACGCTGGAGGGCGCGGAAAAGGTGGCGGCGTAAAACTTGCTAAAAACCTAGACCAAGTTAAAGAAATAGCAGGACAAATCATTGGTATGGATTTGGTTACACCTCAAACTTCAGCAGAAGGAAAGAGAGTACACCAAGTTTTAGTTGCAGAAGATGTATACTATCCTGGAGAAAGTGAAACAAGTGAGTTTTATGTATCTGTTTTATTAAACAGAGCTACCGGAAAAAATATGGTAATGTATTCTACTGAAGGTGGTATGGATATTGAAACTGTTGCTGAAGAAACACCACACTTAATTTTTACTGAAGAAATAGATCCTGCAACAGGATTACTACCTTTTCAAGCAAGAAAAGTTGCTTTTAACTTAGGGCTTTCTGGAAAAGCATTTAAAGAAATGACAAAATTCGTTGCTGCGCTATACAAAGCATATGTTGAGTCTGATTCTTCAATGTTTGAAATTAACCCTGTATTAAAAACATCTGATGATTTAATCATGGCTGTTGATGCAAAGGTTACTATTGACGATAATGCGCTTTACAGACGTAAAGACTATTTAGCAATGCGTGATTTGAGAGAAGAAAACGCTATTGAAGTTGAAGCAGGTGCACTTGGGTTAAACTATGTAGATCTAGACGGAAACGTTGGTTGTATGGTTAACGGTGCTGGTTTAGCTATGGCTACTATGGATTTAATTAAAATGTCTGGTGGAGAACCAGCTAACTTTTTAGATGTTGGTGGTACTGCAGATGCTAAGCGTGTTGAAGAAGCTTTTAGAATTATCTTAAAAGACCCTAATGTAAAAGCTATATTAGTAAATATTTTTGGAGGTATTGTACGTTGTGATCGTGTTGCCGAAGGAATTATTGCAGCTTTCAAAAGCATGGGAGACGCTATGAATGTTCCGTTAATTGTTCGTTTACAAGGAACAAATGCAGACATTGCCAAAAAATTAATTGATGATTCTGGTTTAGCAGTACAATCTGCTACTGCTTTTAAAGAAGCTGCCGATAAAGTAAAAGCGGTATTAGCATAATACCCTCTTTATAATACATATATAAAAAAACGCAAACGTAATGTTTGCGTTTTTTTATATACAACAACTTAGCTATACTGCTATGTTGTTGTAATAGCGCTCCATAATTTTATCGATACTTTTAATTGATTTTTGCACCCATATTAATTTTTGGTGTTCTTTTTCTGCTGCCGACAATTGCCAATCTAATGTAGATGAACGGAGCTTTGATGTTATAAATTGTAGTACTATAGCTGCCGACACTGAAATATTCAGACTCTCTGTAAAACCAACCATTGGTATTTTTATAAACCCATCTGCCTGTGCCATTACGCTATCACTCACGCCATCTCGTTCAGAACCAAAAAACAAAGCGCTTTTTTTAGTAAAATCGAAATCTTCTACAAAACAAGAATCATTGTGTGGTGTAGTTACTATAATTTGATAGCCTTTTTTTCTCAAATCAGAAATACAGGCTTCTGTAGAGGCATGATAGGTTAAATCTACCCATTTTTGCGCCCCCATTGCTATTTCTTTATCTAATACGTTTTTATGCTGCACCTCAATAGCATGTGCCTGCTGTATTCCAAAAACATCACAACTTCTAATTACAGCACTTGTGTTATGCATTTGATACACATCCTCTAAAACCACTGTAAAGTAATTTGTTCTATCATCTAAAATTCTATCAAATTTAGACAGCCTTTTTGGCGTAACAAATTCCTTTAAGTAGTTATATAATTTTAAATTCATTTTTTATTTAATCTTCTAGAAGTCCATCATCAATCCAGTCTTGAATGACTTGAGTAGTTGTTGATGAAAGTAAACCTGCTGGCGGCATTGGATAAGCACTATTAGTCATACGTGCATACAAATTACCTGATTGTGCTGCTGCTTTTACCTGAGCATAGGTTTCTAACAATAATCCTGCCTGCGAACTTGCCCCAGAGTGACATTATATACAATTTGCACTTATTATTGGCGCAACATCAGCATTATACACTACATCTTCAGCAACTACCGGCGGTGTTGTACTTGTGGTTTCTTCGCTAGAACAAGAACAAATTAAAGCAAATACTCCTGCTAAAACGACACTTTTAAATACTATTTTTTTCATAATTTAAGTTTTTATATATGCAATGTACTAATAAATAACACTCTTTACAAAAAAAGCGACCCTCGCAATATATACAAGGGTCGCTTAACTAAATATTAGTCGTTTTTATTTGCTTAAATACATTTTACGTCTTGCGTATAAATCATAAAACTGATCATCTTTTAAGCTGTCAATAAACAATATACTCTCTCCAGTACTTTTCATTTCAGGACCTAATTGCTTGTTAACATTAGGGAATTTATTAAATGAAAATACAGGTTGCTTTATAGCATAACCTTCTAATTGAGGGTTAAACGTAAAGTCGGTTACTTTCTTTTCTCCTAACATTACTTTAGTAGCATAATTTACATATGGTTCACCATAAGCTTTTGCTATAAAAGGCACTGTTCTTGATGCTCTTGGATTTGCTTCAATAATATATACTTTATCATCTTTAACTGCAAACTGAATATTTATCAGCCCTTTTGTTTCTAAGGCTAAAGCAATTGTTTTGGTATGATCTTTAATCTGTTGCATTACAAATTCTCCTAAATTAAACGGAGGAAGTGTTGCATTAGAATCTCCGGAGTGTACTCCACATGGTTCAATATGCTCCATTATTCCAATAATTTGCACGTTTTCACCATCGCAAATTGCATCTGCTTCAGCTTCTATTGCACCATCTAAATAATGATCTAACAGTAATTTATTACCTGGTATTGTACGTAATAAATCAAAAACATGCTCTTCAAGCTCTTGTTTGTTAATTACAATCTTCATTCCTTGTCCACCTAATACATACGATGGGCGAACTAGTATCGGGAAATCTAACTCATCTGCAATTACCAATGCTTCATCTACTGTTTCGGCTACACCAAATTCAGGGAATGGAATTTTATTGTCTTTCAGTATTTTAGAAAAATGCCCTCTATCTTCTGCTAAATCTAGTGCTTTATAAGATGTTCCTATAATTTTAACACCATAACGCTCTAGCTTTTCTGCAAGTTTTAAAGCAGTTTGCCCTCCTAACTGTACAATTACACCTTCTGGTTTTTCATGACGAATAATATCATAGATATGTTCCCAAAATACCGGCTCAAAATACAACTTATCTGCAGTATCAAAATCGGTTGAAACTGTTTCTGGATTACAGTTAATCATAATGGTTTCATAACCGCATTCTGCAGCAGCTAATACACCGTGTACACAACAGTAATCAAACTCAATTCCTTGTCCGATTCTATTTGGTCCAGACCCAAGTACTATTATTTTCTTTTTATCTGATACTTCACTTTCATTATCTACAAAACGTGTACCATCTGCTAAAGATACTTCGTTTTCAAAAGTAGAATAGTAGTATGGTGTTTTTGCTTTAAATTCCGCAGCACAAGTATCTACTAATTTATATACACGATTAACATTTAACTCATCACGCTTAGTATAGACTTGGCTCTCTAAACATTTTAGCATGTGTGCTATTTGTCTATCTCCGTATCCTTTTTGTTTTGCTTCTAATAGCAAGTCTCTATTAATAGTATCTATAGTATAGGTAGAGATTTCTTTTTCTAAATGGAATAACTCTTCATACTGACGTAAGAACCACATGTCAATTTTGGTGATTTCATGTATTCTACTTAATGGAATTCCTGTAGCAATAGCATCATAAATAACAAATACTCTATCCCAACTTGCATGGGTTAGTTTATCTATAATGGTATTGTAATCTGTATTTCCTTTACCATCAGCTCCTAAACCATTTCGTTTTATTTCTAATGATTGTGTAGCTTTATGCAATGCTTCTTGGAATGAACGTCCAATTCCCATTACTTCTCCTACCGATTTCATTTGTAGCCCTAGAGTTCTATCAGAACCTTCAAACTTATCAAAGTTCCAACGTGGTATTTTAACAATTACATAATCTAAAGTTGGCTCGAATAACGCTGATGTAGATTTTGTAATTTGATTTTCTAATTCATCTAAGTGGTATCCTATCGCTAATTTTGCAGCTACTTTAGCAATTGGGTATCCTGTTGCTTTTGATGCCAATGCAGACGAACGTGATACACGTGGGTTAATTTCAATAGCGATTATCTCTTCTTTATCATCTGGACTTACTGCAAACTGAACGTTACATCCTCCTGCAAAGTCACCAATACTACGCATCATATGGATAGCCATATCACGCATTTTTTGGTATGTTGTATCAGATAAGGTCATTGCTGGTGCAACGGTAATTGAATCTCCTGTATGAATACCCATTGGATCCATATTCTCAATAGAACAAATAATTACTACATTATCATTAGCATCACGAAGTAATTCTAATTCATATTCTTTCCAACCTAGTAAGGCTTTATCAATCATTACTTCATGAATAGGAGACACTTCTAAACCATGAGTTAAAAGCGCATCAAAATCTTCTTCATTATGAACAAAAGCAGCACCTGCACCACCTAGGGTAAAAGAAGCTCTAATAACTAACGGAAAACCAAATTCTTGAGCAATCTCTTTTCCTTTTAAGAATGAGGTTGCTGTTGCTTGTGGCGCCATTGGAATTCCAATGTCATGCATTAACACTTTAAACTGCTCTCTATCTTCTGTAACATTAATAGCCTCAATATCTACACCAATAATTTCTACATTAAAGTCTTCCCAAATTCCTTTTTCATCAGCCTCAATACACAGGTTTAATGCTGTTTGCCCTCCCATTGTAGGTAGAACGGCATCAATTTGAGGATGTTCTTTAAGAATTTCAATAATCGACTTTGTGTTTAAGGGTTTAAGATAAACATGATCTGCCATTGACGGATCAGTCATTATTGTTGCAGGGTTAGAATTAATTAAAATGGTTTCTATACCATCTTCTCTTAATGAGCGTAAGGCTTGTGTTCCTGAATAGTCAAACTCACAGGCTTGTCCAATTACTATTGGTCCAGAACCTATTAATAAAATCGATTTTAAGTCTGTTCTTTTTGGCATAATGCGTAACGTAATTTATTTATGGTGCAAAAATAGGTGTTTCTTAGATATAAAAAAAGGTGTTACCCATTAGGAACACCTTTTTGTATTAACAATTGTTAATCATTATTTTTTATGTCTTGACTCACAAGACACTGTTAATTTTTTTCTTCCTTTAGCTCTTCTTCTAGCAAGAACTTTTCTTCCATTTACTGAAGCCATTCTATCTCTAAAACCGTGTTTATTTCTTCTCTTTCTTTTTGATGGTTGAAATGTTCTTTTCATCGTATACTATATTTAAAAACTTTCTTACTTAATTTATTTGTATTTTAACGTGTAAATACCTCGCTAAAATGTGAGCGCAAATATACAAAGAGTTTTCACTATAGCAAACCAAAAACAGAAAAAATTAAATCTTTTTATTCTTACAAAGCACTCTTCGCAATATGCGAATGCAATAGTACATAAACTCTAGCAACATCTAACTTCCGTTTCCAATAAAAAAATGTAGATTTGTCACTTATTAAGCATTCTAAAAAACAATTATGATACACAAAAACATAAAACTATTACTTATAGCACTTATTTTAGCTGTTGCAACATGGCAATTTACCGATGGTCATATCGGAAACGGTATTATGCTAACGCTAGTAGCTAGTTTAATTATATTAATTTACTTTAAAAATGAATTTATTCTCGCTGCTACCTTTAAGCTTAAAAAGCATGATATGGATGGCGCTAAAGCTATTTTAGAACGAATAAAGAATCCTGAAGGGGCGCTAACAAAAAAACAACATGGGTACTTTAATTTTTTAAAAGGACAATTTGAATATCAAGAATCTCCATTAAAGGCAGAAAAATTTTTACGTAAAGCTATTGAATTAGGTTTAAATTTTGATCATGACATGGCTGCTGCAAAAATGTTTTTAGCAGGTATTGCCGCTAGTAAGAATCGTAAAATTGAAGCTAACAATTTATTAAGCGATGCCAAACTATTAGATAAACACGGTATGCTTACTGATCAGATAAAAATGATGAAGCAACAAATGAAAAGAGGACAGGGACAAAGACAACACTATACTGCAGGTCAGCGCAGAAGATAAACTATTGGATATATTTAAAAAAAATGGGCGGTTATTAATAACCGCCCATTTTTTTAGTTTTATATATTGACTCTACATATTATGTATTGTAGTATAAATAAATACAACGTACAAACCTAGTAGCACCAGACCATCTTTCCAGTTTAACAACAACTTTCTAGGGAAGAACACTAGTGGTAGTAATAAGAACGAGATGCCTAACATCCAATATATATCTGTTGTTAATAATACTGAATCTGTTACTTCTATAGGTGTTATCATTGCTGTTATTCCTAGAACAGCTAAAATATTAAAGATATTAGACCCTACTAAGTTCCCTAAAGATATTGCTTTTTCTTTTTTAATCACAGCAATAATTGATGCTGCTAATTCTGGCACACTTGTTCCTACTGAAACTACTGTAACAGCAATAATCCGTTCACTAACTCCTAAACCTTTTGCCATTGACACAGCACCTTCTATTAACATTTCTGATCCTGCCCAAAGCGACACACCTCCAATACTCACAAAAAGCAGTAGTTTATACAACGGAAACGACTCATCATCTTCTGGCGACTCATCTACAACTGCCTGCTTTTGAAAACGCAGTACATAAAACAAAAAGAGTATTAAAGAAATAAAAAGCAGCAAGCCTTCGTAGAACACTATTATACCATCAAAAAACACGAATACAAAAAGTAGTAATGACGCCATCATTAAAATAGGCCAATCGGTTTTATAAAAACTTTTTTGAATTTGAATACTTGACAATAAAACTGTTACCCCAAGAACCAAACCTAAGTTTGCAATATTTGAACCTATCACGTTACCTAAGGCTAAATTAGAGAGTCCGTTTAACGCAGATTTAACACTTACAATAAGTTCTGGAGCAGATGTGGCAAAAGACACCACAGTCATACCAATAACAATTTTAGGGATTTGCAAACGCAATGAAAACCCTACTGCTGCCTTAAGCAAGTACTCTCCTCCGGCTATTAATAACAGTAGTCCCCCAATAATCAATAAGGTATTCATAATTTACATTGTTTTTTTGCGAAGATACAGCATTGCTTGTATTTTAAAATTAATTTACAAAAAAACATTTCAATACTAATGTGTTTATTACTTTTGAAGCAAATTAAAGTAATTATGACTATCACTCTTTTTAAAATTCTTGCAAAAATCAATAAGTTAGTTTTGCCAAGTTTTACAAAAAAACGTTTAGACTTAAGTAAAGCTAGTAAAATTCAAATGGCTATTTTTGGTTGGAAACTCTATGTTACAAAGCGTGCATTAAGCTAAGACTTATACAGGTCTGCTACTATTGTTTTTTCAACCTGAGTAACTAGCAACTCAAAAGGCTTGCTATTTACTGCAACTGGCTGGTGTACTTTTACATTTATAGGACTACCTAAACCAAACGGAAAGATCCCGTATTTAAACACTTTCCAAGAATTGTTTATTGTTATTGGAACAATATGCGCCTCAGGATTATGCTTTATAATCATTTTTAATCCATTTACATGAAACGGTAGTGCTTTTCCGTCTTTACTACGTGTGCCTTCTGGAAATATTGCTGCCGCCCATTTTTTGTCATGAATGCGCTTAGAATACTTAGACATCTCTACAATTGCTTGTTTGGCATTTTTTCTATCAATTAATGCTGCACCACTTTTTTTTAGACTAAACGATATACTAGGAGTACCTGAACCCAACTCTTTTTTAGCAACAAATTTTGGTTGGTGTTTTCTAAAATACCACGAAATAATTGGGATATCAAAAAAACCTTGATGATTCATCACTAAAATTAGCGTCTTATCTTCTGGCAAATTATGCAACTGATTAAATGACACCCTAACACCTATTAGCAACAACGCCTTAAAAAGAAAAAACAGCAAAACATCTGATGTTTTTTTGAGTGCATTTTCTCCAAATACATAAAAAGCCACCCATTGTAGTGGATGAAAAACAAACAATAATAGTATGGATATAAAACCAAAAAACGGCGATAAAATATAACTCAAAAGTTTCATACTAGATTTAGGTATAGCTCTAAAATTGAAAACGTGAATATACTATTTTTTTTATTACCATTGGAAAATCTTACATTTGTATGGCACACATTTTTCTTCAAACATAAAAACAATAAATGAAAGCACTATTAATGGTTTTTTTAGGAGGAGGCATAGGGAGCTCTCTGAGATATTTAATACACAAAGGATTAACCCCATATTCCGGTAGCATTCCTTACGGGACCTTTTTTGCTAATACACTTGGCGCTTTATTTATTGGAGTTGTTTTAGGATTCTCTGCTAAAGAAAACATGCTCTCCCAAAACCAAACATTATTCTTAGCTACAGGTATTTGTGGTGGGTTTACCACATTTTCTACTTTTGCTTATGAAAACCATCAGCTTTTAAAATCGGGCGATTTTATGTCTTTTATACTATATACTATTGCTAGTTTTAGTATTGGCATTGCTGCTGTAGCGTTTGGTATTTACCTTGTTAAATAACTAATGTTTATTATAGGCTTTTACGCCTGCTGTAATTGCGATTTTTAAATGATTCTCAATAGGGGGAATTGGACAAGAATATCGTGAAGAATATGCGCAATACGGATTATAGGCTTTATTAAAATCTATCACAACTGTTTTGCTTTCTGGTATTTTAAAGTCTAAGTAACGTCCGCCACCATAACTGGTTTCTCCGTTAGTTTCATCTGTAAACGGTACAAACAAATAATCGGCATATTCTGAATTTTCTTTAGTACTAGGGCTCTGGTACACATTTAACACTAATGTCTTTCCTTTTAATTTAAAGTGAAGCTCGCCATATTTTACATACTCTGGCAATCTATCTGTAGAGGTCTTCATTAAAAACGGAGTGGTATTATCCGTTCTAACAAATGTAGCAGTAACACTAAAATTTAAGTCTATTTCAAAAAAATCTAGTGATTTAAATTTTGCTCTATCAGCATTTGTTAACGGAGAACTCTCTTTTGATTTAAAAATAGTATTCTGAGATTCTTGGTAAGTTTTTAGTGCTGAGATAGTAGAATTGGTTTGTGCAAAACTACATTGCAGCATTATAAGTAGTAAGAAAGATAAATATTTCATTGTAATCAGGGTTATATATCACCCAAAGATACTTTATTATTTATTAGCATTCAATTACAAACTTTACAATCTTTTTTATCCTTTACCTCTCCTACCAAATACCCTTTTTCATTAAAAGTATAGTCGCAACAATCAACAAACCCGTTAGCTACAAGTTTTTTGGCACGCTGAATTTGAGATTTCACTGTTGACAAAGGTAGGCCTAACTTTTTGGCTATTTCTGTTTGCTTCATGCCTTTTATAACATTTAAAAATAGTGGCGTTCTATATTTTTTTGGCAAACTTTTTATAATGCCCTGCAAACAATCTTCTTCGGTATGTTTATTGACTTCAAAAGGCTCTTCAGCGGCATCATTATCTAGTAAAGGCACTTCTTTTTTTGCTTTTCTAAAGTAGTCTAGAGTGGTGTTGCGGGCAATACTTAACAACCATGATTTTGCTTTGTCTTTATTCTTTAGGCTTTCAATTTTTGTATAGGCCTTTATAAATGTTTCTTGAACAAGATCATCTGCGTGCTGTTTATCATTTACTTTACTTAAAATAAAATGCAGAACGTCTTTATGATATATTCTCCATAAGCTATTACTATCCATATTGCGTAGTATAATTTTGTTTCCGATAAGTTACGGAATAAAACAATAAAGCACTCGTAGAGGTATCTCCTCTAGGAGTGCTTTTTAATTAACAATGTCCCGTCCTGAAATAGCGTTACACATAAAAACGTTAAAAAATGGAAAACAACCCCGAACGCTATATAAAGCGTACTCAGAAAGACTATTCAATGTCTTTAAAACTACAAATTGTTCAAGAGATTGAACAAGGAGAATTAAGCACCACAGGAGCTGTTCGTAAATATGGTATCCAAGCACGTTCAACAATTGTTAGTTGGCTCCGAAAATATGGTACCTTTGATTGGGAAAACCAAACACCATCAAATATGCCAAAAACTCCTGAACAAAAACTACTTGAATTAGAACAAGAAAATCGTCTACTAAAAAAGCAAAAAGCCCACTTAGAGCATCAGGTCTCACGAGCAGACAAAAAAGCAATCATTTTTGACATGATGATTGATTTAGCGGAAAAAGAATATAATATTTCTATCAGAAAAAACTCCAAACCCGGGTTATCAACACCTTCAAAGAAGAACACAAAGAAACAATAGTTTCTACCTGTGAATTACTCGGGGTTAGCAGGCAGGTATATTATAGAGCTAATCAATCAAGAAAAAAGCGGCGAATAAAAGCTCAAAAAGTAATAGAAATGGTTAAAGAAATAAGAATGAAAATGCCCAAATTAGGTACACGTAAATTATATAATAAACTAGAAGATCCTTTGAAAGAGATTGGTGTTGGTAGAGACAGGCTCTTTGCTATACTTAAGGCAAACCATATGCTTATAAAACCAAAGAAGCAGTATCATGTTACAACCAATTCATATCATAGGTTTTACAAACATCAAAACCTCATTAGTGCAACAACACCCTCAAGACCTGAACAGATTTGGGTGTCAGACATTACCTATATAGGAAACAGAAAGAACCCTATGTATTTAGCATTAATCACAGATGCTTATTCCAAGAAAATAGTTGGATATGATGTGTCTGATAGTCTGTGTGTAAAAGGAACTACACGTGCTTTAGATAAAGCTGTTAAAAATAGAATATATAAACAAGAAGCGTTGATACACCACTCTGATAGAGGTATTCAATACTGTTCTAATGAATATCAAAAATTATTAGATAAATTTGACATACAACCTAGTATGACTCAAAAATATGATCCCTATGAAAACGCAATAGCTGAAAGAATTAATGGCATTTTAAAGCAAGAATTTGATATTAACAAGTATAATCTAAACCTTGATATAATTAAAAAATTAGTAAAAAACGCAATAGAAATATACAATAAGGATAGACCACACTTATCAAATTCAATGTTGACTCCTGAACAAATGCACAAACAAAGAAGACTGAAAATTAAAACCTATAAACAAAAAAAGAGAGTAACAAAAATGAATTTGCTACCCTCTAATAATTTAAATATCTTAGCCCAATAATCTGTATCGGTTATTTAGGACGAGACACAATTACAATTTGAGCAAGTACAGTTTTCGCAAGTGCAATCTGTACAATTTCCTTTTTTACAATGCTCACAAGTACATTTTTCTTCTATCTTCATAATATTTGTTTTTAAATTCATAAAGTAGACGAGAAAACGACTAAAAAGATGCAATACATATTTTATTTTTTACATATTTCTTCGATACTGCCCTCCTACTTCAAATAATGACTCTGTAATTTCACCTAAAGAAGCTACTTTACATACCTCCATTAATTTATCGAAAATATTATCATTATTGACTGCTGCTTGTTGCAGGTTTTTTAACAACTCTTTTGTGTCGTGCATTTTATGCAGCTCCGATAACATATCTATTTGATATTGCTTTTCTTTTTCGGTAGCTCTAATAACTTCTGCAGGAGTAACTGTTGGCGATCCATTCTTACTTAAGAACGTATTTACACCAACAATCGGAAACTTTCCGCTGTGCTTTAAGGTTTCATAATACAAACTCTCTTCTTGTATTTTAGAACGCTGATACATAGTTTCCATAGCACCTAACACGCCTCCACGCTCGGTAATTCTATCAAACTCTACTAATACAGCCTCTTCTACCAATTCGGTTAATTCTTCAATAATAAAAGCCCCTTGAATTGGGTTTTCATTTTTAGTTAGTCCTAGTTCTTTATTAATAATTAACTGTATAGCCATTGCTCTACGAACAGACTCTTCTGTTGGTGTAGTAATTGCCTCATCATACGCATTGGTATGTAGTGAGTTACAATTATCATAGATGGCATACAGTGCTTGTAAGCTTGTTCTAATATCATTAAAATCAATTTCTTGAGCATGTAATGAACGTCCGGATGTCTGAATATGATATTTTAACATTTGTGCACGAGGGTTGGCTTTATACTTATATTTCATAGCCTTTGCCCATATTTTACGAGCTACCCTACCAATTACAGCATACTCAGGATCTATACCATTAGAGAAGAAAAAAGAAAGGTTTGGACCAAATTTATTAATATCCATCCCTCTACTTAAATAATACTCCACATAAGTAAACCCGTTTGCTAAAGTTAGTGCCAATTGTGTTATTGGATTTGCTCCTGCTTCAGCAATATGATACCCTGAAATAGATACAGAGTAAAAATTACGCACATTTTTATCTATAAAATACTCTTGTACATCTCCCATTAATCGCAACGCGAATTCTGTAGAAAAAATACATGTATTTTGTGCTTGATCTTCTTTTAATATATCTGCTTGTACCGTTCCTCGAACAGCACTTAATGTTTGTTGTTTTATATTAGAATAGACTGCTTCTGGTAAAACCATATCTCCAGTTACACCTAACAAAAACAATCCTAATCCGTTATTTCCTTCTGGTAGCTCTCCTTGATATTTTGGACGAACAATACCTTTACCTTTATATAGGTCTTCTATTTTTTTATTTACAGAAGCTTCTAATCCGTTTTCTTTAATGTATTTTTCACATTGCTGATCTATAGCCGCATTCATGAAAAAACCTAGCAACATTGGCGCTGGCCCGTTAATTGTCATCGATACAGATGTCATTGGGTCTGCTAAATCAAATCCTGAGTACAATTTTTTAGCATCGTCTAAACAACAGATAGACACCCCTGCATTACCTATTTTACCATAAATATCTGGTCTAACCCCTGGGTCATTACCGTATAAGGTAACCGAATCAAAAGCAGTAGATAATCTTGCGGCAGGCATTCCGGCACTTACATAATGAAATCTCTTATTGGTTCGCTCAGGACCACCTTCTCCTGCAAACATACGAGAAGGGTCTTCTCCTGTACGCTTAAACGGATACAATCCTGATGCATAAGGGAATTCTCCCGGTACATTTTCTTGCAAACACCAATTTAAAATATCGCCCCAAGCCGTGTACTTTGGCAAGGACACTTTTGGTATTTGCGTATGTGATAACGACTCTGAATGTGTTTCAATTTTAATTTCCTTATCACGAACTTTAAATGAATAAATTGACTGCTTGTATTTGGTTACTTTTTCACTCCAACCAATTATAATTTCCCAATTATATGGGTCTAAATCCATCTTTAAACGGTCAAACTGTGCCAATAACAAACGTGTTAAATCTTTATCTGCTTCTTTTGCTAACGCAACTATTTCTTCTGCAATACCAGATTTATCTAGAGCAGGCTGACTCCCTACAACTGTTTCTATAGTTTTATATATTCCATATAATTTTTGAGCAACTTCTTTTTGTGCCAAAGCAGTAACATCATAATTACGATTGGTTTCTGAAATTTCAGACAAGTAGCGGGTACGACTTGGTGGTATAACAAAAATCTTTTCACTCATTTCTTTAGAAATCACAAATGACGACGATAACGCTGCGCCTGTTCTTTCTACAATTTTTGACATGATAGCTTTATAAAGCGTATTCATACCAGGGTCATTAAATTGCGATGCTATGGTTCCAAAAACAGGTAAATCTTCCTGATTAACATCCCATAAATCATGGTTTCGCATGTATTGTTTTTTAACATCGCGAAGGGCATCTAAAGAGCCACGCTTATCAAACTTATTAATAGCTACTAAATCTGCGAAATCTAGCATATCTATTTTTTCTAACTGTGTTGCTGCACCAAACTCTGGTGTCATAACATACAACGACGCATCACTATGCTCTAATATTTCTGTATCTGACTGCCCTATTCCAGAAGTTTCCAAAATAATAATATCATATTTTGCTGCTTTTAAAACCTCTATAGCTTCATTTACATATTTAGACAAGGCCAAGTTGGACTGCCTAGTTGCCAATGAACGCATATAAACACGTTTATTATTTATAGCGTTCATACGAATACGATCACCTAATAAAGCGCCTCCCGTTTTACGTTTAGATGGATCTACCGATACTAAACCTATTGTTTTTTCTGGGAAATCTATTAAAAATCTACGTACTAATTCATCTACTAAAGATGATTTTCCTGCACCTCCTGTACCTGTAATTCCTAATACTGGGGTTTTTGATGTTTTATTCTTTTCGTGTATTGCAGCAAGTGACGCTTTTGCTTGTTCTGGAAAGTTTTCCGCAGCTGAAATTAGCCTTGCTATTGCACCTACATCTTTTTTATCTAACCTATCAACTTCATTACTAAGCGAATCTCCTATGGCATAGTCTGATTGTTTTACCAGATCATTAATCATACCTTGTAAGCCCATTTCACGACCATCATCAGGCGAGTAAATACGAGTAATACCGTAATCCATTAACGCTTTAATTTCAGAAGGTAGAATTACACCACCGCCGCCGCCAAAGATTTTTATATGTCCTGCACCACGCTCCACCAATAGGTCTCGCATATATTTAAAGTACTCATTATGCCCACCTTGGTATGATGTAATGGCTATGGCATTTGCATCTTCTTGAATGGCACAATTTACAACTTCATCAACACTACGGTCATGACCTAAATGTATAACTTCTACACCTGTTGTTTGTATAATTCGTCGCATAATATTAATTGCAGCATCATGCCCGTCAAATAAGGCAGCAGCTGTTACAATACGAATTTTGTGAGTGGGTTTATAAGGTGGTACTTGTATCATGTTTTAATTCTTATCAATTTTACGGGAGCAATTTACGGAATTCCTACAGACTTTTTGTTAATTTAAGTCCAAAACACAGGGCAAATAAATTTAAAATAAAATCTTCTACACCTGAAATTCATCGCGTGATAAAACTTATTGATTTACACTAAATTTTACTATTAGTTTGATAAAACTATTAAAACAAAAACCTATTTTTGTACCATAGATGATACAGAAAAACATTAACATAAAAAACAAGAAGGCTAAATTTGAATATGAAATTTTAGACACCTACACTGCAGGAATTATGCTGGTTGGTACCGAAATAAAATCTATTCGAGAAGGAAAGGCTACTATTGGCGAAAGTTTTTGTGAATTTAATGATTCTGGAGAGCTATTTGCTATTAACATGTATATTGATGAATATACACACGCGTCATACTACAACCATCAAATGCGCAGAGAACGAAAGCTCTTACTGAATAAAAAAGAGTTGAAAAAACTCTTAAAAGAGGTGAAGAATTCCGGACTAACTATTGTCCCTTTACGATTGTTTTTAAATGACAAAGGACTTGCTAAACTTAGCATTGCCCTTTGTAGAGGTAAGAAGCTTCACGACAAGAGAAACACACTAAAAGACCGTGATAACAAACGAGAATTAGATCGTATTAAAAAGAATTTCTAATCGCAGGGCGATAGCCAAATCGGGTTTAATTCCCCAGTGTTTGCACAAAAACAGATACTGTCTGAATCAATTTAGTATCACCTCTTTTTGCAAAAGCAAAAGAAAGCCTACAGCTTATAATGATTTACCAGTAGTTTTTCATACATCAAATCAGGTAAAATACGTTTTAACACAATTGAAAATTTCTGCATAAAAGCGCCTACTTTGTAGTGTATTTTAGGGGTTTTATTTGTGATAATGCCATATACAACCTTTGCCATTTGAATGGGATCATTTCCGTCATCAACATGTTCATTCATTAACTGTAAGGTGTCTTTATACGGTGTTTTATACGGTGAGTTATCTAACACCGGAGCATGATACCTACCGGCAGCAATATTAGTTGCAAAATCACCTGGCGCCACATTTGTCATTTTAATATTAAAGTCTTTAATTTCCATTCTAAAAGCTTCTGTTAATAGCTCTAAAGTGCCTTTTGTAGCAGAATACACGCCACGATAAGGTAAGCCCATATAACCGGCAATTGAAGTAATATTAATAATTAAGCCACTCTTTTGAAGGCGCATTTGCGGCAATACTGCTTTTATTAAATCTATAGGACCAAACACATTGGTCTGAAATACGTTTTTAATTTCTTCGTCTGGCGTTTCTTCTATTGGTCCCGTAATACCTACACCTGCATTGTTAATTAACACATCTAAACGGCCTTCTTTTGCAATAACTGTTTCCACTGCTTTTAAAACACTGTCCTTATTAGTAACATCTAACGGTATTAATTTAAACGGAAGTGCCTCGGTAATACGTGATGGATTTCTACTAGTACCATACACTATACAGCCTTTTTCAGTTAAATAATTTGCTATAGATTTTCCAATACCTGAAGACCCTCCTGTTATTAATACAATTTTAGCCATATCTCTTATGTGTTATTTTGCGCAAGATACTGCATACGTATTTAATTGCAAATTAATTAAAGTCTACCGTTGCGTTTTATTAAACAAAAAACCCATTAAACAGTGTCTAATGGGTTAAAAATATAATATATGTTTTTGTTTACTTTACTTTAAACGCTTTTTCTTGCGGAAAGTAAGCAACATCTGCCAACTCTTCCTCTATACGTAATAGTTGGTTGTATTTTGCCATTCTATCAGAACGAGATGCAGAACCTGTTTTAATTTGTCCGCAATTTAACGCTACCGCTAAGTCTGCAATGGTATTATCTTCTGTTTCTCCAGAACGGTGAGACATTACCGAAGTAAACCCTGCATTATGTGCCATGTTTACTGCTGCAATTGTTTCAGTTAATGTTCCTATTTGATTTACTTTTATCAGTATTGAGTTTGCAATATTATTTTCAATACCTCTTGATAAACGCTCTACATTTGTTACAAATAAGTCATCACCAACCAACTGTACTTTATCACCTACTCTTTCAGTTAAATATTTCCAACCTTCCCAGTCATTCTCATCCATTCCGTCTTCTATAGAAACAATTGGATAGTTTTCTGTTAACGCTGCTAAATAATCTGCCTGCTCCTTGCTTGTTCTTATTTTTCCTGAAGCACCTTCAAACTTGGTATAGTCATATTTACCATCTACAAAAAATTCTGCCGCAGCACAATCTAAAGCTATTTTAATATCATTTCCTAAAGTATATCCTGCAATAGACACTGCTTTTGCAATAGTATCTAGAGCATCTTCTGTACCATCTAATGTTGGTGCAAATCCACCTTCATCACCAACTGCTGTACTTAAACCTCTATCGTGTAAAACAGTTTTAAGGCTATGGAAAATTTCAGACCCCATTTGCATGGCATGTGTAAAATTTTCTGCTTTTACAGGCATAATCATAAATTCTTGAAATGCTATTGGCGCATCACTATGAGACCCACCATTAATGATATTCATCATTGGCACAGGAAGTGTATTTGCCGAAACGCCTCCTACATAACGATACAATGGCATTCCTAATTCATTAGCCGCTGCCTTTGCAACTGCTAATGACACGCCTAAAATAGCATTTGCTCCAAGCACAGATTTGTTTGGAGTACCATCTAGGTCAATCATCATTTTATCGATAGTGTTTTGCTCAAAAACAGAAACACCCAATAGAGCTTCTGCTAATACAGTATTTACATTATGTACTGCTTTTAAAACACCTTTCCCTTTATAGTCTTTTCCACCATCTCTAAGCTCTACCGCTTCATGCTCTCCTGTTGATGCTCCTGAAGGCACTGCTGCTCTTCCCATTGCTCCATTATTAGTAACAACATCTACTTCAACAGTTGGATTTCCTCTTGAGTCAAAAATTTGTCTGGCGTGAATTTTAATTATAATGCTCATAATGTGTTTTTTATGGATATAGTATATACTAGCTAACTAGTGTAATTATTTTTTTGCTGATTTTATATTTGCTACAAACTGATCAAACAAGTATGCAGAATCATGTGGCCCTGGGCTTGCTTCTGGGTGGTATTGTACAGAGAAACAATTTTTGTTTTTCATTTTTAAACCAGCAACAGTATCATCATTTAAATGTAGGTGTGTTATTGCTACCTCAGGGTTTGCTAAAGCGTCTTCTTTACTTACAGCAAAACCATGGTTTTGAGAAGTAATCTCTCCCTTACCAGTTTCTAGGTTTTTAACCGGATGGTTAATTCCTCTATGTCCGTTATGCATTTTAAATGTTGATATACCATTTGCAATAGCAATAACTTGATGTCCTAAACAGATACCAAATAACGGCAGGTTTCTTTTAATAATTTCCTTTGCTACAGCCTGTGCTTCTACTAATGGCTCTGGATCTCCAGGTCCGTTAGACAAGAAATACCCATCAGGGTTCCATGCGCTCATGTCTTCAAAAGTAGCATTGTAAGGAAACACTTTAATATACACATCTCTCGATGCTATGTTACGTAATATATTACGTTTAATTCCAATATCTAAAGCCGCAACCTTATAAGTTGCGTTCTCATCTCCAAAGAAATAAGGCTCTTTAGTCGACACAGAAGATGCTAACTCTAAACCATTCATACTTGGCTGTGCAGCCAGTTGTGTTTTTAAAGCCTCAATATTATCTACATCTGTAGTTAGTACAGCATTCATTGCGCCATTATCTCTAACATATGATACCAGTGCACGTGTATCTACATCTGATATTGCAAATAGGTTATTGTCATCTAAAAATGATTCTAATGATTTATCAGCAATGTCACGAGAATAATCATAACTAAAATTTTTACATATTAACCCTGAAATTTTTACTGAATCAGATTCATTTTCATTTTGGGTAGTACCATAGTTACCAATATGTGCATTGGTAGTAACCATAAGTTGCCCAGAATATGATGGGTCTGTAAAGATTTCTTGATATCCGGTCATTCCTGTATTAAAACAAACCTCTCCAAAAGATGTTCCTTCCTTATTTGCTACTGATTTTCCGTAAAATATAGTGCCATCTGCAAGCAACAATATTGCTTTTCTTCGCGTTTGATACTTCATGAATTATAGTATTTAGTGTTGTGTAAATTAATGGTGCGAAATTAGCACAAAAAAAGGATAAACTAAAACGTTTATCCTTTAATATTTAATCGCAGTGCGATAGCCAAATAGTGGGTGGTTTTTCCCGACGTTTGCATCAAGCCAAAAAAATATTTAGCAAGTCAAAGTCATTATTCGCCTAAAATCTATTCTTCTTCGTTAGTAGCAACAGTTTCTACTGCTGGTGCTGCTTTTTTAGATCTACTTCTACGAGTAGTTTTCTTAGAAGCTTTAGCACTTGCGCTGTAAATTTCGTTGTAATCAACTAATTCGATCATTGCCATATCAGCGTTATCCCCTAAACGGTTTCCTAACTTGATAATTCTGGTGTATCCACCTGGACGATCTCCTACTTTTACTGCTACGTCTCTAAAAAGTTCTGTAACAGCTTCTTTTTGTCTTAATTTAGCAAAAACTAAACGACGGTTGTGTGTCGTATCGTTTTTAGACTTTGTTACGATAGGTTCTACGAATTGCTTTAAAGCTTTTGCTTTAGCAACTGTAGTGTTAATACGCTTGTGCTCAATTAATGAACAAGCCATGTTAGCTAACATTGCTACTCTGTGCGCTTTTTTTCTACCTAAGTGGTTTATTTTTTTACCGTGTCTCATTGTAATTGTTTTTAACCATCATCTTGCATCAACTCATTATGAGGAGCAAAATATGATGTATTAATATTTAGTCTTTATCTAATTTATATTTTGATAAATCCATTCCGAAATTTAATCCTTTAACGCTTACTAGTTCATCTAGCTCTGTTAAAGATTTTTTTCCGAAGTTACGGAACTTCATCAAGTCGTTTTTATTAAAAGATACTAAGTCTCCTAAAGTATCTACTTCTGCTGCTTTTAAACAGTTTAATGCACGTACTGAAAGATCCATATCAATAAGCTTAGTTTTAAGCAACTGTCTCATATGTAATGACTCTTCGTCGTAAGTTTCTGTTTGTGCAATTTCATCTGCCTCTAAAGTGATACGCTCATCAGAGAATAACATAAAGTGGTGAATTAAAATTCTTGCTGCATCAGTTAATGCATCTTTAGGATGTATAGAACCGTCTGTTTGAATTTCAAAAACTAATTTTTCATAATCGGTTTTTTGTTCAACACGAAAGTTTTCTATTTTGTATAATACGTTTTTAATTGGCGTATAAATAGAATCTACAAATATTGTCCCTAATGGTGCATTTGCTTTTTTATTCTCTTCAGCTGGCACATATCCTCTACCTTTTTCAATGGTAATATCCATGTTAAAGCTTACTTTCGGGTCTAGGTTACAGATTACTAAATCTGCATTTAAGACTTGAAAGTTTGAGATGAATTTTTGAAAATCACCTGCAGTAAGTTGCTTTTTTCCTGATACAGAAATAGATACCGTTTCGCTATCCATGTCTTCAATTTGTTGCTTAAAACGAACTTGTTTTAAGTTTAAAATGATTTCTGTAACATCTTCTACAACTCCTGAGATAGTAGAAAACTCATGCTCAACACCATCAATACGAGTTGAGGTAATTGCAAAACCTTCTAACGAAGATAGTAATACTCTTCGTAAAGCATTACCTACAGTTAATCCATAACCAGGTTCTAATGGTCTGAACTCGAATTTACCTTCGAACTCAGAAGAATCGATCATGATTACTTTATCAGGTTTTTGAAAATTTAATATTGCCATTTTTTCTTCTTTTTAATTGTTATTCAATTGCGCGGTTTATAAGTGTGAAGAAATACGAATAAACCCTTTGGTTGAATTTCAATATGATTAATTATTACTTAGAGTATAATTCTACGATTAATTGCTCTTTAATGTTTTCTGGGATTTGTAAACGTACTGGTGCAGCAACAAAAGTTCCTGTTTTAGTATCGTTATTAAATGTCATCCATTCAAAAACATTACTGTTATTTGCTAAAGAGCTTTCAATAGCAACTAATGATTTAGATTTTTCTCTTACCCCTACAACATCACCTGCTTTAAGTGAGTAAGATGGTATGTTTACTATTTCTCCGTTCACAGTAATATGACGGTGAGATACTAATTGACGTGCACCACTTCTTGATGGAGACACACCCATTCTATACACTACATTATCAAGTCTAGACTCACATAATTGTAATAAAACTTCACCAGTAATTCCTTTATCTGCTGATGCTTTTTTAAATAAGTTACGGAACTGACGTTCTAATATACCGTATGTATATTTTGCTTTTTGCTTTTCTGCTAATTGTCCAGCGTATTCTGATTTTTTTCCTCTTCTACGAGTGTTACCATGCTGACCTGGAGGATAATTTCTTTTTTCAAAAGATTTATCGTCTCCGAAAATTGCTTCTCCGAATTTACGTGCAATTTTAGTTTTTGGACCTGTATATCTTGCCATTTCTAAGTTATTAAGAGCGGGGTATATGAATTAAGGCTTTAAACATCCTTCGATAACCGTGTTATCCACTCAGTGATTATTAAATATAAAAAGAACTGAAACACAGTATTTCACTGTATTTCAGTATATTTTAAAAGTGATTAAACTCTTCTTCTTTTTGGAGGTCTACAACCGTTATGAGCTGTAGGTGTTACATCTATAATTTCTGTAACATCGATACCTGAGTTATGTAAAGATCTAATAGCAGACTCACGTCCGTTACCTGGTCCTTTTACATAAACTTTTACTTTTCTTAAACCTGCTTCATGAGCAACTTTAGATGCATCTTCGGCAGCAGTTTGAGCTGCGTAAGGTGTGTTCTTTTTAGAACCTCTGAACCCCATTTTACCAGCAGATGACCAAGCAATTACGTCTCCTTTTTTGTTTGTTAAAGAGATTATAATATTATTGAATGACGATGATACGTGAGCTTCACCTACCGCGTCTACAATAACCTTTCTTTTTTTAGCATTTTTTGTTGACTTTGCCATAATATTATGCTTTTTTCTTGTTAGCTACTGTTTTTCTTCTACCTTTTCTGGTTCTAGAGTTATTCTTAGTTCGTTGCCCTCTTAATGGTAAACCAACTCTATGACGAATTCCTCTGTTACAACCAATATCCATTAAACGTTTAATGTTTAATTGAATTTCGGTACGTAATTCACCTTCAATTGTGTATGATCCAATTGCTTCACGAATGGCACCAATTTCTTGGTCATTCCAATCTGAAACTTTTGTATCTTCACTTACTCCCGCTTGTTCTAAAGCTTTCTTAGCTCTAGTTGAACCTACACCAAAAATGTAAGTTAATGCGATTACACCCCTTTTATGTTTTGGGATATCAACACCTGCAATTCTAGCCATTACCCTTGTCTTTGTTTAAATCTAGGATTCTTTTTATTAATAACGTACAATCTACCTTTACGACGTACGATTTTGCACTCTGCACTTCTTTTTTTAACTGATGCTCTTACTTTCATCTTTACTTTTTTAATGTTGAAATATGGCTATTATAGCCAAATTTCATTGTTTCGTAACCTTTTGTTAATTTTACGAGATTGCAAAATTAACTAATTGCTAGATATTAAAATAATTTTTAAACAATTATTTTTAGTACCTATATGTAATTCTTGCTTTTGACAAGTCATACGGACTCATTTCTAATTTTACTTTATCTCCTGGAAGTAACTTAATGTAATGCATACGCATTTTTCCAGAGATATGAGCAGTAACAATGTGACCGTTTTCTAACTCTACACGAAACATTGCATTTGACAATGCTTCAATAATGCTTCCGTCTTGTTCTATTGCTTGTTGCTTTGCCATATTATACTACTGCTTTTCTGTTTTTTCCAGTTTCCATTAATCCATCATAATGCTTATTTAGCAAGTATGCATTAACTTGTTGCATTGTATCCATTGCTACACCTACTAATATTAGTAATGATGTACCTCCGTAAAACAATGCCCATCCTTGTTGTAAATCCATTAATTGAATAACAATTGCTGGACAAACTGCTATAGCAGCCAAGAATATAGAACCTGGTAATGTAATTTGAGACATTATTCTATCTAAATATTCTGCGGTTTCTGTTCCTGGCTTAATACCTGGTACAAATCCGTTACTACGCTTTAAGTCTTCTGCCATTTTATTGGTAGGAACTGTTATTGCAGTATAGAAATATGTAAATATTATAATTAACAATGCAAACACAAGGTTGTAATAAAAACCGAACATGTTTGTAAATTCCGATTTTAAAAACTGTGCTACTGCACCATCACCAAATGCTTCTCCTACAACTGCAGGAACAAACATAATTGCTTGCGCAAAAATAATTGGCATTACACCTGATGCATTTAACCTAAGTGGTAAAAATTGTCTTGCGCCTTCTTCATATCCACCAACTGATGAACGTCTTGCATATTGCACAGGAACTTGTCTTACTGCCAGCACTAACATTATAGAAAGTAGTATAATTACTAACCATACAATAACTTCAATTAAAACCATGATAGCACCTCCATTAGACGCATCTCCTGAAAATCTTGAAGCAATTTCTTGCATAAAAGAAGATGGTAAACTTGCTACAATACCTACCATAATAAGTAGTGATATACCGTTACCTATTCCTTTATCTGTAATTTTCTCTCCTAACCACATTGCAAATACACAACCAGTTACTAAGATCCCTACAGAAGATATCCAGAACATTCCTCCTCTACCAAAAACAAAAGCTGTTTCAGGAACACCTAAACTAGGTAAACTTCCTAAGTAAAATGGTGCCTGAACAACACAAATACCAATAGTTAACCAACGCGTAATTTGCGTGATTTTCTTTTGACCACTTGCGCCTTCTTTTTGTAATTTTTGAAGATAAGGAATCGCTATTGTCATTAATTGCACAACAATAGAAGCAGAGATATAAGGCATAATTCCTAATGCAAATACAGACGCTTTTGACAAAGCACCTCCTGTAAAGGCATTAATTAGTGCTAAAAATCCGCCATCGTCGAACTTATCACTTAAACCTGTTAATTGACTTACATCTATACCTGGTAAAACAATTTGTGCACCAAATCTATACGCTAGTAATAATCCTAACGTGATAAGAATTTTATTTCTTAATTCTTCAATTTGCCAAACGCCTTGTATTGATTCTATAATTTTCTTCATGAAATAATATTATAAAGTTACAGCACTTCCTCCAGCCGCTTCAATAGCCGCTTTTGCAGTTGCAGTAAACTTATGAACAGAAACTGTTAATTTTGCTTTTAATTCACCTCTTCCTAATACTTTAACTAAGTCGTTTTTACCTACAATTCTATTTGCAATTAAAACGTCTAAATCAACAGTATCAGTAAGTTTTCCTTCGTCTACCAATGCCTGTAAAGTATCAAGGTTTACCCCTGCAAATTCTTTACGGTTGATATTTGTGAAACCAAACTTAGGAACACGTCTTTGTAAAGGCATTTGACCTCCTTCAAAACCAATTTTTCTAGAATATCCAGATCTTGATTTTGCTCCTTTATGTCCTCTTGCTGCAGTACCACCTTTCCCAGAACCTTGACCTCTACCAAGTCTCTTAGAATTGTTATTTACTGAACCTTCGGCTGGTTTTAAACTACTTAAATCCATTTTTATGTTGTTTTTAATTAAGCTTCTTTTACAGAAACTAAATGTTTAACTTTATTTACCATACCAACTACTGCTGGTGAAGCATCATGCTCTATTGTTTGGTTTAACTTTTTAAGACCAAGAGCCAATAATGTTCTCTTTTGTCTTTCTGGTCGTCCTATAGGGCTTTTTACTAATGTTACTTGAATCTTTGCCATCTTTAATTTGATTAACCTTTAAACAATTTTTCTAAAGAAATACCTCTTTGCTTTGCAACATCTTTAGCATCTCTTAATTGCAATAAAGCATCAAAAGTTGCTTTTACAACGTTGTGAGCATTTGATGATCCTTGAGATTTTGATAGTACATCGTGTACACCAACTGCTTCAAGCACGTGACGCATAGCACCACCTGCAATAACTCCGGTACCAGGTGCAGCAGGAATAATATTTACTCTTGCTCCTCCAAATTTACCTTTTTGTTGGTGAGGTAATGTTCCTTTTAATAAAGGTACACGTACTAAGTTTTTCTTAGCATCTTCAATAGCTTTAGCGATAGCACTGGCAACATCTTTAGATTTCCCTAAACCGTGTCCAACAACACCATTTTCATCTCCAACTACAACGATAGCTGAAAATCCAAATGCTCTACCTCCTTTTGTTACTTTAGTAACACGATTTACAGCAACTAGACGGTCTTTCAACTCTAAACCTGTTGGTTTAACTAGCTCTGCATTTTTGTATTTTTGAAACATAATTTCTTAAAATTTTAGTCCGCTTTCTCTAGCGCCGTCAGCTAATGACTTGATTCTACCATGGTATAACAAACCTCCTCTATCGAAAGATATAGTATCGATTCCTGCTTTAATTGCTTTTTCAGCTATTGCCTTTCCAACTAAAGCTGCTGTTTCAGTTTTACTTCCTGATTCAGCATTAATCTCTTTATCTCTTGAAGAAGCTGCAACAATAGTTTGACCAGTTACGTCATTAATTACTTGTGCATAAATTTCTTTATTACTTCTGTAAACAGCTAATCTTGGTCTGTTTGAAGTACCAGAAACAATCTTCCTAACTCTGTTATGGATTCTTGCTCTTCTTGCGTTTTTTGATAATTTCATTTGATAATTTTTATCTTTTTAATTGCTCAATAAAATTTTATAAAGACCAACAATTATTAAAATTTAACGTTAAAAATAATTGTTGGTATTATTAGTTTTATTTCACTTAAAAATATTAAGCCGATTTACCAGCTTTTCTTCTTAACACCTCTCCAACAAACTTAACTCCTTTTCCTTTGTAAGGTTCTGGTTTACGGTAAGAACGGATTTTTGCCGCTACTTGACCTACTAGTTGCTTGTCTGCAGATGTTAATTTAATAATTGGATTTTTACCTTTGTCAGATACTGTTTCGATTTTTACCTCTGGTGCAATATTCATAACAATGTTATGAGAGAATCCTAATGCTAAATCAAGTTTTTGACCTTGATTACTTGCACGGTATCCTACCCCTACTAATTCCAATTCTTTAGTGAACCCTTTAGAAACACCTTCAATCATGTTAAAAATTAAAGCTCTGTACAAACCGTGTTTTGCTTTAAATTCTTTAACTTCTGATGAACGCTGTAAAGTAATTACACCTTCTTCTATTGTAACAGCTATATCAAGTACTTCTTGAGATAATTCTCCCATTTTTCCTTTTACTATAACGTTTCCTTCTTTTACTTCAACGGTAACTCCTGCTGGAATTACGATTGGACTTTTACCTATTCTTGACATCTCTTTTTTGTCTTTAAATTAGTAAACTGAACAAAGAATCTCTCCACCAACGTTTTCTCTACGAGCTTGCTTTCCTGTCATTACTCCTTTAGAAGTAGATACAATTGCAATTCCAAGACCATTTAATATTCTTGGTAACTCTGAAGAAGACACGTACTTACGTAAACCTGGCTTACTTACTCTTTCTATTTTTCTAATTACAGCTTGTTTGTTTTCATCATACTTAAGGGCAATCTTAATTGTTCCTTGTGCTGATGAATCATCAAATTTGTAACTTAAAACATAACCTTGATCAAATAAGATCTTAGTTATTTCTTTTTTTAGGTTAGATGCTGGAATCTCAACTACTCTGTGATTTGCTCTAACTGCGTTTCTAACTCTCGTTAGGTAATCCGCGATTGGATCTGTATACATATGTATTAATTTGCGGTTTTGGTTTTCTTATTTAGAACCTAAAACCAATTTATAAACTTACCAACTGGCTTTTCTTACACCAGGTATTAATCCTTGATTTGCCATTTCTCTAAATGTAACACGAGAAATTCCAAATGTACGCATGTATCCTTTTGGACGTCCTGTTAATTTACATCTGTTGTGTAAACGAACTGGTGATGCGTTCTTTGGTAATTTTTGCAATGCGTCATAATCTCCAGCTTCTTTTAAAGCTTTTCTTTTTGTAGCATATTTTGCAACTAACTTACGTCTTTTGACCTCACGGGCCTTCATCGATTCTTTAGCCATGTCTTAATTCTTTTTAAAAGGTAAACCTAATTGGGTTAACAATGATTTTGCTTCTTTATCTGTTTCAGCAGATGTTGCAAATGTAATATTCATTCCTCCAATTTTATTCACTTTATCAATGTTTATTTCTGGAAAAATAATTTGTTCTGTAATACCTAAACTATAGTTACCTCTTCCATCAAAACCTGTAGCTTTGATTCCACCGAAATCTCTTACACGTGGTAAAGATGCGGTAACTAAACGATCTAAAAATTCATACATTCTCTCTCCGCGTAAAGTAACTTTTACACCAATTGGCATTCCTTTACGAAGTTTAAAAGATGCGATATCTTTTTTAGATAGTGTAGACACTGCTTGTTGTCCAGAAATTTTAGTAATTTCTTCTAACGCGTGGTCTATTAATTTTTTGTCAGATATTGCAGCACCAACTCCTTTAGAAATAACAATTTTTTCTAATTTAGGAACTTGCATTACATTTTTATAACTGTATTCTTCTGTAAGAGCAGTAACAATTCTGTCCTTGTACTCTTGTTTTAATCTTGAAACGTAAGCCATAATTAAATTACTTCATTAGATTTTTTAGAATATCTCACTTTCTTTCCATCTTCTACTTTATACCCTACTCTAGTGGTTTCCCCTTGAGCAGTTAATAATGATAGGTTTGAAATTTGAATTGGAGCTTCTTTTTTTACTATTCCTCCTTGAGGATTTTGAGCGTTAGGCTTTACATGCTTTGAAACCATGTTTACACCTTCTACGATCGCTTTGTTTTTTTCACGAAGTACTTTAGTTACTTTACCTTCTGAACCTTTATGGTCTCCAGCAATAACTTTAACAGTATCTCCTGATTTTATCTTTAACTTTGTCATCTTTACAAACGTATTAAAGCACCTCTGGTGCTAATGATACAATCTTCATAAATCCTTTATCACGAAGTTCTCTTGATACTGGCCCAAAAACACGTGTTCCACGCATTTCTCCAGTTGGGTTTAACAACACACATGCGTTATCATCAAAACGGATATATGACCCATCAGGTCTTCTTATTTCCTTTTTAACTCTAACTACAACTGCTGTAGAAACCTGTCCTTTTTTAACGCTACCATTTGGAGTTACATCTTTTATTGTAACAACAATTTTGTCTCCAACTGAAGCATATCTTCTTTTAGTTCCACCTAGAACACGGATAGTTAACACTTCCTTTGCTCCGGTATTATCTGCAACTCTAAGTCTTGATTCTTGTTGTAACATTATTTAGCTCTTTCAATGATTTCTACTAATCTCCAACATTTAGATTTACTCATAGGTCTTGTTTCCATGATCTTTACAGTATCTCCAATATTGCAGTCGTTTTGTTCGTCGTGTGCTACGTATTTTTTCGTTTTTAAAACGAATTTTCCGTACATAGGATGCTTTACTTTCTTCACTTCAGAAACCACAATTGATTTCGTCATTTTGTTACTCGTAACAATTCCTATTCTTTCTTTTCTTAAGTTTCTTTTTTCCATCGTTCCAGTAGAATACAATTTATTGTACTCCTCTTTTAGTTAGGGCTGTTGCCATTCTTGCAACTGATCTTCTTACGGCACGCAATTGTAATGGGTTATCCAATGGTTGGATAGCGTGAGCCATTTGCAAGTCAGTATAAGTTTTCTTAAGTTCTCCAAATTTTGTTTGAAGATCTTCTGTAGACAATTCTTTTATTTCTGCTTGTTTCATAATCATTTTAAAATTTTAATCCCTCGCAGAGGGTCAATTACCTGAGTTTACTATTTGGCTTTAAAAAAGCTTTTTTAAGCACCCTACTTTAGGTAATGGTTTTTGATTTAAGCTTGGTAATCTCTTGCTACAATAAATTTAGTTAAAACAGGAAGCTTCTGTGCTGCTAAGCGTAATGCTTCTTTAGCAACGTCCATTGGTACTCCACCAATTTCAAATATTATTCTTCCTGGTTGTACTACGGCTGCCCAATACTCAACTGAACCTTTACCTTTACCCATACGTACTTCAAGAGGTTTCTTTGTGATAGGCTTGTCTGGAAATATTTTAATCCATAATTGACCTTCTCTTTTCATGTAACGAGTAGCAGCAATACGAGCAGCTTCTATTTGACGTGCAGTAATAAATTTAGAGTCTAGTGATTTAATACCAAACATACCGTTTGAAAGTTGGTGACCTCTTTCAGAGTTCCCTTTCATACGGCCTTTTTGTACTTTACGATACTTTGTTTTCTTTGGCTGTAACATTTTTGTTTCTTACTTTTAAACCCACTAGTGGGTTAATTTCTCGGCTTTTAAACCGTTATAATTACATTCTGTTTATTTTCTACGACGAGATTTATTATTTCCTCCACGTCCAGAGTTTCCTTTTCCGCCGCTTTGTTTCTTAGACAAACCAACTAATGGAGAAAGATCTCTTTTACCATAAACTTCACCTTTCATGATCCACACTTTCACACCTAATCTACCATAAGTAGTGTGCGACTCAACAAGTGCATAATCAATATCAGCTCTAAATGTTGATAAAGGAATACGACCATCCTTGAACGCTTCTGAACGAGCCATTTCTGCACCGTTTAAACGTCCTGAGATTTGAATTTTAATCCCCTCACAATTCATACGCATTGTTGCTTGAATTGCCATTTTAATTGCACGCTTATAAGAGATTCTATTCTCTATTTGACGAGCAATACTTGAAGCAACCAAGAATGCATCTAATTCTGGGCGTTTAATTTCAAAAATATTAATCTGTACTTCTTTACCAGTAATTTTCTTAAGTTCTTCTTTTAATTTGTCTACCTCTTGTCCACCTTTTCCGATAATAATACCAGGTCTAGCAGTAGTGATAGTAACGGTTACAAGTTTAAGCGTTCTTTCGATAATTACTCTTGAAACACTAGCTTTTGATAGACGCGCGTGAATATACTTACGAATCTTATCGTCTTCGGCAAGTTTATCACCATAGTCATTACCTCCGTACCAGTTAGATTCCCATCCTCTGATTATACCAAGGCGATTCCCGATTGGATTTGTTTTTTGTCCCATATCTATCTTAGCTTTGTGTATTGTTATTTGTTCCTAAAACCAGTGTTACGTGGTTAGAACGTTTTCTAATTCTGTGTGCACGACCTTGAGGTGCTGGACGTAATCTTTTTAACATAGATCCACCATCAACTCTAATCTCTTTTACAAATAAATCTGCGTCTTCTAAACTTGCATCTTCGTTTTTAGCTTGCCAGTTGGCAATTGCAGACACTAATAATGTCTCTAAACGACGAGAAGCTTCTTTTTGACTAAATTTTAAAATGTGAAGTGCTTTCTCTACTTTCACCCCTCTTACTAAATCCGCTACTAAGCGCATTTTTCTAGGCGAAGTAGGACAGTTGTTCAACTTTGCAAAAGCCATTTGCTTTTTCTCAGCCTTTATTCTATCGGCCATTTCTCTTTTACGAACTCCCATAGCTACTATCTTTTACCTTTATTTTTTGCACCTGCATGACCTCTAAAAGATCTTGTTGGTGAAAATTCTCCTAATTTATGACCTACCATGTTTTCTGTAACAAATACAGGTACAAACTGACGACCGTTATGCACAGCAATTGTTTGTCCTACGAAATCTGGTGAAATCATTGAGGCTCTAGACCATGTTTTAATAACTGTCTTTCTACCTGACTCAATGTTTGCATCAACCTTTTTACTTAAACTATGATGAATGTAAGGTCCTTTTTTTAATGAACGTGCCATATCTTATTATTTCTTTCTACGTTCTACAATATACTTATTACTCGCTTTTGTTTTAGAACGGGTTCTGTAACCTTTAGCAGGTATACCGTTTCTAGAACGTGGATGTCCTCCAGATGATTTTCCTTCACCACCACCCATTGGGTGATCTACAGGGTTCATTACAACTGGTCTAGTTCTAGGTCTTCTACCTAACCATCTACTTCTACCAGCTTTACCTGATACTAGTAATTGATGATCTGAATTAGAAACAACCCCTATTGTAGCTAAACAATCTACTAAAAGCAATCTTGTTTCTCCAGAAGGTAATTTAATTGTAGCGAATTTTCCATCTCTTGCCATTAACTGAGCAAATGCACCAGCAGAACGCGCCATTACAGCACCTTGTCCTGGACGTAACTCTATACAAGAAATTATAGTCCCTAAAGGAATATTAGCCAAAGCCATAGCGTTTCCAACTTCTGGAGCCACTTCTTTTCCTGAAACTATTTTTTGCCCAACTTGAAGTCCATTTTGAGCAATTACATATCTTTTTTCTCCATCGGCGTATTGTACTAACGCGATGAACGCAGTTCTATTAGGATCATACTGTATTGACATTACTTCCGCAGCGTCATTAAACCTTTCTCTTTTGAAATCGATAATACGGTATCTTCTTTTATGCCCACCACCTTTATAGCGCATGGTCATTTTTCCTTGACTGTTTCTACCACCAGTTCTTTTTATCGGAGCAAGTAAACTTTTCTCCGGCTTGTCAGTAGTAATGGCGTCAAACCCATTTACTACTCTAAATCGCTGTCCTGGCGTGATTGGTTTTAATTTTCTAACTGACATTTTTAGTCTTTAGTTACATGTTAGTATAAAGGTCAATTACATCTCCTTCTGCCAACTGCACGATTGCTTTTTTATAAGCTCCCTTTTTTGCAGTTACCATACCAGTTTTTGTATGACGATTACTTCTTTCTACTCTAACGTTAATAGTACGAACTTTTTCAACAGAAACACTATAAGCAGCTTCTACTGCTTTTTTAACCTCTACCTTATTCGCATTTTTCTTTACAAGAAAAGTAAAACAGTTGTTTACCTCACTTGCTTTTGTTGCTTTTTCTGTAATTACAGGCTTTATTAAGATACTCATGTTTCCTATTATTTACTTAAATTCGACACAACTCCTTCTACAGTCCCTTCAAAAAGAATAACACTGTTCGCATTCATAAGTGCGTAAGTGCTTAGTTCTGAAGATGTTACCGCTTTGGAGCGTTTTAAATTACGTGATGACAAATATACATTTTTATTTGACTCACCCAACACAAACAAAGATTTTTTGTCTGTTAAACCCAAAGAACTCAATAAGTTCTTGAATTCTTTTGTTTTTGGAGTGTCAAAATCTGTGTCTTCTAAAACGATAATTTCGCTCGCTTTAGCTTTCATACTTAATGCAGATTTACGCGCTAAACGCTTCACATTTTTATTTAATTTGAAACCGTAGTTTCTAGGTCTTGGTCCGAACATACGTCCACCACCTCTAAAAACACCAGACTTGATACTACCCGCACGAGCTGTACCAGTTCCTTTTTGTTTTTTAATTTTTCGTGTACTACCTGTTATTTCAGCTCTTTCTTTAGCTTTATGCGTTCCTTGACGTTGGTTAGCCAAGTATTGCTTTACATCTAAATAGATAGAGTGATTATGAGGCTCGACAGCAAAAACAGCGTCAGAAAGCTCTATGCTTCTACCTGTTTCTTTTCCGTTGATATCTAAAACTGCTACTTTCATTACTTTTCAATAATTACATAAGAGTTAGTGTGTCCTGGAATTGCTCCCTTTATCACAAGTAGATTCTTTTCAGTAACTACTTTTAAAACTCTTAAATTTTGGACTTTAATTGTGTCTCCACCCATTCTTCCTGCCATTCTCATTCCTTTGAAAACTCTTGCAGGATATGAAGCAGCTCCAATAGAACCTGGTGCTCTAAGACGATTATGCTGACCGTGAGTCGCTTGACCTACACCCGCAAAATTGTGTCTTTTTACTACCCCTTGGAATCCTTTACCTTTTGAAGTCCCGGATACATCCACGAACTCACCTTCTGTAAAGTGTTCTACGGTGATAGCATCACCTAATTTGTATTCTTCTTCAAATCCTTGAAATTCGACAACTTTGTACTTAGGAGAAGTTCCTGCTTTTTTAAAGTGACCGTTAGCCGCTTTAGTAGCACGTTTTTCTGCCTTGTCATCGAAACCAAGTTGAAGAGCTTCATAGCCATCAACCTCATTGGTTCTGACTTGGGTAACAACGCATGGTCCAGCTTGGATTACTGTACAAGGAATATTCTTCCCGTTTTCATCAAACAAGCTAGTCATACCGATTTTTTTTCCGATTAACCCAGACATATTTATTATTAATTTAAAATTTATAAATAGGAACTCAGCGCACGAAGCACTGAGTTCATTTAACTCTTAGTTTTGTGTGTTATCACACTTTTATTTCTACTTCTACTCCACTTGGTAATTCTAACTTCATTAACGCATCAATCGTTTTTGAAGAAGAACTATAAATGTCTAATAATCTTTTGAACGAGCTTAATTGAAACTGCTCTCTAGATTTTTTATTTACGTGCGGTGAACGCAATACTGTAAATATTTTTTTATGAGTAGGTAAAGGTATTGGACCAACTACTGATGCTCCAGTACTTTTTACTGTTTTTACGATTTTTTCAGCAGACTTATCTACTAACATGTGATCGTAAGATTTTAATTTTATTCTAATTTTTTGACTCATTTTACTTGAAATTAAGCGTTAGTACCTTTAGCATCAGCGATAACCTTTTCAGATATGTTTGATGGTGTTTGATCATAGTGAGAGAATTCCATTGTAGAAGTTGCTCTACCAGATGATAATGTTCTTAATGATGTTACATATCCGAACATTTCTGATAACGGAACAGTTGCTTTAACAACTTTAGATCCTGCACGGTCTCCCATGTCACTAATCTGTCCTCTACGTCTATTTAAATCACCAACAATATCTCCCATGTTTTCTTCTGGAGTAAGTGCTTCTAACTTCATGATTGGCTCCATTACTACGGCTCCAGCAGCTTTTGCAGCAGCTTTATACCCTAACTTTGCAGCTAATTCGAATGATAATGCATCTGAATCGACATCATGGAAAGACCCATCTTTTAAGGTTACTTTCATTCTATCCATTTCATAACCAGCTAAAGGCCCGTTACTCATTGCCATTCTAAATCCTTTTTCAACAGAAGGAATAAATTCTTTTGGTATACGACCACCTTTTATCTCATCGACAAATTGTAATCCTTCTCCAACAAATTCTTCGTCTGCAGGACCCATTTGAAATACAATATCAGCAAATTTACCACGTCCACCAGATTGCTTTTTATAAACTTCTCTATGGTCTGTAGTTCTTGTTAATGCTTCTTTGTACTCTACTTGAGGCTCTCCTTCGTTAACTTCAACTTTGAATTCACGCTTTAAACGATCAACAATAATATCAAGGTGTAATTCTCCCATTCCTGAGATAATTGTTTGCCCTGAAGTTTCGTCGGTTTTTACTTGGAAAGTTGGATCTTCTTCAGCTAATTTACTTAAGGCCATTCCTAGTTTTTCAACATCGGCTTTAGTCTTAGGTTCAACTGCGATACCAATTACTGGGTCTGGAAAATCCATTGATTCTAATACAATTGGGTTTTTCTCGTCAGATAATGTATCTCCTGTTTTGATAGATTTAAATCCTACAGCAGCTCCAATATCTCCAGCTTCGATATAGTCAATTGCATTTTGCTTGTTAGCATGCATTTGGTAGATACGTGAAATACGTTCTTTTTTACCAGAACGGTTATTTAACACATAAGAACCTGCATCTAAACGACCAGAATATGCTCTAAAGAATGCTAAACGTCCTACAAAAGGATCGGTAGCAATTTTAAATGCTAAAGCTGCAAAAGGCTCTTTTGAGCTTGGCATACGTGTTTCTTCTTTTTCAGTATCAGGATTTGTTCCTGTAATACCACCTTTATCTAAAGGAGAAGGTAAGTAACGACATACTGCATCTAATAAAAATTGTACTCCTTTGTTTTTAAACGCAGAACCACAAATCATTGGAATAATAGACATATCCATTACAGCAGCACGAAGTGCAGCATGCACCTCTTCTTCAGTAATAGAATCTTCATCTTCCATGTATTTTTCTAAAAGGTTTTCGTCATAAGCAGCAACCTCTTCAATAAGTTTACCTCTTAATTCTTTAGCCTCTTCTTTAAGATCTTCTGGAATTTCAATAACATCAAAAGTTGCTCCTTGTGTGTTATCATGCCATACAATTGCACGGTTTTTAACTAAGTCAACAATTCCTTTAAAGTTATCTTCATCACCAATATTTAATACAATAGGCACTGCATTAGAACCTAACATATCTTTTACTTGCTGACAAACCTCCATAAAGTTAGCACCTTGACGGTCCATTTTATTTACAAAACCAATCCTTGGTACTTTGTAATTATCTGCTAATCTCCAGTTTGTTTCAGATTGTGGCTCAACACCATCAACTGCACTAAACAAGAATACCAATCCATCAAGAACTCTTAATGAACGGTTAACTTCTACTGTAAAATCAACGTGACCTGGAGTATCAATAATGTTATAGTGATATCCTTTTGTTTCTGGAGTTTTTTCTCCGTTCTCAATAGGGAAATTCCACTCACAAGTAGTTGCTGCAGAGGTAATTGTAATACCACGCTCTTGCTCTTGCTCCATCCAGTCCATCGTTGCTGCACCATCGTGCACTTCACCAATCTTATGACTTACTCCTGTATAATATAATATACGCTCGGTAGTCGTGGTTTTTCCAGCATCAATATGTGCTGCAATACCAATATTTCTAGTGTATTTTAAATCTCTAGCCATATCTTAAAATCTAAAGTGTGAGAATGCTTTGTTTGCTTCTGCCATTTTATGAGTATCTACTCTTTTCTTAACAGCAGCACCTTCTTCTTTAGCCGCAGCTAAAACTTCGTTTGCTAATTTTAATGCCATAGTTTTCTCGTTTCTTTTACGAGTATAACTAATTAACCATTTCATAGCCATAGAAACTTTTCTATCTGCTCTAATTGGTCTTGGAATTTGGTATGTTGCTCCACCAACTCTACGACTACGTACTTCTACGTGAGGCATAACGTTTGATAATGCGTCCTTCCAAATTTCAACAGCTGTTTTTTCTTCGTCTGTTTTCTTTTCTTCTACGATGTCCATTGCATCATAAAAAATCTTAAAAGCTACCGACTTTTTTCCATCCCACATTAAGTTGTTTACAAAACGTGTTACCAATTGATCGTTAAATCTTGGATCTGGTAAAAGTGGTCTTTTTTTGGCCTTTCTTTTTCTCATGTCTTAACATTAAAGTTTTTAAATTACTTTTTTGGGCGTTTTGCACCATACTTAGATCTACGTTGTGTTCTTCCTTCAACACCTGCGGTGTCTAAAGCTCCACGAACAACGTGATATCTAACTCCTGGCAAATCCTTTACCCTTCCACCTCTAACTAATACTATCGAGTGCTCCTGTAAATTGTGTCCTTCTCCTGGGATGTAGGCGTTTATCTCATTACCATTTGTCAATCTAACTCTGGCTACTTTACGCATTGCTGAGTTAGGTTTCTTTGGTGTTGTAGTATAAACACGCGTACACACTCCACGTCTCTGAGGACACGAATTTAAAGCAGCCGATTTACTCTTCTTAGTTATTTTGGCTCTTCCTTTTCGTACTAATTGTGAAATTGTTGGCATACTAAATTTTTACTTAAATTTCTTTTTGTTATTAAATACCCTCTTTTTAGGGTCTGCAAATGTAGTAATAAATATCTATATATCAAATCGTAATCAATTAATTTTCAAAGCGTTTAATTTATTGCCTTAAAATACCGATGATTTCATCTTTTCTACATAGTTTTACAAGACCAAAAACATTGATTTAGCAAAGCCACAAACCATGTGTAAAAAAAATATTCTATACCATATTATATATATACTTTTTACAAGCACATTATTTTCTCAAGATTTGCACTTAAAAATCTCAGGAACCGACAGTATTTCAACTGAATTCACAAGCGCACTCAAAACACAAAGCGTATTTAACACCGAAGGAAAACTACTGAAAGAAGTCGAGAAAATCAAAAATCATATTTTTAACTCAGGATATTTCTTTGCATCATTCAAACTAGAAAAAAAAGATAGCACCTACTTTTTAAACAACACACTCAATACGCAATTTAAAGATATCACGATAAATTACAACAAAAAAAACATTTCCAAAACAGACCTTAACAAAGCACTAAACAATACCAAAACCCTATCTAACAACTCCTTTACTATACCTGTAAAAGACATTCAAGAAAGCTTGCAAAACATTAACAGCCTTTACACAAAAAAAAGCAAACTCTTTACTAGCTGCTATCTAGAAAACATTCAACTCAAAAAAAATAGCGTCATCGCCGATCTAAAAATATTAAAATCAACAAACAGAACCTTAGACGGCATAAGAATTAAAGGATACACCAAATTCCCGAAAAGCTTCATTAAACACCATCTTAACCTCAAAAACAACACACCTATACACCCCGAAAACCTAAACAAAAAAACAAACAACATAAACACTTTACCATTTGCATTATCAACAAAAAAACCAGAATTACTCTTTACCAAAGACTCTACCATTATCTACCTCACAATTAAACAAAAAAACAGCAACACCTTTAATGGCATATTAGGATTTTCATCCGACAAATCTAACGGGAAAATTAAACTCAATGGAAATGCCAATCTCAAGCTAATAAACAACCTACACAAAGGCGAAGAACTACATATTAACTACAACAGCAGCGAAAACGAACAAAAAGATTTTACTAGCAAACTTATACTGCCGTATTTATTCAAAAGCCCCATTAGCCTAGAAACCGGACTGTCTATTTTAAAAAAAGACTCTAGCTACACCAATACATCTCAAAACATACACCTCAACTACAGCTTTAATAAAAACATACAGGCCGGCGCTGGCATTCAATACACAAACACAAGTGTTCTAACAGATACAAACCCAAAGATTAACAACTACAAAAAAACAGACTATCAAATACGATTTAAACACCAAGCCCCAAATTTAACCAACAACACATCACCATACAAAACAAAAACAATACTTAATATTGGTATAATCACAAAAAACACTCATGTTTCTGAAAAACAAAACAGCTTAAGTCTTAGCAGTTTTTATATATTCAACATCAACACACAACACAGTGTTTTTATAAAAAGCATTAATCACTACTTATTCAGTAACAATACACTTGACAACGAACTACAGTACATTGGAGGCATTAACACGATTCGCGGCTTTAAAGAAAACAGCATCCCTAGCAAACAACACAACATTATAAATCTTGAATATCGCGTTAACTTAACAAACAACCTACACATACACACTGTTACCGATTTTGCTTTGAATAAAGCAACCGACAACACATCTTTCAATAAATTACTAGGTTTTGGTCTTGGTTTTTCTCTACAAACAAACAATAATATTTTGCGATTAGTATTTGCAAACAACAAAACAAAAGGGAACGCCTTTGCGTTTTCTGACTCAAAAATACACTTAAGCTTAAGTGCTCTTTTCTAAGCTATTAGAACATAAGATTCCTTAAATTTTAACATAGTTTTTAAATTATATGTAGTAAAAGTTGTTTTATTAACTTTTTATTATGATTTTTGTTTCTGGCTAATTAAAATAAATTATAACATGAAAACAAAGTTTAATGGAATTTTGACGCTATTACTAGCGTTTGTTGTGCAACTATCGTTCGCACAAGAAAAGACAATTTCTGGTACAGTTGTGGATGAAACCAACATGCCTTTACCTGGAGCTACTGTCGTGATTAAAGGTACCCAAACAGGTGCTTCAACCGATTTTGATGGAAACTACTCCATCAGCGCAAATGAAGGAGATGTGCTAACGTTCTCTTATGTAGGTTATGCTGACCAAGATGCTACCGTAGGTGCATCAAACAGCATAAACATTAACCTAGTACTAGACAATGCCTTAGAGGATATTGTTATTACCGGTGTTGCTGGAGCAACTTCAAGAAAAAAATTATCAGTAACCGTAAACAAGGTTAGTGCTAAAGATCTTGAAAACGCACCAACATCATCTGCAGCAAGTGCTTTACAAGGTAAAGTAGCTGGTGCAACTGTTACTAACATGGGACAACCTGGTTCTGGAGCAACTATTCAATTAAGAGGTGCTACAAACTTATTTGGTTCTCAGTCTCCATTAGTAATCGTAGATGGTGTAATTGTAGAAGGTGGTTTATCAGACGTAAGTTCTGATGATATTGCTTCTTACGAGATTGTAAAAGGAGCTTCTGCTTCTGCACTATACGGTTCAAGAGCAGGTAACGGAGTTATCGTTATTACTACTAAGAAAGGAAAGGTAGGGAAAACTATCGTTACTTTAAAAAGTGAAGTAGGTGCTTCTCAATTAAACCATTTCTTAGAGTTAAGTAACTCTCATCACTATGCATTAGCATCTGACTACTATGACCATCAAGGTGTTTACACTAGTTACAACGGTGTTAACTACCCTGCTGATTATAACGGATCAAACTACGCTAACGTAACTGGTGCAAGAGTTGAAGATCTTGATCATTATGCAGATAATCCTTATGGAGTATATTTTGATACTCAAAAAGATTTCTTTAGAACAGGATTAAACGTGAACACGTATGCCTCTGTTTCTACAGCGACTGATAACTCAAACTTATTCTTCTCTGTTAACAAAAACAATACTGAAGGTATCCTTAAAGAAACTAAAGGATATGAACAAGTGTCTGCACGTTTAAACGGTGAAATTAAAATTAATGACTGGTTAAAATTTAGCGCTCATAATCAATTTGTGCGTTCTTTTAACAATACTCCAGGTGGATCTGACGGAATTTTCTTTGACTTATCAGTTACAGACCCAGATGTTAACTTAAATGCAGTGAATACCGATGGACAACCATATTTATATGTGCCTTCTTTATGGAACTCAACAACATCTAACCCTATTTACCCTTTATATGCTAATCCAGAATTAACTAAGAAAACTAAATTCTTAGGAGGATACAACTTGAATATAAAGATGAATGACATGTTTAATGTTGATTTAGACTACTCTATTGAGTCTGTTGACGCTAAGCGTACTGACTATACATCTAGTAGTGTATGGACTGGTGGTGGTACTCAGCAAGATTTATATGCTACCTATTCTACTGGTAACTACTACATGTACCACTACAGAAATACATCTCAAAAAGCACAAGCAACATTAAATTTCAAAAAAGAAATTAATGACTTAACCATTACTTCTAAATTAAGTTACTTAGTTGAGAACTCTTTATATGAAGATTTTGACGCTTATGGAACTAACGAGATTTTTGCAGGAGCAACTGTTAGTTTAGATAACTACACAAACACTTTTATTTCTTCTGACACAGACAAGCAAGTTGCAAAAAACTTTTTTGGAATTGTAGGATTAGACTATAAAGACCGTTACATTCTTGATGCTATGTACCGTAGAGATAGTTCTTCTTTATTTGGAGAAAATAACAGAACTAATGATTACTACAGAGTTTCTGGAGCATACCGAATTACAAAAGATTTTGAAATTCCTGGTGTTCAAGAAATGAAAGTACATGCTGCTATGGGTACTGCAGGACAACGTCCTTCTTACAACTGGCAATATAACCGTATTCCATTATCTAATGGTAACTTAGGTTTAAATAGAATTAAAGGAAACCCAGACTTAAGGCCTTCTACTACTACAGAAGTAGAATTTGGTTTAAGTGCTGATTTCTTAGACAGATTCCATTTAGAAGCTGTACACTCTAGTGCAAAAACAGAAGATCAATTTATGTTAGTTGATATTTTCCCTCCAGCAAACGCAGGAAGTAATAGACAATGGCAAAACATTGGTACTGTATCTTTTAGTACATTAGAATTAGCTATAGATGCTAAAGTAATGGACAAAGGTGACTTTAAATGGGATATGGGATTAGTTTTTGAAAAAACGAATAACGAAATCACAGAATTAAACGTAAACGCTATTACTGTTGGACCTGACAACGGAGAAGTATTTAGAATACAAGAAGGTGTTGAGTTTGGTACTATGTTTGGAAGAAGTTTTGTAACAAGCTTAGACCAAATGGCTGCTCAGTTACCAGCAGGTATGACTATAGATGACTATTCTGTAAATGCTGATGGTGTTGTTGTAGAAACTGCTACTATTGGTTCTTCTTCTGAAGCTGCTATTATTTTATTAAATGCTGACGGAAGCGTTAACTTTGGTGAAATAGGAAAAGCTACTCCAGACTTTAAAATGGGTATCCGTAATAACGTAAGTTATAAAGGATTTAACTTTTACATGTTATGGGATATGAAAAGTGGTGGAGACATCTACAACAGAAACGGACAATGGTTAACTCGTGATAACAGAAGTGCAATGGTTGACCAAGCAGGTGTACCAGCAGGTCAAAAGAAAACTGTTGATTACTACCAATCATTATATGATGTTAACCAAAACAATGGTTTCTGGGTTGAAGATGGTTCTTACGTAAAATTACGTGAAGCATCTTTATTCTATACATTCGATAAAGACCAGTTAAAAGGTATTGCTAACGAATTCTTTTCTTCTTTAAGAATCGGACTTACAGGTACTAACTTATTAACTTTCACAGAGTACTCTGGATGGGATCCTGAGGTACAAACTTATGATTCAGATACTTTACAGTACTACTCAGTTGATTACAACGCGTATCCTGTAAACTCTACGTACACTTTATCATTTACACTTAAATTTTAAAACACAGAACAATGAAAAAAATATTATTAATAACCGCAATTTTCGGTCTTGGAATGACATTCCAGTCTTGTGATGACTTTTCAACAGACCTAGAACCTTCATTTAATGAAGACCCAACTCCTTCTGAGATTGTTAATGAGGCTACAGCTGAGCAACTAATCAGAGGTTGGTATAACACTGTAAACGCTTACGGAGGACCTGGTCTTTCTATGACAACTATGGCCGACATGGGAACTTGTTCTTGGGGTAACGCAGGAATGAGAGATACATCTAGTGAGCCACGTACTGCTTGGGATAACGCTAGTACTTATGGATCTGGATTTATTACAGAAAGCTATTTTAATGGATTATACAGTATCTTATTTGATTCTAATGCTTTAATAGCATCTATGGATGCAGGATCTGCTACATATGATAATCCTGAAAGATCTGAGTGTATTGCTCGTTTTGGACAAGCTGCTTCTTTAGGATATTTAGCATTGGTATTTGACCGTGTTTGGATTTCTGATGAGAACGGAGGATTAAACAACAACGAAGCTGTTTCTCCTGCTGAAACTTTAGCATTAGCTATGGAGCAGTTAGACAAAGCAATTGCTTTAGCTGAGAATAACTCTTTTACAGTTGGTACTGAATTTATTAACGGTATGAACTTAACAAGTGCTCAGTTTGCTGAATTCTTAAATTCATTTGCTGCACGTTTAATTGTTAACATGCCAAGAAACTCTGCACAAAGAGATGCCATTGACTGGAATAGTGTTTTAGCTTACGCTAACAATGGTTTATCATATGACTTAAACGTTACTTCTGACGGATGGGAAACTTGGTATTCTGCATGGATTTACTATCAAATATACCCAGGATGGGGACGTGTTGACATGAGAGTTGTTAACATGATGGACCCTTCTACTATTGACTACTGGACTAGTACCGATGGTTTCTTAGCTGCTTCTACAAGTAATGATATGCGTTTAGCATCTGACTTTGAACACTTATCAAGCCAGGACTTTATTCCTTCAAGAGGAATATACCACTACTCTAACTACAGACATGCTAGATGGGATGGTGAAGCTCACGGATCTAACTGGACAGGAGCTACTCCTGAAATGTTAAAAGCAGAGAATGACCTATACAAAGCAGAAGCTCAAATGAGAACTGGTAACTTAGCTGGTGCTGCAGGAACAATTAATGCAGGTTCACGTTCTACAAGAGGTGGATTAGCTGCTATTACTGCAGATGCTACTGAAATTGCTGGAGCAATTCACTATGAGCGTTCTATTGAATTAATGAATACTGGTATGGGACTTGGTTTCTTTGAAATGAGAAGAGAAAACATGTTACAAGCTGGAACATTCTTACACTTCCCAGTTCCTGGAGTTTCTTTAGAAGCTGCTATGATTCCTAACTACACCTTTGGTGCAGGAGTTGGAGTTGCTGGAGAAGACTATTCAGTTTCTGGATGGAATGACTAATTCAACACAATACACATAGTTGTCTATTCAACTATACTATTAAAACCACCTCTAACGAGGTGGTTTTTTTATGTGATATATTTAACATCATTCCGAAAGGCGAGAAATCTCACTAGAAAAACAAATATGATGTGATTCCTGCCTATCGGCAGACAGGTCTCCACTACATTTCGACAGGCTCAATGCAAAAGCTCAATGTAAAAGCTCAGAGATTTCGGTCGAAATGACTATATTTGCACTTTCTAAATAACAAGCATGAACACAAACGAAATTTTTGGATCAAGAGCGCTTATTGAAGCCATACAGTCGAATATTGAAATAGAAAAGGTATATCTTTTAAAAGATGCCGAAAATGATCTTTCCAAAGAGCTATTCATATTACTAAAGACTAACAACATCTCTTTTCAGTATGTTCCTATTCAAAAATTTAGAAAATATGAGGATAAAAATCATCAAGGTGTTTTTGCTAAAATTGCATTAGTAAACACGGTTTCTATAGAAAGTCTTACCAAAAACTTAGACCTAACCGAAAACCCTACAGTACTGCTTTTAGACAAAGTAAATGATGTTCGTAATTTTGGTGCCATTGCACGTACTGCGTCTTGTACTGGTGTAAAAGGAATTATTATTCTCGACAAAGGAAGTGCACCAATAAATGCAGATGCTATAAAAACATCCGCAGGAGCCTTATTTAACATTCCTGTTTGTAAAGTAAATCATTTAAAAGATGCTATATATTTTTTACAAGGTTCAGGATTTCAGATAGTAGCAGCTACCGAAAAAACAGACCATCTTATTTATGATGTTGACCTTAAAAAGCCTACTGCAATAATTATGGGTTCTGAAGAAAGAGGTATTAACCCTTCTACCCTAAAAATATGCGACCACAAGGCTAAGTTACCTATGGCAGGAGATATTGCCTCATTAAATGTTTCCGTAGCATGTGGTGCTTTTCTATACGAAGCTATGAGACAACGACTGTAGATCACTAGAACAACCAAGTCTCGTCACTCCTCTTCTTCTAAAATCAAATTACCATTTTCATCTAAAAAAGGAAGGTTTGCTACAAATTTACCTTCTTTGGTAAAATGATTTAAAAATAATGCTTGACTACTAGGAGTTTTAGTCACCACTGGCACTATTACTTCGTTTTTAATAAAAAACCCCAACAGCAACCCTGAAATCACTCCAGAAAGATGTCCTTCCCAAGAAATACTTGGGTCAATCGGAAAAATATACCACACCAACCCACCATAAACAAAAATAACCATAAAGGCTACTGCTAATACATTGTACTGTTTAGAGAAGAACCCTTTTGTAATTAAAAAACTAGACAACATATATATTACGCCACTCATTCCTAAATGATATGCTGGTCTTGCTATAAGCCATGTTATTATTCCTGAAAGGAATAACCCTATTACAAATATTTTTAAATATGAATTTCTATACAGCAACATTACAAGTGACATTAATACAAGAAACGACACACTATTATTGCCTATATGTCCGCCATTTAAATGTATAAAAGGCGCTGTTATTACTCCTAGTAATCCGTGAAATTCTCTAGGATATAGGCTGTAGTCTGTAAAATTTAATCCGTATTTTATTTCTGCTAGAAAAACGATCCACATTAGCAGTAATATTAATACTGGAAACATAAAGACTTGAATAATATGATATTGTTTTTTCATACATACAATAATACAAAAAGCCTACCAAAATCAACAGCCTGAAAAAATGTCAAAAGATTATAATACATGACAGAATAAAGAATTTCTTGAAACGAAATAGCCTCAAGGAAACGCAATAGAAATATTTTGTTCGTTTAATTTTCGTTTCAGAGATAAAACAAAATTCTGTTTTTTGATTCCCGTATACTCAGGAATGACATTTTTAAAGGATACCCCGAGTGAAAGCCTCTGATTTTTTTTCGATTATTTAACAAGTATCATAGCATTAAAATTAAATAGGTATTAGTACTTTTACAGTTATGAACAAGCCATTAGCAGAACGATTACGTCCTAAAACTTTAGAAGACTACATTAGTCAAGAACATTTGGTTGGAAAAAACGGATCATTAACCCATCAAATCAAGCAAGGAATTATCCCCTCTTTAATACTTTGGGGACCTCCAGGCACCGGAAAAACAACATTAGCTAGTATTATTGCTACCACATCTGAGCGGCCATTCTATACGCTAAGCGCTATTAACTCCGGGGTAAAAGATATCAGAGAAGTTATTGATTCTGCCAAAAAAAATAGCGGTTTGTTTACTACAAAAAACCCTATTCTATTTATTGATGAAATTCATAGATTTAGCAAATCACAGCAAGATTCTCTTTTAAGTGCTGTTGAAAAAGGAATTATAACCCTTATTGGCGCAACCACTGAGAACCCTAGTTTTGAGGTTATCCCTGCCCTATTATCGAGGTGTCAAGTATATACTTTAAATCATTTTTCTAAGGAAGACCTTATTGCGCTTTTAAACAATGCCATAGCAACGGATAAACAACTCGCTAATAAACAAATTACAATTTCAGAATATGATGCTTTATTGCGTATTTCTGGAGGTGATGGTAGAAAACTATTAAACACCTTTGAGCTTATTGTAAATAACAGTACTACTGAAACTATTAATGTCACCAATACATTGGTGCTAAAAACAGTACAACAGAATACGGTACAATACGACAAAACTGGAGAACAACATTTTGACATTGTTTCTGCTTTTATAAAATCTATTAGAGGGAGTGACCCTAATGCAGCAGTATACTGGCTTGCAAGAATGATTGAAGGCGGTGAAGACGTTAAGTTTATTGCTAGACGACTGCTTATTTTAGCAAGCGAAGATATTGGAAATGCCAATCCAACTGCATTAATAATGGCTAACAATACCTTTCAAGCAGTAGCAACAATTGGCTTTCCAGAATCGCGAATTACATTAAGCCAGTGTGTTGTTTACTTGGCTACCTCAGCAAAAAGCAATGCCTCTTACATGGCTATTAATAAAGCACAGCAAGCGGTAAAACAATTCGGAGACCTTAGTGTACCCCTAGCGTTAAGAAATGCACCTACAAAATTAATGAAAGAACTTGGCTATGGTGATGACTACAAATACTCTCACGATTTTTCAAACAACTTTGTTAACCAAGAATATATGCCTCAAGAAATGAGCGGGCAAGTTTTTTATACTCCTGGTAATAATTCACGTGAAAATGCACAGCGTGATTTTTTAAAAAACAGGTGGAAAGATAAATACGGGTATTAGTTTAAAAACGACAAAAAACCGCATTACTCTAAAGATAAAAACGTGACAAAAATTAAGTTAGTATTCTTAAAGTATCATTTTTTTACCTGCAATGAACAGTTTATATACTGAAAATAAATTCAGCCTGACAGATATTGAGTATTATTGAGAATACCTTTATAACAAATCTACCAGTTCTTCTAAGTGTGTAATTGTCATGATTTTATTAGGTATCACATCATTATGATAGTTATAGCATATGGCTTTAATTCCAAAATTTAAGGCTCCCATAACATCTGCCTCAAGGCTATCCCCTATCATTAAAGCGTTTTCTTTTTTAACACCTGCTAAGGCTAATGATTTTTCAAAAATTAATGGATGAGGCTTTTTAACACCTGCTGTTTCTGAATTCATAACCACATTAAAAAAACGACTCAAGCCAGTGTTTTTTAATTTTCTATCTTGTACCTCTGCAAAACCATTAGTGATAATATGCAATTTATATTTTGATTGTAAATACTCCAAGACTGCAGTTGTACCTGGAAACAAGTGGCTCTGTTTGGAGAGTTGCACAATATAATCATCAGCTATTTGGTTAATTAAGCTATCTGATATTTCATAATTAACTGCCGCAAATGACTCTTTTAACCTGCGATAGCGAAGAGACTCTTTATCTATTAAATCCTCCCTAAATAATTTCCATAATTGCTTATTAATATCGGTATAAACCTTTAAAAAATCTGTGACTGACAACTCTATCTTTAGAGATTTAAAAATATGAATATAACTTAACTCTGAATTTTTATCAAAATCCCAAAGGGTATGATCTAGATCAAAAAATATATCTGTTATCTGTGTCATTTTTGTTTTTGTTATATTGATACGGCATCATCTAAAAGACTAGTATATATTTGTCGCCAACCTTTCCAATCGTCATCTTCGCTAAACGTATAATTGTGTACCACTATACTAAACACACCGTTTACACGCTTAACAGAATTAAGCAACTTTGTTAGTTCTAAAAGTGTATTTGTACTGTTTTTAAACACATAATCTAAGGCACAAAACGGCACTACTTTTAAAGGTGTTTGCATTTCAAAGTCTAAGTCATAAAAATAGAATGGCGTACAAGTACCAGCTCTAAAACCAGACTCAGACACATAGCCCATAGTATAATCTGACGACACTTCCAATGCAGTTAAATTTCTATATACAATTGGTAATTTTAACTTTGAAAAAGAATTTTTAGTATGTTTTAGTGGTATGTTAAAAATATGCTCGAACCGTTTTTTTTCTTCTTTTAACATTTGTACGTCATCTAATGCTAAGTACGAGCCTTTTAAGCCCACTTCAAAATAATCTGAAACAGATTTTATTAAAGATATAAAGTGTTTATTTAAGTGGCTAATACTTTTATCATAGGTTGTATAGTCTCCTAATAAAAAGAAAAACACAGGAGACAAACCCCTCTTTTTATGGTTATTTATAAGCCATTTAAATGTGTTATAAGGGTCTTTTCTGAATTTTAAAAGCACCATAAGCCGTATGTAAAGTCCTTTAAAGTTTAACGCCAACATGTCTCTAAGTACACCCCCTAATATTCTTACCATGCCTTTATTTTCATATTTATAGGCTACAGGAACATCAATAATTGGTTTTATTTGAAAGGTCTTTTTCGGAAATTCAAAATCTGGAAATTTTTCTTGAAGTAATGCCTTAAAACGATAAGCCCAGACATCAACTACAGGTTGTTTTAAGAAATGATATTTGTAAGCAATACTTTTTTCCGGAGGAAACCTACCAAATTCATCTGCCATATATGGCAAGTACTCTTCGTACCGCGTTAATAAATAAAAGCTTGCGGCAAAAATATCAAAGGGTAAATGGCTTTTACTTCCTGTTGAAAAAAAACACTTGGTGTCTTCCCATTTCTGAACTGTAATATCTACATCAGAAATGCCTTCTTCAAAAAGCAATGGATTTGATTGTATAAACAACTCCTTAAGTAATGGTTGCTTTGTATAAGACATTTTTAAACCTTGGTGTGCTATAAACACTTCTACCACTGTAGTAAAAGAAACTTTTACACCTAAAATTTTGGTGCAAATATGCTTAAACACAAAGTTTAATCTTGGGGTAATTTTATGGGTATATACTAATAGTTCCATTATAATGTTCCGTTATCTGCAAAGCTCTTATATCCCTGTGCTGTAATAATGATATGGTCTAGCAATTTAATATCCAACAACTGTCCTGCCTGTTTTATTTTTTCTGTAATCTGCTTATCAGCCTTGCTAACTACTAAGGTACCTGAAGGGTGGTTGTGGCATAGTATTATTGCTGTAGCACTTATCTCTAAAGCACGTTTCATAAGCAATCTAACATCAACCAATGTTCCTGTAATTCCGCCTTTACTTAATTGTTGTTTTAGCAACACTTTATTAGCATTATTTAAAAATAGCACCCAAAACTCTTCATGTGGCAGTTCTCCAATAATTGGTTGCATTAGCTTATATACTGCCGCACTTGAACTTATTTCATTTAACTGCACTGTTGCTTCTTCTCTACGCCTACGTCCTAATTCTAAGGCTGCAACTATACTTATAGCTTTTGCTAATCCAATTCCTTTAAATTCTTGTAGTTGTGAAACAGATAATTTTCCTAAAGTGTTTAAATTATGATTAACTGATGATAATATTCGTTTACATAACGCTACTGCACTTTCCGTTTTATTGCCTGAACCAATTAGTATGGCTAATAATTCTGAATCGGTAAGAATTTCTTTCCCTTTGGCATATAGTTTTTCTCGAGGTCTATCCTCTTCTGACCAATCTTTTATGGAAAAGCGTGTATTCAAATCTAGTCTATTATAATGTTTTAATTTTATCGTTTATCTCACTAAAATTCAAACCACCGTAGTTCCCTGAACTCATTAAAAGCAAGGCTGTGTTTTCTAAATTAAGCGAAAACAAGTGGTTTTTAAAATCTGATGGATTGGTATAAATGTGTAAGTCTTCCCTATTAAAAGCAGCAGCTATTTGATCTTGTGTTACTTCTTCTAATTTTTTAATAGCCACAGCATCTGGAGAATAAAATACTATTGCAATATCGGCAGCATCTAAGGCGTTTTTATATTCTTTTAAAAAATCTGCATTAAGACTACTATAAGTATGCAACTCTAAACAAGCTACTACTGTTCTTTTATTATATTGTGATTTAACTGCCTTGGTTGTGGCAGAAACCTTACTTGGCGAATGTGCAAAATCTTTATAAACTACCGTTTGCTTATGCTCTGCTATTTTCTCTAAACGCTTACTTGCACCTTTAAAACTTGAAATAGCTTCATAGAATTCATTTTCATCAATTCCCATATGCTGGCAAACCCATTTTGCACCTGCTAAATTACTCAGGTTATGGTTTCCAAAAACTTCTATTGGCAATGGTCCTTCCTCTGTTTCGAGATATGTTTTACCGTCTTCTATAAAGTGTGGCAAAGTTTTATATGGATAGCGTTTCATATGGGCGCTAGAGCTCTCAACTACCTTTTTCACCAAAGTGTCTTCTTCATTATACACCATAATTGCTGCGTTTGAAAGCGTATCTAAAAAAGTTTCAAACTGTAACACATAATTATCTAATGTAGGAAATACGTTTATATGATCCCAAGCTATGCCGCTTAACAATGCTATATTTGGTTTGTATAGGTGAAATTTTGGACGCCTATCAATTGGCGACGACAAGTACTCATCTCCTTCTAAAACAATAAAATCATTATCGTCTGTAAGGTGAACCATTGTTTCAAATCCGTCTAGTTGTGCACCAACCATATAATCAACTGCTCTATCATGATAGTTTACAACATGTAAAATCATTGCTGTAATACTTGTTTTACCATGCGATCCACCAATAACAACTCGTGTTTTGTGCTTAGACTGTTCGTATAAAAATTCTGGATAAGAGTATATTTTTAATCCTAATTCTTGTGCTTTTAGTAATTCTGGATTATCGGCTTTTGCATGCATTCCTAACACTATAGCGTCAATATTTTTGTGCACTTTTTCTGTAAACCAGCCAAAGTCATCTGGCAGTAGCCCTTTATTTTTTAAACGTGATTTAGAAGGCTCAAATATAGTATCGTCACTTCCTGTAATGTGGTATCCTTTTTCATGTAGTGCTATTGCTAAATTGTGCATGGCACTTCCTCCTATTGCTATAAAATGTATTTGCATATTTTTGTATTATACCTATATTAACTCTAAATTATTATCTGTCTTGTAAAGATATTAATTTATCATAAAAAAGCTGTTATTAACTTTATATTTCGTTTAAAAAACCAGCTATTAGGCCTGGGTGATGTGTTGTAGGTAAGATTTCAAAATCAAACCATTCTTGTAAGTCAATCTCAAAGCCTGCGTTATTTAAGTAATTATGCAATGCCAAGTTTAAACCGCTTTTATATATTGTATGATTTGCACCCTTTTTATCATTATGATATAAATCATTCTGAGCAAATCCTTTAAATTCCGGACCGGTTATTTCTATATCAAATTCCGAAGGGTTTTTTCCTACAGGACTGTGTATTGTTGTTGTAAATTGATGCCAAAAAGCAGACTGAATACAATTACTTTCAAACAATTGCCTTACAATTTCTAAGGCATCTATAGTTTCTTGATCGGTCTGTGTAGGAAAACCATACATTAGGTAAGCGTGTACCATAATTCCTTGAGATGAAAAGGCATTAGTAACCCTTGATACTTGTGCAATATCAACACCCTTTTTCATTTTTTTAAGCAACCTATCAGATGCAACTTCCAAACCTCCCGTTACTGCTATACAGCCTGATTTTGCTAACAACTCACATAACTCATCGGTAAAGGTTTTTTCAAATCTAATGTTGGTCCACCATGTAATATGTACTTCTTTTTCAATTAAGCATAGTGCTAGGTTTCGCAACATTTTTGGTGGTGCTGCCTCATCAACAAAATGAAAACCTGTAATTCCTGTTTCAGAAATTATTTGTTCAATTTTTTCTACCAAATCTACTGCGGTAGTATTTTGATAATCTCCTATATAAGGTAAATTAACATCGCAAAAACTACATTGCTTCCAATAGCAGCCGTGAGAAATGGTTAGTTTATTCCATTTTCCGTCGCTCCATAATCGATGCATGGGGTTCATAACATCTAAAAACGACATATATTCATCTTTCAACAAACCTTTATAGCTTGGCGCTGGCAAATTTTTATGATGAAATATTGTGTTTGGAAGGTGGTTTTTATACACTACAACATTGTTTTCACAAACAAATGTACGCTCTAAGTTTTCCGCAGAGATGACACCTGAAACATGCTCTATAATTTTAAGTAAAGGGGCCTCTCCATCATCCAGGCTAATATAATCAACGTAGTTAAAGACTCGTGTATCTGTTAAACTTCTGAGTTCCGTATTACAATACCCGCCACCAAAAGCAACTTTTATGTTTGGGTGGTATGTTTTTATATATTGTGCACAGCGTAATGCTGAAAACAGATTTCCTGGAAATGGAATGGTAAAACAAACCAAATTAGGCTGCTCCTGTTCTATCTTATCTTTTAGTAAAACTAATAATTCTGCTTCAATTATAGTTGGCTCAAACTGTAGGTAATCTGCAATTTCATCAAAGCTACTTGCTGCTGTTGCTATTTTTTCGGCATACCGAGTAAACGAAAAGAAATCATCAATATTTGCTTGAATAAAATCTCCTAACTCCTCTATAAAAAGAGTGGCCAAATGCTTTGCTTTATCTAAGATACCTAAGTTGCCAAAGGCCCAGCTTAAATCCGCCTCTAAATTGTTATACCTATGCGCTTTTGGCAAAAATTTTTGATGTGTTATTTGATGTGCTAAAGTAACCTCTTGAGATTGTAGATACTTAACCACAATAGCTACTTTATTAATATATTCTTTTCGTTGTTGCCAAACCAGCGGATACTCAAAACTATTATTTTGCTGTGCAGTATAAAATATTTTTTCGACAAATGATTTTGTAAATATCGACGTGAATAGCTCAATACTTAAATCGGCTTGTGATGTATGACACCCTTTACTATCTAAAAAACCTTTTAAATATGCCGTTGCTGGATATGGCGTATTTAACTGTGTAAACGGCGGTGTTATGAGCAGTGTTCTTGCTGATGTGTTTTTTGACATGGGTAAATATAATCATTGAAAACCAAAAAAAAACGCATTTATATACAAATGCGTTTTTAGTTTAGCTTTAATCTATTAGTGTTTTACAGATAGGCTACATTACGACTGTAACATTTGCCAAAGTTTATCTTTTAATGCTGTAATTCCTTGCTGTGCTGCTGAAGATATAAATAAATAAGGCACTGGCAATGTTTTATCTAATTCCGCCTTCATTTCTGCTTGTAACTCATCGTCTAACATATCAGATTTAGAAATGGCTACAAACCTATCTTTATCCAGCATTTCTGGATTGTATTTTTTTAATTCATTTAATAAAATTGCGTATTGTGCAGGAATATCATCTGCATCTGCAGGAATTAAAAACAATAGTGTTGAATTACGCTCTATATGGCGTAAAAAATAGTGTCCCAATCCTTTTCCTTCAGAAGCGCCTTCTATAATACCAGGAATATCTGCCATTACAAAACTCTGAAAGTCGCGGTATTCTACAATTCCTAAATTGGGCTTTAAGGTTGTAAACTCATAATTTGCAATTTTGGGCCTTGCAGAGGTAATTACCGATAATAAAGTAGATTTTCCTGCATTAGGAAACCCTACTAGACCAACATCTGCAAGCAGTTTCATCTCTAAGGTAACATCTTTTTCTTCACCTTCTAGACCTGGCTGTGCGTAACGAGGTGTTTGATTTGTTGACGTTTTAAAATGCCAATTTCCTCTACCTCCTTTACCGCCTTTACAAAGTACAACCTCTTCGTTGTTTTCTGTTATCTCAAAAAGCAGTTCTTCTGTTTCGGTGTCTTTTACCACAGTACCTAAAGGGACATCTAAATAAATATCTGGCCCATCAGCACCTGTACTTCTACTTTTACTACCATGTCCGCCTTGTAATGCTCTATGGTGCCTGCGAAATTTAAAGTGTAGTAATGTCCAATAATTTTCATTACCACGTATAATGATATGACCGCCTCGACCACCATCACCACCGTCTGGGCCTCCTTTTTCAATATATTTTTCTCTATGTAAGTGTATTGAGCCTTTCCCTCCTTTTCCGGAGCTAACGTGCATTTTTACATAGTCAACAAAATTTCCTTCAGTCATAGTATTATCTTTTTAAAAAGATTTACAATTTATAGTGAATCAATTACAGTACTTAAACGCGCTGTAATTTCCGCTATACTACCAATTCCGTTTACGGCATGGTATTTTTTTTGTGCTGTATAGAAGTCAATTAACGGTGCTGTTTTCTCGTTATATTCTTCAAAACGGTTTCTGATTTTAGCTTCATCTTGATCGTCTGCTCTACCAGATAACTTACCTCTTTCTAGCAAACGCTCAATAAGAACCTCATCATTAGCTTCTAATGCTATTGTTGCAGAAATATGCATATTTTTATCTTCTAAAAAAGCATCTAAAGCCTTTGCTTGTGCTGTAGTTCTAGGGAAACCATCAAAAATAAACCCGTTAGCGTCCTTATTTTTATCAACTTCGGCTTGTAGCATGTTAATAGTTACCTCATCTGGCACTAATTGCCCTTCATTAATGTATGATTTTGCTAATTTTCCTAGCGCCGTGTCGTTTTTCATATTATAACGGAACACATCTCCAGTAGATATATGTATCAGGTTATAAGTGTTTTTTAAGAATTCTGCTTGAGTTCCTTTTCCTGCTCCTGGCTTTCCGAATAAAACAATATTAGTCATTTGTTGTGTATTTTGTATTTGATATATTTCTGGTAAATTTCTTCCTAATCCATCATAGTCTAAACCATAACCTACAATAAACTTATCGGCAATTGACAATCCAACATAATGAATTTTTAATGCCTTTCTATAAGCTTCTGGTTTAAAAAAAAGTGTGGCTATTTTTAAGGTTTTCACACCTTTGTCTTTAAAAATATCATAGATTTCTTCTAGCGTATTTCCGGTATCAATAATGTCTTCTATAATAACAACTGTTCGTCCAGAAATATCCTGATTTAAACCAATTAAACGCTGCACCTCTTCTGTAGATGACATTCCTGAATAGGAAGCCAATTTTACAAAGGTTACCTCACAGGGTGATGAATATTTTTTTACAAAATCACTCATTACCATAAAAGACCCATTTAATATCCCTATAAAAATAGGCACTTCCCCTTTTAAATCAGCCATGATTTGTGTTGCCATTTTTTGCAAGGCAGCATCTATCTCTGTAGCAGAAATAAAAGGTTTAAAATAGGAATTGTGGAGTTTAATCACTTTTTAAGGTTTTAAAAATGCAAAGATAACCAATTGATTATCATTTGTCGCGTTTTGATTCACGTTTTTAGGAGTACATTAAATATTTAAATGTATTTTTGCATACATATATAACTATATTTAAGTATTCTATGCAGACTTATTTCTCTTCAGGTTTTAAACTCGGAATTCTTGGCGGCGGACAACTAGGCCGAATGCTACTCCGAGAAACCAATAAATTTGATATTCAAACCTATGTTGTTGACCCTTCAAACGAAGCACCTTGTAAAGCATATGCTAATCATTTTGAACAAGGAGATCTGCTCGATTTTGAAACCGTTTATAATTTTGGAAAAAAAGTAGATGTACTTACCTTTGAAATTGAAAGCGTAAATGTTGATGCCCTAGAAAAACTAGAAAAAGAAGGTATTACCGTATACCCTTCAAGCAACACCTTAAGAGTTATTCAAAACAAAGCTACTCAGAAATTATTTTATACCGACAACAATATACCAACAGCAGGTTTTAGCAGATTTGCATTTACATCTGAAATAAAAGATGTTATTAATAATAACGCCTTACAAATGCCTTTTGTTTGGAAAGCTGCACAAGGCGGGTATGACGGAAACGGTGTTAAGGTTATTAGAACAGTTACTGACTTAGAGCAATTACCAAACATAGAGTGTATTGCAGAACAAATGATTCCTTTTAAAAATGAATTATCTGTTATTGTTACCCGAACACCTTCAGGAGACATTAAAAACTATCCGGTAGTTGAAATGGAGTTTCACCCAGAAGCAAACCAAGTAGAATACGTTATTTGTCCTGCAAGAATACCAGATGCTGTAGCTCAAAAAGCAATTGAAGTTGCCCTAAAAGTATCCGACAAAATACAACACGTAGGACTCTTAGCTGTAGAACTATTTCAAACCGAAGATGATGATATTCTTGTAAACGAAGTAGCCCCTAGACCACATAACTCTGGGCATCATACCATTGAATCATCATATACCTCACAGTTTGAACAACATATTAGGGCTATTTTAGATTTACCTCTCGGAAACCCTGATAACAAAACCGCAGGGATTATGGTAAACCTTGTAGGAGCAGAAGGACATAGCGGAGATGTCGTTTATCAAAACATGGAAACAATTTTAACTATGGATGGTGTTACACCGCATATTTATGGTAAAAAACAAACCCGACCATTTAGAAAAATGGGACATGTAACTATTGCTCATAAAGACCTTGCAACTGCTAGAGCAATTGCACAAAAAGTAAAAGAAACAATTAAAGTAATTAGTAAATAACATACAACATGGCACAAGTAGGAATTATTATGGGAAGTACAAGTGATCTTCCTATCATGCAACAAGCTATTGATATTTTAGCAGGATTTGACATTGAAGTTGAAGTAGATATTGTTTCGGCACACCGAACACCTGAAAAATTATTTGATTACAGTAAAAACGCACACACAAGAGGACTAAAAGTTATTATTGCTGGTGCTGGAGGTGCTGCTCACTTACCTGGAATGGTTGCATCATTATCGCCATTACCTGTAATTGGAGTGCCTGTAAAATCACGTAATTCAATTGATGGATGGGACTCTGTATTGTCTATACTACAAATGCCAGGAGGTGTTCCTGTTGCAACAGTTGCACTAGATGGTGCACAAAATGCAGGTATTTTAGCCGCTCAGATTATTGGATCTTCAGACAAATGTGTATCTGATAAAATCATAGCTTATAAAGAAGGTTTAAAAGCCAAAGTAATAAAAGGCGCTGAAGCTGTAAAAAACAAACAATAACACAATACCTTTTTAACCCATTCTGCTAGTTTACAAATGAATCCATTATTAAGCACTTTCAATACAACACCTTTTTCAAGTATTAAAAATGAGCATTTTCTACCTGCTTTTACCAAAGCAATAGCATTAGCTAAAGAAGAGGTTAAAGAAATTACCGACAATAGTGAAACGCCTAGTTTTGAAAACACCATTGAAAAACTAGCCTACTCAGGAGCACAATTAGAACGTGTTTCAAGCGTTTTTTTTAACCTAAATGCTGCAGAAACAAACGATACTATTCAGAAAATAGCGCAAGAAGTCTCTCCGTTGCTAGCCAGTTTTAGCAATGACATCTCCTTAAATAATCAGTTATTTAATAAAGTTGCAAGTGTTTATAAGCAACAAAAAACACTTACGCTTAATACCGAGCAGCAAACATTATTAGAAAAAACATATAAAAGTTTTGCTAGAAATGGCGCCAATCTTTCTGATAAGAAAAAGGAACAATTACGCAACATAGATCAGGAGTTATCACGATTAAACTTAACCTTTGGCGAACATGTATTGGCAGACACAAATAACTTTGAACTACATATCACCAACATAGAAGACCTTTCTGGAGTTCCTGAAGGGACTCTTGAAACTGCCGCTCAAACCGCCAAACAAAAAGAGAAAAAAGGCTGGGTATTTACTTTAGACTACCCCAGCTATATTCCGTTTATGAAATATGCTGATAATCGTGAGTTACGAAAAAGAATGGCTATTGCTTTTGGAAGCAGAGGATTTCAAGACAACAAAAACAACAACGAATCTATTGTCTTAAAAATAGCCAAACTACGTTTTCAAAGAGCCCAATTATTAGGCTATGACACCCATGCGCATTTTGTATTAGAAGAACGTATGGCTGGTACACCAGAAAAAGTAACTCATTTTTTGAACGACCTACTTAACAAAGCAATACCTGTAGCAACGCAAGAACTTAAAGAACTGCAAGAGTTTGCAAAAAAGACAGATAACATTGATGTTATAGAAAAATGGGATAGCGCGTATTACTCTGAAAAACTAAAGAATAAACTATTTAATTTAGATGACGAAATATTAAAGCCTTATTTTAAACTAAACAATGTTCTTGAGGGCGCTTTTACAGTTGCCCAAAAACTATTTGGATTATCATTTACAAAAACAGATAAAATTGACACCTATCATTCAGATGTTCAAACCTATGAAGTAACTGATGCTCTTAAAAATAATATTGCCATTTTTTATGCTGATTTTCACCCTCGAAAAGGAAAAAGAAATGGTGCATGGATGACTTCTTTTAAAGGACAAAAAACAGAAAACAACATTAATCATAGGCCGCATATATCTAACGTATGTAACTTTACAAAACCAACCAACACCAAACCATCATTATTAACATTTAATGAGGTTACAACTCTATTTCATGAGTTTGGACACGGGCTACATGGTATACTTGCAAACACAACCTACCCCACACTTTCAGGAACAAATGTCTCTTGGGATTTTGTAGAACTACCTAGTCAGTTATTAGAAAATTGGTGCTTTGAAAAAGAGTGTTTACAGTTATTTGCTAAACACTATCAAACAAACGAGGTTATTCCAATGGCATATATTGAAAAAATAATAGCGTCTTCAAATTTTCAAGAAGGTATGGCTACCTTAAGACAAGTTAGTTTTGGTCTTTTAGACATGGCATGGCACGGAAGCGACCCAACAGAAATAAGTCAAGTAAAAACAATTGAAAATACTACTTTCAAAAAAACAGCCCTATTTCCTGAGGTCAAAACAAACTGTATGAGTACCGCATTTTCGCATATTTTTCAAGGTGGGTATTCTTCAGGGTATTACAGTTATAAATGGGCAGAAGTACTAGATGCCGATGCTTTTGAACTATTTAAAGACCATGGTATTTTTAATGCCGAAATTGGAGACAAATTTGCGAAAACCATTTTAAGTAAAGGTGGCACGCAACACCCTATGATATTATATAAACAGTTTAGAGGTAGAGAACCAAAGCCAGAGGCGCTCTTAAAAAGAGCTGGACTAACAACTTAGTCTTTGTTTTAGCTTAAAGAAGTTATGTAAAAACCAACAATAGCAAAAACCACAACACAGGTATTCCTTCTACTATAAAACCAGAAAAATATTTGGATTGTTTTTGTTTTGACATCATTAACAACACACCCGTAAAAAACAAAACGCCTGCCTCTATTACAAAATGCAGTAATGTGTTTGTGTCTTTAAGTAGCATGACAACAAAACAACCTAGCAATAATCCTAGTCCAATTTTTTTTGTGGTTACTACTCCATATCGCTGAGGAATTGTTCTCAAACTAGCCTCGTCTTCTCCTAAATCTCTAAGCTCAAACGGTAGTGTTAACACCACAATAAACAAAAATCGCTGAACTGTTTCAGCACATACTACAGCTAAAAACCCATCATTATTTTGAATTACTGGCAACACTACAGTTACCAACGACCAACAAAGTGCAATACTATATATTTTAACTCTAGGTAATGTGCGGAGTGTTTTTGAAAAAATAGGGAACACATAAAATCCTGCTAATACACACGGTAATAAAAAAAATAATTGAGTAATGTTTTTTAGATTTACAAAAAGGATAAATGATAATACCATTGAAATTACCGTAATACCTAGTAATAATTCAGAACCTCTGAAAGATGCTTTTTTTAAATAAAACAACTCGTAATATTTAATAACATTATAGCCTGAAACTGTTGAGAAAAACACAAAAAGAGACAAGGTATGGTCTGTGTCTATTTTTAAGTTAATAGTTGTAATTTGAACTAATGCACAAACCGAAAAAGCCACCCAAACACTTGATGACATTATAAAATCTAGTATGTTTTGTAAAACTTTCACAAGTCAAAAATAAGTTTATTATACTGCATTTATCAAATATGTAATTATATTTTATTTTTAAACTGTTAATAACCCTCTATTTTGGTTAGTATTTTAGCTAATTATAAAGTAAAATATTCCAGAATAAAACTGTATTTTTGCCCCATATTTTTTAAGAAACACAACATTTTTTACAATGAAAACAGATTCATTTGCATTAAGACATATTGGCTCTAATACTGCAGAGCAAGAAAGCATGTTAAAGACTATTGGTGCTGAAAGCCTAGATCAACTTATTTACGAAACCATCCCGGATGACATTCGTTTAAAAAACAACCTTGATTTACCTGCTGCACTAAGTGAATATGAATACTTAAATCACATTAATGCACTTGCTGAAAAAAATAAAGTTTTTAAAAGTTATATTGGTTTAGGATATCACGAAGCAATTGTACCAAGTGTTATACAACGTAATATTTTAGAAAACCCAGGTTGGTATACTGCTTATACGCCATATCAAGCAGAAATTGCTCAAGGACGACTAGAAGCGTTACTAAATTACCAAACCATGGTTATTGACTTAACCGGAATGGAGCTTGCAAATGCTTCTTTACTAGACGAAGGTACTGCCGCAGCAGAAGCTATGGCGCTCTTATTTGATGTACGTGAACGCGCACAAAAGAAAGCTAACGTAAACAAGTTTTTTGTTTCCGAAGAAATATTACCACAAACCCTATCTATTTTACAAACAAGAGCTACTCCTATAGGTATTGAGATTGTTATTGGAAATCATGAAGATTTTGATTTTTCTGATGCGTTTTTTGGGGCTATCTTACAATATCCTGGAAAACACGGGCAAGTTTACAATTACACCAATTTTGTGAAAAATGCACATGATGCAAATATTAAAGTTGCTGTAGCGGCAGATATTTTGTCGCTCGTAAAACTACAAGCACCAGGAGAATTTGGAGCAGATGTGGTTGTTGGAACTACTCAACGCTTTGGTATTCCTTTAGGATATGGTGGCCCACATGCTGGATATTTTGCTACAAAAGAAAAATACAAACGCAGTATACCTGGAAGAATTATTGGTGTAACACAAGATAAAGATGGTGGTCGTGCATTACGCATGGCTTTACAAACACGAGAACAACATATAAAACGCGAAAAAGCAACCTCAAATATCTGTACTGCACAAGTACTTTTAGCAGTCATGGCAGGTATGTATGCTGTTTACCATGGTAAAGATGGGTTAACATATATTGCTAACAAAGTACACCAATCAGCAATAACACTTTCTAATGCACTTACTAAGTTAGGTGTAGAACAACAAAACACATCATACTTCGACACCATTACAGCTAATGTAGACACCGCTACATTGCGCGTAATTGCTGAAGAAAACCAAGTTAACTTTAATTATATTGACAGTAATACTGTTTCTATTTCTGTAAACGAAACCACTAGCTTAGAAGACATTAATGCAATTCTTTCTGTTATTGCTAAAGCAACAGGAAAAGACACTGCTCCTGTAACAGAATTATCGACAAACACAATACTCGATACAGCAACGCTTCGTAACACTGAATTTTTAACAAACGATGTTTTTAACACCTATCATTCCGAAACAGAAATGATGCGTTATATTAAAAAATTAGAACGAAAAGATTTATCCTTAAATCACTCAATGATATCATTAGGGTCTTGTACAATGAAACTAAATGCTGCTTCAGAAATGTTGCCATTAAGTAACCCAAACTGGGGAAACATACACCCCTTTGTTCCTTTAAATCAAGCGCAAGGATATCAAGAAGTATTACAAAACTTAGAGCATCAATTAAACGTAGTTACTGGGTTTGCAGGAACCTCTTTACAACCAAATTCTGGAGCACAAGGAGAACTTGCTGGATTAATGGTTATTAGAGCATACCACGAATCTAGAAACGATCATCACAGAAACATTTGTTTAATTCCATCATCAGCACACGGTACCAATCCAGCCTCTGCAGTTATGGCAGGAATGAAAGTTGTGGTTACAAAAACCGATGAAAAAGGAAATATTGATGTTGCTGATTTAAGAGAAAAAGCAATCTTACACAAAGATAACCTATCAGCTTTAATGGTTACCTACCCATCTACACATGGTGTTTTTGAAAAAGCAATTTGCGAAATTACCGCCCTTATACATGACAATGGCGGACAAGTATACATGGACGGTGCAAATATGAATGCACAAGTAGGACTAACAAACCCTGCTACTATTGGTGCTGACGTTTGTCACTTAAATCTACACAAAACATTTGCAATACCACATGGTGGTGGTGGACCTGGAGTAGGACCTATTTGTGTTGCACCACAATTGGTGCCTTTCTTACCAAGTAATCCAGTTGTAAAAACTGGAGGAGAAAAAGCCATTACCGCTATATCTGCTGCCCCTTGGGGAAGTGCATTAGCTTGTTTAATATCTTACGGATATATTACCATGCTTGGTGCTAATGGTCTAAAAAAATCTACCATAAACGCCATTTTAAATGCCAACTACATTAAGGAGCGATTAAAAGGACACTTTACCACTCTATATACTGGAGAAATGGGACGTGCAGCCCACGAAATGATTATTGAATGTAGAACTTTTAAACAAAATGGAATTGAAGCTGTTGATATAGCTAAGCGATTAATGGATTACGGATTTCATGCCCCTACAGTATCATTCCCTGTTGCAGGTACGCTTATGATTGAGCCTACAGAATCAGAGAATTTAGGTGAATTAGATAGATTTTGCGATGCATTAATTGCTATTAGAGAAGAGATTAATTTAGCGACTATTGATAACCCTAATAATGTATTAAAAAATGCACCTCACACTCAAAAAATGCTCACTGCAGATAATTGGGATTTACCATACACTCGTAAACAAGCTGCATTTCCGCTCGACTATATTGCTGAAAACAAATTTTGGCCTACCGTACGAAGAGTTGATGATGCCTATGGGGATCGAAACCTAGTTTGTAGCTGTATAGGTATTGAAGCATACGCCTAAAACCAATATAAAAATCTCCTTAAAAAAGGAGATTTTTTTTGTTAAAAACTATTCTATTTAATAGAACAACGCAATAGTTCCTTAATAATATGTAACTTGTCATTAGTTTACCAACCAAAGCTATTATTATGAATATTGCAATCACCGGAACAGGCTCATGCATACCCGACCTTACACAAAAAAATGAAGATTTTTTATCGCACTCATTTTTAAACTCTGATGGTTCTAAAATCCCTCAGAACAATGCAATCATTATTAAAAAATTCAAAGCCATAACTGGTATTGAAGAGCGCAGATATGCGAAACCCGGCACAAATACTTCCGACTTGGCTTTCTATGCTGCTAAAAAAGCAATAGCAGATGCCAACATAAATCCCGAAACGCTTGATTATATTATTGTAGCCAACAATTACGGAGACCTAGCACATTTAGGAGCACAAAGCGATAGCGTGCCTAGTCTTGCTGCACGAGTAAAACACAAATTACAAATAAAAAACCCCAACTGCATAGCTTATGATTTAATGTTTGGATGCCCAGGCTGGGTACAAGCAGTAATTCATGCAAACGCATTTATAAAATCTGGAATTGCTAAAAAGTGTTTAATTATTGGCGCAGAAACACTCTCAAGAGTAGTCGATAAAAACGATAGAGATGCTATGATTTATGCCGATGGCGCAGGCGCTGCTATATTAGAAGAAACTACCGAAAAAAACGGAATAATATCCCATAAATCAGCAAGTCATACTTTAGAAGAAAGTAATTATATACATTTTGGAAAAAGCTATGATAACACCTGTAATAGCGATACTAGATATATTAAAATGTATGGTCGAAAAATTTATGAATTTGCATTAAATCAAGTTCCTATGGCAATGAAAGCTTGCCTAGATGACGCTAATATTAACATTACCGATTTAAAAAAAATATTTATTCATCAAGCAAACGAAAAAATGGACGAAGCTATTCTAGAACGTTTTTATAAACTCTATGATAGTACGCCTCCTGAAAACTGTATGCCTATGAGTATTCAATTTTTAGGAAATAGTTCCGTAGCCACTGTACCTACACTTTTTGACTTGGTTAAAAATGATAAAATAGACAAACAAAAACTCTATAAAGGAGATTATATCATGTTTGCAAGCGTTGGCGCTGGAATGCATATAAATGCTATCATTTACAAATACTAACCCCTATAGGTTTCCATAGCATGGACTACATCATCATCATACCCGCACATAATGAAGCGGATTACATTACCTTAACTTTAGACAGTATTCTAACACAAGATATACTTCCTAAAAAAATAATTGTAGTTAACGACAACTCAACAGATAATACTGCTAAAATAGTTGATAATTACACACAGAAACACAACTTTATTAGTTGTATACACAATACATCAAACGCAATCCACTTACCAGGAAGCAAGGTTATAAAAGCATTTTATGCTGGGTTAAATCAACTAGACACCTCTTATGACATTATCGTAAAACTTGATGCCGATATGGTATTACCTCCTAATTACTTTAAAGCTATTATAAAACATTTTAGCAGTGACAAAACAATTGGAATTGCTGGAGGGGTTGCATATATTCAAAAAAATAATGAATGGGTTTTAGAAAAACTAACCAATAATGATCACGTTCGCGGAGGGTTTAAAGCCTACCGAAAAGAATGCTTTACCAGTATAGGAGGTTTAAAAAAAGCTATGGGCTGGGACACTGCAGATGAGCTATCTGCACAATACCATGGCTGGAAAATATTAGTAGACGAATCACTTATAGCCAAACATTTAAAACCTACCGGAAAAGCTTATAACAAAGCCGCTAGGCATAAACAAGGAGAAGCTTTTTATGCACTGAGATACCGAGTAATACTCGCCTTTATAGCCAGTGCCAAGTTGGCCTTTTTAAAAAAGCGCCCTTTTCTATTAATCGATTATTGTGTGGGTTATCTAAAAGCGTGGCAAAAAAACACCCCCTATTTACTTAGTAAAGAAGAAGGTGTTTTTAGCAGAAAATTACGCTGGAGAGGTATTATTTCTAAATTATTCTAACACGTCCTCTAGAGGGTTTCCTGTACAACCGTTAGGAAAAGAAATACCTAATAACACCGATATTGTTGGCGCAATATCAATTACTTCTGTTCTCCTAATACTCGTTCCCTTTTTAATACCTGCACCATAAAATAATAACGGAACATGTGTGTCATAACTAAAACTACTACCGTGAGTAGATCCTTTTTCGGGGTATGAGATTACCGATGGCGCTAACACAAACAAAACATCTCCTGAGTATTTTTGATGATAACCATTTTGCAGTAAATGTGCCACTCCTGAAGTAAATTGAGTGCTTGACATTGCATGTGCTGTAAATGCTTTTGAAATATTTGGATACTTAATTATATGCTGCACAATATAAGCCTGTATCTCTGCCATATTTATTTGTTGCTTTTCAATTAACGAACTGTTTAAAAACACTTGGTTGTTTGAAATATTTTCAATTAAACCTTCAACCTTATAACGTTTAGCTAGGGCTGCTGCTAACTTTTCTCGAAAGGCCTTTTTATTAAAATATCCTGCAGGTATCTTTTTAGATTTTAAATAATTTGGCACATGAATTGCGCCGTGATCTGCTGTTAAAAACACCGTATACTCTCCTTTACCAACAGTAGTATCAAGGTGATTTAATAGTTTTTCAATATCTGCATCTAAACGAATATAAGTATCCTCAACTTCAATAGAATTAACCCCAAACTGATGCCCTACGTAATCTGGAGAAGAATAACTTATTGCTAAAAAATCAGTTACATTATCTGCTCCCAAATTTTCATTTTTAATTGCAGCTATCGCAAAGTCTGTTACTAGATTATTCCCAAAAGGCGTTGCTTTAAGTATTGAATATCCTCCATTTTTTTTTGACAATTCCTTTAAATCATATGGAAAAGTTACATGCTTGTTTCCTTTAAATGTAGCTTCAAAATGATTATCGTCCATACCACTCTCGGTATATTGTTCAATAGGCAGAATGGTATTCCATTCTTTCATATATACATCTACCGTATTATTAAAATCTGTTACCCATGCTGGCAGTTTGTCTGTGTAATATGTACTGGTAATGAATTTACCTTCATTATTTCCTTCAAACCAATACGCAGCATTTGCAGTGTGTCCTGCTGGTAAAATAGCACCCCTATCTTTTAGTGAAATACCTATTACATTACTTTTATGCTGGGTATGCAGCTTCAGTTGATCGGTTACTGAGGTTGTGCGCATTTTTATAGGCGACATTTGTCCGCTTTTACCCTTTACTCCTACTCCAAAAACAGTGCTGTCTCCTGCACAGTATGCTCCTTTTTTGCTGTCTTTATCATACCAATGATTTGCTATAATACCGTGATTCATTGGCGTTGTTCCTGTATAAATAGATGCGTGACCAGGCCCTGTATAAGTAGGCACATAGTTAAAGTGGTGATTTTTTAAATTAAACCCGTTGTCTTGCAAGCGTTTAAATCCGTTATTACCAAATTTATTTTTAAAACGAGTTAAATAATCATAACGCATTTGATCAACAACAATTCCAACAACTAGTTTTGGGTGTGTTTGGTCAGTATTTGCAGTGGGCTGTTTTTTTGTTGTACAAGCAAAAACAAAACAACTAAAAAGTACTATAACTATATTTCTCATGACTTCTACTTTTTTTTACAGACACAAAGTTACTTTTTTATCTGTGAACCTAATCTATAGTTTCAATAGTTTTAGTAATTTAGCCTACTATGAAGTACCTACATAATTTTGGGCTCTATTTTATCATGCTAAAAGACATATTTAGCAAGTTTACAAAATGGCGTGTTTTAAAAAACCTTATTATAAAAGAAATTAACGATCTAATAATCAGTTCTATTGGCATTGTTGCTTTTATTTCTTTTTTTGTTGGAGGAGTTATTGCTATACAAACAGCACTAAACACTAACAACCCTTTAATACCTAAGTATTTGGTTGGTTTCGCTACTAAGCAAAGTATTATTTTGGAATTTGCACCTACATTTATGTCTATTATTATGGCCGGAAAGGTAGGCTCGTTCATTACATCTAGCATTGGTAGTATGCGCGTAACAGAGCAAATTGATGCTTTAGAAGTTATGGGAGTAAACGCCTTAAACTATTTAGTGTTTCCTAAAATTATAGCGCTGTCTTTATATCCGTTTATTATTACTATTTCTATGTTTTTAGGAATTTTTGGAGGATGGCTTGCTTGTGTATATGGTGGTTTTTCAACCAATGAAGACTTTATAAAAGGTATTCAAACTGATTTTGATAGCTATCATGTTATATATGCTTACTTAAAAACAATGGCGTTTGCTTTTATTTTAGCAACAATACCTTCTTTTTATGGCTATTACATGAAAGGTGGCGCCTTAGAAGTTGGTAAAGCAGCTACAAGTTCTTTTGTATGGACTAGTGTGCTTATTATTATTGTAAATTACATCATAACTCAATTAATGTTAACCTAATGATTACAATTAACAACATACATAAAGGGTTTAATGGCACGCCTGTTTTAAAAGGTATTTCTACTGTATTTGAGCAAGGAAAAACCAATTTTATTATCGGGCAAAGTGGCTCTGGGAAAACTGTTTTACTCAAAACTCTTTTAGGGTTACATACACCTGAGCAAGGAAGCATTTCTTTTCACAATACTATTTACAGCAGCCTATCTGATAAAGAAAAACGCAATTTACGTGTACAAATGGGAATGCTTTTTCAAGGCGGTGCTTTATTTGACTCTATGACCGTAGAGGAAAATGTTATGTTCCCTATGCAGATGTTCTCTGACACCTCTAAAAGCGATATGAAAGATCGGGCTAACGAAGTTATTAAGCGGGTTAATCTTATTAATTCTAATCATAAATTTCCTTCACAAATTTCTGGAGGTATGCAAAAAAGAGTTGCTATTGCAAGGGCTATAGTTATGAATCCTAAGTATTTGTTTTGTGATGAACCAAACTCTGGTTTAGACCCACAAACAGCTATTTTAATAGATAATTTAATTCAAGAAATTACCAGAGAATACAACATTACTACTATTATCAACTCTCATGATATGAACTCGGTAATGGAAATTGGCGAGAAAATAGTATTCTTAAAAGACGGACTTAAAGAATGGGAAGGTAACAACAAAACACTTTTTAAAACCGATAACAAAGCAGTTACCGATTTTGTGTACTCTTCTAATTTAATGAAAAATGTACGTAAGGTGTATTTAAAGACCTAATCATTCTTTCTCACTTCTATTGCTCTATTGTCTAATTCATTTTTTAGCCAATCATAAAGTGCAGCGTTACGGGTTAACAGCAAACTATCAGTTACACTTTCGTTCCACACAGGTCTTAGTACTGTTATGGTATCTATAGTTTTAAAGTTTGATTGCAACTCTTCGGCATAACTTATAGTGTTTAGTTCATAAAAGTTGATTTTTGCATCTTTTGAAAGTTGTAAGAAGTCTATTGTATTATTTTTTACAGCTGTTTCAATTTGATTAATTTTAGCATTTAGTGCTGTAATTTCATGACGTTGCTGTTTAATAATTGCTCTCTTTTCTGCTAATAAATCTTTAACCAACTCAAAGCTACCAGTACTGCTTCCTTTAATATTTAATGTTACATTACTCAGACTTTCGTAACTTTTTAGTTCATTTAACAAGTCGGATTGTGTTGCTTTAGCCACCTCATTATAAAAACTAAGATGTATTGTTTTAGTACTATAATCTGCTTCGTAGTCTAACAGTTGTAATGCATTATTCGATTTAATCTCTTTTTTAATATATGTTTTAATTGCGACATTAAAACTGGTTTCTTCCAACACGGTATAAAAAGTGTATGATGCCGGAATAATAGCTAATAAAGCTATTATTATAACAGTCCATTTAATTCTGTTTCGTTTAGCTATATTGGCATATTTCACTAAAGGAAATCCTAATATTTTAGCAACTACAAATGTTGCTAAAGCAATAAAAATAGTGTTTATAGTAAATAAATATAGCCCTCCTAAATAAAAGGTTGCATCTCCAATAGCCAAACCGTACCCTACGGTACATAGTGGTGGCATTAATGCTGTTGCAATAGCCACTCCAAAGATAACCGATGCCATGGTGCCTTTTTTAGATTTTGCTATGATAAGTGCAAACCCTCCAAAAATAGCAATGAGCACATCTAAAATTGTTGGCGCTGTTCTGGCAACCAATTCTGGTGTTTCTTCTGTTAATGGAGATAACCAAAAATACAACCAAGCAGTAAGTACACTTAAACCTACCATTACGCCTAGGTTTATTAAAGAGCGCTTTAAGGTATCTATATCATAAATAGCCAAGGACAAACCTACCCCTAAAATTGGCCCCATTAGAGGCGATATTAACATAGCTCCAATAACTACTGCTGTAGAACTAACGTTTAAACCTATAGAGGCTATAAATACTGCAAATATTAAAATCCAAGCGGTATGTCCTTTAAAAGGAATATCTTTTTTAATATCTTCAATAGTCTGGTCTCTATCGGTATCTTCACGAATATCCAGCAACTCTCTTAAAAAGGTAATTCCTTTTTTTAAAAGTACCATAAGCTCTTGCTTTGTATTGGTGTCTGGCTGCTGACCTTCTACTGGCGGTAATTCTTGCTCTGTATTCATACAATTAGGTTAACTGTTGTCCAAATTCTTTTTTAACTTTAGAGACAACTTGTTTAATATTTTGTTCTTTAGATTTTGGATAAATCATTAGCACGTCGTCTTTATCAACAATAATATAATCTTGTAATCCATCAACAACAACAATTTTTTCAGTGGCTGTTCTAATCATATTTCCGTTAGAATTTTGAGCCAATACTTTTGCTTTTACAACCGCATTGGCATTGGTATCTTTATCTAATTTATCATATAAACTTCCCCAAGTACCCAAGTCGTTCCAATCAAAAGTTGCTTTGGCAACCATTACATTTGTAGCGCCTTCCATAATGGCATAATCTACAGATATGTTTTCGGCCTTAGGGTAATTTTCTTCAATAAACTGCTGCTCATCTGGAGTATTATATACCGGAATTCCTTTTTCAAACAACGCATATAGTGCTGGTTGCATTTGTTTAAATGCTGCTATAACAGATTTAGCACTCCACATAAAAATACCTGCATTCCATAAAAAATTTCCTTGCGCTATAAAATCTTTTGCTGTGTTATAATCTGGTTTTTCTCTAAATTGTGAAACACTTTTTATAGTGGTATTTTCTGTTTTATCGTATTCAATATAGCCATAGCCTGTGTTCGGAAAACTAGGTTGAATTCCTAAGGTCATTAAGGCATTGTTTTCTGCGCAATACTCAAAGGCTTGCTGTACATTATTGGTAAACGCTTGCTCATCCTCTATCCAATGATCACTTGGTGCTACAATCATAGTAGCGTTTGGATTCTCTTTTTGTATTTTAAGTGCAGCATACAGAATACACGGGGCAGTATTACGCATTGCTGGTTCTAAAACTACCTGACGCTGTGTTACTTCCGGTAATTGTTCTAATACCAAATCATTATATTTTTCATTGGTTAAAATGAAAATGTTTTCTTTAGGGATAAGGTTACTTAACCTTGAAAAGGTTTTTTGAATAAGTGTATCTCCTGTGCCTAGCATATCATGAAATTGCTTTGGAAAACCTGAAGTACTCACTGGCCAAAAACGCGATCCTACTCCTCCGGCCATTAATATGGCATAATAATTTTTGGTACTCATATATATTCTGTGTCAGTTACTTTTTATAATGTTAATTCTTCTGCTATCTTAATTAGCTCTACCTCAGCATTGGGCTGAAAAATGTACACTTTACCCGAATCTAGTGCTGTACACTCAAATCGTTTTATACGCTGTGGTCCTTTCTGAAATAGTTTTCCGTTATGAATACGAAATACACTTCCTAAGGGTAGCTCAAAAATATAATTTTTATTGTTAGCATCATCATATTGTTTTAACAATACTGATAATTGCGCATCGGTATCACTGCTTGCTCTTGGGTTTTTAAAATGCGCTGCAATATGTGGCAGCAATTTACTTGGAAATACCGCTGGATTAATAAAGGGTAACATGAGTTGCTGAAAGGTATATTTCCATTCTTGACCATGTGGTTTTATAGATTTTCCGTAGGTTTTAAACGCTTGTAAATGTGCAATTTCATGTATTAATGTTATTAAAAACTGATACGGATTTAAACTTGCATTAACGGTTATTTGATGTTGTCCATTGGCATAACGCCTATAATCACCATGTTTAGTTACACGGTTATTAACTATTTTAAGGTGTACCTCAGCGCTTTCTAACAACTGCAACACAGGTGATACGGCACGTTCTGGAATGTATTTTAATAGAATGTCTTGCACAAAAGTAAAGATAGTGTTTTTGCAACAAATACAAGTTTTAAATAGTTTTAAAAAAATGAAAACGACTCGTTAGAGCCGTTTTAAATGTTTTCACAACGGAATAATCCTTATTGTGAATTGATTTCAAAATTGTACTCCAAATATACATCTTTTTTTCACTTATTCAACAATTATTTTATATATTTAGTGTTCCAAAAAAGATTACTCCTTTATTATTTTATTTAAACCCAATTAGGTTAGCACATAAATTGGTATGTAAGAATGGTTCTTGTTTTTATAAGAAATCTGCATACAGTATTGTGCTTACACTAATTAGTATATTATAACTTTATGAAAAAAATATTAGGACTAGACCTTGGAACCAACAGTATTGGGTGGGCGTTAGTAAACGAAGCAGAAAATGTAAATGAAAAAAGTAATATTATAAAATTAGGTGTTAGAGTAAACCCACTAACAGTTGATGAAAAAACAGATTTTGAAAAAGGAAGACCTTTGTCTGTAAATGCCGACAGAACCTTAAAGAGAGGCGCTCGAAGAAATTTACAGCGATTTAAATTAAGACGGACTAATTTATTAGAATTACTTCTCAAAAATAATATTATTCAAAAAGACACTGTTTTAACAGAAACAGGAAAGAATACCACTTATCAAACACTTAAATTAAGAAGTTTAGCTCCTAAAGAAAAAATAACTTTAAATGATTTTGCGAAAGTGTTGCTCGCCATTAACAAAAAAAGGGGGTATAAAAGTAGTAGAAAAGCAAACAATGAAGAGGAAGGAAATGCCATTGACGGAATGGCAATTGCTAAAGAATTATTTGAAAATAACTTAACCCCAGGTCAGTTCGTTTTTAAGTTACTTGATAATGGTAAAAAGTACATACCAGACTTTTATCGTTCAGATTTGCAAAAGGAATTTAGCGCTGTATGGAATCATCAAAAAAAGTACTATCAATCTATTTTAACGGATACACTTTTTAAAGATTTACAAAACAAAAATAAAAGTCAAACATGGGCTATTTGTAAAGATCCATTTCAAATTGTTGGTGTTTCACAAAAAGGAACAACTATTGATAAACGAAAACAAAAATATGAATGGAGAACACTTGCTTTAAACCAACAATTAGACCTTGAAACACTTGCTATTGTATTACAAGAAATTAACAATGACCTAAATAAATCCAGCGGATATTTAGGAGCTATTAGTGACCGAAGCAAGGAGCTTTACTTTAACAAAGAAACTGTTGGGCAAAATCTATATGAACAAATAAAAAACAACCCACATACTTCATTAAAAAACCAAGTTTTTTACAGACAAGACTATTTAGACGAGTTTGAAAGAATTTGGGAAACCCAAACTAAGTATCACAAGATATTGACTTCTGAGCTAAAGGAAGAAATACGTGATGTTGTTATTTTTTATCAGAGAAAGTTAAAATCACAAAAAGGACTTTTAAGTTTTTGTCAATTTGAAAGTTGGCAACAAACCTATACCGATGAAATTAGTAAAACAGAGAAAAAAAGAACTATAGGGCAACGTGTTGTTCCTAAATCTTCGCCAATATTTCAAGAGTTTAAAATTTGGGCAAATCTTAATATATTAGAATTTACAAATAAGTTAACAAAAGAAAGGATAGTTCTTGATGATGACAGTAGATTACTACTATTTGAAGAATTAAATTTACGCGGTAAATTTACAGAAAGTGCTGTACTAAAGTTTTTGGGGCTAAAAAGCAAGGAATGGAAGACTAATTTCCCTACAGGAATAGAGGGAAACAATACAAACCAAACACTTTATAATATATATCAACAAATTGCCGAAAATGAAGGCTATGGATTTGATTGGGCTAAAAAAACAGCAAGAGAAATAAACGAAGAACTCACACACGTTTTTAAAGAATTAAATATAAACCCTGACGTTTTAACCTTTGACACAAATGCTGAGGACACCGATAAACAAGCAAGTTTTCAGCTCTGGCATTTATTATACTCCGCAGAAGATGATGGAAAAATAAGTGAACAAGATAAAGTTATTTATGGCGATTCTAATGTTGCTCTAAAAAAGGTGCTAGAAAATAAGTTTGGTTTTAATCCTACTTACGGAAGTTTACTTGCAAATGCCTCACTACAAAAAGATTACGGAAATCTTTCTAGTAGGGCTATTAAAAAAATTACACCCTTTTTAAGAGCCGGAAACAATTATGCTGACGCATGTACTCTTGCGGGTTATAACCACTCCAACTCAAGAACAAAAGAAGAAAATGAAAAAAGAACTTTAGCACCTCATTTAGAATTGCTAAAAAAGAATAGCCTTAGGAACCCTGTAGTTGAAAAAATCATTAATCAAATGGTTAATGTTATAAATCAAGTTATTGACACCTATGGCAAACCCGATGAAATTAGAATTGAACTGGCTCGCGAATTGAAAAAATCTGCCAAGCAGAGGGCTGATATGACAAGTTATATAAATAAGGCAACTAAAGCAAATGATGATATTAAAAAGCTAATCACTAAAGATTTTGGAATTCCAAATCCTACCAAAAATGATGTTGTACGTTATAAACTTTGGGAAGAATTAAGTGTTAACAAGCATAATTCATTATTTACCAATCAATACATTCCGAAAGAAAAAATATTTTCTAGCGAAATAGATATTGAGCATATAATTCCTAAAGCGGTAATGTATGATGATTCCTTTTCAAACAAAACACTGGCTTATAGAAATGTTAATTTAAAAAAAGGGAAACGCCTAGCTTTAGACTTTATAACTGAAGACTATAACGCTGACCTTGACAATTACATATCAAGAGTAGAAAGCTTATACAAAAAAGGGAAAGGAACTATTAGCAAAGGAAAGTACAAAAAATTACTTACCCGAAAAGAGACTCTTAAAGATGGCTTTACAGCAAGAGACTTAAAAAACACACAATACATTGCTAAAAAGGCTAAAGAAATGCTTGAAGATGTTTTTAGAACTGTCATACCTGTTTCTGGTGGCATTACTGATAAGTTACGAGAAGACTGGGATTTAATCAATGTCATGAAAGAATTAAATTTTCCTAAATACAAAGCCTTAGGCCTTACTGAAATTGAAATTCGAAAAAACAACAAACAAATTGAGGTCATTAAAGATTGGACTAAAAGAAATGACCACAGGCATCATGCCATGGATGCTTTAACTGTTGCCTTTACCTCTTACAATCACATACAATATATTAATAACCTAGAAGGTTCTAGCAACAAAACAAGTAACCTATATCAAATAAAAAACACTATTACCAAACTGTACCCTAATGGGAATGACCGAAAAAAAAGAAAATTTGTTCCTCCTATAGAAAACTTTAGAACAGTTGCAAAAATACATTTAGAAGGTATTTTAATTTCGTTTAAAACAAAGAATAAAGTTGTTACAAAAAACAAAAATTATATAAAAGGACAAAGCAAACCTAAAATACAACTAACACCAAGAGGACAACTGCACAAAGAAACAGTATACGCTAAACAAAAACGAGCAATGGTAAAGCCTTTAAAATTATCTAAAAAATTTTCTCTTAAAAACGCTATGCTCATTATTGACAGCTCACTTAAAGAACTTGTTTTAATCCACTTAAAAAAACATCAAAACAACCCTTTGGTTGCTTTTGATTCAAAAACACTTAAAAAAGACCCACTTTTTTTTAAAGGAGAACCCTTAAAAGAAGCCCTTTGCTTTGAAGAAATCTATACTATTAGAAAAGATATTACACCAGATTTAAAAATAGAAAAAGTAATAGACCAAGGTGTTAAAGAAGCTTTAAAAACGAGATTAAAAGCACATAACAACAACCCTAAAGAAGCCTTTTCTAATTTAGACAAAAACCCTATTTGGTTAAATAAATCTGCGGGCATTGCCATAAAAAGAGTTCGTATTACCGGTGTAAGCAACGCCGAAGCTTTACATTTTAAAAAAGACCATTTCGGGAAAGCTATTTTTGATGCCTATGGCAATAAACAAGCGACTGATTTTATCAGTACAGGGAACAATCACCATGTCGCAATTTATAAAGATGACAAAGGAAAACTCCAAGAAAAAGTAGTGTCGTTTTATGAAGCTGTTGCACGTGTTAATGAAGGCTTATCTGTAATTGACAAAACACACAATGAACACTTAGGCTGGGAGTTTTTATTTACCATGAAACAAAACGAGCTCTTTATATTTCCTTCTGACGATTTCAACCCTTTGGATTATGACCTTTTAAATCCTGAAAACGCAGGCTTGATTAGCAAACACTTGTTCAGAGTTCAAAAAATTTCAACTAAAAATTATATGTTCACAAACCATCTTGAAACTATTTCAATTTCTAGTGAAACACTAAAAACAAAAAAAGAGTTAGCAAGCTATACTTATAACTCTATACGTAGCACAGATCCTTTAAGAAATATTATAAAAATTCGCACTAATCACCTAGGTAACATTGTGTCTATTGGAGAATATTAGATTAACCGCCTAGCAGGGTTAAAGTCCTGCTAGACTTACACAACACAATATGGCTATACCATTTACTTTCGGAAAAACATATCATCTGTTTAACAGGGGTAATAACCGTGAAAATCTTTTTAAAACCCCTGATAATTATCATTACTTTTTACGTTTGGTTGCAAAATATTTGACACCTATCTCTCATATATATAGTTATTGTTTGTTGCCAAATCATTTTCATTTTATAATTAAAATTAAAGATTATAATGACATAGATGAGCCATATAAAATTGGGAAGAAAAAATTACACCAACCTTTTTCAAATTTATTTAATGCATATGCCAAAGCCTTTAACAAACAACAAAACAGAATTGGAAGTTTGTTTCAAGAACATTTAAAACGTATTGAAGTTACCGACGAAGCCTATCTCATAAATTTAATTATATATATACATTTAAATCCTGTTGCGCATGGTATTTGTAAAACCTATCATGACTATCCTTACTCATCTTATTCAGAAGCAAATAATTTTAATTCATCCTTTTTATTACGAGATGAAGTGCTAGCGTACTTTGATGGTATTGAAAATTATAATTTTGCGCATCAAAAGAATTATAAGACCTAATAGGTTTTAAAAACCTGTTAGGTCTCACATGTAACAAATACCCCTAATGATAAAACGAAGTATTTATATTGGTAGCCCAAGCTATTTAAAATTACACCAGAACCAGCTTGTTATACAAGACCCCGAAAGCAAACAGCAAAAAGGACGAATTCCTATAGAAAATATTGGTTTACTAATGCTAGACCATGTTCAAATAACCCTTAGCACACAGGTTATTATAAAACTACAAGGGATAAAAGCTGCTATTATTACTTGTGATGCGCATCACTTACCTTTTAGTATCGCTTTACCACTGTACGGACATACAGAACATTCCGAACGTATAAAACACCAATTAACAGCATCGGAACCCTTAAAGAAACAACTCTGGAAACAAACTATTATTCAAAAAATAAAAAACCAACAGGCTACGCTACAATTATTCAATAAACCATTCTCACAAATGGATACCTATTGGCAAAACATACAAAGTGGCGATATAACTAATATGGAAGGGAAAGCTGCTCAATATTATTGGAAACACCTTTTTGAAAATTTTACCCGAGACCGTTTTGGCGACGCTGCCAACCCCATGCTTAATTTTGGTTATGCAGTATTACGTAGTATTATAGCACGTGCTTTGGTTAGTAGTGGTTTATTACCTGTGTTGGGCATTTTTCACCGAAATAAATACAACCCGTATTGTTTGGCAGATGATATTATGGAACCCTATAGACCTTATGTAGATAAAATGGTCTGCAATTTCTTAAACAACCATCCCGTACCTGAAACACTTACTAAAGACGTAAAAGCATATTTATTACAAATTGCCACACAAGATGTCTGGATTAATAACAAACAACGCCCACTATTAATAGCTGTTAGCACCACAACAGCTTCTTTATATAAGTGCTATACAGGAGAATTACGACACGTTATATATCCTATTTTAGATTAAACCTGATGAGTCAAAACCGTTATAACGCTTATAAAATTATGTGGGTATTTGTTTTTTTTGATTTGCCAACCGAAACAAAAGTGGAGCGAAAAGCAGCACAACGTTTCAGAAAAGAATTATTAAACGATGGCTTTAGTATGTTTCAATTTTCTATTTACCTAAGACACTGCCCGAGTAGAGAAAATGCTAAAGTACACACCAACCGCGTTAAACGATTACTCCCCAAGTATGGAAAAATATGTATACTAGAAATAACCGATAAGCAATTTGGCAACATGGAGCTATTTCATGGCAGTAAAGAAATTGATATTCCGCAACCTGTACAACAATTAGAACTATTTTAACCCACATTGTGGGTTTGGCTTATAAAAACAGGAAAATATTGCATTTTTAGCGATCTCAACTGAAATAGTACAAGAGGTTAAATCAATTCAAGCACATAATTTTTTACGTTTTAAAAATCAATCCTATTATTTAAGCAATCTCAAAAAATAATACGTTTTATTATTTAAAAAAACAATCCCAAAACAGCCATTTTACTGGAGTTTTGGGATTGACCATGTGATTGCTCACATAAAAATACAATTTTGAAATCAATTCACAACCTCTGCTGAATATCAATGTGATTGCTCACATAAAAATACAATTTTGAAATCAATTGTAGCATGTGATTGCTCACATAAAAATACAATTTTGAAATCAATTTCACAAGCAGTTGCTAGCCATGTGATTGCTCACATAAAAATACAATTTTGAAATCAATTCACAACCGTTTGAGCAAATTTCAATACATTACACAACATGTGATTGCTCACATAAAAATACAATTTTGAAATCAATTCACAACTAGCATCAATAGTATAATAACCGCTGTTTACATGTGATTGCTCACATAAAAATACAATTTTGAAATCAATTCACAACTTTTTTTTAGTGGAAGTTGGTAAGGTTGCTCATGTGATTGCTCACATAAAAATACAATTTTGAAATCAATTCACAACTTTGAATTAGTAAAGAACGAAGAGGGCTTTCATGTGATTGCTCACATAAAAATACAATTTTGAAATCAATTCACAACTATTTAGCTCTGCAAACAGTATTAACTTATCATGTGATTGCTCACATAAAAATACAATTTTGAAATCAATTCACAACTGTTTGCCATACTCAACTCCCAAATCTACACATGTGATTGCTCACATAAAAATACAATTTTGAAATCAATTCACAACGCACCCTCGTAGATTCCTTTTAAAATGTTCATGTGATTGCTCACATAAAAATACAATTTTGAAATCAATTCACAACTATTTCTAAAGTAAGAAAAAATGGTACTAACATGTGATTGCTCACATAAAAATACAATTTTGAAATCAATTCACAACTGTTCTGGGGGTACTTATTTAAAATGGGTCCATGTGATTGCTCACATAAAAATACAATTTTGAAATCAATTCACAACTTGTTCAAGAATCATTTTTACAGCGCTATCATGTGATTGCTCACATAAAAATACAATTTTGAAATCAATTCACAACTATCGGGAAGTATTTTAAACGCTCAAGTGGCATGTGATTGCTCACATAAAAATACAATTTTGAAATCAATTCACAACTATAGTTTCTTTCATTGTTCTTTAATGTATCATGTGATTGCTCACATAAAAATACAATTTTGAAATCAATTCACAACGTAGCAAGCTATCATAGTAGTTGGGTCATTCATGTGATTGCTCACATAAAAATACAATTTTGAAATCAATTCACAACCAACCTAAGAAACGACCTTTAGGAATGAACATGTGATTGCTCACATAAAAATACAATTTTGAAATCAATTCACAACTATTTAGCTCTGCAAATAGTATTAACTTATCATGTGATTGCTCACATAAAAATACAATTTTGAAATCAATTCACAACAATATGTTCCATCCTTCTTTTGCATAATTTCATGTGATTGCTCACATAAAAATACAATTTTGAAATCAATTCACAACTTACTTTTTTTGCTTTTGTAGCTTCTAATTCATGTGATTGCTCACATAAAAATACAATTTTGAAATCAATTCACAACAGCATCCAAGAAGTAACCATAATCAACGTACATGTGATTGCTCACATAAAAATACAATTTTGAAATCAATTCACAACATGAAAAGAGATTTTTGTAAAGAAAAAGTACATGTGATTGCTCACATAAAAATACAATTTTGAAATCAATTCACAACGTATAACCGTAGTCGCATATTTAATTAATTCATGTGATTGCTCACATAAAAATACAATTTTGAAATCAATTCACAACATAGGCTTGTTTGCTAAGTAATCTTCTTTACATGTGATTGCTCACATAAAAATACAATTTTGAAATCAATTCACAACTAGATTTTGAAAATAGAAAACGTGAACTTCCATGTGATTGCTCACATAAAAATACAATTTTGAAATCAATTCACAACCTACGTTCACTAGAGATGATGCAACTACTTCATGTGATTGCTCACATAAAAATACAATTTTGAAATCAATTCACAACGATTAGTTATTGCAGCACTTACAAAACTTACATGTGATTGCTCACATAAAAATACAATTTTGAAATCAATTCACAACATAAAGCAGATAAAGAGGGGTACAGAGTAACATGTGATTGCTCACATAAAAATACAATTTTGAAATGACGCTACCTAAAAACATAAAGAAATCTATAACTATATAGCGGCATTCAGCGAATACAACTAAAATAACACGATTGAGCCAATCAATTCACAAGAAAAAAACACATGTCGTTTATAAAATTCCTGTATTTTTGACTTAAAACACACTACTACATTTTATGAAGTATACTTTTATATCTTTCTTTTTTAAAGCAAAAACAAAGCAAAATTGTCATTTAGCACTTAGTCAAACAAATACTTATTACAAACATTTATCTCCTGAAAATCAATTTGTTTTCAGAATTCGTACCCTGCTATTTTTACGGAGTATTGGTTTTGACTCAAAGCCCGGTTTTGAAATTACTCCTAAAATGGAGTTTATTATTTCAGGGGCTTTTATACAACTTACCTTTGGCCTTGGCTTAAATTCTCTTTCAACATTTAACACTATTTTTATTACACCTAAATCATACGCCTATAAAAATAACCCTGTATGGTTTAACGGTGATGTAAATCCGTTATCAAAAAGAATTAACCTCTCTTGGGCTGCCGCAGAAAAGGGTTTTCTTATTCCTGATGATGCCTTAAACCTATGTATCCATGAGTTTTCTCATTGTTTAGTTTTTGAAAACGCAAAAAAACTATATGGTGCTAAATTTTTTAAAAAACGTGATTTTGAACTATGGAAAACACATGCTAAAACAAAAATTATTAAAATAAAAGCAAAGGAAAACAAGGTGTTAAGAGATTATGCTGCAACAAACCTAATGGAATGCTTTTCGGTTTCAATAGAAACTTTTTTTGAAAGACCTGAACACTTTAAAATTCACGAGCCAAAATTGTATTACAGTCTAACACAACTCTTAAAACAAGACCCTATGCAAAAACGATATCCTACTAAAAACAATTTACGACGCAATACTGGCAACTTCTAAAGATGATTTTTAAGAATAATCTCTTACAAAAAAAGCAATCGTAAACGATTGCTTTTTTATTTATTCAAAATAGGTTTTATAAATCTTTAAATGCGCTTCCAATTTTTTAAAGCTGTCTTGACATAGCGCCAAGTCATTTGATGATAAAGGTTCAAACAAATCATTAATTGGTATTAAAAACAAATGCAACTGGTTATGTGCTTCCCCTTTCATGGTGCACTCCTGAAAAATATGTGTAAATACCACTTTTAAATTTTCGGTAAGTTGCTGATGCGCTTCTACACTCTTTTTTTCTGAAAACTCCTCAAGCAACACGCCCATCTTTATAACCCCTTCGGTTGTAGCTTTGTTTGCCTTCCAAGGTTGCCCGTTATCCAACACAAGATTGGTTTCTGGAGCGCTTATAACTTCCTGTGACGCTTCTAGAGCTACAGGTTCTTTTGATGTTTGTTGTTTGCAAGAGCTTAGTGCTACTACAAGAAGTAGTGCCGCTAATTTTAAGGTTGTTTTAATCATTTTATTATGGGTTAAAAATTATACTTTAGTTTAGTGTAAATCATATCATTTTTATTGTACTGTCCAAAGGTTCCGGTATCGCCGATAAATATATTTACACCGATTTCTATACTTGTGCCATCCGTCGGAAAATAATATGCTCGGGGACGCACAAAGGCATCGGAATCATTAAGACCAATATAGCTAAATAATTCTAATCGAACGGTTTCTCTCATTAGAGTTTTGGTCATTAAAAATGTAGCCATATTAGTGGTTTCCTCTTCGGTTATTTCGGCATCATAGTCCAAAATGATTTTTTGAACAAACTGTCCGCTAATTTTCCATTCACCAAACGACTTATCAAGCCCCACTACATAATTTACATAATCTTTTTTCGTTAAGCCATCTGTGGCGGTAGGTGCAATAGTTTGGAAATATTTACCCGTATAGAAAGCGCCTTCTCCTCGTATAATAAATCCTTTTTTTTCTGTACTAAAGTTTGCTCCTATTAACCCTAATCGGTGGTGCTTTGGAGCAACTAATATAGAACTTAGTATCAGCTCATTCGTAATAGGATCTACCACAAATTGTTTATTTACATGTAAAACTGGGTCGTCATCCCAAGTATATCCTCCGATAACTTGTAAATCAATTTCAGATTTGCTTAAACTATAGCGTATAAAAACTTCACTATTTTCAATACTTGGTGTGATTTCTTTTTGTGTTTCATCAATTATAGGAGGGGCAGGGTAATTTAACACTGGGCGCCATATTGAACCCTCTTTAGGAGTTATAGAAGCTGTAAATTCGGGTATCCATACAAACTCTAATGTATGATCTGGACTTGGGTAGTAATTCAGTTTTAGCGCTGTTACCCCCATTCGGATTTCATTAAAATCACGAAGTAAAAATTCGGTTAGATTTTTAGGAGATACAATATCGGTTATAAATACACCATCTGCCTGCCCCCAAATAATTTGTTGCTTCCCTATTCTAATATCTACTTTTTCAGCATAGAAATCAAGGTATAATTCTCGTATACCAAAATACATATCTTGTTCTGTATATTGATAAACAAAGGGGGTTGCAACAAGAGTTGTCTTTTTACGTTGATACTTTAAGGTAAGTTCTAAAGTATTTTCTACCATGTTAAAATCACCTTGGTCAAATAACACGCCTGTATAATTTCTTACAAAACCATTTACTTCTAATTCTGGTGTGTTTTCTGGTGCTGTTTGGGCGCTTACAGTAAGGCATCCAAACATGTATAGTAATCCTAAAAGATATATTGGTATTTTCATCATTATAAGCCTTTTTGCATTTGTCGTTGTGTAAAGAATCCTGCGCTTAAACCTTGGTCAATTTTCAAATTGGTTAATTCAATACGAGTCATATGGTTTTTCTGTACATTTTTCATTTCTTGTTTTGTAATAATCCAATAGTTTGCTACTTTTTCTACTTCTATAATATGAAGTGTTTTTAGCAGTACTTCATCTTCATCATAAAAATCAATTTTTAGCGGAATGGTTCTTGTTTTAGAAATCCAAGCTACTTTTTTAGAGTATTGTTCCTCTTCTATTGGTGTTGCTTCAACAACCCAACACGCTTCATTATTTAATGTTTCACTTTTAACAAAGCGATGAACATCACGTTCAGGATTCCTTTTTTCCATATCGGCATAGGTGTAATCCGAGCCCATAAAGCTATTGTCTTTACTTGAACTTGAAATCCTTTTTACTTTTTTTAGTGCTGGCAAATACAACCATTGGTCATCATTTTTATCTGCGTCATCATACGACCAGTTCATGAATGCCGTATTTTTAACATCTGAAGGCGCTTTAAAAAACAATAATTGTTTTTCAATATTTTCCAAATCCATAAAGTACTTATGCAGACTTCTCACTCGTTCACTCCCTTTTTTATTAATTAAGGTCATTGTCATATCGCTTTCCCCATCTTTAGGAGCTTCACGGTTGTATACACTGTAAGCAATTTCTTTTGCATCCTGTGCTTGTACTTTAGACCACACTATGGTACTCAGTATAAAAAGGCTGATTATTCTTAATTTGTTTTTCATATCGATTGTTGTTTCCGGGTTAAATTTATTTTTTAGTAAAGAATATTTTTTTGCTATGCAACACAATAAACAAAATCGTTACTGTAGCTATAAAGCTGGTAAGCATATTAAGTGAAACAATTGCACCAAGTGCTTGATTAGGTTTAAAGGCAGAGAAAATAAGCACTAAAAAACCTAGGATAACCACCACTGCATTAAATGCTATTGCTCTACCAGAATGCAACATTGTATGTTTTGCTGTTTCGTGCCTATCATTTGTAGCAAGGGCATTAATTTTATACCTATCAATAAAGTGTACTGCATAATCAATACCTATACCAATAGCAATGCTTGATATTAGTGCTGTTGTGGTTTCTAAAGGAATATTTAGCCATCCTAACACACCAAATGATATTACTGTTGTAATCACTATAGGAATAGTAGCTATAACACCTAGCTTAATACTTCTAAACATAATAGAAAGCAGTATAATTACTAGTATAAATGAATAGAGTAAACTTTTTATTTGCCCAATTAAAATTAAGTCGTTAAACACCATAACCTTATAACCACTTCCTGCAAAATTCAACTTAATTCCAAGCTTATTCAGTTGGTCTCTATATTTTTCAATAGCTAGAATTGTAGCATCTAACCCTTTAGAGTTATCTTCTTTTAATTGAAATTGAAGGTTTGCCGTTTTAAAATCATCGGTAACAATATCCCAAAGCCTATCAGACCCTCCACTCATTTCATATAAAAGAAAATATTGAGCAATCAACTCCTTTTCTTGAGGGATTTTATAGTAGTCTTGTTGATCTGCATGTAACACTTTATTCATTCGTTTTATAAAATCTACTACCGACAAACTTCCTCCAACTACTGCATTGTTTTCCGTAACAGAATTTGCTATTTCATTGATTAAGCCTAATACTTTTGGGTCTTTAAATGTATCGGCTTTGTTTGCTTCTAGCACAACATTTATTGTTGTTGTTCCCAAGAAATTAGCATTTACAAAAGCATCGGTTTTTACTAAAGGATCTTCAGAAGGGAAGCGTGCCAAGAAACTCGAATTAATCCAAATTTTAGACATCCCTAAAGCAAAGAATATCAACACCCCTACTGTAACGAAAACCACTGCTTTTTTGTGTTGTATTAATGTTGCAGTCACTTTTTCAGCCATTCTATTAAAGAAGGTGTCATTGCTGTTTTTTGATTTTTTAGCCACTTTTGGCAGTCCAAATATCTGTACTGCTACAGGAATTAAAACCATTGAAAAAAACATAGCTAGCATAACACCATAGGCTGTAAAAAAGGCAAAGTATTTAATTGGATAGATTGCTGAAGTTACGAGCGATAAAAATCCTACTGCTGTAGTTACCGAAGTAACTAGCACAGGTATTAGCATTTCTGAAGTCATGTTTTCAATTAGTTTTTCTTTAGACCAATCAGCATGTTTTCTAATCATTATTTGTAAATGACTAAACAAATGAATGGCATCGGCTACTCCAATAGCAATAAGCATTACAGGAATCAATGAACTTGGTGCATAAATTGGTATTCCGAGTCCCAACATTAACCCAAATGTCCAAATAGAAGAAAACAGCACGACAGCCATTGAAATAAGTGTTGCCTTAATACTTCTTAGCACTGCAAATAATACCACTACAATCAAAAGCAATACTACCGGGAACATTTTTTTCATATCAGCAGGCATTAATATAGCCATTGTTCCCTCTACTATTGGCTGACCAGCAACATAGATAGCATCACCATTTCCTTCATGCTTTTTTGATATTTCTAAAATTTGATGGTATAACTCTTGTGTAAAACTATTGTTTTTAATTTTTGTAAAAACTAGAGTGGCCGTTCCATTTTTAGACACTAATTTTTCATGAACCATTTCATTTGAAACAACACTTCTCTCTATCGCATCAAATGTATTTTGAGTTTTTGGAATTCTCTTAAAAAACGGCTCTATTTCTAAGCTTTCATCAGCCCCCTTAATATTATCTGCTGTATAAAGCGATAGCACATCATCTTTGTCTTCTACTACATCTAGCTTTTGAATTTCTTTAGTTAAATCTTTAATTTTCTGAAAGGTTGTTGCATTATATATTCCTTCCTTATTTTCAATAGCAATCATTATTGCATCTCTAATATCAAAAATATCTTCCGCTTTATCACTATATATAAACGCTGGGTGATCCTTAGGCATATAGGTGTCCAAATCCGTTTCAAGCTTAAAATTGGTTTTGATACTATATATGTTCGCTAGTGTCCCTAGTATTAATAGCAATAAAGTTAGCTTGCTGTTTTTAAGTAGTAGTGTTGTTATTTTTTTCATATTACTTATCTCTTGTTAGTAAACACTAACTTTTTAGTGTAAATTTTTTTAACTTTTTTGGATGAGTTTTTCAATTGTGGTATTCAAAATTTCTCCTTCTTTTACCAAATCAAAGGCATGTTTTTCTAACCGCCATCTTAAAATTGTAAAACGCATACTCCCCATAATTATATTAGCAAGTTGTGTTGCTTCAATATCACTTCTAACACTTCCATCTGCTTGTCCTTCTTTTAATATTGTGCTTACTTTTGCTCGTTTTTGAGTCATAATTTCCGCAACTGCAGATGACAAAATACTATCATACTGAAAACTTGTTTCAGAAAAAATAACCATAATAATTGCTGGGTTATTATGAAAGTGGGTAAACTGAAATAGAATCATCGCCTTTATTTTTTCCATTCCTGATTTATCAGCAGCAATAATTTCTAAAAGCTTTGTTTTTAATTGACTTTTATAATAGAGTAAAACCGACTTTAATAATTCGGTTTTATTTTTAAAATGACGGTATAGCGCAGGTTCAGAAAAAGACATCTGCTGTGCTAGATTTTTAGTTGTAAGATTTTGAATACCCTTATTTCCAATAAGTGTAGTAGTTGCTTCTATAATTTCAAGCTGTCTTTTTGTAAAATCCATACTGCAAAGTTAGTGATTACTAACTTATTTACAAAGTAAACATTAAAAAATATTTTTTTACGGCGTAGTACTAGAAACCTCTAAGGTTTTACCATTATAATATTTATTACCATTTAGCGCAAAGTCATGTATATATGTAGCCATTTCAATTGCTTTAACGGGTGCTTCATAGCCCGGAAAGGCTTCTGCTAGCATTTCGGTTTGCACAGCACCTAAGGCCAGTACATTAAAAGATATGCCTTGCTCCTTATATTCTTCAGCAAGTACTTCCGATAGGGTTATTACTGCGCCTTTACTTGAACTATAGGCTGCCAATCCTGGAAATTTCATACTACCTTGCACACCTCCCATAGAGCTAACTGTAAGTACATGGGCACCGCTACTCATAAATGGCAGTACTGTTTTTATGGTTTCTGAAACGCCAAAAACATTTACAGCATATACGTTTAGCCAATCTGTACTTGTAAGTGCATTAAACGGTTTATTGATTAACAAGCCTGCATTATTAATTAACACATCTACTTTACTATCCCATTGCTGTGTGATAAAAGCATGGAGTTTTATATATGATGCGCCTTGAGTTAAATCAAATGCAATATCAACAATATTTGGGTGACTAAGTGTTGTTATTGGTTCACTATTACGAGATAGGGCAAGTACTTTATGTCCTGCATTAGCGAATTGTTTTGCCAACTCAAAACCAATACCTCTACTTGTTCCTGTAATAATAATATGTTTTGCCATGTGATAAGGTTTTATATCTCCAAAAATACAAAAAATCCTGTTGTATACTACAACAGGATTTTTTTTGTTTATTATGTTTTATGTAGTTACACCAGCATTGTTACTGGGTTTTCTACATAGTTTTTTAATGTTTGTAGAAACTGTGCTCCTGTAGCACCATCAACAGTACGATGATCACATGCTAAGGTTAGTTTCATAGTATTTCCAACGGCTATTTGTCCGTTTTTAACTACTGCTTTTTCTACAATAGCACCTACTGATAAAATAGCTGAATTAGGCTGATTGATAATTGATGTAAAGCTTTCAATACCAAACATTCCTAAGTTAGAAATGGTAAATGTACTGCCTTCCATTTCTTGTGGCGTAAGTTTCTTTTGACGCGCACGCACGGCAAAATCTTTTACCGACCCTCCAATTTGTGGTAAGCTTTGCTCGTTTGCAAAAGGCACTACCGGCACTACTAAACCATCATCTACAGCTACTGCAACACCAATATGTACGTGGTGATTTAACTGTATATGTGTATCAAACCACTGAGAGTTAACTTGTGGGTGCTGTTTTAGTGCTAATGCTGCTGCTTTTACTACGATATCATTAAATGATATTTTGGTGTTTGGCAGTGTATTGTATTGTGTTCTAAAGGCAATGGCATTATCCATATCAAATTCTACATTTAAGTAGTAATGTGGTGCCATAAACTTAGACTCTCCTAATCTGCGTGCAATAACCTTACGCATTTGTGAATTAGAAATATCTTCGGTATGTTCTTGTCCTGAAGGTACAAATTCCCCTACGCTTGCTGTTGCTGGTTGGTAGTTTTCTATATCCTTCTTAATAATACGTCCGTTTTCACCTGAACCTTTAATTTGTGATAACTGAAGCCCTTTATCTGCTGCAATTTTCTTAGCTAATGGTGATGCAAAGATACGTTCTGAAGCAGTTGCCACTGTTTTAGGGGCTATTGCTTTTTTAGGGGCTGCTGGTTTTTCTTCTACAGGTGCAGCTGTAGCTGCTGGTTGCTTAGTATAGTTTTTTGCAATAGCTGACACATCAGTCCCTTTAGGGCCAATAATTGCTAATATACTATCTACCGGAGCGGCTTCGCCTTCTTGAAGACCTACATATAATAGGGTTCCTTCATAGAAAGACTCAAATTCCATAGTGGCTTTATCGGTTTCAATTTCAGCAAGAATATCGCCTTCTGATACGTTTTCACCTACTTTTACCAACCATGTTGCCACGGTTCCTTCGGTCATTGTATCACTTAAGCGAGGCATTGTAACCACCTCTACACCTTTTGGAATTTCTACTGCAGATGTTGCTTCTGCAACAGGAGCTGTTTTTTCTTCTTTTGTTATTGCTTTGGTATCTCCAGCTAATAACGATGATATGTCTTCTCCTTTTTCTCCAATTATAGCGAGTAATGTATCTACCGGAGCCATTCCGCCTTCTTGAACACCAATGTGTAATAAAACACCTTCATGAAAAGATTCAAACTCCATAGTGGCTTTATCGGTTTCAATTTCAGCAAGAATATCGCCTTCTTCAATGGTATCACCAACTTGTTTTAGCCAAGTTGCTACCACGCCTTCCGTCATGGTATCACTTAATCTTGGCATGTTAATTACTTCTGCCATAGCTTATAATTTATGAGGTATAAATGGATAATTGTCTTGTTCGTACACTACATCATACAACTGACTTACTGGTGGATATGCCGATTCTTCTGCAAATTCTTCACATTCTTTAACCAGTGCTTTTACGCGTTTATCAATTACTGAAATATCGTCTTGTGTAGCATATTTTTTATCTAACAGTATGTTTTTTACTGTTGTTATAGGATCAATTTTTTGATACTCAGCTACTTCATCTTTTGTTCTGTAGTGTTGTGCATCAGACATTGAGTGTCCTCTATAACGATAGGTTTTCATTTCTAAAAATGTTGGTCCGTTACCTGCTCTTGCATGATCCATGGCTATAGCCATTTCTTTTGCTACAGCTTCGGGATCCATACCGTCTACTGGGCGACAAGGCATTTCATATCCTAAACCTAACTTCCAAATATCAGTATGGTTTGCGGTACGTTCTACAGATGTTCCCATAGCGTATCCGTTATTTTCTACAATAAATACTACGGGTAATTTCCATAGCATTGCCATATTAAAAGTTTCGTGTAAAGAGCCTTGACGTGCGGCACCATCTCCAAAGTAGCAAAGTGTTACTGCTCCGGTGTTATGGTATTTATCTCCAAAAGCCATTCCTGCGCCTAAAGGAATTTGACCTCCTACAATACCATGGCCACCATAAAATCCTTTTTCTTTAGAAAAGATATGCATAGAGCCTCCCATACCTTTTGAGGTACCGGTAACTTTACCGTATAATTCTGCCATAACACGTTTAGGATCTACTCCCATACCTATTGGTTGTACGTGGTTACGGTAAGCGGTAATCATTTTATCTTTTGATAAATCCATGGCGTGTAATGCGCCTGCTAATACGGCTTCTTGTCCGTTATACAAGTGCAAGAATCCTCTTACTTTTTGCTGAATATATACTGCTGCTAGTTTATCTTCAAACTTTCTCCAAAACAGCATGTCTTCATACCATTTTAAATAGGTTGCTTTTGTTACTTTTTTCATCTTCTCTTTTAATTTGAAGTATGTATATTTTTATAAACGTACACAAAAATAGTCTTTCAAAATGAATCAAAAAACTGTTTGTTGAAAAATCGACTATTTTCAGTCGAAAAAAAATGTCTTTTTTACGAATTTAAAATAATTAAGGGGTGTTTTTTACAAATTTGACTTTTCAAAACCCATTGGCAATAGTGCCGCTAATGAATCTGATTTCATTATTGACCCTTCTTCTCCCATAAAATATAATTCTATTGGAGTAGACTGCTTGTTTTCGTATTCTGAAATTGTTTGCCTACAAGCACCACATGGCGGTATTGGATTAGATACTTTATGGTTTTTAGATGTGGCTGTTATAGCCATACTTACTATTGTTTCTTCTGGATATAGCGTACCTGCTTGGTATATAGCTACACGCTCTGCACATAGCCCTGATGGGTATGCTGCATTTTCTTGATTAGCTCCTATAACTACTTTACCATTACTCATTAGTATTGCAGTACCAACATTAAATTTAGAGTATGGTGAGTACGCCACATTTCTTGCCTTTACAGCTGACTGCATTAGGTTATAAATTGCTTCTGGCAACTCTGACAACTGCTCGTATACCATAAAAGTATTTTGTATAGTCAGTGTTTTTATTGGCATAAAATATATGTTTTTAGTTTCCTAAATTAAACGCTAAAGAGAATCGTAATGTATTCTCTAATGGACTAGGTATTTTTGAGGTAGATATTAAGTACGATACATCTATATCTATTACATTATACTTAAATCCTGCGCCTAGTGCAAAGAATTTTCGAGCACCTTTTGTTTCGTGTTCATTAAAATACCCTAATCTCAATGCAAAAGAATTTTCATATTTATATTCCGCTCCTAAAGAGTAGGTAAACTCTGTTAACTCTTCACTAAAGCCACCTGGGGCATCATTAAAGGACTGAAATATTCCTGAAACAAAACTTACATTTGGGTCTTGGCCGGATATAATAATATTTGCATCATCTATTCCTGAGTCATACACGCCATTATCATTATTGTCTCTAAAACCATATATTGGAGGTGTTGGCACTAACAACTTAGCTGTTTCTACTGTTACTGATACTGTATTTGAGGCATCTAATATAAAATCGAACCCTCCTCCTAAACGCAATGTAGTCGGTAAAAAACTTTCTTGACCACCATCTTCATACTTAATTTTTGGACCTATATTTTGTATTGCAAATCCACCACGCCATTTTCCGTTAAACTCACTATAAGCTTTTTCTTTAGACTGATAATAACCTCCTAAATCTACAGCAAAAGAACTTGCAGGTCCTGCATCTGTTGCGCCTGTTAATTCTGCATCTTGTAATTTTAAATCTGATCTTATGTATTTTAAACCTACTCCCATTGAGAATTGATCGCTTAGCTTTAAGGAATATCCAAAATCAACCATTAATTCATTTGGTTTTTGAATGTTTATAGGGTCTAAAGCTCCTCTTCTAAACTCTATTTCTCCTAAACTAAAATATCTAAAACTTGCAGAAATTGCACTTCTATCGCCATCTAATTTTTTAAAGTAGTTTACTCCTCCTAAAAAAATATCATTTACCAACTCCCTTAAATAAGGTGTATAAGTCATTGAAATACCTTGTTCTGATTCGCTAAACGCGTATTTTGATAAGTTCCATTGTTGTGAAAAAGCATCTGCACCTGTAGCAACACCCTGGTCTCCAAGTCCTGCTGCGCGAGCATCTGAAGCAACCAATAAAAATGCTGTTCCAGTAGTAATTACACGAGTATCAGTATCATACGCAATTTCATTTTGAGAAAATCCTTTGCTACTTATTAATACAAGTACAATCAATGATTTAATATATATCTTCATTTTAGCTATTTTATTCATTATCATGGTTTACAAATATACTTTTAATTTAAAGTATTACAAGTTTTTCAAACTTGACTGCTTTATTACCTGTAGCTTTGGAACGTGCTGTAAGTTTATATACATATACACCCTTTCCTATTTTATTTCCAAAATCATCTTTTCCGTTCCAAGGTAATCCTCTAAACAACGTGGTTGTTCCGTTTATATTGTCTGACACTGAACTGCCTTGCAATGTTTTTATAAGCTTTCCAGAAACAGTATATATTTGAATTAAAACATCTAATTCTGAACTGCTATTATGGGTGAACCAGAATTCTGTATGACTAACAAACGGATTTGGATAGTTTAGCACATGGTTTAACACCAATTCTTCGTTTTCATCTACAACAACAAACTGTATCTCTACAGTACTAGAGTTGTTATACACATCCCAAGCCTTAATTTTTAAAGTATGTAAGCCCGGAGACAAGTCTTTATATTGATACTTCACTGTTCCTTGCGTGTAATCATCTAAAAGGGTTTCGTAGTAATCATTTAATATTGCTGGATTTGTTTCATCTCCATCTAAAATTGCTGTTATATCATGACCAATTCCACTTGCGGTATTAATTCCATTGTCATCAGAAAGATTCAGCAGCAAAAATGGCGACGCATTGGTTATACCTCCAGAAATAAAGCTCTCATCATTCATAAAAGCCTCTATTTTTGGTGGCTGGTTATCTTCTGGAGCATCAGCATTTAGCCCCCCTATCAAGACACTGGTATTTACGCCTGTTTGATCTTCTAATACGCCATTTTGTTTTGCATAAAAACTAATTCTTCCTTCTCCTAACGGGATAGAAATATCTTTTGGCACTACAAAATTAAACTCAAACAAACCATTTGTAACACTTGCTTGTCCCCTAAAAATAATTTCTCCTAGATCTGTGTAATATAGTATTAAATTTGGATAACTTACTGCTGAATAATCATTTCCTAAGGTTGATCTTTCTTGGTTTTTATCATAAATAACTGTTGATAATTCTCCATTATAATCTGTGCGTAATGCTCCGGAAGCATCATGCACCTCTCCACTTAGGGTAATTGTACTTAAACCTTGTAAGGCAGGAACAGAAGGGTCTGTTACTGAGATGCCATTAATTTTCGTTAACTGCACATTAGGCGCCGGTATTGCTAATTTTAATGCCGGATCTCCAATATAGAATACTACCCTTTTTTGAGCATTCCCTATCTCATTTTTCGCCAAACGCAATGCTTCTGCTATAGACACATAGCCTGTATTATTATAATCATATAAGTATTTTGATAACTTTTGATTAACAGCTAAACCTAGATCTTTACTTATCTCTCGAGTAGTAGACACCAATGATACAGCTCCTCCATTAGGGTTCCAATACGTAAACTCTCCTGCTGTTTGACGTAGTGGATTATCAAAACGTGCAAACTCACATGTAATTGTTATAAACAAGTTGTATTTATGAGGATTTATCAAGCTCTGTGCGTCATTTTTTTGAAATAAACGCTCATGTGCTAAGCCGTCTTCACTACCATGCCCAAAATAGTTTACCACCAAACTACCTAGTTGTATGTTGTTTATAATTGCCTCTGTTACTTCTGGGTACAAATCTCCCCCAGCGGTTGATTCTTGCACAAAAGCATCTGAATGAATTTTTACCACATTAACAAAAGGTGTCTCTTCTACTATTTCATCGGCCAATTCATCAAGATCTTTCTCTAGGTCAAATTCCCAGTCGTCTCCATTATTATCATTGTCATTATCAACATCATCTGAAATTATAGTCATTTTATTACGCCAACTACCATAAGATTCTTGCATATAGTATTGCGAAACCTTATCGACCATTGTTGTTGCTTGCTGTAAATTACTTGCTAAAATTCTTCCGACAGCTACATCTAATAAATCGTATTCAAAATTACCTTCATTAGCATCCATAAAACCATAATAATCATCAGACATAAAAGAGCTTAATAAACTAAAGCTACTTAACCTATGGTATGTAGGCACTATATTAGTATTTATTGACAATCTATTCTTAACATCATAAGAAGCATCACCAAATAAACACAGGTATTTTAACTTGTTTCCATCGGTCCCATTATGATAAACATACCTCACAAAGTTACGAATAGCGCCTATATCTTGGTTACCTGTATTAAACTCTGAGTAAATATCTTCTAATGTTACTACTCGTGTACGAAGTCCTAATTGTACTGAATTTATTTCAGCTAATCTATCTGCTTGAGATTTTAAGAACAGCGGCGTAACCACTATATAGTCTACTTCTTCAAAGTTCCCTAAGCCATCAAGAAATATATCGTTCTTTAAATTTACTGAAGCAACCGTTGTGTTTTCCGGGAGAATAGGTGTATAATAATCCGTAGGTACTACAGCTAAATATTCATTTGTTTGCTCGGCAGTTTTTACTGTAGCAACATTTGCTCCTGCATGTAATTTTGACACTACATTATATGGGTCAGTAATATTCCAAATCTCTGAAACATTCTCTGCATCGGACACTTGGTACTCTTTAATCCCTGACAAGCCAAGTACCTCATTACTTTTAAAAGAAAACTGCTTACCTAGTGATTTTAAGAAAGAAGTAGACTCTACAGAGATATAGTCCAAATAAGCATTTGCACTAGGAACGCCATTATTATTATAATTTAACTTAACACTAATTTCTGTTGATGAAACGGAAGTTTCTCCTGAATAATTTCCTGCTGTTGCTAAAGAAATACTTCCTATAGCTGGATACAACATATTTACAAGAGACGTATTATTAACTGATACGTTCATTGAACTATTTACCGAAGAAGTTGCTGCCGTTTTTAATGAAATCTTTACAGGGCTTGAGGTGTTTATTCTTGGAAAAGAGAAGTTAAAACTTTGGTTGTTTTCAATATTAAATTCCTCGCCAAACCATCGTCTACCCAAAGAAACAAGATTAGTCTCGTCTACTTCATGATATTGATACTCTGTAAAAGTTGTTATTTGATGGTCTGCCGGAGTTGTTGGCTCTACTATAGACTGCATTCTTTTCCCTTGTTCAGAAGACACGTTAATATAGTAATAAGTATTGTTATGATAGGGGTTAATATGCGTGTCATTCTCTTCATGCCACCCATAAGCACTTACCGCATAAAAGAGCATATAATCGGCTGTATCAAAAGAGGCATCGTTTTCGCCATGAAAACGCACTGCATTTTCTGTAACATCAAATTGGGTTACTTGGTTATTCTCTAAAGGGATTGCTTTTCCGCCATTTCCAAAAAGGCGAATGTTTTGTGGGTTTACAACATCAGTATTAATTCCTAGATTAGAGAAAAATGTTTTGTCTAATTTATAAGCACCTGTTTTATTAATATAAAACTTATACCACTGCCCTTCTGAAAGTGTAGAGTTTGTAAGATTTGGAACTGTTTCTATTACTGGGGAGGGTTTTCTTTTAGTATCAAGAACAACAGATAGTGTTGTTACTCTTTTTACTTGCCCATCAATTTTTACAATTGGATTAAATGATATTACAGAAGATACAACACCTCTTGCAACAACATTTTTTATATTAAAGTCAATCGTGTTTTTAAGTTTTGAAACATCATAACCCCTTAACTCTGAAGGCGTACAATTTTGGTAAGACACCTTAGCTACTTTAGTGTCGTTATTGATATAAAAGTCAACTTTTTCAACAAACTTAACAGTTTTTTCTGCAAAGTTATAGTTAAAGTTTTCAGTTTGAAACCCATAAACCGCTATATCTTTCTTATTAGAAACTTCAATCTTTTTTATACTTCCCCAATCTAGAGAAATTGCTTTTTGTTGTGCAAAAACACTTGTGGTTATCTGAAAAAATAATGCATAAACAATTATTTTATATATTCTACTCATAGCATTCAAAACGTATCAAATTCGTATATCGTATATTTTTCAAAAGTAAACAATATATTTATCAATTCTATCGTTAAAAGTAATGCATGTTTGCATCTCTAATTTTTAAATAAAACTATTGCAGTATACGCTATATTTGTTATATTGCGGACTTGAACGACCTCATAAACCTATATTATGACTATTAAAAAACAGATTACACTTTACTCGTTAACACTCTTAACAGCTTTCGCTATTTCAAGTTGCGGAAAAAAAGGAGGAAACGAATCTAGAGCTACTGGATGGAAAATAAACTCCAAAACCGGTGGTTTTCAATACAACACTAACTACAAAGAGCAAGAGACTGCACCGGGATTAGTACTTATTGAAGGTGGTACTTTTACAAAAGGTAAAGTAAACGATGACCCAATGCATGACTGGAACAACTCCCCAAACCAGCAACATGTACAATCATTTTACATGGATGAATCTGAAGTAACAAACATCATGTATCTTGAATACTTAGATTGGACTAAAAAAGTATATCCTCCAGAAAACGAAAATTTCTCAAGAATTTACAATAGCGTAGTTCCTGATACTCTTGTTTGGAGAAATCGTTTAGGATTTAACGAAGTTATGACAAACAACTATTTGCGTCACCCTGCATACCAAAATTACCCTGTAGTAGGCGTAAGCTGGTTACAAGCAAATCAGTTTTGTGTTTGGAGATCTGACCGTGTTAATGAGCAAGCACTAATAAAAAGTGGTTACCTAAAAGAAGACGCTAACATTAATGACGTTTCTGCAGAAAGTAACTTTAACACCAATACATATATCATTGCACCTACAAAAACATACGGTGGTGACGATGCCATATTAACAGGAGCAAAAAAGAGAAGCAAAAACATTAAAGTAGATGCAAATGGCGAGGAATTTAACACTTACGCTGATCGCTCTACAGGAATCATACAACCAGGATATCGCCTGCCAACAGAATCAGAGTGGGAATATGCTGCACTTGGAATGTCGGAATTAAGAACATTTAATGTACATAGAGGACGTAAAAAATATCCTTGGAACGGACAATACACCCGCTCTGGAAAACGTGCTACAAGAGGAGACCACAATGCCAACTTTAAACAAGGAGATGGAGATTATGGTGGAATTTCAGGATGGTCTGATGATGGTGCTGATATTACTAAAGAAGTTATGACTTATGACGCTAATGATTACGGTTTATATGATATGGCCGGAAATGTAGCGGAATGGGTTGCAGATGTATACAGACCTATTGTTGATGATGAAGTTAGTGACTTTAACTACTACAGAGGAAATGTATATACTAAAAACTTGATTGATGAAGACGGAAAAGCTGTTGTAGCTACCACTGATGAAATTGAGTATGACACTTTAGCAAACGGAAGAATAGTTGCTAATACATTGCCTGGACAAATTGTTCAAGTACCAGTTGATGAAAACGAAACATACCTACGAACTAACTTTAATAAAGCAGACAACATAAACTACCGAGATGGTGATAAAGCATCTAGCAGATACTTTACTGCTGCAAATGACGAGGGAGAAGATGGTGTAGTTACTGCCGGAAGTGAAACTGGTAAAATGTATAACGCACCAATACACAGTGTTACCGTAGATGAAGATGGTAACCTTGTAAGAAAATACGACACATCATCAAAAAGAACATCTCTTATAAACGATGAAGTACGTGTTTACAAAGGAGGATCTTGGAAAGACCGCGAATACTGGTTAGACCCTGCGCAACGTAGATTTTATCCTGAGGCAATGGCTACAGACTACATTGGTTTTAGATGTGCAATGTCTAGAGTTGGCGACAAATCAAAACAAAACAAAAAGACTGCTAAATAAGCCGTTATTTTATACCAACAAAAAGCCCTAACATTAAATTAGGGCTTTTTTTGTACCAAGAACAACACTATAATTATGACTATTTCTGAACTATACGCAATCTTTAAACAATCTAACAAGGTAAGCACTGACACCAGAAGCTTACAGCAAAACGATTTATTCTTTGCGCTTAGTGGTGATAATTTTAACGGAAATACTTTTGCTAAAGACGCCTTAAACAAAGGAGCTTCTTACGCCATAATTGATGATGAAAATTATACTAGCACAAAAACCATTCTTGTTGCTAATGTATTAAAAACGCTACAGGAATTAGCACAATACCATCGAACGCAATTAAATATACCAATCATTGCCCTAACAGGAAGCAACGGAAAAACTACTAGCAAAGAACTTATCAACTGTGTGCTATCTAAAAAATATAATACCAGTGCTACACATGGTAATTTAAACAACCATATTGGCGTACCCTTAACGCTTTTAAATATGGATGAGACTACCGAAATTGGAATTGTAGAAATGGGTGCCAATCACTTTAACGAAATTGCTTTTTTAAGCACTATTGCACAACCAGACTATGGCTATATTACTAATTTTGGAAAGGCACACCTAGAAGGATTTGGCGACTTAAATGGTGTTATAAAAGCAAAAAGCGAACTATATGAATACCTAAGACACAACAACAAAACAGTTTTCTTACATGCCGACAACCATACACAGGTTAAACAAGCTGCAGGAATTACATCTATTAATTTTTCAGAACAGGCTAACACTAACACTCAAATACAATTTATATCGGCCAACCCTACTGTTACAGTACAGTACAAGCAAACCTTAATACACAGCAAACTTATAGGAGACTATAACTATACCAATATTGCAGCAGCCATTTGTATTGGCGCGTACTTTAAGGTGCCTCTAGAAAATATTGCCACAGCAATTAGCAACTATGAACCTACTAATAATCGGTCTCAAATAGTTGTTAAAAACACCAACACTATTATTCTAGACGCCTATAATGCCAACCCTACAAGCATGCGAGCTGCATTAGACAGTTTTGAACAACAGGCTACTAAAAATAAAATTGTCTTCTTAGGAGATATGTTTGAGTTAGGAAAAACCAGTAGCACAGAACATCAAGCAATTGTAGATTATCTGGAAACACTTCCGCTAACGCAGTGCTATGTACTAGGCGAACACTTTAAAGCAACCAAACGTAGTGCTAAAATAATTGCTTATAGCAATTTTAAAGACCTGTCTTTGCACTACAACAACAAACCACTTAATGCTTTCATATTAATAAAAGGCTCCAGAGGAATGGCTTTAGAACGTGTTTTGGAGCTGCTGTAACGTCATCTTAGTTATAAAAAACCTAATAACACACTCCGACTTATAGTTCTCCAATAGACTAGTATCCTAGTTAAAAAACTTACTACTCAATGTAAAATTACGGCAATTAAGCACTGTAATTGACGTAAAAAATACGGCATTTATTTTGAAATACGGCAAATACAATCTATATTTGCAGTATAAAATACGTCATTTAAACAAGATACAATGTATTTATATCAAAGAAAAGACTGGCCTAATTTTACATGGGATGCAGAAAAACTACTCCAATATGTGAGTAAAGCACGTGATTTACAAGGGCGATTAATTGGCAGAATGGAAAGCATGGGTTTTGAGTTGAGAGACGAAGCCGTGCTAGAAACACTAACAGAAGACATTGTAAAATCAAGTGAAATTGAAGGAGAATTTTTAAATCCCGAAGAAGTACGATCCTCAGTGGCTCAAAGGCTAGGGATGGAAATATCAGGGTTGCCAAATGCAAGTAGGAATGTTGAGGGCGTTGTAGAAATGATGTTGAATGCGACTCAAAAATACCAAGAAACCTTAACAAAAGAGCGAATGTGCGCTTGGCATGCAGCACTATTTCCAACAGGAAGAAGCGGCATGCAACAAATAACAGTAGGCCAATGGAGAAACGACAAACAAGGTCCGATGCAAGTTGTATCAGGAGCAATGGGGAAAGAAAAAATACATTACACAGCTCCTAAAGCATCATTATTAGAAAAAAAAATGAAACGGTTTATAACGTGGTTCAACACGGATGAAAGTATGGAACCTATAATTAAATCTGCCATCGCACATTTATGGTTCGTAAGTATTCACCCCTTTGATGATGGAAATGGAAGAATAGCCAGAGCAATTGCAGACACACAATTAGCGAGAGCAGACAGAACCAAGCAACGATTCTACAGTATCTCATCACAGATAATGAAAGCTAAAAAAAGTTATTATGACATTTTAGAATCTACACAAAAAGGGGACATGGACATTAGTCAATGGCTTGTGTGGTATTTTGAACGACTGATTGACGCGCTAGAAGCAACCGAAGAAACCTTGTCAAAAATAGTTGTTAAAGCAACATTTTGGGAACTGTATAAAAACACACAATTTAATGAGCGACAAATTGAAATGATCAATAAGTTACAGGGTGAATTCGTCGGAAAACTACACTCCTCTAAATGGGCTAAAATGACAAAAGTACATAGAGATACAGCTCGTAGAGATATTCAAGACTTAATCAAAAAAGGAGTTTTATCGGATTCGGGGGAAGGCGGAAGAAGTACGAATTATATACTGAACCTCCCTAAACAGAATTCATAAAACCGGTATTTGAAAAGCTTGAGCATTAAAAAACCTACAATCCCAAATAAAGGGTTGTAGGCTCGGTTTAGTAGCGAGAACTGGGCTACCATTTATATTTTCATAGGTTTTCACAAATATTCAGAATATACCACCAAACCCTTTTAAATAAAGCAATATATAGCATTTTTTCTTTTTGAAGTTTTATGAAAATTCAATAAATGTTTATTTTTTCGGGAATATTTCGGGAAGATTTATATATTTGTATTATTAAAACAGACTAATATGGCTTCTATTCGATTTGAAATTAAAGGTAAAAAAAATCCCTCACACTTATATATTAGGTTTTACCACAGTAGAGATTTTGACGAAACAACAAAATCTGGAATGTTAATAAATCCAAACCATTGGAATAATAAACTACAACGCTTTAAAAGTATAGCAGAAGATATATTAGATAAGGAAACTATAATTAAAACATTAGAAGACCTGAAAACCTTTATTAGAATAGAATATAATAAGTCTTATCAAAAAGGAGAATTAATAAATAAAAACTGGTTAGACAACAAAGTCAATAAATTCAATAACAGACCTGAACACAATGACGATTACGAGGTGTTTTACGTTCCTTTTGTAGAAAAGTATATTGAAGACTCTAAAACAAGAATAAATCCTGATAGTGGAGAACCAATAAAAACAAGAACTATTAGAAAATACAATACTACATTAGAGAGATTAAAAGAATTTGAAACTAAACACAAAATAAGATTAAAGCATATAGATATTGGTTTTGATTTTTTTCAAGATTTTGTGAGCTTTCTATCTATTGATTGTAATTACAAAAAGACCACTATAAACAAGTATATAAGTCAAGTTAAAATGTTTTGTAATGAAGTTAAAATAAAAGGTTATCAATACAATCCTGAATATGAAAGCAGAAGATTTTATGTGAAAAGAGATAAAACAATTGACACCTATTTAAACATAGATGAAATAGATAAAATCTTTGAATTAAAAATAGACGATGAAAGGCAAGATAAAATAAGGGATTTATTTATCATTGGACTTTGGACTGGTTTAAGAGTTAGTGATTTTAGCGAACTTGAAAGAATGAAAATAACTGGAAACAATATATTGATTAGTTCTACTGAAAAAACAAATGCACCAGTAAGAATACCTATACACCCTCAAATACAAAGCATATTAAATAAAAGGTCAGGAGAATTACCTCATTTTGATTTAACACCTAAATCTCTTGAAAACCTATTTAACAAGGAAATTAAAATCATTTGTAAAGATGCTGGTATTACACAGGAAATAATAGGCGATTTAATGAACAAAGAAACAAAACGAAAAGAAAGAGGAATATTCCCTAAATACAAACTAATAGCTTCACATACTTGTAGGAGGTCGTTTATTACTAATCATTTAAACGTGCTACCCGACAAAGCAATAATGACTATTACAACACATAGCAGTATTGAACAATTACACAGATATAATAAAAAAACAAGTGAAGATTACATCGAAGAAGTTAGAAAGCATTGGAAAGATGAACAAAAAACAAAATTAAAAGTAGTCGTATAAATATGAGTTATTTCTTAACCAAAATTGAAGACGTAAATACTCTGTTTCAAAAAAATGATTTTCAACAATACCAATTTGAATTTTCTAAAACAGAAAAAATAATCGGTAATGCAATAAAGTACTACACATTAGAATACTTCAATAATGAAGATTTTGAGAAAATCCCTTTAAATGCAAAAGAATATAATAGTAAAAACAAGAGTCATCATTTGAAATGGAATATTAACTATTTAGATACACATCTTATTATATCAGATTTTGAAGATGACATAAAACAAGGTGTTCAAAAAGATAAAGAACATTATTTAGAAAAACTTGAAGACAAATTATTAAACCTTTATACAGAACTTCAAATTAAAAATGAACTCAATAAGTTTTTAGAGCAAGTAATAAAATCTATTGAGGCATTAAAAAATCTTAAAGTTAATAAGTATCAAAAAATCACTATCAATGTTTATATAGAAAGCTATAAAGAAATATTGCTTTATCTAAATAACAAGTACGAAAACTATCTGCCACAACAAAAAGAAGACGATTTATTAGCTAAATTTATAATCCATAATAAAATACAAAACTTTAACACACTTGAAACAGAACTAATTCATAAAGGTTTTATAAATAAATCAGCTAATAAACTTTACTGGAAAGAAAGAAAAGTAAAAATGGTCAATCTTTGTAGATTACTATTTGAAAAAGGCTACTTTAATAATTACATTTCTATTGAAAGAGTTATTGACTATTTTGAAGAACGTTATAATATAAATACTGGAGACCAAGCAAAACCAAGTAAATTTAATAAGAGCATCAGATTAATTGAAGCTAATTATAATTTTATAAAGCTATAATAAATTCCCTTTTAATTCCCCTCTAAATATTTTTTTTAAAGCTATGCAAAGCATTGCAAACTCTTGCATTCCCCTTATTTCAAAATCTTTAAACTTCATATTACTTTAGCTGTATAATCATTAAAAACAGTTAAATATATGAATGAACAAATTCTATTTTCAGGTGTAACACCTGTACAATTAACTGATATTATTATCAATGGTATCAGAGAAGAATTAGGAAAGATTTTCAACTCCCAAAAAAAAGAGCAAAAGCAAAATGAGGATGAATATTACACAATAAAAAAAGCGTGTGATTTTCTAAAATGCTCTGAAACGAAACTTTGGAGATTACGTAAAAACGGAAAACTCAAAGGCTACAAAAATGGTAGAGGTATTTTATTAAAAAAGTCTGATTTAGAAGACTACATATTAACATCTAAAGAATAGAAGATGAATAAAGTAGTAATGATACAAGAAGGAATTTTAAACGATTTAAAAGCCTTTATAGACGAACATAATGAAACACATAGACCAAGATTAAAAATTGATGTAGCAGTCTTCTTTATCAGCTTAATAAATGAGCTAATTAGTCAATATAGAGTAGAAGAAAAAGAGAATGAGTACACTCCTTTAGACTCAAAAATACTTAAAGACTATCATTCAAGCTATAACAAGTACTTTGATTTTTTTGTTAAGTATGGAATTTTAATAAAGCAAAATTACGGTGCAGATATTGGCAAGAGCAACTCTTATAAGATAGTAGATAAATACACAAATGATGAGTTAAAATCTTACACTATTCAAAACAACAAATTAAATGATAAGTTTAATGAGAATGGTTTAGACAAAGACCAGCAGAAGAAACTGGAATTTAGCATTGAAAAAAGACCTCAATTAATGAAAGTCTTTAATAATGATTTAACCATTGATTATATATCGGCATACAATGAAATAAAGTATTTAAACGATTTAGAGCCAAGAAAATATAATAATGCAATGGTATTAATTAACGAGTTTAAAAACCAAGTTTGGAAAGCATCTTTTAAACCCTATAATAGTGATTATAGATTACACACCAATTTAACAAGGTCGCCCAAAGTTTTGAGAAAGCATATTTTAATAAATAATGAAAACATAATAGGTTATGATGTTAAAACCTCTCAGCCTTATTTCTTTTGTGTAGTTTTAAAAGCAATTCTTAAAAAAGAAGAAGCATTATTAAAAAAAATAGGTGCTACCAAAATACTAAACGAAAGTATTATTGAACAGCTATTTAGTTTAGATATTGATAAAAACGAATTAATTGATTTTGTTCTTTCTGTTACTGATGAAGAAATTGATTTTTATGATGACTTTGCTACCAAATTAGATATTAAAATTGATGAAAACGGGCAACCTTATAGAATGGTATCTAATTTCAAAAAGAACAATAAAGGTAAAAGCAGAAGTAATCAAACAGAGATTTTAGAACCACAAACTAAAAAGCTATTTGAAACAAAAAGAGATTTAGCAAAAGAGGTTATAATGGAAATATTTTACAGTAGTCCAAATTCTAAAGTGAGTGAAGCTGTTATGTTTAGAAACGCTTATCCGAACATCCATAAAATTATTAAATGCTTTTATGACAATGGTGTAAAATTTCATCAATTACTTACTACTATTGAAGCACATATTTTATTAGATGTTGTAGCAAAACAAATTAGTATTAAACATCCTAAAATGCCTTTAGGTAGCATTCACGATTGTTTAGTTACAACTACAAAGCATCAACATAAACTAAACAAAGAAATGAAGTATTTAATAAAAGAAGCAACAACACTAAAAGTGAAAGTAGATTTAGAAGATTGGAAGCAACAACATTTCACTAACTATTTATAACTAAAACTACTCAATCAAACAATCATTAATTATTTACCCTAATGTTGCAGGTTTTTATAACATTATAAATAAAAGTGTTAAATATTGATTTACAGCATTTAGCAGTTTTATGACAGAATGTCTTAACCTATAATGTTAAAGTATGACAAAATGTTAAATATTTGTTAAGGCTTGGTTTTTGACTATCTAAATGAAAGCTATGAGTATGAATAATTCTAATTTAAACAATGACAAAATGAAAGATGCTACTTTTGATAATAAAGATGATAATAATAGCTTTAAATTAGAATTACTTACTCCTTTAGATAAAAAAGAAGACGAAAGAGTTGCTAAATATTTAAAACATATTAATGAAGCAGTAGAAAGAAAAGAAGTAAAGAATTTAGCTCTTACTGGAGTTTATGGTTCAGGAAAAAGCACAATAATAAAATCATATAGGTCTAAATATCCTGATAAAAAGTTTTTAAACATTTCTCTTGCTGCATTTGATGAAACAGATAAATATGACTGTTTCAAAGACCAAATTCAACTTACTATATTACAACAAATATTATATAGTCAAGATTCAGAGAAACTACCTGATTCAAGGATTAATCGTATTAGAGAAATTGATGTTTGGAATAAAAATCATATATATAAAGTTTTTGCTTTATTAGCATTTATAACATCTACATATTCTTTATTAAAATTCTTTACACATCAATTAAATCCAAACAATTGGGATATTTCATTAAGTATTAATAATTTTAGTTGGTGGTGCTTATTCTTTGTAATAATCTTTTTAAGTTCTTCATTCTTTATTGCACAATTTATAATTAAAGCACTATCTAATTCTAAAATTAACAAAGTCAATGTTAAAGGAGAAATAGGAGTTGCGGATGATGTTAAGCATAAAGATTTTTTAAACAAGTATATTGACGAGATATTATATTTCTTTGAGAAAGTGCCTACCGATGTTGTTGTAATAGAAGATTTAGACAGATTTAATAGTACTGAAATATATCGAACTTTAAGAGAAGTTAATTTTATTCTGAATAATTATCTTGAAAATACAAAAACAGAAGAAGATAACTACCGAAAAGTAGTTTTTCTATATGCTATCAAAGATGATTTATTTTCTAATGAACTTGAAAGAACCAAGTTTTTTGATTTAATAATACCTACTATTCCTTTTGTTAATTATAGTAATTCTAAAAACGTATTAACAAAAAAATTAGAAAAGATTTATAATGTAAATGATAAAAACGAAAACAGCTTATTTAATCAGCCAAATAGTAATAAAGATTTTATAAATACAGTTTCTACATTTATAACAGACAATAGAATACTGGTTAATATTATAAATGAATTTGTAGTTTATAAAGAACAACAAAAGTTCCAAACGGAAGACTTTAATCAAGAAAAACTTTTAGCATTAGTGGTTTATAAAAACCTTAGACCAAAAGATTTTTCAAGACTTCATAAATGTAGTAGTAATATTGATATAGTTTTTTCAAACAAAATTAAAATAGTTCAAAATTCAGTTGATGAACTAAATAATAAGATTTCTAAAGCTAAAGATAGAATAACAGAAATCAGGAAAGAAAACTTAAAGAGTATTGCAGAATTAAACACTATATTTTTGTATCACTTAAAAGAATCTATTGGTAATGTTTCAGTTAGAAAGTTATTTATCAATTCTCAAGAGAAAAGCTTCAAATTAATAATTGATAACAGCATAGATTTAAACCCTTTATATGATGATGAAATTAAATATACAGATAACTCAGGCTATACTCGTACTTTGAATAAAACTTTTGATGATATTGATACCTTAGTAGGTTATGGTTATTCTGAAAAGTATGATACTATTGTAAATAAAAACACATTGATTGAAGAAAAAGAGAACGAAATAAGTCAATTTGAGAACTCAATTAAAGAGCTACAAAATGAATCTCTTTCTCAGGTTCTAAAGAAAAAGGATTTATCAAAAGAAAAATTAAAAGAAGAATTTCAGGTTTTTTATTCAGAAAGTGAAATTACAGAAGAAAAAGAAAGAGTTTATAATGATTCACTTCTAATGTTCTTACTTGAAAATAATTATATAGATGAGCATTATAGGGATTATATTTCAACCTTTCAAAAAGGTGGTTTAACAGAAAGCGACCAAGAATTTAAAATTAATATTATATCAAGAATTAATGAGCCTAAACCTTTTGATTATGAATTAATCAATACAAGTGATATTGTTGAGGAATTACCAATTAGTTATTTTAAAGAGAATAGAATTTTAAATATTAGTTTGTTAGATTTTCTTGTTGTTCATAGATACACTTATACAGATAAGTTTAAAGCTATATTAAAAACAATTTCAAAATGGAATGATAAAAGAACAAAACAATTTTTTAATTTACATATTAATCATTCCAGACAAAAAGAACAGTTTATTAAAGAATTGGCTAAAAATTGGAAAGACTTATGGAATAAAATCCAGTCTGATACTTCTTATTTAGAAAAAGACAAAAAGCAATTACTGTTCTTAACAATAAACAATTTAGATAATGATACTTTAATTTCACAAAACAAGAAAAAGGCTTTAAGTAATTATATTTCAAGTGATATTGAGTTGTTTTATAATCATAATTTTTTAGTTGGTTTAGACAGAATACAAGAGGTTTTCTCTGATGACGTGTTGAATATCAAATTTGAAGAATTAATCCCAATTGCTGATAGATACAAAGAGAAGTTTGAGCTTGTAATTAAGCAAAATAGATATGTTATAAACCGCAATAACATTGGAACTATTTTAGACTATCATTTAGATACTAATTTTGATAAAGAAGCATTTGATAATTTTAATTTAAGTTATATATATGATGAAAATGTAATTGATTTACTCCTTTATATTGAAGAAGATAATTTTAATACTTACATACAAAACGTTTATCCTAAATTAGATAATAACCAAAATGAAGATGAGAAAAATATTTTAAAGGTTCTTAATAAAAAAGGGTTGCTGAAAAAAAATGCTACTACATTCTTAAATAAGCAAGAAAATAAAATAAAACGTCTATATGACATTGCCAATTTGGACTTCTTTAGTTTAGTGTTTGAGCTAAACAAAATAGAAGCAGTTTGGGAAAATGTTTATGCTTATTATTTTGAAAGCGATAATGTATTTAATAAATCATTAATGAAATTCCTTAATGATGAGGAAAATTATTCATATTTGAATTTAGATTCAAAAATTAATATAAAAGCTGAAAAAGAACTTAAAGATGTGTTTATTTTAAAATTAATAGGGAATAATGATTTAGAAATAGAATCATACTCTATTTTAATGACTTGTGTGCCAACTAACTTTGATTTATCCGATGAGTTTGATTTTAAGTTAATTAATAAAGATAAAGTTGAGGTTTTAATTGAAGAAAAAATAGTTAAATTGAACACAACAATATTTAATTCAATTAAAAAAAATCATCCTGACTTACATATTGATTTATTGGTTAATAATCAAACCAAGTATTTAGAGTACATCAAAGATAATGAGATAGATATAGAAGATAAAACTCTTACACTACAACATTCTCAATTATCAAATAAAAATAAATTGGAGTTAGTAAATAAAATTTCAATAATCGATATAAATAGTAATGAAGAACTTTCAGAAGAAGTTTGTGATTTAATATTAGAAACAAAAAGCTCTAATTTATCAATAGAAAAAATTGAAGCATTGTTAAAGCATAACTTGACAACCGAACAAAAAGTTAATCTTATAGTTTTGTATAATTCTAAATTAACAAAGCAAAAAATTGTAGAAATCTTAAAAACTCATTTACCAAACTCTTATAATGCTCATCCACGTTCCCAAATGATGCTAAGTGATGATTATTTCAACAATGAATTAGCACAAATACTTCAAAAGAAAGGTGTTGCTGGTAAATTCAAAAAAGCTAAAAACAATAAGATTAGAATATGGTTAAATAATTTTGTTTAAAAATGGGTTTATTTTAATTAGAAACATCTACTTTTGTAATCTAAATTATCAAGAAGCATCTAAAATGCTACCAACCGAGTTACACAAATCACGGTGGTAAAATGATAAGTCCAAATAAGGAAAAAATAATTGTGTAATCACTCTCATTTACTTTTTTGTGCTTCTTGATTGTTTAGATTTTAAACATTTTCAAGATGAGTTATTATTTAACAGAAGTAGAAGTCCAAACCATTAATCAAAACCATAAACATTATGCAGATGTTTATGCTAAAGGCAATCCAGCAATTACTGGAGCAGTTATCTATTCAAGAATAACAGAAGTTAAAAATGATACTTTCTATTTAGAAGTGTATATAAATAACGACTGGAACAAAACACCAAATGAAACAGCTAAAATATTTGTAAACTATTGGTTAAGTAACAATGAAGAATTAAAGGAATGTAAGTATTATATAGCAACATTTTTTACTGGAAAAAGTTTAGGTTTTGCATCTCTTACATTAACTAATTTTCAAGAGTTTGTTAATTCCGTAGCAAGTGAAATTAAGCTACAAGATTATCGAAAAACTGGTTATTCACTATCCAGCAAAACAAACTCATTAGAACGTCTTAAAAGGCTTTTAAATGACTCAAAACACTATCCGTTTAACACAACTATTTACAAGATATATCTTGATTTAGATTTACAGTTTTATGATATAGATTTAAACCCATTTTTAAAAATATATGCTTATGATGAAGATGAGTTTTATATTTCTAATATTGGCTTACCAACTGTTCTAAAAATTGAATTAGCCAATAACAATGGTTATATAGAATTTCCAAAACTTAAATACTCAAAATTGACTAATCACTCTCATTATGCAGTTGTAACATATAGTAGAACTAATACAGTTTTTTCAACAAAAATGGTTTCCAATATTCAAGGTGTAGAATTAGAAAGTATAGAGGTTTACAAATTTGTGAGATTTAAAGACATTAAGCAAATTGCCAAAGCAGATAAAAGAAGATTGCAAACAATAGGATTTTAAATATTAAAATATGAATTACACAGAAGCATTTAACAACACAGATTACGTTGTAAACATTAATGATAAAACAATTATTATAAATATTGGTAAAGCACAAACTGAATTAGACAATCTGATTAAACCATTAAAAAAATGGGCATTTATTACAGCATACAATCCATTGCCTAAAATATTAAGTGATGACGAAAACAAAACAAGAAACAAACAATTAAGACAAGATGCAGAAAACTTAGGATTTCAAGTTTATACTGGTTATGGTATTTCAAAAGACAAATGTTGGAAAGAAGATAGCTTTTTAATTGTTGGCATTGATAAAATAGAAGCGATTCAATTAGGTGCTAAATATGGTCAATTAGCCATTGTAACTGGAAGTACAAATAACAAAACAGAATTAATTGAATTAAAATGAAAGACATAAAACTATTTCTTAAAAAAATGTATTTTTACTGAATATTAAATATGTAATTATAGGAATAGAATAAAAATAAAATATTAGAGAAGCGTTAGCTTTTGTTAAGTAGATAAATCGGCAAAATTTAAACTTACAACAAAAATAAGATGCGTAATGCTCTCGCCTTTATGGGCGATGAGTGTCGTACTTGTTTGTTGTGGGTTTTGCCGAACCTTTCTACTTCAAGGCTTGAAAACCTCATCGCTTTTTTATGCAATAAACTTAAATAATCATTTTAGAGGTTAAATGACAAGTGCATTATGAAAAACAAAAAAACTAAGAAGTTACCAAGTCCAATTACTGATTTAATATACACTATCGTAGGCGTGGTATTAATTTGTTTCAGTATTGCAACAGCCATAGGATTATACGAAAACAAGAATAGTAATGGAATTATTGTTGGTGGTTTAGCCTTTGGAATAATCTGTATTGGAGCTTCTATTCAAAATAGTAGAATTAGAAGAAATGCAAAGCACAATAAATAATATAAACAAATGGAAAATTCAATATTAAATTTAGTGTTTTTAATTATTGCATACCAAGTAATAGTTCCTGATACCTATTTAGATGAAATTATAGAGAATAAGTTTCCAAAAATCATTCAGGTCAAGAGAAACATTATTAATTTAATTGGAAAATTATTTATTGAATTTTCGTTTTGGATTTACATCATTTTAATCCTTTTAGTAATAATTATTATATTAATAATATTTTTAAAATAGTAGATACATCCTAACATCAATAACGAGTTAAAAATTTTTAAAAAAATTTCAAAAGTCGAGAGATTAGGGTTTATATGTAATTTAACCCCTACCTACAAAAAAAAGAAAATCAAAATAATATACGTTTTTCAGATTTTGCTTTTTAACTTTTGATTAGAAAAGTCGAACTTTTTTATAAGAGGTTAATAGACTTGTTATGGTATAACTGTATTTCGTTTAATCCCGTATAGGGGATTGTGTTTTTATTAGTTTGTCTTATTAAAAGAAAATAGAGTACCTTAACTCTTTACATCACTCCTACTGGTTTTAATTAATCTTTTAGTAAAACTCTATTAGCCTTGTCAGGTTGTCAAGTGTTTAGCAATATATTAAAACATAAATACCTTATGAAACTCTATGATTGCTAAAGGTTTTCAAAATAACAAAAAAGCGGTAATAAAATATAATCGGGAAATATTCGGGAATAAAAAAAGCCAACCATTTGATTAACAAATAATTAGCTTCTTATTTAGTAGCGGGAACTGGACTCGAACCAGTGACCTTCGGGTTATGAGCCCGACGAGCTGCCTACTGCTCTATCCCGCGCTATTGACTGCAAATATACAACTGTTTTACATGTATACAAGTATTTTTTTTAAATAAATAACATAAAAAACACAGCGCACTCGTTATGAAGTGCTTATGTGCTTAATATTTTAGGTTTTTAATTCTACATTAATGAATCTAGGGCTTCTTGCGCATTTTCCCAGTCTTCCATAAGCTTTTCAAGATTGTCTTTCTTCTCTTGATAGTGTTCAAAGAAATTATTAGCTGCAATAGTCTGCTCATAATTAATTTGCAACTCAACATCTATTGCTTTTATATCTCGTTCTAGTATATTTATTTTTGACTCTATCTTACTAAGTTTATTTTGTAAAGACTTGGTTTTTTTCTGATCCTCGTAAGATTGTTTTTTATGCGCCTTAGGGGCCTGCTTTACAACATCTCTCTTTTCAACTTCGCGCAGGTTAGCTACATTTCGTGCATCTAAATAATAATCAATATCTCCTAAGTAGGTTTTTATAACATGGTCTTTAAACTCATAAACCTTTTCTGTTAAACCTTGTAAAAAATCTCTATCATGCGACACCAATATCAATGTCCCTTCAAAGTTTTTTAAAGCCTCTTTTAATACCGTTTTTGATTTGATATCTAAATGGTTGGTAGGCTCATCCATGATAAGCACATTTAAAGGCTGTAACAACATTTTAGCCAGAGCCAAACGGTTTCGTTCTCCCCCAGAAAGCACTTTTACTTTTTTATCTACTTCTTCTCCTCTAAACAAGAACGACCCTAATATATCGCGTACTTTACTACGTGTTTTTTCGTTAGCAGCATCAATCATGGTATCTTCTACCGTTTTATTACCATCAAGGTACTCGGCTTGGTTCTGTGCAAAATAACCTATCTGAACATTATGTCCGATTTTTAAATCGCCTTGAAAATCAACTTCGTTAACCAACATTTTAGCTAGGGTAGATTTTCCTTGTCCGTTTTGCCCTACAAAAGCAATTTTACTTCCGCGCTCAATAAGCAAATCAATATCCGTTAGCACCTTTTTATTGCCATAAGATTTAGATAAGTGGCTTGCTTCTATAACTACTTTACCCGGTGTAATTGACACAGGAAACTTAAGTGTCATTACACTATTATCTTCATCATCAACCTCAATACGATCAATCTTATCTATTTTTTTAATAAGTGATTGTGCCATTGATGCTTTATTGGCTTTGGCTCTAAATTTTTCTATTAATTTTTCTGTATGCTCAATTTGCTTTTGCTGATTTTTTTGCGCTGCAATTTGTTGCGTTTTAATTTCATTTCGCAACAACAAATACTCACTATACGCTTTTTTATAATCATAAATACGACCTAGCGATATTTCAATAGTACGATTGGTTACATGGTCTAAAAACATTTTATCATGCGATACAATTACCACAGCTCCTGGGTAATTTTTAAGAAAAGATTCTAGCCATATAATAGATTCAATATCTAAGTGATTGGTAGGCTCATCGAGCAATAGAATGTCGTTTTTTTGCAATAATAATTTTGCAAGTTCAATACGCATTCGCCAACCTCCAGAAAATGTTTCGGTTAGTTTATTGAAATCTTCACGCTGAAACCCTAATCCTATTAATATGCGTTCCGTTTCTCCTTGATAGTTATATCCGCCATGTATTTCATATTGCTGTTGTAGCTCTGTAACTTCTTCAATAATTTTTGAATAGGCCTCACTCTCATAATCGGTACGTGTTGCAAGTTCATTGTTTAGCGATTCTATCTCAAACTCTAACTTTTTTATAGTTTGAAATGCCTGATAGGATTCTTCCAAAACACTTCTGCCTGGAATAAAATCAATATCTTGTCGTAAAAAGCCTATCTCTACACCTTTTTCTAGTGCTATTTGACCGCTATCATATTCCTGATCGCCAGAAATAATTTTTAATAGGGTAGATTTTCCTGCACCATTTTTACCAATTAAACCTACTCGGTTACCTGCGCCCAAGCGAAAGGATATTTTATGAAATAAATCTTCTCCTTGAAAGGAGACTGTTAAATTATGTATGTTAAGCATAGTGCTTTTATATATTTTAGGTTTTTGTTACAAATGTTACGTATAGTCCTTTATGTAATACGTAAATTTGTTGCGCACAAAAATACATAAAATAAATGCTTAAAAAAGCCTCTATACTACATAGTATTCTTTTTGGAAAATGTCCGAAATGTCATGAAGAGTTAATGTACCAAGAAAAAAACGCGTATAAACTATCTACAACCCTAAAATTAAATGATAATTGTTCGTCTTGTGGGTTAAAATATCAGATTGAACCTGCATTTTTTTACGGCTCTATGTATGTAAGTTATGGTGTTGGTATTGCTTTTGCTGTGGCCGCATTTATTATTAGTCACTTTGTTTTTAGCACAACGCTACTCAATACCTTCTTTGCTATAACAGCAACTTTAATTTTATTTTTACCAATTATTGCACGCGCATCTAGAAATATTTGGATTAGCATTTTTATACGTTATGACAAAGATGCAACAGCAAAACATAAAGCAAATCTAAAATAATCTAAAATCTTTATACAATTATATATTACTTAGCGGATTATTATAATCTGATGCAAAGCGGGTAATATTAATATCTGAAGATAATGCTATATTATTTTCTACATGGTTATACAGCACCTCACTTACCATTGGCGCTACAAGCACACCACGAGTTCCTAAGCCATTGAGCACATACATGTTTTTATGTAATGGATGTTGCCCTACTAACGGTCGTCTATCGGTTACTGTTGGTCGTATTCCTGCATATTGATCAATAACCTTATACGGACAGTCTATTATTTCTGTCAACTTAGTTTCTAAGGTTTCTCTGGCTTCAGTTGTAGTCTGCCATGATTTATCTGCCCAGTTATAAGTTGCGCCCACTAAATAATGATTGGCGGTTTCTAAAGGTATTATAAATGCACTTGCTTTTAAAATAGCCTTGGCTTGCAAAGCTGGTGCTTCTATAATTAACACCTCTCCCTTTGTGCCGTTTAAAGGCAGGTATTTAAAAAACGGGTTGGACTTCATTCCAAAACCTTCCATAAATACAATTTGTTTTGCAGTAATACCTTTATAAGACACATGTGTATCTGTTAGCTCTAAATCGGCATAGTTAAATGTCTCGTTTTTATAGCTATCTATTGATTGTAGATACGCCTTATATGCTTTTAGAAGTTTTGCAACCTGTAAGCGTCCGGTTTGGGTTACCTCTCCAAAATTAAACTTTGCTTTTACTACTGCATTTTCATTTTTAACAAATTTTGTAGATAAAAATGGTGCTAAGTCGGGTTTGTCTGAAGCTATAAGCCAATTATTCTGCTCTTCAATAGCCGTGAATATTCGTAAAACAGGTAACGGACTTAATACTTTAGTATTTAAAAACTGTTCAATTTCCGTATAAAAAGGTATGGCATAATTAAGCTGAGGCAAAGCATTCCAAGGGGCGGTAAAACGTTTTAAGATTACAGGGTTATACATTCCTCCTGCAACAACTGAAGACGACTTATCTTCTTTGGTAATAACCAAAAATGATTTTTTTTCTTTTCTTAATTGCTCCGAAAAAGACACGCCTGCCAATCCAAATCCTACAAGTATATAATCTAACATAGTTAATAACAGTAATTAGTCGTTAAAGTTAAGGCGATTTTGAAACGCTACAAGTATAAAAACAAAAAACCCCTAAATTATAGGAGTTTTTTTATGATATTATAGTCTTAGTACAATGCTTAATATTGCCACTGATCTAATTCAAAATTTCTGATTTTAGTTCTAATACGTTCTGACTCTAACAACTGCATTAATGCGTTATTAGGTACGTATTCTGTAATTTCTCTATCTGCATACACATTTTCCTCTTTATAAATAGTAGCACCATATCGTCTACCGTTTAACAAATGATCAAATGAAATTGGTTTTGCAGTATTTTTATTATTAAAGCACATTGCTTCGTTTAATACATTGCGAGTATCTGGGAAAAACACCCAAAATTGCTCTACTAAATCACCGTTTTCAGCATCAATAAAAAATACATCTGGTGTTACAGGTGCCAAAGCAATTAATCTATATTTTAACTCACCCTGACGCTTATCAAAATACCATAATCCTTTAGTACGGTATTCCTTTACATCAAAAGCTGTTAATTCTGTAGTATCAATATACTCCGGAGAAATAGGCTCACCAGCATTATATTGCTCATACCCTAGGTCTAATGTATCAATTTTCATTAGTCCTTCTCTAACTTCATCAAATGTCTTTTTACTTGTAAAATAAGAGTCTGTATATAAGTTTTTAATATCTCCAGATTTAATGTTTTTCAACAATACATCATATAAACTTCTTCGTTCTGAACCAATATTTGAAGTATCAACAGGGTAGTAAAGCGGGAAATTAACACGCTCATCTAACACTATTTTTTCCCAAACAGTTTTAGACCAAAGGACATCTTTATCATCAATAAACCCGTACTCTAAAGGCTTGCTGTTATCATACTGCTCTTGTTCAGCTGTTTTAACACCAATTTCTTCAGGGCTTGTAGCGTTTAACACGTTGTATTGTGCTGAAACTCCTTGAGCTACAACAACTAATGCGATGGTTACTAAAAATTTTCTACAGTTCATTTGTTCTATCTATTTTTAATGTATTCTAAAATCACATAGCATTTTAAAATGCTATGTGATTAGTATAATCTCTTAATTAGAAATTTCAATAATAACAGGCGATGCATCTTTTAATTTAATTGGGCTTCCTACTACAGATGCTTTTAAACCAAATATTTGTACAGTCTGACCTCTTTTTGCACGGGCTAAAGCACTTTTAGCTCGGGCACTTAATTTACTTCCTTGACAAACAATTGTTGGTTGTCCTGGCACTTTAAATTTAAATGAATTTACTTTTAATTTTAAATCAAAAACAAAATCTTCTAATACCGCTGATATGGTAGCGTTTTTTAAAGCATTTTTAGATTTCTTAATTGCACCACCTTGCCCACTAACTGCTGCTGCTGGACGAGGGATATCTTTAATTCTAAACTTTTTCTTATCAGGTACTTTTGTACCATCAGTTAAGGTTCCGGTAACATTTATTGTTACCTCTCTACCTTTTGAAGGCGTCATGATATATCCTTTTCCTGATTTACGTAATCCTGCTGCTGATGCATTTACTTTGTCTGAAGAAATTCCTGCAAAAGAAATAGTCATTGGGTTAGGAATACCACGGTAAACAACATTCATCTTATCTGCAGATATTGTTGCAGAGTTCGGCTTAGGCACAACTGCATAAGTTGATTCTATAGAAACCTCAACAGGCTTTCCGTTTTCTAAGAACACAAATTTTCCGTCAATTTTACGCTCTCCAACTGCTCCTGCAGGAAAGTCTAAAACAACACCTGTGTCTTTAAAGTTTTTCTTATCAATCTCATTACCGTTTACAACCACAGAATTTGGTTTTGTAGATGCATCTACACGACCTAAAACTACACGACCTTTAAAGTTTTCTCCAGAAAAGAAAGCTGATTTTTCTGCAATTACAATAGCGTCATAATTATCAAAAGATAACGCTTCTGCTTGTTTACCTGTTAATAAACGTGATAACACATCAGATTCTAATGCTTTAACATCAGACTGCATAGAAGATACTTTTGCTAATGATGCAATTGATGGAAATCCTTTAAAGTTATAGTCTAACCATAATTTTGTTGCGCCATCTTTAGCTTTTATAGGGTCTGTATTAAACTTGGCTTGTAATATAGCTTTTAGTTCTTCGTTACCCTCTTCTCCTAACAACACATTCATGTCGTTACGGTACTTATCAAAAGCAGCCATTACAGCATCTCCTTTTTTAGAAAGGCGATCTCCTGTAAACCATGCCTCATCAATATGGTCTCCTTTATCCATACCTTCATATGGTAAGACTCCATCTTCTTTCTTATCTATATAAGGTTTCTCAATTTCAGTTTTTACAGTTTCTAAAAACGCATAAAACTCATTAGAAGCCTTAGATATGTTTTTAGCTTTTGAATTGATTACACTATACTGCTGCGGCTCATCTTGTGCTTTTTGCGCTAGGTTATCTAAAAATTTATTGTTTTTTTCAGTTGATGTTACATTATTTTCAACGAATTTATCGTTCATAATACCAAAAGCCGTCAATACTTCTTTTGACATATTTAGTGCTAACATCGCGATTAACACCAAGTACATTAGGTTAATCATTTTTTGTCTTGGAGACAGTTTTCCACTTGCCATAATTATTAGTTTTTTAAATTAATACTGTTAGTTTAAAAACTAATTATTTGTTAGTCATTGCAGATAACATTCCTCCGTACACACCGTTTAAAGAAGATAAGTTTGCAGCTAATGATGCCATTTGCGTTTGCAATTGTTCTGCATTATCTGCTGCTACTTTGTTTGCTTCAGCTTGGTTAGCTGCTGAATCCATTTGTACTTTGTATAGTGCGTTTAATGACTCCATTTGCGCTGCTGCAAGTGTCATTTGCTCAGAGTATTTGTTAGTTGCTGCAATAGAATCTACTGCTGGCTGAATAGTATCTGCTGCACCACTAAAGTTTTGAATAGAAGTACTTAATGAGCTCATTAAACTTGCGTCTAACTTAGCGTCTTTTAACATGTTATCTAATTTTTGAGATAACAGTCCTTCTGCATCTTGGTTTGCTCCGCCTTTAGCTGAAGACATTCCTCCTGCTAATTCTGGATACACTAATGCCCAGTCTAAATCTTCTGATAAAGGTTCAAATGCCGAAAGTGCAAATATAATTGCCTCTGCTCCTAAACCAATAATAAGCATTGGTGCTGCTCCTGGCCAGTGCATTAATTTAAATAGTGCTCCTAAAATTACAACTGCTGCTCCTAGTCCGTAAGCCATTGCCATAAATCTCTTGTATCCTCTTGATTGTGCCATAATAAGTTTTTTTTTGTTTGGTTAAAGTTAAGTTAATTGGTTTTTATTATCGTGCTGTATTTTTTGATGGTGTAGTATCGGTACCCATATAATCTTGTACCGTTCTAAATCCTACATAACTACGTGCAGAATCTGCATATTCATAATCACGTGAACTTACTTGCAAGAAAAATGCAACATCTTTCCAAGAGCCTCCACGGGTTACTTTTCGTAAATTATTTTTATCATTTACAATTGGGTTCATAGTTGACATATATTCATATGCATTTGCTTCATAAGAAGAAGACGTCCATTCTGCAACGTTCCCTGCCATGTTATACAAGTTATAATCATTTGGAGGGTATGCTGTTGCTTCTACAGTATATAATGCCTGATCTGCTGCATAATCTCCTCTTAATGGTTTAAAGTTTGCTAAAAAACAACCTCTGTCATTTTTAACATACGGTCCTCCCCAAGGATAAGTAGCTCCTGATAGTCCACCACGAGCAGCGTATTCCCACTCTGCTTCTGATGGTAAACGGAATCCGTTTACATGAGAACTCCCTTTTTTTATTACTGCATTCTTATTTAATGTTCTCCAGTCGCAAAATGCTTTTGCTTGCTCCCAAGACACACCAACTACAGGGTATTCTCCGTAAGCATCATGCCAGAAATAGTCATTATGCATTGGCTCATTGTATGAGTATGCAAAATCTCTAATCCAGACTGTAGTATCAGGGTACACCTGAACAGAAGCCGTTTTTATAAACTCTTTTCTTCGTTTACCTTTGTTTTTTGCTTTAGCAGCCTCCTCAATATCTAACCACTTATAGCTATATTCAAATTTTTTCACATCCCACGGACGGTTTCCATTAAAGGCTTCCTCTATAGGTAAGTACATAGAATCCATCACTTCTGCATAGAATTCATCTGGATAATCTGCACTATCCGTCATTAAATCTACATTATGATTTAGTTTTCTACCTTCATACCCGTCCATTAAACTATAATGGTTTTCAAGCATATATTTATCCCAAACACCTAAGTTTGTTGTGTCTGCATCTGTAAATGCGTATTCTCCAATTCCGCCATCAGCAGGAGCTTTTCCAAGGTCATCTGCTAAAATTGCTAATTTTGTTTTTACGATAGAATCACGTACCCAAAACACAAATTGTCTGTACTCACTATTTGTGATTTCCGTTTCATCCATATAAAATGAACGCACGGTTACATTTTTGGCAGGCGTGTCTTGTAATGCTGGTTTATCTTCATCAGATTTTCCCATTACAAAAGATCCTCCAGGGACTAAAGTCATCCCAAAAGGTTTTTCAGGGTTCCATTTCTTCCCTTTAACACCCACCAGTTCTCCATTAGAACTGCTGCTGCTACAACTTGCGAGAAATGCAAAAACCATTGAAAACAAAATAACCTTCTTCATAAATAGTTGTCTTATATTAATATTGTTTATTTCAAAGCCGTAAACTTATCTATATAATATGTAAAAAACAACTTTTATGTTAAAAAAAAATGTCTTTTATCTAAAAAAAACAACTTTTTATCGGAAGTTTATTTCACTCTTCTACAATAAGTTTTTACGAAATGCCTTGTATATTCGTTTTGAAATTTGCTGGTCACAAGCTGCTAAATAATCTTCTTGTGTACATGCTAATAACGATTGCTTTCTGATAATAGTATCTGTATCAGTGTTATCTGGCAACTTAACCCACCATCTTTTACTTAACAAACTTTCATAAAAAATAAAATCATAGTCCTGAGAAGGCACTATATATTTTTTATACCCAGAAGTATCATTTAATGGTTGTTCTTCTATTCTGCAATGCACGCCTTCTATAAAATACCATATCATTTGCGCTAAAAGCATTGTTCCTGCCGCTGAAACGTTTTTAGTAATTTCAAGCAAACCAAAGCTAGATACGGTATTACTTACTCCCGCATAACGAGAAATGGCACAGGCTTCTTTTCCTGAAAATCCGTTTGGAGAACGATAGCCTACACCGCTTGATAGTGCTGACGACATAATTGCCGTAACATCAAAGCTAACACAGTCTGCATCTCTAGTAATTGGCTCTACTAATGATAAGTTAGTAGACACCTCTCCTAAACGATAGGTTTCAAAATAAAGTTTTTCAAGAAGATCTATCTCTTCTTGAGAGTTATAATAGGTCTGGAAACCAATATTTGCAAAATTTATTAAATTATTTGGTTCGTCAACAACTACACTATTCATATAGTTGTTGTTTTTTACACCCTCTGATGGGTCTTTTAAATCGAACTTTGCATCTACAGCAACTAAATTCACCATTTGATCTAAGTCATCATAGGCTCTATACATTGCATAAGTAAGGTCATTAGACCCTCCAAGTACTACAGGTATTGCTCCTAATTTAAGTATGGTTTCATTAACTTTTTTGAGTGCAAAATAAGTATCTGCTACAGTATGTCCTTGCAAAACATCTCCAATATCGACTATTTCAGCATTCCAATTACCCGGAAAAAGCTCATAAAAGTCTTTTCTTAACTTATTAAAAGAGATGGTCTCTCCTAAATAATTTATATCTCCTCTGTTTTCTAAAACACCTAAAATTACTATGTTTCCTTTAGAAACTAACGGAAACTCTTCTCCCTCTTTATAAAATGATGTAATTGCCCCTAGTGATTGTTTGTCTTGTAATTGCGCATGCGCAATTACATCACTAGCTACTGGCTTTAGAAAATCTACAATCATTTTTTAGTGGCTTTTTTGGCAGGCTTTTTCTTGGCAGTCGTTTTTCTTTTTACTGCTTTTTTCTTTTTAGGAAGCTTGGCTGCGATTAGTTTTTGTGCCTCTTCTAAGGTCATATTAGCCGCATCAACTGTTTTTGCTAATTCTACTTTTAGCTTTCCTTTAATGATGTTATGGCGCCCCCATCTTGCTTTTTCTATTCTAATACCTTCTTCTTCCCAGTTTACAATAAGCTTGTCTATTTCTTTTTGCTTTTTAGCCTCAATTAGCTCTTCAAGATCTGAAATAGATAAATTATCGTAATCGTATTTTTTATTTACATTAATAAAGATACCGTTCCATTTTATAAACGGACCAAATCTCCCAACGCCTTTTGTGACCTCTAAGCCTTCATAATGATGGATTGGCGCATCGGCTTTTTTCTTCTCTTCAATAAGCTCTACTGCTCTATCAAAATCTACATCTAGTGCATTTTCTCCTTTTGGAAGCGATACATATTTTTCACCAAATTTAATATATGGTCCAAATCGACCATTACTTACCAAGACCTCAACATCATCATAATTTCCTAGGTTTTTTGGTAGCTTAAACAAATCCATTGCCTCTTCAAAGGTTATACTTCCTAAGCTTTGTGCTTCTGTTAAACTTGCAAATAGTGGCTTTTCTTCATCTTCAACAACACCTATTTGTACCATTGCACCAAAACGTCCTAAACGCACACTTACACGACGTCCAGATTCTGGATGTACTCCTAAGATGCGTTCTCCATTTCCTCGCTCAGCATTTTCTTGAACATCAACAACCTGTGGATGGAAACCTGCATAAAAAGATTTCATCATTTCTTTCCAATCTTGATCTCCTGAAGCTATTTCATCAAATGATGCTTCTACGCTTGCGGTAAAACTATACTCTAATATATCTTTAAAGTTTGTTACTAAAAAGTCGTTTACAATCATACCCACATCCGTAGGAATCAACTTTCCTTTGTCTGCACCAACACGCTCGGTTAATGTCTTTTCTGCTATTGCTGAATTTTCAAGTAATAACTGACAGTATGCTCTTTCTATACCTTCTAACTGACTTTTTTCAACGTAATTTCTGTTTTGAATTGTTGATATTGTTGGCGCATATGTTGATGGACGTCCAATACCTAGCTCCTCTAATCGCTTTACTAACGAGGCTTCTGTAAATCGGTATGGTGGTCTTGTAAAACGTTCGGTTGCTGTAATATATTGGTTTAAAAGCACTTCGTTTACAGTCATTTTTGGCAACATGCCATCAACCTCTTCATCTTCATTATCATTACCTTCAAGGTATACTTTTAAAAAGCCTTCAAAAGTAATTACCTCTCCATTTGCCGTAAATTGCTGCTCATGTGTTGATGCAGCTACTTTAATATTTGTTTTTTCTAATTGGGCATCGCTCATTTGTGATGCCAATGTGCGTTTCCATATTAATTCATATAAACGCGACTGATCTCTTTCTAAATTAACAGAGTGTATACTCATATTAGTAGGACGTACTGCCTCATGCGCTTCTTGTGCGCCTTTACTTTTATTTGCAAAGTTTCGTGCTTGTGCAAATTCAGGACCGTAATAACTTTCTATTTCCGTTTTTGCTGCTTCCAGTGCTTCGCCTGATAAACTTACACTATCCGTTCTCATATAGGTTATTAACCCTTGTTCATACAAACGCTGTGCTACTTGCATGGTTCTACTTACCGAGAAATACAATTTTCTAGATGCTTCTTGCTGTAATGTAGATGTTGTAAATGGTGCTGCTGGCGATTTTTTAGCCGGTTTTTTTGTTAAATTTGCTACAGTAAATTCTGCCGTTGCATTTTTTGCTAAAAAGGCTTCAGCTTCAGTTTTTGTTGCAAATTCCTTTCCTAATTTTGTTTTAAAGGATTTTCCTGCTGTTGTAGTAAACATAGCGACTACCTTATAAGATGCTTTTGATTCAAATGATTCAATACTGCGCTCTTTTTCAACAATTAATCGTACAGAAACCGATTGTACTCGTCCTGCCGATAAACCTCTTTTTACCTTTCGCCATAATACCGGAGACAATTCATATCCCACTAACCTATCTAATACTCTACGCGCTTGTTGTGCGTTTACTAGATTATAGTCTATTTCTCTTGGGTTTTCAATTGCTGTAGTAACTGCTTTTTTAGTAATAGAGTTAAATACAATTCGCTTGGTTTTAGATTTATCTAACTTTAAGGTTTCGGCCAAATGCCATGCAATTGCCTCTCCCTCACGATCCTCATCCGAAGCCAACCAAACAGTATCTGCTTTTTTAGCTAAGTCTTTCAGTTTTTTTACAACCGCCTTCTTATCGGTTGACACTATATACTTTGGATCAAAATCTCCCTCTACATCTACCCCTAATTCTTTAGCAGGCAAATCGGCTATATGTCCGTAACTAGACGCTACTGTAAAATCTTTTCCTAAAAACTTTTCAATTGTTTTCGCCTTTGCAGGCGACTCCACTATCACTAAATTCTTTGCCATTGTACGTTTTGTTAGATGTTGCAAAAGTATATCAAAAAAAACGAAAATCTAAAAAAAGTTTTTTACCAAAACACAAAACAAAGCCTAATACACTGATAAACAAAGCAATTACAATTCAATTTTATAATTTTTTAATTCACAAAACACCATACCATTACTATACTGGGTAATTTTAGTATTTAACTATTCTACGCGCAAATAATCAACTGCCACTTTGTCAGAAAATTATTTTAGCAGTATCTTTGTAGCATAAATTGCATATAAACGCAACCCATGGAGAAGATTATTGATGAGAATAAGCAAGGTGAACACTTGTTAACAATACATAAGAAGGGAAATAGCCGAAAACTTTTTATTGAAAGTTATGGGTGTCAAATGAATTTTTCTGACAGCGAAATAGTAGCTTCTATATTAGCTAAAGAAGGTTTTAATACTACTCAAAAACTTGAAGAAGCAGATTTGGTTTTAGTAAACACCTGCTCTATTAGAGATAAAGCCGAACAAACCGTACGTAAACGTTTAGAAAAATACAATGCTGTAAAGAGAGACCTTAATCCTAAAATGAAAGTTGGTGTATTGGGTTGTATGGCCGAAAGATTAAAAGAACAATTCTTAGAGGAAGAAAAAATTGTTGACCTTGTTGTTGGTCCTGATGCATACAAAGACCTCCCTAACCTAATTGCCGATGTTGACGACGGAAGAGATGCTATAAATGTAATTCTTTCTAAAGAAGAAACATACGGCGATATTTCTCCGGTAAGACTACAAAGCAACGGCGTAAGTGCTTTTGTTTCTATTACTCGTGGTTGCGACAACATGTGTACTTTTTGCGTTGTACCTTTTACACGAGGAAGAGAACGCAGCAGAGACCCGCAATCTATTTTATCTGAAGTAAACGACTTGGTTGACCAAGGATTTAAAGAAATTACCTTACTCGGACAGAATGTAGATAGCTTTTTATGGTATGGTGGCGGACTAAAAAAAGATTTTAAAAATGCTTCCGAAATACAGAAAGCAACTGCTGTAGATTTTTCAAAGTTATTAGACCTTGTTGCTACAGCACACCCAAAACTAAGGGTTAGATTCTCTACCTCTAATCCGCAAGACATGAGTTTAGATGTTATTTACACCATGGCAAAACACAAAAATATTTGCAACTACTTACACCTACCTGTACAAAGTGGTAGTAATCGCATTTTAGAAGCTATGAACAGGCAACATACTCGAGAAGAGTACATGACTTTAATAGACAATATTTATGCTATAATTCCGGAAATAGCCCTGTCACAAGATATGATTATTGGCTTTCCAACAGAAACAGAGCAAGACCACCAAGATACTCTTGACCTTATTAAATATGTACAATACGATTATGGGTTTATGTTTGCCTACTCTGAACGCCCAGGAACGCTTGCTGCTAGAAAATTAGATGATGATATTCCTATGGCTGTAAAAAAACGCCGTCTACAAGAAGTTATTGACTTGCAACGCGCTGTAGGACACGAACAACTAAAAAAACATCTCGGAAAAACAGAAGAAGTACTTATTGAAGGGGCTTCAAAAAAATCTGATTTACATTGGGCAGGACGAAATTCACAAAACAATATGGTGGTATTCCCAAAGGAAAACTATCAAATTGGAGATTTTGTAAATGTTCAAATTAACGACTGCACTACAGCTACCTTTATAGGAGAAGCTGTAGGATATTCTGACAATAATTAACACAAAACTATGGAGTCAATACAAGCCATAAAACAACGTTTTGGTATTATAGGAAACAACCCAAAACTTAATAGAGCCCTTGAAAAATCTATTCAAGTAGCACCTACAGATATTTCAGTTTTAGTTACTGGAGAAAGTGGTGTTGGAAAAGAAAGTCTACCTAAAATAATACACGCGCTATCTCACCGTAAACACGGAAAATATATTGCTGTAAACTGTGGTGCTATTCCTGAAGGAACTATTGACAGTGAACTGTTTGGACACGAAAAAGGCGCCTTTACAGGTGCTACACAAACCCGAAATGGTTATTTTGAAGTAGCAGATGGTGGTACCATATTTTTAGATGAAGTTGGAGAATTACCACTAACTACTCAAGTGCGATTATTACGTGTACTTGAAAATGGCGAGTTTATAAAAGTTGGATCTAGTAAAACCCAAAAAACAAACGTTCGTATTGTTGCAGCAACAAACGTAAATATGTTTGAAGCAATTAAGAAAGGTAAGTTTAGAGAAGACTTATACTACCGTTTAAGCACCGTTGAAATACTATTACCAGCACTACGAGAACGTAAAGATGATATTCACTTATTATTTCGAAAATTTGCGGCAGATTTTGCTCTAAAATATAAAATGCCAAGCATAAAACTTGACGAACAAGCAATACAACTCTTACTAAAATATCGTTGGAATGGTAACATACGACAGTTGCGAAATATTGCCGAACAAATATCAGTTCTAGAACAAAACCGACAAGTTAATCTTAGCACTCTTCAAAGTTACCTGCCCACCATAGGCAACAATCTTCCTGCAGTTGTTGGAGATCATAAAAAAGAAGGCGACTTTAGTAATGAACGTGAAATTCTATACAAAGTACTCTTTGATATGAAAGGTGATTTAAATGATTTAAAAAAACTCACCATGGAGTTGATGCGTAAAGGAAACTCTAACCAAGTACAGGAAGAAAATCAAGAGCTTATTCAAAAAATATACAACAGTAACCAGGAAAATGAAAGTCCGAATAAAGAGACTGCAAAAGAAACTGTTGAAGTGTTACAACTGCCACAAGAAGCTACGACTACTGAAACAAGTGAAAAATTCACCTACGTAGAGGAGATTACCGAAGAAGAAACCCTTTCTATTCATGAAAAAGAATTAGAACTCATTAAAAAATCATTAGAAAGAAATCAAGGAAAAAGAAAATTGGCTGCCAAAGAACTGGGTATATCTGAACGTACGCTATACAGAAAAATAAAACAATTTGACCTTTAAGCACTTCTTACTAATTAAAAAAATGTATTTTTAAACCCATGAGAAAAATCGTATTACGCTATATCATACCACTACTTATAATTACAGTTAGCCTACATGGTTGCGGTATTTATTCTTTTACAGGTGGTGACACTGGAGATGCCAAAACATTTCAAGTCAATTTTTTTCAAAATAATGCGCCCATCACAGAGCCAGGAATTGACCGAACATTTACTTTAGCATTACAAGATTTAATACAAAACCAAACAAACTTATCGCTATCAAATACAAATGCACACCTTGTATATGAAGGAGAAATTACTGGATATGCAATAGCGCCAATGGCTGCTAATGCAAACCAAACCGCTTCTCAAAACAGACTAACCATAACTATTAATGTGAGGTTTATAAATACCCTTAAAGACGAAGATAGTTTTGAACGAAGTTTTTCTTTTTATTATGACTACAATGCTAGTCAGCAACTTATTGGATCTAGTTTAGATAGCGCTATTACAGAAATATATGAGCGTATTACACAAGACGTGTTTAACGCCTCTTTAGCAAAATGGTAAAATTATGAATACGGCAGAGTTTTCTAATATTTTAAAACAACCCGAAACGGTCAACAAACAACAAACAACAGAGCTTAAAGAACTGTTGGTAGATTTTCCGTATTTTCAGGCAGCACATGCACTATACCTTAAAGGGCTCCATAATCAAGAAAGTCATCAATACAACCAATATTTAAAACGTACTGCCGCATATACTGCCGACAGAAGTGTATTGTTTGAATATATTACAAAGACTGTTTTTAACCAGAATATTGTTTCCAAAACACAACAGCAGCTGCAACAACAAGCAAATAAAGCACCTGTTGAAATTACAGATGAAACCATTGTTTTTAATGATGATTTATTTGAAGAAAAAACCGATACATTGCGCATTGGCCAGCCTTTAGAATTTAATGAAACTGAGATACACTCCTTTCAAGAATGGCTTCAACTCACAAAGGCAAAACCTATTGTTAGATCAGAAGATTCGGCAAATGAAGCCGCTAAACCACTAGGAAAAGTAGCACTCATAGAACAGTTTATTAATAACAAACCTAAAATAACACCTGTAAAAAAAACCATCTCTGTAAAAAACCTAGCAAGCCAGAAAACTTTTAGTTCAGACGAGTTTATGACCGAAACCCTAGCTAAGGTTTACTTAGAACAAAAAAATTATACCAAAGCAATTCAAGCTTATCGCATATTAAGTTTGAAATATCCAGAAAAAAATAGTTTCTTTGCAGACCGTATTTCGGACATAAAACAAATTGAAATAAATAACACAAATAAATAATACCATTATGTTTAATATTTTTTTAGTACTTATAATGATCGTTGCCTTTTTACTAGTTGTAGTAATCATGGTACAAAACCCAAAAGGTGGCGGATTAGGATCTTCTTTTGGAGGAGACACACAACAAATTGGTGGTGTGCAAAAAACAACCGACTTTCTAGACAAAAGTACTTGGTGGCTAGCCATTTTAATGGTAGTGCTAATTTTAATGTCTAACGTTACTATTCTTGGTAACCAAGAATCACGTTCTAAAGCATTAGACGGTGCTAACGAACAACAAATTGAAGCACCAATATCTACAACTGATGCAGCACCTGTTTCTACAGTTCCTGCAACAAAAGAAGAAGACCAAGAGTAATATTACTCTACACACAATATAAAAATGCCAACCGAAACGTTGGCATTTTTAGTATACAGCTTTATAAAATGAAAAAATGTCAGCCCAGTTACATTGGTACAGTTTCTGACATATACTTAACAATCAATTATAACTATTAAAAACAAACATACTATGGCATTATCTATTACACCTTTAGCAGACAGAGTTCTTATTACTCCTGCGCCTGCTGAAACAACTACCGCTTCTGGAATTATCATTCCAGATACTGCAAAAGAAAAACCACAAAAAGGAACTGTTGTTGCCGTAGGTACTGGAAAAAAAGACGAGCCATTAACTGTAAAAGTTGGTGACACCGTTTTATATAGCAAATACGGTGGTACAGAATTAAACCTAGAAGGAAAAAATTATTTAATGATGCGTGAAAGCGACATCTTAGCAATTATATAACAATACTATAAGTACGCGCTTATAGATAAAAACACAACAAGATGGCAAAAGACATAAAATTTGATATTGAAGCACGTGACGGATTAAAACGTGGTGTTGATGCATTAGCAAATGCAGTTAAAGTAACTTTAGGTCCAAAAGGACGAAATGTGATTATTTCTAAATCTTTTGGAGGACCAACAGTAACCAAAGATGGGGTATCTGTTGCCAAAGAAATTGAATTAGAAGACCCATTAGAAAACATGGGCGCACAAATGGTAAAAGAAGTCGCTTCTAAAACCAATGATCTTGCTGGTGACGGAACAACTACCGCTACCGTACTTGCGCAAGCAATTGTAAAAGAAGGATTAAAGAATGTTGCTGCAGGAGCAAACCCGATGGATTTAAAACGCGGCATAGACAAAGCAGTAAACACTATTGTTTCAGAATTAGAAAAACAAGCAAAAGAAGTTGGATCTGATTCTGAAAAAATAAAACAAGTAGCTTCTATTTCTGCTAATAACGATGACGTAATTGGTGATTTAATTGCCACTGCCTTTGGAAAAGTTGGAAAAGAAGGTGTTATTACTGTTGAAGAAGCAAAAGGAACAGACACTTATGTAGATGTTGTTGAAGGCATGCAGTTTGACAGAGGATACCTATCGCCATACTTTGTTACTGATGCAGACAAAATGATTGCTGATTTAGAAAATCCGTATATTTTATTATTCGATAAAAAGATTTCTAACTTACAAGAAATACTACCTATCTTAGAACCTGTTGCGCAATCTGGTCGTCCGCTATTAATTATTGCAGAAGATGTTGACGGACAAGCATTAGCAACCTTAGTTGTAAATAAATTACGTGGTGGATTAAAAATTGCTGCTGTTAAGGCTCCTGGATTTGGAGACCGTAGAAAAGCAATGCTAGAAGATATTGCTATCTTAACTAATGGTACTGTAATTTCTGAAGAAAGAGGATTTTCTCTTGAAAGCGCTGATTTATCAATGCTAGGTTCTGCAGAAACTGTTACTATTGATAAAGACAATACTACAATTGTAAATGGTGCTGGAGATGAAAGTAACATTAAAGTTCGTGTAAGTCAGATTAAAGCACAAATTGAATCTACAACATCAGATTACGACAGAGAAAAACTACAAGAACGTCTTGCTAAATTGGCTGGTGGTGTTGCTGTACTATATGTTGGTGCGGCTTCCGAAGTAGAAATGAAAGAGAAAAAAGACAGAGTAGATGATGCTTTAAATGCTACACGCGCTGCTGTTGAAGAAGGAATTATTGCTGGAGGTGGTGTTGCCTTAGTGCGTGCTAAAAAAGCCCTTACTACTATTACAGCTAATAATGCCGATGAAGACACCGGAATAAGTATTATTGCTCGTGCTATTGAAGCGCCATTACGTACCATTGCCGAAAATGCCGGTAAAGAAGGGTCAGTTATTTGTGCTAAAGTTGTAGACGGAAAAAAAGATTTTGGTTACAATGCCAAAACTGATGAGTTTATTGATATGCTTAAAGCAGGTATTATTGATCCTAAAAAAGTAACACGAGTTGCCTTAGAAAATGCAGCTTCTGTTTCTGGAATGATCTTAACTACAGAATGTGCTTTAATTGACATTAAAGAAGATTCACCTGCTCCAGGAATGCCTCCTATGGGCGGCGGTATGCCAGGAATGATGTAAACAATGTTTTATATAATTCAACAAAAAAATCCCTTTCAAATGAAAGGGATTTTTTTGTTACGCTATGTCTATATAATAGCTTTATACTTATCCGTAAACAGTACTAAAAATCAATATTGAAATACTGAAACTAGCTTAATATGACATCAAAGTAGTGATTATTACACTTTACAGATATACAAGTAATTATTTATCTGTACTACAACTAGGTTTAACAAACGGTTTGTCAGAAGAGGTTTTAATGTTAAATGTTCGTTCGTAATGACAACATCCGTGTAGGTTATTATAAACCTCATCTGTTGCTTGAATTGCGGCAGTATCATGACCTATAGCAGCAATGTTTTTCTGAATAGTTAAGACTGTGGTTTTGTGCTCGTTAATTATTAAAGTTAAATCATGTGTCTCAATATTCCATTCTGCAGATTTTACACCCTTGGTTTTAAAGGCTGCTTTTTCGATACGTGATTTACACATTTCACAAATTCCGCTAACCTTAATTGTTACCAGCTTACTTTTTGATTTTTCTTGTGCGTTAATTGCTACAACCATAAATAGCATTACAAGTGTTATTACTTTTTTCATCTTTTACGTTTTAATTATTTTTAATTTATTTTAAATCTTAATCCTGCATAAGTCCTAAAACCATCAATAGAACCATATATTATGGTACTATCAAAATAAGCGCCAAAAGGATCGTCTGATGCTAATATTGGTTTTTCCTGCTTATTATTTAGTATGTTTTCTCCTCCAATATACACTTCAAACTTCTTTGAGAATACTTTTGTTACTTGGGCATTTAATCTACTATATGCTGCGGCATAATCTTTTAATTGATAAGCTACGGGGTTTGTACTTGTATTTGGCAAACGTTGTTTTCCTATCCAGTTCCATGTGACATCAAACTTCCATCTTGCGCCTTTTTTATTTGAATAATGTGTTTGGTAAGACATATTTACCAAAGCCCTGTGCTTAGCTAACAATGATTTATCTAGACGTTGGTTTTTATAATCTACAACAACATCATAATATTTGTATGATAAGCGTAAATCTAAATGCTCTACAAGGTTATAATTAAAATCTGTTTGAATACTGTGTGCTATAGATTTTCCGTCTAAATTATAAAACGACACCTCATTAGGGTTACTATCGACATCTACAACAACTTGGTTTGTAAAATTTGTAGCGTAGTAATCTATTGACCAATCTGCTTTTTTGTTAAAAAGGTTGAATTTTTGTAAAAAACTAGCACCATAATTCCATGCTTCTTCAGGGTCAAGCCCATATGCACCATTTCCATTTGCCTCAACGTTAAACACTCTTGACGAAGCAAAATAATGTTGGTTTTCTGCAAAGACACTAGCACTACGAGTTCCCTTACCTACAGATGCTCTAAATACTGCTTTTTCCCAAGGATTATAACGTAAGTGTAGTCGCGGGGTTACAAAGGTCCCTATCACATTATGCATATCTGCTCTTAGCCCTGCAACAATACTTAGGTTATCACCGTTATCATAAGTGTATTCAAAAAAAGCACCCAATGAGTTTTCTTTTCTATCAATATCACTATCCAACACAAACTCCTTGTATTGGTCATAAGCAAAGCTTAATCCTGCTTTAAATTTATTCTGAGTATTTGATAAAATTGAATTGTATATAAAGTTTGAATACACACTTTGATGGTTAATGTTATACTGCCTTAACCCGAAGTATGCTTTCTGATCATGATTACTATACGATGTTTGCAGTCCGAAACTTTTATATTTCTGGTTTTTAAACACGTAACCTGTTTTATTACTAACATCTATACGTTTGGTGTTTATTTCACTTCCCCAAGCATTTGTAGTTAACTTATCTGTTTTTGGGTTAAAAGTGCTTTCTCCTGCCTGCTTATCATCAGTCATATATCTGAAGTCAAAAAAGCTAATCCACCCTGTTTCTTGGTTTGCATATTGCCACCTATTCATTACATTTAATTGCTTTGCGATAGGCGCGTCTATAAATCCGTCGTTATTTTTATCTTTTTTCCAACTGCGATTATTACCATGAATATAAACACCGGTACTCCATTTGTTATTAATTTTTTGATTAAAATGGGTGTTTAGTTCTAATCTACCATCTAATGAAGTATATGCATTTAGAAAAAACTTATCATCAGTTAGTGGTTTTTTAAGTTCGGTATTTATTTGTCCGGCAATACTTTCAAAACCATTAACTACTGCGCCAGCGCCTTTTGTAATTTGAATGCTTTCTAGCCAAGTTCCTGGTGTAAAGGTTAAACCATAAGCTTGAGAAGCCCCACGCACACTAGGTATGTTTTCTTGTGTTATTAAAATATACGGATTTGTTAAGCCCAGCATTTTAATTTGCTTAGTTCCTGTAACAGCATCAGAAAAATTTACATCAATAGCGGCATTTGTCTCAAAGCTTTCAGACAAGTTACAACAGGCGGCTTTTAGCAGCTCTTTTGAACTTAGTGTTACAACATTACGATGCTTTAAAAGCGAAACATGTGTTGCTTTTTTTTCTGTATTTACTACAACAGCATCTAAATCGTTGCTTTGTAGTAGTGTTATTTCTATATATTTTTGAGAATTTATTGTTATATCTTGTTGTTGGTAACCAACATAACTAATTGTTAGTAGGCTACTTTTTTTAGAAAAAGGTATTGTAAATAACCCTTTCTCATTGGTAACAACGCCTATTTCTGTTCCAGACCAATATACATTGGCGCCTAAAACTGGTGTTGGTATTCCGTGGACATCTTCTGTAACATATCCTGAGAGTTCACTTTGTGCAAAACTCAAAAACGGAAATATCGTTAATAGTATTATTAATTTTTTCATAGGTACATACTTTACTCGATTATCGAGATTTAAATACGCTAAAAAAACACTCGGTGAGTAGTTGTTAATAGTGTATTGCTTAATTATTATTTATAGTCATTTGTACGTTTAAAAAACGCATGTCTATAAATTATTAAGCATAGTATATGTATGTTCCGTAGAGTTTATAACGCGGCGGAGCGTTACTTTGGAAAGTGTAATTTGGTAAAGTTTTTTTTGTTTCTAACAATAGTTCTTGAAGACATATTGTTTGTATAACTGGTGGTGTTACTGCAAATGCTACTGAGAAATTAAATGTTTCTAATACAGATTCTTCCTTAGCGTCATTAAAATCAATCACCTCATCATTGCAACATTCTTGCTCTGGTGCTTTTTTAGCACAGCAAGACTCTACAACTAATGGCTCAGCGTTTGTCTCTGATAAAAAAGGTGTTATTGAAGCCAAAGACCCTCCGCAAAAATGCAAGGTTATTGTTAAGCCTACACTTATCATTAAGTAATAAGATGCTAAAAATAGCGCTATGTTCTTTTTAAACTTCATTACTACAAAAGTAGTCTTTTATTTTTACATACAAGACATTTAAGTAATTACACTCTTGTTATTACAAAAAAAAAGGCCTTCCTAATGGAAAGCCTTTTAATATTATATAGGTTTTACAGTGTTTAGAAACTAAAGTTTAAACGTGTAAACACATATCTACCATCAGATCCCATTTGTACAGAATCAGCAAAACCACCTTGGTCTGTCCATCCGTCATATTGTTCTGTTGGGTATTTATTTAATAGGTTGTTAGCACCTACAGTAAGACTTAGTGTTTTAGATAATTTATATCCTAAACTTAGGTCAATTACCATTGTAGCATCATAAGTATCTGTTGCTACTGCGTATAACGCATCAGCATCAGCTTGTGATAATGCTGGAGAATCTACCCATTGAAAATCTTGTAATTGTACTTCACTAAAGCGTGTTATACCAAGTAATGCATTAAACTTCTTGTTTGTATATCCAAGGTTTAATCCTAATTTATAATCTGGCGCTGCAGCTTTTAAATATGCTTGAGAGAATGGCCCAAAGAATGTAAACTTGTTTAAGTCTCCATTATGGATTTTATCAATTGATAATTTATTCATGTTACCAATAACTCCAATATTTAATTTTCCTTCACCAACTTTCATTTTGTAGTTTAATACTACATCTAAACCAGTTGTTTTTGTATCAACACCATTTGCAAAAAACTGTGCTGCATCAACTCCTAATGGTCCTAATATAGCTTGGTCAGTAAAGTTATCTGTTAAGATAACTCTATCTTTAACACTAATAGAGTATGCATCAACTGTTGCAGAGAATCCTCCTTTTTTAAAGGTAAATCCAATACTTGTGTTCATTGCTTGCTCTTCTTTTAGTTGTCCAATCCCAAATGCTTTGGTTACAGTACTGTTATTTGCTGATAACAATGATGGTACTGACTCTCCTCCTACAATGTTGTTAAACTTTAAGTTATAATATAACTGTGCTAATGATGGCGCTCTAAATCCTGTAGAAACTGATCCACGAACAGCAAATGCATCGCTAAACTTATATCTACTAGCTACTTTAAAGTTAACTGTGTTACCAAAGTCGCTATAGTTTTCAAAACGTAATGCTCCTGCAAGCATAAACTTTTCTGTTAGGTTTACTTCTGTATCAAAGTATATTCCTAAGTTAGAACGTCCTCTGTTTACTTCGTTATCTGGGCTATACCCTGGGAATCCTTGTGCACCTCCTGGCAAATCCTCACCATTACTATCAAAAGCAGGTGTTTGGTTTGCTGGGTTTGTTAATGGAATTCCATTTACGTCATATAGTGCATAAGATGCTACTTCACCTGCAAATATTCCAAAGTTTTCTGTACGGTATTCCATACCAAATGCTACGTTTATACCTGCCATAGCATCTTCAAAATATCTTGTAAAATCTAATCCTGTAGTATTTTGAGAAAGGTAGTGTCCACCTGCATCAAAATCTGTAGGAGAAGCATCTCCCATAGAAGCATTGTTACTATCTTTTACAAAGTAGTGAAAGTTGTTTCTACCATAAGTATTGTTAAAATCAACATCCCATCCGTTTTCCATTGAGTGTCTTACTCCTGCAGAGAAAGATACATCTGTAATATTAGATGTAATACGTGGTGTAAACCCGTCTGGGTATAAACTTGCCACTGCTCTGTTATCACCATCTGCAAAACTTCCTCTTGAGAATGCATATGCATTGGTATCTCTAAAGTTTCTACCTCCAAAGGCGTATATTTCTGTGTTGTCATTTACTGGCAAAGCTGCATTTATCATAACGTTAAATCCGTCAACTCCTGCAGAACCATATCCTTTTCTCCAAGAAAAACCTGGACGTAAAGTATTGTCTTTAGATAAAAACTCTGTTGTAAAGTTAACAAACCCTCCGTTTTCACCTAGCTTTACACCGTAATTTGCGTCAATTTTAATGGTTTGTCCGTCAAATTTTTTGTCTTCTCCGTCAAGTCGGTTTGTACCGTCTATATTAGAAAGCTCATCCCATCCACCTACTTCAGCGTCATAATCAGTTCCTACAGCTGTACTGTATGCACCATATGTTACACCTCCTGTAAATCCTTCAGAACCATCTTTAAGAACAATATTAATTACCCCTGCAATGGCATCAGATCCATATTGTGCAGATGCACCATCACGTAATACTTCAATACGTTTAATTGCAGATGCTGGAATAGCGTTTAAATCTGTTCCTGAGTTTCCACGACCTCTTGTACCAAAGATATTTACTAAAGATGACTGGTGTCTTCTTTTACCGTTGATTAATACTAATGTTTGGTCTGGTCCTAATCCTCTTAATGATGCTGGTACAACGTGGTCAGCACCATCAGAACCTGATTGTTTTGTTGCATTAAATGAAGGCGCAGCATACTGTAAAATATCATTTACTTCTGCTTTACCAGTTGAAGATGCTATTTCTGACACATCAATAACATCTACAGGAACAGCCGTGTCTAACGCTGTTCTCTTAGGGCTTCTTGACCCTACTAACATTACTTCGTCAAGCTTAGCACCTGATTGTAATGTGACATCTACTTTTGATTGTCCTGCAACAGCAACTGATGCGTTTTCAAATCCTACATAGCTAAAAACTAACATTGCATTGGCACCTACAGACAAGCTATAGTTTCCATCAAAATCAGTTACAGTTCCATTAGTAGTATTTTTTTCGACAACATTTACGCCTAATAAAGGCATACCAGAATCATCTACAACAGTACCAGATACTGTTGATTGTGCAAATAGGAAAGACCCCCATAAAAGCACAACTAAAAATGTTAATTGTTTTTTCATAATAAAATAAGTGTTGGTTATAATATAAATTCATCCTTAACTGATAAGACACTATATCCCGCATTTTTAAGAATAATTATGGCACAATAATATCATTATTATTCTTAATTAACAAAATATTAACGATATTCACATTTTATCGTGCAAATAAGTCATTTTATCGCATAAAAACACGTGGTGAAAAACACTTTTTGTTAACACAATTACTTTTTAAACCAACTGGAGTATTCTACATAATTATCTGCTATACGGTTAATCTCTCCTGATTTTAAATTCTCTGAAACGTTGTTTACTTTTTTTGCAGGAATCCCAGCATAGATACTTCCCGATTCTACAATAGTATTTTGAGTAACTACTGCTCCAGCAGCTATAATTGAATTAGAGTGCACTACACAGTTGTCCATAACTATACTCCCCATACCAATTAACACATTATCATGTATGGTACAACCATGAACAATAGCATTATGCCCCACAGAAACATTATCTCCTATGATTGTTGGGTATTTTTTATAAGTACAATGTATTACAGCACCATCTTGAATGTTTACTTTATTACCCAAGCGAATTTGATTTACATCACCTCTAAGCACGGCATTAAACCATATACTACATTTTTCTCCTAAATGCACATCGCCTACTATAGTTGCATTTTCAGCCACAAAACAATCTTTAGGGATTTTAGGAGATTTTCCTCTTACTTCTTTTACTATCATAATTACAGTTTTTAGCAAAAAAAATGCTCGAAATACGAGCATTTTTAAATTTCTTTATCAGTTTTATTAATTAATTCCTGGACAATCACATTCATATTTTTGTGGTTTACAACCAATGTTTACTCCTAATGTAATTTGATGAAAACCGCCAGCTGCTAATTTTACTTGTCCTGATTGGTGAGAATATGTATACCCGAACATATAGTTATTATAATTAACACCTATGAATGGTGTTATATATTGTAATTTCTGTGACACTCCAGATCCGTTAGCGGTAGCATACTCTGCCCCATCTAAACTACTGCGATATGATACTCCTCCCCATACTTTACCAAAATCTAATTTTCTATAGACCTTTGCATTGATATCAAACAGTGATTCTTTTGTTTCTGGAATATGCTGAAATAGTACAGATGGCTCAACAGTCCATGGGTTTCCATATTTTGAAAACACATATCCCATTGAAACTAAATATTTTCTAAGGTTTGTGCTTTCTTGTTCTGTATATAATGTACGTCCGGTACCCAAAATATTCTTAACTGTTACGTGTGCGTAAAAGTCTAATAAATGATATGATGCACCAATATCAACATTATAATATACCTCTGATTGTGATACGCCACTGTTTAGTGGATCAAACAACACCCACTGGCTTTCATCTAGACTACTTTGAATAAAACCACCGCTAATACCAAAAGAAACCATATTTAGGTCAACTCGGTTACGACCTAACATAATATGATGTGCATAGGTTAAATAAGCACCTGTCTGAGAATGAAACCCGTTTTTGTCATTAAATAAAATGATACCTGCTGCAGAGGGTTTGTATTCATCAAACCTTACATTGTAACTTGCAGTCATTAAGCTCGGTGCATTTTCTTGACCAAACCACTGCTGACGACCTGTTAGCCGTAACTTAGAACAATTTGAAGCGCCCGCCATTGATGGGTGAACCAAATAATAATTATCCATTAAATAGTCAGAATACACAGGTATTCCTTCTTGAGCATTTATTTTAAAAACAAAAAACAATGCAAGTATAACGTATAGGTTTTTAATCATCTTTAATATGTTTCTTAGCAATGCTAATAAAAGCAGCATTGTAGATTATTTAAGTTGGGACAAAATTTAATTCTCAAATATAGAAAAAAATAAAAAATAAGCGTCATGATTTTTAAATATTATCCCCTAAAACAGATAATTAATTTGTTTTCAAATCATTTAAATCAAGTATTTCTTTATTTTTGCCAAAAAAAAGACATGTCAACACATCATATTTCAATTGTTAAAACATCTTCCCCTAATATTGTTAAGTTTGAATCAAATCATTTTTTAACTCAACACCAAAATTTTGAATTCAATAACATAGATGAGGCAGGTAACTCTCAACTTGCAAAAGAGCTGTTTCACCTTCCTTTTGTTAAGAAAATATACATTTCTGGTAATTTTGTTGCTATTGAAAAATACAATATCGTTTCATGGGAGTCTATAGAAAATGATGTCGCTACACAGATACAAGATTTTTTAAATACTGGAAAAAATGCTGTAGACAATGATATTGCTCCAAAAAAAGTAGCGGTTACCGTTTATGCTGAAAGCACTCCAAACCCAGCAGTGATGAAGTTTGTAGCAAATAAAAATTTAGTTGACACCATTTTTGAATTTAAAAGTATTGATGACGCAAAAATATCGCCATTAGCCACAAAATTATTTCACTTCCCTTTTGTAAAGGAAATCTTTATTGATAAAAACTACGTATCTATTAGCAAGTACGACATTGCAGAATGGAATGATATTGCAAACTCTTTACGAGAAGAAATCAGAACCTTTATTGTTGAAGGCAATACTATAGTAGATACTACTATGGACAAGCCTACAAAGACCATAGCTCCTGAAATTAATTTAAACATTGATGACTTAGATGATATCTCTACCGAAATTGTAAATGTTTTAAACGAATACATTAAACCAGCAGTTGCTAGTGATGGCGGAAATATTATGTTTGATTCTTATAACGAAACCACACAAGAGGTACGTGTAATACTACAGGGTGCATGTAGCGGATGTCCTTCATCTACCATGACTTTAAAGAGTGGTATTGAGGCCACTTTAAAAGAGTTAATCCCTGGAAAAATATCAACTGTAACTGCTATAAACGGATAGTTTTTCTATCTAAAACACTTACAATAAACAACCTACTTTTAGCAGGCTTGTTTTTTAAGAACGAACATTTTAACAAAAACTAAGAAACAGCCTCATTTGGGCTGTTTTTTTGTTAGATTTTCTTTTTAGCTGGGGTAACCAAAAAATCTTTTAGATAGTAAGGCTCAAAATAAGCAACATCTTCAAAATTATTATTGTTGAATTTTGAATATACTAGAGCACTCATTTCATTTGCCGAAGGTAAGCTTTCTGAAAGAAAAACAGCATTTTCATGCTGAAGTACTTCTTGTAGTTTTTCAGACTTATTACCTGCAAAATATACTTTATTGTCTTGTAAAAAAGACTCAAACGATTTTTCTGTTAATATTTCAGCTTCAATAGAACGTACAGATGCATAGTTTTTATTAAAAACTTGCGTATAAGCCTCCATTCGTCTTGCGTCAATCATAGATATAATTACACCATCTTCAATTTTTTGTTGCATAGCTAGTGTCTGTAAAGTTTCAGTAGCTATTAACGGAATATCTAATGCAAAACACAAGCCTTTTGCCGTAGAAACACCTATACGCAAACCTGTATATGAACCAGGACCCTTACTTACCGCTACTGCACTTAAATCTTTGTACTCTAAACTACATTCTTGTAGTGCAGCCGCTATAAAAGCATGCAGGTTTTCTGCGTGAGAATACCCATTACTTATTTCTTTTACGGCTATCGTTTTACCGTTTTTTGAGACGGCAACAGAACAGTTTTTTGTAGTTGTTTCTATTTGAAGTATATGCGTCATACTATTTATTTTCTCCTTGAGAACTTCATCTTTTAATACCTTTAGGCAATAGGTTAATTCTGATGCAAAAGTCGGTTTTTTTAAGATATACGCAACAAAAAGGAAGTGAAAATCTTTATAAAAGAAAAAGCACACTCATAAAAAACAAGTGTGCTTTTTAACAAAAATTATAATTCTTTAGTTTATTAGTGATTTTCCTGCATAAAAGTCTAGCACTTTTGTTTTAAACACAAAATCATACTTTGCATTTACCAAGCTTGTACGAGCACTCACTAAGTTATTTCTTGAAAGATCTAAATCATATGAGTTCATTGCACCTATACTATACTGTTCTTGTGCATTGGCAAAAGCCAATTCTTGTGCTTTTAATGACTTTTTAGCCGCATCATATGTTTTTAAAGCTGCACTAGCATCTGTAAAAGCACGCTCTATGTTTGACTGTAAAGTTAGTTTTGCTTGCTCTAATCCTAAATATGCATTTTCTTCTTGAATTTTAGATTTTGTAACTGATGTTTTGTTTTGAAATCTTGAAAAGATAGGGATGCTAATATTTAAGGCTATACTGTGTCCTTTATTATCATTTAACTCATTGAAAAATGAGGTTTTAATGATATCTTCTTTTGCCTCGCTAAAAAAAGTACTATAGCCATAGTTTAAGTTTACACTTGGGTAATATCCTGCTTGTGCTATTTTAGTGCCTAATTTTGCAATATCTATGTTTTTTTTACTTGATTTTATTTCACTTCTATTGGTTACAGCAAAGTTATATATGTTATCACTGCTGGCGTATAGCATTGCCGCTGTTGGCGTACCAACATTAATTGTTTTTATCTCAAAGTTTTTAGCAGGCACCTGTAGTAATTGTGCCAATCCTAACTTTGCTAAAGTAACGTTGTTCTCGGCAGCAACTAAACGTTGTTCATCATTTGCCAAGGTAGCCTCTATTGTATATAAATTAGCTTTTGGTTGCACACCAGCGTCAACTAATTCTTGTACTTGACTTAATTGTGCTTTACTGAAATTTACCTGTGATAGCGCTGTGTTTACATTTTCTTGATTAAACAATATATTTAAGTAGCTATTTACAACATTTAATGAAATGTCATCTTTAATTTTAGCCAATTCTAATGTACTGGCTTCTAATTGTAGCTTAGATTGTTTATACAAGTTTAATGTTCTGAATCCGTTAAAAACCGATTGAGACATGTTTACACTAAAGTTATTGGTATACTTTGTTTGATTATTTAACTCTTGAAAAGTTACCTGATCATATCCCGAACCAATAGACACATTTTGTGAGGCACTTGCTCCAAAAGAAGGCAAGAATTGTCCTTTATTAGCGACTACACTTTGTGTATAGGTTTGCGTATTTAACTCCGCTTGTTTTACCGTTATGTTATGTGCTAATGCATGGTTAACACATTCTTGCAAACTCCATTCATTTTGCTGTGCAATAGCAACCGAACTTATAGATACTGCAATAAGTATTGTGATTATTTTTTTCATAGTCTAGATAGGTTCAATAACCTGTGTTTATATTTATTGTTCTTCACTAACCACATGTCTTTTAACCGACAGGTAGCCTTTATATAACTGTATTAGTCATTATCTTCTTCCTCTTTATCATCTTCTTTAGAAGCTTTATTCCAAACTTTAATTTTGTCACCGTCTTCTAGTCCTTCTAAAATTTCAACGTTAATTCCGTCAGAAATTCCTAGGGTAACGTTAACTTTTTTGAATTTTTGCTCTGAGGTTTCTACTTCAACAAATGGCTTTTCGGTTAATCTATTAAACTGTAATAAAGATTCTTTTATAGCAAAAACACTATCTTTTTTAGCCAAACCAATTTCAGCATTTGCGCTATAGCCAGCTCTTATATAAGTATCATCATCTATACGAACATCTGCTTTTATAGTAAACTGAACTGCGCCAGATTCTTCTTTTCCTTTAGGCGCTACAAAAGTTAGTGTTGCTGGAAATTCTTTCCCTTCAATAGCACCTAACTTAATATTAATTTCACGACCTTCATTTAATTTTCCTACTTCTGCCTCGTCTACTTTTCCTTCAAAAATCATTTTACTCATATCTGCAATAGTAGCGATAGTAGTTCCGGCATTAAAGGTGTTACTTTCAATAACTTGGTTTCCTTCACGAACTGGTATTTCTAAGATTGTTCCTGAAATCTGAGCAATTATATTAGTATTTGCTGCGCTTCCTGCACCAGCTACAGATCCTTTTTTTATGATTTGATAATCTGTTTCTGCTTGTATCTTACTTTGTTTTGCTTGTAGAAATGACAGTTCACTGTTTTCAAAGTCTTGTTGTGAAATAATGCCTTTTTCAAAAAGCGATTTATTACGCTTATACAAGGTTTTAGTGTTGTTATATGATAGCACAGCCGATTTTACTCTACTCTGTGAACTGGCTAAGTTTTGTGCGTTTGGCACTACTCTAATACGGGCAATTAAATCACCTTTTTTAACCAAGTCACCTTCTTCTACTAAAATCTCAGACACAATACCTGAAATTTGCGGTTTTAACTCAACTTCTTCTTCAGGGTTTACTTTTCCTGTAGCTACAGTTTTGGTAGCTATACTTGCTTTAAATGGCTGCTCGGTAGTATACTCTACTGCAGCTTTTGAATTTTTATCTGCAAAAAATTTCATCACTACTACTAACAAGCCAAATGCGACTATTATTAGTGCTATTTTAAGTATTTTATTCATGGTGTTTGTATTTATTAATTATATATAATTTGTTTTTATTCTTCTCTTAAAGCATCAATTGGTTTAACACTAGTAGCTTTATGGGCAGGTATTAATCCTATTAACGTTCCTAATACTACTAAAACGGCTAGTGCTAAAAACACTATTGGTATAGATACTGATGCGTTAACTAATTTAGCATCTGCACCTTGTCCGAAATTATGATCCACTATCATGAGTACTAATCCTCCCGTAATAATTCCGGCTAAGCCAGCAACCATTGTAAGCAGTACCGACTCCATTACAATCTGACGTTTAATCTCGAATGGCGTAGCACCTAAAGCCCTACGTATTCCGATTTCTTTGGTACGCTCCTTTACGGTTATAAGCAATATATTCCCGATAGCAAATACTCCTGCAAATAAGGTTGCTAAGCCTACAAACCATGTTAAAAACTGCATTCCTGTTAAAAATCCTGTGAATTTTTTAAATTCTTTTCCTAAGTTAAAACTTCCAAAAGCACGCTTATCTTTTGGGTGTACTTTATTTAAGTTTTTAAGTAATAATTTGGCATCAAGCTCTATTTGCTTGATATCATAATTTGGTTTTCCGGTAATCATCATCCAACCAATATTTTCTCCCATATTATATATTTGCTGAAAGGTAGAAAACGGGATATGTAAATCTGATGAAGGACCTCCCATCATTCCTGGTTCATAGATACCTACAACTTTAAAGTTAATACTATTGACTTGTATGTATTGCCCTATAGCATCTTCATCTTTTTCAAAGAGTTGCTTATAGGCGTCTTCGGAAATTACGGTAACTTTCTTATATCCGTCTATATCATTCTGGTTGATAAAACGGCCGAAGAGCATTTTTTTCTTCTGAACTTTATCTAATAACGGATAGTCGCCGTTTACATTAAAATTACCTGACTGAAAACCTTTAATAACAATAGCGCCTATTTGGTTACGTGGCACTACAAATTCTATGCCTTCAACCTCTCTTTCTACTGCTTTTGCATCTTGCAAAGTTAACCTTATCTGTTTTCCTTCTTGAAAACCTTTAAATGGCTCACTGGTTACTTGTCCCCAAATAAACACACTGTTTGTAGCAAAATCACCAAACAGTCTATTAAATGAATTTTCCATGCCACGTGCAGTTCCTAACAGCCCGATAAGCAATAGTATTCCCCACCATACACCTACCATGGTAATGATTGTACGAAATTTATTTTTGCTTAAGCTATCATAAATTTCTTGCCAAGAATCCTTATCTACTAAAAATTTCAACATAATTATTCGTCTCTAAGTGCTACAATTGGTTTTATTCTCGCTGCTCGTTTTGCAGGCACATATCCTGCTATTGCTCCTGCTATAATAAGTATAACTGTTGCTCCTGCTATTAAATTTGTGCTTACACTTGGGTTGGTAATAAAGTAAGACTCTAGGCTATCGCCTATTAATGCCAATACACCCATACCTATTAACAATCCTAAATACCCTGCCAATGCTGTAATTAAAACAGATTCTAACATAATCATACGAACAATTGATTTTGGAGTAGCCCCTAGTGCTTTTCTAATCCCTAATTCTTTGGTGCGTTCCTTTACTACAAAAATCATGATATTGGCGATACCTACAATTCCTGCAATAAGAGTACCCATACCAATAATCATAATCAATATTCCTAAAACCCCTGTCATTTGGTTAACATTTTTAGAGGCTTCTGCCATATTACGAACCCTAACTGCACGCTGATCTTTTGGCGAAACTCTAAATCTTTCTTTTAATTTTTTGGTAAGCGACTTACTAAATTTAAGTGCTTGATCAAAACCCATGTTTGGATTGTAAGTCAGGTTTATTTGATCTACGTAATCATTGTTTCCATAAATACTTTGTGCAGTACTAATAGGTATATAGGCCATACGCTCTTCATTATCGCCACCGTCATCACGAAATACACCAATAACTTTATATGAAATACCACCTAGATTAATGTACTTTCCTAAAGCAACAGTTTTGGAGAACAAATCTTCTTCTACCAAACGACCAATAACAACTACTTTTGCTTTTTCTTGAAGATCTTTTACAGAAATATATCGGCCTTCATAGATTAATGTTTTTTCAAGATATTGATGATCTGGATGTACAGCCCTAATTGGATACACATTTTTTTCTCCCCTATAAGAGGCAGCTAAATTTTTATATACACGAGAGGTGATGTATTGTACTTTATCTCCAAATTCGTCTTTTAAATAGGCATACTCATCATTTGTGAATTGTATTTTTCGACCTGACTTATACCCTTTGTATGGTTTGGTTGTTTTACCCGATTGTATAAAAATAGAATTTTGGGCATCATCTTTAAAAAAACTATTAAAGGTGTTCTCTAAACCATTTGCAATACCAAACAATAGGGTAAATAACAAAATAGCAAAGGCTACCGTGAACCCCGACAACAAGCTTCTCAGTTTATTTTTACTGATACTCTGTAATATTTCTCGCCAAAGATCTAAATCAAACATATTGTGATGCTCTTACTTGGGTTACAAATGCGTCTTCCATTATCACACCATCTTTTAAACGGACAATACGCTTACACATATTAGCTATATCCTCTTCATGGGTTACAATTAATATGGTTTTACCTTCATCATTAAGCTCCTGGATAAAGTCCATTATTTCATAAGATGTTTTGGTGTCTAAGGCTCCTGTTGGCTCATCTGCCAATAATAATTTTGGTTCTGCTGCTAGCGCACGAGCAATAGCTACACGCTGTTTTTGTCCACCAGACAATTCATTTGGCAAGTGCTTTGCCCAGTCTGCCAAGCCTACTTTTTGCAAATGAAACATGGCTTTCTCTTGTCGTTCTTTGCGTGCTATACCTTGATAATATAGTGGCAGAGATACGTTTTCGATAGCGTTTTTATAATTAATTAAATTGAAGGATTGAAATATAAATCCTAAAAATTTATTACGGTAAACTGCTGCTTTTTTCTCGTTTAGGTTTTTTATAGGAACATTATCAAGTATATAAGAGCCATTATCAGCTTCATCAAGCATACCAATAATATTTAATAAGGTAGATTTTCCGGACCCAGACGATCCCATAATAGCCACCAACTCTCCTTCTTTAACCGACAAATCAATACCTTTTAATACATGTAAACTGGTATCGCCAATAGGATATGATTTATGTAATTGTTTTATTTCTAACATGATTATTCCTGTTTAAAAAATATCTACTGAACCTGTGCAGTCTATATTATAGCTATAAGACTATTGATAATTGTTTTTGTTACAACTGAGCACAAAAAAAATCAGCAATTTTTTGAAAATTGCTGATTTTTAAAGAGAGTTGTTGTTTGCTACCAACTATTTCTCTTTCTTTTTATACCCTCTATAAATCATAAAAGCTACAAATGCAATAAGGATATAAGGCACTGCCATAAGATACACAATACCGTCATTTACCCCTTCGGCAAGGGCTTTATCATCCATACCTTCTAATTGTGCACGACACATAGCGCATTGCCCTTTAGATACAAAAGGCAATAGCAAAAAGACAAAAGCAAAAAGACGTTGTTTCATTATTAAGCGTAATATGGCGCAATCATTATATATACTACTACGCCTGTTACTGCAACGTATAACCATATAGGAAAAGCTATTTTTGCTATTTTTTTATGCGCAGGAAATTGTGCGGTAATGGCCTTAACATAAGTAATTAACACTAACGGAATAGCAGCTATCGATAATACAATATGAGAGATTAACAAAGTATAATACAAATATGCTATAGCACCTTCACCTCCAAATTTGGTTGATTCTGAGGTCATGTGATAGGCTATGTACAGTAGTAAAAAACAAAGCGATAATGCAATAGCTGTTTTCATTAAACCTTCATGCAGTTTACGTTTTCCGTTTTTAATTGCTACTACAGCCAAGATTAGCACTAGTGCAGTAAATCCGTTTATAGTGGCATAAATTGGGGGTAAAAATGTTAATGGCTCAACATTAAATCCTAATCGGTTTAGGTTAACACCAAATAACGCTGCAACAGCTAAGGGTATTACAATTGATACTACCCATATTAATTTGTTATATTTATTCTGATCTGTTGTACTCATAATATATTTTATTTTTCGTTTAGTAGTTTAAGAATATCTTCTTTTAAAGCCGTTAACTGATGGTGAGACGTATCGGTAATATGTCCTAATTCATCTTTAGTTGTTTCAGTGATTGCTCGATAGCATAGTATTGGATTTCCAAACTCATCTTTTCGAGAACGTATAAACCCATCTTTATCTACCAATGCAAACATACCTGAATGCTCAAAACCACCTGGTGCTTTGTCTTCCATGGCAGCATATAGATTAAACCCTTTATTAGCCAGTGCCATAATTGCTTCTCTATTACCTGTAAGCATTTGCCAGTTTTTTGAGCTAATACCATAATCTTTCATGTATGATTTTAGTGTTTCTGGCGTATCGGTTGCAGGGTTTATAGTTATTGAGGCTATGGCAAAGTCTTGAACATTACCAAAAGCATCTTCTATTGTCAACATACTCTCTGTCATTATGGGACATATTGTAGGGCATGTTGTAAAAAAGAATTCTACCACATATACTTTGTCTTTAAAGAAGGTGTTAGTTATTTCAACACCATCTTGGTTGGTAAAGCTAAATTCTGGTACTGCATTAAACTTCACTAAATCTGTTGCAGCTACTTTATCGGCTTTAGGCGCCTCGATACTGTTTAGTCGGTTACCATCAACAATAGTGTTATTAGACACGCGGTCTACAATTTTTGGTATGGCAAAAATTCCAAAAATTAGAATGATAAATGTGATACCAATGTATGATTTATTTTTCATGAGATGATTTTTGATTTATTTTTAAGTAGGTATCTCTTTTATTTATCTTGTAATTGCGTTTTAGCGCAGCGTTATATTCAAACAATAACACTGTAACGTCATTATCCATTTTTTTATGTAATATAGATACTGATGTTGTGTTATAACCATTGTAAGGCTTCAGCTCTTTATCGTCTGCACAACGAAGGTTTTGCTCTTTATCAACAATAAACGCATAATCTGTTCCAAAATTCTCATCTAAATGAAGTGGTGATTTTAAGGACTTAAACACGTTAGTAATGGCTTCTGGTGTACCAAAAGCAAATTGCCATTTATCTATTTTAGCATAACGAGACAACTCTTCTATAACCTCATTAACTTGTGTCTGTGTACCTTCCGGGAGTAGCATTAGCATTTGAAAATCGGCATCGGAACTATGAATACCTTTATAAATTTTTTCATGCAAATTATAGACGTTGTTTTTTTTATGTGTTAAGTCGTTTCCTAAAAACCCTAATACGGTAAGTTTATTTTTTAACTGTACTGGTTGTCCGTTTAAATTTTTAAACGCTGTTACTTCAGCAACATTTTTTGACACTATAGGTAGTGCCGAGAAATTATACACGCCTGTTGCAAAAAACAGGTAGATAATTATCGGAAACACAAACAGTAATGCGAGTATGTAATTTTTTTTATTCAAAACAGTGGTTTATTAGGTTACAAAAATAAAAAAGACGGTTATAATAACCGTCTTTTTTATATAAATTTTGTTGTTTAATCAAAATGCTCAACTCAAGTCGTTATTCAGGAGTCAATCACATAGGAATTATACCTTTTTGGTTATCGTCCTATGATTAAAAGTCTTTAGTTACAAAAGAATTTTTCATTATTTCATATACATAGTCACCTTCAATTAAAATTAGCGCTGTTAAGTACATGATTAGGAAAACACTTGTCCAAACTACAGAGCGTCTAAACCATTTATGTTCTCCGTCCATGTGCATAAATGCCCATGTAATATAGTATGCTTTATATATTGTTAAGATGATAAAAATCCAGTTTAACAATTTCATTCCTACGATTCTAGTATCAATTAAGAATGCTGGTTTTATAATTCCTAAAATAACCTCAGCAATTGTTACTGCTGACAATAACCAAAACACCAACCAAATTTTATGAATGTTGTTTTTTGGCTTTAGTAATCCAAAAAAGAAAGGTTTTATTTCGTGTGCCATTATTATGCGTTTATATTGTTATTATTTTATGTTTAAACTAGGTAGAAGAATGTAAATACAAATACCCATACTAAATCTACAAAGTGCCAGTATAGTCCTACTTTTTCAACCATTTCATAGTGCCCTCTTCTTTCATAGGTTCCTAATAATACATTAATAAATATTATTATGTTTATTAATATTCCTGTACATACGTGGAATCCGTGAAATCCTGTTATAAAAAAGAAGAAGTCTGCGAATAATGGATGACCATATTCGTTTTCTATTAAGTTAGCACCTTCAACAGTACGAATTCCTCTGTTTAATGCTGCTATTGATGCTTCACGAGAAAGCACTTCTTTATGATGATTTTCTGTAATTTGTGTGGTACGTACTCTTAACTCTGGATGAGCTGCAAAAGATGCTTTTACATCTGCCATAGTATATGGCTGTAATGCGCCTTCATTTACACCCCAAAGACCTGTGCTATTTTGATGTTGCTCACGCACTGATTCTGAAGTTACAACAAATGTACTCATTGCTACTCTATGTCCGTCTACATCAGAAAACTGAAGGCTATTTCCTGAAGCTGTTTTAACAGCACCATATCCTCCGTTAATAAAGTTTTTCCATTCCCATGCTTGTGACCCTACGAATACAAGTCCACCAATAATGGTTAAAAACATGTAGGTAACTACTTTCTTTTTATTCATATGATGTCCAGCGTCAACAGCTAATACCATTGTTACTGAAGAAAATATTAAAATAAAGGTCATCATTGCAACGTAGTACATTGGTGCATCTACCCCATGTAAAAACGGAAAGTGATTAAACACCTCATCTGCAATTGGCCAAGATTCTATGTATTTATATCTTGAAAATCCGTAAGAAATAATGAATGCTGAAAATGTTAAAGCATCTGACAAGATGAAAAACCACATCATCATTTTACCATAACTTATACCGAAAGGTTTTCCTTCTCCTTTACTGGTATCATGTCCAGAATTTACAGCTACTGTAGCTCCCATACTATTATATTGAATTTATATTTATAACTTTTTTCAAAAAAACAAAAATAAGTATTTTTATTATCTAACGAAATAGAAAAACAAAAACAAATACACCCATAGAAAATCTAAAAAGTGCCAAAACATCACACCTAGCTCTAACCCAAGGGTTTGTCTATTGTGATAGCGTTGTTTATAATGGTTATAAATTACCACTAACAGCACTATAATCCCCGAAAACAGATGGATTAGGTGCAATGCTATTAATATATATATAAACGAAATAACCACATTACTTGTTGGTCCTGTAAAGTTATAACCTGAATCTTCTATCATATAGGCAAATCCTTTCCATTGCATAGCAATAAAAGCAAGTCCTAGAATAAATGTTGCCAATAGCATTAGCATACCTTGTTTGTGACTCTCTTTTTGAACGGCCTTTTTAGCAAAGTGAATAGCTACACTACTTATTAGCAAGATAACCGTACTCCATAATAACATTGGCGGCAAATCGAAATCTTTTAACCAATCTGGTCTTGAGCTACTAACAACATAAGCACTTGTTAGTCCTGCAAAGGTCATAGTCATACTTATCATTGCAAACCATAGCATTGTTTTTTTTGCTCTTGCGTGTTTTTCTTGCGTGGTGCCGTGTGTTAAATCCATTTCTTTTATTGTAAAAATTTATCAATGATGTATACCAATTGTAATAGTGTTATATAAGATACACTTGCTAACATTAATTGTCTTGCTGTTTTTGCATCCATTCGTTTATAAAGTAGTACTGCATAATACAGCATACCCAGTCCTAAAACAAAAACCACAATAGCTGCAATAATAGATAACCTTAGTGTTCCTGTAAATCCAAATACTGGAATTATAGACGCTACTATAGTCCAAATGGTGTACATTACTATCTGTGTTGCAGTTGTTTTATCTCGTTTTCCGGTAGGCAACATAAATATGCCTGCCTTTTTATAATCATCATGCAAAAACCATCCTATAGCCCAAAAATGCGGAAACTGCCATAAGAATTGCATTAAAAATAGTGTTCCGGGCTCAATACCAAAATCATTTGTAGCAGCTACCCAGCCTAACATAAACGGTATGGCTCCTGGAAAGGCGCCTACAAAAACTGCTAATGGTGTTTTTGTTTTTAGTGGTGTATAAACACTAACGTATAAAAATATTGAAATGGCCCCAAACATGGCCGATTTTGGGTTAATTAGATACAGTACTACAATACCTATTACTGTAAGTAGGGTTGCTATAATAAAAGCCCATTTACTTGATATTTCTCCTGTTGGAATTGGACGATTTTTAGTTCTATCCATTAAACCATCAATATCCTTTTCAATAAGTTGATTGTAGGCATTAGAAGCACCAACCATGCAATACCCTCCTATAGCAAGCATTATTAAAATCGTAAAATCGACCTCTTTACCAACCGCAATTAGATACCCTGCTAATGAGGAAAAAACGACACTCAAAGCCAAACGATGTTTGGTGATTTCTTTAAAGTTCTGAAACCAACTTGATTTTATGGTAGATTGTAATGTACTCAACTAAGTATTCTCTTAAAATTAGGTAGCAAATTTACATCTTTTTATTGAATTAATCCTTAGAATATTTTTTTGTATCTTTCAATAATCATATCACCAAATTTAACCTAAATAAAAAATTATGAATTGTATTAAAATTGCCTCGTTCCTGTTTGTATTTAATGTGTTTTTAGGATTTTCTCAAACCAAAAACTTTATAGACCAACCCTATTTAGAAATGACTGTTAAAACGGACACTTTAGTAACCCCCGATAACATTTATCTCTCTATTTTTATTTTAGAAAAAGATACTAAAGGCAAGGTTTCTATAGAGGAACTGGAAACAAAAATGATTAGCACATTAAAATCTTTGAATATTGACACTCAAAAAAAACTAACACTAAAAGACGCTTCAAGTGCTTTTAAAAAATATTTTTTAAAGAGTAAAGATGTTTTAAAAACTAAAGAATACTCCCTCCTGGTACACACAGGTTTAAAAACTGGAGAAGTACTTCTTGCTCTTGAAAAAATAAACATTTCAAATGTTTCAATAGCACGAACTGCCTACAGTAAAATGGAAGCATTACAACTTGATTTAAAAACTAAAAATATTCTAAAAGCAAAAACAAATGCACTTGCCTTATTAAAACCTTTAAACCAAAAACTGGGTAGTGTTTTATATATTTCTGATCAGACTATACCAATGTATTATGGCTCTCCAGGTAGCACAGCTAAAATTCAGCTACGAGGATACAGCAACCTAGAATACAAACCTCAAGATATTTCATTTGAGAAAATAAAGGTTGATAGTCAGATATCCATTAAATTTAAAATAAACGAGTAAACCCCTCATGACACTATTTACCTCCCAAAAAGAGAAACACCTCTGGCTATGTGTCGGATTAATCTTATTGGCAATACTCACTACTCTTGTAGCAAGTAATCATATTATCCCTCTAATTACAGACGCTCGTTTTTTAGACCTATTTGGGAGGCTTGCCTTTACAGGTATTATAGTAACCATTATTGGTCATGGTATTAAAAACAAAAACACCAAAACAGAATGGGTTATCTGGTTTGGTGTTTTAGCAGTATATGCCATTGTTATTATACGATTAGGCCATGCCGAGCGCACTCATTTAATGGAGTATGGTGTATTGGCTATCTTTACACACAAAGCACTTACAGAACGACATAAGCACCGTAAACTTTTTATACCGCCAGCAATAGCTGCTATTTTAATAAGTAGCGGCATTGGTGTGCTTGATGAGCTAGTACAGCTATATATACCCTATAGGGTTTTTGACACCATTGATATATTGTTCAATTTTCTAGCTGCTTTAACGTCTATTACTATAGCTTCTGTAATATCTTGGACTATCAAAAAAGGTCGTAAAAAGACTACTCTATCTCAAAAATAATAGGCAACGCATAGCTAACATTTACTTTTTTTAAACCTTGTTTTGCTGGGCTCATTTTTGGCAAAGCTGCTATCGATTTAATTGCTTCTTGCTGTAAACCCGGATGCGGAGCCCGTGCTTTTATCTTTGTTATATTACCATTACTATCTATTACAAATGTAACAGTAATTTTTTGCACGCCTGTTACGCCTATATCTTCAGCAACATCGGCATTAAAAGTTCGTTTTACATGTGCTGTGATTTTTTTAGTAAAGCATGATTTTTGCCTTTTTTTGCTTTTATACTTTTCACAACCCGGAAACACAGGATAATCACTTACTAATGATACGGGAAGAACGTCTATTGTAGTTGGTGGCTCATATACAGAGATACTATCTATGCTTTTATTTTCAGGAATTTCCGGACCTAGAACTGTTTCTATAAAATCTTTATCATTATTATCAATCTTCTTAAATTTTGTAATATCTGCTACTGGTTTTTTAACAGGTTCGTCTTTTACTTTTGGAGTTTTTTCTAGTTTTGGTTGCTCTATAACATAATGCTTGTTATTATGTACCGGTAATTCTTCTGGGAGTTCTATAACCGATTTTTTAAATGTATTTGCCTGCACCCGAACCTGAAAAACGCCCAAGGCAATACACAATACTGCCGCTAAACCTATTTGAAAATACAACCCGCCCGTTTTTGGTAAATTTGCTGCGTGTTTCTGTGCTTGGTTAGACCTAAACTCTGACGTTTTTACTTGTTTGTTTTGCTGACTCATATTATATGTTTTTAAAATTCTATAACATATTTACAAGTAGCGTGCCAAAAAAAAAATCCCGAGCGAATGCTCGGGATTTTTAGTAGTATGTATTAAGTACTATTAATCTTCTACTTTAAAGATAATTGGAAGTGAATATGGTACACTAACATTCTTTCCGCGTTGTCTTCCTGGCTTCATTTTAGGCAACATCTTAATAACGCGTTCCGCTTCTCTTTGTAATGCTGGGTGTGGTGCTCTTGCACGTATTCCTACAACATCTCCGTTTTTATTAATTTTAAACGCAACCAAAATTCTTTGTCTTCCTGATAAACCTAAATCAGATGCTAAATCTACATCGAATTTTTTTCTAACAAATTTTGATATTTTTTCAGACATACATTTCTTACGATCTGCATTGTTTGTTTTACGCTCACATCCTGGAAACACAGGTACGTTTTCAATAATTGCAAAAGGCACCTCAACATCTTCTTCTTCCTCTTCGATTTCTACTTCCTCAATTTCTACCGTTTCATCGGTTTCTGTCGATTCTATAACTGTTTCTTCAATTTCTTCTTCGTCTTCAACAATTTCAATCACCTCTGGCGCTGCTGGTGGCGGTGGCGGTGGTGGCGGTGTTTGTAATATTTCGGTCATTGGAACCTCTTCATCATCTTCACCTTCTATGTTTAATTGAGAGATATCAAAATCTACTTTGTCGTAAGTTTTATGATTGATTCCTAAATATGTAATCAATACAATTGCAGCAATACCTACTGCGTAATAAAACGCAGTATTTTTTCTAATGTCTGCTTTTGGATTTTTCTTTAATTCCATTGTATTTTTGTTTTTTATAATCGCTAAAATAACCAAATATTAACCAATCTCGCAACTATTTAGATAATTTTAATAGCTTGTATTTATTTGCGCCATACAGTAATGCGGTTGCTACAAGTATTCCTAAGCTATTTGCTAATATATCTAACCACTCAAAATATCGATGATTTGTAAGATATTCTTGAGCAAATTCAATACTAACACCTAAACTTAATGTTACCACTATGGTTTTCATAATTGCTTTACCAAACGAAGCCGTGTGTTTGGTTTTATAAAAAGTTAAAAACCATAAAAATGTAGCTATAAAATAGACTCCAAAATGAACTATTTTATCAAGATATAGTATTGTTGGCCTGTTTGATTCTGGCACTGGCATTAAACAGGCTACTATTAATAACATTGTATAGCTTATTGCTATAACAACATAAGCTTGCTTTTTAAGCACCTATCAAGGCTTTATAATCTTCTACAGATAATAAGTCACTTAACTGACTTGCGTCTGAAACAGATACTTTTATCATCCAACCATCTCCATAAGGGTCTGTGTTTACGTTTTCTGGAGCGTCTTCTAGGCCCTCATTAAACTCAATAACTTCTCCTGAAATTGGCAAGAATAAATCCGAAACTGTTTTTACTGCTTCAACAGTTCCAAAAACCTCATCTTTATCTAATGTTTCATCTAGGGTATCAACATCTACATAAACAATATCTCCTAGTTCTTTTTGAGCAAAATCTGTAACACCTATTGTAACGGTATCACCTTCAACTCTTACCCATTCATGATCTTTTGTATATTTTAATTCTTCTGGAAAATTCATCTTTATTATAGTTTTATGATATTTATTTAGGCAAAAATAATTTTTACCTACTAGTATTCCTATTTATCTGCTATTAATTTCCGAAATTATATTGCAGGGTCATTCCACCTCGCATTGTTGTTTGCGGAAATGATGTTGAAATTACGGCATCGGAAAAATTATAATCAAAATATGCTATGGCAGTAAAGTTTTTACTTAACGCATAATCTGCCTTAAATGCGCCACTCCATAATTTTTGTCCTGCAGTTATTTGATTGTTATCAAGATCTAAATACCTTACTATTGTTTTATTATCTCTTAATGACACATCCATTTTTAGGTTTAAATCGCCTTTTAAGGTTTGTTTTTTACCTGATATTCGGGTATTGAATTTTAAATCTTTTATACGATATCCAAATCCAATGACATATTCATTTCCTTTTATCTCTGTAAGTAGTCCATTGTCAAAACTCAGTGATAATGCGCGATCTTTTTTCATTTCCAATCCAATTTTAATTGAATTTTTCATTTCTAAATCTACTTTTAGTAACGGATTAAACTGTTCTGTGACATTTATATTTGTTAGTACTGTTTCGCTCTTAATGTTCCCTGCTTGATCAATATTGTCATTCGGGTTTGCTTGCAACTCTAGGTTTGTTCTAAATTGATTTACGGTATACATTGAACTATATCCATGTGCTAATGAAAAGCGTTTAAAACGTTTTTTAAACCATTTATACCCCATTAATCCCGTATACTTTACAGACCAATTTGGCAATGGCACATCTTTAAATATACCTGTACTTTGTGTACTTGCATCTGCGCCACTATACGCTGCCAAAAATGCTGGCAACAATACCTGCTGACTTGTTTTTCCGTAACCTATTGGGTAACCTTCTGCATCTACATTTGTAGGATCCAAACCTGCATTAGCGGCCAAACGAAGTGCTATTATTCTCCTGTTTGTTTTAAAGGTTTCAAATACTTCTGAGTAGTTATCAGTACTATTACTAAATGCTGTTTTTATAAGTATTGTTGATATGCTAAAGTTACCAAAAGTACTTGGGGTTAATGGGTTATATATACCATTTTCTCCAAACTCATCAGCATCTAAAACACTGTAATTTTCGGTGTAGTTATGCTGATACCTGCGGTTTGCACTCAAATCAATTTTCAACTTCTTAATTGGTTCTAGATTTGCGGTAATATTTAGCTCTCTATTTTTACTACTAGTGTATTGCTCGTTAAAGTCTGGGTAAAGTGTTAGCCAACCTTTTCTTGCCGCTTCATATCTAATGTTTTCTGATTGCGAACCAAAAGTATAGCCTAATGATGGTTTTACTGCTCCAAAATCTCCTACTGTATTTGTATACCCTGGCAAGTAACTCCCGTTATTTTCTGTATAGTTTACTTGAATTTTTTTAACTGAAGTTAATACCCCTATTCCAGCGTTATACACTTTATTAGCTAAAGATTTTTTAGGTTTTTTTCTACTCTTAGCGCTTATTATTGATATTTTATCTGATAGTTTTTTAATTTTTTTATCAACTTTTGCTTGCTTATAGTCGCTTAATGAATCTAACTTTTTTAATGCTGAACGTTTTTTTATTTTACGAGTTCGTTTTGGCTTTAATTTTGCCGCATTTATTTTTTTAAAGTTGATTTTTTCTAACCCTACATACCTATAAAACTTTTTCATATCTAAGGTTCCTCTTATGGTATGGGTTTGAGCATTTTGAATAGAATTACCTAGGTTAAACGTATTACCCGTTGGGTTACCCAATTCATCTGTCTCTTCAATGCTCTGTAATAGGTCTGAACCTTTTTGCCATTGAAAATCTCCTGTATAGGCATAGTTGGCTTTAAGGAAGCTAAAAATTGGTAATTTGAAAGCGGCAACTCATAGTCTAATTGAAATTGTTGCGCATGACTATTGGCTTCTCCAGTGTCAAAAAAGCCATCCCAAACTGTGTTTTGGTTATTAACAACTCCAGCTGATGTAATGTAATTTTTAACAATGTTATTTCTAGAAGCTGAAAAATTAAACTGTAGCTTTTTTGTTAATTTATGACTTATTGCATATTGCCAGTCAAACATATAATTTCGGTTATATAAGTCTGGTAATGGCAAGTTCCCCTCTGTATCATCAACATTTCTAAAACGCTGTTTATTATACAAACGTGTAAAGTTTGTACTAAATGAAATTGTAGATGGCAAGAAGTTTATATTTATATCTTTTAAAATAGTATAATATTTACTCTTCTTTAAAAATTTAGATTTTTTAAGCGGCTCAAAAGGTTTGTTCTTAAATCCATATGAATACGTTAATCCTGCTCGTATATTTTGCTCTTCAAATTGTTGTACTTCAAAATCTCGATGGTTTACTTGGTTATATGAATATGAGGTAGCTATGTTTTCAATATCATAAAAATGAGACTTTGCTTCTGGCGAACGTTCTTTACGTACACCTATAAAGTTGATGCTCTTTCTTTTGGTATAGTTTTCTGCTCTATCTCTATAAAAATCTTCGTTTTCTGGATCTTGACTAATTATATCTTCTAATTCTAAATCTTGATATAAAGGATCGTATTTAGGCGTGATTAACTCTTCGTTTACCCCATAATTAAATGGTATTTTAATGCCCCATTTTTTAGGTAACAATTGCCCTATATTTAAATTAGTAACAAGATCGTATTGTTTTAAATCTTCTCTACTGCGCTCATTAGGACCTTGCTCTATAGTTCCAAAACCAATAGTACTGCGTTTACCCGAAGCGGAAACTGTAGCAAAATCGGCAATATTTGCATCGGTACTTAGTAGTGCTGCCCATCCGCCTTTATTATCCATGTCAGACAAACGAAGTTCATTAAACCAAACTTCTCCATGCACCGCTGTATTTAGTGTAGGATTGGTATTGTTTTTAACCCCCAACATTAAGTTTCTAATATTTCCTAAGCTTGGGTTTCCTTTTATTGCTATCCTATATTTATAAACATCTGTATTTAACTTTGTGTTAGGCAAACCATCTGTGTCAAGGTTTGTATACGGCACAAAATCTCCTGATTCTGTAACATCAAAATAGCGAATTTCTGTTATAATACCTGTAGTAGTTATTCCTGCAGATTTAATATTTTTAAGTACACTTAGTTGTAAGTCTATCTCGTTTTCAATAGGCCAAATACCACTCGCCGTTATACCTGTAGGTATTAATAACGGCACTGTTACTTCATAATAATTTGTAGTTACATCACTACCCATTCGTATAAATGCTGCCAAATCATAATCGGCTAGTGTTTCTGTTTCAGAATAATCTTCGGCATGTAAAAACATACGCATTTTTTTAAACTGAAGCATATCAACATTTATTGCTTTATAAACTGCTCTCGCGTCTTTGGACTCTAAATCTTTTACACGAAATGATAACGATTGTTCGTTCTGAGAAAGTACTGTATTATTGTTATACAATTCTTCTTGCACAATTCCTGGAGGCAACACATAGCTTGGATTTTCTTGTATGTTTACTGCACTAACTTCAACTTGTGTAGGGTCTGTACTTGGGTCATCTGTACCTTGTAAGGACTGTGTATAAGTTTTCCAATCTCCTCTTACTAGTTCTAATGTTCCAAAACGAAGTACTACATTTTCTGAAAACTGGCTTAAAAACATTCGCATAAACCTAATAGACCTAAAATCTGTTATATTATTTATTGCAGTAGCGTGATCTCCTCTTAATGGCACTCTAAACTGAATCCATCTTACTTCTTTTGTAGCGCCATTTGGCAAGGATACCGTTCTTGTTTTTACATCTCTTACAAAGTTGGTATTCATGTCCATATTTGGCACAATGTCTAACTCATATTGATAATAACTATCAATAGTATTCATGGTATTGTCTCTGTTCAGGTCTTCTACATCTGGTAGAGTTGTTGATCCTCTGTTTGTTTCTGTAACCTCAATTGGAGAGTTTCCTTGGGTTCCGTTATAATTATAGTATCGTTCTAAAATAGACCCTGTAGTGTTTAAATAATAGGTGTAGTTGTCTCCTGCTGGATCATCTGGATTGTCTATAGCGCCATTGTTATAGAGCAATACTCCTGAGGCAGGGTCTGTTGCTGTTGCTTCTTCAGCATCATTTAACCCATCTAAACCAATATCTTGATTTACACGTTCTTGTCCTTCAGTATCAAATGCATACAATAGTGCTTGATTGGTAGGTACTTTTCCGCGATTTGTAGCAGTCGTTGATGAGGCTGTTCCTACGCCATCATTTGGTAATCCGTTTTCATATAATTTACGACCATCTTTTAATACATCTTCAGATATACTTCCTAGGTTAATTGTTAGTTTACCTCCAGTTCCTGTAGGTATTACACCATCATCATAGTATGGGTCTTGAATCCAAAACTCCATAAATTCTACGTTTGCACGTTCAAAATCTGTAGTGGTTAATTGTCTGGTTATTCCTGCCCAGTTATTAGAAGGAATCCCCATTGTTGGCGTGTTATTATATGGTCCTCTCTCACTTGGATAGTATGCCAAATCCAGGGTTCCTAGTATGGTTGACTCTCCTTGTGCTATATCTTGACTAACGACTTCTTGAATAAATGCTCTTCGGGTTTCCAAGGTGGACAGGTCATTGTCTGAAATACCTGAAGGCTTCTGGCTACTATAAAAAATAGGATCTATTCCGTACCATGCTAATTTTGCTCTTCGATATCCTGCCGTAATATCATTGTTTAAAATTTCTTCATCATTAGTTTGCCCTGGGGCATATCCTCTTGGTATACTTGCTAATTTCCATGCTAAAGGCGATTTTACATCTATTGCTGTTTGCGAAGCTTCAAAATCATCTATATAAGTTGTTGATTCTCCGTTTTGCTCTGTTCTACTTGGAGCGCCAGGAATTAAATATGCTACTTCTCCTCTTATAGATATATTTGAAGGAACTTCGGTATTTATATTTGGCAGTTTATTTACCAATCTTGTTAACAAAGGCACTTCGGTAGCGTAGTTTCCGCTAAATCCTACAATGGTATTATTTATAGGTTCATACCCTAAAGATGCTTTTTGTGTTAGTGGTTTTTCTTTTAAATTTAAGAAGGTTCCTTCTATTTGAAAATCATCACTAAATGCATGGGCTACATTTAAACCTAAAAAACGTTTGGTTTGCTGTCCGAAAACGGCATTGTTTTCGACCGAAATATCAATTGGTGTATTAGATGCCTTTAAGGAAGGGTCTAGTATTTGTACCATTCCATTTTTATAATCTACCGTATAATCTACACCTTCTATCAACTGACGACCTCCTGCTGTTACGGTTACCGACCCTTGAGGCACATTATATGCGCCTATTGGAATTCCAGCACCACCTTCGGATTTATATCTTCCTTTTAATTGAAATTTGTTTTTCTCGGCATCTTCTCCTGCTAGTGTTTTAGTACTGGTGTATAGTTTTCTATATACATACTTTGCCTGATTAGCATCATAGGTAAGTGGCAAATCATATGTGCCGCCTCCTAATTTTTCAAAAAGATATGCTCCAAAGGGCTCTACTTTTGTAAAAAAGACACTTCCTGTTTGGGTATTTACAGTAACTCCGGGGTAAAAATCAAAAAAACCATCACCACCTTGCTGTGGGTCATTATTATTATTTAACTTATCTAAATCAAACACTTGTAATAGTGGCGTTTGCTCTACATCTCCAGGTAATGCTGTTCCTGCTACTTCGGTTATATAGTTTACTGGAGATGGATCTGTATACAGAATATCTAATTTAAATCCGTCTTGACTTAATTGGTATGCTCCTAATGGATATACATTTTTCATCATTAAATCCCACACAGGCTCCTCAACACTTGTTAAGTTGCTTTTTAACATTTTTAATACCAAACTATTATTGGTTACTGCCTGAGAATCTTCATCAATTGTAGTAGCATCTACACCATCTGTTGCAAACTCTCCTACTTGATACACTTGTCCGCCAGCAGTAAACTGAAAGGCTACTGCAAGTACCTCATCATTACTTAATTTTTGGTTTAAAGACACATACCCTAATTGTGAGTTAAAGCTATATTCCGAGTTTTCAATTAGTTTTCTTGCATTCTCTAATTTAGAATAATCTGCCCCTTCACTCACTACACTAGAAAAAGCACCAAATCCGTTTTGTACTGTTGCAATATCTCTAATAGACTCATTTAAAATTGATGTTGTTCCTATTGTCTCCGGATTAAGCAAGTTATTACTGTTATCAGGATATGCATTTGGACCAGCACTTACTGGAATGGTAGACTCTCCAAGAGTTGTAGACTCTCCTAAATCTTGCAATGCTACAATATTACGAACATTATCAACTGTATTATTTCTGTTGGTTACCCATACTTCTAAACGGGTAATTTGAACTGTAGAATTTATAAACGGATAGTTGTCTAAAGCCTTGTTATAATTGTCTCTAAAATAGTGCGATAAAAAGAAATGTCGACTTTCATCGTAATCTAAGGCAAAGAGTTCAAATTCTTCTAATGTACCACCACCTTGAGCAGTTACATTACTACGTTGTGACTTTTGCTCAGAAACAACTGCTGTTATAGTTGTTTTTCCGAATTGAAGTGCTGTTTTTACACCAAATAAACTTTGCGCACCGGTAATTAGCGTGCTATTTAATGGCATACTAACATTTCCTACTTCTATTTTTTGAATGATATCGTCTTCTGTTGGGGTGTATTCTAATTTAATCTGATTCTGAAAATCAAAAACTGACTCGGTATCATAGTTGGCGGTAATTTGTAAGCGAGTACCTACTTTACCTAATAGGCTTAAACTTATTTTTTGGTCAAAATCAAATGTAAAATTAGATCTGTTTCGTGGAGATATTACCGGATTGTCTTGCTTTGAGTATAAAAAACCAATATCCATTGACACATATCCTTGCGGAACAACCTCAATAGTATTTCCTCCAAAAATAGATTCAAAAAAATTAGAGTTTACATAAAATGAAGGCAGTATGTTTTTTTGTAATTCTTTAGCACCTTCTTTTTTTCCGTCAATAGCATCTAACTTTGACTTATAGTACAGCCTTATATCTTCCTTTAAGATTAAATCTGCATAGGCCTCAGGAGAAAGTATTAAGGGGTGTGTAATCTTAAAATCACCTATAGACTCCGTGTAAATATAAGTGTTGGTAAATGGGTCATAGGTATACAATGACTCTATACTTTCTGGATTAGGAATATCTAACGCCCCAATAGCATAGTTTGCAGTTGGGGGAATAGAATCTACTACTGCAGGAGACTGTGCAAAACCTGTAGCGGTAATAAGCAATACTGCTCCTAAAATTCGTTGTATAAATCCGTTCATTCTTTTTTACTCGACAATCAAAATTTAATATCTCAAAGCTAAGCTTGAAATTTTTAACATTTTCTTTATAGGTACTTCGTGAAATATTCTCGAAGTTATTTATTCATTACTACACTCTACAAGTTTTGTAAAGCCTGCTTAATAATGGTTTCTACAGAGGCGTCTGGCGTACTTGCAATAATTTTTACACATACTTTTTCTGCTTGCTTTCTAGCATAACCTAACACTTCTAGAGCTGATAACGCTTCTTCTTTATTTGTATTGTTTGGTATATCAGAAACTTCATCAATACCATAAATTTTTAACACTTTATCTTTTAAATCTAATATAGTACGTTGTGCTGTTTTTGCGCCAATACCTTTTATTGATTGTATGGTAGCGGCATCTCCTGTAGCAATAGCATGCTGAATTTGTTTTGGATTTAATGCAGACAACATAGTACGTGCCGTATTGGTCCCTATTCCTGAAACCGAAATTAGCAATCGGAAAATCTCACGTTCTGATTTTTCCATAAACCCATATAGCGTATGGGAATCTTCTTTAACATGAAGATGTGTATATATTTTTAAAAATTCCGAGTCTGGCACTAATGAAAATGTATGCATTGAAATATGAATTTCATAACATACTCCCCCGCAAGACACAACAACTGTTGTTGGGTTTTTCTCTAATAGTTTACCCTGAATTTGTGTAATCATTTCTTACTACTTATTTTTATTTTAAGGTCATCTACAATAGACCTGTACAATTCTTTATTTTTCTTGTTTCTTTAGGTATAACCCTCTTATTGTGTGCGTTTCAAAAATACACTTTTTTAGGAAAAAAGAATCTTGATTTAGCTAACAATAGTATTTTTTATATTAATGCTCTTCTTTTTGTTGTGCGTCTACAACTGCTACGGCAGCCATATTTACCATCTCTTCTACTTTTGCACCTAATTGTAATACGTGAACAGCCTTATTCATTCCCATTAAAATAGGCCCAATAGATTCTGCCTTATTCAACTCTTTTAGCATTTTATAAGAGATGTTTGCGGTATCTAAATTCGGGAAAATTAAGGTGTTTACTTTTTTACCTGCTAATTTTGAAAACGGGAAGTTTTCTTGAAGCATTTTTGGATTCAATGCAAAATCTGTTTGCAATTCTCCATCAACAACTAACTCCGGATAATATTTATGTAAGTAATTTACAGATTCTGATACTTTAGTAGGACTTTCACTTGCCGAAGACCCAAAGTTAGAGTAAGACAGCATTGCAATTACCGGATTCATACCAAATAATTGTACTGTTCTTGCAGTCATTCTAGTAATTACTGCTAACTCACGAGCGGTTGGATTAATGTTTATAGAGGTGTCCGACAAAAACATTGGTCCACGTTCTGTCATCATTAAGTTTGTTGCAGCTACCCTATCTACACCTTTTGCTTTTCCTATAAGTTCTAGCATTGGCTTTAATACTGTTGGGTAACTTCTAGAGTACCCCGTAATTAAAGCATCTGCCTCTCCTTCATTAACCATCATTGCTGCAAAATAGTTGCGTTCTCTCATCCATTTTTTAGCATCTAAAAAAGTTTTTCCATGTCGCCTAGATTTTTCCCAATATGCTTTTGCATAGCGTTCCTTTCGCACAGTTTCCTCTTCGGTTTTAGGATCTATTATTAGCACCTCATCATCAAAACCAATAGCTTCTTTTAGCTCTAAAATAACCGCTCTGTTTCCTAGTAATATCGGATAACCAATACCCTCTTCATGTACTATTTGCGCTGCTTTAAGAACATCTAAATGATCGGCTTCTGCAAAAACAATTCGTTTAGGAGCAGATTTTGCTCGTCGGTGAATTAAACGTACTAACTTATTATCAGACCCCAAACGTTGTAAGAGTTCTTCTTCATATTTTTCCCAATCTTCAATAGGATTTTTAGCCACTCCTGAGTCCATTGCTGCTTTTGCAATTGCAGGAGGTATCATTGCTATTAGTCTTGGGTCAAATGGTTTTGGTATAATATAATCTTTACCAAAAATTAATTTTGTAGCACCATAAGCTATATTTACTTGTTCTGGCACTGGTGTTTTGGCTAGTCTTGCGATAGCATGTACTGCAGCCAACTTCATCTCTTCATTAATTTTTGTGGCACGAACATCTAATGCACCACGAAATATAAACGGAAATCCTAATACATTATTCACTTGATTAGGATGGTCTGACCTTCCGGTAGCCATAATAATATCATCTCTAGTAGCAATTGCTAAGTCATAGGCTATTTCTGGAGTTGGATTTGCCATAGCAAACACAATAGGTGTTTTTGCCATACCCAACAACATTTCTGGTTTTAAAATGTTTCCTACCGAGAGCCCTAAAAACACGTCTGCGTCTTTTAAAGCTTGTGTTAATGTTGTTCCTTCTTTTCCGTGTGTAAATTTAAGCTGTAAATCAAATAAATCTGTACGTCCTTTATGCAACACACCTTCAATATCAAACATAGTAATGTTTTCATAGCGAGCTCCTAAGCGCACATACAAATTAGCACATGATATTGCTGCAGATCCTGCTCCAGAAATTACAATTTTTACTGTTGAAATATCTTTTTCAGCCAGCTCTAATGCATTTAATAATGCGGCCGATGATATAATTGCCGTACCATGCTGATCGTCATGCATAACCGGAATATCTAATTCTTCTATTAATCGCTTTTCAATTTCAAATGCTTCTGGCGCCTTAATATCTTCTAAATTTATACCACCAAAAGTAGGTGCTATATTTTTTACTGTTTCTATAAAAGCGTCTATGTTTTTAGTATCTACCTCTATATCAAATACATCAATATCGGCAAATATTTTAAAAAGCAAACCTTTACCTTCCATTACTGGCTTAGAGGCTAATGGCCCAATATCTCCTAACCCCAAAACAGCTGTTCCGTTAGATATTACTGCTACTAAATTCCCTTTTGCTGTATATCTATAGGCATCATCCGGATTATTTTCTATTTCCAGACAAGGTGCTGCAACACCTGGCGAATATGCTAAAGCCAAATCACGTTGTGTGGCGTATTTTTTAGTAGGAACTACTTTTATTTTTCCGGGTACTGGTTTTGCATGATAGATTAATGCCTCATGTCTTAATCGATTTTTACTCATATATTCTTGTACTAAACAATAGCAATACTGCTATGTATGTAAGTGTTAATGTGTCGTGTTATATAACAAATATAGGTCTATTTTTAATTATAGCCTTTTTTCTAGTAGCTAATCGTTATTTATTACTTTTTAGTTGTTTTAAGAAAGGAAATGTTTCTTTGCAAGCCTGCGTATTTTGTACGCTTTACAGCCGATTTCTGAAAAACTTTAGCAAATGTTTCTTGGGTAACCTCTTCCCAGTCAGTTTTTGTCATTGTCAATAATGCCGATTTTGGTGCGAATAACGGTTCGTTATGTGGTACCGAAAAACTATTCCACGGACAAACATCTTGACATATATCACAACCAAACATCCAATTCTCCATTTTGTTTTTAAAACCTGTAGGAATATTATCTTTTAGTTCAATGGTAAGGTATGAGATACACTTACTAGCATCTATTGTATTGTTGGGTAAAATGGCTTCTGTAGGACAAGCATCTATACATTTGGTACAGCTACCACAATGGTTTGTTACTGGAGTATCTGGCAGTAATTCAATATCTAATACTAGTTCTGCCAGAAAAAAGAAAGAGCCTTGCTGTTTTTGTAGTATTAATGAATTTTTACCAATCCAACCAACACCAGATTTTTCTGCCCAAGACCGTTCCATTACAGGAGCCGAATCTACAAATGCTCGTCCGCCCACCTCACCAATATTATCTTGTATAAACAGTAATAATCCCTTTAATTTTGCTTTAATAACATGGTGGTAGTCGTATCCGTAAGCATATTTTGCAATTTTGTAAGAACTATTATCTTGCTGTTTTTCGGGGTAGTAATTATAACTTAGTGATATTATTGTTCTTGCGCCATCAACCAACAGCCTAGGGTCTAATCGCTTATCAAAATGATTTTCCATATAGGTCATCTTTCCATGAAAATCATTTTTTAGCCAGCTTTCTAATTTAGGTGCTTCGGCTTCTAAAAAATCTGCTTTAGACACCCCACAAGACAAAAAACCGAGGCGTTTGGCTTCGGCTTTTATAAGTTGTGTGTATTTTTCTTTAAGCATTTCTATCACTAAAACAATCCGCCTTGTGTTGCGCCTTTAATTTTTCCTAAATGCGTATATGCTAACTCTGTGACTTCTCTTCCTCTAGGTGTACGCACTAAAAAGCCTTGTTGAATTAAAAAAGGTTCATACACCTCTTCTATGGTTTCGGCAACTTCAGATACTGCTGTTGCAAGTGTGGTAATTCCTACCGGACCACCTTTAAATTTATCAATTAAAGTGGTTAATATTTTATTATCCATTTCATCTAAACCATGCGCATCTACATGCAGGGCTTTTAATGAATATTTAGAAATTTCTATATCAATAGCCCCATTACCTTTTATCTGCGCAAAATCTCTAACCCTACGCAATAACGAGTTGGCAATACGCGGTGTACCTCTACTTCTTCCTGCAATTTCTATAGCTGCTTCCATAGCAATAGGCACATTTAAAATATGTGCACTTCGCTGAATAATTGTTGTTAGCAAGTCCGTTTTGTAGTATTGTAATCGCGATTGTATTCCGAAACGTGCACGCATAGGTGCTGTAAGTAAACCTGAACGGGTTGTAGCGCCTATTAGTGTAAATGGATTTAAATTAATTTGTACTGTTCGGGCGTTAGGCCCTGTTTCAATCATGATATCAATTTTATAGTCTTCCATTGCTGAATATAAATACTCTTCTACAATAGGGCTCAATCTATGAATTTCATCAATAAACAACACATCTCTAGGTTCTAAATTGGTTAACAACCCTGCTAAATCTCCTGGTTTATCTAATACCGGCCCTGAAGTTACTTTAATTCCTACACCAAGCTCATTTGCTAATATATGTGCTAAGGTTGTTTTCCCTAACCCGGGAGGGCCGTGAAAAAGAGTATGGTCTAAGGCTTCATCTCGAAGGTTTGCTGCGGCAACAAAAACTTTTAAATTCTCCAATACTTGATCTTGCCCCGAAAAATCTTCAAAAGATAGTGGCCGTAATGCCCTATCGATATCTAATTCTGAAGGTGAAAAATTTTCGTTACTGGGATTTAAGTTTTCATTCATAAGCTCAAATATACATTATAGCAATCTAATTTTGAAATGGTGTGTACAGAATTTAAAATATTTTTAGTGTTTCAAATTAAAAACACAAATATATCTCTGAATATAAATACTTAGTAATCGGGATTAAAACCTAAACCCAAAACTACCTGTTACTCCAAATTTTCTTGCTTTTGGGTTATCAAAATAGTTACCTCTAAAATTGGCATCTATTCTAAATACTTTAAAAATATTACCTATTCCTATGCTATACTCCCAATACACCGCTTCATTAGGCGCCCCTACTGTTTGTAAAAAACCTGTTGCATCTAGGTCAATATTATTTTGAGATAAATCTCCCCATACACCACGAATAGCTATAATTTCTCTAAGGTTTAACTTTTTAAGTAATGGGATTTTTGAAAAAAGCCTACCATTAAAATTATGTTCTAAATGTACCGAAGCATAGGTGTCTGTAACAAATTCATAATAATTTAATAGAGGAAAAGTATTGTATATTGAAAAATATGATTGGTTTCCTGGAATGACATTTAGCAACCCAAGAGGCACGTCTCCAAAGGTTTTTCCTAACTCAATGTTTGAAAACAATCTACCTACACCTCCTATTTGCCATGGCTGTCGGTAATACAGTTGCACCCTTGTATAATCGAAATCACTATTAAAAACACCTTTAACTCCTTGAGACAAACCTAAGTAATAAGTTGCTCTGTTTTTTCCACCAATATTAACACGTTCCACACCGTAGCCTGTTGTTTTTCTGTTTGGTGAGTAGGTTAACGACAATGAGGTTTCGGCTTGTTCAATTTTTGATTTTGATTGCGTATAACTCTCATCGGTGTAAAAGCTTAAATCGAATGTATTAGATGCCGATTTTAAGGTTTTATAATTTACTGATAGCTTTAGATCTACATTTTTAGTAGGCGACATTTGAATAGCTACCGAAGATAGATTTACAGATGTTAGTCGATCATTACTCCCTGTTGACAATAATGATGATGAAGCAAAACTCCTTCCTAACAAGTCATTACTTGTTGTTAAACTAACGCCTATTTGTTCAATATCTCTCCTGTTTCCTCCTGATAAAATCCAACGATTTTTTCTAGCGATTAGCCATTTTCCTGAGAATCCGTATTTTACTTGATTATCTTTAAAACCATACGCTAAATAACCTTGTAGACGGTATTTGTCATTTACTGTACTATAGGTTCTACCTCCTACTCTTAAACGAACCCCTTCTACATCATTATAGCCCGTAGTAGAAAAAACAGGACCATAGTCTATTTTTAATTTAGGGATAAAGACATATCCTGATGTCAATATTTCAGCAGCAGTATATAATTGTTTGAATTTGGCAACTGTTTTTAAGGTATCAAGCAGTTTATAAACCCCCTGTTCATCTTTGTTTAATTGTTCTTGTCGGTTATTCGCCCAGAAATGTTCATCTTTATTATAAATCTCATGTGCATAAGGATCGAGCTCATTTTTATAAAACTCAGCGCTTTTTTTATTATTAAACAGGTATCCATCGTACAGCGTGGTTCGCTTACCATAAACTCCTCGTGATTTTTGCTTTTTAGACAAACTAAAATCCGACATAAAATAATCTCTTGTTATTAAAAACACAGAGTCGTTTAATACTTCGAATTCTTGTTCTATATAAATGTCTTTAATCCAATTTATATTAGCACTTTTAGAAACTTTTAGGTTAATATTTTTAATAGCCCAAGTGGTATCATTTACCCAAAAATCTCCTTTAAAAGTCAGCTCGTTTTTTCGTCGTGGATAATACACAATATTATAACACCATTTATTATCTACATAGGCACTATCTGCCAAAACATAATTATAGACATTTACACCTGTTTTAGACAGCGGACTTACAAAGCTTTTATTAAAAAACTTGAGGTAATTGTCGTAAATATCATAGTCAGAATACAGGTCCTTTGCAAAAGATATTAAGGTTTGATTGTTACTAAATCCTGCGTTTTTATTTCCAACCAAATCCTCTCTTAATTGTTTGTCTTCGTTATTACCATATACTTTTGTAACGGCTTCGTTTAAAAATATAGGCAAATAGGTTTTTCCTGTTACGCGAGAGGTATCTAGTTTTTCAAACATAAACTCCATGCCTTTAAACAATCGATGTTTTTTCATGGTACTATCAACATTATTAAAATCGAATTCTAATTTTTCGTATTTATTATATTGATACTGTTTAAATTTTTTAACACCGTTACTACGTTTGTGTTGCCATATTTTTTTTAAAATATCTACCGCGGGGTTGTTCTTCTTAGATTGTTTTCCTGAATATACGGTTACAGCACTTAATTGACTACCTTCTTTTAGAAGGACTTTCATTTTATAATTTACTGCATTTTTTAACACGATTTCCGCAGTTTCATAACCTACAAAGGAAACCTGAATAGTATTATAGCTATTGCCTGACTCTAAATAAAAAACACCATTTTCATCTGTAATTGTTCCTTTTGCACTGTTTTTAAACACCACATTAGCATACGGTACAGGGTAATTAGACTCATCTATAACCACGCCACTGACCTTTGTCTGTGCAAACAAAGTATTTGCATAAGCAAAAATTAAAAAGACAATAAGATAAATTCTCATAGTGAACATAATGTGGTTAAAAAAAAACTTCACTTGTTTGGGCACAAGTGAAGTTCAAATATACGTTTTTATTTTTTCTGTTATCGGTACATTACCTTTTTAACAGAATTTACAACATCATTCATATTAGGCAACCATTCTTCTAATAAAACTGGAGAATATGGTGCAGGGGTATCTGCTGTATTTATTTTTTCGATTGGTGCATCTAAATAATCAAATGCTAGGTTTTGTACTTGGTAAGTAATTTCGGTAGCAACGTTTCCAAATGGCCACGCTTCTTCAAGAATAACCAAGCGATTTGTTTTTTTAACCGATGCCACTATTGTATCAGCATCTAATGGGCGTACTGTTCTTAGATCTATTATTTCGCAAGAAATACCTTCTTTCTCTAAAGCATCTGCTGCTTTAAAGGCTTCTTTTATGATTTTTCCGAAAGAGACTATGGTTACATCTGTACCTTTACGTTTAACCTCAGCAACACCAATTGGCAATACGTACTCTCCATCTGGCACTTCTCCTTTATCACCATACATTTGTTCAGACTCCATAAAAATTACAGGGTCGTTATCTCTTATTGCTGCTTTTAATAATCCTTTTGCATCATATGGTGTTGATGGTACAACTACTTTTAACCCTGGTGTATTGGCGTACCAACTTTCAAAAGCTTGTGAGTGTGTTGCTCCTAACTGACCTGCAGAAGCTGTTGGTCCTCTAAACACAATCGGACAAGGAAATTGCCCACCAGACATTTGTCTGATTTTAGCCGCATTATTTATAATCTGATCTATTCCTACTAAAGAAAAATTAAAGGTCATATATTCTACAATAGGCCTGTTACCTGTCATGGTAGATCCTACTGCTATTCCTCCAAAACCAAGCTCTGCAATTGGTGTATCTATTACTCTTTTAGCACCAAATTCTGCTAGCATTCCTTTAGATGCTTTATATGCTCCGTTGTATTCAGCAACCTCTTCACCCATTAAAAAAACAGACTCATCTCTGCGCATTTCCTCGCTCATTGCTTCGCAAATTGCTTCTCTAAACTGAATTGTTCTCATTACTATTTTCTATTTGAAATTTAAATCCAAACAAAAATACGCTTTTTGGAAAACTAACAACTTAAAAAAAGAATAAATTTGCTATGCATGCATAGCAATCCTTTTTAAAAATATACTTATATTTGAGCGCTTAAAAATTGATTTTAACTTACATAATAAAAATACCATGAATATACTAGTCTGTATTAGTAACGTACCAGATACCACATCAAAAATAAACTTTACCAATGACGATAAAGATTTTGACAGTAACGGTGTACAATTTGTAATTAATCCAAACGATGAATTTGGGTTAACTAAAGCCATGTTTTTAAAAGAAAAACAAGGTGCTACTGTAACTGTAGCAACTGTTGGAGGAGCAGATGCCGAACCTACATTACGTAAAGCACTAGCTATTGGAGCCGACAATGCCATACGCGTAAACGCAACTGCAACTGATGGTTTTTTTGTTGCTAAGCAATTGGCAGAGGTTATTACTAACAGTAGCTTTGATTTAGTTATTGCCGGAAAAGAATCTTTAGATTATAATGGCGGTATGGTTCCTGGAATGCTTGCAAACTTTATTGATTATAATTTTGTAAATGCTTGTACCTCATTAACTATTGAAGGAACAAACGCTACTGCTACCAGAGAGATTGATGGTGGTAACGAAACTATTAACACTCAATTACCACTTGTTATTGGAGGACAAAAAGGATTGGTACAAGAAAGCGAACTTCGCATACCAAACATGCGTGGTATTATGATGGCTCGTAAAAAACCTTTACAGGTTGTAGAACCTACAGATGTAGCTGCACTAACAACTGTTGTAAAGTTTGAAAAGCCTGCAGAAAAATCGGCAGTAAAACTAGTTAATGCTGATAATATTGATGAGCTAATTAACCTATTACACAACGAAGCAAAAGTTATCTAAGACATCGCACGATAACAATTCGTGCCATTGAATTTAAAATACTTTTATTACTAAACAATAAACATAACTACCAAAGACAACCCTTTAGGTATTTATATAAATAAAAAACTACACATTATGTCTGTTTTAATATTCGCCGAATCCACTAACGGAAAATTTAACAAAGCTACTTTTGAAGTGGCTTGTTACGCAAAAGAAATTGCAAATACATTAGGAACCACATTAACTGCAGTTGCTATAAACGCATCTGAAACAACAGAACTTTCAGCCTATGGCGTTGATAAATTACTAAGCGTTACCAATACTACACTTGAAAGCTTTAATGCTAAAGCCTATGCAGATAGCATTGTACAAGTAGCTAAAAGTGAAAATGCTACAGTAGTGGTTATGCCCTCTACAACAAACGGAAAATACCTTGCAGCACTTGTTGCAAGTAGCTTAAATGCTGGATATGCATCAAACGTTATTGCATTACCAGAGAGCACATCGCCATTTGTAGTAAAGAGAACCGCTTTTTCAAGCAAAGCATTTAGTTTTACTGAAATATCAAGTGATATTAAAGTTATTGCATTAGCAAAAAACGCCTACGGATTAAAAGAAATCGCTACAACAACTACACAAGAAGAGTTTAGTGCCTCTGTAAACGATGTACATTTAACAAGTACTGTTACTGCTGTTGATCGCGCTACTGGAAAAGTAACTATTGCAGATGCAGATATTGTTGTTTCTGCAGGTAGAGGACTTAAAGGCCCTGAAAATTGGGGAATGGTAGAAGAACTTGCCGAAGTTCTTGGTGCTGCTACAGCATGCTCAAAACCTGTATCTGATTTAGGATGGAGATCACATAACGAACACGTTGGACAAACAGGAAAACCTGTAGCCGCAAACTTATATATTGCCATCGGAATTTCTGGAGCAATACAACACTTAGCAGGAATTAACGCCTCAAAAGTAAAAGTTGTTATTAACACCGATCCTGAAGCTCCTTTCTTTAAAGCTGCAGACTACGGAATTGTAGGAGATGCTTTTGAAGTAGTACCAACATTGATTGAAAAATTAAAGGCTTTTAAAGCGCAAAACGCGTAATTTTTTATACATTAGTCCTTTACTAAGGGCATGCTATAATAAGGTTCTTAGAGACTTGATTATAGCATGCCTTTTTTATTGTATTTTAAACAAAAAATATCTTGACACCTATGAGTTTAGTTCGACTGAACATTAAAGGAATATCATATAGCCAAACACAGAATGGGGCCTATGCGCTACTTTTAAACGAAGTAGACGGCCAACGAAAACTGCCTATTGTAATTGGTGCTTTTGAAGCACAATCAATAGCCATTGCGTTAGAAAAGGAAATTAAGCCACCTAGACCACTAACACATGACCTTTTTAAAAACATTTCAGACCGGTACAATATTGTTATTAAACAAGTCATTATTCATAAATTAGTTGACGGCGTATTTTTCTCTAGTATTATTTGTGAACGCGATAAAATTGAAGAAATTGTAGATGCCAGAACATCTGATGCCATTGCCTTGGCAATACGTTTTAATGCACCAATATTTACTTACAAAGACATCTTAAATAAAGCAGGGATTATTCTAAACAACCCACAAAAAAGAGAAGCCCCTGAAGACATGTTTTCTGAATCTATGTTGTTTGAAGAAGATACAGAGCAAGACGCTTTACAACATAAAAACAAACACGCCCATTTAAGCCTACAAGAATTAAATAATGCTCTACAAGAAGCAGTTAATAATGAAGATTATGAAGCCGCAGCAGATATTCGTGATGAAATTTCAAAACGAAATCCGTAAAACTATAAAACACACAAACACATGAAACATCTTTTTATTGGCCTTTTATGTCTTTTTACACTTACTACATTTTCTCAAGAAGAAAACATAAAAAAAGACAACACTTTTGAGGTTATTGCAGACACTACCAATCAAAATGTTTTTGTTTTAGAAACCACCAAAACAGCTAAGGAGACTGTCTCTAACAGTAATAAAACTACCCCAACAGCAACGCTCGTTAAAAGTAGTGGCTTTACATTTACTAGCTTATGGAAAGGAATTTTGGGTATGATATCACTACTCCTTATTGCCTTTCTATTCAGTAACAACCAAAAAGCTATTAAATGGAAAACAGTAGGTATCGGACTTGCGTTTCAATTACTTATTGCCATTGGCGTATTAAAAGTACCCGTTGTTAAATCGCTTTTTAAATATCTCGGAAAAGCATTTAACAAAGTTCTTACCTTTACCGAAGCTGGAACAGAATTTTTATTTAAATCATTTATATCAGGAACAATAGAGAGTCCGCTTATTAACTTTGCCGTTTCTATACTTCCCACTATCATCTTTTTTTCTGCCTTAACCTCAGTATTATTCTACTTAGGTATTATTCAAAAAGCTGTAAAAGCCCTAGCTTGGCTATTAACCAAACTACTAGGAATCTCTGGCGCAGAAAGCCTTAGTGTAGCAGGAAATATTTTTTTAGGTCAAACCGAAGCACCTTTACTTATTAAGGCATATCTCGAAAAAATGAACAAGTCAGAAATGCTACTAGTTATGATTGGCGGTATGGCTACCGTTGCAGGAGGGGTACTTGCCGTATACATACAGTTTTTAGGGGGTGATGATGTAGTTGCTCGTGAGTATTTTGCAAGTCATTTATTAGCAGCTTCTGTAATGGCTGCACCAGGAGCTATTGTCATATCAAAAATACTATATCCACAAACCGAAACTATTAATACCGATGTAACCGTATCTTCCGAAAAAATAGGCTCTAACATTCTTGATGCTATTGCAAACGGAACTACTGAAGGACTTAAACTAGCCGTAAATGTTGCTGCCATGCTACTCGTTTTTGTAGCGTTTATAGCCATGATTAATTACGGACTTCTTAAACTTGGTACTATTGGCGGTATAAACGAATGGGTTGCTAGTAATAGTCCATATGCAAACCTATCTCTTGAAGCTATATTAGGAACCGTTTTTGCACCATTAATGTGGCTTATTGGTATTGCCAAAGAAGATGTTATGATGATGGGGCAATTACTTGGTATTAAACTTGCCGCAAGTGAATTTTTAGGATACATACAATTGGTAGAACTTAAAAACATGGCAAACACCATGCACCTTAACTATGAAAAATCAGTTGTTATGGCAACCTATATGCTATGTGGTTTTGCTAATTTTGCCTCTATTGGTATACAAATTGGCGGTATTGGATCTTTAGCACCTGGACAGCGAAAAACATTATCTAAATTTGGAATAAAAGCACTTATTGGAGGAACTATTGCATCGCTTATTTCAGCTACAATTGCCGGAATGATTATTGGATAGTAACTTAACACTAAAACATTCAATATAAATCATTTCTATTTTACTCTAGATTTCTAGTCATTCTAAAACGACAGCGAAGAATCTCATAGCACAATGCTGGAGATACTTAGTATTCTTAATTTTGAATTTGTATCTAATCGCTTTTCGCTAGTACCTAGTACCCTTTTGCTCTTTCCTATTTTGTTGTTAAACGCCATAAAATCATTTTATAAACAGAAACGGTAACCGCTGATTTCTAAATAATATGAAGGAATAAATCAATATTTTTTTTACCTTTCAGCCCTCAAACTAGCGATTAAAATAATGAAACAATATCTTGATTTAGTACAGCACGTTTTAGCAAACGGTAACGAAAAAGAAGACCGCACCGGAACCGGAACAAAAAGTGTTTTTGGATACCAAATGCGATTTGATTTAAGCAAAGGTTTTCCGATGGTTACCACTAAAAAATTGCATTTAAAATCAATCATACACGAATTACTTTGGTTTATAAATGGAGATACTAATATTAAGTACCTACAAGACAATGGTGTAAAAATATGGAACGACTGGGCAGATGAGAATGGAGATTTAGGTCCTGTTTACGGACACCAGTGGCGTAATTGGAATAGTGATGATATAGACCAATTACAAGATGTTATTACAACCATAAAAAACAATCCAGATAGCAGAAGAATGCTCGTTGCAGCGTGGAACCCTTCAGTATTACCAGACACCTCTGTGTCTTTTAGCGAAAATGTTGCTAACGGTAAAGCTGCTTTACCTCCTTGTCATGCCTTTTTTCAATTTTATGTTGCCAACGGAAAATTATCTTGTCAGCTATACCAGCGTAGTGCCGATATATTTTTAGGCGTACCATTTAACATAGCTTCATACGCATTATTAACCATGATGATGGCACAAGTTTGTGGATTAGAAGCTGGTGAATTTGTACATACTTTTGGTGATGCGCATATTTATAACAATCATAAATCACAATTCGATCTTCAATTATCAAGAGAGACACGTGCTTTACCTACCATGAAGATAAATCCGAATATCACTGATATCACAGCATTTACTTTTGAAGATTTTGAATTAATAAACTACAATCCGCATCCTGGAATAAAAGGTGCCGTTGCAGTTTAACACACAACTATGAACACGCAAAACATTACTCTAATTGCTGCTATTGGCGCCAATAACGAACTGGGAAAAGACAACCAGTTAATATGGCATTTAAGCAATGACTTAAAGCGCTTTAAAAAACTAACGTCTGGGCACGCTATTATTATGGGGCGAAAAACATTTGAAAGTTTCCCTAAAGCGTTACCAAACAGAACCAATATTGTTATTACCCGAAATAAAAACTACACTGCAAAAAATGCCGTTGTAGTACACACCATAGCAGAAGCAATTGCTGTAGCAAAAAACGATACACAACCATTTATTATTGGTGGTGGCGAAATTTACAAGCAAGCACTACCGCTTGTACATACACTAGAAATCACTAAAGTTCACCATAGCTTTGAAGCCGATACATTTTTTCCTATATTAGACAATACATGGAAAATTACGCATCAAGAAGATTGCTTTAAAGACGATAAACACGATTATAACTATAGCTATATCACCTATACACACTAAATAATTACAATTATGAAAGCATATATATTTCCAGGGCAAGGTGCTCAATTTTCAGGAATGGGATTAGATCTTTATGAAAAATCACCTGTCGCTCAAGAGTTATTTGAACAAGCAAATTCAATTTTAGGGTTTTCTATTACTGATATCATGTTTGAAGGGTCTGCCGAACAATTAAAAGAAACCAAAGTTACGCAACCAGCTATATTTTTACATTCTGTAATTTTAGCAAAAGTATTAGGAGATTCTTTTCAACCAGAAATGGTAGCTGGACACTCTTTAGGAGAATTATCGGCATTAGTAGCCAATGGTGTACTAAGTTTTGAAGATGGCTTAAAATTAGTTTCTAAGCGTGCCTTAGCAATGCAAAAAGCCTGCGAAATACAACCATCTACAATGGCGGCTGTACTAGGACTAGAAGATGCTGTTGTTGAAGATACCTGTGCCGAAATTGACGGTGTTGTAGTTGCCGCAAATTACAACTGCCCAGGGCAGTTAGTTATCTCTGGAAGCATTGAAGCAATTGAAAAAGCCTGCGAAGTATTAACCGAAAAAGGCGCTAGAAGAGCATTAGTATTACCTGTTGGTGGCGCATTTCACTCTCCTTTAATGGAACCTGCTCGAGAAGAACTTGCTGCTGCTATTAAAGCAACTCCTTTTGCACAACCAACCTGTCCTATTTATCAGAATGTTATAGCTAAAGCAGTTACAAGTCCAGATGAGATTAAAGAAAATCTAATTGCACAATTAACTGCACCTGTAAAATGGACACAATGTGTACAGCAAATGATTGCCGATGGCGGTACAGAATTTACAGAAGTTGGCCCAGGAAAAGTTCTACAAGGTCTTATGAGAAAAATTGACCGTAGTGTTACTGCAAATGGCGCTAGTCTTCAAGCATAAACATTATACCATACAAACTATAAAAGCCACTAAATAAATTTAGTGGCTTTTTACTTTTATGCATATATTTAAAAAACTACAATTCACAAATTTGCGTTAACACTGTTAAGTAATCGGCACGGTTATTTACAAAATCTAAAGCTGAAACATCTATGACTTTTACACATAAATTAGGTTGAGATTTTATAAATGACAAATAACCTTTATTTATCTTATCTAAATATTCCGGCTGTATATCTTGTTCATAATCTCTACCTCTTTTTGCTATGTTTTGTAATAATCGTTCCGTATTCTGGTATAAATACACATACAAATCAGGCTGTTGCATATCCTTATATATCACCTGAAAAAACTTACTATACAATGCGTACTCATCTTCCGGAAGAGTTACCTTCGCAAAGGTTAGTGACTTTGATACATGATAATCGGCAACAATAAAATCAGTAAATAAATCATATTGCGCAATATCATCAGACAACTGTTTATACCTATCTGCCAAAAAACTCATTTCTAAAGGAAACGCAAACCGCTCTTGGTCTTTGTAAAACTTAGGTAAGAAATCATTATCCGCAAACCGCTCTAACACTAATTTTGCGTTGTAATCTTCAGCTATTTTAGTTGCCAAACTCGTTTTACCACTTCCAATATTTCCTTCAATCGCAATAAAATTATATAAAGAGAACAACTGCGCATTAAAAGGATTTTTTAGTTGTTGCGGTAATTTTGTTACTGGAGCAGTATCGGCACACCCTAATAACAACTCCGACACAGATTTCCCTAATACCGGATGTACCAAGCTTGGTGCAATATCTGACAAAGGCTGTAATACAAAATTACGATTTGTAAGATGTTTATGAGGAATTATCAGTGTTGGTGTGTTAACTATTTCTGAATCATAAAACAGAATATCAATATCTAACACCCTGCTTTCATAAGTATCTCCTTTAGGTTTTTTTCGGCCAAAAGAAGCTTCAATTTCTTTAAAAGCCCCCAATAAATCATTCGGCGTTAAACTAGTGGTTAAGCCTACACAACAATTTAAAAAACTTGGCGCTTCAAACCCCCAAGAGGACGTTTCATATACAGGTGATATTATTACCGTATTTCCAATAGTTTTATGCAATACATTTATAGCGTCTTGCAGGTTTTTAAACGTATTTCCTAAATTACTCCCTAATGAAATGTATGTATGATGTAACAATTTTATAAAAGATAAGACTAATTGGTTATATATAAATGTGTAGCTACAAAGCTACTCAATTTTTAATTTTAATCGTCTTTTTTTAAGACTATAACAAACAAAATTATATTATGAATTTTTTAAAAAGAGTATTATCTACCATTGTAGGAATTGGTGTGTTTACGGGACTTTGTCTCTTTTTACTAATAGCAATCGCTGCTATTAGTGGTAGTGATAATGACAATAAAGTCATTGTAAAAGAGAATTCTGTATTAGCGCTTGATCTAACAGATGCTATTGCTGATTATGAAGGACAATTTGATTACGGAGAATGGGCTTTCCTGTTTCAAGACGACAAAAAACACAATGGATTGTTCGACATTATTAATGCTATTACTTACGCAGCTACAGACAACAATATTGAAGGGATTTCTATAAAAAACCTGCAATTATCTGCTGGTATGGCACAAACAAAAGCCTTAAGAGATGCCTTACTTGAGTTTAAAGCTTCTGGAAAATTCATTTTAGCCTACAGTGATGGTATGGGACAAAAAGAATACTACTTAAGTTCTGTTGCCGATGCTATATACTTAAACCCTGTAGGAGGATTAGATTTTAAAGGACTTGCTACCGAAATTTTATACTATAAAGACTTTCAAGACAAATATGGCTTAAAGATGGAAGTTATTAGACACGGAAAATACAAAAGTGCTGTAGAACCATACCTAACACAAGAAATGAGTGATGCCAATCGCGAACAAATTAGTGTGTTTTTAAATTCTATTTGGGCAGAAATGAAATATGAAATTTCAGAAAGTAGAAACATTAGTGTTTCTGAATTACACAACATAGCCGATAATCTATTAGCAAGAAGCCCTGAAAAAGCAGTAAACTCTAAGCTCATAGACAAACTTTTATATGCCGATGAGTTTGAAACTGAAATAAAAACTAAGTTAGGATTAGTTGCTGAAGATGACTACAATAGTGTTGATATTTATGACTATGCCAAGCATAGCAAATCAAAAAATCTCATCAAAAACCTTAAAATTAAAGACCGTATTGCAGTGATTTATGCACAAGGACAAATTATGTACGGTGAGGGTAACGAAAAAATTATTGGACAAGGCGTTATTAACGAATCACTCAAAAAAGCAAGAGAAGACGACAATATTAAAGCTATTGTTTTGCGTATTAACTCTCCCGGAGGAAGTGCCTTAGCAAGTGATCTAATCTGGAGAGAAATAGAACGTACCAAAGCAGTAAAACCTGTTATTGTTTCTATGGGGAATCTAGCAGCTTCTGGTGGTTACTATATTGCTTGTAATGCCGATACCATTATTGCTGAACCAAATACTATTACAGGAAGTATAGGTGTCTTTGGAACCCTGCCAAATGCCCACGGCTTTATTACAGATATTGGTATTAATTCTGAGCAAGTAAGCACCAATAAAAACAGTATTACCTATAGTGTATTTGAACCAATGAGTAATGCGCAACATGATGTTATGAAAGAGGGTGTTGTTGCTATTTATAACACCTTTATAGATAGAGTTGCTAACGGGAGAAACATGACTCCAGAAGCTGTAAATAATATTGCACAAGGACGTGTATGGACTGGTGCTGATGCCTTAAAAATTGGTTTAGTAGATGAACTTGGCGGACTAGACCTTGCCTTAGAGCGAGCAGCTGAAGCGGCAGAGTTAACAACTTATAGAACAAAGGAATTTCCTGTGTACGAGAAAGACTTAGAAGATATGGTTCAAGATTTTGGCGTAATGAAATCTGAAGCAGAAATTTTAGAAGACGCCTTAGGTACATATCACTATAATATACTAAACCGTATTAAAGAAATGTCACAAGTAAAAGGCACACAAATGTTACTGCCTTATACTATTGAGATACAATAAAAAAATTAATTGAAACCTCAATATGTTAATACAAAAAGAGTGTTTTTATTTTAAAACAAAAAATCCCGATGAAAACTCATCGGGATTTGTGCTTGATGTGGGCAATGAGGGATTAGAGATCCCTACTTGAAACCACTACTGCAAATACAAACCCTGATATGCTAGCGCATAAAGATCTTTTTTATTTTCAAAAAACGGAGACAGCTCTCCTTTTTAAAAGGGATTAGAGATCCCTGTTTGAAACCACTACTGCAAATACAAACCCTGATATGCTAGCGCATAAAGGTCTTTTTTATTTTCAAAAAAACGGAGATAACTCTCCTTTTTTTGAAAATAAAAAATCCCGATGAAAACTCATCGGGATTTTGTGCTTGATGTGGGCAATGAGGGATTCGAACCCCCGACCCCCTCGGTGTAAACGAGGTGCTCTGAACCAACTGAGCTAATTGCCCGTTTTATTTTTATTCCTACGGTGTGGAATTTACAATCAAGAACTAAAGTGGGCAATGAGGGATTCGAACCCCCGACCCCCTCGGTGTAAACGAGGTGCTCTGAACCAACTGAGCTAATTGCCCTAGTGTTTGATTGCGGAGGCAAATATAACACCTATTTTTAAGTCTACAACATTTTTGAAGTGAAAATTTTAAAGAATTTCAGCTACCACAAACGTACTTCCACCTACGTAAACAACATCAGATTCTCCCGCTTTATTCTTTGCAGAGCTAAGTGCATCATACACAGTAGGGTACTTTTCTCCTTTTAAACCAAAAGCAATCGCTTTATCATATAACATATCTGTGGTCATTGCTCTTAAAATATTTGGGGAACAAAAATAATATCTAGCATTTAGAGGGAATAACGGTAGTATTGTAGTCAAATCTTTGTCTGACATTACTCCAAAAACAATATGTAAGTTTTTACATTCTTCTTTTACCAACTGTTTCATGGTAAGCGACAATCCTTCTTTATTATGTGCTGTATCACAAATTATTTTTGGTTTATCCTGCAATATTTGCCAACGGCCTAATAAGCCTGTATTTTTTACAACATTTAATAAGCCCTCGTTTATATGCGCTTCAGTAATTGTAAAATTTGGCAATACTTTTAAGCTTGCTAATACGCCTCTTATGTTTTTAGTTTGATAACTCCCTAACAAATCTGTTTTATAGTCTTTTGTTATACATTTGTCCGCAAACTGAATTGTAGCATCTTCTACTGTTGATTTTTTAATAAAAACCGAAGCTGTTTCTGCTTGTGTCTCACTAATAACTATTGGAGTGTTTAACTTTATTATCCCTGCTTTTTCTTTAGCAATTTCCGGGAGTGTTGTTCCTAAAAAAGCAGTATGATCTATTCCTATATTTGTAATTAATGACACTTCTGGGTTAATTATATTAGTGGCGTCTAATCGACCACCTAATCCAACTTCTATAATAGCAATGTCAACTTTTTCTGCTGCAAAATAATCAAAAGCTAAGCCTACGGTCATCTCAAAAAAAGAGATGCTGTTATCTTTAAAAAACGTTTTGTTTTTTGCCACAAAATCTACTACATATGTTTTTGATATTTGCACGCCATTAATCTTTATACGTTCTCTAAAATCTTTTAAATGGGGAGACGTATAAAGTCCTACTTTATAACCTGCGGCTTGCAGTATAGATGCTAACATATGACTAGACGATCCTTTTCCGTTGGTGCCGCCTACATGAATGCTTTTAAACTTTTGTTCTGGATGGTTTAGGGTTTTAGCCAGGGCTTTGATATTTACCAAATCTGCCTTATACGCTTTTTTACCTATTTTCTGATATGCCGGAAGTTGCTCAAACATCCAGTTAACCGTTTCTTGATAGCTCATTTAATACAATCTAAAATTGTAAATTATTTTTCCTACTTGTTTTTCTGGAGCATTTGCTGCAGCTTGCCATTTTGTTTTAAGCGCCGCTTTTTTTGCTTGCTCTAGTAAACAACTTTCAGTTGTTGTACTACCTTTTGCGCCTGCAATAGCCTCTATTACCTTTCCGTTTCTATCTACTTTTATAGCAACCACTACCCGACCTTCTTTTCTGCAAAGATAGGCTGGCACTGGTCTACGCAATGGTATTCGTCCAATTAAGTTATAATCACCTCCTGAGCCATTTCCAGGATTGGTATAGTATTCTGGTGCATTAGGGTCGCCGTTATCGTTTCCTTTATCTCCTGCCTCATTGTCATCACCTTCAGACTCGGAAGTTTCGCCGTCGGTTTCTGGACCGTTTAACACACTTGCTAATGCATTTTCGGTAGCCTGATCTGGTACAGGTGCAGGTGGCACTGGAGTTTCTTTTGGAGTTTCTTTTGGAGTTTCTTGTATAGGTTTAATAATCTCAGGCACTTCCTTAACAACAGGCACTTCTTTTGGTATTTCCTTTACCTCTTCTTTTACTTCCTCTTTTGGTTCTTCTTTGGGAACAATTACCGGAACATCTTCAACTGTGTCTTCGGTTATTACATCTTCCACCACCTCTTCTGGGGTAACTTCTTCTATTATTTCTTCTTCAATTATTTCTTCTTCAATAATTTCCTCAACGACTTCTTTAGGGATTTCTTCTACCACTTCTTCTGGAACAACTGGTATAGGGTCCATTTTAATTTCTTTAACGGGCTGTGTATTTTGCGACCCCGTATCTGTTACACCAAAATTAACTTCCATTCCGTATTCTTCTGGAGGGTCTTGGTAACTAAATGCTTTGTGAAAAAACAACCATAAAAACAGTATAAACACCGTTAACAATGTTAACATTGCAGCTTGTTTTTCATGTTTTTGTACGGCAGATTTTTTCATACACAAGACGCTTACTTAGGGCTTACTGCTAAGGTTGATTTTATTTTATTTCTATTGGCTATATCCATGACATACACCAGTTCTTTTACAGATACATTTTCATCTGAACGCAATACGATACTTGGTTTTTCAAGTGTTCCTATTTTGTTTAAAATATAATTTTCTAGATGAGATTTTTTAACTTTTTCGGAATCTACATAAAAGGTTAGGTCTTTTGTAATACTAACTGCTAAACTTTTTGATTGTGTTGTTTTTCCTCCCGATTTTGGCAATAGTAGATCAATGGCATTTGCAGATACTAGTGTTGATGCTATCATGAAAAACACCAATAATAGAAACACAATATCGGTCATTGATGACATATTGAATTCTGGGGTGACTTTATTTCTTCCTCGAATATTCATAGGCTATACTTATGCTGGTTCATTTAATAAATCGAAAAACTCTAGTGAGTTGGCTTCCATTTTATAAATAATTTTATCAGTTTTTACTACTAAATGATTGTAAGCCATGTAGGCTACAATACCTACTACCAATCCTGCTACGGTAGTTGTCATGGCAGTATACAATCCTCCTGCCAGGGTTTTAATATCAATATTACCTCCTGAATTGGCAATTTCGAAAATAGAAATAATCATTCCTATTACTGTTCCTAAGAATCCAATCATTGGAGCTACTCCAGAAATGGTTGCTAATACACTTACATTTTTTTCAAGTTTATATATCTCTAATCGCCCTGCATTTTCAATAGCGGTATGAATATCTTCTAGGGGTTTCCCTATTCTAGAAATTCCTTTTTGAATTAAAGCAGAAACTGGCGATTTATCTTGGGCACATAACAAATTAGCAACTTCTATTTTGCCGTTGGTTATATGGTCTTTTATTTGGTTCATAAAGTTAGCATCTACTTTTGCGCCTTCTTTAATTGCTAATAATCGTTCAAAATAAATGTATAACGCCACTACTAGTAACACAAACAATAGCCCTATAATAATCTGTCCTCCAAGGCCTCCTTCGCTAATTAGATTAATAATGGAAAGGGTCTTTTTTTCTACCTGCGCTGTTTCTAAAGTGTCTGAAACCTCTTGAATACTTACTGACATTTGTTTATTTATTTATAAGATTAATAGTATGGTAACGAAAATACGAATAGTAAATTGTTTTTATCATAATTTTTGTTAAAATTCAATACGTCGTCAATAATAACAGAAAAGCCATTCAATACTGAATGGCTTTTCTGTTATTATATGTTTTATTATTTATGACAATGTTAGTTTTACCATTATATATCCTACTCCACCTAAAACAATAGTATATGGCAGTGCCATTTTCACCATTTTACCATAAGATAGGTTTATTAATGGTGCCAATGATGAGGTTAACAAAAACAGAAATGCTGCTTGTCCGTTTGGTGTAGCAACACTAGGCAGGTTTGTACCTGTGTTAATTGCAATGGCAAGTTTTTCGTAATGTGCTCTGGTAATAGTACCACTTTCAAAGGCTTGTTGTACCTCTCCAATATAAACAGTTGCAACAAATACATTATCGCTTATTGCAGACAATGCACCATTAGCCAAGTAGAATAATCCTGGTTGAGAAGCAGGGTCTTGCTGTAATGCCCATGCTATAATTGGGCTAAACAAGTGCTGGTCATGAATCATTGCTACAACTACAAAGAAAACTACTAATAATGCTGTAAACGGTAAAGCCTCTTCAAAGGCATGTCCTAAGGCATGCTCATCTGTAATTCCCATAAATGCTGTTTGCACTATTATTAATGCTAATCCTATAAAGCCTACTGGAGCAATATGTAATGCTAGGCCTATAATAAGTAAAATTGCTGACACGCCTTGTACCCACAATGCATACTTTGCTTTATTAGAACGCTTAGCGTCTTGCTCATTAGTATATCCTTCAATAATTTTACTAGCAATTTCTGGCATTTCAGCACCAAAACCAAATATTTTTGTACGCTCTAGAACAACAGTAGTTAACAAGCCACATATTAAAACTGGTATGGTTACATCTTTCATTTGCATGAAAAACTCAATAAAATCCCAGCCTAAGCGCTCTCCTATTAATAAATTTTGAGGTTCACCAACAATTGTACAAACACCCCCTAAGGCAGTACCTACTACACCGTGCATTATTAAAGACCTTAAGAAACTTCTAAATTGTTCTAAAGCCTCTCCACTTAGTTCATCTTTATCTAAAATGCCATCTTTATTATAATCTTCGCCACTAGAATGTATTTTGTGGTACACCCCATAAAACCCAACAGCTACACTAATTAGTACTGCAGTAACCGTTAGTGCATCTAAAAATGCTGATAATACTGCTGATATAAACACAAACAATACCGATAGTAATATTTTTGATTTTACACGTGTAAATACTTTACTAAAGATAAACATTAGTAATGGTTTCATGAAATAAATTCCTGCTACCATAAATACTAGTAACAGAATAACTTCTAGGTTTTGACTCACCTCATGGTAAGCATTTTTTGGAGAAGTTAAGCCTAATGCTATTATCTGAATAGCCAACAACCCTCCTGATTGCAATGGATAACATTTTAATGCCATTGCTAGGGTAAAAATAAACTCTCCTATAAACAACCATGATATTATGGTGTGTGCGGTATGTGTTTCCATTACGGTTGGCAACCCAAAATAAAGCACTACATTCATCACTAAAAATGAAATCATGGTCATTTTATACCACTTTGGACTGTTCCCTAAAAAATTTTTAAACATTGATTTTAATCTTAAATTTTAAATTATTTATACTAATTGCGTTAATGCTATTTCAAAAGCAGTTTTACAAATTTCTTTTTTACTATTATTTTTTTCAAAAGTTTTTAATAACGCATTTTTTATAGTCATTGATGTGTCGTTAAAAATAGCTTCATCATTCATTGGCTGTGCCACGCGAGCTTCCATTAAGTATGCAAATACACGTGCTATACCACAATTTGAAATAAAATCTGGCAACAGGCTCACTTGCTTATCAGTGTGCTCCATTATTGGTCCAAAGAAAATTTCTTTATCTGCAAAAGGCACATTTGCGCCTGGAGAAATAACTTCTAAACCAGTATCAATCATTTGTTGCACCTGATTTTTAGACACCAATCTTGATGCTGCTGCTGGTACAAAAATTTCTGCTGGTAAAGCCCATATTTTATCATTAATTTCTTCAAAAGAGATCATCTTTTCTGAAACTAATTTATTACCGTCTTTCCCTAAAAACAGCTGTGTCATTTCTTGCATAGAAAAGCCTTCGTCGTTAATCACTCCTCCGTCTCTATCTATAATACCTACTACTTTTGCACCTAACTGTGTTAAGTAATATGCTGCCGCAGAACCTACATTTCCAAATCCTTGTACAATAGCTTTTTTACCTGAAATATTACCGCCGTAAATATCATAATAATGCTTTACTGCTTGCGCAACACCGTATCCGGTTAACATATCTGCAACTGTATATTTTCTTGAAAGGTCTGGCGAGAAAATATCATCTTCAATAACCTTAATTACACCTTGTCGTAATTGTCCAATACGGTTAATTTTTTCAGCCTCAGTAGGTCTAAAGTGTCCGTTAAATATCCCTTCTTGCGGGTGCCATACACCACAATTTTCAGTAATTGGAATAACGTCTTTATCGGCATCTACATTTAAATCGCCACCTGTTCCGTAATAATGCTTTAATAATGGAGTAACTGCTTTGTACCAACGTTCTAAAACCCCGCGTTTTCTTGGATCATTTGGGTCAAAATTAATTCCTGATTTTGCACCACCAATTGCTGGTCCAGAAACAGTAAACTTAACCTCCATTGTTTTTGCTAAAGACAGTACTTCGTTCTTATTTAACCCTTTACGCATACGTGTTCCGCCTCCTGCAGCACCACCGCGTAATGAATTTATCACCGTCCAACCTTCAGCGTCTGTTTCTTGGTCTTTCCAATGAAACACAATTTCTGGTTGTTTATCTTCGTATCGTTTAAGTAATTCTTTCATTTTTTTCTTCTTTATATATGCTTTTTTTCAATAAAGTATCGAAAATAAATTTTGCCAAAGATAGCAAACTAATTTAATTTTTATAGGTGAAAACAACTCCTGAGGAATGATTTTTTTTAGCGCCTGTTACCGAGGCCAACACATTTATTTCTGCTCTTGACTTTAGCACGCCTAAAAACGCGAAAATTAAAGCCTCTTTAAACTCTATTAGCACCGAACTAGGAATAACTATTTTTGCTGGTGTATGGGCTTTAATTCGCGATAACAAGTAATTATTATAAACGCCTCCTCCGGTTAAAATTACATGATTGTTTTTATCTGAAAAATGAACTGACAGCTGTACTGCTACATGTTCTACAACTGTACACAATATATCTTTTACAGATAACACATAGGAATCAATTAACGGAAAAACAATTGCATTAACCCATTCAAACCCTAGTGATTTTGGGGCTAACTTTTTATAAAAAGGAAGGCTATTTAACGCTTCAAACAATGGCTTACATATTTTTCCTGAAGCAGCAATACTGCCCTTATCATCATAAGACAAACCTAATTGTTGGGCGTAATGATTGAGCACAATATTTACAGGGCAAATATCATACGCTATTCGGCGGTTTTCTTTTTGCATAGAAATATTTGAAAACCCACCTAAATTAACACAATGTGTATATTCTGAAAACAATAATTGATCACCTATAGGCACTAATGGCGCGCCTTGTCCTCCGTAAGCAACATCTTGAACTCTAAAATCGCAAATTACCGTTTGCTTTATGAGTTTTGACAAACTTTCTAAGTTTCCTATCTGTAGGGTAATGCCTTTTTCTGGCTGATGCAAAATAGTATGTCCGTGAGAGCAAACTGCATCTATCTGTTTTATATTAAATTCAGAAATAAAATCATTAATTATTGTTGCTAAATATGTTGTGTATTCTGTATTGAGCAGCGAGAGTTCTTCTGAAGAAAATTGTACTGCAACACGCAAACAGTCTTCCCATAATGAGGTGTACGGAACTGTTTTAGTTTGCAATATTTTATAATGCCAACTGTTCGCTTTTGTAAAGTTCACATATATTAAATCTACCCCATCTAAAGAGGTTCCTGACATTACTCCTATTACATTATACTCCAAATTGGTTGCTTTTAAATATATTTCACTCACAAATATACATATAATTATATGGTTCTTTTACTAAAGAAAACCTTTAGTCAAGTATCGGATAATTAGTAATAAACGTGTATATTTGCGTTCTACTATTAAAAAAACAAACACATATAATAATGGACTTTACCCTTACAGAAGAGCATATCATGATTCGTGATGCTGCAAGAGATTTTGCACAAACAGAATTACTACCAGGTGTTATTGAAAGAGATAACAAACAAGAATTTCCGAAAGAACTCGTTACTAAAATGGGTGAGCTTGGGTTTTTAGGTATTATGGTAGATCCTAAATACGGCGGAAGTGGAATGGATGCTTTTTCTTATGTATTAATTATGGAAGAGTTATCAAAAATTGATGCATCTGCTTCTGTTATGGTATCTGTAAACAACTCTTTAGTTTGTTACGGACTTGAAGCATACGGTACTGAAGCTCAAAAACAAAAATACTTAACAAAATTAGCTACGGGAGAATTTTTAGGCGCATTTTGTTTAAGCGAACCCGAAGCAGGATCTGATGCTACTTCTCAAGCAACAACTGCAATTGACAAAGGAGATCATTATGTACTTAATGGTACAAAAAACTGGATTACCAACGGCGGACGCTCTGATGTATATTTAGTTATTGCACAAACCGATAGAGAAAAAGGACATAGAGGAATTAATGCTTTTATTGTTGAAAAAGGAATGGAAGGGTTTGATATTGGACCTAAAGAAGATAAATTAGGTATTAGAGGTTCTGATACACACACCTTACAGTTTAACGATGTAAAAGTACCTAAAGAAAATAGAATTGGTGAAGATGGCTTTGGATTTAAATTTGCTATGAAAACCTTATCTGGCGGACGTATTGGTATTGCTTCTCAAGCACTAGGTATTGCTTCTGGAGCATATGAGTTAGCTTTAAAATACTCTAAAGAACGTAAAGCTTTTGGAACAGAAATTTGTAACCATCAAGCTATTGCCTTTAAACTGGCAGATATGTATACTGAAATTGAGGCTGCTCGTCATTTAGTAATGAAGGCAGCGTGGGATAAAGACCAAGGGAACAACTTTGATATGTCTGGTGCTATGGCAAAGCTATACGCTTCTAAAGTAGCTATGGAACAAACTGTTGAAGCTGTACAAATTCACGGCGGAAATGGTTTTGTAAAAGAATACCACGTAGAGCGTTTAATGCGAGATGCAAAAATTACACAGATTTACGAAGGAACTTCTGAAATTCAAAAAATTGTAATCTCAAGAGGTCTCTTGAGAGGTTAATATTGTAACTATACAATATGTTATTTATATAAAAAGTGCCGTTTGAAATTCAAACGGCACTTTTTATATATGAATGATTTTTTATTTAAGGCTAATCCATATCAAATCGTACGCCTAGCGAAACATTATTTTGCTTTTCATTTGGGTTAGAAAACAAAGGGTTTAAATCATACTTAGCATACAACCCTACACCTCCAAAAGAAAAATACCCACTAAGCCCATATACAAAATCGTTTGCATTAAAATCACTTTTATCTTTGTGCTTTTCCATATCGCCATCTACCTCGTATTTTAATTTTTGACGTGTTCCAATGCGTAACCCCGCATACCCACCAAGTCCTATTTTAAGTTTTTTCTTAGTACTATACCTAAAATAGTTTGCCTTTTCCTTTTTTGTTGATGGCCCAAACTCAAAATGTATTGGCATTACTAGATTTGTCATTCTTAGCTTTGATTTTTTTAAATCAAACTCATGCACCTCTAAAGTTGTTATATTACCAGACTTTACAAAGTATTTATTGTCTTTTGGTTTTAAGTTATTATACTGTAACGACACACCGTACTTAACACGTAGCCAATTATGGTTTTTAAACACCCTAGTTCTCCAAGCAACTCCCATTTCAAAAAAACGAGAACCAGCTGCCTTATATTCAGAGTCATTTATAGATTGTCCTTTTTTTAAAGTGCTATTAAGCCCAAATGCAATTACAATATCAGAATAAGTTCGTCTATCTTTCTTAGGAGTATGTTTTTTATCTTTAAAAATAACATTTTCACCACCAATAGTTAATTTATATGATTTTTTAGCATTATTGTACAGCTTAGCCGCATAACGCAATGCTATCTTTTCTTTTTCTAAAGCAGCTGTTTCTATTGATATTAGTCCCTCTTCTAGCGATTGATTTATTTCTGCAATTTCTTTTTTCATAAGCGCCTTTTGTTGCTCGACAAAAGTTGCTGCCTGAACAGAATCATTTGGTTTATATTCTTGTGCTGACAACTGAGCGCCTAACAATACTATTGCTAAAACAATAATTTTCTTAATTACTTGTAACATTATACCCTTTTTTAAATTATTAATTATTTCTGTTTACTACTGTGGTTTTAGTTTTTTCAAACCCTTCTATTATTTTTTCAAAAACCGAAGACTTAAAAGATGCTTCCAACTCTCCTTCAACATCAGCCAGTAAAGCTTCGGCTTCAAGAGACAACTGCTTTTCTATTATTGCTTGGTCTTTAATTTTTTGCGATGCCATCAGTAATAAATTATCAACCTCTATTGAGAGTGTTTCATTTATTACTTTTAATGATTGTCCATTGTTTTTTTCAACCTCAATTAATTGTTGAACAACAACGGTTTCTTGTAAGTTTTTAATTGGTGTTTCTATACGGTTTTGTTTTACAGGAATTATTTTAGCGACTTCTGGCAAAGGAGATTTTTTTATGTCTAAAATTTGTTTTGATTCCTTTTTTACTTCAATTATATCCCGATTAAAAACCTTAGCTGTCTTAATAGAAGTGTCTACAGGGCTTGATCTATTGGTTAGTTGTGAAACCGTTATAAATAATACCATCGAAGCTGCAATAGTATAAATAATATGATATCGTTTTTTAGTTGCCTTACCACCTAAACGCACATCTAATTTTTCCCAAGCTGTTTCGCCTGGAGTTAATAGCCTTTGCTCTAAAGTTTCCTTAACTAATTTATCAAATTTATTTTGTTCCATTTTCAATAAGTTTTAAATGCAAAATCTGTTCTTGTAATTTTTTACGTGCTTTAAATAATTGTGTTTTAGAAGTGTTCTCTGAAATTTGAAGTAAATTTGCTATTTCAGAGTGCTTATATCCTTCTATTGCAAACAATACAAATACCATTTTATATCCTTTTGGTAATTGATCAATTAACAATTGTATTTCCGAAACATTGTAATGACTTTCAATTTCATTATCAGAAGCACTAGTAAAGGTTTCTATCTTGTCTGTTAAAAACACATTCTTTTTAGACCTATGATATGAAATACACTCCCTAACCATTATCTTTCGCAACCATCCTTCAAGATTGCCTTCATTTTTAAACGACGATAATTTTTTAAAAGCCTTATAAAAACCCGTTATCATTACATCTTCAGCAATTCCTTTATCCTTTATATAGTATCTGCATATACTATTCATCTTAGGAGCATACTTATTGTATATCTTTTGCTGAGCCCTTCTAGAGTTCTTAATTGCCTTAGCCACGAGCTGATGCTCTGATGTATGTAATGGAATAACTTTCAATAATTTCACTTTTGACTACTATCTATAAAGACGTTAAAATATTTAAAAAGGTTGCCTGGATTCTTAAAAAGTTTTTTTTAGAGGGTTTAAAATACATTTTTATATCCTTTCGACACTTTTTTTAAAGCACATTTCTTTTAAAGTCTGTTTTTTTTAGTATATTTCGACCACAATCTAAACTTTAAATTAAATTTATTATGAAAAAAAGAATTTTATCACTTATTGCAATTACTGCTATTTTTGCAACTTCTTGTCAAGATAGATCAATCTTTACTGAGCCTGCAGACTTACCAGCTGTAATGGTGGAAGCTTGGGCAGACAACTTTGATGACGGAGATGTTTCTGACTGGACAATTACTGATGCAGATGCAGATGGACACGAATGGACTCCTGCAAGTGGAATGTTAGCCTCTTACTCTTGGAACGGTGGCGCATTAACACCTGACAACTGGGCAATTTCTCCAGCAATTGATTTATCTGGTTACGGAGACACTGCTGTTTTAACGTGGGAAGCTATGGCTGCAGATGCATCTTGGGACGATGAAAACTACACCGTATATGCAGCATCTACTATTGCAGGACTAGAATCTGGAATAAGCTTTAACGAAATCTTAGATGGCGTAAACGAACTATCTGCTAGAACAATGGATATTTCTTCTTTATCAGGAGGTACCGTTTATATTGGATTCAGACATCATGATGTTTCTGATCAATATGTTATGGCAATTGACAATGTAGTTGTTACTGCTGAAGAATTATAGTACACTATACTTAAGAATATAAAAGAGACTGCTTTAAAGCAGTCTTTTTTTTTACATAACATGCTATGTTTATATATTTTTTAGTATATTTCGACTTCAAATTTTTTAACTAAAACCTAAAACTCAAATTATTATGAAAAAAATTATGTTATCTTTAGTTGCAATGACTGCTGTCTTTGCAACATCTTGTGGAAGTGATGATGATAATGCAGGAGGAACAACACCTGTCTTACCTATTGAAGAAGCTGTAGTATGGTCTGATGACTTTAACGATGAAGATGTTTCTGACTGGTCACTTGTTGATAGTGACGGAGATGGAAACAACTGGGTTGTTGGAACATTAACTGATTCTGGATTAGGATCTGGAGACGTTACTGTTGCGCGTTCTTTTTCTTACGACAACAATTCTGGAGCATTAACTCCTGACAATTGGATGATTTCTCCAGCAATTGACTTAACGAACGCAAACCAAGTGGCTACCTTAAACTGGAAAGTTGCTGCTGTTGATGCAAGTTGGGATGTTGAAAACTATACTGTATACGTAGCTGCTTCAAGTTCTGTTGCTGATTTACAAAATGGATTAAGTTTTAACGAAGCTTCTTTAGATGGTGTAAATACTTTAACTGACAGAACTATGGATATTTCTTCTTTAGTAGGAAGTACAGTTTATGTTGGATTTAGACACCATGGTGTTACTGACCAATTTAGTATGGAATTAGATGACGTATCAGTTAGCGCTGGTATTGAGTAATCTACTATAAATAAAAGTAAAAAAAGGCTACCAATTGGTAGCCTTTTTTCGTATAAACAAATGATGCTATTGCACTTTATTTGCTAACTGCCCACAAGCAGCATCAATATCTTTTCCTCGTGATCGTCTTACTGTAACGGGTATATGATGCTTTTCTAGAGTATTTAAATAGGCATCTACTAATTTTCTATCAGCCTGTTGAAAAACACCATCATCAATTGGGTTATACTCTATAATATTCACCTTACAAGGCACATAACTACAAAAACGTACCAAAGCATCTATAGCCTCTTGAGAGTCATTAATTCCTTTCCAAACAATATACTCATAAGAAATTCTGCTTTTTGTTTTGGCGTACCAATACGCTAAAGCCTCTCTTAAATCTTCTAACGGAAAATGCTCACTAAAAGGCATAATCTTAGCACGAACCTCATCAATTGCAGAATGTAATGACACTGCAAGTTTAAACTTCACACCATCATCAGCCATTTTTTTAATCATTTTTGGAATTCCTGAAGTCGATACAATTATTCGTTTTGGCGACATACCCAAGCCTTCCTCTGAAGTAATTTTATCAATTGCCTTAATAACATTATTGTAGTTCATTAACGGCTCTCCCATACCCATAAAAACAATATTAGATAATGGTCGGTTATACGTTAACCTACTTTCTTTATCAATAGCAAGTACTTGATCATAAATTTCATCCGGGTTTAAATTTCGCATGCGCTTTAAACGTGCTGTAGCACAAAAATTACAATCTAAACTACACCCCACCTGACTAGATACACAAGCTGTAGTTCTTGTAGCCGTAGGTATTAATACCGACTCTACAGTTAAACCATCATGCAATGTTACAGCGTTTTTTACTGTACCATCACTACTGCGCTGCATCTGACTAATTGCAATATGATTAATTACAAAGTGCTTTTCTAGCATATCACGGGTAAGCCTAGATAAGTTTGTCATGTCGTCAAAAACATGAGCCCCTTTACTCCAAAGCCATTCATACACTTGGTTTCCGCGAAAAGCTTTATCGCCATTTTCTACAAAAAAAGAACGTAACTCTTCCTTTGTTAATTTTCTAATATCTTTTTTAATTATCTCCATAACTACCGCAAAAGTAACAAGAAATCTTTAACCTTATCCACATCGCTGCCATAGTTTACAATTTTAGTTATATCTGTCATATAAACTCATGCCATACACCCAAACAAAAAAGAAGCATTCATAAAGATTAAATTACTTATATATAGTGCATAAGCCTATAAAATGTTGTACTTTCGCGCACTGATAAAAAAAACAAGCAATGAGCGCAGCAATAAAAAGAACATTTGATGTTTTAATTGAAATCCCTAAAGGGAGTAGAAACAAATATGAATACGATTTTGATTTAGGAAAAATCAGATTTGATAGAATGTTATTCTCTTCAATGATGTACCCAGCAGACTACGGTTTTATTCCTGAAACATTAGCGTTAGATGGTGATCCTCTTGATGTATTAGTATTAGGAACAGAGCCAACTTTTCCGATGTGTGTTATGGAAGTAAAGCCAATTGGTGTCTTTCATATGGCAGATGAAAAAGGACCAGATGAAAAAGTGATTTGTGTACCAGTTTCTGACCCAATTTGGAACTCATTAAACGACCTATCAGACATGAATCCACACTTGGTAAAAGAAATCACTCACTTCTTTCAAGTATATAAAGATCTTGAAAAGAAAAGAGTTGATGTTGGTGGATGGGGAGATGCTACAGAAGCATATGACATCTTAGATAAATGTATTATTCGTTACAACGAAAGCGAACATAAAACGAACGGAAACTTTACAATCTAGTCGTTCTTATAATTTTTAAAAGGGTGCTATTCAAAATTTGGATAGCACCCTTTTTTTTATCTCGTTGATTTTTAATACTTTTAGAGCTGCTAATTTTAAATTAAAAACTTTTTTATGGAATCAATGATGATTTACGTGCCAATTGTAATGGCCGTACTAGGTTTAATCTTTATGGGAATTAAACGACGATGGGTTATGAAACAAGACGCAGGAGATGGCAAAATGAAAGAAATTTCTGATCACATCTATGATGGCGCACTCGCCTTTCTTGGTGCAGAATATAGACTATTAAGTGTTTTTGTAATTATTGTAAGTATTGCACTTGCTGGAGTATCTGTATTGATACCTACAACGCATTGGCTTATTGTTATTGCATTTATTTTTGGAGCAGGATTTTCTGCTTGGGCAGGAAACATGGGGATGAAAATTGCTACCAAAACAAATGTTAGAACAACACAAGCAGCACGTACCAGCTTACCAAAAGCACTACAAGTATCTTTTGGAGGTGGAACCGTTATGGGTCTTGGTGTTGCAGGACTAGCAGTTTTAGGACTAACAGTCTTTTTTATATTTTTCTTTCACTACTTTATGAACGGTGTATGGACTTCTACTAACGACATGACTGTTGTGCTAGAAACACTTGCAGGGTTTTCTTTAGGAGCAGAATCTATTGCATTGTTTGCACGTGTAGGCGGTGGTATTTATACCAAAGCTGCCGATGTTGGTGCTGATTTAGTAGGAAAAGTAGAGGCAGGAATCCCTGAAGATGACCCTCGTAACCCAGCAACAATTGCTGATAACGTAGGAGATAATGTAGGAGATGTTGCCGGTATGGGTGCCGATTTATTTGGCTCTTATGTTGCAACCGTTTTAGCCGCTATGGTACTTGGTAACTATGTTATTAAAGATATGGGCGGTGTTATTGAAGATGCCTTTGGAGGTATTGGTCCAATTTTACTACCAATGGCTATTGCTGGAGCAGGGATTATCATCTCTATTATAGGAACACTTTTAGTGAAAATTAAAAGTAACGATGCTAAAGAAGCTCAAGTAATGTCAGCATTAAACTTAGGGAACTGGACTGCCATAGCATTAGTAGCAATATCTTGCTATGTACTTGTTACTTGGATGCTACCTGAAACTATGAAAATGGAATTCTATGGTGAAGGCCTACAAGACATCTCATCAATGCGTGTATTTTACGCAACCTTAGTAGGATTGGTTGTAGGTGCTGTAATTTCATCAGTAACAGAATACTATACCGGACTAGGTAAAAAGCCTATCTTAGAAATTGTACAAAAATCAAGTACAGGAGCAGGAACAAATGTTATTGCAGGTTTGGCAACAGGAATGATGTCTACCTTCCCTTCTGTTATTCTATTTGCAGCTGCAATATGGGCATCTTATGCCTTTGCAGGTTTTTACGGTGTATCTTTAGCCGCTTCTGCAATGATGGCTACTACTGCAATGCAGTTGGCTATTGATGCTTTTGGGCCTATTGCCGATAATGCTGGTGGTATTGCCGAAATGAGTGAACAAGACCCTATTGTTCGTGAACGTACAGATATTTTAGATGCCGTAGGAAATACTACCGCTGCAACTGGAAAAGGATTTGCTATTGCTTCGGCAGCATTAACCTCACTTGCTTTATTTGCAGCTTATGTAACCTTTACTGGTATTGATGGCATTAATATTTTTAAAGCACCTGTATTGGCTATGCTTTTTATAGGAGGAATGGTGCCTGTTGTATTCTCGGCATTAGCGATGAATGCCGTAGGAAAAGCCGCTATGGAAATGGTATATGAAGTCCGCAGACAATTTAAAGAGATTCCTGGTATCTTAGAAGGCACTGGAAAACCAGAATACGATAAATGTGTCGCTATTTCAACAAAAGCATCTCTTAAAGAAATGATGCTGCCTGGCTTACTAACAATTGGATTCCCTTTATTAATCACCTTTATTCCTATGCTTTTTGGTACCGACAACATGGTTATTGCTGAAATGCTTGGTGGATACATGGCTGGAGTTACCGTAAGTGGTGTGCTTTGGGCAATTTTTCAAAACAATGCTGGTGGTGCTTGGGATAATGCTAAAAAATCATTTGAAGCAGGTGTTGAAATTAATGGGGAGATGACCTACAAGGGTTCTGACGCACATAAAGCTGCAGTAACTGGTGATACGGTTGGAGACCCCTTTAAAGACACCTCAGGACCATCTATGAATATTTTAATTAAACTAACTTGTTTAATAGGATTAGTTATTGCGCCTATTCTAGGTGGACATGCTGTTGAAACTCACACAGCTATAAACAATGTAGAGGTTATAGAAGAGGTTAAAAAAGAAATTAAGGTTACACTTAATGCTGAAGACAATAATATTGCTAAAGCTACCATTAACACCATAACTGTTATTAATGGCAAGAGAGTTGTTTCTGAAAAAGTTATTGAAGGTACTCCTGAAGAAATCGAGGAGAAGATTAAAACCTACAAAGACGGCGCAGAAAACATTGAAATACGTGTAGACAAAAAGACATTAAAAAAGGAATAATTAATTTTATCCTTTAATTTAGTAGGTATCAAAAAAGGCTGTTTTTACAAAACAGCCTTTTTTTTATTAAATAACCTTATTACTACTTTATAAATGTAGTTGTATAATATTTTGTTGTTGTAGTAGTCACTCCATTTTCTACCGTAATATCTTCTACCTCTCTCTCTAAAACCAACTGCGTATCTGTTAGTTGTAATATATAATACACTATTATCTCTCCTTCTTTAGCTATTACAATCTCATTTCCTGAATGCCACCATTCACCAACAGAAGTCCACGTTAGGTTTTCAAAATATTGTGTCTCTGAAACTCCTGAAATTGTTGCGATTTCTTCTATACTATATACCCCTGTTGAAGAAAGCACATTATCTTCTTCCAGAAATGTAATGTCATAATCTATGTCATACCCAATACCAATAAAATCTGTAGTTACAGTTTCGTCTGTTGTTTCAGAAACCGATCTTCCTACCTGGCTTACTTCACTAGCAATCCAAGTTCCTATTAGATCACTTGTTGCATATCTTCCTTCACAATAACAATCTGGTTCTGTACACGAACCTGCTATTATTGAAAAAACAAATAGCGCAATTATTCTTATTTTTTTCATTACTATTGTTTAAAATAATCCGTTAATCTCTGCATCTATTTTTGTAATGATACTTCCTAAATCTTCTGGTTTATCTACAAAATTTAAATCATCGACATCTATAATCAATAACTTGCCTTTGTAACTATGTGCCCAAGCTTCATATCGCTCATTTAATCCGCTTAAATAATCAATACTTATAGAGTTTTCATAATCTCTACCACGCTTGTGTATTTGCCCTACCAAATTAGGTATAGAACTGCGTAAATAAATTAATAAATCTGGGCCTTTAACCAAAGACTCCATTAAGTTAAATAGTGACTTGTAGTTTTCAAAATCTCTATTAGTCATTAACCCCATTGCATGTAAGTTTGGGGCAAATATATGGGCGTCTTCATAAATTGTTCTGTCCTGAATAATTGTCTTTCCACTCTCTCTAATTTGTAGTACCTGACTAAACCTAGAGTTTAAAAAATAGACTTGCAAATTAAAAGACCAACGCTCCATTTTATTGTAAAAATCATCTAAGTATGGGTTGTCAACAACATCTTCATATTGTGGATCCCATTTATAATGTTTTGCTAATAATTTTGTTAGGGTCGTTTTTCCTGCGCCTATATTTCCTGCAATAGCTATATGCATGTTGTTAGTTATTTTGTTATCATTGAAAAAACAAATACATTTTTTCCGTTGTAAATATACATTGTTTCATGTGTTACTGAAAAATTTGAAATCATTAATCCTGGAATATTTATTTTTTTTAAGGTTTTATTGGTTTCCGAAAGCAAAAACAAGTTGTTGTTTTTTCGCAAAATAATTGTGTTTTTATAAGGCTTTAAAGACTTAAACCCTGACAAATCATACGTGTTTATCAAACTTCCGTACACATTATATTTATAAACCTTGGTTTTAGTCAATACCCAACAATATTGCTGAGTACTATACATCTGCACTATTGTTCCTGAAATACTTAAAGCACTCGCTACTATACTATTTGTATTAGGATTATACACATGCAATTGCTGACTTTGATCATCAAACACCCATAATTTTTTAGATTCTGAAACAGCAACATAACCAACACTTCCAAAATGAGCATTAAACTTGAAATCTATTTTTTTGAACGCTCCAAATTGGGTGTCGAGCTGTATTAGTGTTGCAAAATTTTTGTAAAAAACATTGGTTTCTAAAGCGGTCGTAAAATCTATCGTACTAGGTACTCCTAAAGCAGCGTTCTGATAACTTATTGTTTTTTTTCGAGTTGACTTAAACAGTGTGTTATTGGCAATGTAATACCATTCTCCAAAAATATTAGCCCCTAAAAAAACATCTGCTTTTAGTGCTTTTTCACTTTTTAATATTACAGATACATCATTTTGTGCAGAAACCGAAAACACACAAAGTAGACTCCAAAGAATAATATGTTTAGATACCTTTTTTAACATATGCCCAAATTACAAAAAGTAGAAAAGGCTAGCAAATTAATTACTCAATATAGTCTTAACAAAGAATTAACGCTCCCTAAGCAAGATACTTTTATCTTTGTTATAAACCTTAAAAATAACAGCATGAAACACTTAGCAACACTTATTCTATTATTATTTACAAGCAGCTTATTTGCCCAAGACTTTCAAGGGCAAGCCACTTACAAGTCTAAAACCAAAATAGATCTTAAACTTGATAGTACAAAGACCAACTCTAAAATGCAGCAGCAACTAAGGGAGATGCTTAAAAAACAATTCGAAAAAACATATATTCTTAGCTTTAATAAAGAAGCTTCTGTTTTTAAAGAAGATGAAAAATTAGAAGCTCCTCAGCCAGCAGGAATGAATATGGTTATGATTGGTGCGGGTGGCGGAAGCAATATTTTATATAAAAACACTAAAGCAAAACGTTTTACTAGCAAAGAGGATGTTTTTGGAAAAATGTTTCTAGTAAAAGACAGTCTAGAAACGCTTAACTGGAAACTTTCTGGAGACACTAAAAGCATAGGAACCTACACCTGCTACAAAGCTACTTTAGAAGAAGAGGTTACCCGTACAGATTTTGACACCCAAAAGAAAACAACAGAAACCAAGACAATTACTGCTTGGTACACACCACAAATCCCTGTAAGTAATGGCCCACGATATTTTCAAGGACTTCCTGGTTTAATTCTAGAAATTAATGATGGTAATGAAATTATTGTGTGCAGTAAAATAGTCTTAAACCCTAAAGAAAAAACCGATCTTATAGAGCCAACAAAAGGAACAGTTGTTAATAGAGAAAAGATGACGACTATTATGGATAAGAAAATGAAAGAAATGAATGAACGCTACAAATCTAACGGCAGAGATCATGGCGAGTCTATTGAGATTAGAATTGGTGGCTAAAATAGCACTATAGATTAAACCTTTATACTTACAAATGGTCTAATCGTGTAACATTGTAGTACTACAGTCGTCTTATTATAATAGCATTACAATAATCAAGCTACGTGTAACCATTGAAAAACAACAAAAACCGACACATGAAACAATTTATCACAGGAGTAATTCTTTTATTAAGCACCTTTTCTTTTGCTCAAAACTTTCAAGGAAAAGCAATTTATCAGTCTAAAACAAGTGTAGACATGAGTCAATTTGGCGGGGCAGACATGCCCGAAGATCGTAAAAAAATGATTGCAGAGCGCATGAAAAGTATGCTTGAAAAAACTTTTGTATTAACCTTTGATAAGGTGCAATCTATTTACAAGGAAGACGAAAAATTAGATGCTCCAGGATCTGGCGGACGAAGTATGATGCGTGGCATGATGAGTAGTTTTACTGCGGGAGCCCAATACAAAAACAACAAAACAAAAGCCTTTTTACAAGACCAAGAGTTTTTTGGAAAACAATTTTTAATTACCGACAAACTACCCGAACTTGTTTGGAAAATGGAAACCGAAACAAAACAAATAGGTCAGTATCTCTGTTTTAAAGCAACTACCATCAAAAAAGTAGACGACATGGACTGGAGAAGCATGCGTAGACCTAAAAAAGGAAGTGAAAATGAAGAGGCTTTACCAGAACCGCCTAAAGAAATAACAGTAACTGCTTGGTACACCATGCAAATACCAGTAAGTCAAGGCCCTGGAGAATATAGTGGATTACCTGGTTTAATCTTAGAAATTAATGCCGATAGAACAACTATTCTTTGTACTAAAATAACCCTAAATCCTACCGAAAAAGAAATTATAAAAGTACCTACAAAAGGAAAAGTAGTTACCAAAGAGGCCTATAACGCTATAGTAAAAAAGAAAATGAAGGAGCTAAGAGACATGTATGGCGGACGAGGAAAAAGAGGTCACGGACGCAGGCATTAATCAAAAAGACCCCTCAAGACCTTACGTTGGTAGTTTCTTTTAAAACAGCATCTCCAAACACCTGTCTGCCATTGGTAGACTCAAGATTAAATCCATTTAATTAGTTTAAAAAAAGCACATGAAACATCTTTTAACCACTATAATGCTACTTATTTCATTTAGCAGTTTTGCACAATTATCTGTTACCGGAGTTGTAAAAGACAGTATTGGGAACCCTTTAGAGTTAGCAAATATTATTGCTATAAACCAAAGTACTAATACAATGGATTCTTACGGAATTACCAATGACAAAGGGCGCTACAAACTAGATCTTAAAAAAAACAGCAGCTACAAATTACAAGTAAGCTATATTGGAATGGAAGGTTTGGCTGTAATAATTAACACCCAAAACAAAAATCTTAGCAAGAATTTTACACTTAAAACAGACAATACACTTGAAGCTATTGAGCTTACTTATGAAATGCCTGTTACCATAAAAGGAGACACTATTGTATATGATGCTGATTCTTTTAAAAACGGAACAGAACGAAAACTTGAAGATGTCTTAAAAAAACTTCCCGGAGTTGATATTAATGACGAAGGGCAAGTTGAAGTTGAAGGAAAAGTAGTTAGTAAAGTAATGGTTGAAGGAAAAGAATTTTTTGATGGCGATTCTAAATTAGCTACTAAAAATATTCCTGCAGATGCTATTGATAAAATTGAAGTACTAAAAAACCATGCCGATGTTGGACAATTAAGTAGTGTACAAAACAATGAAGACAATATAGCCTTAAACATTAAGTTAAAAGAAGGTAAAAAGAGTTTCTGGTTTGGTACTGTAACTGCCGGAGGTGGAAAATCGGTCAACAATGAACTATATCTTGTGCAACCAAAATTATTTTATTACAGTCCAAAATACAGTGTAAATATTATTGGCGACCTCAACAACCTTGGTGAAATAGCATTTACACGTCGCGATTATTTTAACTTTACAGGCGGATTTAGAAACCCTAGCCGCTCTAGCGGAACATCACTTAGTTTAGGCGATAATAGTATTAGCTTTTTAACCCTAGAGAACAATAAAGCAAAAGACATTAATACTAAATTTGGTGCAGCAAACTTTAGCTTTTCCCCTAAAAAAACACTAGACATTAGCGGGTTTGGAATATTCTCTAGCAGCAGAAACGAACTGCAAGAAAACAATAGCCTACACTATGTAAGTACAGATTTAGGTATCCCTGATGAAAACACCGAAGCAATTACGCATCAAAAAAGCGATTTAGCCATGTTAAAACTAAGCGCTAAGTACAAGCCTAATAGCAACCATCAATTAGACTATGATGTTTTCGGGAAGCTCTCTAAAGAAACCCAAGAACAGCAAACAACATCATCTGTATTAGGTGGTATTAATCAATTAGATGATAGTAGCCCTTATAGCATTAACCAAACGCTAAACTACTACTATACCCATAATGACAAAAACATATTTTCATTTGAAGCCCAACATGTCTTTAAAAACGAAGACCCTTTTTACAATGCGTTTTTAGAAGAACAAACAAACTATAGCAGTACAGCAGGCGCACTAGGGCTAAACAACCTGCAAAGTGGTTACACCATTAACCAAGAAAAACAAGTGAAATCTAACCAATTAGATGCCAAAATAGATTACTGGAATGTGCTTAACGACAAGAGTAACATTAACATTACACTTGGTAACCTGTATAGTGCCCAAGAATTTAATTCTAATATGTTTCAAACACTTGATAATGGCACTGTTTTTAACCCAACACCAATCATAAACGACGGACTTAATAGCAATGACAACTATTATCTTTTTAATGACAGTTATATCGGATTACATTACCGCGTTAAAGTCGGCAAATTTACCTTTACACCAGGAGTATCAGCACACGCCTATAATACTGTAAACCAACAAGGCAATACAGACAACAATAACTCATTTTTTAGAGTACTCCCCGATTTTAATACCAGAATACAACTAAAAAAGTCGGAAAACATTAGTTTAAACTACAGCATGAAAACTAATTTCACAGACATTACTACACTAGCAAAAGGACTAGTTTTAAATAAATACAATTCATTATACTCCGGAGAACCAACGCTAGAAAATGCGCTAACGCACAACATTAGTCTATCGTATTTTAGCTTCAACTTATTTAATTACACCAATGTATTTGCACATGTTAATTACAGTAAAAAAATAAATGGTATTCAACAAATTTCTAATTTTGAACCCGGAAGTGTTGTTAGTGTAAACACCCCTCACAACTCAAATTTTTCAGACGAATCATTATTCGCTTCTGGACGTTTTCAACGAAGTTTTGGAAAGTTTAGAGCAACAGCAAGCGCAAACTTTAATTATGCCAAATTTAACTCGGTTACCAATAGCGTAACCAATATTAACGAGAACTACACACAAACCTACAAAGCACAATTTAGAACCAATTTTAAAACTGCTCCTAATGTAGAATTGAGCTACAAACACACTATACAAGACAACGATTTAGGTAACACCCGAATTAAATATTACACCAAATCACCTTCTATAAATTTTGATGCTTACATCTGGAAAACAATTACTTTTAAAACCGATTATACCTATACAGATTTTAGCAGCAGCACAGAAAACCTTAACACATTTGAGTTCTGGAATGCTAGTATTTCTTATCGCAAAAATCAAGACAGCAAATGGGAGTATGAACTTAAAGCAAGTAATTTACTAAACACAAATACACAGAATAGCAGCAATTCTAATAGCACTAGGATTAGCGAAACCACCTACTATATTCAACCGCGTTTTGTAAGCTTTAGAATGATTTATAATTTATAGTTTTTAGGCGTTCAATTTTATAGCCTGCTATAAAATGGCAGGCTTTTCGCTATATCTTTTTTAGCAAAAAAGGATGCCGCTACAATCCTTAACGCAGCTACTTACGAACATTAATGTTTTAGATTCCCGCATCCGCGAGAAAGACATACAAAAAACCAAACACATTACTGTCACTGCAAAGTTTTAGAAAAAAACTGTGGCAGTCTCAGTAAAGGAAAGAGGGATCGCCGCAGTCGTTCCGCCTTCGCGAAGACAACAATACTGTCTTTGTGAGCATTAGCATAATACGCGACAATCTCTACAAGCATACACTTTCTGTCTTCCCCTTGAAGAAGGGGAACCATATATTATAAAGCTCCTGTTTACAGGTTAATAATACTGAGACCCTGAAACTAGTTCAAACAAACTATCTGTCATTCTCAGCTTGACCAAAAATATAGCTCAAGAATAATGAAGTTAGCTATTAGGTAAAAGCGAAAAGAACCTAGACGCTAGAATCAAGACTGAATACTGAAATTTTGGATTTCCGTCTCCGCGGGAATAACAAGTACTACCAATCTATAGGTCTGTAGTCTTTCAAGAATTTACCACACCAGTGCTTTCCGGTATTAATACCATCAATTAACGGATCTAAAACCCTTGCCGCACCATCAACAATATCTAATGGTGGTTGAAAATCATGCACTTCTACTTTCTTTTTTGATAATGTAACGGGGTCTTCGTCTGTTACCCAGCCTGTATCTACTGCATTCATGTAAACGCCATCTTTTGCAAAATCTAATGCCGAGGTATGCGTCATCATATTTAATGCTGCTTTAGCCATATTGGTATGCGGATGCCTGTCTTCCTTAAAAAAACGATGAAACTTCCCTTCCATTGCAGACACATTAATAATGTGTTTCTTACCAGTATTCTCACTCCTCATTAATGTAGATAAGCGATTACATAGAACAAATGGCGCAACAGCATTTACCAACTGCACCTCTATCATTTCGGTGGTTTCTATTTGTCCTAATTTTAAACGCCAACTATTTGTTTTTCGCAAATCAACCTGTTGTAAATCGGCATCTAGTTTTCCTTCCGGAAACACTTCACTTGTCTGCAAAGAATTATCAAAACTATATGGTATTTGCGATAATTTTGCTGAAGACCTAATACCAATTCCCGGTTCTGGACCATGCCATGATACTGGTAAAGTATTATTTTTAGCATCTGCAACATCAGATGTTAAAGACTGTATTTCTTCTAAACATGCCGTGTGGTCGGCTAATAATTCTTGTGTATATTCTGGTAATGAAGCTATAGGCGCTTCTTCTTTTTCCATTAAATGCTGATAAAACCCTGCCGGACGACGTACCGTTTGTGCGGCATTATTTATTAATATATCTAAACGACTATATTGCTGTTCAATAAAATTACAAAAAATTTCAACACTTGGTATATGACGTAAATCTAGACCATGAATTTTTAAACGGGACTTCCATTCTAAAAAGTCAGGTTCCTTTGCAAATCTAATAGCAGAATCTACCGGAAAACGAGTTGTTGCCACTACAGTTGCTCCAGAGCGTAGTAATATTAAGGTAATGTGATACCCAATTTTTAAACGAGAACCTGTAACCACGGCTACCTGCCCAGTTAAATCTGCGGTTTGAAAGCGTTTTGCATAGTTAAAATCGGCACATTCAATACACATGGTATCATAAAAATGATGCATTTTAGTATAGACTGTTTTACAGACATAACAGTTTCTTGGCGATTCTAATTCTCCTATTGGGGTGTCTGTCTTAGCGTTTGTTAACGAGGGTGCAATAAAAACGGTGGCCTCACGGGCGCTTCGTATTCCTGTTTGTTTTCTAACGTGCTTATCACGCTCAATCATTTTACGCTTTTTTGCCTTTTTTGCATCTTTCCTCCTGCGAGAAAACTCATCACGATCAGGACGAGAAAGCATTCCCGCACTTTTTAACAAAGCAATACGCTGGGCTTCTGGAAGTTCAAAAACTTGATTGGTATCTGTAGCCAACTGCTCTAATACTGCAATACATTTATCAATATCTGCCGTAGTTACCTGCTTAGTTTGCGCCTTATTAGAATCTGTCATAATCGTATATAAAAATGCAAAGATACCTAAGTTCAATCAACAATAACACAACAAGCGCTATAAAATATTAACCAATAAAAGCGCCTGCATTAGCAATAGCTTTCCAAATAAAAATTCCTGAAAATACGCAAGACACGCTAAACTTTAACAATGATGACGTTAACAAACCAAGTAACGATCCAAAAGCTGCTTTAATCGCTTTTTCTGTTGTTGCGCCGTAAATTAGCTCACCTATTAAAGCACCTAAAAAAGGTCCAACTACTATTCCTAAAGGCGGAAAAAAGAATATACCCAGTAATAGTCCTACTGTTGTTCCAATAACACCATACCGAGAGCCCCCAAAACGTTTTGTGCCAATTGAAGGGATAAAATAATCTAACACAAATATTAATATAGCAATAGCTAATGTAACGCCTAACAGCCAATAATTCATAGGTATTACAGTTGTTAAATGTAATACTAACAAGCCAAACCATGCTGTTATTGGCCCCGGAAGTACTGGTAAAAAGCTACCTATTATCCCTCCTAACAATAATACTAATCCTATAATAAGCAATACAATATCCATCGTAATTATTTTATGTATTAGACGCTGTTTTACTTTTTTGTTACAGGAGTTACCCCATAAATAAAAAATGGAGTTGTCAATTTTCAGCTCCTAATAACTTCTAGTAATTTATTTACATACCTCATCTAAAAGTTGTATTTTTCCATTTTAAAACTAGGTGTTGAAAATATTTTGCTACATATCATTATTTTTATTGTGCTCTTGCAATTACTTTGAGAATCAAAAAATTCATGTAAACGATCAATTAATTCAAGAAAGTAGCGCACACATTAATAAGGCTGAGGTAGATAGGTTTCCTATATTTAAAGATTGTGAGAGTGTTTCAAGCACCTTATCATCAGAGAAAAATTGCTTTATTACAACCCTCTCAAGCCATATTAGCAATACATTATCGGCACAAAACTTTGAAATTAAAACCCCTATAAATACTACTTTTATAATTACTATTCAAGTAAACACATCTGGGGAGATCAGCATACTTTCTTTTAAAAGTGATGCCCAAATAAGTACTGAAATTCCTACCATTAAAACCTTAGTTGCACAAGCAATTACTAATACCCCAAAAATCAAACCTGCACTTAAAAAATTGCATTCTGGAGAATTAATTCCTGTAAAAACACAGTTTACAATTCCCATCAGGTTTCAAACAGCAGATACTACAACACTACAATAACCGTTAATAACAATACAAACAACAACCTAATGTTAGCTATTCGATTAACTTGTGAGCACTGTAACAGATCACTCCCTAATACTAGTGATGAGGCTATGATTTGTTCTTATGAGTGTACTTTTTGCGCAAATTGCGTATCAACAGTATTACATAATGTTTGTCCGAATTGCGGTGGTGGATTTGAAAAAAGACCTACGCGTCCAAAGGCACAATTAGACAAACATCCTGCAAAAAAAGCGCTTATTTTTAAGCCTGTACTTAATAACGATTACTTAGAAAAGAATCTAAATATTAACCCTCGAAAGAGATAATTTACCTAAAACAAACATGAAAACAGTATTGGTTTCCATAACGCTTTTAATAAGTACTTTTGTTGCTACAGCACAGAGTTTAACATTAGATTTAGGGCTTGGTATAAACAAACCTACAAATACATTTAAAGAGGGTTACCAAGCAAAAACCATTAACGGGGTTACTTTTGATGCCGGAATACGCTATATGTTTACCCAAAGCTTGGGCGCTAAACTTGATATAGGATACAACCGTATTGGCCATGCTAATAATAGTCCGCTATTTAAAACTAATTACACGCGTGTAAATTTACAGGCTTACTACAATATAGGCAAACACTTATATGACTTAAGACTTCAGGTTCCGAATCGTTTGGCTATTTTTATTCACGGCGGACCAGGAGTAAGCTTTATAAATCCTTTAAGTGCACCCTATACAAAAAATGACAATAGTGCTTTTAACCTAATTAGTGGTGCAGCTGTTCATTATGGATTAACCGATAGAATATCTGTATATGCCGACTTTTCTACAGTTATAAATCTTGGTCAGAAATATAATTTTGAAGGCAGCGCATTAGACAGCAGTACAAACACAATGCTTTACACAATTACTTTTGGTGTTAGCATCTCAATAAATTCCGATTGTTACTTTTGCGACAATCCATACTAGCATAATTAAGGTGAAAAAAGAAAAAATAATTTTAGGCGTTGACCCCGGAACAACCATAATGGGTTTTGGATTAATAAAGGTTATTGGTAACGACATGCAATTTCTACAAATGAATGAATTGTCTTTGCAAAAATATAAAGACCCGTATACCAAGCTAAAACTTATTTTTGAACGCACTATAGAACTCATAGAGACCTATCATCCCGATGAAATGGCACTAGAAGCACCTTTTTTTGGTGTAAATGTACAGTCTATGCTAAAGCTAGGGCGTGCACAAGGCGTGGCTATGGCAGCAGGATTATCTCGTCAAATTCCAGTAACAGAATACGCTCCTAAAAAAATTAAAATGGCCATTACCGGAAACGGAAATGCCAGCAAGGAGCAGGTGGCTAAAATGTTAAAAAGTCTCCTTAACCTAAAAACACTTCCCAAAAATCTTGATGCTACCGATGGGTTAGCAGCGGCAGTTTGCCACCATTATAATGCCGGACGAGTGAGCAACCAGAAAAGTTATAGTGGTTGGGAAAGTTTTGTCAGTCAGAATAAAAATCGTGTTAAAAAGTAATTATGGATTTATTAAAGTACCCTATTGGGTTGTTTCAAAAACCTGATAAAATTACAGCGTTACATTACAAGGAATGGATAAAAATTATTGAAGATTTCCCATTAAAGGTAACCTTTGAAACATCTCATCTAAACGCCAAAGAGTTGCAATACACTTATCGTTCTGGAGGATGGAATATTCAGCAAGTCATTATGCATTGTATTGATAGTCACACAAATAGCAATATTAGATTTAAGCTTGCACTAACAGAAAACAATCCTACTATAAAACCATATAATGAAACCGCATGGGGAACCTTACAAGACACTCTTAATTACCCTCTAACAGATGCGCTTTCGCTATTAAACAACATTCATAAACGCTGGATTATTCTATTAAATAGCATGTTAGAAACTGACTTTAACAAAACATTTATACACCCAGAAGACAATGAAACAGTCACACTAAAAGAGAACTTAGGCATATATGCTTGGCATTGTCAGCACCACTTACAGCACATTATTAACGCTAAAAAAAGACATCATTAATTATTATGAGTGGTATTTACATCCATATTCCTTTTTGCAAGAAAGCCTGCCATTATTGTGATTTTCATTTTTCAACATCGCTACAAAAAAAAGACGATATAGTACAGGCTATTATTTCGGAAATTATATGGCGAAAAAAGGAATTAAGCACACCTATTGAAACCATCTATTTTGGAGGTGGAACCCCTAGCCTACTCACTATTGCAGAACTACAGAAAATTATTGAAACAATACACACACAATACAATGTAGCTAGTAATCCTGAAATTACACTAGAAGCAAATCCAGACGATTTAACAATTGCTGGACAACAACATAATTCTGAAAATAATATCTTTAAAGCCTATAAAAACATTGGAATTAATAGGCTAAGTATCGGTATACAATCTTTCTATGAAGATGACTTACAGCTTATGAACCGTGCACACAATGCTCAAGAAGCAGAGCAATGCTTAACAGAGGCTACCAAATATTTTAACAACATTACTATTGATTTAATTTACGGAATGCCCAACATGAGCCTTGAAAAATGGAAGGCTAATGTTAAAAAAGCGCTCAACTTTGGCATTAACCATGTTTCTAGCTATGCACTAACCGTTGAACCAAAAACTGCCTTAGCAGCTTTTGTTGCCAAAGGAAAAATAACACCTTTAAAAGAAACCAGTGTCCACGAACATTTTATAGCTTTAAAATCACTTTTAGAAGCAAATGGTTTTATACACTATGAATTATCTAATTTTGGAAAAAAAGGATTCTTCTCAAAGCATAACACATCTTACTGGCTAGGAAAAAAATACATTGGTATTGGGCCTTCCGCACATTCTTTTAATGGCAAACAACGCAGTTGGAATGTAGCAAACAACACCGCTTACTTAAAATCAATACAAAATAAAAAACTACCTAGTACCCAAGAAACCCTTAGTAAGAATGACTGTTTTAATGAGTATCTCATGACAGGCTTACGCACTATTTTTGGGGTATCTCTAGATAAAGTTTCTCAAGATTTTGGAGAAAAACACCAGCGCTATTTACTAGAGAGGGCTCAGAAATTCATAGACCAAGAACTCCTTATAGTAGAAAACAATACACTTAAAGCTACCACAAAAGGATTGTTTTTGTCTGATGGCATTTCGGCAGATTTATTTTTCGTAAATTAGATTTAAAATACCGTACTATTACCCTCTTAAAGCCTAGCACATACGGCTGTGTTATTGGTGTTTTTAATTGTTTTGCAAAAAACATACAAAACACCTATCTTGCAAGCTATCAACCCATATTATATTATGACACATTTAAAACAATTTATCACCCTAGGAGTAGTGGCTACATTAGCTATTACTGGGTGTCAAAACAGTAACACAACTGCCGAAAAACCAGGTATTGATGTTAGCTTAATGGACACAGAAGTGAGTCCGAAAGATGATTTTTTCAACTATGTAAACGGAAGCTGGCTTAAAACCAATGATATTCCTGCAGATAGAACCAGGTGGGGAAGTTTTGATGAACTTAGAAAAATGACTGACCAAGATGTATTGGCTATTCTTGAAAAAGCAATGAATAACAATGCACTAGACACTAATTCTGATCAAGGAAAAGCAGTTACTTTATACAAATCTATTCTTGATTTAGAGGCTAGAAATAACGCTGGAGTGCAACCTATTAAAAACACTCTAGATGCAATTAATGCTATTGAATCAATTAGCGATTTACAAGCCTATATGACCAAAATGGCTCCTGTAGGTGGCGCTGGATTTTTAGGCATATATATTGGCTCAGATTCTAAAGACAGTAATAAAAACGTTGTATATCTTGGTGGTGGTAGCTTAGGTTTACCAGACAGAGACTACTATATTAAAGACGATACAGACTCTAAAGATAAGCGTGAAAAATACATAGCACACATTACTAAAATGTTAGGACACTTAGGTGATTCTCCTGAAAAAGCAGCACAAATGGCAAATGACATTTTAGCTTTTGAAACAATTCTAGCAGAAACAAAAATGGATAAAGTTGAGCGTAGAGATGCGCGTAAACGCTACAACCCAACTGCTGTAAGCGACTTACAAAAAATGGTGCCTAGCATACAATGGAAAGCTTATTTTAACGATTTAGGAATAAAAAATCTAGACACCGTAATTGTAAGCCAATTAAAGTACACTAAAAACTTAGAAACTGTATTTGCTCATAAAAACCTTAACAACTGGAAATCGTATTTACGTTGGACTGTTTTTAACCATGCCGCAGGAAAACTATCTGTAGCACTCGAAAAAGCAAACTGGGAGTTTTATTCTAAAACCCTTCGTGGTGCAAAAGAACAACGTCCGCGTAACGAACGTGCTTTAGCAACAGTAAACAGAACTGTAGGCGAAGCGTTAGGGCAGTTGTATGTTGCAGAAAAATTTCCGCCAGAAGCCAAAGAAAAAGCAGAAAAGATGATTGCAAATGTGTTAAAGGCATTTGAGCATCGCATTAACAATGTTGCTTGGATGAGTGCCGAAACAAAAGTTAAAGCCATTGAAAAATTAAACGCTACTACTGTTAAAATTGGGTATCCTGACAAATGGAAAGACTATAGTAACCTTTCTATAAGTAATGAAAACACTTACTTTGAAAACATGAAAAATGCAGCTGTTTGGCGTTTTCATGAAAATATTAATAAACTAGGTAAACCAGTAGATAAGTCTGAGTGGCACATGTCGCCACAAACTGTAAATGCCTATTTTAATCCATCTTATAACGAAATTGTATTTCCGGCAGCAATCTTACAACCACCTTTCTATAATTACACTGCAGATGCTGCTGTAAATTATGGTGGTATTGGCGCTGTAATCGGACATGAAATATCGCATAGTTTTGATGACTCTGGAGCTCGTTTTGATAAAAATGGAAACCTTAACAATTGGTGGACTGAAGAAGATGCAGCACAATTTAAAGTTTTAGGAGATGCACTAGCAGCACAATATTCTGCTATTGAAGTCTTACCAGAAACTAATATTAACGGTGCGTTTACCTTAGGAGAAAACATTGGAGACCTTGGTGGAGTTAATGTTGCTTATGACGGCTTACAACTACACTTTAAAAATACTAAACGACCTGGTAAAATTGACGGCTTTACCCCTGAACAGCGTTATTTCTTATCATGGGCAACCGTTTGGAGGTCAAAATACAGAGACGAAGCTTTAAAAAACCAAATAAAGACAGACCCGCACTCTCCTGGAATGGTTCGTGCCTCACAACCTTTAAAAAATGTAGATGCGTTTTATACTGCTTTTGACATTAAAGAAGGTGATGCTATGTTTTTAGAAAAAGATTCTCGAATTAAAATTTGGTAAGCAAAACAAGGCTTTACCGCTTTAAAACAAAAAACCCGAACAAATTGTTCGGGTTTTTATGGTGGTGCCTCCAGGAAGAATTTACTTTATTTCATTTAATCTTAAAAACACCTAAATCATTAATAATTAATGATATAACATCATTTTTATTATAAAGATATAAAATGAAATAAAGAGAAATAAACTACAAATAACTAAACTGCGCACACCTTTGAGCACACCCTTTATGCGCTGTATATTAGCTGTATGAAGAAAATAATTAAACCACAATTAGGAACTGTAAGGTACAATTTGAAGGAATCCAAAGAGTCATTAAGACAAAGTAGAAAAGAAAGTCCAATTTCATTATGGTTTTCTTATGGTAAACGACAAAGATTAAGATATTCAATTGGAATATCAGTAGGTTATGCAGATTGGGATTTTGAAAGACAAAGAGTTAGAAGAAATCGAAGTCTTATAATTAATTCAGCAACAGTTAATAGATACCTTGACAAGTTACAGAATGAACTCATTCATGATCATTCGGAATTAGTATTGGAGGGAAAAGAAGTCAATAATGAAGTTTTAAGATCTATTCTCGATAGGTTGACAAATCGAAATATTGAATCAGAAGTAAAAGTAATTCAAGATGATTTTTTTGTTTTTGCAGATGAGTTCATCGAGGAGAAGAGGGGTAGTATTGAAAATGTTACTTTACTACTATATAAACAGTCCTTAAAGAAACTTAAATTGTTTTCAGATTCCACAACATCAATTGATTTCACATCTTTCACAAGACCTATTTTAAACAACTTTAAGAGGTTTTTGGAGGTTGAACAAGGGTTTAAATTAAACACCATTTCAAAACATTTCAAATCAATAAAAACGATTGTGTTGGAAGGGAAGAGGAGAGGTTTAATTGGAGATGTAGATCTCAGGTTGTTTTCAATTCCAACGGAGGAGCCAACAAAGATTTATTTAAGTGAGAATGAAATACGTAAGATTAAGGATTTAGATCTTTCAAATGACAAGACTATGCAATTGGCAAGAGATATCTTCTTAGTGGGTTGTTATACAGGACAACGTATTAGTGACTATAATCGATTATCAGGTATAGATATTGTAGAAAAAGACGGGGTTCATTTTTTTGAAATTCTTCAAAAGAAAAGTGGTGTTAAAGTTAACTGTCCAATAACAATAGAACTTAGAGAAATAATGGCGAGATACAATAACCAGCCCCCTCCAAAACTATCAGACCAAAAGATAAACAAGTACCTCAAGTTAATTGGAAGAAAATTAAATATGAATGAAGATATTTTATGTCATGATACAAAGGGAGGAGTTAAAAGAACTTATACACGTCCAAAGTGGGAAATGTTGGAGTCACATACTGCACGTAGAAGTTTCTGTACAAATTATTATTTAAAAAGAATGTCAATTCAAGATATCATGCATATTTCAGGTCATAAAACTGAAAAGGAGTTTCTCAAGTACATTAGGATCACATCAGATGAGCGCACCCGACACATATTGGATCAAGGATTTTTTAATATGTAAACTATAAAGTTATAAGGTGCTTTAGTTACAGGGAACTTTAGTTAACTTCTTTAAAACCTTTGAAAAATCCAATTGTAAAATCTACAATCCATTTTAGAGTTAAAAACACAAACCACAAAATAGAGATGAAGATGTGCCAAAATACTTTAATGAAATTAACTAAGAGAATGACCAACATGTAGATCATTTGAAACGTAGCAGCGTTTTTACCTATTACTTATATACCACATAACTTGTAAAGTAAAAATTTTTATAGAATATATCATATATTTTTTTTAAATTCGAAAAAATTAAAATCAAAATAATGAAAATTAAATCAATTACAAAAAAAATAGATTTATGTCGTGAAGAAGGTGGTCTATGCTTAATTTCAGAAAAAAAAGTATTAGTTGAAGGGTTTACAGATGTTGGGATTGTTTCAAACGGATTAATTCCAATAATTTATTTTAAAGACAAAAAGTTCGCATATTTAGATGAAGAAACGTTTGAAATATACGAAATTAATAATGTTGATTGGATTTCTGGTTTACATTATGTAGGCAATAATTTATCTTATTTGGGTCACAATTACAGAACTGACCCTATTAAAAACTTAACAGATTCCTATCAGTTTAAAACAATTGAAAAAGTAAAAGACGTCCTTGAAAGGTTTGAAGGGTGTGAAATAAACGTTAAACCAGAGAAAAAATTTGATATGGATTTACAAAAAATGGTAGAAACGGGAAAAGTTACTGTCCAATGCAAATTTACTCCTGAGCTAACGGAAAAATTGTTTAAAGAAATTAAATATTATAGAATTATTGGTAGAGGTTTTTTAGGTAAAAGTATCAATATGGGATCAAAGCCAATTAAATTAGAGGATGGTAGTAATTATAACTCGCGACTCTTTTCTCTTTCACAAAAGAATGAACTTTATGGAGTGATAGATGTAAGAACCAATAAATTAGTTTTGGAAACAAAATATAAGAAAATTGACATTTATCCGGAAGTAATTATTGTTGACTCAGATGAAATTATAAATTATTAGAAAATGAAAATAGAACAAACACATCAAAATGTAAATGAGATCTACTCAAATAATTTTGAACTCATTTTAAAGGGATTTCGAGAAAATAATGATATAGATGAGATAAGTTATGATTTAGAAGAAGTCTATGAAGATGATAACACCTTGGGTTGTCTCTTTGATTATCTTGTTGATAACGAAAAATGTGAAATTTGGGACACACCTTACATAACATTCTTAATACTCAATCATCCTGAAAAAGTATATACTTATTTTGAAAACTAATGCTCAATTTTAAAATAAATTCTACTTTTTCATTTTTTTGGTAGCAATTTTTTTTATTTGCAAATCCTGAAATATTTAGCTTCTTAGTGAAGCTATTTCCCTTATAATTTATAAAATATTCTAAAATAAGATATGTAATGTACTTTGAAAAAATAAAACATATTGCATTAATCAATAATTGGGAGAATCCTGAATTATTTGGTAATTCAGAAACTCTAATTCTCGGGTCATTTAATCCATATAACACTTTCTCTGAAGAAAAAAATGCTGACTATTATTATGGAAGACAAACAAATCATCTTTGGAAAATAATAGCTTCTTTGTTAGGAAAAGAAACAGATTATTTTTTTAATAATATTGATAGAAAATATGAGGTAATGTATAAATATAAATTTTGTTTTATGGATGTTATAGACTCTATTGATATATCTTCAAATGAGAACGAAATTTTAAATGAATATATATCAAATAATATTTTTCAAAATTATTTAGATCAAAAATTATTTACATCTAAAACAAGTTTTAAAGACTATGAAATCCAAATAAAAAGGAATTATAATAAAAGAATTATAAATATTTTAGAATCTAAAAATCTAAAAAAAGTAATTCACACAATGGGAAATAATAGAATTAAATCTAATTTTTCAACAAGTCCAAAGGAAATAGGTCTTGGTAATGATGGCTTTCAGAATTTTGTTAAATCTATAGAAAATCATAATATTGAATTTACAAAGTCCTCGTTTAGTCCGAGTTCGTATGCAGTGAATAAAGGAGGTAGCGAGTATAAAAAACATCTAAAAGAATGGATGAAAAAAAGTTTAAACTTGTGATGATATGAAAATAATTTATATAGATTTAGATGGAGTTGTTGCTGATTTTGATAAAGGGAAAAAAGAGCATCCATTAGGAAAGATAACACCCTATATAGGTAGACCTGACAAGTTACCAGGTGTTTATGAAAATTTAGATCCTATTGTCGATTCCATAGAATCAGTGAATAAATTGTTAAATCACGAAAGTTATGATGTGTATTTCTTATCGACTGCTCCTTGGGACAATCCTGATGCATGGACTCATAAAAGATTATGGGTAGCAAAACATTTTGATGAAAAATTAATTCGTAAAAGATTAATATTATGCCATCATAAACAACTTTTAATAGGGGACTATCTCATTGACGATAGAAGATTTAACGGTGCTTCTGAATTTTCAGGTAAATGGATTCATTTTGGTAGTGAAGAATTTCCTAACTGGCGAAGTGTTTTAAAATATTTCAAGATCTAAGAATTTAATTACTATTTTTTAATCCATCCTAATATTCCCAAACTTCATCTTCATCAGACCATTGTAGATCTGGAACTTTAGGAAAGAGATAGTTGTTAGATTCCAAATTCTCACCAATATCATCAAGACAAAACCTTATTGGGTTTTAAACAAAGTAATCATTAATAATAAGGATAATAATAGAAATGGTATTTCAAAATTAGAATTTGGTTAGGAAAAAAAAATCAAAAAGTAGACTCTCCAAATCAACATTTATTAGAGGACTTCAATGTGAGAAGTCATTGTATCTCTATAAGCATCACTATAGATTAAAAGATCCTATACCTTCATCACTACAAACGGTGTTTAACCAAGGAACTAATATTGGTTTATTGGCACAAGAACTATTTCCTAATGGTGCTGATGCTTCTCCTGAAAATCATTTTAAAATGGTTGAATCTGTTAGGAAAACATTAGACTTCATTAACCAAGGTGAATCCATTATCTATGAGGCTACTTTCCAATACAACAACGTTCTTGCTGCATTAGATATTTTGGTAAAAGATGAAGAAGGTTGGAAAGCGTACGAAGTTAAAAGTTCAACAAAAGTATCAGAAACCTACATCAAGGATGCAGCAATCCAATATTATACCATCACAAATTCTGGAGTTGATTTAAAAGATATATCGATAGTCCATATCAATAATCAATACACAAAAGATGGAGAATTAGATATTAATCAATTGTTTACCATCGAATCTGTGTACGATCAAGTTTTAGAGTTTCTCCCGCGAATACCAAATGAGGTTCGAAGACTTAAAAATGTGATTGAAAGTCCTGAAACACCAAATGTAGATATCGGAAATCATTGTTCTGATCCTTATGACTGTGATTTTAAAGGAACGTGTTGGAAACACATTCCTGACTATTCAGTTTTTAATATTTCAAGACTAAACAAAGACAAGAAGTTTGATTTATATAATCAGGGAGTAATCACATTGGATGATATTGATCTTAGTCAAACAGACCTGAATCCAACCCAAGTGTTACAGGTTCAATCAGAAGTTAATGGGACAACTCATATTGATATTGAAGAGATAAGAAACTTCACAAATGGATTGAATTATCCTTTATACTTTTTAGACTTCGAAACTATAGGTCCTGCAGTTCCAAAGTATAATGGTAGTAGACCCTACCAGCAATTGGTGTTTCAATATTCACTTCACATTCAAGAGACTTCAACCTCTGAAATAGAACACAGAGAATATCTTGCAGATCCATCTCAAGATCCAAGAATTGGATTCATTGAACAACTGATTAAGGACTGTGGTGATATTGGAGATATTATTGTCTATAATATTGGATTTGAAAGAGGTAAAATAAATGATCTAATCAATGTGTTCCCTGAGTATTCTAATGAGTTGTTAGGGATTGTAAATCGTTTAAAAGACCTTATGATTCCTTTTCAACAGAAATGGTATTATACCCCCGAAATGAAAGGAAGTTATTCAATCAAATCAGTTCTCCCCGCATTAGTCCCTGAGCTCTCATATAATGATCTTGAAATTAAAGAAGGTGGTACCGCATCAAACACATTTCTTTCCATGGTTAATGGAACTTTTGAAGGCGATGTTGAAGAAACAAGAAGACAACTATTAGAATATTGTGAGTTAGACACCTACGCTATGGTCAAAATTCTTGAGAAACTACTAAAGGTGTAAAACTGATTTTTAGAGAAAATTCTGGAAAATTTTATTTTTTAAAAAAGACAATTTTAGGTACAAAATAGAAAATTCTGGAAAAGAGAATCGTCACCCTTCTGGAGGGATCGAAAATATCTTTTTTTAAGGGGGGATACGGTAGGGGGCCCTCCAGGGGGTCCCCCACGGGATGATCCTTCACCAATTTTAATCGGCAAAATCCATTAATCACAATAATAGCGTACACTTTAATTTGTGAGTGTTTTCATAGCGATAAAATATAGGTTTTATGCTGCATGAGGGGTGTTGCTGCTATAATTTTAGGGTATAGATAGGTAAACCTTAGAATTATGAGTATTTCAATATTATATACAAGAGTTTCGAGCGTAGATCAGAAAACGGATCGGCAAAGAGTAAAAGAAAATGAATTTGATAAAGTTATCGAAGATAAATGTTCGGGAGCCATTCCAATTTTTGAAAGACCCGAGGGTTCAACCTTAAAAATCCTTATAGATCGACAATTGATCAAGTCAATTTCTGTTTGGCAAATTGATCGTTGCGGTCGTGACCTCAGAGATATTATAAATTTTATTCATTACACCACTGAGAGAGGAATCCCTGTAAATTTTTTGTCGCAGGGTCTATGCACACTCAATGAAGACAAAGAAGAAAATCCAATCTCTAAAATGATAATCTCAATTCTTGGAGTGGTTGCGGAGATGGAACGAAAACTTTCAAAAGAACGTCAACGTGAGGGTATTGAGTTGGCAAAATTAGATCCAACAAAATATCTTGGGAGAAAACCAGGATCTGTTGAAGATCCAATTAAGTTTTTGTCAAAACCACAAAATAAAAAGGCGTTAGACTTACTAAGAAAGGGATATAAAAATATTGAGGTTGCTAAAATTACAGGTCTTCATGTGAATACCATCACTAAAGTTAAGCGACATTTATAATGGATACCTTTTTTACTATTTACTTTATTGTTGTTGGGGTTTTATTCACTATAAATCTGATATCTGTGCTAATTAAATTCTTGACAGGTGACGGTGAAGACTGGCAATTTCATTTGGCAGAGGATGTGTTGAACTGGTGTCTAATGTTGTATCCAATTCGAAAACAAAAACCACTACTGACTTTAGCTGAAGGTAAATCTCATCTCGCGGGGGAATATTGTTTCTATAACAACACAATTACTATTTATAAGGATAACAATATAATACGACAAGAACTCATCAATACCGTTATCCATGAGTATTTCCATTACTATTTAATTACATCAGAATCTAAGTCTAAACTCTACCATGATCAATTGGAACAATTCTCATTGGCGCAACACCCGCAGGAAATTCTTTGTAATACTATGGGAGAAACACTCACAAAGGTCTATTTGAAAAACAATTAAAAACTGTGGTTAGTTCAGAAATAGTTCAATACACCAACCAATCGTGCCAATTAGATTTAATTTACTACGTTATTCAAAATCACGTATTCAGCAGATACAATCGAGAATTAGTAATTATTCCTGTGGGTGCTTTGTGCCTTTTAACTGTCAAATTTATTACGACAAAAAACTACCAATTCATTCAGTAAAATCACATTGGATGGTTCTATTTCTTGTTCAGGTAGAATATTTAATTTTTCATTAAAAAAATCATTTAGTAACTCCATATTGGGTGGATTATTAGACCCACATTTGATTAAGTATCGATTGAAATATTCATAATCTAAATTATTTTTTCCTTTTATCATCTTTCCTTAGTTTTTGAAGTTTATCTACTATAGATTCTCTTAGAATATCTGAAATTTTTATTTGTTCATCTATAACGCACTCCATCAAATTATTGAATTGACTTTCGGTTATTCGAACTATGACTCTTTTTGACTTTTTCTCTTTCATAACTGTGTTTCTCTATAAATATCAAGAAATTCAAAATATGTCAGACAAAAAAAAGTAATCTTGCACACCGCTTTTGAGTTTGCTATTTTTACATAAATCTAAATAAGTGAAAGTTAAAATCTCATATCTAAATTCACAGGGACGTGACAATATATCTGAAGTTGTTGATATGTTTTCAAAGGATAGAGGTCCATTGACTTTTGAATTACTTGAGAATAATTATTCTTCGGATCACTTTCAATATCATCGAGTTTTAACAAAAATATCCATTGATGATTTGAAGGAATTGTCCAGGTTAATTAGGTTAGATCACTCGATAGGAAGTGATGACTTCGTTGTTGTAATCTCTCAAAAAACTATTGATGCCTCAGTAATTAATATCACATCATTAAAAGATTGGTATAGTTTCTATTACGAACAGAATATACTTGTTAAGTCAGGTGGTTGGAGTAATATAACAGAGGGTAAACCATATCTTGCTATTGCTCATCAAATCATTGAAAATATATTTCAATACCTTGGTAAACTGGATTTAAATTCTATTCGTTTACAAGATTCTATTCATATGGAAACAGAAGTTTGTATTAACGATTTTTGTGAAAAACCAAATGAGACTAAAGGAAAAATCAGATCGGGTTACATTTGCAGGAGTTGTATACAATCAGCATTAAATTATACCTCCAATGATTATGTTATTCAAATTAAAAACATCTTAAGTAGAATTAGTAATCGGTTAAGAGAGAACTATGACTTTAACTTTTCCGATAATGAATTGAAAATTCAGGTAACTGAAAATTATAAAATTGAAATTGGTGGGCAACCTTTGGATTTTGGTCATAAAGGTAAATTATCTCATATTGTTTATCTCTTTTACTTAATCAATCACAAGTCTAAGTTTGGACGTAAGGATCTTTCAATAGGTGGTGTGGCTCACGAAAAATTCATGTTATTATATAATCATATATATAGTAAAATATATGAAGATGAGGTTAATCGGTACGTGAAGAGTATAACATCAGTTCATTCAAGGATTTCCACCCGTATAAAAAATCAATTGAATATTGAGGCGTTGGCTCATAAGTATGGTTTTAACTCTTCAAATACAAAACAAGATGTTACAGTGTATTACATTGATATCTCCCCAGAACACCTAAGTATTCCCTCAGATCTTTTGAGTTTTAAAGTGAATTACTGATATCCTAAATTTCAATCGCAGCGCTGCGATTGAGGTATACCTTTTCCTTTCGTGATTTCTTTGTGGTATAATTTAAAACTTTATATCATGAAAAATTCAATGGAACAATTCGAAGTTGTAAAAATCGATCAAATCGTAAAAGTTGAAGAATTTAAAAACTTCTATGAATCACAAACCGATGATTCTGAAAACCAATTAAAATCTTCTTTAGAACAGGAAGGACAGTTATTGCCTTTAACTCTTTCAAGAGATTTTCAATTAATTGATGGTTATCGCCGACTTAAGTTACTATGTGCTTTATGTAAAACAGAAGTAAAAGTTCAATTTGTAGATATAGAACCATCTATCGACCTACGTTTATCCTTTAATATATATCGAGTAAAGACCGCCAACGACCTTACTAAAGAAGTGTTACAGGTTTTTAAATCGGTTGAAAAACGACAAGGTCAAGGGAACAACGGAAAATCTTACGATCGTTACGAGATTGTCAAAGAGAAACTAAACTACCGCTGGAAATCTCCCAAGGCAATCCGCCAGTTTGATAAAATTATCGAAAATGACTTTGAGAATAATTTGTTATTAAACGGAGTTGTGAACAAAGGGTGGAGTTTATCTGACTGTGAAAAATATCTAAGTGAATTAAAAGAGATTGATTTAACCAAAAATCATGGATTCACAGCAGAGTTAACAAAAGGAGACCTTACCATTAAACAAGTCAATAAATTTATTGAAGAAAAAGAGAACCTTCAAAACAATTATAAGGACACCTTTGTAATTCCGAATAAGGCAACTTCTTTTAAAATGAATTGTGTTGATATAGTTGATGTGCCCTCGTATACAAGAAGTGTAGCAACCTTGTTTACTTCCATTCCGTATTATATGTTGCGTGGTTATGATAAGAAAAACTTGTCATCTGAATTGGGACATGAAAAGACACCTGAAGAGTTTGCGGATAACATTGGGGAGGTTTTTGGGAAGGTTGAAGGAGTTCTTAATGAAACTTCAAATGTGTTTGTAAATGTTGGAGACACCTATGATAATGGTTGTGCCATGGATATATCGGGTTTGGTGAAAGCAGCGATCTTAAAACACACAAAACTTAAATACAAAGAGTGTATCATCTGGTCCAAACCGAATCCTCATCCACAGGGAGAACAAGTAAAAAGACCCATAAATCAGATTGAATATATTTTATGGTTCGTGGTTGATCCTTCAAAATCGAAGTACAACTTATTAAAATATACGGATCAGGAAAAAGAGGTAAGGATTACGACTGGTGCTAAAGACGTGGATAAAAACGGGAATGTATCTAAGAAAACAAAATCACTCTCAAAACCCTATAAGAAGATCTACAACCACATTGCAGCTCAAGATGTGGATCATATGATTAAGTGTGCCACAGGTAAAAATAAACCAGCATACGATGCCTTCCCAACAGGTCACCCTGCATTGATGTCTGAACTTCTTCCAGTAATACCGATTTTAATGACAACAGACGAAACTGATTTGGTGTACGATCCTTTTGGGGGTGCTAATACCACTGGTAGAATTTCTTTACTACTCAACAGACAATACTTAGGTACCGAACTTTCAACTCACTATCACAGGGTGGGTTGTAAGGTTCTTGAAAATACAATTGAAGAGATCAATCAGAATGATTTAGAGATTATCAATAGTGAGTATAAGGAAGTAGAAGAATTAACTGTAGCAGCATAAAATAATGAAAGTTTTAGTGCCAAATAATTTAAACGTACCTGAATTGATTGAAGAATTGAATCTCTCTAATCGAAGACAGAAATATGTTAAAGAGAAAATATATCATTTGATATCAAGAGTTGTGGCAACACATAAAAATATTAAAAAGTTTGAAAAAAATGGATACACCGGATTGTGTTCTAAAGAACTCAATATGATCTTAAATAGAGATTATAAATTGATTTTAGATCTATTAAAAGATAAAAATGTGATTGAGTTAGATGTCAATTATTTAAAAGGTGTGAGGTGTAATAAAATCAAGTTAAACGATCAATATCAAAAAAAAGATAAGGTATTAAAAACCATAAGGAGAGAACATAAAACAGCACCCTCTAAAACCCAGTTATTAGATAGTTACTTCAACTACAACTTAGAAATACAAAAAGGGTACAAGAATCATGTAAAACACATATACGATACCCTGCGTCAAGAATTAACAAATGACAATCAGTTACTGGTTCTTAAAAATAAAATTGGAATCTGGTTATTGACAATAAATGATATTGAAACCAATCAGTATTGGTATAATAAATCTACAACCAATTGGAGGTATAATTCAACCATAACAAATAATCCTAAAATATTTAAAAAATATTTAAAATATAATAATGAATCATTGGTTCAAGTAGATCTTAAATGCAGTCAGGTATATCTATTATCAAGTATCTTAAACTATGATTTCTTTAAATCTAATGATGAGTTATCATTTCATCAAATAATGAACTCTTTATTATCTGATAAATTCATAAAAGATATTAAATCACACCTCTTTTCTCCCTTAATGTTTGCGCACTTTGAGCAAAGAAAGTATTTGGGGAAAGATGAGATAACAATTAGAGATCATCACGAATTTCAAAAATTTAGAGACGCACCATTTCAAGAAGATTTCTATTCACATTTATTTGAATTGGAACATGGAGTTTCTCCCACGGGTGCTCAACGTAAATCAATCAAAAAGGATATCATGTATGTATTGTTTCAAAACAATAGAAAACATCGAGAATTGTTGGAAGGAGTTCGGTTATTAGAGAAGTTTTATCCTTTCGTAAATCAATTTATTCTCAAGATTATGGACAAAGTAGGGAAGAGGAATTTCTCCTTATTACTGCAGCGGGTGGAGAGTTACCTAATATTGGATTGTGTGGTTCCAGAATTCCATAGACGATGTCTTGCAGCTCCAATTTTCACAATCCATGATTGTATCATTACAACGGAACAACATAAGTTAGAACTAACGAATGTGATGTTTGAAGTACTTCACGAAAAAACAGGTATTAAACCCGGTTTATCGGTTGAAAAGTTAGATTCCTCAGATCCACTTGATGATAATTTTATAAAGGAAATAAGAGATGATATCTATAAGAAATCAACGAAGAGTAGATTTAAAAAAATGAGTTGGTCAATACTGGACAAACACATCGAAACCACAAATGAATTTTTGAAGAACAACTAAAAAAACAAAATAATGAAAGAACAAACCATACAAATATTGAATGTAACAAAAGACGAACTAATCCAAATCGTTAAAGAAGGTGTCAAATTAGAATTGAACCGACAGAAGGCAATAGGTCAGACTACTTTTAATAACTCACATGAAAAGTATTTGAGTAGAAGTGAAACTGCAAAATTACTTCATGTAACAGAGGTAACTCTTAATAATTGGGAAAAGAAAAATATACTTGTTCCGAGTAGAATGGGTAGACGTGTCTTATATAAAGAGGCTGAAGTTTTGGAGAGATTGGACCATGCTGCTTAATTAAAGTATAACAGTATAAATGTTATGTAATGTTACAGACTGCGCACACCTTTGAGCACACCCTAAAAACCAAAAAACCCGTAAATCATTGTTTATAAATGAGTTACGGGATAATTTTGTGGTACCTCCAGGAGCTTGACATAATGTTCCTTCATGGTAGTCTATACATATGTATACGAGACTTCCTCTAAATAGTCATCTATAATTTTACTTCTGTGTAGTTCTATATATGTAGATACACTAGAGCGTATTTGAGAGCTCGTTTGTATTTTCTAAATAGCACAAATAAAGTAGATTTTTTACGTGGATCTTTTATGAATAATTGGATAAGGTATATTCAAAATTAACAATCGATATTCTACTCCTCCTAAATCAGTCCATTAAGTTTTAATACATATTAGATAAATAATTAAAATAGTGATGAGTATACAGTTTATTAAAATTATTAAATAGTGAAACCTATGTTTCTTTTTTACGTTCTTTTTAAGGTATTTATAAAAACCGCTCATACATTCTTTAAGTTATAGATCATCAGACTTATGATAGTAACTTTATTTTTACCAATTTATATATCATAAATTCTTCGCTTTCAAAATCATCATAAACTTCCGTAAATTCTATATCAAACAACATATCTATATATTTATCTGTTTTTAACTGAAACTCTTTTAGCACTTTAGAATCTATATGTTCAAAAACAACCGTACTTCCATTTATTAACTCAAATGTAAAATAACTATTATGGTGTCTTTTAAAAACACCAACCTCTTTTCTTATATCTTTATAGTCAGTTTCAAACATAGTTAATGTATTAATAATTATTGAAATGTATATCCATATCAAATTCATAGTCATCTTCTATAAAATCTTGTAGCGCCTTATCTAATTTCACTCCTACCTTAACTAAATAAACTGTGTCTTTAGATTTTACCTGTACAGCTTCGATGGTTTCATTTTTACTATTTCTAAATGTAATAATGTCTGAATCTTTAACACCTAACGGATATTCTTCTGCTAAGAAACTTAATATATCAGCAGTTAATTTTTTATAATCTACAATTATTCTTTTCATTTTTTAGATTAATTAGTTTTATCGATTAAAAAACTATAGTACTCAAAATCAACACCTTCATTAAATATTTTAATTGATTTTTCTATAATACTATTTGCTTTACTTGTTGAAAACCCCAGACCTATAGCATATTTTAAAATTAATTTTTGCTCAGATTCATCAACTCTATTATCTGCATAAATAATCTTAAAAAAGTCATATAAATGTTCCAATCTATCATCAAACTTACTATATGCAACTAAAGGATACTTAGACGGGTTTTCTATAATTAAATTATATTCATCATCAGTAATATCTAGTTTTTTAGCAAATCGATTTACTAATATTCTCTCTTCTCTATCTAACTCTCCATCAACTAAAGCCAAACCTACTATAGCTGCAAAATGAGCAACATTGTTACGATGCTCGCTGGACTGATATAAATCTAAAAATGCCATATCTATACTTTTTAAATCAAACTCTAAGAACTGAAAGAACTCTCCTTTTTTATTTTTTGAATATCTCATCAGAATCTTTAAAGCTTTTAAATTCTACTTTATAACCATTAGGGTCATTTACAAAAAAAGACAAATATTCTCCTATTTTCTTTTCAAAATAGAGTGCTTCAGTTGTAATCTCTAAATCTTTTTGAAATAAATTTGTATAAAGTTTTGACCAAAAATCTAGATCTATTATTACTCCAAAATGGAAAGATGGAATCACTTCATTTCCTAAGCGATAATCTTTATACTTAAAATCAAACGCACCTGACTTTGTAAATGTAATTTGATTGCCATAAAGGTCAACATCAAACCATGAGTTAGTACTCCTGCCTAATTTAGCGCCTAAAACATCTATGTAAAAGTCTTTTGTTTTTACTATATCCTCACATGGAAGAGATAGATGAAATGCATATCTACTCATATCTAATTATTAAAAAGTTAGAATTGTAATACGAAATAAGAGTACTCTCTATTTTATAAAGAAGTACACAATACAGAAATTATATTAATGCTGTTGTCCTTAAAGAACTACTAGAAAATTGACACGTAGAAAGAAGTCTTTGAAATTTATTTACAAAGGTAGCTCTCTCTCTATTTAGAAAGGAATAAAAAACGGAAGTTAGCTTTAAATTTCGGTTGCTTATCCAATAAGCTTTTTTTGAATTTGTCTTCCTCATTTTCAAAAATCCGAACGTATAAACACTTTTCATGATGCTCAGCTAAAAACGAATGGTTTCGTTATAGTACTACTAAGTAACAACAAAAAACAATATGTTGTATATTATTCTTTTGTTTTTTTATTAAAATTTAAAGATCAATCGGTCTTAAAACCTCATTTAAGCCCTCCCAAAATATATTGATAAATACTATCATTATTGCCTTGCTTTGGACTTGTAAAGCTATGAGTTACATAAATTGGTTTTTGAATCATTTCCCTTTCAATCATCTCATTAATAGTGTGATAGAAACCAATAGACGTTTTACCTATTAATAAGGGCTCCAAGCTATTATCATTATTCCAGAAACGCAATATGTTCACAAACCCACTCAAATACAAATAATCTTTTGTAAAACCTCCTCCTCTAAAAATTCTTGTAACAACACTAAAAGCATCATCCTTATCTAAATTATGATCATTTACAAGGAAATTAAAACATTCAATAAAATCCGCACCATTACACATCATATCTACTATAATTACGCGGTAAGCTAACTTTTTTAGCCTTTTCATAGAAATATTACCACTAAGGTATTCAGATAAAATAGCAAGCCCTTCTTGTGTCATAGTATTTACAGGAAGCCCAAGGTTGAAAACATTTAACTTTTGAATATTTGAATTCATAGTTGTTACCATATGAACTCCTATTTCATGTTCTACAAGAGCATTTATTTGACTTCTTGTGAATTTAGCATCTGGTCTAAATAAAATGGTTTTCTTCGCGTTTAAAACCATTACTTGCGATATAACCCTTTTGCTTTTTTCAATTTTACTCTGAAAACCATAGCGAGATAATCCCTCTTTAAATGATACTATGGCCTCTTCAACTCCCAAACTAGGAGACCTTTTGGGTTCTCCTGAAACCTCAGGTAAATGTAAAAAATAGTGTGCATTTTGAATATCCTTTTTTGATGGTCTACCAAAATAGCGTAATGAGTTATACAAAAAATTTGGAGTATCTAATGTAGACAACATGTCTATTTTATCAAAGTAACTATTAATAACGGACTCATATAAATGACGAATTGTAACATCAGAAATATCTTGCACCTTTAGATTACTTAATTGTTGCTTTAAGTCAAATGGATTAATCCTAATTGGGTTGTATTTAAAATTAGGTATTTCGGTATTTTTACTTTTAAAAAAGAGTTTTTTTTCTTGAATATTATTAACTGGATTAACAAAAGCTAACAGCTCAAAACCTTTAAGCAACCTAAATAACTCCTTATCTACTTTAAGTATAGATGAATCTATTTTCTTATCTAATAATTTAGCTTTTGCTTGATGCTTCCAATTTGAATGTTCCTGGTTGAAAAAATTAGCATTATTTAAAATTGCTTTTTTTAACCCCTTTTGAAGGGTTTTTATTATGTTAGGATAATCATCACCTGTCAATTCATTACAATAAACTTTCTTTACCTCTGTAGCTAAAACAAGCGTATTTTTAAAGTTTTTAGTAATATATTCAAGGTTATATCCTCGCCCATAAAAAACATCATTAATAGCACTATTGTTTTCTATATCTTGAAGTTCTATATCTTGAAGTTCTTTTCTCCAATGTTCTATTACATTACCATATCGGTTATTATCAATATTCTCTGTACCAATATTAAAGAGAGGTACTTTTCTATCCCATCTTTGAAAATTATAAGAATGCATATCATACACAACACACCCTCCAAAAAGCCCCTCTAGCTTGTTAATTAAAGCATGTGTAACTTTATAATAGTTTTCATGTTTAGCAATACTCTTCTGCCTTTCCTTGGTTGTTAACTTTTTTTTCCACACTTTCTTTTCCCATGCCATGTCGAAAATACAATTATCAGGGCTTCTATTTAAATCATATTCAAATCGAGAATCATTTCCAATTAATGTAATTGGCATTGAAGATATGAAGTCTCCAGTAAAAGGATCTTCTTCATACCATCTGCTATACTCATCGTGATTTATTTTATCTTTTAATTCACTACGCAACTTATTACCGTCATGAATGGCAGTACAGCAATAAGGTAAGTAACGGTTTATTTTAATAGAAAATGACCCATCAGAAGCTATAGCCTCAAAATGTTTTTCAGCATTTATAAACTCAATTATTTCCTTAATTTCCAACCGTTTCATTTGGCTCTAACTTTATAAGTTCTGATTTGTTTTTTCTGTCACTTATTTCCTCAACAACTCGTTCAAGATAGTCTACAATTTTCTTTTGTATTTTTGTATTATTAAGCTTATTAATATCTGTTATAGTACCAGGACTCATTACATTAACTTCAATTAGTTTACCGCCTATTAAGTCAAGTCCAGCATAATAAATCCCATCTCTAACTAACTTCTCTCCAACCTTTCGGCATAAAATTTTATCTTCCTTAGTTAGCTTGTATTTTTCTACTGTACCACCAGCAGAAATATTAGAGCGTGCATCACCTTGTGCAGGTCTTCTTCGTAAAGCCCCAATAGGCTCTCCATTTAACATTAACACACGCACATCTCCATCTTCGGCTCCTTCAACATACTCTTGTAGAATAACATAACTAGATTTCCCTTCTTTTCCGTTGATATAAAAGTCTAGTAATGATTTAATGTTATGCATGGCAGATTTCTCAATTACAATAACTCCACTACCTCCATAACCATCTAATGGCTTTAAAATCATTTTATCATTATCAGACTCTTTAATTATTCTTAATAAATAATCAATGTTTTTTGATACATGAGTAGCAGGTATTAGTTCGCGCTTAGGGTCATAATATGCAGCTGTATAAATTTTATTATTGGTTTCACGTAATCCATCCACAGCATTTAATATAAACACATCATCTTTTATAGAATCTAGAAAATTAAGCACCAATGGATCCATTGGAGGATTATCCCTCATAAATATTACATCGAAATATTGTAAAGGTTTCATCTCTTCTTGAAAATTCACAGACTTATAAAATGACGGAATACTAGTTGAAACCTTTTTCTCACTAACAATAGTTTTACATAGACTTAATGTAATACTATCTCGAATTGTTAAATTAGATGGGTATGTTATAGCAACTTCATGACCTCGTACAGCTAGTTCATGAATCATTCTTAATGTAGAGTCTTGTTTCGGGTTTACTCGTTCCCAAGGATACATTATAAAGCAAATTTTCATAATTAATTATTTAAAGGAAATATCCTATGTTAGTGTCTAAACAAATGTAGAATATTCTTTAATAAGTTCAATAACATTTTTCTCTAGAATTTCGAGAGTTTATATGTTAAAGCAGACTTAGTATATTCATCTTTTCCTTTACATTGAATACACCAATATTCAGTCTCTCTTTTAGGGATACCATAAATATCGACACCATGTTGAGGTTGACCAGATCGACCATTTTTCTTTATTTTATTTGGTATGCCCCAAAGTTTTTTACACAGGGATTCAAAATCTTGCCAATTTTCTGGTTTGGGTAATTGTTTTTTCATTACTCTTTAAATAATCTTAATCTCTTTAAATACCTATTGTATATAGGTTTTAATCCCGATAATTCTTCCTTGGTGGATAACCAACTCATAATATCACTATTCTCTCTATAATCTTTAGATGTATCCTTTACATACTTTTTCGCTACACTAATAGCAATAGTTCTTGATATACCATTAGAGATTAATAGTCTTACGTTTTTGTCTCGGGTACCTAACTCTAAAGCAGTAGGTAATCCCAATGTCATTTTGTATTTTTCTTTCTCGTCCTCATTCAATATGTGGTTTAATATATCAACCAGTAGTTTCATATATTTCACTAAAACATATGTTACAACAGAGGAATTAATTTTGATTACTTTGTTAATAATATTATTAACTGCTTTCTTGTCATTCGGATCAATTCTTTTGTCTTCAGAAACCTTTTCACTTGAATAGTAATTAATGTCATTGCTAATCAACTCTTTAAAACTCTTTCCTTGTAGCCATGTTGTTGCGTGAATAGTCATAACAATCGGGTACATACCTTTAATATGATTTCTGTTGAATATCTCATTACGAATTTCAAAAATAGAATCTAACCCTTCTAGAATAGTAAATAATTGCCAAAAGAGAGGTCTCTTGTTATTAGGAACATTTTCAATACTCTCCTTTGTTCTCTTTAATTCAATATCTGAATTAGGTGTAATAACCCAATTATCGATAATCTCGTTTTTTATTTTAAGAAATAACTCATTCTGAAGAATAGGGTCAATAGATTGGTTTTCTAGAATAATTGATTTGGGTATACTTAATGTACTTAATTGTGACTCAAGTATTGATAAACCACTCTGAATATCCTCTTCCCCAATATTTTTACGTCTCAAATAATCTTCAAGCCCTTTTTCATTTTTAATATATTTATTTCGAATAAATAAAGTTAACTGTCTTTGTCTAGAGGTTTTTTTTAAATCTTTTTTTACCTCATCTTTCATGACTATTATATCATGAATATTTTTTGAAAGATTTTTAAAATCATATAAAGGAAAAGATTTAGTTGAAAAAGTTTCTATTTTCTTTTCGTAAGTAGTATCATAATATTCCTTTGCTAACTTCCCTTGATAGTCAGGTTTTTCTATAAAATATATAGTGCCAAATAGTGACTTGTTTAATCTTCCAGCCCTACCAATTAAATTACCAAATTCAAAATCTGATAACTCTTCTATATTTTTTTTAGGAGTTAATATGAATAGATTACTTGCAGGCAGATTTACACCTTCTATTAAAGTCGATGTGCAAAATAAAGATTTAAGATCTCCAGACAGAAATAATTCCTCCACCTCTTTACGGATAATATCTGGTAATTTTCCGTGATGAAAAGCAATACCTTTTTTTAAACAATCAATTAAATAATACTTAGAATTAAATTCATCCTTTAAAAAGTCTACTAATTCTTTTACTCTTGGGGTAATATCTATTAATGATTTAGAATCTTGAAATTCACGAGCCCAATCCTCAGCATAATCACCTCTATTACTATATATTAAATTTAACTCTTCGGGAGCAATTAAATTAACTACTTTTTCTAGAATTTCCCCATTCTTTTTTCGTTTAAAGAAGTTGTAGCTATTGAAATCAATTTCTCTATATAAAATTTCAGGTGGGTTTATATCATCCCTAATTTCTACCTCAAGGTTAAAATCATCTACACCCCTTATAACTTTCTTAAATTGTATAACTGGAGATAACGATGTGGATATACTTTTAGGGGCTCTGTTAAAAAGTTCTGTATATGCATTTTCTGGTTTTAATATATTTGGTCCTGCTGTAACTATTTTAGAATTTTTAAATTGAGTAGATAAATCTTCAAATACATTTTCAAAAGTCGCACCTCTCCCTTGCTCGTCTTCAACCCCTTGAATCTCATCTATAAAAATAAAATCCATCTGAATGTTATTTTCAATATCGGCAGATAAGAGCTTAATACACCTTTCAGGTGTTAAAACATATAATATTTTTGACGAAAGGTCTTCCTTTACTGTTTCTTCCTCTTCATCCTTAGTTTCAATATAAGCGGTTTTAATAGACACCTCAGAGCCTTTTAAAACAGACCTAAACTCTTCACTTACCTGATTTATTAAAGCTCTAGAAGGTACAATGTATAGTGATGAAAATTGATCTCGTTTATTATAGATATTCGCTAAATACTGCTTTATAATAAATGATTTTCCTGAAGATGTTGGTGCAGATACTGCGATATTGTTGTTGTTCAATAATTCATTCCAGAGTCTTTTCTGAAATTCAGTTACAAGATATTTATCTTCTAAAGTAGAAATTATTTTATCCTGCCTTTGTAGTAGTAATTCCAATGTTAATATATCTCCAAAATCATATTTTGAAATTAAATCTACGGGGTTTATATCCCCATTGTCAGTCCAATTTTCATACAAATCTTTAAAAAACTTAGTTCCAGTTAAATTTCCTAGTCTTGAAAAAAGAACATAACAAGTTCTCAGTATATCATGATAGCCTTTATCTTTTACTGTATTAGTTAAAAAGAGTAATGAAGCAAATCGTTGAGCTCTTATCCTATGAAGATCATTTTCACTCAAGGATAGGATTGAAACTAACCATATAGCCTTCTTAATTTTTTTGAAGACGATATCTTTTTTCTTTACCTCAGTATAGTGATAATGTTTACTATTGATAAAATTGAATGATAAATCTTTAAAAACCTCCTTTAAAATTGGATGCTCATATGCCTGATTTGAAAATTGATTACTCACTATCATATAATCCCCTTATAATAATTCATTATCCATAGTATTCCTGAATCTTTCTACGTTATCTACAGGAATTAAAAAGAAATCAAAAAAAACATGATCGAGATTTAAGTCACTTACTTTTTCATTTAGTAGTTTGATTATGGCTTCTTTCCCTGTGGGTAGTTTACTCTGAATAGTTTTCTTTATTTTTTCTAAAAAATCTTGTTGATTACTGGAGGTTTTCTTCAGTGATTCAATTTTTTTACTTTCATACATAACCATTACAGGATGAACAAGTGATCGTTTTTTATACGCATTCATATCAGGATCTAGACGATCATATAGTTCATCTATATCTACTGTTCCGTCGTTAAATTTATGAATATCACTTCTTGCAATGAATAGTTCATGGCTAAAAACACTTGCAGAATCCGAATCCGAATGAAACCTATCCAAAGATTCCAATGCTTCATCAAGTGCAGTAGATCTTTGTTGCATTACTTTAGACTCTCCTATTAAAATAGCCTCATTTCCTTTGTAATTACCAATGAAGATTCCATCACTTCCCTTAACCTCATCGTGGACATTTGTTAATTTCGTTATTTTATGAGCTATCATTTTACACCCCAAGACACCTTCAACTAGTGCAAATAGTAACAACTCACCATACTTTCCTCCTATTTGATCCTCAGTTTTCTTTTTAAAAAACTTTCTACTTTCATTAAAAATAAGAGAGATCGTTTCATTTGTTATTCTCTGAGATTCAGAATTAATAATATCCTCTATCTCTTTCTCGGATAAAGTAGGGTTCTCAATAGTTATCTTTTCTCGATATCTTTTAATTGATCGTTTTATTCTATCATCGATCTGTTTTTTACTATTTACATATTGTGGTATGATTCTAGTTAAAAATGAACCGAGAGAAAGAAAGTTAATATCAGTAGAGGAAGGAATGATTGTATATATCCTCATACTTAGTTTATCGTTGATCTCTTCTGTGAAGTGATGTGTTAACTCATCGTCAACCCAATTTTTTTCTATTTGAATTTTCTTATCCCAAACCATAATACATATAATAAAAATATGTAACATCTCTACACATTAAGATAGCTTAATATATAAACTTGTTACTAATAGAAATTATCTTCAGAGCGTTTGGGGTACTTAAAAATTTTCTAAAAAACTGAACACCTAATAAATAAGGTGTTTGATACCACTAAAGTAATAATTTTCTGATTTAATAAAGTCTTTTTAAGAATATAAATGGGGGTTTTAAGACCATATTTTAGAACGCAACTATCGACTATTTTTTAATTAACTGATAATGAGTTAGTAAAGTTTTTTTGATATGATCCTAATTGTATCAGGTAAAAATAGAATACTACTTAATATTTGGGATGTCTTTGGTAACAACCACTTTTTGTTTTGTACAATAACCAGATTTAAGTTGATAATCGATCAGTCCCTCATTTAAAAGTTCCTTTGTCCAATTAGATATACTTTCTTTACTACAACCTAATCTAACACTTGTAAACTCTCTAGATCCAAAATAACTTTCGTTTGTTCTACAAAAAGAATTGTATTCACCCCATAGTAATTTTGAACCAGTTGATAAATGTTTATTTGTATAAATATAGTCGACAAGTATAATCTGTCTTTTATCCTTTACCTTAAAGGATTTGTACTTATCCGTTAATTGATAGATAGTTTTCTCTTTTTTCAAATAATTTTGATTTACAAGTGACTTCCTAGATTTACAGACAATGTTTGGATGAATATTTAACATCTTACTGATTTGGATGTTAGTCAGTTTGTTAAACCCTTTTTTAAGACTAAGAGTGTAATCTAAACCAAGAATTATCTTTTGGTTGTTGGTTAGTTCTGTATTGGATAAAATTTGACTGGGTATTTTTATAGTTATACTAGCAAAATCATTAAAATTATTGTGATATTCGTACATAAGAAATTGTATTTAAGGAAGTGATCTAATTGACCAAAGACACTTCCTTTTCTATTCTATACAACTATCACTATTATACTTAATCCAAACCACTTTAAATATATAAAACACTATAAATGCATTTCAAAAACACCTTTATAGCACTTCAATATCACTATTATTACTTTTCATTATCACTTATTAAGCACTTATAACTAATAAACTAACTAAAGATTTAACTTAAGTATTATAATTAACAAATAAGATTAAGTAAAATAGTAGAGTAAGTCTTAGTCTTTACCAAGCCTTTTAATATTCATAATCAAACATTAGAAAACAATAATTGTTGTCGCAACTTAACTCAGAAGTGTTAGTATTCAAATTACTCTCTTGGTTAATGAAAAATAATTTTGAGTCACTTTCAATATGATAAAACACTTGTAAATAGTCTATACCCTTGTGTTGTTTTACGAGTTCTTTCGTGAAAGTATATATTTCAAGTATTTCTTCTTTAGTCAATATATCACTAATGCTTTTCGTGATAACGACAAATCCATCAAAAAAATAATTACCTTCCTGCTCTTGTAACTGATACTCAATATTATGTATAAAAGTATAGCGACTAATTAAGTAGCCTAAATCTTCCTTTGTGTAATCAAGGTGTTTAGCAATATCTGAGTTTGAGTACTGTAGATTTTTTAATTGTAAATATGTATTATAATCAGCTACGCTTTTCGAATTTTCATTTTCCCTTATTATCATGATGAGAATGTTTTGATAACATTCCTACTTTTTATCAAAAGATAACTGTTGTGTATCTATTATGTTTTTATGGAATTTAGAACTTCAAAATAATAAAGCGCATTTTATATATTATTTAGAAAGGAGGTTATGTTGTATTTCTTTTGTAAGCTTTTACTAGCCTAGGTTTCTTTGAGTGCCTTCCTCCTAAGAAAAAGACACTGAAAGTAAACTTACTTTTTGTAGGTTAAAATTTTTGTAGCATCAATTCCGTTTATTTTTCCAAATTGATATATAACAGTATATTTTCCTGTTTTTAAGTCTTTTATTTTTTGTTCTATTAGTTCTCTGTGTTCATCTAGCAATTTCGTTTCTGTAAGTGTTTCAAAACTTTTACCTTTTCTACTCTTTATTTCAACTGAACCTCTTAAAAGATTAACTTGAAAATCAATAAAAAACTCCCTGTTTAATTTATACTCTCTTCCTTCAAAATCTTCAGTTATTGGTTGTATTTTAAATCTTAAGCCGCTAAGAAAACTAGGCAAATATTTATCGTTTAAACTGTCTCTAACTATAGAATGTCTAGAATATTTTGAATTAGAAGCTGAGTAAAATCTAATAGTGTAATCCTCTGTTAATCGCTTAAATTGTTTAGTTTGTTTATAGACCTCAGACTTTTCTAAGTCATCTTTAAATAACTTTACAATTAAAGGCATCAATTGTTTTTTCATATCATTAGAATAATTATCTATATAATCGTCTACTTGGAAATAATCAAACAATAAAGACTTTCTTTTTATTCTCCTGTTTCCCCTGTTTTTTGAGTTTCCGACATACTCTCTTTGTTTATTTTGTACTATAGTATTTAGATCGTCCCAATTATTCTCTTTTTCATACATTTTGTAGACAACTGTTGAAAACCCTTCATCAACAGTGATAGTCCTATAGTATTTATAATCTTCTGAAAAGTAACGCTGTCCAATTTCTCTTTGAGAATATTTATTGTTAAAAGATGTTTGAAGGTTTTCAATAGGTATACTAGTAAATAAGGTTTTTATTATTGAAAGATTTTCGTATTCAAAAACATACTTTGTGATTATATTCGATTTTAAATTTAGGTCAAGATAAATTTGATCATTTTGATATGTATATATCACCTTTTCTCCTTTATCATTAAGTTTGATTTCATAAGTAATTTTAGGCTGTTTATATCCATTGGAGTCTCTTCTGTTAGCTTCTTGAATTTTGAATTTTATTAAGTTTTCTACTTGAGGAAAAGAATCTCCAATATTTATATTTTGTGAGATTGATGGTAATGATAGTAATAGAAGAGTAAGGAATAAAAAGGTGTTTTTCATTTTGACGATTTTGTTTCACCAACCCCTAAGCGAATAGTTATAAAATAAAAAAGCGTGGGAGTTCAAACCTTGTCGCTTGAAAGGTATCGCCAAACACCCAACCACAAACAAGTACTAACCCACGCCGAAGCGTGAGCGTAATTGACTTGTTATACTTGTGGTTTTAAAATTGGCGATTTTATCAAACAGAATAACAGCTTACGCTTTACTAATATGTATTTAATCTAATTTCTTATATGTCTTTTGTTTTATTTAAGGTAAAAATACAATTTAATGACAAACTACAAGTTATTTGTAAACCGATCTATAAATTCAATGACTTATCTAATTTCTTTTTCTCTTTTAAATACCAAATGCCTATTTCGAATCTATTGAACTTTTCCACACATATTTGTTTTATGCTGTTATTCTTCAATAGAGGCAAACAGTTTGGATATTCTATAATTATTGACTCAAGAGTTTTATGAGGAAGTTTATCTTTTAGTAACCTTTCAAAACCTATTGAAGGAGTAGGATTACCAACATACTCAATAAAAACTTCTAATTTTTCGTTATCAGTTGTTAGCCTTCTCCATTTAGGTTTCAGTCTTCTAGGGTGATAACCATTGGGAGTACCCATTTCTTCAATTTTTACATCTATAATATCAATCAATTCTTTTATAGTCATCATTTCGATTTTAAAAAGTAAATATAATACTATCCAGTAAAAAGAATTTGAAGAAAATAAAAAGGAGTTGACGATAATCAACTCCTTAATTTGTTTATTTATCTTGATTTAAGAACTCTAACATCCTTTTAGCATTTTCCTTTTTAGATATCTTAATGTAGTTTAAAAAAACCTTTTCGTTAGAATGTCCAGTTACTTGCATTATCATTATTGGATCCAAGCCTCGTTTATACATGTTAGTTGCATAACTTCGTCTAGCTGTGTGGGTACAAATCAACTCCCATTTTTTAAATGTTTGTTTTACTCTCCCTGATCCAGTTGTATGATGAGTGTTAAAGGAGTTTGTTATTCCAGCTAATTGACCTATTTCTTTTAAATATCGATTCATCACCTGATTTGTCATTGGTTTTGGAAGATTTCCATTATAACTATCTAAAATTAACTTCACTTCATTCAAAAGGGGTATAACAACAGTAGTTCCAGTTTTTTGAGTTTTAATATTAAGGAAGTCGCCTTTAATGTTTTCCAGAGATATTTGTGAGTAGTCACTAAATCGAAGACCTGTATAGCATCCCATGATAAATAAATCCCTAACACGTTTCATATTTTTGTTTTCAGACAAGTCTAAATCGATAATGGATTTTAACTCATCTTCATTTAAGTAAATACTATCTGCTTTCTCGTCAAGAACCTTAAACCCTTTAGACTTATAAATAGTATTTGTATTATAACCTAACTCAGTTGCACTATTTAAAATAGTCTTTAATAACTTTATTACTTTCCCAAAACCATTTACTTTGAGTTGTTTATAGCCGATATAATAATCCATATAGTCATGGTAAAAATCCATATCAATATTATGCCAATCAATTTTTAATCTTGCATGTCTCTCATATCCTTTAACATTCTTTACAATTGTCTTATAAGATTTGATTGTGTTTTTCGATAAACGTACTTGAGCCTTATCAATATAATCATCAGTAAAATCCCAAAAGGACATTGTTTTTTTGTCTTTTGTATCTAATTTTCTGCCATTATATATATCTTTAACATACACTGTGGTTGGGTTTACATCATCTGCAAGAGCCGAATTAATAATATCATCTATTTTCTGTCTAAACTTAGATAAATAGAGATTGAACTTTGAGTGACCAGCATAAGCTCTCTTTACACATTGGTTTTTCTTATCCCAATATTTGCCATCTATGCTTTTTTTACTATAAAATAAGGTTGTTTTACTTTGATGAGAATAGGAAGCCATAATCATAACTTCATTACTTTTTCGAGCTCTCTGAGATTCAGATTGCTTAGTGATTAATCTTAAACGACACATAACTTACGATTTTTTAAATGATACGATTGATTGATAATGGGAAGGTCCCGAAAATGGTTCCTTAAAGCCACTTTCTTCTAATAAATCCAATAATGTGATATTGTTTGGTTGTTCTTTTAATAACCGTTTTTTGTGTAATGATTTTCTTCTAGCTGTTTTTTTTGGGTGAGGTATCTCCATTTCATTAATGGTATCTAAAACCATCTGATCTATATCAATTTTAGAAAGAAGACTAATCTTATGTAATGTATAATATAGAACATCATCAAATTTTCCTCCTGAGTAATCATAAAAAGAATTAACTAGACTGACATCATCTTTCATTAAGCTATCTAACTGTAAATAAGCATCTTGAACTCCGTAGGATAGTAACTGTTCCAAAGTATAGCGATTATCTCTTTTGAATTTCAATTCTACTTTTACGGTTGTATTCGTTTTAAAAGAAATAGATTGAAATAAGTCATGGCCCAATTTCTTTTTTAAATTTCCTTGTACGTTATATAGTTTAAACTGAATATTTTTGCTTCCGAAAATTAAGATGTTACTATCTCTTTTCTGTAGCTTCATGTTTCTAACACCTATAAGACTGTTATAAACTTTTTTAAAAGAGGTTTGAATATCATATATATGTCCTATTTCAAAAATAACTACTTTTCCATTGAATAAATTTACACATAGCAGTTCAGATAAGTGTATAAAAACCTCCCTAACCTCATTAATGCAAATGCTTTTATAATTATGTCCATATAGGACATAAGGAACACTAAAATCAATATATAATATGTTATTATTGTAATAAACGTCAATGTTATTGCCATGTAGTGTTTTGTTATGAAAACTGTTTTTGGGGAAGTCGATATTATAACGGTTTTTGATCGTTGGGTGGTTGACCAAAAAAGTTGAATTTATTTCGGTCACGTTCTCTACTTTTATTTTTATATAATCTATCTGTTTCATTTTAATGTTTTTTAGTGGACATCCGCCCAAGTTTTACCTGTTTTTAAATCAGCAACCAAAGCAACTGGTAAGTGTACTGCGTTCTCCATTTCATGTTTTATAAGGTTTTCCATATGTTCAACCTCACTTTTTGGGACGTCAAATAGTAATTCATCATGAACCTGTAATATCATTTTTGATTGTAACCCCTCCTTCTGTATCCTATCATAAATATTTACCATTGCAATCTTTATAATGTCAGCAGCAGTTCCTTGAATAGGTGTGTTCATTGCTAAACGTTTAGCAGATTCTCGCTTATAAGAATCGTTTGAGTTTATGTTTAAAAGAGATCTTCTTCTTCCAAAAAGTGTTTCTGTATATCCATTAATGGTAGCTTTGTAGATCAACTCTTCCTTACATTTTGCAACACCTTGATATAATTCAAAATACTGATTGATGAAATTTTGGCATTGTTCAACCGTATACTCAATTCCTGTGGTGTTAGTTAATGACTGAGACAACCCTTGTGAAGTCATGCCATAAATTAACCCAAAGTTGATGGTTTTAGCCATGTTTCTTTGGGATGGACTAACTTCTTTATAAGGAATTCCTAATACTTTAGAGGCAGTAAGTTTATGTAAATCTATATCTTCACGATAAGCCTTTATCATCATCTCATCCTGACTGACAATAGCCATCACCCTCAATTCAATATTACTATAATCAACCCCTATTAAGCTATGTTGATCCGATGAAGCTATAAAACACTCTCTTAGCTTCTTGCCAACAGTTCTACTTGGGATATTCTGTAAATTAGGGTTACTACTACTTAATCTTCCTGTTTCTGTCCTTGTTTGGTTAATTGAAGTATGTAGTTTCTTGGTTTTTAGATTTACTTTTTTAAGAGCCTTAATAAATGTTGATTTAACTTTGTATAAAGAGCGGTAATCCAAGATTAATTTTACAATCTCATGTTTGGTCTCTAACTTCTTGAGTACGTTCCTTGATACACTATAATTTCCATCCTTATTCTTACTTCCTATAGGTTCAATATATAACTCATCAAACAATAATTTGTTAAGTTGTTTTGTGGAATTTATATTGATGTTATCACTTGTAAACTTGCCAATACGTTCTAATATGTTACCTAACTGAGTCTCTATTTCCGACTCCACTTTTAAAAGTTTTTGAGAGTCGATAGTTACACCATTATATTCCATCGCAGTTAACACCTCAACTAATCGATTGTCTAGTGAATAAATTTTTTCCAATTTATATGATTCAATTTTTGGATGTAAAAAGTTGAATATTTGTAATGTTTGGTCTACGTCTTCACAAGCATACTCAGTAATCAATTTTGGATCAATCCCTTCTAAAGTCTTTTTTTCTTTAGATTTCCCTAGAGCTATTGAGTCAAATTCAATTTGTTTATAGTTTAAATGAAGCCACGATAGTAATTTTAAACCATGCTTTTTCCGTTCAGGATATAGTATGTAATCGGTTACCATAGTGTCATGTAATTTTCCTTTAACATTAATCCCATATTGTTTTAGTACCTGATTGTCAAATTTCAAATTATGACCTACCTTTTCAATTGTGTCATCTTCAAAATAAGGACGTAAAACCTTTAGTATTTTAGATATCCCTTTTTCATTTTTTGGAAACGTGATATAATGAGCAGTACCTACCTTTAAACATATTGCTATCCCTAAAATTTCACACGAATGAACATCCAAAGAGGTTGTTTCTAAATCATATGTTAGCTTCATTGTTTCAATTGTTTCAAGTTATTTTCTAATCGTGTAAGTTTATTGTCAGTATCTACAGTATGATACTTTACTACTCTATCCTTAATAGTTTGAGTCGTGATTTCATTCATCTTTTTATCAGTAATTAACTCAAAATACTTTCTGCTGTCTGAAGGTGTTTCAGTATAATTCAGTTCTTTATATACAAAGTATTTTTTCAGTTTTCTAGAAAAAGAATTGCGTTGAGGTATGTATTTTCTGTTAATGAATCCTCCTTTAACAAACTCATCATAAGTATCTTTTTTGTGAAATTTTGTGATTCCAGTATTAATTTTATCGTTCATAAATTCAACCAGTTCTACACCAACTTCCGAAAGCAGTTTACGTTTATTGATATTTATTATGGGCGACTCTAATAGTCCAAACTGTAAGTAGTATTGAACACAATAAATAATAAAGTTGTCAAATAGATTCCACTCTTCCTCATTCCAATCATTAAATAGGTTATGTCCAAATTCCTGTTGCGGTGTTAACTCCTTTCCATAGTAATCCGAAACTTCAACTTCATGTTTACGGCGTTCTGAAGAATTTCCTTCAGGTTGCTTTATCATATGATTTGTGGTCATCGCCACTTTAAAAGAGTCTTCATAAGATCTGTATTGCTCTTTCTCATATTTACGTTCAGTTATCAAACCATCCGCAGTAATGTTGTACCAATTTTCTAGGTTTTCATTTTTACTAGCGTCATTAACCAAAACTACATCTGTCCAGATGTCTACTCGCTGAAGAGCAAAACGTTGGTTGGTTTGAAATTTTTTACCACTAACTTCAATTAGGTTTCTGATTTTGCCAATTGATTTAATGAATAAAGATTTACCCGACCCTCCATTAGCACCTTCTAATTCTCCAATTACTTGATCAATAAGGATTATCATTTTGGGGTTGGCAGGATCCTTGTATCGATGACTTAAGTAGCCAATCACACAGCAAAGAACCTTGAATCTATCAGGAGAATGACCTGCTAAGTTCCATGTGAATTTTACAAACTCACTTTCAAATATTCGGGAAGTAAGTTTAAATATTCTATCATTAATTTGATTAGCTAATACATTGTGTTTGTAATCTATATAAGGAATGAGTTTGATTAGATTTTTATGTACCCTTACCACTACATTTTGATAAGGAATTTCACACGTGGTCTTTGTGTCTGTATTAACTGGTAAATCATAAATTGGTAAAAAATTTAGAATCTTTTTATTGTAAAAAGTTATCGATTTTTCTACCAAAGCATCTAAGATGTCCGTCCTATCTATCACACCCTTTAAATCAGGGAATTTTGACCGTACATATTTCACTAGCTTTTGCGATAGTGTCTCAATATCAACTATCTCTACCTTATTCTTAAATTTAGTAGCCAAGTATGTAGTTTCACCTATACGTACTTTACAAGCTCCCAAATAACATACTAAAAAGTTGAGTAATTGATATACCTTGATATGCATAGAATCTCCAACCCTATGCCAAAACTTCATTTCTTTTCTCCTATGTTCTCTCACAAACAATTCTGGATCTATCATAATATTTTATTTAATTATTAAATGTTTCTTTAAAAAACAACTCCAACTCAGTCCTTTTAAATCGGACCGCGGTTCCAATTTTTGTTATTGGGAAGTTGGAGTGTTGTTGTCTCATCTTGTTTATTTGAGACTTGGATATTCTGAATAAAGAAGCAGCTTCATCAATAGTTAAATACACATCATTTTGTGGTCGACCTTCTAACGATTCGTTAGATTCTTTTAAATTGTTAATAACAGACGTTGCAACCACTTCTGTAATCTCCGTTTTAAACTCCTCTAGGAATTGTTCAAAATAATATGTTAACTTGTTGTTTGTCATTGCTTATTCATAAAGTATAGCATGACAAATATGTATAGAATTGAGAGCGTTTATTTAAAGTTCGTAGTAAACGTCAAAAAAACGTCATTTACGTAAAAACGGAAACGGATAAGTTTCAAGAAAGAATAAAGGAGAATGGTTTTACTCTATAGTTTTTCAATATTAGAGCCAATACTTTTTAAATGTTTTTCTAAATCGAAATCTGATTTATAACTATTTGCTCTATACTCTAGGAAGTTTATAAAGCAGATTTTCGCTACAGCAATTTTTTTAATCTTGTAATGTGTTTTAAGACCAACATATAAACTATGTATAATAGCATTGAATTTCAAACTGGTTATATGGCTTGGACGTTTTAACTGTAAAGCTACTGGTTTAGTATTATTAGATTCGAATTGAAAAGAGTTGTATAGAAAAGCAGTATAATCTTCTATACTCAATACGGCTTTAAGTTTGGATAAAGATGGATCAAATAAGTTTTCAAATTTATCTAAAGATATTGTAAGACAAATCCTAAAAGAAGAGTCAATCTCTATTAGATTGTAGTTGGGGTCAGTCAAGTTGTTGGGAAATTGGTATAGATTATGAACTCTATAGTCTACCTCTTTTTTAGATCCACAAAGAGATTCCTTTTCTTGGATTGAAGAATATAATAATTCTAATTCCTCAAAGAAGTTTTTAATCTCCTCTGTCTTCCGTTTTATCCAAATTTCAGTGGCAGGGTATTTCAATCCTTCGCGATCCCTGACTCCTTTTAAAAATAAATAGTCTTCTTGTTCAGCCCTAAGAAAATCAAGTTGACCAAAGTTAAATATGGGGTTTTCTTTTTTTCTTGGACGTATGTACTTACGATCATAATATCTTACAAATTTTACAGTAGAAATCCATTCATATACCTCTCTTACAAAAGTTTTTTGTTTCGTTTTTGGTAGACTGTCAAAAACATCGTAAAAATCCTCTTTAAAAACATCTACTGAATCTAAAATTGATTCGATATGTTCATCAAAGGAATTTTGACGAACCTCATTACTCGTATTTATGTTGATGTTTTCAGAAGGTTCTTCCATAGTAAAAATTGAAACAATTTTAATCTTTTAAGTCACTCAAAGATATAGTATTTCTACGGAATTAGAGTTTTTGAAATACTTAATCAGTTAGTCAGGTTATTTTTTAATATTTAATTTTAAAATATCCTGAAACCCTTTCTGTGTATGGGATGTGGAGACTGTTAGAGCATATTCTAGAGCGGAAATAAAAAACCCTTGAAAATCTTTTGATAATCAAGGGTTTACAATTTTACTTGGTGGTGCCTCCAGGAATCGAACCAGGGACACATGGATTTTCAGTCCATTGCTCTACCAACTGAGCTAAGGCACCATTGCATGTTGCGGGTGCAAATATAGGTTGGTTTTTTAGATACACAAAACATTTTTTTATTTTTTTTCTTTCCTATATTTGCAAGTAGAGAAACTGTTTATGAATTTAATAATCGATATTGGAAATACACGTGTGAAACTTGCTGTTTATGAAAACAATAGCAAATCTACACTAGAGCACATTGCACGAGAAGATTTCTTTGATGCTATTAAAGAATTGTTGGAGAAATTCCCTAAAATCACCAATAGTATCGTGTCATCAGTTGCATTTTTCTCTGAAAAAGAACAAAAACAGCTACAAGAACTCCTGCCAACTATTTTTGTACAGTCAACAATGGTGCTCCCTTTTTATAACACTTATAGCACTCCAAAAACATTAGGTGCCGATAGAATTGCACTTGTTTCTGCTGCTGCATTACATTACAAAAACCAAAATGTTTTAATAATTGATGCCGGAACTTGTGTTACCTACGACCTTATTAATGATAATAACGAATACCTTGGAGGTGCTATTTCTCCAGGTTTAACAATTCGTTATGAGAGTTTACATAATTTAACTGCTACATTGCCTTTATTAAAACCTATTAATCAAGATGTTTTTATAGGAAACACTACAGAAAGTAGTATTCATGCCGGAATTATAAATGGTTTAAAACTGGAGATAGATGGCGTAATTCAGCAATATCAATCCAGATATAATAATTTAACAATAATTTTAACAGGAGGAGACGCTAATTTCTTGGCAAAGAGATTAAAAAGTAGCATATTTGCGAAACCAAATTTCTTACTAGATGGGTTACATCATTTATTAAAAATTAACACAAACTAAATGTTAAAGAACACATTACTATTATTCGTAGCTTTAATTTCATTGCAAGTAGCTGCCCAAAACGGTACTGCTTCTCCTTATTCATACTACGGAATTGGAGAATTAAAATTTAAAGGTACTGTAGAAAACAAAAATATGGGAGGCATTAATGTGTTTGCAGATAGCATTCATTTAAACCTACAAAACCCAGCAGCTTTAGGCAAACTTAAACTAACCACATTTACTGTTGGTGGAAATCAAAATTTTACCGATTTAAATACTAGCTCAGATAAAGCTAGTAGTGCCACTACAACTATAGATTATGTTGCTCTAGGATTACCTATGGGAAAACTAGCTATGAGTTTTGGATTAATGCCTTACAGTTCTGTTGGATATAAAACTGGTTTTACCGATCATCAAACCGCAGAGGTTGGCGATGGCCGCTATACTGGTAGTGGAGGTGTAAACAAGGTGTTTATAGCTGCAGGATACAACTTATTCAAAGATTTTTCGGTTGGAGTAGATGTCAATTACAGCTTTGGAGAAATTAAAAATGAAGCCGCAATTATTACTGGCGGACAATACAACACCCAAGAAACAAACACATCTAAACTTTCAGGTCTTGGAGTAAATTTTGGGGCGCATTACACATCTACACTAAGCAAGAAATTACAACTTACTACTAGTGCTACTTACAGCCCAATAGCAAACTTAGACTCCAAAAACACACGTAGTACTTCAAGTATTCTATTTAGTAATGGTGGTTTTGCAGTTGCTCGTGACACACGAGAAGAAGACCTTGCTATTTTAGGTTTAGAAGAAACCACTTTTAGCTTACCTTCAAAAATTAGTCTTGGAGTTGGTCTTGGAAGTCCTAACAAATGGTTTGCAGGTGTTAATTACACCAGCTTAAGCACTAGCAAATTAAACAACCGAACATTCGCTAACCCAAATGTAAGCTATACAGATGCTACACAATATGCCGTTGGTGGGTTTTACATTCCTAAATACAATTCACTTACAAGCTATTTTAACCGTGTAACTTATCGTGCTGGAATACGCTACCAAGACACCGGACTTATTATAGAAAATGAAAATATAAATGAGTTTGGCATATCTTTTGGAATGAGCTTACCTGTAGGTCCACAATTTTCAAATGTTAACATTGGAGTAGAATACGGATCTAGAGGAACTACAAACGCTACACTAGTAAAAGAAAACTTTATAAACCTTAATATCAGTTTATCATTAAATGATAAATGGTTCCAGAAAAGAAAAATTGACTAACACTTTTAATACCATAATATAATGAACTTTAAATCAACTCTTTTAATAGCTATATTTTTTGCTTTCTTTACTGCAAATGCACAAAACGAAGCTTGTTTTGAAAAACTATCTATATTCACCGAAGCTGCAAAAGTAAAAAACTACGATGCTGCATATGACGATTGGATGCATGTAAGAACAACATGTCCTAAACTAAACAACGCTATATATGTATCCGGTGCAAAAATATTAAAGCACAAAATAAAGACTAGTGCAGATGCAGCTACAAAAAAAGCATTTATAGCAGATTATATTGCACTACACCATGAAAGTATGGCACAAATGCCTGCAAAATTTGCCAAAGGAAAAACCTTAGCAAAAATAGGTCAGTTTATGTATGATAATAAGTTAGAAACTGCCGATGCTCAATTTGCTGTTTTTAATAATGCCTTTACTACAGACGCAAAAACATTTAAAAACCCAAAATCACTATACACTTATTTTAAGTTAATGGTTGGACTGTTTGATGCCAAAACAAAAGACTTTAAGCACCTTATTGATTTGTATTCTACCATTACAGAAAAAATAGAATCTGAGCAAAAGAACTATACTGGTAAAAAAGATGCCTTACTTATAAAGCAAGAAAACGGAACAATCAGCAATAAAGAAAAGAAACGTTTAAAAAGTTATAGCTCATACCTAGCAGCATATAGTCAAATTTCTAAAGGGGTTGACAAAGACTTAGGAGACAGAGCAAATTGCGATAAGTTAATTCCGTTATTCGAAAAGAATTTTGAAGACAATAAAGCAAACACTGCTTGGCTAAAAACCTCAGCAAGAAGATTAGCGTCTAAAGACTGTGCTGATGCAGCAGTTTTTGTTCGCATGGTTGAAGCCTTACATACTCTTGAGCCATCTGCTAATTCAGCATATTACTTAGGTGTATTAAGTCAGAAGAAAAAGGCATATGCCGACGCTGAAAAATACTATAATGAGTCCATTTCATTACATACTGAAAACTTTGAAAAAGCAAAAGTTTACTACAAGTTAGCAGTCATGAATAAGAAAAGAGGACGCAAAGCTGTAGCAAGAAGTTACGCTCATAAAACCTTAGGTGTACAACCATCTTTTGGTAAAGCATACTTATTAATTGCAGGTTTATACGCTACTTCAGCAAACGACTGTGGTGCTACTTCATTCGAAAAAAGAGCAACATTTTGGCTAGCTGCAGATATTGCTTCAAAAGCAGGAAAAGTAGATAGCTCATTAAAGAAAGCTGCTGCTAAAACAGTAGCCAACTACCTAGCTAAAGCACCTAGCAAGCAAGACATATTTACATCTGGACTTGCAGGACAAAAATTAACCATTAAATGCTGGATTAACAAAACTGTTACCGTTCCTACATTATAATGATTAACAAAGCATACCACATATACATAAAGACTGTTGCGATACTCTTCGCAACAGTCTTTTTTTCTTGTCAAGATAACTATGACAATGTTAAACGGTTACAAAAAGTGTCTGTTGCACCCGTTGGTATTGCCGAAAATATTAATTTAAAACATACCGATTCTGGAAAAGTAACCCTACACCTTATTAGCGATAAGATGATTGACTTTTCTAACAAAACATTTGCATATACTACCTTTCCTGAAGGACTTAAAGTGCACTTATATAATAACAAAAAACAGCAAACTACAATAACTGCAGACCATGCCATAATTTATGCCAACACAGATTTGTTTGACCTAACTGGGCATGTTACCATTACCACGCATGACAGTATTACTCTAACTGCAGCACAATTGTATTATGATCAAAAAGCAGAGTGGATTTTTACCAATCAAGAATATAAATACCAAACAGCAAACGGCGACTATAACATAGGTAAAGGAGGCTTTGATGCCAATAAAGATTTTTCTATATTTAGCTCACTAGACAATAGTAGCCAACAACATTTAAAAAACTAATCATGAACAAACTACAAAACGTATTTCAAATAGCATACCTTGGATTTGCTTTACTATTCATATACCAAGCATTTATTAACTGGAGTATTCCTGGAGGAAAATCATACTTATACTTGGCTATTGCTGCCGTAGCAATATTTAAGTTTTTCTTTAATAAAAAGTATCGTAAACGCTTTGAAGCACACTATAAAAAAAGAGAAGAGTCTAAAAAGAAATAGTTTTTTTTAACTACCTAGTAACATCTCTTCAAAACTAAAAATAGTATTATATCCTTTTGTTTTAAAGTAGTCAAGATCGGATTTTTGCTGCACAGTAACCAATACAAAATCGCCGCCCCAAGCACCTAAACTTTTTATGCTTCCTGAGGTGTAAGATGCAAACAATCGCTCTTGTACCGTTGGTACGGATAATAACTCCGAGATAACGTGTTCATGTCCTTGTAACAACTTGTTAAACACCTCTAATGTATTACAATCCAGCAACGCCTTAGTTATTACATTTATTTGTTTAATAGCCATTGCTTTTTTTGCAGATTCTACTTTACTATATGAAGATATTGCTTCTCTACTATTTTGCTTTTTATTTAAATACACAAAATATAACTGTGACTTAAACGGCGGATTAAAAGTAACTGTACTTATCTCTGGCGTGCTATCATTTAACTGGTATAAAATTGCTGAATTATGAGTAGCGCAAGCCACATCATAACCACTGCCTCCAAAAGATTTTTGCAACAACACATACGAATTTACATTTGCCCATTGTGCAATAGCCGCTATTAATGTAGAAGAGCTTCCTAAACCAAACGCTCTTGAAAAAGTTAATGATGTACTCACGCAAAATCCTGTAGTTTCCGATAAAAAATCAGGATTCATCTCTTTTGCCATCAATAATATTGTGTGCAGTGTTTTAGCAACATCATTGCCTTTATAAGTTAATCTGTTTGAAGAGTTTTGAATATCACTCAACAAAAAGCATCCTTTAAACCATACATTTCCCTCCTCATCAAAACTACGCCATTGTATTTCTGGAGCTGCAATTTCACTTACCGTTAAGTATTGCCCTTTATTGGTAGGTAATGCCAATGCTAAAGCACCATCAAGCACTACATACTCTGCACTTAACAGCAACTTTCCATGACTATAAAAAACACGTGTTTTCAAATTATTCTGCTCTTAGTTGCTTAAATTTATTTACCACATCGCTGTGCAGTACTGTTTTTCCTTCAAAGTAATTTGCTATAGTAACTTTTTCTGCTGCAGTTGCGCCTAATTGATTTAAAATATTCATTAGATGCATTTTCATATGTCCTTTTTGGATTCCTGTTGTTGTTAATGATCTTAAGGCACCAAAGTTTTGTGCCAATCCTGCCACAGCAACAATTTTCATAAGTGATTTTGCATTAGGTTTCCCTAACATTTCTAAGGCTAATTTTACCAAAGGATGTAAATTGGTTAACCCACCAACGGTACCTAATGCCAATGGCAATTCAATCCAGAATGTAAATATACCATCTACAACAGTTGCATGTGTTAAACTACTATAGCTTCCGCTTCTAGAAGCATATGCGTGTACCCCAGCCTCAACAGCTCTAAAATCATTTCCTGTTGCCAGCACTACCGCATCAATACCGTTCATGATACCTTTGTTATGGGTTACTGCCCTATATGGTTCTACTTGTGCTATATTCACTGCTTGCACAAATTTAGCTGCAAATTCTTCCGGAGAGACACCATCATCTTCATTTAAGTCTGATACCGGACATGATACCGATGCTCTAACAAGGCAATCTGGCACATAATTCGACAAAATACTCATTACAATATCTAGCTTTTTTTCTGAATCCGAAAAACCTTCATATGTTGCAGCTGCCGTTTTAAGCGTTTTTGCAAATTGCTCTAAACAAGAGTTTATAAAATTTGCACCCATAGCATCTAGAGTCTCAAAAGAACAATGTAGCTGGTAATAATTTGCCAAATCATCGGTTTTATTAACCAATACAATATCTTTAATACCACCACCACGTTTTTCCATGTTTTTTGTAATTGGTGCTACCTCTTTCAACAACCTGTCTTTAATAGTATTAAAAAACAGTTGCAGTTTATCTGGGTTTCCTGTATACATAAAATGCACCTGTCCTATTTTAGTAGTAGACACCACCTCAGCTTTAAAGCCTCCCCTATCATACCAAAATTTAGCGGCCTTACTGGCTGCTGCAACTACAGAACTCTCTTCAATAGCCATTGGTATAGTATACAACAAATCGTTAATTAAAAAGTTGGGGGCTACACCTAGTGGTAGGTAATAATTGGTAATGGTGTTTTCAATAAACTCATCATGGAGCTGCTGAAGCACAGTATCATTATTCCAATATTTTTTAATTAAAGTTCTAGCCTCTGGGTTATTTTTAAAAAAAGTAGCAACTATCCAGTCTACTTTTTCATTTTTAGTCCGCTTAGAAAATCCTTTTACAGGTTGCATCATGATATTATAGTGTAAATATGCAGACAAATATACAGTTTTTGCAATTATTTAACGTTGTAGTTAGCAGTAAGATTCATTTGGTTTTGCTATATTGTCGGCTAATTAACCAAACCCAAAACACATACACTTTTCAATTATGAAACAATTTATTCTTTTTATTGCAATAAACTGTTTTGCAATACTTTCGGCTACTGCACAACAAAAAAATGTTACTTTAGAAGAGATTTGGCAAGGAGAATTTAGATCAGAATATATGGATGCTCTGCACTCTATGAATGATGGCGCACATTATTCCGTGCTTGACTATAATCCTAATACCCGAAGCACTGTAATTAACGTATATAGCTACAATACTTTAGAAAAAACAGCTAGCATTATTGATTCTAATGACTTTAGTGAATTTAACTACTTTACAAATTACACGTTTAGTGCCGACGAAACAAAGGTGTTACTAGCTACCGATGTGAAATCGGTTTTTAGACACTCTACACTCGGAAAATACTACGTATATAACACCAGTACAAAAGCATTAACATTACTTTCTAAAAATCATATTCAAGAACCTACATTTTCTCCAAACGGAAAAAAGGTTGCCTATGTATTTGATAATAATATTTACTACACTGATTTAGCTACCGGAAAAGAAACTCAAGTCACTACAGACGGTAAGAAAAACAAAATTATTAATGGGGTTACTGATTGGGTTTACGAAGAGGAATTTGCCTTTGTACGCGCCTTTGAGTGGAATGTAACAGGTACAAAAATTGCTTACATTAGATTTGACGAAACCAATGTTCCTGAATTTTCTATGGATGTTTATGGCAGTCAACTATACCAAACACAAACTGTTTTTAAATACCCAAAAGCAGGGGAAGAAAATGCAAGCGTATCTTTACACCTATATGATGTAAACACTACCAAAAACAGTGCTGTAACACTACCAGAGCACCATTACATTCCAAGAATACAATGGACTAATGACGATAATATTTTAAGTGCTCAGATTTTAAACAGACACCAAAACAACTTACAGTTGGTCTTTATAAATGCTACCAGCACATTAGCCAAAACCATATTAACCGATACTGACAAGGCTTATGTAGATGTTACAGACAACCTTACTTTTCTAAAGAATAATAGTTTTATTTGGACTAGCGAGCAAGATGGATACAACCATATTTACCACTACTCAAAATCCGGGAAATTATTAAAACAAGTAACTAACGGACATTGGGATGTGACTAATTACTATGGTTTTAATGAGAAAAGAGGGGTTATTTACTATCAATCTGTAGAGAACGGAAGTATTAATAGAGATGTTTATGCTGTTGGACTTAACGGAAAACACAAAAAGCGACTATCTCAAAAATCAGGAACCAATTCTGCTGATTTTAGTGCTGATTTTTCTTATTACATTAACACCTTTTCAAACAGCAGCACTCCAAATGAGTTTACCTTAAACAGTGCTGTAAACGGAAAAATACTTAAACACATTAAAGACAATACAGCACTACAACAAAAAGTAGCTGCTTATGGGTTTAGCAAGAAGGAATTTTCGACTATTAATATTAACGGAAATGATTTAAATATGTGGCTATTAAAGCCTGCAAATTTTGACGAAAACAAAAGCTACCCGTTGTTTATGACACAGTATTCAGGGCCGGGATCACAATCTGTAGCTAATAGCTGGAATTCAACCAATGACTATTGGTTTTATATGCTTGCACAACAAGGCTATGTTGTTGCCTGTATTGATGCACGAGGAACAGGATACAAAGGTCGCGACTTTAAAAAAGTTACCCAAAAAGAACTTGGTAAATATGAGGTTATAGATCAAATAGATGCTGCAAAAAAATTAGGACAACGCAACTACATTGATGCCGATAGAATTGGTATTTGGGGATGGAGTTATGGTGGATTTATGGCGTCTAACTGTTTGTTTCAAGGTGCAGATACCTTTAAAATGGCTATTGCAGTTGCTCCGGTAACCTCATGGCGTTTTTATGACACTATTTATACCGAACGCTATATGCAAACACCACAAGAAAATGCAAGCGGATATGACATGAACTCTCCTATAACACATGTTAATAAACTAAAAGGAAACTTTTTACTTATTCATGGTAGCGCAGATGATAATGTACACGTACAAAACACTATGCGCATGGTGGAAGCTTTAATACAAGCCGACAAACAATTTGAATGGATGATTTATCCAGACAAAAACCATGGAATTTATGGCGGTAACACCCGCTTACACCTATTTAAAAAAATGACGAATTTTATTAAAAATAACTTATAATATTAACCAACCAACACTAAATTATTATGTCAGATATAACAAACATGAAACAAGATGAGCTTTGGGGGCACCCTAAAGGTTTATATGTATTATTTTTTGTAGAAATGTGGGAACGCTTTTCTTACTATGGAATGCGTGCTATATTAACCTTATTTTTAGCTGCACCAATTATACTAGGACCACAGTCTGGGTATGGATGGTCTAATGCTGAAACACTATCTTTTTACGGAACATACACCATGTTTGTTTACTTAACATCTATTCCTGGAGGGTGGATTGCTGATAAATTTATTGGACAGAAAAAGGCTGTAATGTTAGGGGGAATTTTACTTTGTTTAGGTCACGGTATTTTAGCTGTTGATGCGCAATGGGCTTTCTTTACAGGTCTTGTTTTAATTGTAATTGGTGTAGGTTTTTTAAAGCCTAACATTTCAACTATGGTTGGAGGATTATATGCCAAAGGAGATGACCGAAGAGATAGAGGTTTCTATATCTTTTACATAGGAATTAATTTAGGCGCGTTTTTTGGTGCTTTAATTGTAGGTGCCGTTGCTGCTAAATATGGTTGGCATTATGGATTTGGACTTGCCGGAATAGGAATGGCTCTAGGGCAAATAATGTATATGGCAGGAATGAAACACCTAGAAGGTGTGGGTGATTTTTTAGGGAAATCTAACAATGCTGACAAAGCACTTATAAACAAACCTTTATCGTCTGTTGAGAAAGATAGAATGTTAGTGATGTTCTTATCATTTTTAATTATCATTGTTTTCTGGGGTGCTTTTGAGCAAGCAGGAGGATTAATGAGCTTATATACTGAGCAAAAAACAGATAGAATACTTTCTTTTTCAATTCCGTTTATCGGGAATGAAGTTCCAGCAGCTGTTTTTCAGTCAATCAATGCTTTTTTCATTATTATTTTTGGAACATTAATTGGTGGTTTTTGGCATAAGTGGGGAAAGAAAGGAAAAGAATCTTCTTCAATATTTAAAATGGCCATTGGAGTAATTATTATGGCATTTGGTTTTTTCTTTATGAGTAAAGCCAGTACAGAGGTTATTATGGACGGAAGTGACGTTGCCGAAAAGTCTGCTATGATTTGGCTGGTTTTAGCATACTTATTTCATACTATAGGAGAGCTTTGTGCATCACCAGTTGCACTATCTTTTATTACAAAATTAGCACCTATGAAATATGCCTCATTTATGATGGGTGCTTATTTTGCTGCCACAGGATTAGGAAATAAGGTAGCAGGACTCGTAGGAGAACTTTCAGAAGATGCAGGAGAATTTCAAATCTTTACAGGAATTGCAATTTTTTGCACCCTATTTGGACTCTTAATTATTGCATTACTTAAGCCATTAAAACGTTTAACGCATGGTGCAGAAGACCAAGAAGGAACAAAGCATGAAGAAGCGGAAGGTTTTGAATTAGCAGACAACTAAACACAACTTAATATTTTACACAACTAACACAAACTAAATACAATTATGAACACAACAAAAAATGACTTTTTTAACTCTAATGTACTAGGGCATCCTGCGGGGCTGTTTGTCCTGTTTTTTACCGAAATGTGGGAGCGTTTTTCATTTTATGGAATGCGAATTCTTTTGGTTATATTTTTAACTGCTGCAATAGCATCTGACAATCCTGGTTTTGGAATGCCTATTGAACAAGCTACTGCTGTATACGGTACATATGCTATGCTATTATACCTTACTCCTATTCTAGGAGGAATTATTGCCGATAAACTTATAGGATACCGTTGGGCTGTTGTTATTGGGTCTATTATTATGACTTTAGGACATGCTGCTATGGCCGTAGAAACACAATTATGGGTATACATCGGGTTAGGGCTATTAGTTCTTGGTACTGGTTTCTTTAAACCAAATATGACTTCTATACTATCGGAAATGTATAAAGATGTTCCTGAAAAGAAAGATGGTGCCTATACTATATTTTATATGGGGGTAAATGCTGGTGCATTTTTTGGAATGATGCTTTGCGGATACTTAGGTGAAAAAATTGGATGGGCATACGGATTTGGATTAGCAGGTGTATTTATGCTATTAGGAACGTTACAGTTTTGGTTAGCAAAACCATTATTTGGTACTATTGGAGACGTCCCTTCTAAAGCACAATTAGAAGCCAGCAAAAATGATAGTGATGTGGCTAGTATTGAAGACACTGATACTAGAAACCCATTTACGCTTTTAGATAAAATCTTAATCGGATTCTCGGCTATTATTGGTTTAGGTTATGCGATTAACGACCCGATGTCTAAAATTGCAAATATTGATATGTTTGCTTTTGCAAACACAAGCTTTTTAGACGGACAGTACCTTATGGTATTATTGGCTTTAGTTGCTTTCTTATTTATGGTTATTACACGTATTTTACGTTATGACCGTGTGGTTAGAGATCGTATGATTGCCGTAATTATATTCGCCTTTTTTACCGTATTCTTTTGGCTATCATTTGAGCAAGGTGCCTCATCTCTAGTACTATTTGCTCGTGATTCTGTTGACAGAACATTAGAAGGAGATGCTGCTATGATTTTTAAAATTGTAAATACGCTATTAACTATTATTCCGTTATTAATTATATCATATGTATTGTTCCTATTAGGAAAACAAACATGGAAACAAATACCAGTATCTAATATTGTTTTAATCATTACCTTTTTAGGGGTATGGGCTGTTGCTCTTTGGATGTTAAACAGAGATTTTAATGCTGAAAGCACTGAAATTGCAGTATCATGGTTTAGTATTCTAAACTCGTTCTTTATTATTGCATTTGCATCATCTGTATCTAAGTGGTGGGAATCTAAATACAACCCATCAGCATCCAGTAAATATGCCTTAGGACTAATTATTATGGCTATTGGATTTGGATTATTAGCTTATGGTGCACATGGTATTCAAGCAGGTGTTAAAGTAAGTATGGTTTGGCTAATTTTAGCTTACCTATTTCATACCTTAGGAGAACTATGTTTATCTCCTGTAGGGCTATCTTACGTATCTAAACTAGTTCCTGCACGTATGATTGCTTTTATGTTTGGTATGTGGTACCTTGCTATTGCAATTGGTAACAAATTAGCTGCAGTACTTGGTGGACAAATTGAAAACATTACCAAAGACTACGGTTTATCAACCTTTTTCTTAATATTTACTATTGTGCCTACTGTAGCAGGATTAGTTGTTTTTGCACTAAACCCTATTATGAAAAAATTAATGCACGGTGTAAAATAATAATAACCCTTAAATCTTATAACAATGAAAAAAATAATCTTTTTAGCAATTCTATTTTTAGGATTCACAAGCGTACAAGCTCAAGATGCAAAATGGTATGATAATTTTGAGGAGGCTGCCAAGGCATCTTTAAAAACCAACAAGCCAATTCTTGCTAATTTTACAGGAAGTGATTGGTGCGGATGGTGTATAAAACTTGACAAGCAAGTTTTTAGTACTGATGAGTTTAAAGAATGGGCACATGAAAATGTAATTTTATTAACGGTAGATTTTCCTAGAAGAAAGCAATTACCTGCGCATATTAAAGCACTAAACAAGACTTTATCTCGTGCTTTTCAGGTAAGAGGATATCCAACAATTTGGTTATTTAACCCAGGAAAGGGTAGTAATCCTATTGAAGGTATTACGCCTTTAGGAAAAACGGGTTACGTAAAAGGTGGACCTAAAGCATGGATAGCAAGTATTGCACCTGTATTAGATAAAAAATAGTACTAACTATTATTACATAAAAAAAGGAAACCTAATAGGTTTCCTTTTTTTATTCAACTGATTTGTAGCAATCTACAATACAGCATCAATAGATTCTGTGTACACGTTTTTTGGAGATACTCCAACTTGTCTACTAATCATTTCTCCTTTATGGAATAACAATACTGTAGGTATGTTACGCACACCGTATTTTGCTGCAAATTCTTGATTTGCATCTACGTCTACTTTTCCTACAACTGCTTTTCCTTCGTACTCATTACTAACTTCGTCAATAACAGGCCCTACCATACGGCATGGTCCGCACCAAGCTGCCCAAAAGTCTACCAATACTGGCTTATCTGAGTTTAATACTACTTCTTCAAATGTTGCGTCTGTGATTTCTAATGCCATTTTTATATATATTTAATGTTATTAATTTTTTATTACATTACAAATGTAGTTAAATATTTTACTATTCTGTATGCTTGTATATTGTATTCTTTTATATGAATATTAATTTAGCTTATAGTTAAATTGGAGGAGATATTATTTTGTTTAGATAGATTGGCGCGCCTCGAGTATTCGGGGCGCGCAAAGACAGTGGGGTGTCATTCCCGCGGAGGCGGGAATCTATTTCTCAAATATTCTTTTTTTATTCTTTTCATTTTGTCTTGATACAAAATGAAACAAAAGATCAATGCGGTATGAGGAAATTGCGAAGCACCACTCACTTTCAAAGCTACATACTAAAAGCTTCGCTTTGCACTTCCGCTTTTTCGTTTGCTATTTCTGCATATCGCCAGAGCGGCGTGTTGTTTAAACGTTTGGTATTTATGTCTATTATTCCCGTGTAAGCAGGAATCTAAAACGTCATCATTCTGTGTTCGGAAGTCTACATTAAGTTTTGGATTCCCGCCTACGCGGGAAAGACAAACAATAACAAAACCACTTGTCATGCTGAACTAGTTTCAGCATCTCAACTCACTAAAAATAAATTACAACACCTAGACCCTGAAACCTGTTCAGGGTGACAAGAAACGAGGAGATTGCCGCGCCCCGAGTATTCGGGACTCGCAAAGACAGGACTGTTGTCACTGCGAATGAGTGAAACGATATGTGGCAGTCTTAACATTAAGTAATTGCTTATAACTGTTAGACTGAATACTGAAGTTTTGGATTCCCGTCTACGCGGGAAAGACAAACAATAACAAAACCACTTGTCATGCTGAACTAGTTTCAGCATCTCAACTCACTAAAAATAAATTACAACACCTAGACCCTGAAACCTGTTCAGGGTGACAAGAAACGAGGAGATTGCCGCGCCCCGAATTTCGGGACTCGCAAAGACAGTACTGTTGTCACTGCAAATGAGTGAAACGACATGTAGCAGTCTTAACACTAAGTAATTACTTATAACTGTTAGACTGAATACTAAAGTTTTGGATTCCCGCCTACGCGGGAAAGACAAACTATAACAAAACCACTTGTCATGCTGAACTAGTTTCAGCATCTCAACTCACTAAAAATAAATTACAACACCTAGACCCTGAAACCTGTTCAGGGTGACAAGAAACGAGGAGATTGCCGCGCCCTGAATATTCGGGGCTCGCAAAGACAGTACTGTTAATTTAGCTTATAGTTAATCTGTTGTTCGTCTAGCGCTGTTAACAACTCATTAGTTATGGCTACTTTTTGTGTATTACTTACTAATTTTAATTGTTGCTTTTCTTTTAATTCATACACTATAAAGCTGAGCTGATTATCGCCTTTGTGCACATCTATTGTATCTTTAAGCGTGCTAACTTGTGTGTCTGTTAGGCTGCCTAGCTTTAATTGTATGGTTAGTTTTTTAGACTGCTTTTTCATGACATCTTGTAACATTTCAAAGCTATTAAACTGTACTCTAGGGTCACCTGCTTTTCCGGTTTCCTTATTTACCCAACCTGGTTTAACTAGTAATTTAACATATACAAAAGAGTTTGGTATTAAAAAATGACGGTGTTTTAGATACTCTTCTCCAAATATTCTAAACTCATGTGCTTCATTATAATCCTCTATGGTAAATGTTGCCCAGCCCTTTCCGTTTTTAGATACGCGGTGTTCTATTGTGGTTATAATTCCTGCAAAGGAGACTTCTCTATTTACAATAGCCTCAAGATTTTTTAAATGCGATAAATTGGCATTACAGAAATACTTTAATTCATTTTTAAAATCGTCTAATGGATGTCCTGATATAAATACACCAACCACTTCTTTTTCTTGAGATAATTTTTGCATGGTTCCCCACTCTTCACATGGGGGCACTATTGGTTCTGGAATTTGCACGTCTGATGCTTCGCCAAACAAACTTACTTGGGCAGAATTTTTGTTTTCTTGATATTTTGAAGCGTATTTTAATACTTTTTCAATAAACAATTGTCCGTCTCCGGAATCATATAGGTATTGTGCTCTATGAGTACCTATAAAGGCATCAAATCCTCCTGCTAGTGCTAAGTTCTCGAAGGCTTTTTTATTTGCTGAACGCAGTTCTACACGCTTAGCCAAATCAAAAACCGATTTATATTTTCCGTCTTTTTCTCTATGTTCAATAATGGTTGCTACGGCACCACTACCTACACCTTTTACAGCACCCATACCAAAGCGGACAGCGTTATCATCGTTTACCGTAAATTTATAAAACGATTCGTTTACACAAGGCCCTAGTACTGGTAATCCCATACGTTTACACTCTTCCATAAAGAAGGTAACTTGTTTAATATCGTTCATATTATTCGATAAAACTGCTGCCATATATTCTGCTGGGTAGTGCGCTTTTAGGTAGGCTGTTTGGTAGGCTATCCAGGCATAGCATGTGGAGTGAGATTTATTAAATGCGTACGATGCAAATGCCTCCCAGTCTGTCCATATTTTTTCAAGCACGGTTTCGTCATGTCCGTTTTCCCCTGCTTGTTTAATGAATTTAGGTTTCATTTTTGCCAGTACTGCAATTTGCTTTTTTCCCATGGCTTTACGCAATACATCGGCTTCACCTTTTGTAAAGTTGGCTAGTTTCTGCGATAGTAGCATTACTTGCTCTTGATATACTGTAATACCGTATGTTTCTTCGAGGTATTCTTTACTCGCCTCAAGATCATACACAATTTCTTCTACACCGTGTTTACGGTTAATAAAGCTTGGTATGTATTCTATAGGCCCGGGACGATATAGGGCGTTCATTGCTATTAAATCTGCAAATACAGTTGGTTTTAACTCCTTCATGTATTTTTGCATTCCTGCAGATTCATATTGAAATATACCTACTGTTTCTCCGCGCTGAAAGAGTTCGTATGTTTTTGTGTCTTCTAAATCAAAGGATTCTGGATCTAACTCAATACCGTGTTTTTGTTTTACTAGTTTTACGGTATCTTTAATTAGGGTTAATGTTTTTAGTCCTAAGAAATCCATCTTTAATAGTCCTGCATCTTCAACAACTGCGTTATCGAATTGCGTACAATACATTTCGGAATCTTTTGCTAAGGCAACAGGCACAAACTTGGTAATATCGTCTGGGGTAATAATTACCCCACAGGCGTGAATACCTGTATTACGAACAGAACCCTCTAGTACACGGGCTTGATTAATAGTTTCGGCATCTAATCCGCTACCATCTGCAAGGCTAAAAAGTTCGTTAATATTATCGACTTCTTCGGTTCTGAATTTTTCGCGTAGTTCTTTTTCTGATTTACCAAATATTTTAGCGAGCTTGGTATTGGGTATTAGTTTGGCAATTTTATCGGCTTCAAACAGTGGTAAATCTAGTACTCTTGCAGTATCACGAATAGATGATTTTGCTGCCATTGTACCATAGGTAATTATTTGTGCTACTTGGTTAGAGCCGTATTTTTTAATAACGTAGTCTAGTACACGTCCGCGGCCTTCATCATCAAAATCAATATCAATATCGGGCATACTTACACGTTCTGGGTTTAGGAAACGCTCAAAAAGTAAGTCGTATTTTATAGGGTCTAGGTTAGTTATCCATAGGCAATAGGCTACTACAGAACCAGCTGCAGACCCTCTTCCCGGCCCTACCGAGACATCCATATTTCTGGCTTCTCGAATAAAGTCTTCTACTATTAAAAAGTATCCTGGGTAACCTGTTTTTTCTATTACAGAGAGCTCAAAGTCTAAGCGTTCTTTTATTTCTGGGGTAATAGTGCCATATCTTTTTTTAGCCCCTTCATAGGTAAGATGTGCTAAGAAAGCATTTTCGCCTCGTTTTCCGCCATCGGCTTCATCTTCTTTAAACTGAAATTGCTCTGGTATATTAAATGCGGGTAACAATACATCTCTGGCCAGGGTAAAGTTTTCTATTTTATCTACTACCTCCTGTATGTTGGTGATGGCTTCTGGAATATCATTAAAAAGCAATTTCATTTCGTCTTGACTTTTAAAATAATATTCTTGATTTGGTAATCCGTATCTATAACCGCGACCACGACCTATTGGGGTGGCTTGTTTTTCGCCGTCTTTTACGCATAGTAGTATATCATGTGCATTGGCATCGGCTTGTTTTGCGTAATAGGTATTGTTTGTAGCAATGCATTTTACTTGGTGCTTTTTAGAGAACTCTACTAGTACTGCGTTTACGCGTTTTTCATCTTCTTGATCATGGCGCATAAGTTCTATGTAAAGGTCGTCTTTAAAGACCTCTTTCCACCAAATTAAGGCGTCTTCTGCTTGTTTTTCGCCAATATTTAAGACCTTACTGGGGACTTCTCCGTACAGGTTTCCGGTTAAAACAATTATATCTTCTTTGTATTGCTCTACAATATTTTTATCGATTCTTGGCACGTAATATTTTCCGTGGGTATGTCCTAGAGACGACATTTTTGCCAAGTTATGATATCCGTTTTTATTTTTTGCTAGAAAGACTACTTGGTAGCCGTTATCTTTTTGTGATTTATCTAAATGATTTTCGCAAACAAACAACTCACAGCCTATAATTCCTTTTAGTGGTTTTTGGGTAAATGGTTCGTTATTTTCTTGTGCTTCGGCACGTTTATTTTCTAGAGAATTGTTGTGTTTTTCTACTGCCGATACAAAATGGAATGCTCCCATCATGTTGGCATGATCTGTCATTGCAACAGCATCCATACTACTAGCTACTGCAATATCTACCAGTCCTTTTACTGGTATGGTAGATTGTAATACTGAGTACTGAGAATGGTTGTGTAGGTGCGAGAATTGTGCGCTTGCTAGGGCGGTTTGGTTTTCTGCTAGGGTTTGTTTAGAAACCTGTGGTGCAGTTTGCTTATCTAATTGCTTCTGTATTTTTTCGGAAGCTTTTTTTAAGTTTACGTGTTGTATACCTACTACATTAATTGTGGTAGGGTTTTGTGTATCAAATCTTGTAAAATAGTCTTCAGCAACGGCTAACTCTTCTATGGTATAGTTTCGTTTTCTGATTAACTCAAAAAAGCATCGTGTGGTTGCCTCTACATCTGCAGTTGCATTGTGTGCTTCGCCAAAACCTGTGCCAAATAAGTGCTGGTGTAGCTCGGTTAGTGTTGGTAGTTTAAAACGGCCTCCTCTACCGCCTGGTATTTGACATAGCTGTGCTGTTTTTTCTGTACAGGTGTCTAAAACTGGTAGGTTTTGTAGTGGATTTTCTATGCCTAAACGGTGAAATTCTGCGCCTACAATATTGGTGTCGAATTTTACATTCTGACCTACAATAAATTTAGATTTTGATAGGGCAATATTAAATTGCGCCAACATGTCTTGTAGGGGCACTCCTTGCTCTGCTGCTAAATTGGTAGATATACCGTGTATTTTTTCGGCATCATAGGGTATGTTAAACCCATTGGGTTGTATTAAAAAATCTTGATGTTCTATACAGTTTCCTAACTCGTCATGCAATTGCCAAGCAATTTGGATACATCTTGGCCAGTTGTCTGAGTCTGTTATTGGGGCGTCCCATCGTTTTGGAAGGCCTGTAGTTTCTGTGTCAAAAATTAAATACATGCTTCAAATTTAGGTATAATATGATTGTTATTATAACAGATTTGAGGTTATTTTTAAATGAAGATAATTGTTTGTATTTGTTTGTAAACTCCTACTTTATAGCTTTACCTATTTGTTAAAAACTTGTTGAAAAGCCACCACTTATTTAATATTAACACAACCTTAAAAAGCCTTATCTTTGAAATAACAAAAAAAGCCTTAGAGTTTTCACTTTAAGACTTTTAAAATAGGTTTGCTAAAAGTTAGCATTGTATCTTTTTATTTGCACTTCAAAAATACAATTCTTCTTTTAGTCTTCCTAGATTTTTAACAATTAATTGCATGTTGCACATGCGGAAAGGGAGAGATATGTTATAACTTTTTAGACTACAACACGCTTATAGGTTGAGATACTTATGGGGTAAACACTGGTAAAATACGTGCTGGGTTTAATTTATTATAAAGGTGTTTTATTAAAGCGTACAAAAATAATAAGGTGTTTACGGCGCTGCCTTTTAAATAGAGCTGTAGTAAATATTAAAAATAAAGATGATTAAATATAATTTAAGAAATAGGGTTAACCCTCAGGACGTAACTGCTACACAGAAGTTTTACCCTGTAAAGAAGACACAAGAAGCATTTGTAATGAGAGATTTAGCAAAACGAATTAGCAATGAAAGCACCATTAGTATGATGGATACTATGGCGGTATTGGAAGCTTTTTTGCAGATTATACCTAATGAATTGTTACGAGGAAACATTGTTAAACTAGGCGACTTTGGTACTTTTAGAACAACGCTTTCTGGTGTAGGTGTTACTACTGAAGATGAGTTTAATGCTGCTACGCATATTACAAACTTAAATGTCCGTTTTAGGCCTGCCAAGGAGTTTAATAAATTGCTCTTGGGCGTACAATATAGCAGGGCCTCTTAAAGCGCACGTTATATTTAGAAGACTAAAAGAAGGTACAGCAATGTATCTTCTTTTTTTTTGCCTGTTTTTTAGGCCTAAAAGTTGCGCAACTTTTGTAAAAAGTACCTTAGTTTTTGAAAAAAGTACAGCAACTTTTACGAAAAGTACAGCAACTTATTTTAAAAGTACCTTAACTTTTTACAAAAGATACTGTTGTGTTTAAAACAACGTTATTTTTAGTATTCCGACTACTATTTTCTCCTGTTTTTAGACATTTTTTAATTTTCGCTTTTTTACGCAAAAAACATACTTATCTGATTTTTAGTTGGTTACGTTTTTTTGTTGTTTTAAAAAATACCCAATAGTTGGTATTTTTTAGCTGATTTATTAGGGGTATCTTTGGTAAGTAACACCCATATTATTATGAAAGAAGATCAGCTTCCTGTGGTAATTTTAAAACGAGGGCTTCATAAAAGTAAGCCTAGGCTGTTTCTTTATTTTATATACAACAATTTTATTATTGATTTAATTAAGGTTATACCTGGCGCTTGGTGGAGCGGTTCGTTAAAGTGCTGGTGCGTGTTAGATACTCCTGAAAACTTACAATATATTACAACTACTTTAAAAACGCATGCTAATATAGATAAGCAATATCTTAAAAAGTATACCCCTGTAGTGGTTACCAAAAAACCTGGAATGCTTCCAAAAAACCGTCCATTAACGGATAATGACAAAGATGTTTTACGTGGTTACGTGCAATATTTACGAGGTAAGCGTTTAAGTAAAAGTACCGTGAGTACTTATTTTACTTATATGGCAGATTTTATTGCGTTTTTAAAACAAAAGCCTATTAATTTAATTAACAACCGAGATGTAGAGCTTTTTATTGAAACGGTTTTTGTGCCTAAAAAATATAGTATTAGCACCCATCGGCAATTTATTAGTGCGGTAAAGCTATTTGCTACCTTGCACTGTACTTGCCAGATTAACAACTTGGAATTGACACGCCCAAAGCGATCAAAAATTTTACCATCGGTATTATCTAAAGAAGAGGTTATTGATTTAATACGGTGTACAAAAAACCTAAAACACCGGGCTATAATTGCTTTAATTTATTCTTCTGGTTTGCGTATTGGCGAATTAGTGTCTTTGGAGTTAAAAAACATCTCTATAGACCGCAAGCAAATTCTTATACATAATGCCAAGGGCCGAAAAGACCGTTATGTTGTATTGGCTGCTCATTTTTTACCTTTGCTAAAAAATTATTTTATTACGTATAGACCAACGCGTTATTTTGTAGAAGGCGCTCCTGGAAAGCCTTATAGCGCGAGTAGTATACGTAAGTTTTTACAAAAATCTTGCAAGGCTGCAAATATTACAAAACGTGTAACACCACATACTTTACGACATAGTTTTGCGACACATTTATTAGAAAATGGCGTGGGATTACGATACATACAAGAGTTGTTGGGACATGCAAAACCAGAGACTACTATGATTTATACACATGTGGCCACCAAAGATTTATTAGATATACAGAGCCCATTAGATACTATTTTACTATCTTTAACAAAAAACGATAAACGCGATCAAAACTTCCTTTTATCCGGAAATTAAATCTGATAAAAAGGAACTTTGCTCCACATATAACCAGTTAGCAAATATTAAAACCAAACTTTATGAAAAAAATTAAACTTTTATTATTAGTATTATTATCAATAACTTTATTTTGTTGTTCAAGCGACGATTCAAATAGTTCGAATTCAGAAAATGGATTTCAAATTGACGGAACATTTTATCCGACTGATTACACTGCAATTTCAAGTCCTTCAAGAACAACACTTGGGACAATTTTTCCCTCTAGACTATCTTTCTTTTCTAATATAGATTATAACATAATTGAAGATGATGTTAATCATATTGGTTATTTTACTTTATATTCTGGTGATACTAGTGAAAACCCACAATTAATAGAAGGAACTTACACTACTAATTTGGGAGACACAGCACCTTTTGCAATTGGTGATGATGTAATACAATTTAGAGATAATGTTGAATCTGAAAATTTATTTTACTCACAATATTGGGATATTGACTCAGGTTTTGAATCTGGAAATGTAACTATTAACTCAATAACAAATGTATTAGATGAAAATGGAAATTACAAAATTGAGGAAATCGATATAAGCTATAGATTTAGAAAAAATGGAAGAGAAATTACAGGAAATTATAACGGATCAGTTCAATATAGTGATCGTGACGAGGTAGGGAATTAATAACATTTGCTAACACCGTGTATAATTAATTGCTTTGACAAGTGCTTATTTGGAAAATTCCTTCGGAATTTTCTCTGGCTAGTATTTGTTTACTAAATTAGTTGCTTAACCACGCAACTAATCATACACAATCACGTTGTATTTAATAAGATCATCCTTTTGGGTTCCAAATTAACTTTTACGGATTCAATTTTGATTAGGAATAAGTACAATTTTTAAAATACTGTGGAAAGAGACTTTATGGAAGTTTCGACTCAAACTGTACGATTTACATCGTTGAGAGTTTCACTATCAGAACGTTGGGAACGTATAACAGTTTGTCGAAGTTACGGGAAAAAATTGACATAGTCAAGTGATTCCCAGTTACTGAGGTATTTTAAGGATTGGATTAATACAGAATAATAAAATGGAATGAATCCGTTTTTACATAACGATGCCTTATCAGTCGGTGGTTGATAAAGCTCATCATGTAAAAAAGAAAAAGTTGAATTGGAGAGAATTTCAGGTAGCGGCTGACTGACTCCGTATTTAAAAAAATGTATATTTACAATAAACTAATACTAAACACAACAACGCACATACGCCATTAAAACGGCGCATGTACAGAACGTTGTAAGTAATGCCGAAAAACCCAGAAACCAAGTGAATAAAACAATATTTGAAATTACCAAAATGGATTGTCCTTCAGAGGAAAATCTTATCCGAATGAAATTGGACGGAATTTCAAGCATTGCGAATTTGGACTTTGATATTCCGAATCGAAAATTGACCGTTTTTCACAGCGGAGAAATTGACCAAATCGAAAAGTCCGTTATCGAATTGAATTTAGGTGGAAAAAAAATCTCAACGGAACAAACCGACCGAACGGAATTTAAAGAAAACGAAAATCAGAAAAAACTACTTTGGTCTGTACTTGCCATAAATTTTGCTTTTTTCATTATTGAAATGACAACAGGAATTATCTCAAAATCTATGGGACTTGTTGCCGATAGTTTAGATATGCTTGCGGACAGTTTTGTGTACGGAATTAGTTTGTTTGCGGTTGGCGGAACAGTAATAAAGAAAAAACGGATTGCCAAACTTGCTGGATATTTTCAAATAATACTTGCGATTATTGGATTTGTAGAAGTCTTGAGAAGATTTTTCGGAAACGAGAAACTTCCCGATTTTTCAACAATGATTATAGTTTCGATTTTTGCACTTATTGCAAACGGAATTTGTCTTTATATTTTGCAAAAGTCAAAGAGCAAAGAAGAAGCACATATGAAAGCGAGTATGATTTTCACTTCGAATGACGTGATTATCAATTTGGGAGTAATTATTGCAGGAATTTTAGTGCATTATTTGAGTTCTAATAAACCTGATTTGATTATCGGAACAATTGTTTTTGCATTGGTAATTCAAGGAGCATTTCGGATTTTGAAATTAAGTAAGTGAACTAAAAAAGCACTACTTACAACAACGTGTATAATTAATGGCTGGTTCTCGCCTACTTACGAAAATCCTCGCGGATTTTCTATTCGGTTTTTATTTGCTAAATTAGGTGCTTAAACACGCCACTAATCATACACAAAACCGTTGTAGTGCATTTAACAATCCCATTCTTTATTTGGAAAGTCTTTTATATCCATCTGCGTACTTCTACATCTTTTAATATCTTTTAAATCAAATCCATACTTTTTAGAATCTTCTAATAAATTAGTGTGTTCGCTTCTCAACAATATCAATGTAGAAGTACTTTTAAATTCTATTTTTACAACGTCAATCATAAATAAACGCACCACAACAACGTATAAAAACAAAAGCTAGTTATGGTGTCTTATTAGTCGCCTTTGATTATTTATTAATTATTTTTTAACTAGAATATTATCACGTATTTATGCGCTTCAATTTTTATACAAATACGTTGGCCACAATAAAAAAGGGCTACTCACTCGGTCGGCCACGCTCAATAGGTGTTTTAATAATTCTATATTGGCCATTTTCAAATTCCTTTAATTTATTACGGCCAAAGTTATGGTAAAGGTTATCAGGTTTTATTCCTGTTGCGTCACAAAGGCTCGTAATACTTCCAAATATTCGAGCCTCGTTAATTTCTTTGTTTAGGTATATGTAGGCCATTAAGAAAATTGTTTTAAAAATTCATCACCTTTTTTAAATCTTTTTGCAATTGAATAATCTCTCATTTCTTTTTTAAAATGTTTCTGGCCATATTTAGCAATTACTTTTTGGTTTTCAAATGCTTTACTAAATTCAGATTTTAAAGTTCTATATGCATCACTTGTTCTTACTTCATCAGAAACTAAACCACTATTACTTCTTGGAAAAGAATTTAATTTATCACTTAAATTATCTGTGATTAATTCTAATTTGTTTTTTAATTCGATTGTTTCTATAAAAGTCATAATGTTTGTTTTTTATTACATTACAAATATACATACTATTTCAGTAATACACAAACATTTTTACCAATATTTTAAACTATTTTGTAATTTTAACGATTTCTCTCTGTTATGCGCCCTTTTTAAAAGATGTCCAACACCGTATAAAATTAATAGGCCAATTGTGGCCAGTCTATAAAGTCAGTGTTTATGCGGTTGGCCAATGTTTATTTATTATATTCATTGCTTAACGTGGCCTACTAACCTTATACAAATTCGTTGTAAGTAATGCCGAAAAACCCAGAAACCAAGTGAATAAAACAATATTTGAAATTACCAAAATGGATTGTCCTTCAGAGGAAAATCTTATCCGAATGAAATTGGACGGAATTTCAAGCATTGCGAATTTGGACTTTGATATTCCGAATCGAAAATTGACCGTTTTTCACAGCGGAGAAATTGACCAAATCGAAAAGTCCGTTATCGAATTGAATTTAGGTGGAAAAAAAATCTCAACGGAACAAACCGACCGAACGGAATTTAAAGAAAACGAAAATCAGAAAAAACTACTTTGGTCTGTACTTGCCATAAATTTTGCTTTTTTCATTATTGAAATGACAACAGGAATTATCTCAAAATCTATGGGACTTGTTGCCGATAGTTTAGATATGCTTGCGGACAGTTTTGTGTACGGAATTAGTTTGTTTGCGGTTGGCGGAACAGTAATAAAGAAAAAACGGATTGCCAAACTTGCTGGATATTTTCAAATAATACTTGCGATTATTGGATTTGTAGAAGTCTTGAGAAGATTTTTCGGAAACGAGAAACTTCCCGATTTTTCAACAATGATTATAGTTTCGATTTTTGCACTTATTGCAAACGGAATTTGTCTTTATATTTTGCAAAAGTCAAAGAGCAAAGAAGAAGCACATATGAAAGCGAGTATGATTTTCACTTCGAATGACGTGATTATCAATTTGGGAGTAATTATTGCAGGAATTTTAGTGCATTATTTGAGTTCTAATAAACCTGATTTGATTATCGGAACAATTGTTTTTGCATTGGTAATTCAAGGAGCATTTCGGATTTTGAAATTAAGTAAGTGAACTAAAAAAGCACTACTTACAACAACGTGTATAATTAATGGCTGGTTCTCGCCTACTTACGAAAATCCTCGCGGATTTTCTATTCGGTTTTTATTTGCTAAATTAGGTGCTTAAACACGCCACTAATCATACACAAAACCGTTGTAAGTAATGCCGAAAAACCCAGAAACCAAGTGAATAAAACAATATTTGAAATTACCAAAATGGATTGTCCTTCAGAGGAAAATCTTATCCGAATGAAATTGGACGGAATTTCAAGCATTGCGAATTTGGACTTTGATATTCCGAATCGAAAATTGACCGTTTTTCACAGCGGAGAAATTGACCAAATCGAAAAGTCCGTTATCGAATTGAATTTAGGTGGAAAAAAAATCTCAACGGAACAAACCGACCGAACGGAATTTAAAGAAAACGAAAATCAGAAAAAACTACTTTGGTCTGTACTTGCCATAAATTTTGCTTTTTTCATTATTGAAATGACAACAGGAATTATCTCAAAATCTATGGGACTTGTTGCCGATAGTTTAGATATGCTTGCGGACAGTTTTGTGTACGGAATTAGTTTGTTTGCGGTTGGCGGAACAGTAATAAAGAAAAAACGGATTGCCAAACTTGCTGGATATTTTCAAATAATACTTGCGATTATTGGATTTGTAGAAGTCTTGAGAAGATTTTTCGGAAACGAGAAACTTCCCGATTTTTCAACAATGATTATAGTTTCGATTTTTGCACTTATTGCAAACGGAATTTGTCTTTATATTTTGCAAAAGTCAAAGAGCAAAGAAGAAGCACATATGAAAGCGAGTATGATTTTCACTTCGAATGACGTGATTATCAATTTGGGAGTAATTATTGCAGGAATTTTAGTGCATTATTTGAGTTCTAATAAACCTGATTTGATTATCGGAACAATTGTTTTTGCATTGGTAATTCAAGGAGCATTTCGGATTTTGAAATTAAGTAAGTGAACTAAAAAAGCACTACTTACAACAACGTGTATAATTAATGGCTGGTTCTCGCCTACTTACGAAAATCCTCGCGGATTTTCTATTCGGTTTTTATTTGCTAAATTAGGTGCTTAAACACGCCACTAATCATACACAAAACCGTTGGCAATAATTTTAAAAAACCGATTAAAATTGAAACATTGAATAAAAAATAAAATGACAAAACCTACAACAAATAAGCTTTTCATAACGAGTATTTTAATAATTATCATTGGATTTATTTTAAATGAATTCTGGACTGAATTAGGACTTACAGAATCTGACAACATATATGTTGCGCTTGCTGGAATAATAATATTCGGAATTAGTATCGGAGGAATTTTTGTCGGAATTAATGAACTTAAGGCTAAAGGCAATAAAACTTTAATCGGATTAATTGGAAATTCTATTTTGACTTTATTTTTCTTAATTGCTTTTTTCTATATTGCTCTGACAATGGAAAGATAAATAATGCCTGAATTGAATCAGAATAAAAAACTATTGCCAACACCGCGTATAATTAATTGCTATCAAGCAACTAACATAAAAATTATTACTATATTTAAGCTGTAAGAACTAAATTAAAACATGCAGTTACAATAGTTTTGTTTCGCCACCCAAAGTGCCGCCAATCTTTAAGGAGAGAATTCGGCACGCAATTGGCACAAAACTATTTAAAACGCAACAAACCATACACGAACACGTTGTAAAACATTTGAATGAAAAAGACTTTAGAATATAAAATATTGAAATTTTTATTCGAAAACAACAACGGAGATTTCAGTAAAATAGACCATTTAGAGGAAGATAACAAAAAACTAAAGAACTCTAAAAACCATCTAATAAAGGAGAAATACATTAAAGAAGTTTTAAAACCTATAGTAAAAGGAAATAGTATAAGCTATGTTGATCCCAAATATAAAATTGAGTTTTCCGGAATAGAATATCTTAATAGTTTTGAAGAAAAACCTTTGACTAAATATCAAAAAATATACTTACCTCTATTTATTTTATTTGGTTTTTCTTCGTTGTTTTTAGGTGGTTTAAGTTACTCTCTGAATAAAGATAATAACTCTTTAAAAACTGATTTCGAATCTATAAAAGTTCAATCTAAAGTATATAAAGATTCTCTCGACATATTAAAGAAACATATAAAAAATGATAAGACAAATTCTGTAAATAATACATCACAAAATAAAGGTTTAATTGATTCACAATTCGACACTATTCCACAAGGAACCTTGGCTTACGAACTATACTTTTCGGAATTTGATGGACGAATGAAAAATCTACCTGTTGAGATTTTAATAAATGGAAATAAAATCATTGTTTATAATAACAAGAGAAAACCTCTGACTGGCGGAAAAATAATAATAGAAGGAATTTTATTAAAACATAAATCTGGTAAATGGATTATTGGAAAAACAAAAACTGACCAAAACGCGGAAGAAATTGGAGGTTGTTCAGGTGGACCGACACCGATTGATTTTGAAACGAAAATTATAGAATGGTGTTAAAAAACGTTTTACAACACCGTATATAATTTATTGCTAGTTCTAGCCTACTTACGAAAATCCTTGCGGATTTTCTATTCGGTTTTTATTTGCTAAATTAGGTGCTTAAACCTCGCAACAAACCATATACAACAACGTTACAGCACATATACAAAAAACCACGAATTATGAAAATAACATATCTTATACTTCCATTTTTCTTGATATTATTTGGTTGTTCTTCTGATAATGTTATTGACCACATAACTCTCTATGGTAAAGTCGAACGAGCAATAAATGGAGACGGAATTCCTGACCATTTAGTAACTGTAAGAACAAGAAAATCACACGGATCAGGTTTGCTTGGAACTACCGAAGAGTTAGACAGCAAAGAAGTTGTCACAGATGTAAGTGGAAATTTTTCAGTCTCTTTAGTAAATGAAGATGGTGCATTTGTTACTATTACTCATATTGGTGGTGAAAACTATTCTAGTTCAAGTACCTATAGAGACTATTCAATTGATGAACCTATACTAATAAAAGTAGATAAATTAATTAAGTTTAAAATATCGGTGAATAATACCAATCCAATTAATGAAAACGATTATATTAAAATTGATTTTTTTTCAGGACTACATCAAGCAAAAAGAACCGAAATTGAAAACTTTGGAATAGATAATACTTACCATCCTGAAGAACCACTTCCTGGTGGTGGTTCTTTAGGTGCTTGGGAAGAAACTTCTTGGACAGGAATCGATGTAAACTCGATAGTGTATTATAGCGTACCTGAAACGGCTGACCATTTTAAAATTCGATGGTATATGACAAAAAACGGTATTGAAACTGATGGTTTTACGAATGATATTCCTTATGATATCGAAGAAATAAATTCTTATTCATTCGAATATTAGAAAAACAATTGAACAGAAAAGACAACATACGTGCTATAACAACGCGTATAATTAATTGCTATCAAGGAACTAGCATAAAAATTATTACTATATTTAAGCTGTAAGAACTAAATTAAAACATGCAGTTACAATAGTTTTGTTTCGCCACCCAAAGTGCCGCCAATCTTTAAGGAGAGGATTCGGCACGCAATTGGCAAAAAACTATTTAGACCGCAACAAACCATACACGAACACGTTAGCCTTCATTTTGACAAAACCGTCCGTAATTAAACAAAAATTCAAAAACAATATTAAAAAAATCACTACGATGAGTTATTTTAAAAACCAGATGAATAAAAAAATATGGAGTTTTATTTTATACAGATAGGCGTAGCAATAATGCTTGCTTTTATAACCTTTTCATTAAGTAATAGAATTAATAAAAGTGCGAATCGTTATTTAGCCATTCTTTTTGGCTTTATATCACTACTATTTATATTTCCTCTTGTAGGAGAGTATTTTTTTGAAGAATGGTTTGGAATAGATATTATCTTTGAAAGTATCAAATTTCTTATTCCTTCATTCCTTTATTTATCAGTATATCATTTTGTAAATACGCCTAATCATTTCTTAAAAAAACATTATCTACTATTTATTCCTTTTATAATAGTGGCTATGGTTTGGATGTTTTTAAATAGTACAGAAACTAATCGTTTATTTTTAGAAAATAACTATGAAATTTTAGATGCTTTTTCAATAATTGCTCTCTTTTTATTTTCTGTAATCACTTTCTATTTTGTAATAAAAATGCTCTTTAAACATAAAAAAAACGTTTTAAAACTTCACTCTAATAAACAAGGAGTAAGTTTAAATTGGCTTTATAATTTAATTCTTGTGTTTCCGTTACTCTTAATAATTCATTTAGTTTTTGAAATATGTTCTGATGATAATTATATGGTGTTTTTTTTCGACATTGCTTTATTTGTTATTTTATTTTACAGTGGTTTTCATATTGTACAACAAAGAGAAGTATTTGAATTAAAACCAAAACACATCCAAGCTGTTGAAAGTGAAACACCACAAATAAACGACATTAAAAAAGAAGAGCTTATAGATAAAAATTTAGTACTTGAAATAGCTAATGAACTAGAGAAATTAATGGAAGAAGAACAACCATTTTTAAACAAAAATCTTTCATTATCTACACTTTCCGACAAATTAAATACAAGAACACATATTTTATCATTTGTTATTAATACAAACTATAATGTGAATTTTTACACCTATGTAAATAAATTTAGATTAGAGTATTGCAAATCGCTTCTTAAAAACCCCAAAAAACAACATTTAAGTATGGAAGGAGTTGCTGATGAAGGTGGTTTTGGTTCTAAAAGCACCTTTAATACGCTTTTTAAAAAGCATCTAGGAATGACACCTATTCAATACAAAAAATCTAAAAATCAATAAGTTAAAAACAATGAATAAAATGTAGTTGTTCAACTTTATCCAGTTGAACACTAATTCATAACAATATGAGTTTTTTTGCCAAACAAATAACTTAAAACTTAAATTTTTATGAAGCTCAATTTTTTTTCAATTATTTTATTTTTCGTGTTGCCTTTTTCGTTATCAGCACAACAGACAGTTAGAGGTGTTATAACAGACAAAGACTCCAAAGAAACCATTCCTTTCGCGAACATTATTGTTAAAGATAGTAATCCATCCATAGGAACTACTTCTGATGAAAGCGGAAAGTTTGTTTTAAACAATGTTCCAATTGGCAAACAAACCTTTACAGTATCATTTGTAGGTTATGAAACTATTACGCTATCTAATATAAATGTAACTGCTGGTAAAGAAGTCCTTTTAAATATTGGATTAATAGAAAATTTGGAGAGTTTAGATGAAGTTATAATTACAGCAGAAAAAAAGAAAGAAAAAACAGTTAACGAATTTTCAACCGTAAGTGCACGTTCTTTAAATATTGAAGAAGCTAATAAATACGCTGCATCGTTTGGTGATCCAGCAAGACAAGTGCAAAATTTTGCTGGTGTAACAGGAAACGGTGACGATTTAAATAACGAAATTGTGGTTAGAGGAAACTCACCCAATACGCTTTTATGGCGATTAGAAGGTGTAGAAGTTCCTAATCCTAACCATTTTGTGTATTCAACAGGTGGAGCTGTAAGTATGTTAAGTTCTAATGTATTGGATAAAACCGATTTTTTCACTTCGGCTTTTCCTGCCGAATATGGCAATGGTTTAGCAGGTGTTTTTGATTTACGATTTCGTAAAGGGAATAACAAAAAAAGAGAAACTACGATTGATGCAGGTTTTTTAGGGCTCGGTATTGCTACAGAAGGCTATTTTAGTAAAAAAAGTGAGGCTTCTTATTTATTGAATTACAGATATTCAACCCCAAGTATTTTAGAAAGTATAGGTATTAAATTAACTGAGGGTGGTAACTTAAATTATCAAGATTTAAATTACAATATCAACCTTCCTACTTCTAAAATGGGAACGTTCAATGTGTATGGACTATATGGTAAGAACACAATAAAGTCATCTGAAACAGCTTCTGAAAGTGAAGAGCAAGGTACGCAAACAACAGGTGTTTTTGAAACTAGTACTAATAATGATGTAAGTACTTTTATTACAGGTATAGGACATCGCATATTTTTAAAAGATAGAACCTATTTAAAAACAAATATTTCTTATTCTTCAGACAATGCAAATCTTAAAGAGGAAACTAAAAACAATGGTGTAATAGACCCATTAAGCGCTAGTGAATTTGATTCAAAAATTGAAGCTTTCCGTTTATCTTCCTTTATAAATCATAAGTTTAACGCAAAACATACTATTCGTACAGGATTGACTTTGAGTAATATTAAAGAAAAAACGATTTCTTATCACACAGGAACGAACGCAGAAGGGCATCTAGTTCCAACTAATGATAAAGTAGATGGAAACAGTACTATTTTTCAGAGTTATTTTCAGTGGAAATATAGAGCTACAGATAAATTAACATTGAATTCAGGATTGCACTTTTTACATTTTGCTAAAACAAATAGTAGTGCTGTAGAACCTCGTTTAGGACTTAATTATAAATTAAACAACAAACACTCTTTAAGCTTTGGTGCAGGTTTACATAGTAGAGCCGAACGCTTGTCTACCTATCTTGTAAAAGCAGACTCTAACACTCAATTTTTGAACACAAATTTAGGATTATCAAAAGCATTGCATTATGTGTTGGGATATAACTGGCGATTAAGTAAAAACACGCATTTTAAAGCAGAAGCATACTATCAAAGCTTATTTAACCTTCCTGTTGATAACACTGGACAAACAGGTTATAATGTGATTAATGCTCAATTATTTGATGTTTTTAATATCACAGATATTCCATTAACTAATGATGGGAAAGGTAGAAATTACGGAATAGAATTTACGCTAGAACGCTTTATAAATAAAGGATTCTATTATTTAACGACATTATCACTATATGATTCTAAATATAAAATTGGAAATTCCAGTTATTATAATACTCGATTTAACGGAAATTATGTGTTTAATTTTCTGTCAGGAAAAGAGTTTAAAATAGGAAACAAAGGCAATAAAACCTTGGGTGTTAATGCGAAATTTAACCTCACAGGAGGACAACGATTTACAGCCATAGACGAAGCCGCTTCTATAGCCAATCAAACTGAAATTTTTTCAACCACACCATATACGGAAAAAGTAAAAGACTATTATCGTCTTGACTTAGGTATAAATTACCAATGGAATAGGAAGAAGACTACTCATAATTTAGGGCTCAATATTCAAAATGTAACAAATAGGCTTAATAAAACGGTTCCTGATTATTTTTATGATGATGTAACAAATAAGGTTTTAAAAACCACAACGGATCAAAATGGATTATTACCAGTTTTAAAGTACAGTATAAATTTTTAAAAACCTATTTTTGGAATACTGATATGAAAGACAAAAAAACGAAAGGCTAACAATGTGTATAATTCATTGCTAGTGCAAGCTTAATTACGAAAATCCTCGCGGACTTTCTATCTATGATTTATTTACTAACTTTAGTGCTTAAACACGCAACGAAATCATACACAAACACGTTAGCGGGCAGTTTAAAAAGACGACATTCAGCGATAAATATAAAATTGAAACTAAGACTTGAGAAAGAAAATAAAAATAGGGGAAAAAGAATTTTCAACAAAGAAAGAAGCTTTAAGTCATTATAAAATGATTTTAAATTCTTATAATTTTGGTGAACCAATAAACCAATCTGACTTTAAAGAAATCCTCAATTTGTTGGAAACTCATCCAAGAAAAGAAGAAAAAAAGGGTGTTGGAATAAAGCAAATAAGAATTGCAAAATTGAAATATAAAACAAAAGCATTCGAATTAGTCAGACTTGATGACTCAACAGAATATTTCTCTTATACAAAAAGAATTAACGCGCCAAGAACACATACTTCCAGATTTGGTGAAGCGTGCAGGAAAGCCATTCAAGAAGATTTAAGAGATGTAAAACAAGCATATTTTGACAAGTATTCGAAAAAGGGGAAAGTAAAATGTCAAGAGACAAAAGAACTACTTTCTTGGGAAGAATTAAATATTGACCACAGACAACCAAATACATTTTCTATTATTTTAGACAGGTTCATTGAATTGAATAAAATAAATGTGGAAAAAGTTGAATATGTGGAGATTGATGGTGAGGGAAATGAACTTGCTGACCTAGAATTAAAACAATATTTCATTGAATATCATAGAGAAAAAGCAAATCTGAGAATAGTAAAAAAAGACATTAATTTAGGTAGGTCTTATCAAGCAAGAATTGGCAGACAAAAGAAAGATTTAACGATTGATAAAAAACCGACCCGCTAACAATGTACAAAAATAATAGCCGGAATGGCAGTAAATTCAAGGGTTGTAGCCCGCTTTGGCCTTTTTGCAGCTTGAAAAGTTTGTAGACCGCAATCGGCTACTATTCTTGTACCAACCGTTGGCGTTAATTTGAGAAAACCGAACAGAAATTAAAATTATGGGATTTTTTGACAATCTATTTAAGAAAAAAAACGAATTAAATTCATCGGAATTAATAACTGAAATTCCCGAAAGTTGGAGTGTTTCGACTGGAGAAAATAATGGAAAACCAATGTTTGTTCGGAAAAACGTTGCGTGCGACAAAATAGCTGGAAATAAAAATTATTCGACGAATTGCGGAATTGCTTTCAAAATGTTATCGCCAAATGCTGACGGATTACCTGACATTGAAAACGAACCTGAATTGGATAATCTCGAAGACGATATATTTGATTTTTTAGAATCGGACTTGAATTCAATTGTTCCAATAACTATTACGACTTCTGGATTTAGAGAATTTGTGATTTACACAAAAGATTTAGCGGAATTTAATGTGAGGTTGGAAAAATTAAAAAAGAAATATCCGAAATATGAGCTAACGACTTATAACAAAACTGACCAAAATTGGAATACTTATAAATCGTTTAAATAAAAAAACTAACGCCAACACCGTATATAAAAAATTGCTGGTGTTGTGCTAAAAAAAGGTCGTTGCACGTTTGCTACGTCTGATTTTCCTTCGGAAAATCCTCGCACGCAAACCCGCAACTTTCCATATACAAACACGTTAGCAACAATAAAAAAAGGCGCTAACTGTTGCGGTTCACTGTTATGTTATCACTCAAAATCAAAAATTGAAACCTGATTTATGTTTTGTTTTCGCTCAATTCCAAACGCAGTTTCTAAAATTGTTTTCCCTACCTCATAATCTACTAAATTCCTGGCAACTTTATTCAATCTTTGCTCACCTTTATATTTTGTAAAATCATAATCATGAAAAATAGATAAATCTTTAATATTACCCGATTCAATCATATTTTTAAACAACTTCCTTTCACCTATATTTGTAGGTAAATTAAAGTTAGTCCAGTATAAATGTCTACCTCTTTTTTTAGCTTGAATTAAAGGCTCGTAAAATGGTATTACATTTTCAACTACATATTTACCATTAAAATAATTATCTAAAAAAATAATTTCTTCATACAATTTCATGTCAGGGTATTTATGAATAAAGTTTTCTCTGTTTTTTTGACTTACCCTTAGCCTACTGTGTGTTGGGCATGGTGGAGAAGCCCATATAAAATCAAACTCTTTAAAGTGTTCTAATAAATATTGGTGTGCATCCGCAATAATTACTTTATCGTTTGGAAATCTTTCTTGGTATAATTTCGCTAATTTTGGGTCAAGTTCAATAGCTGTAATTTCTAAATTATCGTGCACTTCATCCCATTTATATCTATTACCACCTAAACAAGCGTAAAGATTTAGTATTTTATATTTCTCACTCATACGTATTTGGTTTTTATCAAAACCACGCCCTTTTTTACAGTAGCTAACACCGTATATAAAAAATAGCTTGGTCTTTGTTTATTTATAAATTATTGTTCTTTAAATCGTTTGTTTTAATGTTTACTAATTTTGTGCTTTAACACGCTACTTTCCATATACAAGTACGTTGTGCTTAATTTAGAATAACTGAAGAGAATCAGCACAACCATATTCATGGATGTCAAGTAAATACAACAGAAATAAAACTTCTCATTAGGTTTTATAAAAATAAAGTGTATATTTGCACCTAAATGAAAAACAGAAACATTATAGCATCTATTTTGGAAATCGTGATTATTAGTCACGAAAGATAAGGATGCCTATAAATGAAATATATTTATTAAAAGCCATCCAGTTAGGATGGCTTTTTTTTGATTAAAATTTCAGAATAAACAAACAATGAAAACACAAAATTTAAATTCAATCTACTTGATGACTACTATAATAAGCAAAATTATTATTAGCATAATTATTTTACCGCCCAGGTGAGAATGTAATTGTATTGATATAATATAAAAGCCCTTCTCAAAAAATATGAGAAGGGCTTTTTTTTTGACTAAAAAATTAATAAACACAAAATAAAAAAATGTATTACAACAAAGAAACCCAAATATTTTTGGATGGCCAATGGATAAAAGCCCAAAATGGAAAAACGAATCTGTATAGTCAAACGCTACATTATGGAGCTGGTGTTTTTGAAGGGATTAGATCTTACAAAACAGATAAAGGCGCAAATATTTTTAAAGCTAAAGCACATTATGAAAGGTTGCATTATTCAGCAGAAAAAATGCACATCAATCTGAAGTATTCTGTTCAGGAATTAATTGATTTAAGTTATGAATTACTAGAAAGAAACCAATTGGAAGATGCTTATATCCGTCCTTTGGTTTATTTAGGCGAAAATATGTCTCTTCAACCCACAGAAGATGTTCACGTAATGCTTTGCGCTTGGCAATGGGGAAGATATTTAGGCGATACGCAGCTCAAATTAATGACTTCATCTTTTCAGAGACCCAATCCAAAATCTTGTTTTGTAGAAGCCAAAGTAAGCGGTCATTACACCAATTCTTTATTGGCAACTACCGAAGCGAAGCAAAAAGGTTTTGATGAAGCTTTACTTTTGGATATGAACGAAAATGTGGCCGAAGGACCTGGAGCAAATTTCTTTTTTGAAAAAGACGGAAAATTATTTACTGCACCATTGGGAAATATCCTTTCTGGTATAACACGACAAACTATTTTTGAATTAGCAGAAGATTTAGGTTTTGAAGTAGTAGAAAAGTTTTTTAAAGTTGAAGAAGTATATCAGGCAGATGGAGCCTTTTTCACAGGAACGGCAGCAGAAGTTGCTGCAATTGGAAGTTTGGACAATCACAGTTTCAATTTGCCTTGGGAAAAAACTTTAGGCTATCAATTGGAAGATGCTTATCAAAAATGTGTTCATATAAAATAAATAAAAATGGAATTAAATAAATACAGCAAACGCGTAACTCAAGACGATTCGCAACCAGCTGCAAAAGCAATGTTACACGCAATTGGTTTAACCAAAGAAGATTTCAAAAAAGCTTTTGTAGGAATTGCCAGCACTGGTCATGAAGGCAATCCGTGCAATATGCACTTAAATGATTTGGCTCTTGAAGTGAAAAAAGGAACAAAAAACGCCAATTTAGTCGGCTTAATTTACAACACCATTGGCGTGAGTGATGGAATTTCTATGGGAACTCCCGGGATGAGATATTCCTTGCCATCAAGAGATATTATTGCAGATTCTATGGAAACTGTGGTTGAAGGAATGTCTTATGATGCTTTGGTAACAGTAGTTGGTTGCGACAAAAATATGCCAGGTGCTTTAATGGCAATGCTTCGAACCAACCGACCAGGTGTTTTGGTTTATGGCGGCACAATTGCTTCTGGTTGTCATAAGGGTAAAAAACTGGATGTCGTTTCCGCTTTTGAAGCTTGGGGACAAAAAGTGGCTGGCAAAATGGATGAAGAAGAATACCAAAATGTAATAGAAAAAGCCTGCCCTGGAGCTGGTGCTTGTGGCGGAATGTACACAGCAAACACTATGGCATCTGCTATTGAAGCTTTGGGAATGTCTTTGCCATACAATTCTTCAAACCCAGCCTTAGGAAAAGAGAAAAAAGTAGAAAGTATAAAGGCTGGTGAAGCCGTTCGTTTATTGCTTGAAAAAGACATTAAACCAAAAGACATTGTTACCAAAAAAGCATTAGAAAATGCCATAAGATTAGTAACGATAATGGGCGGCTCTACCAATGCCGTATTACACTTTTTGGCAATTGCCAGAACTGCTGAAGTGGAATTTACCTTAGATGATTTTCAAAGAATAGCAGATACAACTCCTTTTTTAGCAGACTTGAAACCAAGCGGACAGTTTTTGATGGAAGACGTTCACGAAATTGGTGGAATTCCTGCGGTTTTAAAATATTTATTGAAAAACGGTTTATTACACGGAGATTGTTTAACCGTTACAGGAAAAACTTTAGCCGAAAATCTTGAAAACGTTCCAGACTTAAAAGCCGGTCAACAAATTATAAAACCATTAGAAAATCCTATAAAAGAAACGGGGCATTTAAGAATACTGAGAGGAAATTTATCGCCAAAAGGTGCTGTTGCAAAAATTACAGGAAAAGAAGGTTTTCAATTTACTGGAACTGCAAAAGTGTTTGATTCAGAATATGAAGCCAATGATGGCATTCGAGATGGAAAAGTAGTAAAAGGAGATGTCGTAGTTATAAGATATGAAGGTCCAAAGGGTGGTCCGGGAATGCCGGAAATGCTAAAACCTACTGCTGGCATTATTGGTGCTGGTTTGGGAAATGATGTTGCCTTAATAACTGACGGAAGATTTTCTGGCGGAACACACGGCTTTGTGGTTGGACATATTTCGCCAGAAGCACAAGTTGGAGGACCGATTGCTTTTGTACAAAACGGAGATAAAATAAGCATTGATGCTATAAAAAATACCATTGATTTTGAAATTTCAAAAGAAGAATTAGCAAAACGAAAAGCCAACTGGAAACAACCCGATTTAAAACACAAAAAAGGCGTATTGTATAAATATGCACGATCGGTTTCGTGTGCATCTGAAGGATGTGTTACAGATGAATTTTAAATAAAAAACAAACCCCTAAAAATGGAAGAATTAGCAATAAAAACGACAACAAAACAACAAGTAATGACTGGCTCGCAAGCTGTCGTTCATTCACTTATAGCAGAAGGAATTGATTTAATATTTGGCTATCCAGGCGGAGCAATTATGCCTGTTTATGATGCACTTTATGATGTAGAAGCTAAGTTAACACACATTTTAACCAGACACGAACAAGGCGCAACACACGCAGCACAAGGCTATGCCAGAGCAACAGGAAAAGTGGGTGTTTGCTTAGCTACCTCAGGGCCTGGAGCTACCAATTTAATTACTGGAATAGCAGATGCACAAATAGACTCTACGCCATTGGTGTGTATTACGGGACAAGTAGCAAGTCATTTATTAGGCACAGATGCTTTTCAGGAAACGGATATTATTGGTATTTCAATGCCTGTTACCAAATGGAATTTTCAGGTAACTAAAGCAGAAGAAATTCCTTATGCTTTAGCAAAAGCTTTTTATATAGCAAGAACAGGAAGACCAGGTCCCGTTTTGGTAGATATTACTAAAGATGCTCAATTTGAAACGCTTGATTTTGAGTATAAACCTTTTAAAGGAATGAGAAGTTATGTGCCAACTCCTCAATTAGATTTAGAAAAAGTAAAAGAAGCCGCAGTATTGATTAATGCTGCCAAAAAACCACTTGTTTTGTTTGGGCAAGGTGTGCTTTTGGCAGAAGCCGAAAAAGAGTTTAAAGCATTTATAGAAAAGGCGGATTTGCCTTCGGCTTGGACCATTATGGGTTTGTCGGCCTTAGATTCTGACCATAATCTGAATGTAGGAATGTTGGGAATGCATGGCAATTACGCACCCAATAAATTGACCAATGAATGTGATGTTTTGATAGCAGTAGGTATGCGTTTTGACGATAGAGTTACTGGTGACTTAAGCAGATATGCCAAGCAAGCAAAAGTGATTCATTTGGAAATAGATCCTGCGGAAGTTGATAAAAATGTAAAAACAGATGTTGCCGTTTTGGGAAATGCTAAAGAAAGTTTAAGTGCATTAACTGAATTAATTAATGAAAATGAACACGAAAATTGGCTGGCAAAATTCAGAAATTTAGAAAAAGAAGAGTTTGATGAAGTGGTCAAAGATGAACTAAATCCGACAACAGAATTGATGACAATGGGTGAAGTGATGGATAAAATAAACCTTCATTCGGATCAAAAAAACATTATTGTAACAGATGTTGGGCAACACCAAATGGTAGCTTGCCGATATGCCAAATTTAAACAAACACGTTCCTTAATAACTTCTGGAGGCTCGGGAACTATGGGCTTTTGCTTGCCAGCTGCCATTGGTGCAAAAATGGGAAGACCAGATGCACAAGTTATTGGAATTATTGGAGATGGTGGTTTTCAAATGACCATTCAAGAATTAGGAACAATTTTTCAGTTTAAAACTGCAGTAAAAATTGTAGTTATGAATAATGAATTTTTAGGAATGGTAAGGCAATGGCAAGAGCTGTTTTTTGAAAAAAGATATGCCTCAACCACTATGGTCAATCCAGATTTTCAAATGATAGTGAAAGGTTATGGAATTAAAACTAAAAAGGTAGAAAAAAGAGAAGATTTAGAAGCAGCAGTAAAAGAAATGTTGGCGCACGAAGGTTCGTATTTTCTTGAAGTGATGGTTGGGAAAGAAAACAATGTATTTCCAATGATAGCAACTGGTGCATCTGTTTCAGACATAAGATTAAAATAAAACTATGGAAAAGAAAAGATTTACAATATCCGTATTTACAGAAGATGTAGTGGGAATACTCAATAGAGTGTCAATAATTTTTACAAGAAGGAAAATAAATGTAGAAAGTATTGCTGCGTCTGAAAGCGAAATTAAGGGAATTTACAGATATACAATTGTAATAACAGAAACAGAAGACCAAGTAAAAAAAGTGGTAGGTCAACTGGAAAAACAAGTAGAAGTGGTGAAAGCTGTTTTTCATCCTGATGATGAAACTGTGCACCAAGAAATAGCACTTTACAAAGTGAAAACAGGTGTTTTGGCCTCTGGTGGAAATGCAGAAAAAATTGTGCGTTCACATAATGCAAGAGTTTTATCTGTAGAAACGGAATTTACAGTTTTAGAAAAAACGGGACACAAAGAAGAAACACAACAATTATTTGATGATTTAAAACCTTTCGGAATTTTAGAATTTGTACGCTCCGGAAGAGTTGCCATCACCAAACCAATGAAAACATTATCATCAATAGTTGATCAATTAGAAGGATTAGTAAAAAATTAAAAAACAAAATGGAAAATTATTTCAATACATTATCATTAAGAGAACAACTGGCACAATTAGGTAAATGTGATTTTATGGATGCCTCAGAATTTACAAATGGCGTAAGTGCTTTAAAAGGGAAAAAGATTGTCATTATAGGTTGTGGCGCACAAGGTTTAAACCAAGGTTTAAATATGCGAGATTCTGGTTTAGATGTTTCTTTCACTTTAAGAGAAAGTGCTATAAAAGAGCGAAGACAATCTTTTAAAAATGCAAATGAAAACAAATTTAAGGTTGGAACTTATAAAGAAATGATACCAACCGCAGATTTGGTTATAAACCTCACGCCTGATAAACAACATACAGATGTGGTAAGTAAAGTAATGCCTTTAATGAAAAAAGGAGCAGCTTTATCTTATTCTCACGGTTTCAATATTGTAGAAGAAGGAATGAAAATAAGGGAAGATTTAACAGTAATAATGATGGCTCCAAAATCGCCTGGTTCGGAATTGAGAGAAGAATATAAAAGAGATTTTGGTGTACCCACTTTGATTGCTGTTCATCCAGAAAACGACCCGGAAAATGAAGGTTTGGAATTAGCAAAAGCTTATGCTGTTGCCACAGGTGGCGATAAAGCTGGTGTGTTAAATTCCTCTTTTGTAGCCGAAGTAAAATCAGATTTAATGGGCGAACAAACCATACTTTGTGGCGTGCTACAATCTGCATCAATTTTGTGTTTCGATAAAATGCTCGAAAAAAGAATAGACGCTAATTATGCTGCAAAATTGGTTCAATACGGTTGGGAAACATTGACTGAAGCCTTAAAACACGGTGGTTTAACTAATATGATGGACAGACTATCTAACCCAGCAAAAGTGAAAGCCTACGAATTGGCTGAGGAATTGAAAATAATTATGAGATCATTATTCCATAAACATATGGACAATATTATGTCTGGTGAATTTTCTAAAGGAATGATGAAAGATTGGGCAAATGATGATAAAGATTTATTGAACTGGAGAAAAGCAACAGGCGAAACCGTTTTTGAGCAAACAAAAGCAACAGATGAATTAATTAGTGAGCAAGATTTTTTTGACAATGGAACTTTATTGGCAGCATTTTTAAAAGCGGGTGTAGAATTGGCTTATGAAACAATGGTAAATTCTGGAATAAAAGCAGAATCTGCCTATTACGAATCACTGCACGAAGTGCCATTAATTGCCAATACAATAGCACGAAAAAAACTCTATGAAATGAATCGAGTTATTTCTGACACAGCAGAATACGGCTGTTATTTATTTGATCACGCTTGCCAACCTTTGTTAGCTGATTTTATGAAAAATGTGGATGCAAACTTAATTGGTAAGCCATTTTCAACAGACAACAAAGTGGATAATAAAAAATTAATAGCAGTAAATCAAGCTTTGAGAAATCATCCAATAGAAAAAATAGGTGCGACTTTGAGAACTTCTATGAGCGCAATGCAAAAACTAAAAAAATGACCACAGAAACTCAATATATTACTTTAGAAAACGTGAAAAAAGCAGCATCTCTTTTAAGAGATGTTGTTTTGGAAACGCCATTACAAAAAAATCAGTATTTATCTGAAAAATATGAGGCTAATATTGTTTTTAAACGAGAAGATTTACAAGAAGTTCGTTCTTATAAAATAAGAGGAGCTTATCATAAAATTTCATCATTAACTGGCGAAGAATTAGAGCAAGGAGTCGTTTGTGCCAGTGCAGGAAATCACGCTCAAGGTGTTGCTTTTTCTTGTAAAGCAAAAAAAATAAAGGGTGTTATATTTATGCCAACGACTACACCCAATCAAAAAATAGAACAAGTAAAAATGTTTGGCGGAGATTATGTAGAAGTGGTTTTAAATGGCGATACTTATGATGATGCTTCTTATGCAGCCACAGATTATTGCAAAGAAAAAAAGATGTCTTTTGTACATCCTTTTCACGATATAAAAGTAATAGAAGGGCAAGCAACCATTGCTTTAGAAATATTAGCACAAAGCAAAACACCTGTAGATTATTTGTTTTTGCCTGTTGGTGGTGGTGGTTTGGCTGCTGGTGTTTCCAGTATATTTAAAGAACTTTCTCCCAACACAAAAATTATAGGTGTTGAACCAAAAGGCGCTCCTTCAATGTCTGTTTCTATAATTAATGGATTTAACACAAAAATAGATAACATAGATAAATTTACTGATGGCGCATCTGTCCAAAAAGTAGGTGATTTAAACTTTGAAATTTGTAAAGAAAATTTAGACGAAATGGTAACCGTTCACGAAGGAAAAGTGTGCCAAACTATTTTAGATTTGTACAATAAAAACGCCATTGTGGTTGAACCTGCTGGTGCGTTAACCACAGCAGTTTTAGACCAGTTTTCTACTGAAATAAAAGGTAAAAATGTAGTTTGTTTAATTAGTGGCTCAAATAATGACATTACTCGAACAGAAGAAATAAAAGAGCGTGCTTTGCTTCATTCTGGACACAAACATTATTTCATCATAAAATTTCCGCAAAGAGCAGGTGCTTTACGAGAGTTTTTAATTGATATTTTAGGCCCAAATGATGATATTACCCATTTTGAATATTCCAAAAAAAACAACAGAGATTCAGGTCCAGCTATTGTTGGTTTGGAAATAAAAAATCCAAGCGATTTAGACGAACTGATTCTAAAAATGAAAACTAAAAAATTCTTTGGAGAATACTTGAATGACAAGCAAGATTTGTTTCAAGTTTTGATTTAGCAAAAGCAAACTATAAAAATAGAAATGATTAGATTTATTGTAAATAAGCACTAAGCACAACACTATGTATAGTGCATATGCACCCTCCGGGATGCAAACGCGCCATACACTTAACGTTGTGTGTCATTGCCGAAAAATCCTGCTAAATGAAAAACTTTTTTGAAAATTTAATATTAAAACTTCAAAGAGAAAGAGGAATTTTTCACTCTGAAGATGACTTGAAATTATCATTAGGATTTACAATTAAAGAACTTTATCCTGAACTAGAAATTCGGCTTGAAAAACCCGTAAATATTGATATGACAGATATTTATGGAAATCAATCAATTGTAAGAGCACCAATTGATATTATTATTTATGATAAAAATGGAAAATCTATTCCAATTGAATTAAAATATAAAACTAAAAAACTTGAAACTGAATTTGAAGGAGAATCATACAATTTGACCAATCACGGAGCAACAGATATTGGACGATATAGTTTCCGAAAAGATATTTACAGAATTGAGCAGTATCTATCTAAAGAAGAAAATAGTGATTTTGGAATTATATTTATTCTAACCAACGAAGATAATTACATCAATAACAATGTTGGAGAAAAAGAGACTTTTGACAAACATTTTACTTGCCATCATAACAGTAAATTTGAAAAAGAATTTAAAGGCTGGAATTATTCAAAAATTGACACAGCCAAATATGTAAAACAAAATAATACTTGGAAATACATAAACCAAAATAAGAAACATTGGACATTCAAAGGAGATAAAACATATAAACTGGAATTAAAAAATGATTATTTAATAAACTGGCAGGAATATTCAAAATTAGATAAAAGCGAATTTAAATATTGCCTAATCAAAGTTGAAAAATAATCGAATGAAAAAACAACAAACACACAACACCGTATAAAATTAATTGCTAGTTATAGCCAGTTTACGAAAGTCCTCGCGGACTTTCTATCTGTGATTTATTTGCTAACTTTAGTGCTTAAAATACGCAACTAATCTTATACAACAACGTTGGCGTTAATTTGAGAAAACCGAACAGAAATTAAAATTATGGGATTTTTTGACAATCTATTTAAGAAAAAAAACGAATTAAATTCATCGGAATTAATAACTGAAATTCCCGAAAGTTGGAGTGTTTCGACTGGAGAAAATAATGGAAAACCAATGTTTGTTCGGAAAAACGTTGCGTGCGACAAAATAGCTGGAAATAAAAATTATTCGACGAATTGCGGAATTGCTTTCAAAATGTTATCGCCAAATGCTGACGGATTACCTGACATTGAAAACGAACCTGAATTGGATAATCTCGAAGACGATATATTTGATTTTTTAGAATCGGACTTGAATTCAATTGTTCCAATAACTATTACGACTTCTGGATTTAGAGAATTTGTGATTTACACAAAAGATTTAGCGGAATTTAATGTGAGGTTGGAAAAATTAAAAAAGAAATATCCGAAATATGAGCTAACGACTTATAACAAAACTGACCAAAATTGGAATACTTATAAATCGTTTAAATAAAAAAACTAACGCCAACACCGTATATAAAAAATTGCTGGTGTTGTGCTAAAAAAAGGTCGTTGCACGTTTGCTACGTCTGATTTTCCTTCGGAAAATCCTCGCACGCAAACCCGCAACTTTCCATATACAAACACGTTACCCACAAGCTGAAAACCCACCGCACATTTTAGCACTTTCGGTTTTTTCCGACACACAAATCCAACGCTAAAAAACCAAAAGAGCTAAAATTTTCCCAACGCTTGAGAATTATGTATTTAAGTATTTGCTTAAATAAGAAATAATTATAACTTTGCGATATGGAAAATAATTCTTGCATAAGACAACAAGCCGATATTGAACAAATAAATCGTTGCAAAGACACAGTTTCTGAATTAAACGAATCGTTCGACTATTTGGCAAATGGACTTTCATTAGTCGGAAATAGCGTTCGACTGAAAATCCTTTACCTACTCTTTGAAGAAAAAAGACTTTGCGTTTGTGATTTGAGCGATATTCTCGGGATGAACATTTCTGCTATTTCTCAACATTTGAGAAAAATGAAAGACCGAAATTTATTAGAAACAGAAAGAGATGCTCAAACGATTTTTTACTCACTCACGGCTGAATACGAAAAAATGCTAAATCCATTCTTTGAGATACTTGATAAAAACAAAATTTTAGAAACGATATGAAAAGCGAAAACAAATTAATTGGTGCAGGTTTGTTAACTGCAATTACAGCTTCATTATGTTGTATTACACCAGTTTTGGCTCTAATCGCAGGAACAAGCGGAATTGCTTCAACATTTTCTTGGATTGAACCATTTAGACCTTATTTAATTGGACTGACAATTTTAGTTCTTGGCTTTGCTTGGTATCAAAAACTTAAACCTCAAAAAGAAATAGACTGTGATTGTGAGACGGACGAAAAACCAAAATTTATTCAATCAAAAAAGTTTTTAGGAATTGTAACCGTATTTGCAATTGTAATGTTGGCTTTCCCATATTATTCTGGAATTTTTTACCCAAACACAGAAAAACAAATAATTGTAGTTGACAAATCGGACATTAAAACCACTGAATTTAAAATCAGCGGAATGACTTGTGCGAGTTGCGAAGAACACGTAAATCACGAAGTAAATAAACTCAATGGAATTGTAAAATCAAAAGCGTCCTACGAAAATGGAAATGCAATCATTGAGTTTGACAAAACCAAAACCAACGAAACGGAAATCGAGAAAGCAATTAACTCAACAGGTTATAAAGTAACCGACAAAAAAGAAAACTAATGGAAGTTCAATTAAAATCAGAAATTACTTGTCCAAATTGTGGACATAAAAAAGTAGAAGAAATGCCAACAGAATCCTGTCAATTCTTTTACGAATGTGAGAATTGTAAAAAAGTATTACGACCAAACGAAAGCGATTGTTGTGTCTATTGCAGTTTTGGTTCAGTAAAATGTCCTTCAATACAACAGAAAGAAAGTTGTTGCTAAAAAGCCAACGCTAAAAGCCATACACATTTGCAATTCGCACGAGCCAACGCTACGCCAAAAATTGCAAAAGAGTATGTCTTTGCCAACGCTGAAAACCAAGCTGAACGGAATAAAGCCAGTGGGTAACAACGTATATAAAAAATAGCGGTTTAGGTGCTAACCTGAACCGTTTTTGCATTTAATTAAGTATCTTGCTTTCCGAAAATTTAGTGCTTAAAATCCGCTACTTTTCATATACAAGACCGTTACAAATAATTCTTAAAAAAAATGAAAATGAAAAAACTATTATTATTGTTAACGATTATCACTCTTACGTTTCAATCTTGTTCAAATAGTGACGATGATGCAGCAGCTGTAATCACTTCTACTTTTACAGGTAATTGGACTGGAACATATACTGGGACTGGAGATAATGGGACTTGGGACATAGACGTTGCAACAAATGGAGTTGTTACCGGAACTGCAACATCAAATGTTTTCTCTGAAAGTTATGACGTAAACGGAACTGTTGACACTAACGGAAGCTTAACTTCTACTTTTGGTTCTACATCAGTTGGCGGAACATTTAACGGACAGATGACAGGAACTACAGCTTCTGGAACTTGGGTTAATCCAAGTGCAGGTAGTTCTGGAATGAATGGAAATTGGAGTGGTAACAAAAACTAATCTGAAGATAAAACTGTTGCGACAAAAAAACTATTTGTAACAACACCTATAAATAATACGGGTTTGGTGTACTATTAGAGAAGTAAATGTATCTTTACATAGTCGCCAAACCTTTTAGTTTGGCTTTTATAAAACGACAAAATTAAAATCAAAACAAAAAGCTTATGGCTTGTGCGACACGAAAATCCGCGGATTTTCTGCACCGTACTATTCATAGCTAAACGTTGGCGTGCATTAAAAAAGACATTGATAATTTATAATACAATATGGAAGTAGTTTTAGGCTTAATTTTTTTCTTTATCTGTTTTGGTTCGATAATAACAACTTTTGTTGCAATTTTTCAGATTATAAGTAATGACTTCAATGGTTCAAAAGGACTTTGGATAATAATTTCAATGGTTGGGATTATTGGTCCTATTCTGTACTTAACTAAAGGACGAAAACTGATAATTAAAAGAGACCATAAGACAATAGTTAATAAAGATGGTAGCAACTCAATAAAACAATATTACATTGACCTAATATCTGAACTTGACATTAAGGTTAAAGTGACATTTGGAGTTTCAATCTGCCTAATAATCTTCGGCTACCTTGTTAGAATGGCTGACCTTTTCTTCTTTTGGGAAAGTAAACCACTTGGATTTTCTCTTTTGCTAGTATCATTAGCAATAATTCTTAGAAAAGACATAACTACAAGAAAGAATAAAAAACTTAAAAATATCTGGAGCCATATTGGCTTTTGGCTAATTAGTTTCATCGTATTTGTTAAGGTTTTAATGTTGGTGATTATACCAAATGCCGATGCATATGAGGCAGCAAAGCTCTACTTGAAAAATAACAGTGACTTGAAAACTGAAATTGGTGAAGTCACCGGACATACAATTCTGCCGAGCGGAAGTATTCAGACCACTACAGATTCAAACGGAACTTATGGTTCTGCGGCTATCAGTTTAATTATAAAAGGAGAAAATAAATTTATTGAGAGAACTATATATGTAAATAAATCGCCTGATGAAGATTGGGCAGTTGTTGCAGTTGAATAGAATAAAACGACACGCCAACAATGGCTATACGTAATGCGGGTTTTCTGCTAAACGAAGAGCCATTGCAATTAATGAAGTCCGCCAATACTTTAATTTGGTATTTAAAATGAATAAATTAAAAACAAAATATAAACTCTTGGCTTCGTGCAAATTTGAAAACTCGGCTTTTCAAATTCCGTACTACGCATAGCCGGGTCGTTGTGCGTCATGCGAAAAAATACAATGAAACAGATAATTACGATAATGACCTTGATTTTGAGTTTAGCAATGACAAGTTGCCAAACCGACTTGGAATTAAATGATGTTATTGACCAAAAATCTCCATTCACTTTGACAATTAGGACAGTCGACCCTGAAACAGGATTTAGTTCGAATGAAACTGAAGAAATTAAAGTGGATTCTGAAAAGTGGATTAAGCTTGTTGACTTTGCGAAAAACAATTTGGACGGCTGGCAATCAAGTCCAGCTTCCTACATTGGAGACATTTACGTTTCGCAAGGCGACTTCAGACTAATCCATACAAAAGGTTCAAACGGAGTTGTTTTTGCATTTACCGACAATCAAGGTAACCCGAAACAGTATACCAGAGGAATTAACAAAGGAGAACTTGACTTTTTGACCGAATGAAAAAAATAAAAAAACACGAACGCACAACAAGGTGTATAGCCAATAGGGCATTCAGAGATAAATTAAAAGTCCTGTTCGTTGAGCAGGCAACGCCAAAACAAAGTTTTGACGTTTAACAAAAAGAAAATTAAAAGCAAAAACGTTTGTTTTGGCTTAGTGGTAAACCGAAAGTGAAGTGCTTCGAATCTGCCCTACTGTCCATACACAGAACGTTGTAAAACATACGAATGAAAAAACTGCTAACATTAAACATTTTGATTTTATTACTCATTTCTTGTGTCAATATAGAAAAAAGTAAATCGGAATTTTATGCAGAAAATAAACCAACCTTTTTCGATTTAAGAAACTCTGATTGGACAAAAAATACGTGGATTAGAAAAACCGAAAATCTAAAGACAATTCACGAATCGTTTAAAAAATTTGGTTATGACAAACTCGAAAGCCTGATTTTTAAAAGAGATAACGAATTTGTAATTCAAGGAATTTATGTGAAACGGAATTTTGAGAATGTTATGGACAGTTTACAACTGACTTACAACAAACCTGAAAAACAAAGCAAATATTACGCGGAATTTTGGAATCGGAGAAAAACAGAAAAAAACGATTCAATAGTTTTTGAAATAATCCGAGAATTTAATTCTGTGAAAACGAATAATAAACAACTGAATTACGAAAATAGGTTTGTAAATGACACTTTGGTTGATTTATTAAAAATTGAATTTAACATCGACAATCTGAATACGGAAAAAGCAAAAGCGGACTTTTACATTTTAAAAAAATACGGACTTCATCAATCAGCTTACAACCTACTCTTTGAAAGACCAGAATATTTTGAAATAGATTTAGACCGAGAAAAACTAGAAAAGGAATTGACTAAAACAAAAGAATTTAAAGAATCTTGGTTGATTGACAATGCTAAATAGTACGTTTTACAACAACGTGTATAATTAATACTACTTCTCTACTCCATTTAAAATTTATATCTTTAATCAACCGATTTGCTACATCTGAAAATCCTGCGGATTCTCAGCCGTACAAATCATACACGAACACGTTACAGCACATATACAAAAAACCACGAATTATGAAAATAACATATCTTATACTTCCATTTTTCTTGATATTATTTGGTTGTTCTTCTGATAATGTTATTGACCACATAACTCTCTATGGTAAAGTCGAACGAGCAATAAATGGAGACGGAATTCCTGACCATTTAGTAACTGTAAGAACAAGAAAATCACACGGATCAGGTTTGCTTGGAACTACCGAAGAGTTAGACAGCAAAGAAGTTGTCACAGATGTAAGTGGAAATTTTTCAGTCTCTTTAGTAAATGAAGATGGTGCATTTGTTACTATTACTCATATTGGTGGTGAAAACTATTCTAGTTCAAGTACCTATAGAGACTATTCAATTGATGAACCTATACTAATAAAAGTAGATAAATTAATTAAGTTTAAAATATCGGTGAATAATACCAATCCAATTAATGAAAACGATTATATTAAAATTGATTTTTTTTCAGGACTACATCAAGCAAAAAGAACCGAAATTGAAAACTTTGGAATAGATAATACTTACCATCCTGAAGAACCACTTCCTGGTGGTGGTTCTTTAGGTGCTTGGGAAGAAACTTCTTGGACAGGAATCGATGTAAACTCGATAGTGTATTATAGCGTACCTGAAACGGCTGACCATTTTAAAATTCGATGGTATATGACAAAAAACGGTATTGAAACTGATGGTTTTACGAATGATATTCCTTATGATATCGAAGAAATAAATTCTTATTCATTCGAATATTAGAAAAACAATTGAACAGAAAAGACAACATACGTGCTATAACAACGCGTATAATTAATTGCTATCAAGGAACTAGCATAAAAATTATTACTATATTTAAGCTGTAAGAACTAAATTAAAACATGCAGTTACAATAGTTTTGTTTCGCCACCCAAAGTGCCGCCAATCTTTAAGGAGAGGATTCGGCACGCAATTGGCAAAAAACTATTTAGACCGCAACAAACCATACACGAACACGTTGGGCTTCATTCGAAAAGGAGCCAACCGCACAAATAGCACATTTGGTTTTTTGCCGACACGAAAGCCAACGCAGAAAAAACCAAAAGAGCTATTTTTTGCCAACGCTCACCGAGAATAATGAGAATTGAAATATGACAATAGAAAATTACATTGACAACATAAATCAGAGGTACAAACTCGGAAACGCGACAGAACATACATTTAGAGGAGACCTACAGCAACTCATTGAAAGTTTAGTGCCTGAAGTTAGGGCGACCAACGAACCGAAAAGACAATCTTGCGGAGCACCTGACTACATCTTGACTAAAAAAGATATTCCAGTAGGATTTATTGAAGCAAAAGACATTGGCGACAAAGACCTTGAAGGGAAAAAGAAATCCGTAAACAAAGAACAATTTGACCGCTATAAAGCGTCATTAGACAATCTAATTTTTACCGATTACATAGATTTTCATTTATACAATGACGGAGAATTTGTTACTAAAATCTCCATTGCAGAAATAACTGAAAAGGAAATTGTTGCACTACCTCAAAATTTTGCAAGGTTTGAAAATCTTATCAAAGACTTTTGTACTCACATTGGGCAAAACATAAAAAGCTCAAAAAAATTAGCAGAAATGATGGCGGGCAAAGCCCGCCTTCTTTCTGATGTTATTGAAAAGGCTTTGACCAGTGATGAAGACAATCAAGAGGACAGTACTTTGAAAGAGCAAATGACTGCTTTTAAAAGTATTTTGATTCACGATATTACTCCTAAAGGATTTGCAGATGTTTACGCTCAAACCATTGCTTACGGAATGTTTGCTGCTCGTTTGCATGACCCAACTTTAGATACTTTTAGCAGACAAGAAGCTGCTGAATTGATTCCTAAATCAAATCCATTTTTAAGAAAATTGTTTGGTTACATTGCTGGACCCGATATTGACGACCGAATTAAATGGATTGTAGATAATTTGGTGGAAATATTTTTAGCCTGTAATGTTGAAGAGATTCTAAAAAATTATGGAAAGACAACAAAAATGGAAGACCCAATTATCCATTTTTACGAAACTTTCTTAGCAGAATATGACCCAAAACTAAGAAAAGCAAGAGGTGTTTGGTACACTCCAGCCCCTGTTGTAAATTTCATTGTTCGTGCAGTTGATGATATTTTAAAAACAGAATTTGATTTACCGCAAGGTTTAGCGGACACTTCTAAAACCAAAATAACTGTAAATACACAAACTCCTGACAAGCGTTCTACAACTGGCTACAAACAAATGGAACAAGAAGTACATAAAGTACAAATTCTTGACCCCGCCACAGGAACAGGAACTTTTTTAGCAGAAGTAATAAAGCACGTAAACAAAAAATTTAAAGGACAAGAAGGGATTTGGAGCGGTTATGTAGAAAACCATTTACTCCCACGTTTAAACGGTTTTGAATTGCTAATGGCAAGTTATGCAATGGCACATTTACAATTGGATTTATTGCTGAAAGAAACAGGGTTTAAACCCACAAAAGACCAACGTACAAGAGTCTATCTAACCAATAGTTTAGAAGAATATCATCCAGACACAGGAACTTTATTCGCCAATTGGTTAAGTAGTGAAGCAAATGAAGCTAATCATATTAAACGTGACAGCCCAGTAATGTGCATTATTGGAAACCCTCCTTATAGTGGCGAAAGTACTAATAAAGGAGATTGGATTATGGACTTAATGCAAGACTACAAAAAAGAGCCTGGAGGAAAAGAGAAACTAAAAGAACGAAATCCAAAATGGATAAATGATGATTACGTTAAATTCTTAAGATACGGGCAGCATTTTATTGAAAAAAATGGAAGCGGTGTTTTAGCTTTTATTAACCCTCACGGATTTTTAGACAACCCAACTTTTAGAGGAATGCGTTGGAATTTATTAAAAACGTATGATAAAATTTACACTTTAGATTTACACGGAAATAGCAAAAAGAAAGAAGTTTGCCCGGATGGTTCAATTGATCAGAATGTTTTTGACATTATGCAGGGTGTTGCTATTACCATTTTTGTAAAAACAGGAAAGAAAAAGAAAAATGATTTAGGTAAAGTTTTCCATTATGACTTATATGGAAAAAGAGATGAAAAATATACTTTCCTGTCTCAAAATTCTTTGAAAACAATTCCATATAAAGTATTACCTAATAATGCTCCAAATTATTTTATGGTGGAAAAGGATTTTGAAGCAGAAGCAAGTTACAGTAAAGGCTTTTCTGTTTCAGCATTATTTACTTTGAATAATGTTGGTATTGTAACTGCAAGGGATAAATTCACAATTCACGAATCTAAAGAAAATGTAAAAAATACAATCAATGAATTTTTATCATTAGAAGATGAAGATGCCAGAACTCGTTTCAATTTAGGAAAAGATGTAAGAGATTGGCAAGTTAACTTTGCTAAAAATGATTTACAAAAACATTATCCCGATATAGGAAGCCTTACAAAGGTTGCCTATCGCTTATTTGATGATAAATGGACTTTTTTTACGGGAAAATCAAAAGGATTTCATTGTTACCCAAGAACAGATATAATGCAACATTTTCTTAAAGGAGAAAATGTTGGGCTTACACTTTGTAAGCAATTTAAAGCAGGTAACACATATCAACATATTTTTATAACAGATAAAATTATTGAAAGCTCTTATGTTTCAAATAAAACAAGTGAAATAACAAGTACGTTCCCCCTTTATTTGTACCCTAATAACATTAAGCAACAAACCATTGAAGGAGCAACAGAAAGGAAACCGAATCTAAATCAAGAAATTGTAAATGAAATTGCTAAAAAGTTAGGTTTATCATTTACCAACGAGAAAGAAATTACAGAAAGCACTTTTTCCCCAATAGATATTTCAGATTACATCTATGCGGTTTTACATTCACCATCCTATCGAGAGAAATACAAAGAATTTCTAAAAATAGATTTTCCAAGAGTACCCTATCCAAAAGACAAAAACACATTTTGGCAATTGGTAAAATTAGGTGGAGAAATACGCCAAATTCATTTATTGGAATCTGCTAAAGTGGAGGATTACATCACAACTTATCCAAAAGATGGAGACAATGTAATAACAACTAAAGTTGCTCAAAAAGATTGGGAATTATTTGATGAAGAAAACGGACTTGGTAGAATTTGGATAAATGACGAGCAGTATTTTGATAATGTTCCTTTAGTTGCTTGGGAGTTTTATATTGGTGGCTACCAACCTGCTCAAAAATGGCTAAAAGACCGTAAAGAAAGAACCTTAGAATTTGATGATATTTTACATTATCAAAAAATTATAGTTGCTCTTTCCGAAACGGACAGATTAATGAAAGAAATTGATGAAATTGAGTAATTATTTACCAAAATTTTTCAATGTTCTTTCAAGGTCTTTAAAAGATTTATTCACGTCTCTTATGGCTTTTTTGTTAGTACCATTGCTATCTTTCAATTGAATTTCTTGTCCGCAATTGCACCTAATTAAAGCCTCATTTGCAACTTGTTTAAGTGTAACATTTATTGAGCGATTACACTCAGTACAATCAACTTTTACGGTTTGCTTACTTATATCAATCATAATTTAATGCTTTTTATCTTTAGGTGGATTTGGGTCATTCCCAAAACTATTTTTGTTTTGAATTTTCCCATCCTTTTTTAGTATGGTTAATTCTGATTGTTGATTTTTAGCAATGCCTGTTCCTATTTTTAATGCTTCTGCTTTTGTGCCTGTTTTAGCAGTTAGTTTGGTACTTCCTTCACTTCTTACGCCCCAACCATCTTTGGTCGGCACAACGTATTGATTTTTTCCTTTTGCCATTTTACTATTACTTTTAATTTAACTCTTTAATTTCTGAAAGAAGAATTTCTGCAATATGTCCTGATTTCATCAGCATTTTTTCATCTTGCTCTTTCAATTCTTTTGCTTTTTGTTTTGCCTCGTCAGTCATATCGGGCTTATATATTTCTCTAAGACCTTTGCCTGTATAATAAATTAGTTTACTCATATTCTGAGTAATTCTAATAGTTCCGTAATTCATTTCCGTTCCATCATTCAGAACCATAGTTCCTGCGTGATTTTCTTTTATCTTTAATTTCATAATCCCTAATTAAAATTGTCTATAATTCTTTGCCTATCTTCACTTTCTTTATCATTCTTATGATAAATCTCAATAAATATTATTTTACCTTCTTCAGGGAAATGAGCATATATTAAACGTAACCCCGAATTCACTCCTCGACCTTTTAATGCTCTACAAGCAATTTTTTTCACTTTTATAACACAAGTTTCCAAACCTAAATTGTCAATACGAAAACTGAACGGAGGTCTTTCTTTAGGTGAAAATTCTAACACCTTTTTCACAACATCTAAATCATGCTTTAGTGTTCTATATTTTTTTAAGAGTTTTTTCAAGTCTCTTTTAAATTCTGTTAATTCCTCAAAAGTCATTCCTGTTCAATTTCATCTCCATAATTTCTTACAGAGAAAGGAGCATCTCTATAAAAAGCTAATTCATAATTTATTTCTTCTCCCTCTTTTGAGGCTAACCAAGGTAAATCTTTGTGAGAATAATTACTTATTGCAGCAGCAGACCAATCGCTCATTTGTTCAATAACCCTATCAAGAATTTCCGTTTCACTTGCTTGTAATTGAGTTAAATCAGATTTCTCTAAAGGCAAATAACGAGTTTGAGGGTAACCGTGATATTCAGTTTTAACCCGTTTCAATTCTCCTCCCTCAATCATTTGATTGATAATTGTATTTAATTTTTGAGGAACAGGACCAAATGGTAATTTTCTATATTTTGCACCAGTTAAATGTTCTTCATATAACTCGTAATAGTTAAAATCAGAAAAATACAATAACTTATAAAGGACTGTTTCTCCTACATTTGGCTTTCCTGCACATTTTTCTAAAATGTATAATAACACATTTTTGAACTTATCAATTTTTAAATTAGGCACAGCAATACGCTCTTCAACTATATTAGTGCTTTTTTCATTTTCGCCATTAATTTCTTGATTAACCTCAAAATCTTTAGACATAAAATCATCTAATGAAAAACCTAATTCCATTGATAACTGTTGTAATTCAAGAATATTAACACTCCTGTTTCCTAATTCAATTTGAGCCAAAGATGGACGAGAAATATTAACACTCTTTGCCAAATCTTCTTGAGACAATCCCTTAATCTTACGGAGTTCAGTTATCCTCTGACCGATCTGCTTTTGTGATAATTTTGTTTTCATACCTGTTTTTTTCCTACGTTTACGCTACAAAGATATGGAATGTTTCAATATAAAACAAATAGATGTTTAAATATAGAACAAGACTAAATCCTTCACTAAAGCTATACACATTGTCAAGTCGCTCAAAAAAGCCATCAGCACAAACCAAAACTTGTCAATAAGTATAGCTTTGCCAACACCTTGCAGACTGTAAGAAAATAACGAAAGCCCAACAATGGCTAAAAAACATAGGGGTTTTGGTGGTAAATTGAAAATTAGTAGCTTTGAATGAAAACCGCCAAACCAAAATTTTGATAATGAAAAAAGAAAACTAATTATAAAAATATTTGGCTTGGCTAAGTACTAAACTGAAAGGGCAGAGTTTCAAACTCCCCTACGATTTCTTAGCCGGGTCGTTGTGTACAATAAGAAATTGAATATGGAATTACCTAAATATCACGAAACCTTTATACCAGTTCTTGAAACTCTAAATACAGTTGAATCTTTAAGTAATCGCGAATTAACTTCAACTGTTCGTGATAATTACTATTCTAATTTACCACAAGAACTTCTTGACAAAAAAACTAGCTCTGGAGCAAATGTGCTTTTAGATCGAATTAGTTGGGGTAAATCTTATCTTAAAATGGCGAAATTTGTTTTTTATCCAAAAAGAGGGACAATTCAAATAACCGAAAAGGGCAAGAAAATTCTTCAAAACGGAGCTTTAACATTAAAAGATTTACAAAACGACATTGATTTTATCAATCATAGAGAAGCTGTAAAAAGTAAGAAAGAAAATGGGGTTGAAATATCTGTTGAATCTGTAAATGTTGAAAATGCTACACCACAGGACTTAATAGACTCAGGGTTTTCAACTATTGAAACTGAAGTTAAAGCAGAGCTTTTAGATAAATTAAAAGGAATTGACCCATACTATTTTGAAAAAGTAATTCTCATTCTCTTGAAAAAAATGGGCTATGGAGATTTTATCGAAACTTCAAAATCAGGAGATGGAGGTATCGATGGAATAATAAACGAAGACAAGTTAGGTCTTGAAAAAATATACACTCAAGCAAAACGCTACAATGAGAATAAGGTTCGTGAAAAAGACATAAGAAACTTTATTGGGGCAATGAGTGGAGACACCAGAAAAGGTGTATTTATCACGACATCATCTTTTGATGATTCAGCTATAAAAAAAGCTAAAGAAGCACATCATACAATAATACTTATAAACGGAAAAAAACTTGCTGACTTGATGCACCAATTCAATGTCGGTATTCAGACAAAAACTGTCTATGAAGTGAAAGAGCTTGATAACGACTTTTTTGAAGGAGAATAAAACTGTACACAACAACACCTATAAAATAATACGGGTTTTGGTGTATAATCCCAGAGCTTGTGTATATTTACATATAACGCCAAATCTTTTGATTTGGCGTTATGAACAAAAAAGATAAAACAAAATAAAAAGTTTTGGCTAAGTGCTTAATCGAAAATTAATCGCTTTTTAAATCCCGTACTAACCATAGCCGAGACGTTATATACAATGTTGTCGCTAGATAGTTAGAAACTTATAGGATTTCCTTTTACTCTTTTTTTAAACTGAATCTAACTTCTATTTATGTCGTTTATTTCGCCATTAAGTTCTCAATAAAAAAACAAGATTGAATCTTTTATAAGAATAGTAATAGTTTGCATGAAACCTTTAAGCCTACAAAGTACATAACAATGCGTATAATTAATTGCTACTTTAAAACTGAATTGAAACCATTAAACTAAAAAAGCATATCTTTAGCTAGCAGAAAAATACGAACTAAGTCGCTCGCGTTTCCCCCACTTACACCAGCCGCACACACTCGTTAAAAATCCGCAACTAAATCATACACAAAGCCGTTGTGTGCAACTTAAAAAAACAATATTTCTTGTAGTTAATTTGAAATTTAACACACTAACTTAATAAATAGTTAATTAAAAATGGAATTTCAAATGGAAAATTTAAGGAACAATGAATTAAAAATTTTTAAAGGAGCTGGCTGGTTATTAGGTCTAGTAGTTTCAATTGTAGGTGCTCTTGTTGTATTTACCTTGTCAAATAATCTTGGTGCTGCTATTTCGGCTGCTTTGCCAATTGGTGTTTTTGTGAGTATTAGTTTAGAGCAAAAATTTCAAAACAAAAATACCCGAACCGACCCAAAGAAAACTAAAATGATGATTAGTCTATTATTGTTTGGTTTTATCACCTTTGTTGCACTATACTTTATTATTTAACTTTTTTATTCTATTTAAACTACGTGCAAAATCAAAAAGAAATAGAAAAAGAATTTGTTGATAAAATCCAGAAGCATCAAGGGATTTTGCATAAGATTTGTTTTATGTATTCGACAAATAATGCAGATAAAGAAGATTTATATCAAGAAATTGTTTTGCAATTATGGAAGTCTTACCCTTCATTCAGACAAGAATCAAAATTTTCAACCTGGATGTATCGGGTAGCTTTAAATACAGCAATAACCTTGACAAAAAAAACTGCATTATTTGAAAAAAACAAAGCTATAATAAACGATGAATACTTTATTGAAGTTAATATTGACTATTCCGAAGATATAAAAATTCTCTATAAAGCAATTTCCAAACTTAGTAAAATAGAAAAGGCAGTTATTCTGCTTTGGCTCGAAGAAAAAACATATAATGAGATTGCTCAAATAGTTGGAATATCAGAAAAAAACGTGAGCGTAAAATTAGTGAGAAGTAAAAAGAAACTCGCAAAAATTATTAAAGAGATAAGCTAATGGAAAATTTAGATTTAAATAAATATAGATTAGCTTGGAAAAACGAGAAGACATTTCAAGCAGAAAAACTTTCTGAAATTGAAATTTATGATTTTATGAAATCTGCTTCAAAAATTGTGGGTCAATACAAGAGGTCATTACTTTTCGATATAGTTTATAAAGGAATTTTACTCGTTTCATTTTTTATATTAATTCTTCTTCTTAAAAATCAATCAATTGCTATTCTTACTATTTCATTTTTTATATTCATAGCCATCTTTGGAATAGTTTGGCAACTAAAAGTCTACAAAAATTCCGATAGAATTAACAATACAAAAGAAAACCTTAAAGATTTATTACGAAAATATATTGCCTATTACAATGAGCAGTATATTAAATCTATATTCGTGAGTGCCTTGTCAAGCACATTATTTTTTCTTAGTGGTTCTCTTTTTTATTTACATTTCAAATATGACCAAATACCTTCTTTTGAATTAGATGATTTTATTGTTTTAACCATTGGTATTATTTTAAGTTATAGTTTAAGTGCTTTTACTCAAATCAAACAAAATAATTATCAAATTAAGCAATTGGAAAGGTGTTTAGTTGAAATTGAAGATAATACAATTAACGCATCAAGCATTAAAAAATATAAAACTAAAAGGATAAAAAACATAGTCATAATTGGAATTGCTTTAATTATCGGAGTAATTTTATTATTGTTTCTGGTTTATACAATTAAAGGAGATTAAAATGAAAAATCTAATTTATTTATTGTTTTCGTTTGGAATTATTTCAGCAGCGATAGCAATTTATCAGTTTAACCAAGGGACTACTCTTTGGGGAAGTTTAAGTATTTTATATTCGGTATTATTTTTAATATCGGGTTGGTTGAGCTATAAAAAGAGAAAAAATGAAAAATAATTACCTGTTTACTTTGCTTAAAGTTTTAGCTTTTTTGCTTCCATTTTATTTTGTGTTTTATGGCCCTTTACACGATAACCCTGAAAGCTCGAAAATGAAAATTCTTTGGAAATATGTATTATCTGGTTTTATCGCATATATTTTATTTTTTATAATTCTCAAATACTGAATATGCCTTCTTTACAAAAACAAGCAGCACACAACAAAGGCTCATACGTAATGCGGGGTTCATAGTAAATTGAACAATTATGCAAGTAATGAAATTTAGCAGTAAAATGAAAGTGTAGTGCTTCGGAAACCCGCACTACGCATAGCCCAAACCGTTAGCAAATATTAAAGATTAAAAATATGAAAAAGAAAAAAGATTATATGAAAATAATAATTTTTGCAATAACATTTACCGTGTTTTATGCTATTATTTCTGATTGGGATAATTTCAAAGCAGGATTATTTGGATATTAATAAGTTGAGAAATTTTAGAAAAATATTAACCATTCTTGGATTAACTCTGATACTCTATTCGTGTAAAGAAAAATACAATGAATCTGATAAAAATTTGATTTGGGAGAAATTCAAAACTAAAATTGAGAATAATGATTTGGAATATCTTATTGAGAACTCACAAGATTCAATTAAATGTATTGATTGTGTGCCAAATGAAACGGAGAAACTCTATTTAAGTAAATTTATATTTGAAAATTATCGTGATGAATTTTATAATGTAGATATTCTTAAAAATAAGGTGTATTCGACTTTCAAAAATGACACGATAATAAGAATAAATTATAGTTTTGAAAATAAGTTCGGAGATGAATCATATAATATAATTTATATGTTTGATAAGAAAGAAAACTCTTTCTTATTAACAGGAATGATTACACTACCATAAAACATTTGCTAACAATGCGTATAATTCATTGCTAGGTTTGGTAATTGTCCGATGAACTTTCTGTATATTTAACCTGATTTCCAATACGAAAATCCTAGCGGATTTATCGCAACGAAATCATAACTCTAAACCGTTACCCAACATTTGACCAAACCATTGAACATATTGCTTAAAAATATAAATTGGACTAAAAAAAGCGGAATTCTGATTATCGGAATTTGTTTAAGTGCAATGCTTTTAAAATATTTAGTTCAACCTTACAGAGGAACTTGGATTTACCAATATGGAAGTATGATTTCATTACTTGTTTTCTATGGCGGAATCTTATGGTCGTTGATTAACACAATACTTTTGATTTCAAAACATAAAACCGAACTGAAAAATAATCTGATTTGGATTTTTTTAAGTGCAATTCCATTTTTATATATCGGAATAATGATGACAATCGCAATGACTCAAAACATTGATTAAATGAAAGAAAGACCTGTTTTAATTTTGGTAATGTTTTTAATCTTATTTAGTTGCAAAACGCAATATTTGAATATTAAAAGGGAATCATTAGTTGGGAAATATATCGGAATTGGAAAAGCAAACGCAAATATTGAATTGAGAATAATCGAAAACGGAGAGTTTAAATATTGGAAACGAAAAGGACACGGTTCAGATTTTACTCAAGGAGTGTGGAAAAACAGAAATGACACTTTGATTTTAAACTCCAGAATTCTAAACGGAACAGATAGTTTGACTTTTGCTTTATCAAGCGCCAATTGGATTGTGTTCAAAAATTTGGAATGGAAAATAAAAGACAATAATCTGACTGAATTACAAAACGGAATAAGAAAATTAAAAAAGAAAACGGAATAAAAAACGTTGGGTAACAACGCGTATAATTAATTGCTTAAAACAGTAACCACTTGCGAAAATTCCGTTGGAATTTTCTCTGATAAAGCTTAATTTATTAACTTAGAGCGTGAAAAACGCAACAAACCATACACGAACACGTTGTACCCAATTAAAACCGAACTCAAATCTGAATGTATAGTGTCAAGGAAATAAGAGAAAACTACAAAGGTTTTTCCGATTCAAAAATTGAGAATATCGCTCAAAATGAATCTAAAGGATTAAGAAAAGAAATACTCGGAATTTTAAAAGAGGAAATCGAAAAGCGGAATTTAGATAAAAGGCTTATCACTTGGGTAGATGCAGAAACGAACACTTTAACTGATTTTGAAAAGCAAACTCTGATTAGAAAAATCGAAACCCTAAATTGCCCGAACTGTGGACAAAAAAGAAGTAAATTAAGCGGACAAGAATTTAATACTATTGTTTCTGTAATTCTGTGGTGTAACGATATAACTCAAAACAGAATTCTGTGTTACTATTGTGGTAGAAACAAAAAATTTAAATCATATCTGATTACTGGGTTTGCTGGATGGTGGTCGAGACGTGGAATTTTATTGACACCTTACACTTTGATAAAGGACACAATTAACATCTTTTTCCAAAAGAAAATAATTAACCGAATCATTGCAGAATTCATTGAACAAAACAATGGAATGTTTAGATTACACGGAACAGACGATGAAAATCTATTTAATATGATTTCGTGGCATAATAATGATTACGAAATTCAAGAAACTGAAGAAGAATTAGAAAATGAATAAATAACTGGGTACAACAACGCGTATAATTAATTGCTATCAAGGAACTAACATAAAAATTATTGTTATATTTAAGCTGTAAGAACTAAACTAAAACATGTAGTTACAATAGTTTTGTTTCGCCACCCAAAGTGCCGCCAATCTTTAAGGAGAGAATTCGGCACGCAATTGGCACAAAACTATTTAAAACGCAACAAACCATACACGAACACGTTAGGTGCAAGCGAAAAAAAAGAAATGCCACCACACGTTCAAGCACATTTTATTTTGCTCGTACCTCACAAAATAAAAAGAGCTTTCACTTCCCCACCGCCACCCATACTATTTAAAGTTTCTTACTCCAGAAAAATAGATTGTCCCAAGTTTAATTTATTTTCGGGACAAATAAACTTCAACAAACAACATGATAGTCCCATTTATTTACTACTTTTGGGACAATGTTTGATTTAAATACCATAGAAACTAAGGTTAATAAAGGAGAAATCTTCTTTATTTCTGACTTCACAGAATTGGGGAATTATGAGGCTGTACGCAAGTCTCTGCAACGCTTAACAAAAGACGGCAGTATTAAACGCATTGCAAAAGGAATATACCTATTACCCAAAATTCATGAGAGATTAGGTGTAATCTACCCTCATGCTGAACAGATTGCAAAAGCTATCGCAAAACGTGACAAGGCAAGAATAATAGCCACTGGTTCAACTGCTCTAAATTTATTGGGCTTATCTACACAGATTCCTATGAAGGTGGTATTCTTAACAGATGGCTCAGCTAGAAACATAAAAGTAGGAAACCAGACCATACAGTTTAAAAAGACAAATCCAAAAAACCTAAGCATTGAACACCGATTGACGAATCTAATTATTCAAGCATTAAAGGCTATTGGAGAAAAAAATATTACACGAGAACAAATTGATAAAATACAAACGATAATTGATGAAAGTAATGAGAGAGAACTCATCTATCAAAATTTGAAAAATGCACCCGTTTGGATACAAAAAACAATATTAAGTAAATGAATAACTGGCTAACATTATCGAAAGAAGAACAAGTTGAGTTGTTTACCCAAATTGGTGTAAGAACAAACTTGCCACCACAAGCTATTGAAAAAGATGCTTGGATAACACTCATGTTACGCATGATCTTCACTTCTGATTTGGGAAGTCATTTAATATTCAAAGGAGGAACTTCATTGAGTAAAGCCTTTAATTTAATTCAACGATTTTCGGAAGATATTGACTTAGGAGTTGACAGGGAGTATCTAGGTTTTGAAGGAGAATTATCAAAAGGAGAAATTCGCAAATTGAGAAGAGCCTGTCACACATTTGTTTCAACCGATTTAGCCGAATTACTTCAAAAACAACTTACAGCATACGGAGTTAATGAAAGTCTATTTGAACTGATTGTAGAGAACACACAAGTATCTGATCAAGATCCTGAAACAATTAAAGTAAATTATCAGTCACTATTTGATGATCTGTCCTATTTACCAAAAAGAGTTTTAATTGAAGTTAGTTCAAGATCATTAATTGAACCCAACCAAGAAATTGCTCTCAAATCAATGATTGATGAACATTATTCTGAAACGGAATTTAAGGAAGAGGAATTTGTTGTAAACGCTACCAACCCTCAAAAAACATTTTTAGAAAAACTCATTCTATTACATGAAGAATTTCAAAAACCATCAGAAAAAATAAGACATCTACGAATGTCTAGGCATTTCTATGATATTGGTCAAATACTTAATTCTGAATACGGACAATCCGCGATAAAAAACACAGCTCTTTTTGAAAGTATTATTGCACATAGAAAAGTATTAACACCAATGAAAACTACGGACTATGAAACGTTGACTTTACAAAACATCAACATCATTCCACCTGATGAGTTCTTGGAAAAGTATAAATCTGATTACAAAGAAATGCAAAGCAGTATGATACATGGCGAATCGCTTGATTTTGATGCACTACTGGACAAAATAATGGAGAAATTGAAAGAAAAAGGCAATGACTAAAGAAGCACAAATAGAAGAGACCCTAATAAAGCAGCTGATAGAATTGAAGTACATCTATCGCTCTGACATTGTTGATCGAAAAACGCTAGAACAGAACTTCAAAGTCAAATTTGAAGCTTTGAACCGTGTTCGACTTTCAGATAATGAATTTTTACGCTTGCGCGAAGAAATCATTGAACCAGATGCCTTTGCTGCATCCAAACTATTACGTGAAAGACAGTATTTCCAACGAGAAGACGGAACACCACTGCATTACACTTTGGTAAATATTAAAGACTGGTGTAAAAACGATTTTGAAGTCATCAGTCAATTAAAAATCAACACAGAAAACAGCAATCAACGTTATGATGTAATTTTACTAATTAATGGTTTACCAGTGGTTCAGATTGAATTGAAGAAATTGGATATTTCTCCACGAAAAGCCATGCAGCAAATTGTGGATTACAAAAATGAACCTGGCAATGGTTATGGTAATTCTCTGATGTGTTTTATGCAATTGTTTATTGTGAGCAACCGCAGTAATACTTTCTACTTTGCCAATAATAAGAATCAACATTTTCAATTCAATGCAGACGAACAGTTTTTACCTGTTTACAAATTAGCAGATGTAAACAACAAGAAAATTAGTGGGCTCCATGAATTCACCGAAAAATTCTTATCAAAATGTACTTTGGGTGAAATGATTAGCAAGTATATGGTACTAGTGCAAAGCGAACAAAAAATGTTGGTGATGCGTCCGTATCAAATCTATGCAGTAAAAGCAATTGTTGATTGTATAAAAGATAATCGAGGAAACGGTTACATCTGGCATACTACAGGTAGTGGTAAAACCTTAACGTCATTTAAAGCTTCTACTTTATTGAAAGACAACCATGACATTGAAAAATGTTTGTTTGTGGTTGATCGTAAAGACCTTGACAGGCAAACTCGTGAGGAATTCAATAAATTTCAGGAAGGTAGTGTGGAAGAAAACACTAATACCGAAACTTTGGTAAGACGATTACTATCTACTGATTATGCAGACAAGGTAATTGTGACTACTATTCAAAAATTAGGTTTGGCTTTAGATGGAATGAACAAGCGTAACTATAAAGAACGTTTAGAACCATTAAGTGAAAAACGTATCGTTTTCATCTTTGATGAGTGTCACCGTTCGCAATTTGGCGATAATCATAAAGCAATTAAAGAGTTTTTTACAAACGCACAACTTTTTGGTTTTACGGGAACACCTATTTTCGATAAAAACTCCACACAGAAAATTCGTGAAGATCAATACGAAACGTATAAAACCACAGAAAGCATTTTTGAAAAGCAGTTGCATGCTTATACCATTACTCACGCAATAGAAGACAGAAATGTTCTTAAGTTTCATATTGATTACTTTAAAGGACAAGGAGACCAAAACCCAGATGAAGCAATTGAACAGCGAGCTGTAGCAGAAGCAATTATTGACAAACATAATGCAGCCACCAATCAACGAAAATTCAATGCTGTATTGGCAACAGCCTCTATCAATAATGCTATTGAATACTATCGACTTTTTAAAGAACTTCAACAGCAAAAACAAACGAATGATCCTAATTATGTTCCGCTAAACATTACGGCAGTATTCTCCCCACCAGCACAACTGATTGCAAAAGAGGGAGATCAGCAAAGCCAGAAAAATGCGGCAGATATCAAACAACTACAAGAGGATTTAATAAACGAGAAAGAAGACAATAAGCAAAATCCAGAAGAAAAGAAAAAAGCCTTAACGGAGATTATTACAGATTACAACAAACAATTTGGCACTAATCACGACATCAACAATTTTGATCTCTATTATCAGGATGTACAAAGACGAATTAAAGATCAAAAATTTAGTAACAAAGATTATCCGCATAAAAACAAGATTGATATAACCATTGTGGTGGATATGTTATTGACTGGTTTTGATTCCAAATTCTTGAACACACTGTATGTAGATAAAAATCTAAAATACCACGGTTTGATTCAGGCATTTTCTCGTACTAACAGGGTGCTGAACGATACAAAACCTTACGGAAATGTACTAGATTTCCGTTCGCAGCAAGAATCCGTGAACCATGCCATTACACTATTTTCAGGTGAAGAAAATGACAAAGCCAAAGAAATTTGGATGGTTGACCCAGCCCCTGTGGTAATTGACGATTACCAAAAAGCGGTAGAAGCCTTGGGCAATTTTATGGAGGAGCACAACTTGGTAAACGAACCACAAGAAGTGTACAACCTGCGTGGTGATGCTGCCAAAATTGCCTTTATAAAAAACTTTAAGGAAGTACAGCGACTCAAAACTCAACTAGACCAATACACCGATTTGGACGAAGAGCAGCAAACTGCTATTGAAACCATTCTTCCAAAAGACAAATTGCAGGAGTTTAAAAGTTCATACATAGAAAAAGCAAAAGAATTAAGAAAAATACAACAAGAACAAGGTGATGATGCACCCGAAGACATCCAACAACTGGACTTTGAGTTTGTACTCTTTGCCTCTGCAGTGATTGATTACGATTACATTATAAGCTTGATTGCTGACAGTACACAGCAAAAGCCTTCTAAGCAATCAATGAGCAAATCTCAGGTAATTAGTTTGTTAAAATCTAACTCCAACCTTATGGACGAAGAGGAAGACTTAACGGATTACATTAACCAAGTGGATTGGAGTGTGGGACAAACCGCAGACGAACTCAAACAAAATTTTGAAACCTTTAAGGTAGAGAAGTACGATAAAGAACTGGTTATAATTGCAAACAAACATGGTTTACAAACAGCAGACTTGAAAAGCTTTGTTGGGCAGATTATGGAGCGAATGATTTTTGATGGAGAAAAACTCACTGATTTGATGGAACCTTTAGATTTGGGTTGGAAACAACGCAGTAAGGCAGAAACTGCTTTGATGAACGACTTGATTCCTCAGCTTAATAAATTAGCCGAAGGGCAAGAAATTTCAGGATTAGCAGCTTATGAATAAAGAGAGAAAAATAGTGCCTGAGTTGCGTTTTCCTGAGGTTAGCGATAATTCCGACTGGGAGGAAAAGGCATTAGTAAAACTAGCAGATCGCGTGATATTAAAAAATAAAGATAGTCGGATAAGTAAAGTTTTTACTAACTCCGCTACTTATGGAATAATTGACCAAAGAAAATATTTTGATAAGGACATTGCAAACAAAAATAATCTAGAGAACTATTATGTGGTTGAGGATGGTGATTATATTTATAATCCTCGTATATCAAGCGAAGCTCCAGTTGGTCCAACTTCAAAAAATAAAACAGGTTTTATTGGGGTGATGTCACCATTATATACTGTATTTAGATTTTTAAATAAGAATAATCAATTCTACGAGTATTATTTTATATCCAACCATTGGTATTCTTCGATAAGGAAAATTTCAAATACTGGTGCTAGGTTTGACAGAATAAGTATAACTGATTCATCTTTCATGAATATTCCAGTTCTATCCCCTTCGCCCCAAGAACAACAAAAAATCGCTGCTTGTCTTTCTTCTTTAGATGATCTGATTACCGCTTACAACGATAAACTGGAAATCCTCAAAAACCACAAAAAAGGCTTGATGCAAAACCTTTTTCCGCAAGAAGGGCAAAAGGTGCCGAATTATCGTTTTGCTGAGTTTGAAAATGATGGGGTATGGGTGGAGAAAGAATTAAACCAATTAGGGGATTTAATAAATGGGCTTACATACAGTCCAAAAGATGTAAGAGATGAAGGGTTACTTGTACTTAGGTCATCCAACGTACAAAACGGAATAATTGACTTCAATGACTGTGTGTTTGTTAGACCTGATATCAAAGGAGCTAATTTATCGGAACCTAATGACATACTGGTTTGTGTCAGAAATGGTTCAAAACGATTAATTGGGAAAAATGCTCTTATTCCAAAGGATACCCCTTTGGCTACACATGGTGCTTTTATGACGGTGTTTAGAGCTGAATACCCTGAATTTGTTTTTCAATTATTTCAATCAGCAGCCTATAGCAAACAAGTAAAGGCTGATTTAGGAGCAACAATAAATTCGATAAATGGGAAAAACTTTCTCAAATATGAATTTCGAGTGCCAAAAGATCCAAAAGAACAACAAAAAATTGCTTCCTGTCTTTCGGCATCGGATGATTTAATTACCGCACAAATTGATAAAATAGAGCAATTGCAGCAGCACAAAAAAGGCTTAATGCAAGGTTTGTTTCCAAAAATTGAGAGTTAAGAGATGGCAGATACGATAACAAATTTCACGAAACTTGAAGATGTAGCAACCGAATTCCGAAAGTATCTAACTGGAGATCACAGAAAGAAAAAGGATGTGATTCTTTTCTATGCTCATAATGGAACTGGAAAGACACGTTTATCCATGGAATTCAAAGAAATGGGTAAAATGACTGTACAGAACAACCTAACTGATGAAGAAGGTAATGTACTTACAGATGCAGAGGGCAACACACTTACCACTGAAGAACTAAAGCGTGACACATTATACTTTAATGCTTTTACGGAAGATTTATTCTCTTGGGATAATGACTTGGATGGCGATGAACACAGAGTATTATTGCTGAATAAGCATTCTAAATTTTTTGGTGGTATTGAGAATTTAGATATTGACAACAAAATTCGCCCCATACTCCATAATTACAGTGACTTCAACTTTGTAACTGACTTTAATTTCGTAAAACCTACTGATGTGGGTAAAGAAAACCCAGAGACTTTCTGGGCTGTTAGATTTATTCGGGAAGAATTGGTAGATGAAGTAACTCAGAACATTGAGAATATAAAAATATCCAGAGGCGAGGAGAATCTATTTATCTGGTGCTTTTTTCTTGCCATTTATGAATTAGCAATTGATGGTGCTGAAGGCTATGATTGGGTAAAGTATGTTTATGTTGATGACCCCATTTCTTCGTTGGACGAGAATAATACCATCGCATTAGCATGTGGTTTAGCGACACTAATTGATAGTGGGATTTATGAGGAAATCGAGGAAGCTGGAGAGAAAAAGAAAGTTGAAAGAGATCGAAAAGTAAAAGTAGTTTTGTCAACTCATCACAGCTTATTTTTTAATGTGATGTACAACGAACTAAAAATGAAGAGGAAAACATTTTTCCTTCATTCAAATGGTTCATCAGATTATAAGTTACAAGACACGGGTGATACACCATTTTTTCACCACGTTGCTTTATTGAGCGAACTCGACAGAGTCGCAAAATCAGATATTATTCATACCTACCATTTTAATGGTTTGCGCACAGTTATGGAAAAAGCAGTAAGCTTTTTTGGATATGATAAAATTGATGAAGTTATTCATGGTTTAGATGATGAAGTTCTCTTTCATAGAGCAGTACAGCTATTGAGTCATGGTAAGTATTCAATTTTTGCTCCCTCTCCAATGACAGATGACACTAAAGATTTATTTAAAAAAATTCTTGATGGATTTCTAACCAAGTACAAATTTAATTTACCAGAAATCTTTGCAGAAGAACCAATAGCAGTTGAACAATGACACATAAAGAACAAGATAAATTAGGAAAAGCCCTTTGGGACATAGCAAGCGATTTAAGAGGAGCAATGAATGCAGATTCGTTCCGTGATTATATGCTATCATTTTTATTTCTACGCTACTTATCGCACAATTACGAAGAGTCGGCTAAAAAAGAATTGGGTAGAGATTATCCTAAAAGTCCCTCAAAAGATGGTAGACCAGACTTTGTAGTTCCTCCGCCATTAGAAATTTGGTACAATGAAAACAAAGAAGATACTGACGAGTTTGAAAAACAGATGCGTAAAAAGGTGCATTATGTGATTAAACCAAAACATTTGTGGAGCAACATTACCGAATTGGCACGTACCCAAAATGGAGAGTTATTAACGACTTTAGAAGGTGGTTTCCGCTATATTGAAAACAAATCGTTTGACGATACTTTTCATGGCTTGTTTTCAGAAATCAATTTGAACTCTGATAAGTTAGGTAAAACGGCAAAAGAGCGTAATGATAAACTCTGTACCATCATCAAAAAAATTGCAGAAGGTATTGCCGATTTTTCTTCTGATACAGACACTTTAGGAGATGCCTATGAATATTTGATTGGGAAATTCGCAGCAGGTTCAGGCAAGAAAGCAGGTGAGTTTTATACGCCTCAACAAATCTCTACCATACTTTCTGAAATTGTAACTTTAGACAGTCAAGATCCAACCACAGGAAAGAAAAACAAACTGGATAAGGTTTTGGATTTTGCTTGTGGCTCAGGCTCTTTGTTATTGAATGTTAGAAAGCGTATTAAAAAGGAAAAAGGCACTATTGGAAAAATTTACGGACAAGAAAACAACATTACTACATACAACTTAGCACGAATGAACATGCTTTTGCATGGTATGAAAGATACTGAGTTTGAAATATTTCACGGTGACACCTTAAAAAACCAATGGGATGTCCTAAATGAAATGAATCCATCTAAGAAAACGGTGTTTGATGCCATAGTCGCCAATCCGCCATTCAGTTTACGATGGGAACCAAATGATACCCTTGCAGAAGATTTTCGATTCAAGAGTTATGGTCTAGCGCCAAAATCAGCAGCAGACTTTGCTTTCTTATTACACGGCTTCCATTTCTTGAGTAATGAAGGAACAATGGCTATTATTTTGCCTCATGGTGTATTATTTCGTGGTGGTGCAGAAGAACGTATTAGAACCAAGCTTTTAAAAGATAATAATATAGATGCAGTTATTGGCTTGCCATCTAATCTATTCTATTCAACTGGAATTCCTGTTTGTATTCTGATATTAAAGAAATGTAAAAAGGAAGATGATGTACTTTTCATCAATGCAAGTGAGCATTTCAAAAAAGGAAAAAGGCAAAATGAATTAAGAGACGGCAAGAAAGATGGGGTTTACGATAAAAGTGAACCTAATGATATTCAGTCTATAATAGATACTTACAAAAATCGTCCAGAGAAACTTGAACGTTATGCTCGTAGAGTTTCAATGGGAGAGATTGAAAAGAATGGTTACAATTTGAATATTTCTAGGTATGTAAGTACAGCAGAAGATGAAGTACAAATTGATTTAAAAGAAGTGAATAAGAATTTGACTTCAATCAATGAACGTATTGATGCAAAAACAAAGGAGCATAATAAATTCTTGAAAGAGTTGGGATTAAAAACAATCTAAATAATGCCAACGTAAGTTCAAGCACATTTAAAGTTTGCTCGTTCCTCACAAATTTAAAAGAGCTTTCACGCCAACGCTAGCAAGTTTTCGGAAAAAAAGCCAGACACCTAACAATGTATAAAAAACATAGGGCGTTTGTGCTAAACTGAAAGGTCTGTGAATATTTGCAAAGTCCGCTTAATATAAAATTTGGCGTTTATAGAAGAAAAAATAAAAGCAAAATATTTATATTTCGCTAAGTAATAAACCGAAACGAAAGTGCTTATTAAATGCCCTACGTTTCTTATACAAACACGTTGGCAACAAGCTGAAAAATGAAATTACCAATAACAATTTTAGCCCTGATTTTATGTTTTTCGTCTTGTAAAGAAAAAACGAAAAAAAAATCTGAACCAAAAAAAGAAAAGACGGAATTACAAGTTAAACCGACTGAAAAAGTTCATTTGACTAGAGTTCCTGATTCCTTGGAATTAATAGCTGACAAAAATCTGATTGGAGATTTTAACGGAGATAACAAAACGGATTTCGCTTCAATCGTGAAAAACAAAAGCAACAAAAAAATTGGTGTTTTAATAGTTCATAATTCTAAAAACCAAGAAAGTTTCGTTTTTGGAGCAGGAAAAGAAGTTGACCAAATGACAGATTTGGATTGGATTCAAATATTTGAAACTCTTCCAAAAGGAGAGATTGTCTCACCGACTTTGGTAGATGAGGAAACTGGAGATATAATTGGACAAGATGAAAAGCAAAATTTCAAACTAATAGGAAATGGAATTTATATGAGCGTTGAGGAATCTCACGGTGGTGGAATTATATTTTGGAACGGAAAAGAATATAAATGGTATCACATAGAATAAAAAAGCCAGTTGCCAACACCGCGTATAGTTCATTGCTTCGGATTTTCCTAGCGGAAAATTCTCGCGCTTTTACTATCTTGGTTTCCTAATCGGAAAATCCTCGCGGATTTTCACGCAACAAACCATACACGAACACGTTGTGTGTAAGCAGAAAAATGAATAAAACAACAATCATATTCCTACTGATTTTATCATCTGTTCACGGACAGACTGAGAAAAATATGAGTATTAGTGGAAATTTAAAAGTACTTTTCGGTTTTGAATTATTGATTCCAAAAAATCCGATGATGGTTCTTGACAAAAGCTATGAGATTGCATCAACTGATAGCTTAGGAAATTATACCTTTTCAAACTTAAAAAGTGGAACTTATAATATTCAAGTTCTTGATTATAACGTAAAACCTGAAAAAATTAAGTTCGAATTAAAATCTGAGTCAATTAAAGATTTTGATATAATTGTCGTTGCAGATTGTCCTGTGACAAAAGAAATTGCACTTTCAGATATTGAAAAAGGAAAACCAAGATTATTATTAGCGGGAGGAATTGCTCCAGTAGTAGAATTTGGTCAAGAAAAATTTGAGAAAGAGTACGGAGTTGAATATTATGAATATGGATGTATCTCTCCTCCAACTGAATGTATGAATCAATATAACAAAGTTATTTTTGAGTACTTAACAAAAAAGTATGGACGAAAATGGAAAGGAAAAATTCGGAGAGATGTAATTGGATTAAAATAAAGCCTACACACAACAACGCGTATAATTAATTGCTTAAAACAATAACAACTTGCGAAAATTCCGTTGGAATTTTCTCTGATAAAGCTTAATTTATTAACTTAGAGCGTGAAAAACGCAACAAACCATACACGAACACGTTACCACACATAGAAATGAAGACAACAGTATTTGCAATATTGATATTAACACTATCAGTTTCCGTATTTGGAAATGACGGAGTTTATCTAACTAAAGGAGGTGTTATTTACCCTACACAGGAGACAAAAATTTCCTTAGAAAAAGAAATCCTATCATTCACTGTTAGAGACAAAGTTGCTTATGTAGACATTCAGTTCAAATTCAATAACCCTGAGAATACAGAAAGAAAACTATTAATCGGATTCCAAGCTCCAACAGCAGCAGGTGACGTTTCAGACTCTTTAAGTAACCTAAATCAAATTAATAATTTATTTAATAAAAATGCTGATTCAATTACTACACAAGGAATTCTCTGTGATGCTTGTTTGATTATGTGTCATAGAGTACATGCAGCCTTAGGTCTAAGTGATTTGGATAGTATTTGTTGTCTTTTTTTAAGTGGATGTAATCCCCTTCCAACATCTTTATCCGAATAATAAAATTATTGTTTCTATAACGAATGAGATGTATGCATTGTTGCTCTGAAAGTTTACATCTCATTCAAAAGAAATAAAGTACATTATATACAATCCTTGAAACAGCAAAAAAAAGAGACCTATGAAAGAAATTATTTTAATTACTGGAGCAAATGGAATGGTTGCAAAAAGATTATCAGAATTATTGACAGATGAATATTCTATACGATTTCTAACAAGAATTAAAAGAAAGGAAAATGAATATGAGTGGGATACTGAAAAAGGATGTTTAGATATTAAAGTATTTGAAAATGTAAAACATATTATACATTTGGCAGGTGCAGGTATTGCAGATAAAAAATGGACAAAAAATAGGAAAAAAATTATTTTGTCAAGTAGAGTTGACTCTGCAATGTTAATTTTGAAATCTTTAAAAAAACACCAAATTAAAATAACTTCTTTTACTTCTGCTTCGGCTATAGGATTTTATGGTACAGAAACAACAAAAAATATTTATGTAGAAAATATGAGAAAAGGAAATGACTTTTTAAGTGATGTCTGTTATAAATGGGAAGAGGTGGCAAAAATGTTTAAAAATGAAAAAATAGCGAAAAGAACAACCATTTTAAGACTAGGTGTTGTTTTATCCAACAAAGGAGGTGCTCTAAAAAAAATGGTAATGCCTGTTAAATTATTTTTAGGTTCACCAATAGGTTCTGGGAAACAATTTATGCCTTGGATTCATATTGATGATTTGTGCGGTGTAATAAAGTATTCCATTGAAAACAATGAATTTTCGGGTATTTATAACGTTGTATCACCCGAACACAAAACTAATAAAGAATTTACTAAAGCAATATCTCAAGTGATTAAAAGACCTATTTTTTTGCCAAATGTTCCGAAATTTATTTTTAAGTGGTTATTTGGTGAAGCATCAGCAATACTTTTAAAAGGTAGTCGGGTGTCATCTCAAAAATTATTAAAAAATGGTTACCACTTTCAGTATCCAAATCTAGAAAAAGCACTAAAAAATTTATTGAATTAGTCAACGTGGCATAACAATCTGTATAGCTAATGGCTGCAAAGTGCCAAGCCCAAAGTAAAGTAAAGTACTTTAAATGTAGTTTGTACTTAACCGAAATATTAGTACTTCATAATCGCCTACTTTTCATATACTAACCGATGGAATACATTCAGCTAAAGCTGACTTGTATTGCTATGTTTCACAAGTGAAACCCCGCCCTACAAGAAATGTATTCCATCGACCTGCTAAACCAAATTTACTTTAAAAGTAGGCGTTAGCCTAGTTTAGTAGAACAGCTTTAACTGGGCGTTGAGCCAAAACGTAAGCCATCAGTAACTAAAAGCAATTTGGTAACGTTGTATCTGTATTTTATTTTTTATGCGTACCTTACGGTACACAACAAACTAAAATCCACAACCTAACTGCGTTTAGCAGATCGTACAACATTTAGAAAAAAATGAAAAAACACTTACTTCTAATAATATTATTCTTTTTTACTAATTTCATTTTTTCACAAAGTTTTGAAGGAATAATAGATTATAAAATTGAATACTTTTCAAAATCAGAACATGTTAAAGTAGAAGACTTGGAAAACTCAGGTGGAAAATCTACTAAGACTTATTATAAGGATGGATATTTTTTAGATATCTGTGATTCAGACTTTATGAATTATCAATTATTTAGACATGATGATAAGTCTAGATATTGTAAAGTAAAAATTGAAAGCGATACTTTATCTAAAATTAGCATTAATGCTAAAGAGAAATTAGAATTTAAATATGATTTAATTAAAGATTCAGATACAGTCCTAGGTTATAAATGCAATAAATTGATAGTTTATAATAATACTAGAAAAACGAAAACCTCATATTATTATTCTGATAAAATATCCTTAAACCCTATTTATTATAAAGATTTTTTGGATTTGAATAAAAATAAAATTGTTGAAATAATGAAATCATATTATTTAAGAATGACTTATGAAAATGAGTACTTTATAGCCGATATGACAGCAATAAATATTGAAGAGAAAAAATTAGATGATAAAATATTTTCAATACCAAATCATAAATATTTAAAAGAAGAAAAATAACGTTGTACAACACCATATAAAATGCATGCTTGGGCTTGGGTGTATATTCATAGAGTAACCGTATATTTACTCGTGAATTCCCTGCCGGGAATCCTGTCGGTCGACTTGCGTCGCACGACACTTTATATAAACGTTGTAAGCAATTAACGCAACCAAATGGAAGTTCTATCTCTAAATAAAAACATTAATTATGAAAAAAATATTACTAGTTTTAATTTTAAGTACCCTGTTTATCTCTTGCGACAAAGATGAGGATGAAATTCAACCTGAAGATTTTTCGTATTTTTTAGAAAGTTCAATACCCAAATTTTCAGCTTCACTAGATAATGAATTGCTAAACTGGATATTTGGGGTAGGAACATATCAAACTAATATAGCATATTTCTTTCCAAATGGAGACCCAACTGACCCTAGTCGTTATTTAAGATTTGCTCTAAACCAAGAAAATGGGGATAATCAATTTGTGTTAAGAACACCTATATATGATACCTCTTCCGATGATGAATTTAATAACGTATTTGGAATTGGTTTAAAAACAATTGGCAATTCCGATGATGACTTCTTTATAAGTTTTAGAAATAACAATGACAATTACTCAATTTGTAATTCCGATGTTGACTATCAAATTGAAATTCTAAAAACCGAAGAAACAACAGATAATACCCCTAATCAAACATCTCTAAAAGTTTGGATTAGAATTGTAGATCTAAATTTAGATGAATGTAATCCGAACTATAATGAAAGTTTAACTAATGGTCTGATTTTGGCTAAATTTTATGGTTACGAATTTGAATAAAAACTATTACCAACAACGCGTATAATTAATTACTACAAACAGTAACCACTAGCAACACCAAAAAAAACTTGAATGCAAAAAACAATATTTGAAATCACCAAAATGGATTGCCCTTCAGAGGAAAATTTAATCCGAATGAAACTCGACGGTATTTCAAATATTGCTAATTTGGAGTTTAACATTGCAAACCGAAAATTGATCGTTTTTCATAGCGGAGAAATTAACCAAATTGAACAGTCCATTCTCGAGCTAAATCTAGGTGGCAAAAAGATCTCTACCACGCAAACCAACCACGTAGATTTTAAAGAAAATGCAAACCAAAAAAAACTACTTTGGTCTGTCCTTGCAATCAATTTTGCCTTTTTCATTATAGAAATGACAACAGGTATTATTTCCAAATCTATAGGACTTGTTGCCGATAGTTTAGATATGCTTGCAGACAGTTTTGTATACGGAATTAGTTTGTTTGCCGTTGGCGGAACGCTTACTAAGAAAAAACGGATTGCAAAACTTGCTGGGTATTTTCAAATTGCACTTGCCATTATAGGATTTTTAGAGGTTATAAGACGGTTTTTCGGAGACGATAAACTTCCCAATTTTTCAACAATGATTGTCGTTTCGGTCTTTGCCCTTGTTGCCAATGGCATTTGTCTTTTTATTTTGCAAAAGTCAAAAAGTAAAGATGAGGTACATATGCAAGCAAGCATGATTTTTACCTCAAATGACGTAATTATTAATTTAGGAGTCATCACTGCAGGCCTTTTAGTAAACTGGCTAAACTCAAGCAAACCAGATTTAATTATAGGAACAATTGTTTTTGGATTGGTAATTCAAGGGGCAGTCCGGATTTTGAAATTAAGCAAGTAAAAAGTAGCAAAGAGCAATTTAGTAACCTTGTTCCTGTGTTCCTGGATTTCACAATACAATTTAAAATACCACAGCGTAACTACGTTTAGCAGCTCATCACCTAATTATTAACAATAATTGTAACAAATGCTACAGAAACACACAATTATAACCCTTAATTTTGTGTAAGCAAAAAGAACTAAAATTATATAAATATGAATACGTTAATTATCAGTATAGTATTACTGACAACCATTTTTAGTTGTAATCAAACCGAAAAAAAAGCAAAAGTTCTTGATGTAAAAATAGTAAACAATAGCGAGCTAGCAGAAGGTTTTTCATTAACTGAAAAAAGTTGTTTTTCTTGTCATAGCCCAAATACTTCTATAGATAATGGAATTGCGCCACATATGGCAGCAATAAAGAAGCACTACATTACATCTAGTACTACTCAAACAGAATTTACGAAAGAATTAATTAAATTCATAAATAATCCTTCGGAAGAAAATTCTAAAATCCCTAATGCTGTTCAAAAATTCAACCTAATGCCAAAGATGAATTTTAGCGAAGATGAAATATCAAAAATAGCGTCTTATATATATAATACAGAACTTGAAAAACCAAATTGGTTTAAAGAACACTATAATAATGAAAAGCAAAAGTATAACACAACCACAAATCAAAACAAAACCCCATTAGAAATTGGACAAAGCATAGCCATGCAAACTAAAAGTGTTTTAGGAAAAAATCTATTACACGCAATAAACAAGAACGGAACAGAAAATGCGCTTTCATTTTGCTCTACTAAAGCTATTCCGTTAACAGACAGTATTGCTCTTATTTTAAATGCCAAAATAAAAAGAGTTTCTGATAAAAACAGAAATCCAAACAATCAAGCTAGCGCACAAGAATTAGCTTATATAAAAAAGTCAAAAGACTTAATCGCTAAAAATTTACCTGTAAAACCAGAATTATCAACTTTAAACAATAAAAATATTGGTTATTACCCTATCACGACTAATAAAATGTGCATGCAATGCCATGGGGCACCCCAAATTGACATCAACACTAATACATTGACCAAAATACAAAACATCTATCCAAATGATAAAGCAATTGGATACAAGGAAAATGAATTACGAGGTATTTGGGTAATTGAAATGGATAAAAAATAATAAGAACACCAAAAATAGCTGCAAACCATGAGTAAAAATTATGCTAAACACAATAGCATTACATTGTTATATTCGCTTTAATCATCGATTATTTCGTATAATTGTGACTAGAACCGACTATTAAAAACCGCTTTAAACAACAAACATGAATACAAAATTTTATCTACTGTTTTTATTAGCAGTCTTTTCAACTGGTGTATTTTCTCAAACACATGATCATGAGCATTCGTTAAATGAAATAGGCATAGCCGCTTCTCCTGTTTATTTTACAAAAGAAAAGGCCTTTTCTTATAGCATACATGCACACTATGTCCGCAATATTTTAGATTCAAAATTTGGATTTGGAGTAGGCTATGAAATAGTTTTTGACGACCATAAACACCGCTCACTAGGTATTATTGGAGTATACAGACCCATTCAGCATTTAAGTCTTAGTCTCTCTCCTGGTGTAGGCTTTGAAGGCAATTTTAATGAAGTACATTTTACAATACATATTGAAACAGTCTATGAATTTGTAATAAAAAACATCCATCTTGGCCCTACAATTGGATTTGCATATGACCCTGAAGACAATCATATAAACCTAGGGGTTCATATTGGATATGGATTTTAATACTACAAAAAATGACTTCAGACAAAACAAACCATTGGCAAACAGTCTATAAAACTAAAGAACCTAATCAAGTTAGTTGGACCCAAGAAAAACCAAAAACTTCACTTAACTTTATACAATCATTTAACCTAGATAAAACGGCAAAAATAATTGATATTGGCGGCGGAGACAGTAATCTTGTAGACCATTTGCTTAATGAAGGCTATGAGCATATTACCGTACTTGATATTTCGGAAAAAGCCCTTGAAAAAGCAAAAACCCGACTTGGTAACAAAGCCAATAAAGTAACTTGGATTGTAAGTAATATATTAACATTTAACCCTAAAGAAACTTATGATGTTTGGCATGATAGAGCCGCTTTTCATTTTCTTACCGCAACAGAGGACAGACAGCAATACACAAACATTGCTAGAAAAGCTGTCAGTGGATATTTAACCATCGGAACTTTTTCAGAAAATGGCCCTAAAAAATGTAGCGGGTTAGATATAAAACAATATAGCAAACAAGAACTATGTGATGAGTTTAAAAACGGCTTTGAAAAAATTTCATGCCTAACCCAAGACCACACAACACCCTTTAACACCACACAAAACTTTTTGTTTTGCAGCTTTAAAAAAACAGCTTTACCATAATATCTTGTAGACACACTCATAAAAAGCGCATTACAAAGTGTTCTTTCTTAAAAATAGTGTATATTTGCAAACTGAAAATTAATAATCGAGGGTCGAGAACCCTCAAAAATTAACACATTTATGCCAGTTAAAATTAGATTACAAAGACACGGAAAAAAAGGAAAACCTTTTTATTGGATCGTAGCTGCTGACTCAAGATCAAAAAGAGATGGTAGATACTTAGAAAAATTAGGTACTTACAATCCAAACGTAAACCCTGCAGAAATCAACTTAGATGTTGACGGAAGTGTAGCATGGTTAGGAAAAGGAGCACAACCAACAGATACTGCAAGAGCAATTCTTTCTTACAAAGGAGTTATGCTTAAAAAGCATTTATTAGGTGGTGTTGCTAAAGGCGCTCTTACAGAAGAACAAGCAAATGAAAAATTCAACGCTTGGTTAGCTTCTAAAGAAGGTGCTGTACAAAACAAAAAAGATGGTTTAGCACAAGCACAAGCTGATGCTGAAACAAAAGCTTTTGAAGCTGAAAAAGCAATTAATGAAGCAAGAATTGCTGCGGCAACTCCTGCTCAAGAAGAAGAGTAATCTATGCAAATTAAAGATTGTTTCTTTTTAGGAAAAATCGTTAAAAAGTATAGCTTTAAAGGGGAACTCCTTGTTAAATTAGACACGGACGAACCAGAAGTTTTTAAAAATTTGGAATCAGTTTTTATTTCGGTACGAAATAATCTGATTCCTTTTTTTATTGAAAGCTGTAAACTACACAAATCACAATTACTCCGTATTAAACTTGAAGAGGTAGACACTGAAGCTGATGCCGATGCATTACTAAAATCAGAAGTTTATCTGCCCCTATCTATTTTACCTAAACTTACCGGAAATAAATTTTATTACCATGAAGTTATAGGGTTTAGCATCGTTGATGAGAATTTTGGAACCGTAGGAACCCTTGAAAGTATTAACGACAATGGCGCACAAGAATTATTTGTAATTAATAGAGATAACACCGAAGTCTTAATCCCTATGCACGATGAGTTTATCAAAAAGGTAGACCGAGCACAACAACAAATTATAGTTAACACACCTGAAGGGTTAATTAACCTATACTTAGAATAAACCTTAACTAGAGAGGTGGCCGAGTGGCTTAAGGCGCACGCCTGGAAAGCGTGTATACGGCAACGTATCGAGGGTTCGAATCCCTTCCTCTCTGCTAATATCACCAAATGCTTTTTTCATTTAAAGAATTTTCCGTTAACCAAGACAAATGCGCAATGAAAGTTGGCACCGATGGCGTCCTACTAGGCGCTTGGGCACCCATAGCTCCACACACAAATAGTGTTTTAGATATAGGCGCAGGAACAGGACTTATTGCTTTAATGATTGCACAACGAAGCACCATAGAAACTATTGATGCTTTAGAAATTGATTCAGATGCCTATGAGCAAGCTGCAGAAAATTTCGAAAATTCGCCTTGGGCAGATAGGCTCTTTTGCTATCATGCCGGATTAAATGAATTTGCTGAAGAAATCGAAGAACAATACGACCTTATCGTATCTAACCCTCCTTTTTACACCGAAAACTATAAAACACAAGACCCTAAAAGAGATTTGGCAAGATTCACAGACGCATTACCATTTGAGCACTTAATACACGGTACCGCAAAGTTATTATCTCCTAAGGGCACTGCGGCATTCATTATTCCACACACAGAAGAAAATCAATTTATTACCCTTGCAGAAAAAGCAGGCTTATTCCCTACACAAATTACCCGAGTAAAAGGAACACCTAAAAGCCCAATAAAACGAAGCTTAATTGCCTTTTCATTCAACAAAGAAAACACCGTAACAAACAAACTTGTTATTGAAATAAGCAGACATCAATACACCCCAGAATACACAGCTCTTACCAAAGATTTTTATTTAAAAATGTAATCTTTTTACAATAAAAAAATACATCTTGTTGGTTTGTTTCAATTCATTAGCTACATTTGACTACTGAAAAAACAACAAACACATGAAACCAGACTTATTTCAAGCTCCTGATTATTATAACTTAGATGAGCTATTAACCGAAGAACATAAACTTGTTAGAGACGCTGCTCGCGACTGGGTTAAGCGTGATGTATCTCCTATTATAGAAGAATACGCTCAAAAAGCAGAGTTTCCAAAACAAATAGTAAACGGACTTGCAGGAATTGGTGCTTTCGGACCATATATCCCTGAACAATACGGTGGTGCAGGATTAGACCAAATATCATACGGTTTAATTATGCAAGAAATAGAACGTGGAGATTCTGGAGTACGCTCAACAGCATCTGTACAATCATCTTTAGTAATGTACCCAATTTGGAAATATGGTAACGAAGAACAACGTAATAAATACCTCCCTAAATTAGCTTCTGGTGAATGGCTTGGATGTTTCGGATTAACCGAACCTGACCACGGATCAAACCCATCAGGAATGGTAACCAACTTTAAAGATATGGGAGACCACTATCTTTTAAATGGTGCTAAAATGTGGATTTCAAACGCGCCATTTGCACAAGTAGCTGTAGTATGGGCAAAAAACGAAGAAGGCCGTATTCACGGACTAATTGTTGAACGCGGAATGGAAGGTTTTACCACTCCTGAAACACACAACAAATGGTCATTACGCGCTTCTGCAACTGGAGAATTAATTTTTGATAACGTAAAAGTTCCTAAAGAAAATCTGTTACCTAATAAATCAGGTCTAGGTGCACCGTTAGGATGTTTAGATTCTGCACGTTACGGAATTGCATGGGGTGCTATTGGTGCTGCCATGGACTGTTACGATACTGCATTACGCTATTCTAAAGAACGCATGCAATTTGGTAAGCCTATTGGTCAGTTTCAATTACAACAAAAGAAATTAGCCGAAATGATTACCGAAATCACAAAAGCACAATTATTAACTTGGCGATTAGGAGTACTACGTAATAACGACACTGCTACATCTGCACAAATATCAATGGCTAAAAGAAATAATGTTGACATGGCTATTAATATTGCTCGTGAAGCACGACAAATGCTTGGCGGTATGGGTATTAGCGGAGAATACAGCATTATGCGTCATTCTATGAACCTTGAAAGCGTTATTACTTATGAGGGTACACACGATATTCACTTACTAATTACCGGATTAGATGTTACCGGATTAAATGCTTTTAAATAAAAGCATTTCGATATAGACACAAAAAAGCCGCTTCATATGAAGCGGCTTTTTACTTGTTATCCCACAAGGATTCGAACCTTGACTGACAGTACCAAAAACTGAAGTGCTACCATTACACCATGGGACAATGTGTGATTGCGGGTGCAAATTTACAAGAAATAATGACTCATACAAACATTTTTGCTAAAAAAACAAACTTATTTTTCTATAAACATTACATTAAAAAAAACAACTAACAACTATCTTGTTTTCAGCTATTTTTAAGATTTTATTAGGAATATTTTTTAGTACTTTAGCAATTCTTAAAACATTACTACAATAATGAGCGCATCGCAATTTACAAAATGGAATAAAATACTTGGATGGAGTGTTTTTACAATCGCACTACTCTCCTTCGGATTAACTGTTGAGCCAACCGCAAGTTTTTGGGATGCAGGAGAGTATATTGCTACCTCTGCAAACTTAGCCGTAGGACACCCACCCGGAGCGCCTTTGTTTCAGATGCTAGGGGCCTTTTTTGCTATGTTTTCTTTCGGAAACACACAATATATTGCCTTAATGGTAAACATGCTATCGGTAGTATCTAGCGCTTTTGCCATCTTGTTTCTGTTTTGGTCTATTAGTATTATTGCACAAAAAATTACCGCAATACACACACATAAAACAATTAAAACCCCAACAGTAGTTGCTGTGCTAGGAAGTGCCTTTGTTGGCGCCCTATCATTTACCTTTACAGATACTTTTTGGTATAATGCCGTAGAAACCGAGGTTTATGCCATGACAACTTTTATCATGTCTTTGCTGTTTTGGCTAGGCTTACGATGGGAAGCCGATATGCATAAACCACGCGGAAACAAATGGCTTATCATTATTGCTTTTGTTATTGGATTATCTTTTGGGGTACACTTTATGGGACTCCTCACCATACCAGCTATTGGATTAATTTACTTCTTTAAAAACTACAAAACAGTTACTGTAAAAAACTTTATCATTGCTAATATTGTAGCTATTGCAGTACTATTGTTTATCTTTAAATTACTACTCCCAAATGCATTAAGCTTTTTTGGATGGATAGAAGTCACTTTAGTTAACGGACTAGGACTCCCTTTTCATTCTGGATCTATCATTGGCCTAACAGTTCTTATTGCTGCTTTCTACTATATTTTAAAGTTTACAAGACAACAAGGCTATGTAAATGCTAACACCCTAACCCTTTGCGTATTATTTATATTTATAGGGTTTTCATCATGGACCATGTTGCCAATTCGCGCAAATGCAGGAACCACCATTAACGAAAACAATCCCGGCAATGCCCGTGAATTACTTGCGTACTACAACCTAGAACAATATCCTTCTAATCCGTTTTTATACGGACCGCAGTTTACAGATCAGTATGCCGGATACAACGAAAACAATCCGTTTAAAGACGACAAACCTAAATACGAGCAAGACAAAAAACTAGGTAAGTACGTTATTGTAAACAACTACAAAAACGCCCTTAATAACGCACACCAAGACCACCTAGCCTTCCTTCCTAGAATGTGGAGTCAGGCAAACGCAGAACGCTATTTAGAATTTATTAACCTCACTATAGCAGCCAAACCTGCTTACTCCGGAAAGAGAGAGTTGCAAGAAATTATTGCTAAATTTAATGATGATGCCGCACAAGGTATTTCTACCACAGAAGAACAGCTATCATTTATTAAAAAATTTAGCCAGTACATTGATGTACAAAAGCCAAGCTTAATTGAAAACTTTAGCTTTATGCTAGAATACCAACTTGGCTACATGTATTTCCGTTATTTTATGTGGAATTTTACAGGAAGACAAGACGATATTCAAGGAAAATATAACAACAACGGAAATTGGATTAGCGGTATCTCATTTATTGACTCTTTTGTTTTAGGAATCTCTCAAGACAACCTGCCAGATGACATTAAAAACAACAAAGGTAGAAACACTTACTTTTTCTTACCCTTTATTTTAGGACTTATAGGACTCTTTTTTGTCGCTAAAAAAGACATCAAGTTATTTTGGGTGCTTTTAGTTTTCTTTTTATTTACCGGACTAGCCATTCAAGTATACACTAATGTCCGTCCGTTTGAACCTCGCGAACGCGACTACTCTGTAGTAGGCTCCTTTTATGTGTTTTCTATCTGGATCGGATTAGGAGTACTAAGCCTATATAATGGTCTAACAAAATACTTGTCACCAAAAATTACTGCGCCCTTAGTGACCGCTATTTGCCTACTGGCTGTTCCGGTATTACTTGCTAATCAAAATTGGGACGACCACGACAGATCAAACAAATACACTGCGCAATCTATGGCAAAAGCATACCTAGATTCATGTCAAGAAAATGCTATTTTATTCACCATTGGCGATAACGACACCTTTGCACTATGGTATTTACAAGAAATTGAAGGCTACCGACGTGATGTGCGCGTTGTAAACACCAGCCTTTTTGCTACCGACTGGTATATAGACCAAATGAAACGAAAAGCATATGATAGCGATCCTATCCCCTCTCAACTTACCCATAAACAATACCGATGGGGAACAAGAGATATGATGATCTACCAAGAACGCACAACAGACACTATTAGCGTAAAACAATTAATCAATTTTATTGCTTTAGACAAAGAAGAGCTTTTAGTTGAACTACAAAGCGGACAAAAGCATCATACGTTTCCTTCTAAAAACATAAGTATTCCTGTAGATAAAAAACAGGTGTTAGCACACCATATTGTAAATGAAAAATATGCCGATAAAATTGAAGACAACCTTTTTATGCATATCAACAAAGATTTACTAGGCAAGCAACACCTACTAATGTTAGATATTCTTGCAAACAACAATTGGGAGCGACCAATTTACTTTTCAGGAGGGAGCCAAGACCCTGCAGAATTTATGTGGCTAAAAGATTACTTGCAATATGATGGAATTATCTACAAGCTTGTTCCTATCCATTCACCAATAGCAGATGGGAATCCGTTTGACATGGGTTTCATTGACACAGCATCTGCCTATACCAAAATAATGAACTGGAATTGGGGTAACTCCGGTAGTGAAGACATTTACCATGATGTAGAAACTAGAACCAACGCACTAAGCTACCGAGCAAGTATTGCACGTGTAACAGAAAAACTCATTGCAGAAAACCAATTAAGTAAAGCTGAAGAACTGATTGACCTAGCAATGGAAAAAATGCCTGTACATAAATTTAAACTCTACTCCTTAGTAGAACCTTTTATGAACGGATACTACCAGGTTAATAAACCCGAAAAAGCACAACAAGTATATGCCGAACTAAGCAAAATATACAAGGACCATTTAGATTACTATAGCGGACTAGATACCAATAAAAAATACCGCGTTGTAGAGGATATTGTAACCGACCTAGAGCGTTTTAAGAGTATTATCATTACCAGTATTGAACACCAAGACAGTGAACTTATCTCTACCGAAATTCCATACTATCTAGAAACGCTTCAAACATTCAAGCCCTTTTTAAACGAGATAGGATACGGTATAAGCCTCGAATATTTTATTGAAGGGCTATATATTAATAACAGTCCCGAAAAAGCTAGAAAACTCTACTTATCAGAAGTAGCCAAACTACAACAAAACATAGATGCCGCAAGCACATTAGATGAAGAGCGCATGCATCATTTTGCAGAACAAATATTAACAGACATTAGCGATTACAAAGCACTTTTAAGAACCGTTCATAAATATGATGATAGCTTGTTTTTTAATAGCGAAAAAGCATTGTTTGACACAAAACTAAATAGTCTAGAAAAATTATTTAAAGAAAATTAATCAAAACCACAAAGTTATGAATGTAATTGTCAGAAACGTATTAGCCGTAATTGTAGGTTGTATTATTGGAATGATTGTTAATATGGCAATCATTGTAGTAAGCGCACAAATTATTCCTCCGCCAGCAGGCGTAGACAGCACTACTACAGAAGGACTTGCTGCAGCCATGCATTTATTTGAAGCCAAACACTTTATTTTTCCGTTTTTAGCACACGCAATAGGAACATTTGCAGGCGCATTTATCGCAGCTCGCATTGCAGCCACACACAAAATGGCTTTTGCAATAAGCATTGGTGTCTTTTTTTTAATAGGTGGCGTAACTATGGCATACCAATTACCTGCACCAATGTGGTTTGAAATACTCGACCTTACATGTGCCTATATCCTTATGGGGTGGCTTGCAGGAAAACTAAACACCAACTAATAATAAAACTTAAAGTCTTAATTTTAAATGTAGCACCAATTTTAATCATCACTTTTTTTCTTAAAAAAAAGGAAGAATTAACAAATTCATTTTCAAAGAGTTTTGGTAACTGAATTATTAGTTGTACTTTTGCAAACTCTTTTGAGAGTAAGGAATGTTTAATAATTAAAATGAATTAGTGTGGATACATTAAGCTACAAAACTATTTCAGCCAACAAAAACACCGTAAACAAAGAATGGGTTTTAGTTGATGCTGAAGGGCAAACGTTAGGTAGAATGTCTTCTATAGTTGCAAAACTAATAAGAGGTAAATTCAAGCCTAACTACACACCTCACGTTGATTGTGGAGATAACGTTGTTGTTATCAACGCAGAAAAAATCATCTTATCAGGTAAAAAGTGGACGGATAAAAGTTATATTCGTCACACAGGATACCCTGGAGGTCAAAAATCTTTAACTGCTACCGAGTTGTTCGAAAAGGACCCTACTCGTTTAGTAGAAAAATCAGTAAAAGGAATGTTACCTAAGAACAAATTAGGTAGTGCATTATTCCGTAACCTAAAAGTCTATGCTGGCGCTGAGCACAATCAAGAAGCTCAAAAGCCAAAGACGATTAACTTAAACGACTATTTATAATGGAAGTTATACACAAAATCGGACGTAGAAAAACTGCTGTAGCAAGAATTTACCTTTCGGAAGGAAGCGGTAAAATTACAGTAAACAAAAAAGAAATGAGTACGTATTTCCCTACAGGAACTTTACAGTACAAAGTTATGCAACCGTTAACTTTAACAGAAAACGCTGAAAACTTTGATGTAAACGTAAATGTATTTGGAGGTGGTATCACTGGTCAAGCAGAAGCTGTCCGTTTAGCAATTTCTCGCGCAGTATGTGAGTTAAATGAAGAAAACAGAGGCGTCTTAAAACCAGAAGGATTATTAACTAGAGACCCAAGAATGGTTGAACGTAAGAAATTCGGTCAGAAAAAGGCACGTAAGAAGTTCCAATTCTCTAAACGTTAATCTTGTTTCCAGATTGACTGGAAAACTCAACTTAATAGAATCTCTAATAAAAGAAATTCAATTAAGTTTATCAAAATTTAAAACAATTGTTGTCGTTGCTTTGGTAAAAAAACCAAAGAATTAGTTTAGCATCTAAATGATTACGTGTTAATTATTGCTACTACAACGAAGAACGTAAACTATTACAAAAATGGCAAATAACATAGAAGTAAAAGACTTACTTGAGGCAGGTGTACATTTCGGACACATGACTCGCAAATGGGATCCAAACATGGCTCCATATATCTATATGGAACGTAATGGAATTCACATTATTAACTTATACAAAACTGCTGCTAAAATTGAAGAAGCAAACAATGCTTTAAAAAAAATTGCAGCATCTGGTAGAAAAATACTTTTCGTAGCTACCAAAAAACAAGCAAAAGATATCGTAGCTGAAAAAGCAGGCGCTGTAAATATGCCTTATATTACAGAAAGATGGCCTGGTGGAATGCTAACTAACTTTGTAACTATCCGTAAAGCTGTTAAAAAAATGGCTTCTATTGATAGAATGAAGAAAGACGGTACTTTTATGACTTTATCTAAAAAAGAGCGTTTACAAGTAGACCGTTTAAGAGCTAAGTTAGAAAAGAATTTAGGTTCAATTTCTGACATGACTCGTTTACCTGGAGCACTTTTTGTTGTTGATATTAGAAGAGAGCACATCGCTATTAAAGAAGCACAAAAATTAAACATTCCTATCTTCGCAATGGTAGATACAAACTCTGACCCAAGAGAGGTTGATTTTGTTATACCTGCCAATGATGATGCCTCTAAATCTATAAACAGTGTTTTAGGTCACGTTACTGAAGCTGTAGCTGAAGGTTTAGCCGACAGAAAAGCAGAAAAAGACGCCCCTAAAAAAGAAAAAGAAGCTGCTAAAAAAGTAGACGCCCCTAAAGTAGAAGCAACAACAGAAACTGTTGAAGCTAAAACTGAAGAATCGGCTACCGAAAAAAAATAATAACTGATTTCAAGTAGCCTGATTTTTACACAAAAGTCAGGCTACTTAATTTTAAACACATACACAATGAAAATTACTGCTGCAGACGTAAAAAAATTAAGAGACGCTACCGGTGCCGGAATGATGGATTGTAAAAAATCATTAGTTGAAGCCGAAGGTGATTTCGATAAAGCATTAGACCTTTTACGTAAAAAAGGACAAAAAGTTGCTGCAAAAAGAGCTGATAGAGATTCTTCTGAAGGAGCTGTTATCGCTGTGGTTAACAACGAAGCTACATCTGGAGCTGTTGTTTGCCTTAACTGTGAAACTGATTTTGTAGCGATGAACGAAGATTTCGTAGCATTAGCAAAAGGTTTTGCAACATTAGCATTAAACTATAACACTAAAGAAGATTTCTTAGCTGCTGACTACAACGGAATGACCGTTGCAGAAAAGCTTATAGAACAAACTGGTGTTATTGGTGAGAAAATTGAAATTGGTGGTTTTGAAAGATTAAACGCACCATTTGTTGGATCATACATTCACGTTGGAAACAAAATTGCATCTATCGTAGGACTATCTAGTGCTGTTGATAATGCTGCAGTACTAAGTAAAGACTTAGCAATGCAAGCTGCCGCTATGGGAGCAACATCATTATCTTACAAAGATTTTGACCCTGCATTTATCGCTTCTGAAACTGAAGCTAGAATTGCAGTTATAGAAAAAGATAATATCGAATTAGGACGTTTAGGAAAAACCCTTAAAAATGTACCTCAGTACATTTCTATGGCTCAACTTACTGACGATGTATTAGCTAAAGCAGAAGAAACTGCTAAAGCTGAACTTGCTGCAGAAGGTAAACCAGAGAAAATTTGGGACAGAATTCTTCCAGGAAAAATGGAAAGATTCATTTCTGACAACACTACTCTTGATAAAGAACAATGTTTATTAGACCAAGACTTTATTAAAGAAGCTAAGCAAACTGTTGCACAATATGTAACTACATATGGTGACGTTGCTGTTGCAGACTTTAAAAGAGTATCTTTAGTATAAGCATTACTTATAACAACTTAAAAGCTTCTTTTCTATTACAGAAAAGAAGCTTTTTTTATGCCCTTTTTTAAAGGCTTACTAAAATTCAATTTCAAAATTTAATTGCCATAACTATTGAAAAAAAGGAATTCAAATGTATATTTGCATAAACAACCCTACACAATGCAATACAAAAGAATTCTCTTAAAATTATCTGGTGAAGCCTTAATGGGAGAACGCCAATACGGAATAGACCCAAAAAGACTTGCTGAATACGCTCAAGATATTAAAGAGTTAGTTGACAAAGGTGTTGAGGTTGCTATTGTTATTGGTGGTGGTAACATTTTTAGAGGTGTAGCTGGTGCCAGCAACGGAATGGATCGTGTTCAAGGCGATTATATGGGCATGCTTGCAACCGTTATTAACGGATTAGCACTACAAAGCGCTCTAGAAGACGCTAACATACAAACCCGACTACAAACTGCTATAAAAATAGAAGCCATTGCAGAACCATACATTAAACGTCGTGCCACAAGACATCTTGAGAAAGGTCGCGTTGTTATTTTTGGTTCTGGAACAGGAAACCCTTACTTTACAACAGACTCTGCTGCCGTTTTACGTGCTATAGAAATTAATGCCGATGTTATTTTAAAAGGAACTCGCGTAGATGGTATCTACAACGAAGATCCAGAAAAAAATCCAGACGCTATAAAATACAACAACATCAGCTTTAATGATGTCATTAAAAAAGGCTTAAAAGTAATGGATATGACCGCCTTTACACTAAGTCAAGAAAACAACCTACCAATTATTGTCTTTGACATGAACACCAGAGGAAACCTCTTAAAAGTTATGCATGGCGAAAATATTGGTACTAAAGTAACCTCATAAACACTATGGAAGAATTAAATTTTATTATTGACAGTGCAAAAGAAGGTATGGACAATGCTATTGCACACTTAAACAAACAACTACTAATTATTCGTGCAGGAAAAGCAACATCTTCAATGCTAAATAATGTTATGGTAGATTATTACGGCTCTGCAACACCCTTAACACAGGTTGCAAACGTAGCAACTCCTGACGCAAGAACTATTACGGTACAACCTTGGGAAAAAAGTTTAATTCAAGAAATAGAAAAAGGAATAATGCTTGCCAACCTTGGATTTAACCCAATGAATAACGGAGAAAGTATTATTATAAACGTCCCTACACCAACCGAAGAACGCCGACGTGAACTTGCCAAGCAAGCAAAATCAGAAGCAGAAGACGCTAAGGTTGTTATACGTAACAATCGTAAAGAAGCTAATAATGATATCAAAAAAGCAGATGATGCATCTGATGATATGAAAAAAAATGCAGAAAACAACATTCAAGAACTTACTGATGCTGCTGTAAAAAACATTGATAACATCTATGCCGCAAAAGAAAAAGAAATTATGACGGTGTAACAACACACATAGTAATCATCCTATAAAAAAAACGGCTTATTAGCCGTTTTTTTTATTCCCAATAACTGTATCTATTATTCCTACTATTTTTTACCTTTGCAAGCATTACTGTTTTTTGTTATCAAATAATAGTAATACCTATTTAATCATTTATTAATAAACATGGCAAAAGTATTTAGCGTTGGTTTTTGGGCAGCTATAGCCCGTATGATCTTAAAAAACAGGACAATTATTTTGTTGCTGCTTACTGCCATTACCATTGCATTAGCAAGTCAGTTTAAGCACCTCCAATTTACCCATTCTGAAGCCAATTTATTGCCTGATGACCATCCCGTAAACGAAGAATATTTTGAGTTTTTGGACACCTTTGGTGAAGAAGGAAATCTTATTATTATTGGTATTCAAGACAATCGTTTTTTTACTCCTGCCAAATTTAATGCATGGAATGCATTAGCTAAAGAATTAAATAATCATGAAAATGTATCGTTAGTTGTTGGTGTTGGAAACATGCAAGTGTTACAGAAAAACAATACCGAAAAAGCGTTTAACATTACAACTTTAGTTCCAGATAGTATTCAAACACAAGAAGAGCTAGACAAACTTAAAACTACACTTTACCACAAACTTCCTTTTTATAACGATTTTCTATACAACTCATCGTCTAACACTTTTAGAACTGCTATCTATATTGACAAGGATATTGTAAACACCCCACTAAGAAAACAAATTGTTGAGCAGTTTATTATTCCAAAGATAAACGCATTTAATACCGAGCATGATTTGCAAGTACGCGTATCTGGTATGCCCTATATTAGAACTTTAAATGCCAACACCATAAAGGAGGAGATTTTTTCTTTTGTATTGGCCGCGTTAGGAATAACCGGGTTTATTTTCTTTTTATTCTTTAAGTCCTACCGTGCTACATTCATCTCGCTTTTTACAGTAATTATTGGTGTAATATGGACCCTAGGGTTTTTAGGATTACTGCAATATGAAATTACAGTACTTACAGCAATTATTCCTCCGCTAATCATTGTTATTGGTATTCCCAACTGTATCTTTTTGATTAATAAGTACCAGTCCGAAGTTAAAAAACACGGAAATCAAGCAAAATCACTGCAACGGGTAATTACCAAAATAGGAAATGCTACTTTAATGACCAACGCTACAACAGCGGCAGGGTTTGCAACTTTTATGCTTACCAAAAGTGATTTGTTAAGTGAGTTTGGTACCGTAGCATCATTAAGTATCTTATCGATATTTATGATTTCAATACTATTTATTCCTACTATTTATAGTTTTATGCCTTTGCCAAAAACAAAGCACCTAAAACATTTAAACAAAAAATGGGTTGATGGTTTTGTAAACTGGATGGTAAACATGGTTAAACACCGTCGCATTACCATCTATTTCTCTGCAGTTGCCTTTCTAGTACTTAGTATTATTGGTATTTACCAAATTAGAGTTACCGGAAGTATGATTGAAGACATGCCAAGGGACACACAATTTTTTAAAGATATTCGTTTTTTCGAAAAAGAGTTTAATGGTATTATGCCTGTTGAGTTTATGATAGACACCAAACGAAAAAAAGGTGTTATGAAGTTAGCAACGCTTAAGCGCATGGAAAAACTAGAGAACCTTATTAGTGAATTCCCTGAGCTGTCTAAACCTATGTCTGTTGTAGGACTAGTAAAATACGCCAAACAAGCCTATTATAACGGTAATCCTGAATATTACCAACTGCCTACTGCACAAGAAAAAAACTTTATCCTATCATATGCAAAAAATGCTAATAGCGATAGTAATTTAATGAGCAGTTATACCGATAGTACCGGACAATATGCACGTATAACTACCTTTATGAAAGATATTAGCACCGATAGAATGGATGCTATTGAAACACATTTAAAAGAAAGAATAGAAAAAATATTTCCGCCTGAACGATATGAGGTTAGTATGACCGGGAAGGCTTTAGTTTTTCAGAAAGGAACAAAATACCTGAGAGATAATCTCTTTTTATCACTCGGATTAGCCATTATTATTATTTCGTTATTTATGGCATACATGTTTCGGTCATTCCGAATGATATTGGTTTCCTTAATACCTAACCTACTACCACTGCTTATTACTGCAGGGTTAATGGGCTATCTTGGTGTACCTATAAAACCATCAACCATACTCGTATTTAGTATTGCTTTTGGTATTTCGGTTGATGATACTATTCATTTTTTAGCCAAATACCGACAAGAATTGCAAGCAAATAATTGGCGTATTACAAAATCTGTCTATGCCGCTTTACGAGAAACAGGCGTTAGTATGTTTTATACTTCTATTGTTTTGTTCTTTGGTTTTTCAGTATTTACTATTTCTAGTTTCGGAGGCACCGTTGCTTTAGGAGGCTTGGTTTCTGTAACACTACTATTAGCCATGTTAGCCAATCTATTGCTTTTACCTTCGCTTTTATTATCTTTAGAAAGAAGTATTGCAAACAAAAAAACATTAAAAGAACCTAGCATTAAAATAATCTCTGAAGAAGAGGAATAAAAAATTATATTTGCAGCATTAATAAACCTGCTATAAGGTCTATATTATATAAATAAACACAATGACATCAATATCTATATCAGAAGTACTAAAAGGGTCACAGCTTTTACAAACAATAACGCTTAACGGATGGGTACGTACCTTTAGAGCCAACAGATTTATTGCCTTAAATGATGGGTCAACATTACAAAACATACAGTGTGTTGTTGATTTTGAAAAATTAGACGATAGCCTTTTAAAACGAATTACTACTGGCGCAGCAGTTTCTATTACCGGAACCTTAGTTGAAAGCCAAGGTAAAGGACAGCAGTACGAAGTAGATGTGCAATCTGTTACTATTTTAGGAGATTCTGATCCAGAAACCTACCCTATTCAACCTAAAAAACACAGCTTTGAGTTTTTACGTGAGCACGCTCATTTAAGAACCAGAACCAGTACTTTTAGTGCTGTTATGCGTTTAAGATCGGCGTTGTCATTTGCCGTTCATCAATACTTTAACAGCAAAGGATTTTACTATATGCACACGCCAATTATTACTGGAAGTGATGCCGAAGGTGCTGGTGAAATGTTTCAAGTGACTAGTTTAGATGTTAAAAAACCACCTTTAACTGAAGAGGGCACTGTTGATTATAGCCAAGATTTTTTTGGAAAAGAAACCAATTTAACTGTATCTGGGCAATTAGAAGCCGAAACCTACGCCATGTCGTTAGGTAAAGTATATACTTTTGGACCTACTTTTAGAGCCGAAAACTCAAACACATCAAGACATTTATCTGAATTTTGGATGATTGAACCTGAAGTTGCTTTTATGGATCTTGCAGGGAATATGGATTTGGCTGAAGATTTTTTAAAATCGGTAGTCACCTATATTTTAGAAAACAACAAAGAAGATTTAGCCTTTTTAGAGCAACGCTTATTAAACGAAGAGAAATCAAAACCACAAAAAGACAGAAGTGAATTATCTTTACTAGAAAAATTACACTTTGTGGCAGACAACAACTTTAAACGCGTAAGCTATACCGAAGCGATTGAAATTTTACGAAATTGTAAACCTAATAAAAAGAAAAAATTTAAATACCTTATTAATGAGTGGGGTGCTGATTTACAAAGTGAGCACGAACGCTTTTTAGTAGAAAAACACTTTAAATGCCCGGTAATATTATTTGATTATCCCGCAAATATTAAAGCATTTTACATGCGTTTAAACGACGACGGAAAAACCGTACGTGCTATGGATATTCTTTTTCCAGGAATTGGAGAAATGGTAGGTGGCGCACAACGTGAAGAACGCTTAGACGTATTACTTGAAAAAATGAAAGCCCTTGATATTGATGCCGAAGAATTGGCATGGTACACAGACTTACGAAAGTATGGTACTGCCGTACACTCTGGGTTTGGACTAGGTTTTGAACGCTTAGTAATGTTTGCAACAGGAATGAGTAACATTAGAGATGTTATTCCTTTTCCAAGAACACCACAAAATGCAGCCTTTTAATTACATCTAACTACCCAAGATACTGCGTAAATTTGCACCAATAAACAGGTTTAGAATAACAACCTAAAGAATAAAACCTACAAGACTTAAAAATTTTGTAGGTTTTTTTATCTTTACACTATATGTTAAAACAATACCTACAGTTTAAATTATCTCAAAAACTATCTCCTCAACAAATACAGTTGATGAAGTTAATTCAATTGCCTACCCAAGCTTTTGAACAACGCATTAAACAAGAGTTAGAAGAAAACCCCGCCCTTAGTAATGAAAAAGAAATTACTGATGATGATTTTCAACAAGACGAGTATGATGATTATGACGATAGTGAACATATTGCTGCCGACGACATTAATATTGATGACTATTTAAGTGACGATGAAATTCCTAATTACAAGCTACAAGCAAATAATTATAGTGCCGATGATGATGACAAAACGGTGCCTTATGCTTCAGGAACAACATTTACCCAACACCTTATTAACCAACTAAACACCTTTAGTCTTAATGACCAAGAATATGCTATTGCAGAGTTTCTAGTAGGGAGTATTGATGACAGTGGGTATATTAGGCGCGCTTTAGAAGATATTGTAGACGACATGGCATTTACACAAGGTATTTACACCTCAGAAGCAGCTGTAGAAAATTGTTTAAAGATCATTCACACACTAGAACCTACAGGTGTAGGCGCAAGAAGTTTGCAGGAATGTTTAGCACTACAACTACAGCAAAAAACAAATGAAAAGCCTGTAGCACTTGCCTATACAATTATTACAGAAGCTTTTGAGCAATTTGCAAAGAAGCACTATAAAAAGTTGATTCAAAAATTTAACATTTCGGAAGAGGAACTCAAAGAAGCTGTTTCAGAAATTGAAAAGTTAAATCCAAAACCTGGAGGGAGTTATGCCAGTAATACTAAAATTACCGAACATGTAGTACCAGATTTTACTATTCAAATTACAAACGGCGCACTAGAACTTACTCTTAACGGACGTAACGCTCCAGAATTACATGTTTCCAATTCTTATAGCAATATGCTAAAAGGATATAAAGAAAGTACTACTAAATCTAAAGCACAAAAAGAGGCTGTGCAATTTATTAAACAAAAATTAGATGCCGCCAAATGGTTTATTGATGCTATTAAACAACGCCAACATACCTTGTTTATAACCATGTCGTCTATTATGAATTACCAGAAAAAATATTTTTTAAGCGGTGATGATATGGACTTAAAACCCATGATTTTAAAAGATATTGCAGATGATATTCAAATGGATATTTCTACGGTATCAAGAGTAGCAAACAGTAAATATGTAAACACGCCTTACGGCACTAAACTAATTAAAGTGTTTTTCTCCGAAGCTATGAAAAATGACCAAGGAGAAGATGTTTCTACGAAAGAAATAAAAACAACCTTAATACATATTGTTAATCAAGAAGATAAAAAGAAACCCCTAACAGATGATAAACTTGTAGGGCTTTTAAAAGAAAAAGGGTATCCCATTGCCCGAAGAACAGTTGCTAAATACCGAGAACAACTTGACATTCCTGTAGCGCGATTACGTAAAAAAATATAATTTAAAATACTGTCCTCGAATCAGTTAACCTTTACAATTTCGACCGAGGTCACTGAGTTTTTACACTGAGCCTGTCGAAGTGTATCGAAGTGCAGTGGAGAAATCACATGATACAGAAACTACTTACCTGTCATCCTAGACTTGAATAGAAATCCATAACTGAATGGAAAATTAGCGAAAAGGGAAAAGAATCTAGCGACTAGAATTAAAACTGAATTTTAAAGTTTAAATAATATGCCGCACTGTCTTTGTAAGCATTAGAATAATGCGCGGCAATCTTTTTGTGTCAGAAGAAAATAACCCCTAAAAAAGATAAAACATTAAGCCTATTTGTATCTCATTTGTAGCAATAACCCTATCATTTACTTTAGCAGATTCTAAAAATAATGGTTCCAAACCATAGGCTACATAAAAATTCCAGGTATTATACCCAAACCCAATATCTACCAATAATCTACTTTTATTTAAATCTGGGGTATTATGCTGCTTTACATCTCCTAGCTCTCCTTTGTAGCGCACCACACTATCAAACACCTGTATAAATTTTACTCCCGTATAAAATCGCCAAAACTTATAGGTGTCAATCGTTGATGTTCTAAAGCGAAACTGTATCGGAAACACCACTTCATGCGTATTTAACTTATTTTCACTAAAATCGGCAACACTACCATTTAATATTTGGTAATCAACCACCCCTGCGGTTTCATTTATATATAAATTATGATTATACGAATTTCTACTATAACCAAGCCCTGCACCTAGTGCTATAGTCCCTTTTTTATTTAAAGGAAAATCTCTAATAAACCCCAAGTGCACACCTCCAGATAAACCTTGCTGAGACATGCCTTCTGGCTTATTCTCCAAGAAATTGTACGTTACCCCAAAATAAAACTGATCCTCTCGGTAGCGCTCTGTTGAGGCCTCCTGAGAAAACCCATAAACGCCAAAAAATAGCAATGTATATAACAAAATGTTTTTCATGTGTTTATCCTTATATTTTAAATGACCAAGTAGGCATGTGGTTTTTGTCCACTACTATTTCCCCCATAATTCGTATGAAGTCCAACGGATTTCTCCCTTTTTCATTATCTCAATTTTATCTTCCTCAATTTTTTGATATTCTTCCTCAATTTTATTCCAAACATCATATTTCAGAATGATAATTCCTTTTCGGTCGCAACTTTTCTTGAGCTTTACTTGTAATTTTAACTTTTCTGCATTTAATCCGATTATAACTCCAGAAGCATAGCATTTATCATTCATCCATTTTTTCTCTTGTTTTTCGGAAACAAAATCATAATCGTAAGAGAACTCCACTTTATCTCCTACCTTAAATTCACTAAATTCTTTTTGCCGTCTTTCTTTTTCTTGTTGTTCAATTTCTGTCCAATAAGTTTGATAAAATTCCGCCTGTTTTTCAAGTTCAATAGGTTTTTTATTAAGTTTTCTATGAAATGATGCAAAAATAACGGCAGACATATCTTCTGGGTGATAAATTCCTTTTTTATTTAGGAGTTTAACCAGTTCCCCTTTTCTCTCCCAGAGTTTCCAGTTATTTCTAATAGTCATTCCATAACCTCTATGAAGAGATACTATCGCTGACTTCTCATCTTTTTTTTTGAATGTTTCCAAGCTTTCTTTTGACCAGTTACATTCAAAATACGCAAAAACATCAGTTAAATTATTTGGAATGTAATTGTCTTTATATCGGTCACAATCACTTTGTGCAATTATAAAATTTGAAAAAAAAATAATTAAGATGATAGATAATTTATTCATAATTTGAGTGTCTCAAAAACTTAATTAATAAACGAACATTTCTATTTAAGGAACTGTTTGTTTTAATTTTTATTAACTGTGTTACAGAAATGTCTTTAATGACAAGGTTTAGTTGTAAAAACGAAGATACAATATTCATTGTAGTATACGCAAAATAAGCAACATACTTTAACTAGTATTCCTTATATTTGTAAGCACTTGTAACAAACAAGCTGTTTAAACGACAAACAATATTATAATAACTAATCTATCAATACTAATGAAGAAACCTATTATTTACATCGCTTCATTACTTTTACCTGTAGCAATTATGGCACAAAAAGTAACTTTTGAAGAGTATGACCTAGACAATGGATTACATGTTGTCTTGCATCAAGACAACACTGCTCCAGTTGTAACAACTTCTGTAATGTACCACGTAGGTGCAAAAGACGAAAATCCTGAACGCACCGGATTTGCTCACTTTTTTGAGCACCTTTTATTTGAAGGTACTGAAAATATTGAAAAAGGAAAATGGTTTGAAATTGTAAGTTCAAACGGTGGAAGTAATAACGCTAACACTACAGATGACAGAACTTATTATTATGAGGTGTTCCCTTCTAATAGCCTAGAACTAGGTTTATGGATGGAGTCTGAGCGTATGCTACACCCTGTTATAGACCAAACTGGTGTAGACACACAAAACGAAGTTGTAAAAGAAGAAAAACGCTTACGTGTAGACAACCAACCTTACGGTAACTTTTTATCAGAAATTAAAAAACGTTTATTCACAAAACACCCATATCGTTGGGCAACTATTGGTTCTATGGACCATTTAGATGCTGCTACCTTAGAGGAATTTCAGGCATTCAACAAAAAGTATTACGTTCCTAATAACGCCGTACTTGTTGTTGCTGGAGATTTAGACATTGCCAAAACAAAGAAAATGATTAAAGACTACTTTGGTCCTATTCCTCGTAAAGCAGATGTTACTAGAGTAGCTATTAAAGAAACGCCAATTACTACAGAAATAAAAGGGGAATACAACGACCCTAACATTCAAATTCCTGCTATTGTTACAGCATACAGAACACCATCTATGAAAGACAGAGAGGCTTATGTATTAAATATGATTTCTACTGTTTTAAGTGACGGAAAAAGCTCAAGATTATACAAAAAATTAGTCGATGAGAAAAAAATGGCACTACAAGTAGGAGCTTTTAATGTTAGTCAAGAAGATTACGGTATGTATCTTACTTACGGCTTACCTCTAGGTGACACCAAACTAGAAGATCTTATTGCTGAAATTGACGAAGAAATTGTAAAGATTCAAACTGAACTCATTACCGAAAGAGAATTTGAAAAACTACAAAACAAATATGAAAATCAATTTGTAAACGCCAATTCAAGTATTGAAGGTATCGCAAACTCATTAGCACGTTATTACATGCTATATGGCGATATTAATTTAATTAATACCGAAATTGATATTTACAAATCTATTTCTCGTGAAGAAATTAGAACTGTTGCTAAAAAATACTTGAATCCAAATCAACGTGTACAGTTAGAGTACCTTCCAAAAAAATAAAACACAAACAGATGAAAACAATAATAACATCACTTATAGCATTCGTTTTTATGGGTATAACAGCAATGCACGGACAAATAGACAGATCTAAGCAACCAACCGCAGGACCTGCACCAACAATTAACATTGGAAAACCACAAACTTTTACCCTTAAAAACGGTTTAAAAGTAATGGTAGTTGAAAACCATAAACTACCACGAGTATCTATCAACTTAAGATTAGACAATCCGCTTATTGTAAGCGGAAACAAAGCAGGTGTCGAAGAACTTACCGGAGCAATGCTTGGTAAAGGAACAACAAGTATCTCTAAAGATGATTTTAATGAAGAGGTAGATTATATGGGAGCAAACCTAAACCTAAGTGCACACGGTGGTTTTGCTAGTGGATTATCAAAATATTTTGAGCGTCTGGTAGTTTTAATGGCTGATGCAGCAATGCACCCAGATTTTACACAAGAAGAGTTTGATAAAGAAAAAGACAAACTTATAGAAGGAATAAAATCTGAAGAAAAAAATGTAAAAACTGCAGCCAATAGGGTAAAAAACCTTTTAGCATACGGAAAAAATCATCCCTACGGAGAATATGTTTCTGCTAAAACAGCTACAAGTGTTAGCCTTGCAGACGTTAGTGCACATTACCAAAATTATTTTGTTCCAGATAACGCCTATCTTGTTATTATAGGAGATATTAAATTTAAAGACGTTAAAAAAATTGTCACTAAAAACTTTAAAAAATGGCAACATGGCATTGCTCCTGCAATTAGTTTCCCTGCAGCTAAAAATGTACAATACACACAAGTGAATTTTGTAGACATGCCTGATGCAGTACAATCTGAAATTGCTGTTGTAAATACTGTTGATTTTAAAATGAATGACGCTGATTACCACGCTGCATTGATTGCAAATAAAATTTACGGTGGTAGTTTTAACAGTATGCTAAATCTTAACTTAAGAGAAGCACATGGTTGGACTTACGGTGCACGATCTTCTTTTAGAGCAGATAGAGATGCTAAAGCATTATTCTCTGCATCAACAAGTGTACGTAATGCTGTTACAGATAGTGCCGTTGTAGAAACTTTAAAAGAACTAAACAACATCCGTACTATTAATGTTACCGAAAAACAATTGGCAAATGTAAAATCAAAGTACTTAGGTGATTTTGTATTAGCAATGGAAAAACCACAAACCATTGCACGTTATGCACTAAACATTGAAACCAACAAACTACCTGCTGATTTTTACGAGACATTCTTGAAAAAAATTAATGCCGTTACTATTGCAGATGTAAAGCGTGTTGCTAATAAATATTTTTTAGCAAACAACTTACGTATTGTTATTGCTGGTAAAGGGAGTGATGCTGCTGATGTACTAGAAACCATTACCTATAACGGTAAAAAACTACCTGTTTCTTATTTTGATAAGTACGGAAACGCTACTAAAAAACCTGTGTTTTCAAAACCAATACCTACAGGGGTTACCGCACAAACAATAGTTGATGCATACATTACTGCTATTGGTGGTGCAGACGCTGTTAAAAATGTTAATACTGTATCTCATTTAGGATCAATGAATGCTATGGGACAAAGCATGAGTGTGTTAATTAAAAAAATGTCGCCTAATAAAACAGCTATGGAAATTAGCCATCCGCAAATGGGACTGGTTATGAAACAAGCTTTTAACGGCGAAACTGGTTATGCAGAACAAATGGGAATGAAACAAACCATGCCTGCTAATGAAATTGCAGAAGCCAAAGCAAAGAATGCTCTTTTTGAGGAGCTTAGTTTAGACATGAACACAACTACTCTTGAAAGCTTAACTAGCTTAGATGGTAAAGATGTATTTGTCTTAAAAATTACTGGAGATGCAGCGCCTATTTACCGTTATTACGATGCTAAAACAGGATTGTTAACCAAAGTAGAAACAACTAAAGAAGCACAAGGCAAACAGTTTGCAATAACAACGTTATATGGAGAATACACCGACGTAGATGGTGTGAAATTTCCACTTGAAATGACCACAAAACAAGGCCCACAAACCTTTAAAATGACTTTTACAGATATTCTTGTAAATAAAAATATTACTGCAGCTGATTTTAATTAAAATCTAAATGCAAGCTACAAAAGAGGGTTGTTACACTGTAACAATCCTCTTTTTATTTTTTACGGTTAGTTAGGTATACGCCTACTAGAATAATTCCTGCGGCAAATAGCTGAGTAAATACAAGTCGCTCATTGTCTAACATACCCCAAAACAAAGCAACAATAGGTATGGTATAAGTTACTGAGGTGGAAAATATTGGTGTTGATATTTGCACCAACCTATTATACATAACCTTGGCTATTCCTGTACCAAAAACAGATAATAAAATCACATAACCTATAGATTCCTGCACAATAGTTGCTTGTAATGTTTCCTTGTTAAAGAAACCTGTCGCAATTAAAATGCATAGCGCCGGAATACTAATTACTAGAAAATTACCCAAAGCAATACTCATAGCATTTAAGTTTTGTAAATATTTTTTAATAATATTTACATTAAAAGCATAGCATAGAGATGCCAGTAACACAAATATACTATAACTGTAATCTTGATTAGGATTTACTGTTGCCCCACTGCCTATTAACATTGCAGTACCTGACAAGCCAACAAGTATTCCTAGTAATTGATTACCTCTAAAAGATATTTTAAATACAAAATACCCTATTAATAATGCGTTTATAGGTGTTAGTGAATTTAGTATAGAAACAATGGCGCTATCAACTTCGGTTTCTGCTAATGCAAATAAATATACTGGAAAAAATGTACCTAAAAAAGCAGAGTACACTATTGGCTTAATATGCTCCTTCTTTATTTTTACAACATGTTTTCCGCCTACCATAAATAAAAATAGTGTGGTGCATATAATTCGTAAAGAACCAAGCTGATATGCTGTTAAGCCTATTAGCCCCTTTTTTATTAGTATAAATGAACTTCCCCATACAATTGAAAGTACTACTAAAAATATCCACTTTAGTTTATTTTTATCCATAGGTGCAAAAATGCGTATTTTAACATAATTATAGCCTAGTTTTAGTAACTTTGTGTTTCAATCTTAAAACTCAAATCATGAAATTATTTAAAATCACAGCGCTTGCCTTTGCTCTTATTGCTACTGTATCTTGTAAACAAACCCAGTCAGATACCGAAGTAGTTACTATAGACAACCAAGAAAGCACCGCAAAAACAATTAACGAAAATGCACCTCTTGCAACAACTACAATGACTATTGAAGGAATGACTTGTGTTATTGGTTGTGCTTCAAAAATAGAAAAAAGCTTACAAAAAATGGATGGTGTAGCAAGTGCTACCATAGATTTTGAAACCAAAACTGCAACTGTAAAACACGATGCCAATACTGTAACAACAGAAATGCTAGCAGAGATGGTTGCTAAAAACGGCGACATGTATAGTGTGGCTACAATTGATACTGAAGCAAAAAAAGAATGTGCCTCTAAAAAGAAAGCTTGTTGTAAAGAGACCGCAGAAAAAAAATGTGCTTCTAAATCTAGTAAAGAATGTAATGCAAAGAAAAAATCTTGTAGTACAAAAAAAGAATGTACGTCTAAAAAAGATAGTGCAAACAAATGCAAAAAAGACTGTAAAGAAAAATGCTGTAAAGCATAAATATCACTTAACAGTCATAAAACAAAAAGCCATTTCAATAGAAATGGCTTTTTGTTTTATGAGATTGCAGTTGTTTAGTATCTATAGTATTCTGGCTTAAACGGCCCTTCTACAGTAACACCAATATACGATGCTTGATCTTCACGAAGTGTTGTAAGCTCTACGCCTATTTTAGCCAAGTGCAAACGCGCTACTTTTTCGTCTAAGTGTTTAGGAAGCATATATACTTTGTTTTCATAAGCATCTAGGTTTTTCCATAATTCAATTTGTGCTAAAGTTTGGTTTGTAAATGAGTTACTCATTACAAAACTTGGGTGTCCTGTTGCACAACCTAAATTTACCAAACGTCCTTCTGCTAATAAAATAATATCTTTTCCGTTAATGGTATATTTATCAACTTGAGGTTTGATTTCTACTTTTGAACTTCCGTGGTTATCATTTAACCAAACAACATCAATTTCATTATCAAAATGACCTATGTTACAAACAATTGCCTTGTCTTTCATAGCTTCAAAATGACGTCCTTGTACAATATCTTTATTTCCGGTAGTGGTAATAATAATATCTGCTGTAGCAATAACGGTTTCTAATTTTTTAACTTCAAACCCATCCATTGCTGCTTGTAGTGCGCATATTGGGTCTATTTCTGTTACTGTAACAATTGACCCTGCACCTTTAAATGATGCTGCAGATCCTTTTCCTACATCACCATATCCACAAACAATTACTCGTTTACCTGCTAACATTACATCTGTTGCTCTACGAATAGCATCAACTGCAGACTCTCTACAACCATACTTATTATCGAACTTAGATTTGGTTACAGAATCATTAATATTAATTGCTGGCATTGGCAATGTTCCATTTGCCATACGCTCATACAGCCTGTGTACTCCTGTGGTAGTTTCTTCTGATAATCCGTTAATACCATCAACCAATTCAGGATAACGATCTAGTACCATGTTGGTTAAATCGCCACCATCATCTAAAATCATATTTAATGGCTTTTTGTCTGCACCAAAAAATAAAGTTTGCTCAATACACCAATCAAATTCTTCTTCATTCATTCCTTTCCAAGCGTAAACTGGTGTTCCTGCAGCAGCAATTGCAGCAGCAGCTTGATCTTGTGTAGAAAAAATATTACATGAACTCCAAGTAACCTCAGCGCCTAATGCTTTTAATGTTTCAATTAATACTGCAGTTTGAATAGTCATATGCAAACACCCTGCTATACGTGCGCCTTTTAAAGGTTGTTCATCTTTATACTCCTCACGTAAACTCATTAATCCTGGCATTTCTGCCTCAGCAAGTTCTATTTCTTTTCTTCCCCAATCTGCTAAAGAAATATCTTTAACTTTAAAAGGAACATATGCCGTTGTTTCTGTACTCATAATATTTTTATTTATTTTTACAACACCTACTAAAATATCCGTAAGTTTGTGGTGTTTGGTAAATTTTCGTGTGCAAAGTTACGCAATAACTTTTAATAGCAAAACGATAGCTTAGGGTTTAATTCTTCTATATTTATATGAAAATTACTTTTTTGTATTTTACTAAGCAATTTTAAGGGTTAATTTCCTAAAAACAAAAGCACTACATGCCGTTATATAGTACCAATACACACCATAACAACACTGCTATCTATTGCTGGAAAGTAACAGAGTCTACTACTAATCTTAGTAAAGGTATTTCATTATCTGAGTATAGTAAAAACCGAATTTCAGCAATGAAATCGGACACGCATATTTCTTGTTTTTTAGCGGTTAGACAACTACTCTCTATTGCAGGATTTTCTGACAATGACCTACTTTACACCAATACAGGCAAACCCTACTTAAAAAATAGCGCACTTCATGTTAGTATTTCACATTCTTTTGAATTTGCGGTATTGGCTATTTCTGTAACTGAAATTGGCGTAGATATTGAAAAAGTTAGACCCAAAATAGTCCGCCTTTCGTCAAAGTTTATTGAAACAGAAGCTAGCTACTTACAACAAACTAATTTAGAAGAGCAACTCACTGTAATATGGGGCGCAAAAGAATGTTTGTTTAAAATACATCCTACTGGAGGCCTATCTTTTATAAATGATATTTATATCGAAAAATTTAAATTGCAAGACAAAAAAACTATTGGCTTGCTAAAGAAAGAACCACATCAAAACAGCTATGCAGTTTACTTTACAAGTGTTGAAGAATATATGCTTGTATATGCTACCAACGAACCCAAAACACTAATTTAACAATGGAAATATCCGTAGAATTAACATTAATGCCACTACAAAATGATTTTCGAGAACCGATAATTAATTTTATAAAACGATTAAGAGCTTCAGAATTTACAGTTGTTGAAAACGCTCTAAGCACACAAGTGTTTGGAGAGTATGATGCTGTAATGGAATTCTTAAAAACCGAACTAAAGCAGTCTTTTGAATCTACACAAGCAATTATTGCTAATATGAAAATTGTAAAAACCAATCGCAGTAATTATGAACCTCATTTTTGACACGCTATTTAGTCAGTATAGTGATTACAGCACAGCAGCAATTCTATTAGAATTTACAGCCATTATTTTTGGGTTTGCTTCTGTAATCTACTCTAAAAAAAACAACATACTAGTATTTCCTACAGGAATTATTAGCACTTTAATTTTTGTGTATCTTCTATATCAATGGGGGCTTTTAGGTGATATGATTATTAATGCCTATTATTTTATTATGAGTATTTATGGTTGGTATATTTGGACTAGAAGAAACGACAAAAACCAACAGACATCCATTACATACACTACAATAAAAGAACATATAACCTCTGTTTTTATTTTTTTAGGAACCAGCGTATTTATTATAGGAATTTATACTGCATTTGATAAATGGAATAGTTGGACTGCCTATGTGGACACCATTACAACAGGGCTCTTTTTTGTAGGAATGTGGCTTATGGCAAAACGTAAAATTGAAAATTGGATATACTGGATTATTGCCGACTTAATCTCTGTACCATTATATTTTTATAAAGGATATACACTTACAAGCATACAATACCTTATATTTACCCTTATAGCCGTAGCAGGTTACATGGCATGGAAAAAAAAATTAAACAACAACACAGCAACTGTATAAAAATTGTATTGTTTGGCCCTGAATCAACAGGAAAAACAACACTTGCTAAGCAGTTGGCTACACATTACAATTCATTATGGGTGCCGGAATTTTCCAGAGCATATGCCGAACAAAAACTGAAGGACAACAAGACTCTAACAAAAGAGGATATTCTACCAATTGCTCTAGGACAAATATCTTTAGAAAATGAATTGGCTAAAAAAGAAAAAAACATCTTATTTTGTGACACCAATTTATTGGAAACAAAAATTTATGCTGAGCATATCTATAACTATTGCCCTAAAGAAATTACAGATAGTATTCTTGTAAGTCAATATCACTTATATATTTTAACAAGCACTGATATTCCTTGGAAATATGACCCTGTACGGGATTCTGAAAAAGAGCAAAAAAAAATATTTTCTGTTTTTAAAAACACTCTTGAGCAGTACAAATTGCCGTTTATTCAAGTAAGCGGAAACGCCAATAGCCGATTTAAAACAGCAGTAAAACATATTGATTCATTATTAAAAACAACACGTGACACTTTATAAAACAGACATAGAACAACTTGAAAAACACGATTTAACCCTTGAAAAGGTGCGCAAGCAAATACACCTATTCAAAACAGGTATAAACACTGTAAATTTAAAATCTGTCGCTACTCTTGGTGACGGAATCATTCCTTTAAGCACAGAGGCAGTTACAGAATTTAGCAACTATTTTGATGCTCAAAAAAACTTCGTGTCTTTATTAAAATTTGTACCAGCTTCTGGAGCAGCCACACGAATGTTTACTTTTTTATCGACTTTTTTAAAAAATTACAATCCTGAAAACGAAAGTATAAACGCCTACATAAACCGAACAAAGGATACGCAACTAAACTTGTTTATTATTGGCTTAGAAAAATATCCGTTTTATAATAACGTTGTTAAACAACTTCCTGAAAGTTACAAAACCCTAAGTAGCGACGAAAAAATAGTTGTTTTTATACAAACTATGCTACATGAAAAAGCATTAAATTACAGTAACTTTCCTAAAGGTCTTTTACCATTTCATAACAATAATAACATTATTAGTACTGCCTTTGAAGCACACTTATATGAAGGCGCTTTATACGCCTCATCAAACAAAATAACTAAACTGCATTTTACTGTTTCAAAAGCTCATACTACAGCGTTTCAGCAAGAACTTAAACACATCTTAGAACGGATTAGTCAAGAAACTGGAAAAACTTTTGAGGTGTCTTTTTCTTTTCAAAAAAAGAGAACAGACTCTGTTGCGCTAACCAATGAAAAAACGCTTTTTAGAGACAAAAACAATCAGCTTATTTTCTACCCTTCAGGACATGGTGCACTAATCGAAAACTTAAACGAGCTTAACGACGATATTATTTTTATCAAAAATATCGATAATGTGCTTCCAAATACAAAACTGCAAAATACTGCCGTTTATAAAAAAGCATTGGCAGGAATACTGTTAAAAACTCAAAAAGAAGTGTTTGCTTATCAAAAAGAACTTGAGAATAATAACCTAAGTGAAAACCGTATTGTTCATATTGCAAATTACCTGATAAACACCTTAAATGTTGTTATTAGCTCTGAATTTGAAAAATATGCTCAAAAATATCAGATAGCCTATTTATCAGAAAAACTAAACCGCCCTATTCGTGTTTGTGGTATGGTAAAAAATGAAGGAGAACCTGGTGGCGGGCCATTTTGGGTGAAAAATGAACACGGACAGGTTTCTTTACAAATCATAGAGTCATCTCAAGTAAATAATCTAGATTTTTTACAAAATCAAATCCTTTCAGAAGCCACACACTTCAACCCCGTAGATATTGTTTGTGGTGTAAAAAATTATAAAGGAGATAAGTTTGATTTAACCCAATTTGTTAACCACAAAACAAGCTTTATTTCTTCTAAAACACGTTTCGGACAAGAATTAAAAATTCTTGAACTTCCTGGATTATGGAATGGCGGTATGGCTAATTGGAATAGTGTTTTTGTAGAAGTACCTTTACATACTTTTAATCCTGTAAAAACAATTACAGATCTATTAAAACCCGTTCATCAATAAACCATGGATTTCTCAAGTATTCAACAAGAAATTGCATTTAAAACTAGCAGAAGTTCTGGCGCTGGCGGGCAACATGTAAATAAAGTATCATCTAGAGTCAGTGTGTTTTTTCAATTACAGCAATCTAAAGGACTGTCAGATGTCGAAAAAAATATTTTAACACAACGCCTTTCTAATAAATTAACAAAAGAAGGCACTCTTATTTTACACTGTGAAACAAGCAGAAGTCAGCATAAAAACAAAGAGGAAGTCATTGTAAAACTACGCACATTGCTAGTAACAAGTCTGAAGAAAACAAAAAAAAGAATTCCTACAAAAATTAGCAAATCGGCTGTTAGAAAACGTTTAAAGAATAAAAAAATACACGCCAAAAAGAAAACTTCTCGAAAAAAACCAAATGCAGATTCGTAAAATCGCTTTTTGTTACTACATTTGTGCCGTTCTCAAAAAAAGGGGTGCCAAATTAATGGCTGAGATCATACCCAATGAACCTAGAACAGGTAATGCTGTTTAGGGAGGCGATAGTCGCCATTTTGAATTTGTATAGCATATTGCTATACGCTTAACTTCCCCTACTTTTAAATATTTAAAAATGAAAAAAGTAGTTCTAACCAACAACAAATCCTTGGCAATTGCCTTGCGATTATTCTGTATTTTTGCACTATCTAACAGTGTGTTTTCTCAAGAAAAACAACAAGACTCCACTACAACAGAAATTCTTGACGAGGTCTTAATTAAAGCTATTCGCGTTGCCGAAGATGCACCTGTTACTCACTCTAACCTTTCTAAAGAAGAGATTGCTAAAAGAAATTTAGGACAAGATATTCCTATTTTAATGAATTATTTACCCAATGTAGTAACCACTTCTGATGCTGGTGCAGGTATTGGATATACCGGTATTCGTGTTCGTGGTAGTGATGCAACTCGTGTAAACGTAACCATTAACGGTATTCCGTATAACGATGCTGAATCTATGGGAACTTACTGGGTAGATTTACCTGACTTTTCATCATCTGTTGAAAGTTTACAATTACAACGTGGTGTAGGAACTTCTACAAATGGTGCCGGCGCATTTGGTGCAAGTATCAATCTATTAACAGATGCAACTACTAAAAATGCTAGTGCCGAAATTAGTAATTCTGTAGGGTCATACAACTCACATAAACATGCATTAAAATTTACTACCGGTTTGCTTAATGACCATTTTGAAGTAAGCGGACGTATTTCAAAAATTAACTCTGACGGTTATATAGATAGGGCATCTTCAGACTTAAGTTCTTATTTTTTACAAGCCAGTTACAAGGACAAAAATACGCTGATAAAAGCACTTGCCTTTGGTGGTTTTGAAGAAACTTACCAATCATGGTATGGTGTAGATAAAACAACACTAAAGAATGATCGTACTGCAAACTATTATACTTATGATAATGAAGTAGACCATTACAACCAAGACCACTATCAGTTACTTTGGAACCAGAAATACAACAGCAACTGGTCTTCAAACATTGCTTTACACTATACATGGGGACGTGGATATTACGAGCAGTATAAGGAAGATCGTGATTTTTCCGACTATGGTTTTGAAGAAATTACTATTGGAGGTACTACTATAAATACTACCGATTTAATACAGCGTAAATGGCTAAACAACGACTTTTATGGCGCTACTTTTTCTGTGAATTACACCAATAATTCAAACTTTGATTTAACTATTGGAGGCGCATGGAACACCTATAAAGGAAAGCACTTTGGAGAAGTAATCTGGACAGAATATGCTAGTAACAGTAGTATTCGCGATCATTTTTACGACTACTATGGCGATAAAATTGATGCCAATATATTTGCTAAAACACATTACGATATAAACAATAAACTAAGTGCTTACGCAGACATACAATTGCGTTCTGTACAATATAACGCTACTGGTGAGTTTAATACTGTTGATGATCATTTTAATTTTTTTAACCCAAAAACAGGACTTACCTATCACGTAAACGATAATCAAAATATATACCTTTCTTACGCCAGAGCAAATAGAGAACCAAACAGAACAGCCTATGAAAATGGTAATCCAAAACCAGAAACATTAAACGATTTTGAGTTAGGATGGCGTATTAAAAAACCATCATACATTATTAATACAAATGCCTATTACATGGGCTATAAAAATCAGCTTGTATTAACTGGTGCTCTAGATGATGTTGGCGCGCCAATTAGTAAAAACGTAGGAGATAGCTACCGTTTAGGAATTGAAATTGACGCTAACATTAGCCTTAATAAAAAATGGCGTTTACAACCAAACATTGCTGTAAGTGCTAATAAAAACATAGACTATGTTAGCCAATGGAATGGCGAATTGGTGACATTAGGAAGTACCAATATTTCATACTCTCCAAATGTAGTTGCTGCAAATGCAATTAGCTATCAAGCCACTAACAAATTAAGCCTTTCTCTACTATCTAAATATGTAGGAGAACAGTACATGGCAAATATTGATAATGATCAATCAAAATTAGACAGCTATTTTGTAAACGACATTAATATTACCTACACCCTAAAACCAAAAAAGATGGTTAAATCAATTGTCTTTACTGCCCTTATAAACAATGTACTTAATACAGAATATGTATCTAATGGTTATTACTACACCTATGATGACACATGGTCTGAACCAGGAACAACAACCACTCTTGATGGTGCGGGGTACTTTCCGCAAGCAACTAGAAATTTCTTAATAGGTGCAACCATAAAGTTTTAATGCTTTAGGTATTAATTAAAAAAAGGTTAAAAAATGAATTCATTTTTTAACCTTTTTTTTTGATGTAAATACTCTAAAGAAACCCTTAATTCCAGAAGATGCTTAATTATACACTCTTAAAATAGTGCCGCTTTGCTCTATACGATAGGCTTTCAGGCAATTTCCTGTAGCGCCCTGTGTTTGCTGACCTGTTAACAACTCGTATTCATTTTCATCATCGTCACATGCACAACTAAGTGTAATGCCAGACAAGGTCATTAAAGAACAACTACTAGGCGCATGTGCAGGATCACTTGCCTCAAAAGCAACATAACCACTACCGTTATTATATATGTAAAATCCTTTTACGCTATAACCACCTATATACAATGCATTTCCAGCAAATTGCAATCCACTATACTGTGGTAAGCTCATGTTTATAGTAGTACCTGTATCAAAACCATAATTTGGCAGTAATACACTTACACATCCGTTTTGTAAATCATCGTTAGTATTGCATGAGAGCAAGACCATGGAAAGACATAAAGTGCTATATAAAAATTTCATTGTTATCAATTAAAAACACTTCAAATTTACAATTAAAACGATTAATTTTTAAGGCATCGCAAAAAAATAGTATATTTGTGTAGAGGAAATCCTGTTTTTAATAGGATTTCCTCTGTTTTAGATAAGTATAGAAAAATTAAGGTTATGAGTAAAATATCATACTATAGCGAAGAAGGTTTGCAAAGTTTACGTGATGAGTTAAACCAATTAAGAGATGTAGAGCGTCCTAAAGCATCGCAAGCAATTGCTGATGCAAGAGACAAAGGAGATCTGTCTGAAAATGCCGAATATGATGCTGCAAAAGAAGCACAAGGTATGCTTGAAATGCGTATTTCAAAATTAGAAGCAGTAGTATCTAATGCACGTATTATTGATGAATCTCAATTAGACACCTCAAAAGTTCTGATTCATTCAAAGGTTAAAATTAAAAATCAACTGAACGGCATGGAAATGGTGTACTCATTGGTTGCCGAGAGTGAAGCCGACTTAAAAACCGGGAAAATTTCTGTAACCTCTCCTATCGGAAAAGGACTTCTAGGAAACTCTGTTGGTGATATTGCCGAAGTGGTTGTGCCAAATGGGGTTATGAAATTTGAAATTATAGATATCTCAAGAATTTAATTAAAAAACAACACTATGGCATCTGTATTTACAAAAATTATATCTGGTGAAATTCCGTGTTATAAAATTGCTGAAAATGATGATTTTATAGCTTTTTTAGATATCAATCCTAATGCAAAAGGACATACCTTATGTATTCCTAAAAAAGAAACTAATAAGATTTTTGACTTGTCAGATGATGCATATACTGCTTTACTACTCTTCTCTAAAAAAATTGCAAAGGCCATAGAAAAAGCCATAGATTGCAAACGTGTTGGAATGACTGTTATTGGTTTAGAAGTGCCTCATGTACATGTGCACTTAATTCCTTTAAACAGCATGGAAGACGCCCGTTTTATTCAAAAGCAAACACTTACTCCTGAAGATTTTAAAACACTTGCCGCTACCATTAAAGCGCAGTTATAGTTTTTAACTGAACTTGCATTATAGTACCCTTATTTTTTACAGACGACACCACTTTAATTTTACCGTTATGGTAATCTTCTATAATGCGTTTTGAAAGAGACAAACCCAATCCCCATCCTCTTTTTTTAGTGGTATATCCGGGTGTAAATATTTTTGAGAATTTTGATTTCTGAAGTCCCTTTCCGGTGTCATGAATTTGGACAAACACCAAACCTTTATCTTCATGAATTGTTATTTTTAACATCCCTTTTCCTTTCATAGCGTCAATAGCATTTTTAACCAAATTTTCTATTGTCCAACTATACAATTGTGCGCTAAGTAATGTGAAAATTGGTTGCTTAGGGAGCTCATAAGAAAACTGAATTAACCTTGATGTTCGTGACTCTAAATAAGCAATGTTTTTTGCTGTTTCTGTAACAACATCTATTTTTTTTAAAGTTGGTTTTGATCCAATTTTAGAAAACCTATCTGTTATCATTTGTAGGCGACTAATATCTTTTCCCATCTCTTGTATAGTGCTTTCTGGCAACTCACTTGCTTTTAATAGCTCTAACCATCCAATTAACGAAGACAATGGCGTACCTATCTGATGTGCGGTTTCCTTTGCCATTCCAGTCCATAACTTATTTTGAGCTGCGTTTTTGGAGGCCTTATAAAAAAAATAAACAACCCCAGAAAATAGTATCAATATTAACAATAATGCAATAGGGTAATATTTTAACTTATTAATCCAAGAAGAGTTTCCGTAATAAATAGTTTGAATGAGTTCTCCTTCATAATGCATCTCAATAGGCGTATTTTCGTTTTTATACAGCGCTATAAGATTTGTAATTTGTATAGAATCTGTTGGCAATATTCCGGGCATGTTTTGCAAACTATATATCCCATCACTGTTAACCAAAATCATTGGCGTAGTTGTATTGCTTTGTAGCACGGCTAACGACATATCGTTTATAGACGCATTTAGGTCTAAGTTATTATTAACATCGTCATAAGCCTTGGCCCAAATAGTCATTTTAACACGTTCTTCTTCCTTAAAATTTTGAAAAAAGGTATATGTGTTCCATAAAATTAAAGACACAATTGCAAAAGAAACAACTATACTAATCCATCGAAATATATTTTTACGAACCATCATAACATTAGAAATGTTTTTAAGTGAACTAAAATAAGATTTTTTGTTACATGATTTATCGTTATTTTTGTTTTTTTAAATCAATAACAATGTTATCCATAAACCCTAACGATATTTCCGTTGCCAAATTACACGGATACTTACTTGGTAGCGTAGCGCCAAGACCAATTGCTTTTGCAAGTACTGTAGATGCCGAAGGAAATCCTAATTTAGCACCATTTAGCTTTTTTAATGTTTTTAGCGCAAATCCGCCAATAATGGTGTTTTCGCCAGCAAGGAGCGTAAAAGACAATACTACAAAACACACTTTAGACAATTGTATTGCTACTAAGGAAGTGGTTATAAATGTTGTTAATTACGATATGGTGCAACAAATGTCTTTAGCTAGTACAGCGTACGCTAAAGGTGTTAATGAATTTGATAAATCTGGACTAACCATGTTGGCTTCAGAAAAAATTAGTCCGTTTAGAGTGGCCGAAAGCCCTGTGCAATTTGAATGTAAAGTAACCAATGTTATTGCACTAGGCACAGAAGGAGGCGCAGGAAACATGATTGTTTGCGAAGTGGTTAAACTCCATATTAATGAAGATGTTTTAGATGATGATGGCCGAATTGACCAGCACAAAATAGATGTTGTAGCCCGTGCTGGAGGATCGTTTTATAGCAGAGCAAAAGAAGGGTTTTTTGAAATCCCAAAACCTATTGCAAACTTAGGCATGGGGGTTGATGCACTTCCTGATCATATTAAAAACAGCACTATACTTACTGGTAACGACTTAGGTGTTTTAGGAAATTGCGAAGCAATGCCAAGCAAAGAGGCTGTTGCTGAATACATGAAAGCCGCTAAAGAAGCTTGTCCGCATATTGAACGTGCAAGCACAGAAAGCATGCACAAAAAAGCACAAGAATATATTGAAAAAGGAAATGTTGATATTGCTTGGAAATTATTATTATCCTAACCTATAATTGCTACATATTTAATTACTTTTGTAGCATCAATATTATTTTGAATAACACAGACTAAGAGACATGGAAATACAAGGAAAAATTAAAGTTATTGGACAAACACAAACATTTGGTAGTAACGGATTTAGAAAAAGAGAAGTTGTAATAACTACTGAAGAGCAATACCCACAATCAATAATGGTAGAGTTTGTACAAGACAAATGCGATTTGCTTAACACTTACCAAGTAGGACAAAGTGTTAAGATCTCAATTAACCTAAGAGGTAGAGAATGGGTTAACCCACAAGGCGAAACAAAGTACTTTAACTCTATTCAAGGATGGCGAATTGAAAACCTTATGGCAGCACCAACATCTGATGCCGGAATGCCACCAGTAGCACCAATTGATGCTTTTGAAGCCACAAGTGACTTTAAAGAAGAAGAACACGATGACTTACCTTTTTAAATAAAAGGACATTATACAATTACAAAGGGTCATTTTGAAACGTTCAAGATGACCCTTTTTTTATTCAAATAATAACATGCAGTTTTTAACAGAGCATATTAGCTTTCCAGACCCTTCAGAAGCATCTGAAGATGGCCTATTGGCCTATGGAGGTGATTTATCTACAGCGCGGTTATTACATGCTTATAAGCATGGTATATTTCCATGGTTTACTATTGATGAACCTATTTTATGGTGGTCTCCAAACCCAAGAATGGTTTTGTTTCCTAAAGCGCTTCGGATATCAAAAAGCATGAAAACTATACTCCGAAAAGAGGTTTTCACCATACGCTATAACACCGCTTTTAAAACCGTTATTGAACATTGTGCACACAGCAAGCGCAATGACCAAAACGACACTTGGATTACTCCAGAAATGATGCAAGCCTATTATAATCTACACAAAGAAGGAGTTGCAATTTCTGTGGAAGCATGGCAAGGAGATAAACTTGTTGGCGGATTATATGGCATTGATCTAAAAGCACAAAAAGTGTTTTGCGGAGAAAGCATGTTCTCTTTAGTCTCTAATGCTTCTAAAGCGGCATTTATTACTTTAGTAGAACATCTTAAAACACTAAACTATACATTAATTGATTGCCAACTACATAGTAATCATTTAGAAAGCCTAGGGGCACAAGAAATTTCTAGAGATGATTTTTTAACTTATTTAAAAAAAGCCTAAAACAAAAAAGCCTACTCAAGTGAATAGGCTTTTTAATATTATAAAAATGTCCCGTCCTGAAATAGCGTTACACATAAAAACGTTAAAAAATGGAAAACAACCCCGAACGCTATATAAAGCGTACTCAGAAAGACTATTCAATGTCTTTAAAACTACAAATTGTTCAAGAGATTGAACAAGGAGAATTAAGCACCACAGGAGCTGTTCGTAAATATGGTATCCAAGCACGTTCAACAATTGTTAGTTGGCTCCGAAAATATGGTACCTTTGATTGGGAAAACCAAACACCATCAAATATGCCAAAAACTCCTGAACAAAAACTACTTGAATTAGAACAAGAAAATCGTCTACTAAAAAAGCAAAAAGCCCACTTAGAGCATCAGGTCTCACGAGCAGACAAAAAAGCAATCATTTTTGACATGATGATTGATTTAGCGGAAAAAGAATATAATATTTCTATCAGAAAAAACTCCAAACCCGGGTTATCAACACCTTCAAAGAAGAACACAAAGAAACAATAGTTTCTACCTGTGAATTACTCGGGGTTAGCAGGCAGGTATATTATAGAGCTAATCAATCAAGAAAAAAGCGGCGAATAAAAGCTCAAAAAGTAATAGAAATGGTTAAAGAAATAAGAATGAAAATGCCCAAATTAGGTACACGTAAATTATATAATAAACTAGAAGATCCTTTGAAAGAGATTGGTGTTGGTAGAGACAGGCTCTTTGCTATACTTAAGGCAAACCATATGCTTATAAAACCAAAGAAGCAGTATCATGTTACAACCAATTCATATCATAGGTTTTACAAACATCAAAACCTCATTAGTGCAACAACACCCTCAAGACCTGAACAGATTTGGGTGTCAGACATTACCTATATAGGAAACAGAAAGAACCCTATGTATTTAGCATTAATCACAGATGCTTATTCCAAGAAAATAGTTGGATATGATGTGTCTGATAGTCTGTGTGTAAAAGGAACTACACGTGCTTTAGATAAAGCTGTTAAAAATAGAATATATAAACAAGAAGCGTTGATACACCACTCTGATAGAGGTATTCAATACTGTTCTAATGAATATCAAAAATTATTAGATAAATTTGACATACAACCTAGTATGACTCAAAAATATGATCCCTATGAAAACGCAATAGCTGAAAGAATTAATGGCATTTTAAAGCAAGAATTTGATATTAACAAGTATAATCTAAACCTTGATATAATTAAAAAATTAGTAAAAAACGCAATAGAAATATACAATAAGGATAGACCACACTTATCAAATTCAATGTTGACTCCTGAACAAATGCACAAACAAAGAAGACTGAAAATTAAAACCTATAAACAAAAAAAGAGAGTAACAAAAATGAATTTGCTACCCTCTAATAATTTAAATATCTTAGCCCAATAATCTGTATCGGTTATTTAGGACGAGACAAAACAGGTTAAATTATCTTCCTTCTTTAACAGAAAGGTAACTTACTTTTAACATGTTTTCTTTTCGTAATTCTTGCTTAATATCAGAAATCAATCCCATATTAGCATGACGGTCTACTTTTAATGCTGTAACCATAAATGGTACTATTTCTTCATTTCTAAGTGCAATTTCCGCATGGATAAATTGTTTTAAATCTGAAGGCTGTGCAATTTTATCATTTAACTGAATAACTGCTTCAGTACCGTATTTAGCTTGATACTCTGCTACTGGTTTTCCAGCATAGATATACATTACTTTATCATTTTTACGATCTAATTTTTCAATATCATCTGCTGCAGGTAACTTATTAGCTACTTTTAGAGAGTTATCCTTCATTACTGTTACTGTCATAAAGAAAAACAGTAGCATAAAAACGATATCCGGTAAAGCCGCTGTAGAAGCCTGTGGCAGTTCGCCATCTTTTTTCTTTTTAAACTTTGCCATAGTGTTATTTTTTAGGTTCTGCCTCAGAAATAATTTGAGGGTACATCTTCTTTAATTTATCTAAACGCGTTTTAAGCTTTTCTTTTAAAACAGCATCAGAAACTTTAGGGTCTCTATAAATAGCATTCATACTTGTGTATGTATTTCCGCTACCGTATAACAACTCTGCTTCTCTATTACGTAAATCTGTATAGGCCGCTCCTAACTCACTTTGTATTGCTACAAAAGTACCGTAGTTTGTTTCTCTTTCATTCTGCAGTGCTATAATAGCTTTAGAAGGATGGTCTGATGATTCTGGGTTTCTGTCACCTTTACAATAGTCACATTTATCTCCAGCTTCACTTACACCTCCACCATTATCAATAAAAGCAATTGCTGCGGCTCTTAAATCTTTAAGTTCCATTAGCTCATCTTCTACCAACATTTGGTCATCTTTATTTACAACTACAGTAAAGATATTTTTCTCTTTTATAACAACTCTCTCTTGTTCTTCTTCTGGCTCCCATGCTGGTAATTTACGCATGATACCATTGTCTTGTTCAATTGTAGTTGTTACTAAGAAGAAAATTAACAGCAAGAAAGCAATATCTGCCATAGATCCTGCATTTACTTCAGGTATTGATCTTTTTGCCATAATTTATTTGTTTAAAGATTTCTTTAATCCAGATGCCACCATTGCCCCAAGTGCAACAATTACTAATAAGTAAAATACACGTAATCCGGTACCTACTAATTTTGATCCTGATTCAGAAACCATTTGTTCTCCTGTAGTATTTATTACTTCTTTCCCTGTTGACAGACCGTAACTAATTGCTACTATTGCCAATAATGCAATAAGTGCAATACCTGCTACTTTTAGTTTTGCTGGGTTAGACGCTATATTTTTTAGCGATAATACTACTGCTATTAAAGCTGTTGCTATGACTAGAAATTCTCCTAAGTAAAGCATCATATCAATTGCTGAGCTCTCCTCACCACCTCTGATGATCATTACCCAAAATGCAAGTGCTACAACACTAATAACAGCTATTGTTATTGTTAAAGCTTTTTGTAAATTCATAATTATTATGTTTTTACCTTGATTAAAGCACATTATTTAACGTGCAATTTTCAAGAGTTATTATTTTTTGTTTGCAACTAAAATATCAATCAAAGAGATTGATGCATCTTCCATATCATTTACAATACTATCTACTTTAGCGATAATGTAATTGTAAAAAATTTGTAAAATAATTGCTGCTACTAATCCAAATACTGTTGTTAATAAGGCAACTTTAATATCTCCTGCAATTAATGAGGCATCTAATCCACCTGCTGCAGAAATTTTATCAAAGGCTTGAATCATACCAATTACAGTTCCCATGAATCCTAACATTGGCGCAATAGCGATAAATAATGAAATCCATGATACGTTCTTCTCTAATTGTCCCATTTGAACACCTCCATAAGCAATTACAGATTTTTCAACAGACTCAATTCCTTCATCAGCACGCTCTAATCCTTGATAAAAGATAGATGCTACTGGTCCTTTTGTGTCTCTACACACTTCTTTAGCGGCATTTACACCACCTGAATTTAAAGCTTCTTCAACACTTGAAATTAATTTTTTAGTGTTTGTTGTAGCCATGTTTAAATAGATGATTCTTTCAATAACGAAAGCCAATCCTAAGATTAAACATAATAATACAATTCCCATGAAACCAGCTCCACCTTCAATGAACCTTGTTTTTAATACTTCATGTCCAAATCCTCCTGCTGGAGCCTCTTGAATGGTTACTGCACTAGCATTAATTGCTACTAATAACATTCCTACTACTGATACTACTCTTTTCATTTTTTTACTCTTAATTAATTAGTACTGTTTGTTTTAAACGATTTAACTATCTACTTACCACATTGTTTGTACGAGATAAGTTTGGTTAGGTATTTTCAAAAATCATACCTTTTCTTCGCTACTGCAAATTTTAATGATGCCAAATAACGAAAAAAATGTGATTTGATGAAATTTAAATGGTAATTTTTTACAATATTTTTATAAAAAAGATTGCGTTAGCTCTCCTCTAATTGAGCGCTCAAAGGCTTGTTTAAAATCTTGTTTTGATAGATTTTTTGTTAACAAGTACATCATTTTTGTAATGGCTGCTTCAAAAGTGATATCTGCACCAGAAATTAACCCTAAGCCCTGCAACTGCAAACTAGTTTCATAGTGTCCCATTAGCACACTACCACCGCTACATTGAGTTACATTTACAATATAAACTCCTTTTAGTAAAGCTGCAGACAACAACTCAACAAACCACTTCTCTGTAGGCGCGTTTCCTGAACCATAAGTTTCTAACACTAGTCCTTTTAAGTTTTCTGTGTTTGTAATTGCAGAAACGACTTCTTTACTAATACCTGGATATAATTTTAACACCCCAACATCTGTACACATATCTTTATGCACACTAATCGCTTTTTCTGTAGCAGATTTCCAAAGGTTTTCCGAAAACACTTTTAAATGCACTCCAGACTCTGCTAATTCAGGGTAATTTAACGAGGTAAACGCCTCAAAATGCTCTGCATTTATTTTAGTTGTTCTATTTGCTCTGTATAGTTTGTATTCAAAATACAAGCAAACCTCTTGTATTTTTGGCACGCCATTATTATGCAACGAGGCTACTTGAATAGCAGTTATTAAGTTTTCTTTAGCATCGGTCCGTAAATCTCCAATTGGCAGCTGAGAGCCTGTAAATATCACTGGTTTCTGCAAGTTTTCTAACATAAAACTTAGTGCAGATGCAGTGTAAGACATTGTATCTGACCCATGTAACACCACAAAGCCATCTACATCATTATAGAATTGTTCAATAACCGCTGTTATTTGTCTCCAACACACCGGATTCATGTTTGAAGAATCTAACGGCTCCTCAAAAGAATAGGTTGTAATGTTACAGTTTAGCTGTTTAATTTCTGGTATGCGTTGCAGTAAATTATCGAAATTAAATGCACGAAGGGTATTGGTCTCAAAATCCTTCACCATACCTATAGTTCCGCCGGTATATAACAGTAGTATATTAGGTTTACTTGCCATCTATATTTTCTTTATTTACAACAGGGTTAGCATACATTGCTAAAAAATTGTGTCGTGCAACAGCATTTGTAGCGTCTATTCTATGCTCTAACCGGGTTTTGAATTGCGCAGATTCTAAAGCTGTGTATTTTTCGGTATATTTAGTTGTATTATACAGCATATCATAGGCCACATAATTTGTTGGCCATAATTTATATTGTTGATGAATACAGTCGTCTATCTTTAATGCCAATTGCTGAAACTGCTTATTTAGCGGTAACGCAAGAGCGCCTATCTCATTCAATATGTCATTAAGAGGTTTCCCTACGCTAATATGAATTCTACGTTTTTGTCCTGTTAACCCTTTTAAAATAGAGTTGAAGTCTTCATTTTCCGATTTTATATACTCCTCCTCGTAATGTTTTGCCATTAATTCTGGCATTTTATACATGTCTGTAGGATCAAATTCATACGAAATAGCCACAGGAACTATCTTTATCTTTTTAAAATATGCTAGAGGTGCTGCATCTCCTCTCCCTAAAGCCATCATTTTTAATACACCTTGCTGTGTGGTATCATTACCATCTTTTGTACGTCCTTCTCGTTGTGCAATCCAGACCGACCTATTGTCTTCTATAATGTTTTTTGCAATATACTCCGACATTAATCTTGAACTCTCCAACATCTCTCTAGGCCCTAAGCCACGTTGTACCAAAAAATTTCTATTTAGTTTTGCCAACTCTAATAAAAAAGGCTTTTGCACTAAGTTATCGCCAATTGCTGAGGCGGTCATAACCAAACCATGATCATACAAGGATATGTTTAGCAAACTGGTGTCTAATAAAATATCTCTGTGGTTTGATATAAAGAAATAAGCCGTGTCTTTTTCTAGTTTTTCAAACCCGCTTGTTGTAATACCAAGAGACGATCGTGAAAGTACTTTTTGTATGGCACGAATTACAATTTTTGTTTGAAAATCACGTATAGAGTGACAGTTCATTAACTGCTCCTTTATATACGCTTCACTTGCTTGAGGGTAGCTAAATTTTAATACCGACTGCAACATTGGGTGAGTACTTACCTTTTTTAAGACAGCGTTCACCTCATTATCATGATAGGGTTGTATGTGTTGAAATTTTGACAAAAAAAATAAGTTATGCTACAAAAAAACAAAAAATAGTTGAGAAAAGCATTGTGCTTTCTTTCGGATTTCTAAACCCCAAATACTTGCTTAGAATTTTCGGTAGTTATTTTTGCTACCTCATCTATTGACACCTGATAGATATCGGCTACTTTTTGGGCTACTTTTGTAATATATGCGGTTTCGTTTCGCTTACCTCTATATGGTGTAGGTGCTAGATATGGCGAATCGGTTTCTAACACTATATGTTGCAACGGAATTTGGTCTAAAAACGCATCAATTTTTCCGTTTTTAAAGGTTACCACTCCTCCTATTCCAAGTTTCATATTATATGACATGGCTTGTTTTGCTTGAGAGATTGTTCCTGTAAAACAATGAAAGATTCCATGTAAATCTGATCCTTTTTCAGATTCTAAAATTTCAAAAACCTCATCAAAAGCATCTCTACAGTGTATAACTATTGGTAATTTGTATTGTTTGGCCAGTTGTATTTGTGCGCGAAAGGCTTTTTGCTGTATTTCTAGTGATGTTTTATCCCAATATAAATCAATTCCTATTTCACCAATACCAATAAATTTTCGTTTAGATAGCAAGTCTTCTACATGTGCTAACTCTTCTAAATAATTGTCTTTTACATGCGTAGGGTGTAAACCTGTCATTAAAAACACATTTTCAGGATATTCTTTTTCTAGCGCAAGCATTGACGCTGTATATGTTGAATCTATTGCAGGAACAAACATGCGTTGCACATCGTTTTTAAATGCGCGCTGCATCATTTCTTTTCTATCTTCATTAAAAGATTCGCTATATAAATGGGTATGAGTATCTGTTAGCATTGTTTTTGAACGACTATATATTTACTTTTACAAAAATATTTAAATATGTCATTAGCCAGCTATCTTTTAAAAAAAGGTTATCAAAAAAAGAAATTAAAATTCACAAAAACCAATCATTTTAAGGTTACGGCAAGAATTAATGGGGTAAAAGGAAAGTTTATTGTAGATACTGGCGCTTCTAATACCTGTATTGATTTCTTATTTGTTGATAAATTTAAACTAACCACCACAAAAAGTAATGTTAAGGCTGCTGGAGCTGGAGCCACAGACATGAACACACTACTTGCCGAAAACAATACCATTTTAATTGGACAATGGGAAGCCTTTGCTACTCCACTAGTATTGTTTAATTTAACACATGTAAATACCGCACTTACTAATCATGGCAGCAAACCTGTACATGGTATTATTGGCGCAGATATATTGTTGAAAGGGAAAGCTGTTATTGATTATAAGACCAATACACTATTCTTAAAACAAAAAGCCACAATGTAAATTACATTGTGGCTTTTTGTTTTGCAAGAGGCAACTTTAATCTAAACTGATTACCTCTTCTATTTGGGGAGCAAACTTTTTTACAGTCATTTCTATACCCGATTTTAGAGTCATTTGATTAACGTTGCATGACACACAGGCACCTTCAAATTTAACGGTAACTTTTTTTCCGTTTTCAATAGAAACTAACGACACATTACCGCCGTCCGATTCTAAAAATGGTCTTATTTCTGCTAATGCTTTTTCAACATTTATCTGAAGTTCTTCCGTTGTCATAATATTTATTTTTTTACTCGATAATCGAGGTTTAAATAATTTTATTTAGAGAGGGGTTGCTTATGAACACCCTGCCATAGTTGTAATTTTAATAGCTTCTGTTTCTGGTAGACTATCATTTCTCTCTACCACCTGCGTTACTATATTTTGTGTGATTTTTGTTAATATTTCTGAAACAGGCGTTTCGGTTTGCAAGCCTGCTGGGCGACCAATATCTCCTGCCTCACGAATACTTTGAACAATAGGTAACTCTCCTAAAAACGGCACGTTTAAATCTTTTGATAAATTTTTAGCTCCGCCTTCTCCAAAGATATAATACTTGTTTTCTGGTAATTCTGCTGGTGTAAAATACGCCATATTCTCAATTATTCCTAATACTGGCACATTTATGCTTTCTTGCTGAAACATTGCTACACCTTTTTTAGCATCTGCTAATGCAACATTTTGTGGTGTACTTACCACTACAGCTCCTGTTATTGGTAATGCCTGCATTATTGATAGATGAATATCTCCTGTTCCTGGAGGTAAATCTAGCAATAAGAAATCAAGTTCTCCCCATGCAGCATCAAAAATTAATTGATTTAATGCCTTGGAAGCCATTGGCCCCCTCCAAATTACTGCTTGATCTGGCTTGGTAAAAAACCCAATTGAAAGCACTTTTACACCGTAGTTTTCTACTGGCTTCATTTTTGATTTCCCATCAACAGTTTCTGCTAACGGACGAGCATCTGCAACATCAAACATTATTGGGATTGATGGCCCATAGACATCTGCGTCTAACACACCTACCTTAAAACCCATTTTTGCTAAACTTACGGCTACATTTGCTGTAACTGTAGATTTACCTACACCACCCTTACCAGAAGAAATGGCTATGATATTTTTTACACCTGGTAGTTGCTTTCCTTTAATTTCTGGTTTTTCAGGCGCTACTACTTTAATATTCACTTTTATCTTAGCATCTTTTGATACTGCTTCGTGTATACATTTTATAATTTCGGCTTCTGCTTTTTTGCGAGCTTGCATTGCTGGGTTAGCTATTGTAATTTCTACAACAACCTCATCTCCAAAGGTCAATACATTTTTAATTGCACCACTATCTACCATATTAGCACCCTCACCCGGAACGGTAATTTGTGTTAATGCTTCTAGTACAGATTTTCTATCAATTTTCATTTTATAATATCATTTACTGCATGTTACATGCTAGTTTTTTACAAAGATACATTGCTTGAAATAATTTATCTCTTTTAGCAACAACTATTTTAACTAAAAAGTATTGTTTTTATAAGAGTGCTTTTGCAGGGTCCCAAAAACAATTATCTAGGTCTTGTATTTGATTATCTTTAATTACAATTCCTTCGTTTTCAAGCAGCTGTTGCATCAAAGTAATTCCTTGAAAATGTTGTTTTCCGGTTAACAGTCCTTTTTTATTTACCACACGATGTGCAGGGACATCTTTTGCCCCAGAAGCATTCATTGCCCAACCTACCATTCGAGCACTTTTTACAGCCCCTAAATAGTTTGCTATTGCGCCATATGAGGTTACTTTTCCTTCCGGAATTAACCGCGCTACTTCATATACCCGTTCAAAAAAATTAAGTTCGGACATGGTGCTAAAATTTTAATTTAACCAACGCGAAAATAGCCAATACAAAAGTTAACACACTTAATACATAGTTTGTGTTTCTATCAATATTTTTGCTTTTATTAAATCGCTTAAACAGCATAATATAGGTTGTTATAGCAGAGAAACTTCCTATAACAGTAGCTGCTACAAATATAACTACATCTGTGAGCGAAAAACTAAAATTACCAGATGTTGTTAGTGTTGTACACACAAAACTATAAAATGGTATAGGAAACACATTTAATACTGAAAATATAATTCCCTTTACAAACAGTCGTGTTTTTCTGTGTACTACAATTTTTTTAGGTTTAGATTTTACTCTTGTTGAGAAAAAAAAGTATAGTGCCAAACAAAAAAAAACAACAACTCCTATTTCCTGAATAATACCCAATTCTTTTGCCGACAAGTCTAAATACTCTGTAATTAACACTGCAACACTAGCTTGTGCAGCAATAACAACACAGGCGCCTAAGGTAAATATTAAGGCGCGTCTGCGGCCTTGTGCAGCGCTTATTTTTGCAGCATTTACATTAATGATTCCAGGAGGAAGCACGCCAAAGAACGACCATGTAAAGCAATACAAAAACAAGATTGACAAGTGCATTTTATTGTATTTTAAATTTAATATAGGTAATGGCTTTATCTACTGCCAAATATTGTTTCTCGTAAAATGTTTGAATGGCAGTTACTTCTTCCGGAGCGCCTTCGTTATGATATACATTATGATTAGCATACAACACATCGTGCTTAGCGCCATGAAGCAACCCTAAGGTATAGCCATGCATAAATTCACTATCGGTTTTTAAATGCACTACACCTGTTTCATGCAATACTTGTTTGTATTTTTCTAAAAACGTTTCGTTTGTTAAACGGTGTTTGGTACGCTTATATTTTATTTGAGGATCCGGGAAGGTTATCCATATTTCGCTTACTTCGTTTTCTGCAAATAAGCCTGTTATTAGTTCTATTTGCGTTCTAATAAAAGCTACATTATTCATGCTGTTTTCTGTAGCGGTTTTAGCGCCTCTCCAGAAACGAGCACCTTTAATATCAATTCCTACAAAATTCTTGTTTGGAAAACGCTCTCCTAAACTTACAGAATACTCTCCTTTTCCGCAACCAAGCTCTAAAACTATAGGGTTGTTGTTTTTAAAAAACTTGTCGTTCCATTGTCCTTTTAAGGCAAAATTACCTGAAACAATTTCTTCTCGTGTTGGCTGAAATACGTTTTCAAAGGTATCGTTTTCTCTAAATCTTTTCAGTTTATTTTTACTTCCCACTCCTATATATTTTTCGACAAAAATAGCAAATTATATAATTGCTTTTGCCTTTTAATTGTTTTTACTTTTGGTTAGGGTAAATGAAAATTCCGACCCCACTCCGTGCTGACTTTCAATATATATTTTTTGATGATGTGCTTCTATAATATGTTTTACAATAGCCAGTCCTAACCCTGATCCACCCTCACTTCTTGCGCCACTTTTATCAATTCTATAAAAACGCTCAAACAACCGCGGTAAATGTTCTGATGCTATTCCTTCTCCATTATCAGTAACCCTTATAATTATTTTGTGTTTATTTAAAGGTTCTATACTTACTTCGGTTGTGCCATTTTCTTGTCCGTATTTAATAGAATTTACGATTAGGTTTGTGATCACCTGTCGTATTTTTTCTTTATCAGCAACTACCAAAATTGGCTTTTTGTATTGCTTATCAAAAACCAACGACAATGTTTTCCCTTGGGCTTTAATTTCTAACAAGTCAAACACTTCTTGTATTAAATCTACAATATTAAAGGTGTCCTTTTTAAGTTTTAAATTACCTGTTTCAAGATTTGTAATTAAATCTAAGTCTTCTACTAAATAAATAAGTCTATCTACCCCTTTACTGGCACGTTTTAAATATTTTTCGTTAACATTATCATCTTTCAAAGCGCCGTCTATTAGCGTAAGAATATAACTTTGAACAGTAAATAATGGTGTTTTTAATTCGTGTGCAATATTTCCCATAAATTCTTTGCGATATTGATCGCGAATCTGAAGGGTTTCTATCTTTAGTTTATTGGCATTTGCAATTTTTTTTACATCATTGGTTAGTGCCGTAATATCTGTAGTTATTGGCTGTTGATGAAAATTTGTTTTGTCTAATAAAGAAATGTTTTCGTAAGTGTTTTTAATTAGGCGATAAATAAATTTCTCTGAGGCATACTGTATTACAAACAAGCAACAAAAAAAACTTAATACAGTTACCAATGCAATTTTATACAAGGGTATTTCAGTATAAAAAAACAATAACAGCAGCAACAATATTATTACATTAATTAACATTGAGGAATACAATGCAAAACGGTATGTTCTTTTAATTTTAATCATGTATTTGCTACAAATTTATACCCTACTCCTTTTATTGTCTTAAACGACTCTTCGCCTATTTTTTCGCGCAATTTTCTAATGTGCACATCAATTGTTCTGCCACCAACAACAACATCATTTCCCCAAATAGCTGTTAGAATCTCATCTCGAGTAAATACTTTTTCTGGTGTTTCTGCCAGCAAATATAGTAGCTCAAATTCTTTTCTTGGCAAATCTATAACTACATCATTTTTTAATACCGTATAAGACTCCTTATTAACAATCAATGTTCCAATAGTTAGCATTGTCTTGCTTTTATTTGTTACAACACTTCTACGCAACAGCCCTTTTACTTTGCTTAATAATAATTTTGGTTTTATAGGCTTTGTAATATAGTCATCTGCACCTGCCTCAAATCCTGCTACCTGCGAGTATTCTTCGCCACGAGCAGTTAAAAATGTAATAACCGTGTTTGCCAATTCTGGTATCTTTCTAAGCTCTTCACAAGCTGCTATACCATCCATTTCAGGCATCATCACATCCAGAATAATTAGGCTAGGTGTTACTTTTTTAGCAAGAGCAATAGCTTCTACTCCGTTGCTTGCCGTAAACACTTCATAGCCGCCTGCTGTTAAATTATAACCTATAATTTCTAAAATATCGGGCTCATCATCTACTAATAATATGGTAGTTTTTGAATTCATTATAGCTTTGTTATTATTTTAATAATAGTCAAATATACTACATAAATACCTTAGATATACCATTGTAGACACTAAGATAACAATAGCTTAACATTACCATATTACAGCTTAGGTTTTTCTCAGGATATTATTTCACATTTTTTTTGTATATTTGGTACTTTACAATTACTCAACACAAACTAAATTATTATGAAAAAGAATTACTTTTTATTATTACTACTTATCGTAAGTGGTATGTCTTTTGGGCAAGTTTTTATCACAGAGCTTGCTGATCCTAATGACGATTATAATGCTCGTTATATTGAGCTTTATAATGCCGGAGCGACTGACGTTGATTTGTCTACATGGAGGATTGACAAGTATACAAACGCCTCAGCAACTGTTTCACAAACTCTTGCACTTACTGGCACAATTACTGCCGGAGGGTTTTACATTATAGCTTCAGGTTCTGAAAACACTCTTGTTTTTGACACTTGGGGCGTTACCCCAAATCAATGGGATGGATCGGGTGGAAATGTAGCTGGGGGTAATGGGGATGACAACCTAGAGCTCTATGATGCTTCTGGACTAGTTGATCAATTTGGTGTTCCAGGAGAAGATGGTTCAGGAACTGGTCATGAATTTGAAGATGGTAGAGCCGAAAGAAAATCATTTGTAACTTCTGGAAATACGACCTGGGATGTTAACGAATGGGATATTGATAACGATTCTGGTGGAGGTGATGGAGCACAGAACACCACAGATAGTTTTGATCCTGGTACTTGGATAGGAACCTCAACAGGGAATTCAGCTGCTATCACAATTACTGCACCTTCTGATGGGGCAGTAATTGCTGCAGGAACAACCGCTGCTACTATTAGCGTAAATGTTGCAAACTTTACAGTTGATCAAGCTGGTGGTTCTGGCGACGGACATATTCACTGGACTGTAGATGGTGTTGACCAAGCTATGAAATACGATACTTTAGATGAAAGCATTACTGTTACAGATGGTGGGTCATACACTGTAGTAATGACTTTAGTAGACAATAGTCATGTAGCACTAGACCCCGTAGTAAGTAGTACAACTACATTTACCGTTGCCTATCCTTGTGATTTGCAATTAGGAACAATTACAACCACTTGTGATGCTACTACTAATGGCACAGACACTTACACTACAACTATTGATTATACTGGCGGAGGAAGCTCTATTTACACGATTGATACTGCTAGCAACGGAACTATTGCCGGAGACGACCCCTCTACAGTAGCTACTGGAACTATTAGCATTAGCGGCATTACTGAAGGCGTAGATTTTACCACAACAGTAACTGGAGATACTGCTAATAGCAGCTGTAATATTACCCGTAATATTACAAGTCCTGTTTGCGTTGTATCTACTTGTGCAAATGCCGGTGATATTATTATTACAGAAATTATGCAAAACCCAAGTGCTGTTGGTGACAGTTATGGTGAATACTTTGAAGTTTACAATACGACTACAGCTGCTATTGATATGCAAGGATGGCAAGTCGTAGACCTTACTAGTACTAGTGAAGGCTTTACCATAGCCTCATCTGTTGTAGTGCCTGCATTGGGATATGCTGTGTTTGTAGGTAATGGCGATATTTCTTTAAACGGAGGTGTTACTGCAGATTATGCTTATGATGGCACCAGTACTTATTTAGGAAATAGTTCAGATGAACTTTCTATTCAATGTTCTGGAAATGTTATTGACGAAGTATTATGGGATAATGGCACTACATTCCCTGACCCTACAGGAATAAGTATGGAATTATCTACCAATGCTTTTACAGCAACGGATAATGATCTAGGTTCTAATTGGGGTGCTGCTACTGCCGCTTATGGCGATGGAGACTTAGGAACTCCTGGAACAGTAAATAATTTTCTTTCTATTGCAGATAATGTAATTGAAGGATTTACTATATTTCCAAACCCTACAAATACCACCTACATACAAATTACTACCGCTAGTAGTAATAGCAAACAAGTACGTGTTTTTGATATGTTAGGAAAGAAAATCATTGACAAAAACATACAACATCAATTAAATATTTCAGCATTACAAGCTGGGATATATATTATTAAAGTAACGGTTGACGGACAATCTGCAACCAAACGTTTAATTGTACAATAAAACACACATTATTCAACACTAATAACGCACGCTAAAAGCGTGCGTTATTTTTTTGCTTAAAAGTCATTTTAAAAAACGTATTTTTGCCAAAAAGAATTTAGACACATGATTATTTATAACGTCACCATAAATGTAGAAGATAGTATTCATTACGACTGGCTATTTTGGATTAAACCACACATTAAAGAAGTACTTGCTACTGGAAAATTTACATCCGCAAAATTTACCAAAATTTTAGCTAAGGAAGATATGGAGGGCACCAACTACTCTATTCAATACACTGCTAAGAACGAAGAAGACTTACAAGACTACTACAACAACTACGCAGCAAAACTACAAAAAAATGGTATTAAAAAGTTTGGCACAAAAATGCTTGCCTTTAGAACTGAATTACAACTTATAGAAGAATTTCATGCCTAAAAAATTTACTGCTACATACCTGTATATTTTAAAATCTGTATTACTATTTGCACTAGTTATTACAGCCGTTATTATGTTTAATTTTTTAATGATGTTGCTTAATGCTTTAATACCAATCTGGCTATTTTATATCTTAAACGGTATTTTTGTATTATTTACATTAGTCTTTTTGTTTATGCAACTCACAAACAAGAAACCTGTTTTTATTTTTGATGACCTCGGATTTACTTACAAAAGAAAACACTTTAAATACCAAAACATTAAACATTTTATTCCTACTAAAGGCGGTAGTGAACCTGAAATAGTTTTTCACGACAACAGTACTCAAGTTATTGAATTGTCATGGTTTCTTAAAAAAGATAGCGAAGCAATAGAACAAATTATCACATCAAACATCAAAAATGGATAAGGTACGCGCAAAAAAACACTTAGGACAACATTTTTTAAAAGACGAAACTATTGCCCAACAAATAGCCGACTCTCTTAGTTTACAAGGCTACAGTAAAGTACTTGAAATTGGCCCTGGAATGGGCGTGTTAACCAAGTATCTTTTAGATAAAAAAACCGACACCTACGTTATTGAAATAGATAGTGAGTCCGTTAGTTACCTACAGGCACACTATTTAAAACTCTCTAATAAAATCATAGAACAAGATTTTTTAAAATATAACTTAAACAGTGTTTTTAACAACGAACCTTTTGCAATAATTGGTAACTTTCCATACAATATATCTACGCAAATTGTTTTTAAAACATTGGAAATGAGAGACCAAATTCCAGAGTTTTCAGGAATGTTTCAGAAAGAAGTTGCACAACGAATTTGTGCCACACACGGTAATAAAACTTACGGAATTCTCTCCGTACTAGCCCAAGCTTTTTATATTGCAGAGTATCTATTTACAGTACCTCCAACAGTATTTAACCCTCCTCCAAAAGTAGATTCTGGAGTAATGCGGCTAACTAGAAAAGAAAATTTTACACTACCATGTAATGAAAAACTCTTTTTTAGAGTCGTAAAAACAGCCTTTCAACAACGTCGAAAAACACTTAGAAACAGCTTAAAAATCTTTGGACTACCAGACAGCATTAAAAGCATGGATGTGTTTAACAAACGTCCTGAACAACTCGCTGTTAGTGAATTTATTGACTTAACATGCTTGCTTGAAAAAAACTGTTTTTAGCAGGTTTGTGGCTTTGCATTAAAAAAGTATCTTTGTATTATGCAATTTCAAGTAAACCATACACTCATTTCTGAAATCAAGACTTACATTCTTGAAAATGAAGACAACAAGCTAGCCGCAATATTAGAAGAATTACACCATGCCGATATTGCTGAAATTCTTGAGGAACTTGACTTTCAAGAGTCCGTATATATCATTAAACTCTTAGATAGTGAAATTACCTCTGAGATCATTGCAGAACTTGATGATGATGTTAGAGAAAAAGTTTTAAAATCACTTTCTTCAAAAGAAATTGCAGAAGAAATTGACGAGCTAGAAACCGATGATGCTGCCGATATTATTGCAGAACTTCCTGACGATAAAAAGGAAGAAGTCATCTCTCAGATAGAAGATGTAGATCACGCCAAAGATATTGTAGATCTTTTACGTTATGACGAAGATACCGCAGGAGGTTTAATGCGTAAAGAACTTATTGCCGTAAAAGACAACTGGACGGTTATGCGCTGCGTTAAAGAAATGCGGAAACAAGCAGAAGCCTTTGAAAAAGTGCACACCATATATGTAGTTGATGAAAATAACATTTTAAAAGGACGCTTGTCTTTAAAAAGCCTACTAACCACCTCTACAAGAACGCCTATTGCAGCTGTTTATAACCCAAAAATAACAGCCGTAAAAGCCGAAGATGACGATCAAGAAGTTGCTAATGTCATGCAGAAATATGATTTAATAGTTATTCCTGTTGTAGATGAAATGGGACGACTAGTTGGTCAAATTACTATAGATGACATTGTAGATGTTATTAAAGAAGAAGCCGATAAAGATTACCAAATGGCCGCAGGTTTAACACAAGATGTTGAAGCGAGTGATACCATTATACAACTTACCAAAGCACGGTTACCATGGCTTATACTTGGTCTATTTGGAGGTATTGGAGCTGCCGCTATAATGGGTGGTTTTGAAACTATCATAAAAGATCATGCTATTTTATTTTTCTTTACACCTTTAATTGCTGCAATGGCAGGTAATGTTGGGGTACAATCAAGCGCTATTATTGTACAAGGATTGGCCAATAATGACGTTAAAGGAAGTATTGCTAATAGATTATGGAAAGAACTGCTTCTCGCTATTGTTAATGGACTTATACTTGCTGTTCTACTATTTATATACACCTTTGCTACAAAAGGAAATGTTAACACCTCATTAGCCATGTCAATATCACTCTTTAGTGTTATTATTGTAGCTGGCGTAATAGGCACTTTTATTCCTTTATTCTTAGACAAGCAAGGTATTGATCCTGCTATAGCAACAGGGCCTTTCATCACAACTAGTAACGATATTTTTGGTATTCTAATTTACTTTATGATTGCAAAACTAATCTTAGGTTTTTAATTACAAAAAGCCGACTTGAAAATCAAATCGGCTTACAAAACAGTAGGTTATATAAATAGGTAGTTATTCTCGTTTTAACATTAAAGATATTCTTTTGATTTAAAGAGACTGAAGATAGCGCTCCAGCCTCTTTACTAAAACCAACTAATAAACTTTATGTATGCAAAATAGAATTTGACATACACCTATAAAACACCTACACAGCACTTTACCCTACCTACTAACATATTTATTTTGTGAATTACAAAATAAACCCTAGATTTAGACTTTGTTTTACCAACAACTTAGCTACCTAGAAGTTATTATGCCAACCCCAAAAAAAGAAGACAATAATTTATGTAGTGAACAAATGTTTCAAACATTTTTCAGCAAAAACGCTACGCTATTACGAAATTTCTTATACTATAAGTTTGGAGGAATGAACGACATTGATGATGTTGTACAAGAGTCCTTTATTAAATTATGGAATAACTGCCATAAAGTAACTCCCGCCTCTGCAAAAAGCTACCTATTTAGAATTGCTATTAACCATAGTACTAGTATATTTAGACATGAAAGTGTTAAACTCAAATACCAAAAAAACGTAGAGTATTACAATAAAGGTATCTCTAATGAATCTCCCGAATTTTTGTTAGAAGAAAAAGAGTTTCAAGAAAAACTAGACTTGGCAATAGCAAGTTTATCTAGCCGACAACGAGAAGTTTTTTTATTAAACAGGATAGAGAAAAAAACTTTTAAAGAAATTGCCGAATTATCAGGTGTAAGTGTGAAGGCTATTGAAAAATTAATGCATAAAGCACTCCTAAAACTTAGAACCGAAATAAAGAATATTCCTTAATGGTAGGGTTTTACACAATATAGTACGTTTAGTAATTGGAAATAAAGCAACAAAATGAATAAACAAGACGATATATTTTTATCAAGATGGATAAATAACGAGCTTTCAGCAGAAGAACTTAGTGCTTTTAAGGCTTCTGAAGACTATTCTATATACCTTAAAATAATTCAAGCAAGTAATACTTTAATTGCTCCTGAATACGATACCGATAGTGCTTTTACAACAATTAAAGCAGCATATAAGCAGCAAAAAAAATCTAGTAAACGTCGTTACCTTAGCATTGCCGCATCGGTTATTCTTTTAATTGGGTTAATTAGTTACACTACATTTTTTACAAACACTTCTTTTACTAGCGGATATAGTGAAATACAAACAATAACACTTCCTGATGGATCTTTAGTTACACTAAACTCAAAATCTACACTTAGTTTTAACTCCTATAATTGGGATAAAAACAGAAAACTTTCCTTAAAAGGAGAGGCTTTTTTTGATGTTCAAAAAGGAAGTACTTTTACAGTTAATACACCTCAAGGAAATGTTACCGTTTTAGGTACCGAGTTTACTATACATACACAACCCGGATATTTTAATGTAGTCTGCTACGAAGGAAAGGTTAGAATTTATGATTTCTCTAATAACAAAACAAACATCTTAACCCCATCATTAGGTTACCAAAATAGTGACAATCAAAACGCTATTGAACTACAATACCAAGGAAACAAACCTGCATGGATAAATGCACAATCTATTTTTAAAAGCACACCTATAAAGCACGTATTTACTGCTTTAGAAAACCAATACAATATACATATTGAGTATCGTGATTTTGACGACACTATTTTGTTTACAGGTGTCTTTCCAAACAATAATAAAGAAATTGCCCTAGAAACCGTTTTAAAGTCCGTAAATTTGAACTATTCAACACAAGAGAATCGTATCATTTTAGAAGACTAAACAGTTCATGAAACAATTGTTATTTTGGTGCTTTGCAATGTTTTTTACAATGCAACTCTCTGCTCAAAAAAAACGCGCTTTTGAGCAAACGCCTCTACAAGATGTTTTACCCAATATTGAACAATTTTACAAGGTAAAGTTTTCCTTTACCGATGCGATAATTGAATCCAAAAAAGTAACGATAATTTTAGACGACGTCATTAGTATTAGTGATTTGTTACTAACCCTGGAGACACAAACCAATTTAAAGTTTGAATTAATTAGTCCCGAATTTATTGTAATATCTAAGTTTAGAAACACAGATTTAATAACTATTTGCGGCTATTTAGAGAGTAATAACAATAGTGTCTCTAATGCTGTTATTCAGCTAAACAACCAAATCTATACTAGTGATGATCACGGGTATTTTTATATAGAAAACATGCCGTATGGTGCTTTGTTAAAAGTACATTCCTTTGGTGTAATGCCAACTAATATTATTGCTAAAAATCACCTATACCCAAATTGTAAAGCTATTCTTTTACTCGAAAAAAAGGAGATTATTGACCAAGTGGTTATTGACGAATATTTAACTAGCGGTGTTACTAAAAACGTAAAACAAACTACTATTAACACTAGTAAATTAAAATTACTTCCCGGACTTATAACCCCAGACATTGTAGAGAGTATTCAACAAATTCCTGGTGTACATAATTTAAACGAAGGCGCAAATACTTTTTATGTAAGAGGCGGAGAAAGCGACCAAAATTTAGTGCTTTGGAACAACATTCCCTTTTATAATACTGCACATCTTTTTGGGGCAATTTCTCTTTTTAACCCGCATGTAGTAGATCATGTAAACTTTATCAGTAAAGGGACTAGCGCCACATACCACAACCGTATTTCTAGTGCAATTGATATGCTAAGCAATACTTCTGTCTCTAATGATAGCCACGGAACAGCTGGTTTTAATTTACTCTACGCAGATGCATTTGCTACACTACCTATTATAGACAATAAACTAACTTTAACGCTCTCCGGAAGACGATCTCATACTAACTTTTTTGATACTAATGTGTCTGAAAACTACATTCAAAATGCTTTTCTACAAACAGCATTTAACCAAGAGCCTTCAGCTTGGAAACTAACCAACCCTCAGTTTGATTTTTACGATTACACATTGCAAAGTATGTGGAAATCAAGTCCATCATGTATTGTTACTACACAGCTTTTACAAAGTAAAGATATCGTACGCTTTTCAGGGTTAAATAATGACACGAATCAACTAGAAAACGAAAATTTTATTATTAAAAATAGTGGTTATGGAATAAACTGGAATAAAGAATGGAATGCTTTATTAACCCAAGAAATTGGAGTAACTTTTTCTGAATATAGTGCCGAACAAGCTAAATCACAATTTCCTAGTATTACTGAAGTAATGCAAGAAAACAGCATTAATGATATTGGGGCACATCTAAAATTTAACTACAGTATGGGCGCTCATGACCATTTTATTTTAGGATATCAATACACCCATAAAAAATTATCACATTTATTAGCCAATGCCGCATCATTTCCTTTTGATTTTAATGCCCAAAAAAGTAACACCAATAGTCTGTTTATAGAATACCAATCAAGTATCCCATCTAACTATTTATTTACCATTGGCTTGCGTGGGGATGCCTATAATACTTTTAAAAAACTATATCTCGCGCCTAGAGCAGTATTTCAAAAATTTGTTATCCCTGAATTTAGTATAAACGCCTCCTTAGAATACAAAAGCCAGTCTTTAAATCAACTTCAAGAGCTTTTTACAACCACCCTCCCAGAGTTTAAGCCATGGTTTTTAGCAGACACAAATACTTTTAACCCTACTACAAGTCATCAATATACAATAGGCGCTAATTTTAGCAAAGACAAATGGGTGGTAGATTTTGAAGCATATTTTAAAAAATCTTACTCACTACACTTCTCTGAAATAAATTTTAATAATCCTCAAGAATATTCATATCACGAAGGAAACTCTAGTATTCAAGGAATCGATTTGTTTATTAAAAAGCAGTTTTTGAATTACAATACTTGGATGTCTTACTCTTTTAACAGTACCCAATATAGAATTGATACTTTAAATAACATGTCGCTATTTTCAAGCAATACTGCAATCGATCATACATTAAAATGGTCGCATTTTTACAAGTGGAAAACACTAGAATTTTCTCTAGGGTGGCTCTGGCGCAGCGGAAAACCATATACTGAGTTTTTTACTGATGAATCTGAAAACATACAATATTCAAGTTTAAACAGTAAACAATTATCGCCTTACCACAGGTTAGATTTTTCAATGATTTATGAATTTAAATCATTGAAAAATAAAAAAATAAAATACCGTTTAGGACTTTCTATATTAAACATCTATAACAAAAAGAACACGCTAAGTACCACCTACTCTCGTTTAGCCACAAATGAGCTAGAAACAAATATAGAATACGGCACACCACTAACCCCTAACATTGTCTTTAGAGTTTTTTGGTAAAGCCATTCTCTTTATAAAAAGAACATTGTATATTTGAATATATAATGTCTATCATGCAAATATTACACCTCGATACAAATCATCCGTTTTTGCTACAAGAACTTCAAGAATTAGGATATGTTAATCACGAAGACTATTCCTCATCGAAGAAAGAAGTTGAAAAAAAAATAAGCAATTACCAAGGTATTGTTATTCGCAGTAGGTTTAAGATTGACAAACAATTTATTGATGCTGCTATAGGGTTAAAATTTATTGCCCGTGTAGGCGCCGGACTAGAAAGTATTGACTGTGACTATGCCAAAAGCAAAGGCATTCAATTAATTTCGGCTCCTGAAGGTAATAGAACTGCCGTTGGCGAACATACACTCGGAATGCTACTGTCCTTATTTAATAATCTAGCAGTTGCAGACCAAGAAATTCGAGCTGGTAAATGGTTGCGAGAAAATAATAGAGGGTTAGAATTAAACGGCAAGACAGTTGGTTTAATTGGTTACGGAAACATGGGAAAAGCCTTTGCTAAAACCTTAAAAGGTTTTGATGTTACAGTACTTTGCTATGATATAAAACCTAAGGTTGGTGACAACAACTGTACACAAGTTTCCCTTAGAGAACTACAACAAAAAACCGATGTGTTAAGTTTACACACCCCTTTTAACAAGGAATCACATCATATGATTAACACCATTTTTATAAATGGTTTTGCAAAACCATTTTGGATTATTAATACCGCCCGAGGTACAGCAATTCATACAACTGATTTAGTTGCTGGCTTAAAAAAAGGCAAAATTCTTGGCGCAGGATTAGATGTGTTAGAGTATGAAAAATTGTCTTTTGAAAACTTGTTTGAAGACAACAACCTTCCAAAAGATTTTGAGTATTTAATTGCTGCTAAAAACGTGCTGCTATCACCACATGTTGCTGGATGGACCGTAGAGTCTAAATTAAAACTTGCACAAACAATTGTACATAAGATTAAAACAAATTTTAAACAATGAAAAAAAGAGTTACTGGAATTGGCGGAGTTTTCTTTAAATCAGAAAACCCAAACGATATAAAAAATTGGTATAAAAACCACTTAGGATTTAATACCGATGACTATGGATGTACATTTAACTGGAAAGACGACAAAAATAATGATGCCACCACGCATTGGAGTCCGTTTAAAAATAATACCGAATATTTTAAGCCAAGTAAAAAGGAATTTATGCTCAATTTTAGAGTAGAAAACTTAGTAGAACTATTAGCACTCTTAAAAGAAGAAGGCGTAACCATTATTGGAAAAATAGAGGAATATGATTACGGTAAGTTCGGATGGATTATGGATCCCGAAGGAAATAAAATTGAACTCTGGGAACCTATTGATAGTGCCTTAAAATAACAAAGGCTCTTTTAAAAAGAGCCTTTGTTATAGTTTTACGCTTCTTTAGGGTTCGGACCCCATTTATTATCACCTGAATCACCATCAGTACAGAATAGTACCAATAGCCAAATACTTCCAATTAGCGGAATTAACGAAATTAAATAAAACCAACCACTTTTGCCAACATCATGTAAACGCCTAACAGCAACAGCCAAACCAGGCACAAGCATTAACAATACGTATCCTAAATAAATATAACCTAAGCTGACCCCCGATAGCTCAAAAGAGAAACCTAGCACATCATCCAATGCCATTGCTGCTAAAAGAAATAGACAATAAAACAATATAAACATCCAATACTCTTTTCTTCTTGATCTTCCTGAAAAATCAGAGTACTGTCTTAATGCTTTTAAATACCAATTCATATATTTTAAATTTATAGGTTAGACACTAAATATAATACATTTATTTTAAATATCTTTATAACAAAATTATTAGCATGGAAATCATAGACAAAAACGGAAATCCTATATCACAAGACAGCAAGCGTCTTATTGCCGGTATTATGGCAATTATTTTTGGAGCCTTAGGCATACATAAATTTATATTAGGCTACACAAAAGAGGGTGTTATAACCTTACTTATAGGAATACTTACCTGCGGAATTGGCGCTGGTATAATGAATATAATTGGTATCATAGAAGGTATTATATACCTTACTAAAACAGATACTGAATTTGTAAACACCTACCAAAACAACCACAAAGGCTGGTTTTAATTATTACCAAATTTACGACAGACTAAAAAGATAGTATATATTATGACTACACAAGAATTTTTAACGCTCTTACAAGCGCACTCCAATAAAAAATTAATTTTTGAATACGATATAAATAAATTTGTACGTGCAGATTATCACCTAACCGAGGTAAAAAACATTACAATAGATGCAGTTGATTGTGGTGCTGGAACAGATTTCTGGCAAGAAACCATCGTACAACTTTGGGAAAGTGAAACCATAGATAAAAACGCAACAAATATGAGTGCTTTTAAGGCCTTGGCTATCTTAAAAAAAGTGGATGGCATAAGACCTATGGTAAAAACAGCCGAAATTAAATTTGAATACGGCAATAGTACTTTTCACACTGCACAACTATTTATAAAAAACACCCATAGTACTGCACAAAATTTAACTATTTCACTTGCCGCTACAAAAACCGATTGCAAAGCAAAAGATGCTTGTGGTATTCCAGAACCTACACCAACAAATGAATCTTGCTGCTCACCAAGCTCGGGCTGTTGTTAAAACCAAAAAAAAATGAAAAACATACTTGTTTTATGTACCGGAAACTCTTGTAGAAGTCAAATGGCTCACGGATATCTGGCTCACTATACCAAAGGAAAAGCAAATATTTATAGTGCTGGTATTGAAACCCACGGTGTAAATCCAAAGGCTATTGCTATTATGAAAGAGGATAATGTAGATATCTCATTACATACCTCTAATCTAGTAACGGAATATGATAATGTAGCTTTTGATTATATTATTACAGTCTGCGATCACGCACAAGAAAACTGTCCGTTTATTCCTAGTAAAAACGCTATCAGGTTGCACCATAATTTCTTTGACCCTTCAAAACTAAAAGGAAGCGACAAAGAAATACACGCTGCATTTACTAAGGCCCGAAATGAAATAAAGACCTATTGTAAGCGTTTTTCAGAAAAACTTTAATTTGGGTAATTTTATTCCTTTACAATAATTTGCAAAGTTGTTTTGTGCTGTTGCTTGAACAACAACTCCCTATCTTGAATAATAACAGGTAAATCTGTACTGTTAGCATGCCTAATAGTATATAATGCCACTTTTTTATGGCAAGACACTTTAAATTTTAAGCTTAACTCTTGTATAGCAGTATCTATAGAACCGTATAAGTCATGTACACAAACCATAAAGCTAATTGCTGAATTCTGAATAACATCAACTTTTAGTTTGTTTTGGTGTAGTACTGAAAATATCTCACTAATATTTTCTTCTACTATAAACGAAAAATCTAATGATGATAGCGATAATAGCACTTGATTTTTCTTTACAATATAACACGGTATAAAAGGAGATAATTGTTCATAATTACCTACAGATGTGCCTTTGTTTAATGGATTTACAAACGACTTTACATACAATGGTATTTGTTTTTTCTGGATAGGTTGCAATGTTTTTGGGTGAATCACTGATGCCCCATAAAAAGCCAATTCAATAGCCTCTTCATAAGGTATTTTTTCGAGTAATGCTGTGTTTTTAAAATAACGCGGATCAGCATTTAAAACCCCTGGTACATCTTTCCAGATAGTTACCGAGGTGGCATTTAAGCAGTACGCAAAAATTGCAGCTGTATAATCGCTCCCTTCCCTACCTAATGTGGTTGTGTTATGATTTAAATCTGCACCCAAAAAACCTTGTGTTATTGTGGTACTATTTATACCTACCTCCTTTTTAATACACTGTTCTGTGGCAGTCCAATCTACTGTTGCGTCTTGATATTTATCATCGGTTTGTAATACTGTTCGCACATCAAGCCATGTGTTTTTAATGTTTTGTGTGTTTAAATAAGCCGATATAATAGTGGTAGACAACAACTCTCCATAAGGCACCACTTGATCATATACATAGCTGTAATTAGTATTGGTATTCTTTGTTAAAAACTGCTGAAGCGACCTAAACAACTCATTTGCTTGTCTATACACCTCATCATTTTTATCCTCAAACAACTCCTCTAGCAGAGTAAAATGATATGTTTTTACATACTGTACTGCCGATGGTAATTCTTCTGAATCTGTTTTATAACATGATACAATACGCTCAAAAGCATTGGTCATTTTCCCCATTGCAGATATTACAATTACTAGATTATCATGACCAACTTGCTGTAATACAGACACCATATTCCGAACACCTGAAGCATCTTTTACAGAAGCCCCCCCAAATTTAAAAACACGCATATTAAAGCTTTTTTTATACATACAAAGTTAACAAAACACCCTATAAAACAATCTCTTGGTAGAAATAATTTATTTTTATCATACTAAATCCTAAACTTAAATCGGGATTATGTATTTTTGCCACAAATATCACATATAATAACCCATGGCAAACAAACACAAAACATTAGGTGAATTTATCATTGAGCACCAAAAAAGTTTTCAATACTCTTCTGGCGAACTTTCTAGATTAATAAACTCTATTAGATTGGCTGCAAAAGTAGTAAATCATGAAATTAGAAAAGCAGGATTAGTAGATATTACTGGTGCGGCAGGAGATATTAATATTCAAGGAGAAGCACAACAAAAACTTGATGTATATGCTAACGATATTTTTAAGGAAACCCTTATTAACCGTGAAATTGTTTGTGGTATTGCTTCTGAAGAAGAAGATGATTTTGTTATTGTAGAAGGTAGTAACAAGAAAAATGAAAACAAATATGTTTTAATGATGGACCCCCTAGATGGCTCATCAAATATTGATGTAAACGTATCGGTAGGAACTATTTTTTCAATTTACCGCAGAGTAACTCCCGTAGGAACTCCAGTAACAATGGAAGACTTTTTACAACCTGGAAACAAACAAGTGGCTGCAGGATATGTTGCCTATGGTACTTCTACTATGATGGTATTTACAACTGGAGATGGTGTAAACGGTTTTACATTAAACCCAGCCATTGGAACCTTTTACTTGTCGCACCCAAATATGACAATGAAAGACACCGGAAAAATCTATTCTGTTAGTGAAGGCTATTATGCACACTTTCAAAAAGGAATGCAAGAATACTTAAAATACTGTAAACTTGAAGAAGGAGACAGACCATATACCGCAAGATATATTGGCTCTTTAGTAGCTGATTTTCACAGAAATTTATTAAAAGGCGGCATCTATATCTACCCACGTAGCAAAACCGCTCCGAATGGTAAATTACGTTTGCTTTATGAATGTAACCCTATGGCGTTTATTGCAGAGCAAGCCGGCGGAAAAGCTAGTGACGGATTTACCCGTGTGCTAGACATTCAACCTACAGAACTGCACCAACGTATTCCGTTTTATACCGGAAGCACAAAAATGGTAGAAAAATCTGAAGAATTTATGAGTATGTACAATACCAATAAAGGTCTCTAATTTTAAATGACAATAATAAAAAAGCCACGCAATGCGTGGCTTTTTTATTAAATTTATTTAGTGTACTATTTAATCTTTTCCGAAAATGAAGGCATATCATTTACTCCTGAAGCAACTAAATCTAATGCCTTAGAAACAATAGACGACACATCCGAAGTTGAAAAACCTAAGCCTATAGCAATACGCTCTAATATGGCTACTTGATTTTCCTTTACATCTAAATCAACATATACCATACGTGTTAAATCAAACAGGCGTTCTAAACGGCGACTGTATGTTGTTGGCGGATTAATTGGATATGATGTTGGGTTTTCTAAAATCTCTGAAAAAGCTTGCCTTGAGATGCTTAATTTTTGTGCTATTCGCTCTAAAAAGGCTTGCTCTGAAGCTACAATTTCTCCATCACTTAATGCCACACGAACAATCGCTGCAAAGTGACCTTGGTTTCTTTCTACGAAACCACTTGAATATAAATCTTTTATTGACATAGGGACTTGTTTTTTATCAAATATACGAATTACTTAAAAGATTAACGTTTTTTAAAAGATAAAATAGTGTTAAATATGTTTTACTATTTATAGAAGCATATCCTTATTTCAATAAAAAAACTTTTCCTACTGCCAAAGGACTTATCCAGCCGGCTGTTGTAGTGAAAAGTTTCTTAAGTTCTTACGAACAAGGCAAAAATACACAAAATAAATTTAACGTTTAAATTATCGCATAAAAAAACCTTTCGAAAAATCGAAAGGTTTTTTATCTTGTACAGGCGGAGAGACTCGAACTCTCACACCTCGCGGCACTAGATCCTAAGTCTAGCGTGTCTACCAATTCCACCACGCCTGCAAGTTTGAGTCTGCAAATATACAGATAACTTTAAATATACAAACCAAAAAACAAAAAAAATAACCACTGTTTTTTGTACCTTTATCCGCATAAAAAAAATAACCCTATGACTGATTTAAAAAATTATATAGAAAATAACAAAGATCGCTTTTTACAAGAGCTTGTAGATTTACTAAAAGTACCTTCTATAAGCGCCGATCCTGCATATAAAAAAGATGTTAATCATACCGCTACTATTGTAAAAAAACGTCTTGAGCAAGCAGGTTGTGATACCGTTGAAATTTGCGAAACTGATGGATTTCCTATTGTATATGCCGAAAAAATAATTGACCCTAAATTACCTACCGTATTGGTATATGGGCATTATGATGTGCAACCAGCAGACCCTATTGAATTATGGACCTCACCACCTTTTGAGCCTGTAATTAAAACTACCGAAAAACACCCTGAAGGGGCTATTTTTGCGCGTGGTGCTTGTGATGATAAAGGACAAATGTACATGCATGTAAAAGCACTAGAGTTTATGACCTCTACCAACCAATTGCCTTGTAATGTAAAATTTATGATTGAAGGCGAAGAAGAAGTAGGGTCGGTTAATTTAGGTGTTTTTGTAAAAAACAATCAAGACAAATTAAAAAACGATGTTATTCTAATCTCTGATACCGGAATGATTGCCAATGACATCCCTTCTATTACTACAGGATTAAGAGGCCTTAGTTATGTAGAAGTTGAAGTTACTGGACCAAACAGAGATTTACACTCCGGCTTATACGGCGGTGCTGTAGCAAACCCTATTAATGTATTAACTAAGATGATTGCTTCATTGCACGACGAAAATAATCATATCACCATTCCTGGTTTTTATGATGGTGTAGAAGAATTGTCTCGTGAAGAACGTGATGAAATGGCAAAAGCGCCTTTTTCATTAGAAGCCTATAAAGATGCTTTAAAAATTGATGCTGTATATGGCGAAAAAGGATATACTACCAACGAACGAAATGCTATTCGTCCTACCTTAGATGTAAATGGTATTTGGGGAGGGTATATTGGCGAAGGCGCAAAAACAGTTATTGCCAGCAAAGCCTATGCTAAAATATCTATGCGATTAGTTCCTAATCAAGATTGGGAAACTATTACAGATTTATTTAAAACACATTTTGAATCTATCGCACCTGCTGGAGTACATGTAGTTGTAACACCTCATCATGGCGGACAAGGATATGTTACACCAACAAATAGTATTGGCTACCAGGCTGCTAGCAATGCTTATGAAACAACATTTGGAAAAAAACCTATCCCACAACGTAGCGGAGGTAGTATTCCGATTGTAGCGTTGTTTGAAGAAGAACTAAAAAGTAAATCTATTTTAATGGGATTTGGTTTAGACAGCGATGCTATTCACTCGCCTAATGAACATTTTGGTATTTTTAATTACTTAAAAGGTATTGAAACTATTCCTTTATTCTATAAACATTTTACCGAATTAAGTAAGGGGTAACCATTGGTTTATAGCCCTCAACATTGGCACTTAGAGTTTTATTGAGATACTAAAACAAGTACAGTGTAACAATATAAAATGTACAGACAACAAGTCGATTTATAACAAATCGGCTTGTTGTTTTTTAGAGAGGTTTTTATACACCATATCATACGAGTGTTGTAACAATTCTTGTATTTTAGTTATGGTCAATTCTCCTGAAGAAAGATACACCGAATTCCAGTGTTTTTTATTCATGTGGTAACCCGGGCAAATACTTTCGTATTGCTCTCGTAGTTTTATGGCATACTCAGGATCGCACTTTAAGTTTACAAACGGATTGCCTTTTTCCCATTCTTCCAAAGGCGCTAAAGCAATAATTTTTCCTGAAACTTTAAACACAAGCACCTCTTTTTTAAAAGGAAAACCCTCGGTTACACCTTTCATTTGTAACAACTCATTTCTTAATTGTTCAATATGCATATTACTCCTTTATTCTATATAGTATAGGCTTGCTTGGCGAGGCATCATTATGAAACGGTGCTATTTGCAAGTTTAACATATACCTACCATCTTCAATATTATCTGGCACGTATATAAACTCGGTTATTGTAGCGCTTTTTCTTAACTCTCCGGAAGTATTCCAAAAAGCATTATGTGCCAATAATTTTCCGTTATCCTTTTCTTTATCAACGCTTGGCAAATCTATAAGTAAATGCTCTACGCCAATAGTTTTTAAATAGTTTGCAGCAGCAACATCTAAATATGGCGGATTGGTATTAGAATAATTTTTGGTTTGCTTTTGCTTAGTATTAGGCAATGTTCTAATAATTACTGCTTCTGGAGTTTTTGCTTTTAACTGTGCTTTTAGTTGTGCTTCAGTAATAACTAAATCTCCTGCTATTGTAGAAGGGTTTACAGTAATTAACTCTGCAATAAAAAAGAAGTGTTTTAAACAGTCGTTTATACTGTAAAATTCTTTTGTAATATGTCCTACACATTCTGTATGTGTACCATGTGCATGCGGATTAAACGCTATAGTATTAAAATTTGTTGAGGCACCTTCTTTTACACTCCCAACCCAGTTATCTATAACTACTGGAGCTATTTTTGGCGCATCAATATACCATGCCATAGCGTTTTTACTGCCCGATTGTAGCGGCATGGATATGTCTAATGGCTTAGCCATATCTACCTTATAGTCCTCTGTGCTTGATTTAAATATAGCAGATAAAATCATTGGTGCAAAATATAATAATTATTCGGTTGTATTATTCAAACTACTTTTTTTCGTTTAGTTCTTGTATTAAACTACTTTCTATTTCACTTTTGATATTTATAACCTCATCGGCATTATCATTTGGAATAGTCATAGACAATACATAGTGCTTTATTTTCCATTTGCCATTAATTTTTTCAAGCACTCCAGACCCTCTACAAATTTTCATTTGAGTATCTAGTAGCTCATCAAACCATGCAAAATTACCTTTTTCGGATATGTACACATTTCGTTCTAAGGCTGTAAAACTCCACGCTTTTCCATTATCAAAATAGGGTTTTGAAAAAGCCTTAAAAGCTTTCAATTGCCAATTTTCTGTTGCATCTGTTCCTATAAAAACGGCGTCTGAAGTCATTAGATTAAAATAGACCTCAAAATTTGCTGTTGCCGCAGCATTATGCCAATCATCTAATACATTATTAATGATTTTCTTATCATTCTCTTGAGAAAACACAAGAGGTGTGACAAATAAGAATACGCATACAAACCAATTATTCCGAATAGCTCTCATAGTCTTTATTTTTTACGATATGTCTTTCAATTTGAGTAATTAAAATCTTATAAGCTAATATCACTTCTTTCAAGCAGATATTGGCCTCTATTAATTGTTTACTAACTACATATTGCGATAACATAGCTGTTTTTGTTTGCAGTACTTTTAAGCGAGCAGCAATAGCATTTGACGTTAATGCTTCAGGACAAGTTCCATCTAATAAATCCATTTTATCTACCAAAGCCTCAATATCTTTTACATCTAATACCGGCACAAGCGCCACACGCTCTAGTTCTTCTTTAAATGCTTCTATCTCTGGCCAATCTGCAACAAAAGAAACAGATTGAAACGTAATTTCTTTTACGTTTTTATCATTAATTTTTTCTTGAGAAGAGGGTGTATCTGCCAAAATTTTAGCGTCCTCTACGCAAGAAGTCATCATTAACAGCATACAAAACAGGAGTAGTTTATTCATTTTCAAACACATATTTAAACAAATATAAATTTAAAAAAGCATTTTATAAATCATTTTTGAACAAATTAAGAAAACACTATCTTTGCTTTGCTAAAAACAACTTAAAAATGACCACAAAAATACTCATCATAGGCGCTTGCGGGCAAATAGGAACCGAACTCACCATGTCTTTACGTGCAAAACACGGCAATGAAAATGTTGTTGCTGCTGATATTAGGGAAGGTAGCGCTGCTTTAATGAATTCTGGCCCTTTTGAAGTGGTTAATGCAATGGATTATGAGGTGGTTAAAAATTGTGTTGTAAAACATAACATTACCGATGTGTATTTGCTTGCCGCAATGCTTTCGGCTACTGGAGAAAAATTTCCTATGAAAGCGTGGGACTTAAACATGAACTCTTTATTTCATGTATTAAATTTAGCAAAAGACAAACTAATTAATAAAATATTTTGGCCTTCAAGTATAGCTGTTTTCGGACCAACAACACCTCGCGAAAACACACCGCAATATACTATTATGGAACCTACAACTGTATACGGAATTACCAAACAAACCGGAGAACGTTGGTGTGAATATTACCATAATAAATACGGCGTAGATGTACGAAGTATCCGTTACCCTGGCTTAATTAGTTGGAAAACACTTCCTGGAGGTGGCACTACCGATTATGCCGTGGCAATTTTTCATGAGGCATTAAAAAACAATAGTTATGATTGCTTTTTAAGTGAAAAAACTGCATTACCAATGATGTACATGAACGATGCTGTTCGAGCAACAATAGCTATTATGGAGGCTCCTAAAAAGGCTATAAAAATTAGATCATCATACAATTTAGGAGGTATTAGTTTTACCCCTGAGTTAATTACAAAAGAAATACAACAGCACCTTCCGGATTTTAAAATAAGTTATACTCCAGATTTTAGACAAGACATAGCAGATTCTTGGCCTAAAAGCATTGATGACACTGCCGCTCAAAAAGATTGGAACTGGAGTCATGAATACAACTTAAAAGCAATGACTACCGACATGCTTACAAACTTAAAGAAGGAAGTTTAGTTGTTTATATTTTTGGGAATTAAACTTGACTATCAGTCGCCAACTAAAAAAACAAAAAGGCATCTTCTATATGTGTAATATCAAAAGAGTTAGCCTTATTTTTAACCACTGTAATAATATCAAATTGTACCTCAACATCTAGGTCTTTTTGAAGCACATATTCATTCGCGGCCAACACCAATAGTTTTATCTTTTTTGGTGTTACCGAATCTTCTGGATTTTCAACAACAACAGAACTTCTGGTTTTAACCTCAACAATAGCCAGAATATCATTTTTTTGAGCAATAACATCAATTTCTGCTTTTTGAAAACGCCAATTAACATCCAGAATCTTATAGCCCTTTTGCAATAAATATTCTTGCGCTAAAAGCTCTCCTTTTTTACCCAAATCATTATGTGTTGCCATAGCTTATATTTGGGTTACTACTGTAGTGTTTTCAGTAACATTTAACCGTACTTTTTTTCCTAAACACAGGGTGTTGTTGTTATTAATATGTCCGGCCGGAAAATCAAAAACAACAGGAAAGTCATACCCGCTTACGGTATCTAAAATCATTTCAGAAACTGTTTTCCCAAAAGGAATATCATTATCATTCATTTTAGTCATTCCGCCTATAATCAAACCTTTTAAGCCTTCAAAGTATCCGTTTCGTTTTAAGTTCATTAACATTCTATCAATATGATACAAGTACTCATCTAAATCTTCTATAAACAATATTTTTCCGTGAGTATCAATTGCCGATGGCGACCCTAATAAACTATATAAAATAGATAAATTTCCGCCAACAAGCACGCCTTCTCCGACACCTATTTTATTTATCAACTTAGAAGGGACTATATATTTGTTTTCACTGCCAAACAATTCGTTTTTTAACGACTGTAATGCTTCTGTAGTACTAGAGCCTACTGTAATTGGCATTAAAGCATGTATTGTTTGAATACCTAAACGATGAACATGAGCGTGGAGCACGGTAACATCTGAAAAACCAATAATCCATTTTGGTTGTTTTATAAATTCCGAAAAATCAATATTGTCAATTATTTTAACCGTTCCGTATCCGCCACGAGCACACCAAATTGCTTTTATTTTAGGATTGTTTAGCTGTGCTTGAAAATCGGTTATTCTTACTAATGTATTGCCTCCAAATTGGTTGTCTTCCGCACCTATTGAGTCACCTAACACAGGTACTAAGCCCCAGTTTTTAAGCAATTTTATAGCAGGAACCAATTCTGCTACACTTATTTTTCTAGCAGTAGTAACTATGGCTACAGCATCGCCTGGACTTAATGATTGTGGTTGAATTGTATTCATATCGAGTAAAAATACTAAAACTCGTGGCATTATAAGTTCTATTATGTATTTTTGCGTCAGAAAATTTTTCGATACCATGATTCAAGACCCTAAAAGATTTACAATAACAGCAGCACTACCTTATACAAACGGGCCTATTCATATAGGACATTTGGCTGGGGTTTATGTTCCTGCCGATATTTATGCACGCTATTTACGTTTGCAAGGAAAAGATGTTGCCTTTGTTTGTGGTAGCGATGAGCATGGTGTGCCCATTACATTAAAAGCAAAAAAAGAAGGGATTACTCCACAAGATGTTGTTGATAAATACAATGGTATTATTAAACAATCTTTTTTAGACTTCGGAATTTCTTTCGATAATTACTCGCGAACGTCTGCCAAAGTACATCATGAAACTGCTTCAGATTTTTTTAACACTTTATCAGAAAAAGGAGAGTTTCTTGAAAAAACAGAACAACAATTATATGATGCTGAGGCACAGCAATTTTTAGCAGATAGATTTGTAGTAGGTACTTGTCCGAAGTGCGGAAACGAAGAAAGTTATGGTGACCAATGCGAAAAATGCGGTACCAGCCATAATGCTACCGATTTAATTAATCCTAAATCGGCTATTACCGGAGCTACGCCATCATTAAAAGAAACCAAACACTGGTTTTTACCTTTAGATAAACACGAAGATTTTTTAAAACAATGGATTTTAAAAGATCATAAATCCGACTGGAAAACTAATGTATACGGACAATGTAAATCATGGATTGATGATGGTTTACGACCAAGAGCCGTAACTAGAGATCTAGATTGGGGAATTCCTGTACCCGTAAAAGGTGCCGAAGGAAAAGTATTATATGTTTGGTTTGATGCGCCAATAGGTTACATTTCTGCCACTAAAGAATGGGCGGCCAGAGAAGGAAAAGATTGGGAACCATATTGGAAAAATGACGATACCAAATTAGTACACTTTATAGGGAAAGACAATATTGTATTTCATTGTATTATTTTTCCTGCTATGCTAAAAGCAGAAGGCAGTTATATATTACCTGATAATGTTCCTGCTAATGAATTTTTAAACTTAGAAGGACAAAAACTATCGACTTCTAAAAATTGGGCTGTTTGGTTACATGAATACCTAGCAGATTTCCCTGGTCAGCAAGATGCCTTACGTTACACCTTAACTGCAACTGCACCAGAAACAAAAGATAACGATTTTACTTGGAAAGATTTTCAGGCACGTAATAAAGAATTAGCAGACAACTACGGAAACTTTATTAACCGTGTACTGGTCTTAACAAACAAATATTACAATGGTATAGTACCTGTGCCAAATGATTTTACAGAATCTGACAACAACACAATTGCCGAGTTACAAAAATCCCCTACAGATATTTCTTTTTCTATTGAACGTTACCGTTTTAGAGAGGCCAATTTAAAAATGATGAATTTAGCCCGTTTAGGAAATAAGTATTTGGCAGAAGAAGAGCCTTGGAAAACTATAAAAACCGATGAAGAGCGCACCAAAACAGTAATGTATATTGCACTGCAAATTGCCAGTGCACTAGCAACTTTAAGTGAACCTTTTATTCCGTTTGCAGCTAAAACCCTGCAAGACCTTTTACAACAACCAACAACCAGATGGAACAGTATTGCCGAAACAACAAATCTGCTTCCTTCAGGACATCAAATAAAATCAGGAAAGGCGCCTATTCTATTTCCACAAATAGAAGATGATGCTATTCAAAAACAATTAGACCGATTGGAGAACATAAAGCTTGAAAACGACAAAGCCAATAAAGTTGTTACACCACAAAAAGACACCGCTACCTTCGAAGATTTTAGCGCGCTTGACCTTAGAACAGGAACTATTGTAGCAGCAGAAAAAATGCCAAAAACAAAAAAACTATTGGTTTTAAAAGTAAATACTGGTATAGATACTAGAACTATTGTCTCTGGTATTGCCGAAAGCTTTAAACCCGAAGATATTATTGGTAAAAAAGTAACTGTTTTAGTAAACCTTGCACCACGAAAATTACGTGGTGTTGAAAGTGAGGGAATGATTTTAATGACCGAAAACAGCAACGGAAAATTAGTGTTTGTAAATCCTGATGAGCAAGATGTTCCTGACGGAGAAACAATTGCTTAATAGCGTATTGCTTTATATAAAATCCCCTTTGTTTTTTAAACAAAGGGGATTTTGATTTAGAAGGGTTTGTATATGCTAAAATCTAACACCACTATCCTTCAATTTTTTGCAATATTTCCAATGCTTTTTTGGCGGTATCAATTTGCTCAAAGGTTAGTAGTAGTCTAAGTCCGTTTTTGGTTTGCTTTTCTTTCATCTTACAGCTAGTTCTATGTTGCTGTACAAACTGCAATACTTTTGTAAAAGCGTCTGATTGATAAAACTCTGATTGTTGGTCTGATACAAAATACCCAATTAAGCGTTGTTGTTTCATCACAATTTTTTCTAACCCTATTGCTGCAGCTATCCATTTTATACGAACGGAGTCTAGCAAATCAACTGCCTGAGTTGGTAATGCTCCAAAACGATCAAGAAGTTCCTTTTCATACTGTTGTAATTCTGCTTCTGTCTTTAAGTTTCCTAGTGTATTATACAAGGTTAGCCTTTCTGTTATATTATTAATATAATCATCTGGGAACAGTAATTCAAAATCTGTATCAATTTGGGTTTCTTTTACAAAAACTTTATCGGAAGTACCTTCTACTTCTTCGTATAGGTCTTTAAACTCATTTTCTTTCAGCTCATCAATAGCCTCATTTAATATTTTCTGATACGTAGAGAATCCTATCTCATTAATAAATCCGCTTTGCTCTCCACCTAAAATATCTCCTGCACCACGAATTTCTAAATCTTTCATAGCAATATTAAATCCACTTCCTAAATCGGAATGTAGTTCTAGTGCCTGGATACGTTTTCGGGCATCATCAGTCATAGCAGTATATGGTGGTGTTATAAAATAGCAAAAGGCTTTTTTATTACTTCGCCCAACACGACCACGCATTTGATGTAAGTCTGACAAGCCAAAATTATTAGCATTATTAATAAATATAGTATTGGCATTAGGAACATCTAAACCCGATTCTATAATGGTGGTCGCTACCAGTACATCAAACTCGTTATTCATAAATGCAAGCATAAGTTTTTCGAGTTTTTTACCCTCCATTTGCCCATGTCCAACAGCAATTTTTGCATTAGGCACTAAACGTTGTAGCATGCCTGCTACCTCCTTAATGTTTTCAATACGGTTGTGTACAAAATACACTTGTCCGCCACGCTGAATTTCATACGAAACGGCATCGCGAATAACATCTTCCGTAAAGCGAATTACTTGTGTATCTATAGGGTATCTGTTTGGCGGTGGTGTGTTTATCGTACTCAAATCACGTGCCGCCATAAGAGAGAATTGTAGTGTTCTAGGAATTGGCGTAGCTGTTAAAGTTAGTGTGTCTACGTTTTCCTTGATCGTTTTTAGTTTCTCTTTTACCGAAACACCAAATTTTTGTTCCTCATCAACAATTAGCAAGCCTAAATCTTTAAATTTTACTTTAGCACTCGTCAACTGATGTGTTCCTATAAGAATATCTAACTGTCCTGTTTCAAGACGTTTTAAAATCTCGGTTTTTTCTTTAGCGGTTCTAAAACGATTTATATAATCTACTGAAACCGGCAAATCTTTTAAACGCTCCTTAAATGTTTTATAATGCTGAAAAGCCAGTATTGTTGTAGGCACTAATATAGCAACCTGTTTACTATTATCTACGGCTTTAAATGCCGCACGAATCGCAATTTCGGTTTTTCCAAAACCAACATCACCACAGACTAATCTATCCATTGGACGCTCACTTTCCATATCTGCTTTTACTGCCTGTGTAGCAGTATTTTGATCTGGCGTATCTTCATACAAAAACGAGGCTTCTAACTCGTGCTGTAAGTAAGAGTCTGGTGCGCATTGATAACCCTTCTGTTCTCGCCTTTTGGCATATAACTGTATGAGGTTAAAGGCAATATGCTTAACACGCGATTTTGTTTTTTGTTTTAGTTTTTTCCATGCGCCAGAACCTAACTTAAACAATTTGGGTGTTTTACCATCTTTACCCGCATATTTTGATATTTTATGTAACGAATGTATGCTTACATATAGCATATCTCGTTCGCCATAAACTAATTTAATGGCCTCTTGTTGGTTACCTTCTACATCTATTTTTTGTAGTCCTGCAAAACGACCAATACCATGGTCTATATGGGTTACATAATCGCCTTTTTGTAATTGGGTTAATTCTTTAAGGGTAATGGCTTGCTTTTTAGCATATCCGTTTTTTAAATGGAATTTATGGTAACGCTCAAAAATTTGATGGTCTGTATAGCATGCTATTTTGCTGTCTAAATCAACAAATCCTTTATAGAGTGGCAATACAATTGCTTTATAATGTACCGTTTTATCTACATCATCAAAAATTGCAGTAAGTCGCTCTGCTTGTTGCTCAGTAGCGCAGGCTATATAATTGGTGAAATCATTTGAGGTATTAGTATTTAGGTTATCTATTAACAAATCGAATTGTTTATTAAAAGAAGGTTGTGGTTTGGTATGGTAACTAATATCTGAATCTGTATTTTTTGCAAACAGTATTCTAGAAAATGATCTTAATTGGTTTAATATGGTAGCAGAATCGCAAAACAATGTTTCTGGCGGGGTATGTTTTGTTTCTGTAGATAGCTCCTGAAAGGCTTGGGTAGATTTTACAAATAACGCTTCAATTTTTGCAGATAGTGCTTCTTTATTTTTAACAACTACCGCTGTTTTTCCTGAAATATACTGTAAAAACGACTGGCGCTTTTCTTGGCTTTTTTTACTTTCTACATTAGGGATAATACTAATCTTTTTTAACTGCCCCTGAGAGAGCTGTGTAGCCACATCAAATAAACGAATACTATCTACATCATCTCCAAAAAACTCAATTCTATAAGGGGTATCATTAGCATACGAAAACACATCTACAATACCACCACGAACTGAAAACTCACCAGGCTCCGTTACAAAATCTACCCTTTTAAATTGATATTCAAATAACACCTCGTTTATAAAATCGATTGAAATAGTGTCATTCAATGCAATTTTTAAAGTATTTTGCTCTAATGTTTTTTTAGTAATTACTTTTTCGAAAAGTGCTTCAGGGTAAGTAACTATTACTGCCGCTTTTTTTTGGGAATTTATTCTGTTTAACACCTCTGCTCTTAAAAGCACATTAGCGTTATCAGTCTCCTCAATTTCATAAGGTCTGCGATAACTTCCCGGATAAAACAACACGTCTTTTTCGGTTAGAATTTGCTCCAAATCATTTAAATAAAATGCAGCCTCTTCCTTGTCTTCCAAAACCAATAACAGTGGTTTTTCTGTAGTTTTAAATAAGGTAGAAATAGTAAAAGACACTGCAGATCCTACCAAATTAGAAATTTTTATTTCTGATTTAGGAACCGATAATTGTTCAATAAGCTGTTTTGTTTGCGGTGCCGTTGCAAAAGCAGCTAAAAGATGTTTAGTACTCAAAAAACACAATTTTAAACTACAAACATAAGGCTATTTTAAAAATGAGTGTACATCTTGTTGTAAAAAACTATTATTCTATTTGTCCTTTACTAAATAAAACCTATATTTGCACCCAATATTTTTTAACATAAATTTAAATACGTTACGCTATGTACGCAATTGTAGAGATAGCAGGGCAGCAATTTAAAGTTGCAAAAGACCAAAAAGTATTTGTTCATCGTTTAGCATCTGAAGAAGGAAACACAGTTTCTTTTGACAATGTTCTTTTATTAGATAACGACGGAGAAGTAACAGTAGGCGCCCCAGCTATAAACGGAGCTTCAGTAGAAGCAAAAGTTTTAAGACACCTTAAAGGTGACAAAGTTATTGTTTTCAAAAAGAAAAGAAGAAAAGGTTACCGTGTAAAAAACGGACACAGACAGTACCTTTCTGAAATTCAAATCGAAAGCATTTCAGCATCAGGAGCAAAGAAAAAAGCTGCTCCAAAAAAAGTAGCTAAAAAAGAAGTAGTTGCAGATGCAACAACTGATTTAAGCAAAAACACTGTTGCTGAATTAAAAGAAATGGCAAAAAGCAAAGGGATTGAAGGAATTTCTGCAATGAAAAAAGCAGACTTAATCGCAGCCTTAAGCTAAGTTTAACCACTAAAACACAGAAAAATGGCTCATAAAAAAGGAGTTGGTAGTTCTAAGAATGGTAGAGAATCAGAATCAAAACGTTTAGGTGTTAAGATTTTTGGAGGACAAGCTGCTATTGCGGGGAACATCATAATCAGACAAAGAGGTACACAACATAATCCAGGAGAAAACGTGTATATGGGTAAAGACCATACACTACACGCAAAAGTGGATGGTTTAGTAAAATTTACTAAGAAAAGAGACAACAAGTCTTACGTTTCAATCGTACCATTTGAAGCATAATTAATTGCTTTAAAACACATTTAAAAACCTTTTCATTTATTTGAAAAGGTTTTTTTTATTAAAAAAAACACCCTTAAGCTTACCAGTAGTAGGGTATTAGACATATCTTTACATTATATATTTATACAAAAAACATTACATGTCAATTTCTTCTTTTAAAAACATAATATTCATTTTTGCTTTTTTACTATCACTACATGCACAAGCACAATTACCTAACGACTGTGCTAATGCCATTGTAGCTTGTGGAAACTCCGATATATCATTAGATGTTAGTGGTGCTGGAACGCAAGAAGTTTCCGGACTAAATAGCTGTGGTAGTGGAGAAAACAACAGTCTATGGCTAAAAGTAACCCTTGTTAGCGATGGTACTCTAGGGTTTGTTTTAACACCTGGAAGTACAGCTATCAGTGAAGATTATGATTTTTTTGTTTTCGGACCCAATGTTGACTGCGGAAACCTAGGGCAAGCAATTCGTTGCAACACCACAAACCCTCAAGCATCTGGACAAGCAGACAATTTAACTGGAATGGACAACACCATTGGCACAACAACATCAGGAGGACCAGGTGCCGCAGGTAATAGTTTTACTACCGAAATTGATGGATTAGCAGGTGAAACCTACTTTATTGTTATTGATAGACCTGTTGGAAATAGTGACTTTAGCTTAGACTGGATTGGTACTGCTAATTTTTCTGATGCCCCCGTAAGCGACACCAGTAATACAGATCCTTCTGGAGAAATTTTAAATCTAACCGAATGTGATATTATAGCACCTTTCAATGACAGTATCACTTCTTTTGATATTGAATTAAACACCCCTTTAATTATTGGTCCACAGACAAATATTTCAGTCATTTACTATGCATCTGAAAGTGATGCTAATATTGGAATAAACCCTATTAGCAGCCCATATACAAACACCGGAAACGACCAAACTATATATGCCGTTATTACTGATACAAATACAGAATGTTTTTCAATACAAGAGTTTACACTCTCCGTTAGTAATTTACCAGACATCCCCTCACTAACACCTCTCGAAGCTTGTGATAATAACAATAACGGCCTTTCGGAGTTTAACCTAACAACTGCCATTTCGGAAGTTATTGGCGTATTAGACGCTAGCGCATACAGTGTATCGTTTCACAACACGCTACTAGATGCTGAAGCTAATAACAACCCTATTAATAGCACAATGCCATACGCTAACACAACAACCTATAACGATACTGTTTATGTCCGATTAGAAAATAATTCTAATGGCGCTTGCTATGCTACACAAGCGTTAAATTTAAATATTATACCGCTACCAACTATTGTTCCCATTACTGATTATGAACTATGTGATGATAATACTGATGGATTTGTTTCAACGTTTGATTTAATTAATAAAACTCCTGAAATCATCAGTGGTGGTGCTACCAACATTGTAGTAAGCTATCATACTTCTTTAACAGATGCTGAAACTGGTATAAACCCTATTGACACTACTCTACCATACACCAATACCGTTGCCAACACAGAAGTCATTTATGTACAGCTATTAAATACTGTTACTGGTTGTAATACTACTTCTCAATTTAACCTTGTTGTAAATCCAATGCCAGTTGTTTTTACAGCAACACTTATTCAGTGTGATGAAGATGGTACACCTGATGGATTTACGGAATACAACCTTACTCAAGCAAATGATGAATTACTTGGTGGAGATGCCACAGGATATAGCTTTACTTATCACCTAACACCTGCTAATGCTATTGCCAACACCAATGCACTAACACCTATCCCATTTACCAATACTCTAAACCCACAAACCATTTATGTGGCCGTTACAAATGATGCTACGGGTTGTGTAAACTATACTGATTTTGTGATAGATGTTACTGCTACAGATATTAGTGATGCTAGTCTTGAGGCTTGTGATGATGATTATGACGGATTTACAACATTTACACTCTCTGATGCTGATGCAGCTATTATTGCTGCCATAGCACCTACCACAGGAACATTAACCGTTGCCTATTATGAAAATAATAACGATGCTATTTTAGAAATTAATCAATTACCGGATAACTATATTAATACATCTTCGCCACAAACTATTTATGTGCGTGTCGATAATGATAATGATTGCTTTGGTATTAGTACTATAGATTTAACTGTACTACCACTACCTGCTCATAACACCATTACAACGCTTGAAGAATGTAGTGATACGGCTAGTGCTGATTTTGACTTAAATACAACACTAACAGAAATACTTGCAGGCAATCCTATTACCGATAGCTACACCGTATCTTTTCACGAATCTCAAGCAGATGCAGACCTAGGAAACAACCCTATCACATCTCCTTATAATGCGTTTACAAACACTACTGTGTATGTACGTGTTGTTAACGATGCTACTTTATGTGCAGCAACTACCATGAGTTTTGAACTTATCGTTTACCCTAATCCAGGTATTACAAACCCTGAATCAATTGATTTATGTGACGATGATACTAATGATGGTACCAATACTTTTAATTTAACCACGTTATATGATAGTATTACCAATGGAAATACAGAGCTTACTGTTACCTATTATACCGATCAAGCAGATGCTATTGCAGGGACTGGAATTAGTTTAATTACAACTCCTGAAGCGTTTACAAACACAGTAAATCCACAAATAATCTATATTCGTGTACAAGACGATACTAACGGTTGTCCTAGCTTTACAACACTTACATTAAATGTTGTTGCAGCACCTGATACTTTTACGCCTGATGCGCTTATTTACTGTGATGAAGATAATGATGGATTTGGAAACTTTAACCTCGAAGAGGCTACCAGTCAAATTACTGGCGGGAGTACTTCTCCGATTGTAGCAGTCACCTATCACGAAACTCTAGCAGAAGCGGAAGCTGGACTTGGCGCTATAGACACAAGTGTATCATACGCTAATATTGACGACTTCCTACAAATAATATATGTACGTGTAGCACTTACCACAACTGGTTGCTTTAATCTAACTCAGTTAGAATTACATGTCATTAATAGTCCTATACTTCCTTTAGAAGATATTGTATATAGTGTCTGTGACGATTACGAAGATCTCACTGATGGGCTGGTATTGTACGACTTAACAGCTTTTAATGCAGCTGTATTAGCTAACATTGACCCTACAACAACTATTAGTGACTACACAGTAGCATACTACACCGCATTAGATATTGATGGTAACCCAGACCCGGCTACACTAATCGCTAACCCAACTGCATTTCAAAACACTGTAGTGCCAGATCAGGTGATCTATATTTCTGTTACTAGAAATGATAGTACTGCTTGTGAAAGTGTGCGTTCGGTTACCTTACATGTAGACCTATTGCCTAACGCTGTTTACAGTGCTATTCATACTTGTGATGATGATACTGCCGATGGTTTTGTTAGCTTTAATCTTATAGATGAGATACCTACAATATTAGATGGCGCTACTGGTTTAGAGGTTAACTTTTATACCGTTCAAGACCATGCTATTGCGGGTACTGGAGCAAGTTTAATTACCAATCCGGAAGACTTTACCAATACTGCTAATCCTCAGGCTATATTTGCTCATGTACTTAACCCTCTTTCTGGGTGTGATACGGTGTCTATTATAGTCCTACATGTTGATCCTAACCCAACGCCTTTATCAACACTTGATATTGCAGCAACACTTGGGGTAATGATGGCGTGTGATGGTAATGTTGATGGTTCAGGAGCTATTGGGGAACAAATTGCTAATTTTGATTTGACACAATGGGAAGTGGCTATCCTTACTGGAGACGGCCCAGGAATTGAAGTAGGGGTTTCTGCTGCGTATTATACCAGTTATGATGAAGCGGTGACCACTACAAATCCTATTATAGATCCTACAGATTTTCAAAATACTAGTAACCCACAAACAATTTTTGTAAGGGTGACTAATGATGTGACTGGTTGTTATACCATTGTATCTTTTGAACTTTTTGTACCTGTACCTAATGTGAGTATTACAGGAGATACTATTTTATGTGTTGATCAATATGGAGTGCCTTTACCTGATAGCACATTGCCTGTATTAACTGCTGTTGCAGGACCACCACCTGCAGATGCATACAACTACCAATGGGCATTAAATGATGTTATTATTTCTGGTGAAACAGGACAGACAATTACGGTATCACAAGCGGGTACTTATACGGTTACTGTTGCAGGGCCTTTAGATATGTCTTGTATAAACATGGCATCGCATACGGTAACGCTTTCTGGGAGTCCGAGTGACTTTAATGCCAATGTAACTACTAATGCGTTTGCAGATATGCACCAAATAGTAGCTAGTGCGACTTCTAGTACTGCTGGTATTGTATTCTGGTATAGTTTAGATGGTGGTACGCCTAATACTAGTGGCGTATTTAATGATGTGTCTGTAGGTAGTCATACCATTACTATTACAGATGCGGAAGGCTGTTGGTCAGAAACCATTACTGTTATGGTTATTGACTACCCTAAGTTCTTTACACCTAATAACGACGGACATAATGATACTTGGCAAATTGTTGGTATTAGTGATATTGCTATAGCGCAGATATATATCTTTGATAGGTACGGAAAACTACTCAAACAACTTGACCCGAATGGTGCTGGTTGGGATGGTACTTTTAACGGGGCTAAATTACCAGCTACAGATTACTGGTTTAAAATTATTTACCTTGAAGGGAATCCGCCAGTAGAAAAAGAGTTTAGAGCGCACTTCTCGCTGAAAAGATAGAGGTAGCTATTTAGTACAATTTAAAAAACCGTTGCGAATTTGCAGCGGTTCTGTTTTAAAGGGTGCTGATTTTAATAAAATTAAAATGTATCTTTGTAATTATACCTCAATTTTACTATGACATTAAAATATTATATTTTTGGAATATTACTTAGTATTTCTACATTAAACATCTTTGCACAAGGAGAAGCGGATAACTGGTTTTTTGGTGCTAATGCAGGGGTCAATTTTAGTTCTGGATCGCCTGTAAATATCCCTGGAGGGCAACTCAACACGCTAGAAGGATGCGCCTCTATTTCTGATGGATCAGGAAATCTCCTCTTTTATTCAGATGGGTCAACGGTTTGGAATGTTAATCACACCATAATGCTTAATGGAACAGGTCTAAATGGAGATGACTCTAGTACATCTTCAGCTTTAATTGTTCCGAGTCCAAACAATGACGGTATTTACTATATCTTCACTGTAGATGAACCACATCATGATGAAAATCAATTTTCAAATCACGGATTGAATTACACCGCCATAGACATGTCCCTTGATGGAGGAAATGGAGGCGTAGTTACTGCTGAAAAAAATATTCAACTTATTACCTATGTCAGTACCAGTGCTGAAGAAATAAAATATAAATGCTCTGAAAAAATTACAGCTGTAAAAAGCAGTGACTGTTCTTCTTTTTGGGTAGTAACTCACTTTAAAGATAACTTTTATAGCTTTAAAGTAGAAACAACAGGAGTAAACCCCTCTCCTGTAACAAGTAACACTCCAACAACAGTCCCTTTAAGCGGGTATAGGCGAAATGCCTTAGGGTATGTTAAAAGTTCTCCTGATGGATCTAAATTAGCTGTTGCTCATTATGGATTTGCTACTACTATGGGAGGGAATGCCGAAGGAGGAGTGTTTTTATACGATTTTGATAACGATACCGGTATTGTTAGTAATGAAGAAGAAATTTACCCTACTTCAACAGGAGATAGTCCGTACGGTGTAGAGTTTTCATCTAATGGCGAAAAACTTTATGCTACCTTAGGTACTGGAGCATGGGGAGGAAATCCCTCTCTATTGGTACAGTATGACTTAACCAGTTCTGATATTGCAGGAACACAGACACTAATAAATAGTTCTAGTTCATACTCTGCAGGTGCACTACAACTTGCTCCTGACGGAAAAATATATAGAGCATTATTAAATTTTAATACTTTTGATGGAAGTTATTTAGGTGTTATTAATAACCCTGAACAAACTGGCGCTGCATGTAATTATGTTGAAGCTGGATTTGCAGTAAACAACACGAGTACAGCTGCAAATGAAGCATCCAGAATAGGACTTCCTCCTTTTATTCAATCATTATTTATTGACAGTGTTGATATTATTCAAGATGATATTAATACTGAATTTTTATCGCTCTGTGAAGGAGAATCATACAACTTACATACTGATGATATTTTAGGAGCTACCTATAGTTGGACTCTCGATGGAAACCCTATTGGCAGTAATACATTTGAATTCCTTGTTAGTGTTGCTGGAGAGTATCGAGTTGATGTTGACCCTAATAATGGAGATTGCCCATATTTTGGTATTGCTACAATATCAATAAACCCTCTCCCAACTGTCTTTTCAATAACCGATTATGAATTATGTGATGATGACCTTGATGGGTTTATTTCAACGTTCGATTTAACAACTAAAAACAATGACGCCACTGGAGGAGATACAGATATAGTTGCTAGTTATTACAATACTCTAGCAGATGCTGAAGCAGGTACAAATCCTATTGATGCTACTCTACCATACACTAATACTATTGCTAACACAGAAGTTATTTATGTGCAACTATTAAATACTGTTACTGGTTGTAGCACTACCACTCAGTTTAATCTTGTTGTTAATCCTTTACCTATTGTTGTTGCCATTACTGATTACGAATTATGTGATGATGATACTGATGGGTTTGTTTCTACCTTCGATTTAACAACCAAAAATAATGAAGTTACTGGAGGAACTATAGATACCCTTACTAGTTATTACAATTCTTTAGCAGATGCACAAGCAGGTACAAATCCTATTGATGCTACCCTACCATACACCAATACTATTGTAAACACAGAAGTTATTTATGTGCAACTATTAAATACTGTTACTGGCTGTAGCACTACCACTCAGTTTAATCTTGTTGTTAACCCGTTACCTGTTGTTGTTGCTATTACCGATTATGAATTATGTGATGATGACCTTGATGGGTTTGTTTCAACCTTCGATTTAACAACCAAAAACAATGAGGCTACTGGAGGAGCTACAGATATAGTTGCTAGTTATTACAATACTTTAGCAGATGCACAAGCAGGCACAAACCCTATTGATGCCACCCTACCATACACCAATACTATTGCTAACACAGAAGTTATTTATGTGCAACTATTAAATACTGTTACTGGTTGTAACACTACCACTCAGTTTAATCTTGTTGTTAACCCTTTACCAATTGTTGTTGCTATTACTGATTATGAACTATGTGATGATGATGCTGATGGGTTTGTTTCAACGTTTGATTTAACTAGCAAAGATAGTGAACTGTCTCAAGGCGATGCGAACATTGTAGTAAGCTATCATACTTCTTTAACAGATGCTGAAACTGGTATAAACCCTATTGACACTACTCTACCATACACCAATACTATTGCTAACACAGAAGTCATTTATGTACAGCTATTAAACACTGTAACTGGTTGTAATACTACTTCTCAATTTAACCTTGTTGTTAATTCTTTACCGGTACTTTTCAACGCAACACTTATTCAGTGTGATGAAGATGGTACACCTGATGGGTTTACGGAATACAACCTTACTCAAGCAAATGATGAACTACTTGGCGGAGATGCCACAGGATATAGCTTTACTTATCACCTAACACCTGCTGATGCTATTGCCAATGCCAATGCACAAACACCTATCCCATTTACCAATACTGTAAACCCACAAACCATTTATGTGGCCGTTACAAATGATGCTACGGGTTGTGTAAACTATACTGATTTTGTGCTAGATGTTACTGCTACAGATATTAGTGATGCTAGTCTTGAGGCTTGTGATGATGATTATGACGGATTTACAACATTTACACTCTCTGATGCTGATGCAGCTATTATTGCTGCCATAGCACCTACCACAGGAACATTAACCGTTGCCTATTATGAAAATAATAACGATGCTATTTTAGAAATTAATCAATTACCGGATAACTATATTAATACATCTTCGCCACAAACTATTTATGTGCGTGTCGATAATGATAATGATTGCTTTGGTATTAGTACTATAGATTTAACTGTACTACCACTACCTGCTCATAACACCATTACAACGCTTGAAGAATGTAGTGATACGGCTAGTGCTGATTTTGACTTAAATACAACACTAACAGAAATACTTGCAGGCAATCCTATTACCGATAGCTACACAGTATCTTTTTACGAATCTCAAGCAGATGCAGACCTAGGAAACAACCCTATCACATCTCCTTATAATGCGTTTACAAACACTACTGTGTATGTACGTGTTGTTAACGATGCTACTTTATGTGCAGCAACTACCATGAGTTTTGAACTGCTTGTTTTTCCAAGACCAGTTATTACAGATCCTCAACCTATAGACTTATGTGATGATGATACTAGTGATGGTATAACACTATTTGACCTCACTACACAATACGACACTATTATAGGAGATAACACTGCTGTTACTGTTACCTATTATACCAATCAAGCAGATGCTATTGCAGGGACTGGAATTAGTTTAATTACAACTCCTGAAGCGTTTACTAACACAGTAAACCCACAAATAATCTATATTCGTGTACAAGACGATACTAACGGTTGTCCTAGCTTTACAACACTTACATTAAATGTTGTTGCAGCACCTGATACTTTTACGCCTGATGCGCTTATTTACTGTGATGAAGATAATGATGGATTTGGAAACTTTAACCTCGAAGAGGCTACCAGTCAAATTACTGGCGGGAGTACTTCTCCGATTGTAGCAGTCACCTATCACGAAACTCTAGCGGAAGCGGAAGCTGGACTTGGCGCTATAGACACAAGTGTATCATACGCTAACATTGACGACTTCCTACAAATAATATATGTACGTGTAGCACTTACCACAACTGGTTGCTTTAATCTAACTCAGTTAGAATTACATGTCATTAATAGTCCTATACTTCCTTTAGAAGATATTGTATATAGTGTCTGTGACGATTACGAAGATCTCACTGATGGGCTGGTATTGTACGACTTAACAGCTTTTAATGCAGCTGTATTAGCTAACATTGACCCTACAACAACTATTAGTGACTACACAGTAGCATACTACACCGCATTAGATATTGATGGTAACCCAGACCCGGCTACACTAATCGCTAACCCAACTGCATTTCAAAACACTGTAGTGCCAGATCAGGTAATCTATATTTCTGTTACTAGAAATGATAGTACTGCTTGTGAGAGTGTGCGTTCGGTTACCTTACATGTAGACCTATTACCTAACGCTGTTTACAGTGCTATTCATACTTGTGATGATGATACTGCCGATGGTTTTGTAAGCTTTAATCTTATAGATGAGATACCTACAATATTAGATGGCGCTACTGGTTTAGAGGTTAACTTTTATACCGTTCAAGACCATGCTATTGCGGGTACTGGAGCAAGTTTAATTACCAATCCGGAAGACTTTACCAATACTGCTAATCCTCAGGCTATATTTGCTCATGTACTTAACCCTCTTTCTGGGTGTGATACGGTGTCTATTATAGTCCTACATGTTGATCCTAACCCAACGCCTTTATCAACACTTGATATTGCAGCAACACTTGGGGTAATGATGGCGTGTGATGGTAATGTTGATGGTTCAGGAGCTATTGGGGAACAAATTGCTAATTTTGATTTGACACAATGGGAAGTGGCTATCCTTACTGGAGACGGCCCAGGAATTGAAGTAGGGGTTTCTGCTGCGTATTATACCAGTTATGATGAAGCGGTGACCACTACAAATCCTATTATAGATCCTACAGATTTTCAAAATACTAGTAACCCACAAACAATTTTTGTAAGGGTGACTAATGATGTGACTGGTTGTTATACCATTGTATCTTTTGAACTTTTTGTACCTGTACCTAATGTGAGTATTACAGGAGATACTATTTTATGTGTTGATCAATATGGAGTGCCTTTACCTGATAGCACATTGCCTGTATTAACTGCTGTTGCAGGACCACCACCTGCAGATGCATACAACTACCAATGGGCATTAAATGATGTTATTATTTCTGGTGAAACAGGACAGACAATTACGGTATCACAAGCGGGTACTTATACGGTTACTGTTGCAGGGCCTTTAGATATGTCTTGTATAAACATGGCATCGCATACGGTAACGCTTTCTGGGAGTCCGAGTGACTTTAATGCCAATGTAACTACTAATGCGTTTGCAGATATGCACCAAATAGTAGCTAGTGCGACTTCTAGTACTGCTGGTATTGTATTCTGGTATAGTTTAGATGGTGGTACGCCTAATACTAGTGGCGTATTTAATGATGTGTCTGTAGGTAGTCATACCATTACTATTACAGATGCGGAAGGCTGTTGGTCAGAAACCATTACTGTTATGGTTATTGACTACCCTAAGTTCTTTACACCTAATAACGACGGACATAATGATACTTGGCAAATTGTTGGTATTAGTGATATTGCAATAGCACAGATATATATCTTTGATAGGTACGGAAAACTACTCAAACAACTTGACCCGAATGGTGCTGGTTGGGATGGTACTTTTAACGGGGCTAAATTACCAGCTACAGATTACTGGTTTAAAATTATTTACCTTGAAGGGAATCCGCCAGTAGAAAAAGAGTTTAGAGCACACTTCTCGCTGAAAAGATAGAGGTAGACTTTAACTACTATAATAAAAATGCCCCGATGTACATCGGGGCATTTTTATTTGGTATATGGAGTATTATGCTAACACCTTGATATTTTATCAACTCTACCCTGATGTCTTCCGCCTTCAAAAGAAGTGTCTAGAAAAGTTTCTACCATAGCTAATGCCTGCTGTACTGAAGTATATCTTGCCGGTATACTTAATATATTTGCATCGTTATGTAGTCGTGTTAACGCCGTAATTTCTTTAGTCCAACATAATCCTGCACGTACATTTTCGTATTTATTTGCAGTCATAGAAACACCATTTCCACTACCGCAAATTAGGATTCCAAAAGTTGCTTTTTTCGTATTTACATCTGATGCTACAGGGTGTACAAAATCGGGGTAATCTACACTTGAATTATCATCAGTACCATAGTTTGTTACTGTAATTCCACGTGACTCTAATAGTTTTATAATTTCAAATTTATATGCTGTTCCTGCGTGATCGTTTCCAATGGCGATGTTCATGCTCTCTTTTTATTAAGTTATAAAAGCAAAAATAGACTATTTAGCTGACATAGCATCATGCTAATTCCAAAGCTATTTGAATCATTTCTTTAAAGGTCTGTTCTCTATCTTTACTGCTTGTAGATTCTTTAGTTACTAAAGAGTCTGAAATGGTTAAAATTGATAATGCGCTTACGTTATATTTAGATGCAAGAGTATATAATCCTGCCGTTTCCATTTCAACGCATAGCACTCCAAATGCTGCCCATTTCTTAAACTCTTCCGGGTTATCTTCATAAAACTCATCGCTAGTGAGTACGTTACCTGCCTTTAAAGAGATATTTTTAGACTTTGCAACCTCAATTGCTTTGCAGAACAAATCAAAATTAGCTGTAGGTGCATAATTAGCGCCTTTAAATCTCAAATTATTTATACCTGAAGTAGAAGATGCAGCCATAGCTAATACAATATCTCGTACCTTTACTTGCTTTTGGTATGACCCTGCACTACCTACACGAATAAGATTTTTAACACCATAAAAATTAATTAACTCATTTGCATAAATAGCAATACTTGGCACGCCCATTCCCGTTCCCATTACTGATATTTTTTTGCCATTATAGGTTCCTGTATATCCTAACATTCCTCTAACTTCATTAAAACAAATTGGGTTTTCAAAAAACGTGTTTGCAATCCATTTTGCACGCAAGGGGTCCCCTGGCAACAAAATTGTTTCTGCTATGTCTCCTTTCTTTGCGGAAATATGTATACTCATCTTTTTATTTAATAGGTTTCTTTTCCTGTTTTTCCTAAAACAATTGCTACTCCAGAAGATGTACCTAGGCGAGATGCTCCAGCAGCAATATAATCTAATGCCATTTGAGCAGTTTTAACACCTCCTGATGCTTTAATTTTTATTTTTCCTTGAGTAGCATCTTTCATTAACATTATGTCTTCTATACTAGCACCTCTCAAACCAAATCCTGTTGATGTTTTAATAAAATCTGCTCCTGCCAAGAGTGATAATTCACTCGCTTTTTTAATTTCCTCAGCAGACAAATATCCTGTTTCTAAAATAACTTTTAATACTTTTAATGGCATCGTTCTTTTTATTGATTGGATATCTTTTAGTACTTTTTTATAATTTTTATTTTTTAACGCGCTTATGTTTATAACCATATCTATTTCATCAGCGCCATTTTTTAAAGCGTTTTTAGTCTCAAACACTTTTGCTTTTGTAGTCATTGCTCCTAAAGGAAATCCTACTACACAACATACCTTAACGCTACTATTCTCTAACTGTTTTTTAGTCCGCTTTACATAACAGCCATGTACACATACTGAGAAAAAAAGATGCTGGACGGCCTCTTTACATAACTTATCTATGTCTTGCTTTGTTGCTGTTGGGCTTAAAAGCGTATGATCTATGTATTTGTGTAATTCCATATTCAAATATATTAGATTTATAAAATTACAACAATGATTTTTATCAGTATCTAAAATCATTTTTATTTTTTATATTAGCCTTTATTAAATCATCTTTTAGATTCGTATTATGAATAAAAAAACACTTTTAGCAGGGGCGGCATCGCTACTACTCTTTTCATGTCAGCAAGAGAAAACTGCATTTGTAGATAATGAAGTTTTGGTTGAAGAGTACCAAGAAAGGAAAGATATTGAAGAAAAATATAAAGCTAAAATTGCTGCTTTAACAAAGAAAAAAGATAGCATAGGTCTGGTGTTACAATCTGAAGGACTTGCATTGCAAGAGAAGGGAGAAAGACTTTCTGAATCTGCAAAACAAGAACTTTACGGACCGTATATTCAAAAAAGGCAATTGTTACAACAGCTCTTGCAACAAGAGGAGCAAGCCATGAGTTCGGAAAGTCAAACAGAGATAGATGAGCTGCTTAAAAAAATAAAAGATGCTATTACTGCCTATGGAAGAGAAAATGAGTACACCTATATTTTTGGGAAAAACCAAGCTGGAAGTGTGCTTTATGGCGCTGAAAAGAATGACATTACAACACCTATTTTAGAAAATTTAAATGCTCAGTATTCTAAATAATTAAACAGGATAAATAAAAAGGGGACGCTATTTAAGCGTCCCCTTTTTATTTGCTCTTACCTTATAACCTCTATAGAAACACACTGGCTGTATTTCTTATTCATAAAATAATACTCTAATATTTACCTAAACACAGATTAGGTTTTTTTGTTTAGTTTACTGCATAAAAAAATCTCGAGAGTTTCCTCTCGAGATTTTTTTATTACGTTTAAGTTTATCTTTAGCTTATTTTGCTAATTTAACCTCTACTCTTCTATTTTCTTTTCTTCCTGAAGCTGTAATATTAGAGTTAGCCGGAGCTGTTTCTCCAAACCCTATTGTTGATAATCTTTCTGGAGAAATACCATTAGATACAAACCATGCTTTTACTGCATTTACTCTTTCTTCAGATAATTGTTGGTTTCTTTTAGCACTACCTACGCTATCCGCATGTCCTTCTAATACAAACTTAGCTGATGGGTATGCTTTAAATATTTCATTCATTGCAACCAATGCTTCTTTTGCTTGTTTTTTAAATGATGCTTTTCCTGTATCAAACAAAATTACTTTAGCATAATCATTAAGCTTATTTACAATTTCTTCATCTATTTCAGGACAACCATTGTTTGCAACAGTTCCTGCAACATTAACACATTGATCATCTTTATCTAACACTGAATCACCATCAGTATCAGGCCAAGGACATCCGTTATTTTCAGATGGACCTGCAACTTGAGGACAAGTATCTTTAGCGTCTGCTACGCCATCTGCATCTGCATCAGGACAACCTGCTAATTCTTTTAATCCAGCAACATCAACACATGCATCATTAGGGTCAGAAACACCATCACCGTCAGTATCAGCACATCCGTTATGTTCTACTGTTCCTGCAATTTCAGGACAATCATCTTTAGCATCTTCAATTCCGTCACCGTCAGTATCAGGACAACCATTAAACTCTTCTAATCCTGCTACTTCTGGACAAACATCTTTTTTATCATAAACACCATCTCCGTCAGTATCTTTTCCTCCAATTGCCAACACAAGTCCTAAAGTATGTTGAAAGTTGTTTAGATTTTCAAGCTTTTCAGAGAAATTAGAGTTATAAGTTGTTTGTGCTCTTAATGCAAGATTGTCATTAAACCAAAAGTTAACTCCTAATCCAGCTCCTGCGCTTAAACTTTTTTCATCCATCATCCAAATATATCCTGCATTTGCTTTTAAGTACGGGTCTATACTCTTTGATCCTTTCCAAAGGCTATTAAAGTGATAGTTTACTCCTAAACCTAAATTGAAAACTTCTTCGCTAACTGCTGGAGTAATCATCACATTTACATTTTGTTTGTTTCCTATCTGTTCAACTACTGCGTATGCAGCTGAAAAATTAACTGAAACCCCATCTCCAAGATACCTTCCTAAACTAATACTTGGTCCAAAGTTCCATTGATCCTCTATGTTTAGGAACTCATCAAAAATTGTTGCTTCCTCACCTTTATCATTAATAGTACCATCATTTCCAGCCGCAAAAAAATCTACTGCTGTAGTCCCCAGTGTTATAGACCATGGGTTATCTTCTGTCTGTGCGCTAGCACTGAACCCAATAATTAAGGCACATGCTACTAGTACTTTAGTAATTTGTTTCATTTTAATTTGATTTAATTTTGTTAATCTTATACAAATGTAGTCGGTTAATCGATATTTACAAACATTTAAGCGATTAATTTATGTTTTTAAAAAGCTTAAACACTTGTATTTACAAGTATTTAAGCAATTATGTTTAACTTTTTAGCCACTTTTGTAAAAGCTTGTATTGCTTTATCTAGGTGTTCTTTTTTATGAGCAGCTGACAATTGTACTCTAATACGTGCTTTATCTTTTGGCACTACAGGGTAGAAAAACCCTATAACATAAATACCTTCTTCTAGCAGCATATCTGCCATAGTTTGTGATAGTTTTGCATCATATAACATAACAGGTACAATGGCAGAATCGCCGTCTACAATATCGAGCCCTGCTGCTTTCATACCCTTTTTAAAGTAATTGGTATTCCATTCTAGTTTATCACGCAGGTCTGTGTTACTGTCTAGCATTTCAAATACTTTTATGGAAGCACCTACTATTGCAGGGGCTAGTGAATTTGAAAACAAGTATGGACGCGAACGTTGACGTAATAATTCGATAATTTCTTTTTTACCGGTAGTATATCCTCCCATGGCACCTCCAAGAGCTTTACCTAGTGTTCCTGTAATGATGTCTATTCTATCTAACACTCCTTTTGCCTCAAGTGTTCCTCTTCCTGTTTTTCCAATAAACCCTGCAGAGTGGCACTCATCAATCATTACTAAAGCGTCATATTTATCGGCTAAATCGCAAATTTTATCTAAAGGTGCTACAATGCCATCCATAGAAAATACACCATCAGTTACAATAATTTTAAATCGTGCACCATTTTCATTTGCAGCAATAAGTTGTTGCTCTAAATCATTCATGTCGCTATTTTGATAACGATATCTTGCAGCTTTACACAAACGAACACCATCAATAATTGAGGCGTGATTTAAAGAGTCTGAGATAATAGCATCTTCTTTTCCTAGTAAGGGCTCAAAAACACCTCCATTTGCATCAAATGCTGCTGCATATAGTATGGTATCTTCTGTGCTATAAAAGTTTGCTATTTTTTCTTCTAATGTTTTATGAATGTCTTGAGTTCCGCAAATAAAACGAACAGAAGACATACCAAAACCATGCGTGTCCATAGCGTCTTTTGCCGCTTGAATAACCTCTGGGTGAGATGATAGGCCTAAATAATTATTGGCACAAAAATTAATAACTTCTTCACCTGTTGAAATTTTTATTATAGCATCTTGAGGAGAGGTAATTATACGCTCTTTTTTATACAGTCCGTTATCTTTAATGTCTTGTATCTCTTTAGCCAAATGTGTTTTTATATTTCCGTACATAATATATTATTGTTTAGTTGTGTGTGCAAAAGTACTTATTTTGTTATATAACTTCTACTATTTTAATTTCTTCGCTTAAATAAATTAGTATTTTCTTGTCAATTTTATAATCCATCTCTTGTAATGCGATAGCATACCCTATTACTTGTTGTTCGTGAGAAGGGCTATAAGCCCCTGTTTTATAATCTATTATTGTAGCTACATTGTTTACTATAACTACACGATCTGGGATACTAATGCTACCTGTTTTTAGTAATATGGGCTGCTCATTATACACCGTATATTTTTCTGTAAAATACTCCGATACCGCTGTATTCTGAATTAAATCTGTAATGATAGGCTCTAGTTTTTGTTGTTGTTCTTGGGTTATTGTACCTGCCAAAATAAGTTCTTGAAAAACAATAGAAATATCACGTTTGTAAGTGATTTTTGAAAGAATTAGATGAATTAGGTTCCCTTTTTCAATAGCCGCCTCTTGATCTGTATCCCATAAACAAGCCGATTTAGTAACGATTGCTAAATTGTGATTTAATCGAGATTCACTTATAAACGACAGTGGTTCTGCTGCTGCTATTACGGTTGGCTTTGATCTTTTTTCTTTAGCACCAAATTCATATTCAACAATTGTGTCTTCCCACCTGTTAACCTTTTTTAGATAGTTGATGAACAAGCCTGAATAACGCTTTAGATTTTCATTTCCTGTCTTTTTAATTATTTTTTTTGCAGAGATAATATACAGTTGCTCCTTAGGTCTTGTTAAAGCAACGTATAGTACATTTAAGGCGTCTAGTTGTAATTGACTATCTCTCTTTTCTGACAAGATTTTTCCGGATTCACCATAGTTTTCAACCAGTTTACCATAAGAGATGTATGCTTCTGTAAAACCGTTATACATTTCAGGGTCAATGGGCAGCCATGCCTTGGGTTCTATTTCTTTGTAGATTTCTTTTTCTGCAAAAGGATAAATCACAATAGGAAACTCTAAGCCTTTTGATTTGTGAACTGTCATGATATTTACTGCATCAACTCCTTGAGGGGCTACAATACTTAGTTTTTCTTTTTTGAGTTCCCAAAAATCTAAAAAATCTGGGATGTTTGCTGTTTTCTTTTGTGTAAATAGCAACACTTCGTCTAAAAAGTAATGCACGTGTGCGTTAGATTTATTCACTAATAAAAACGAACGTACTATCTGAGAAACCAACTCATACAAAGGCATTGTTTGCACTAGAGAGTAATCAAAGTGCAGTTGATAGTACTTTGATATGTAATTAAACATCTCTGAAACATCTAAGGATGATAGTTTGGCACAAAACTGATGTTCATTAGATTTAATTTCTAATTTTTTATATAAAAAATGTGCAATATCTACTGCGTGGTTTCGCTGATTTGGTGTTGCCAAATAACGTAACATTTTAATTATAAACTGTACTTCTTCCGATTTACTGAGCAGCAACGTTTCTGAAGAAATAATAGATATGCCTTGTTCCGACAAATAGTCGGCAATAGCCACCCCTTCTTTTCGCTTATTTGTTACCACACAAATATCTGCCAAACAAAACCCTTGTTCAAGAACATTTTCAATAATTTCTAACACCCTTTCTTGGTAGAGCAAAATAGACTCATCTGCCGATACATCTTTAATAAATGATAGGTTTACATAACCTCCTTTTTTATTGTTTGTATTTTGGTCATTTCCTATTTTATATAACTCTTGATGGGTTTCATTAACAAAATGGGACGATATATGAGTGAAAAATTCATTATTAAAACCAATAATCTCACTATAACTTCTATAATTTGTATCTAAATTTTCAACCTTTTTCTTTAAATAAAACGGCTCTTCATCCTCATATAAATCTATAAATTGTTCTGGCTTTCCGCCACGCCAACGATAAATAGCTTGCTTGGCATCTCCTACAATCATTAATGAGTTTTGCTCATTATTACGTGCTTCGCTTAACAAAGCGTTTTCGGCAAGGGGCATTAAATTTTGCCATTGCATTTCTGAAGTATCTTGAAACTCATCAATAAAATAATTCTGATAACGCTCTCCTATACGTTCATATATAAATGGTGCTGGCTGTTGTTTTATCTCATCAGAAATAATCTTATTAAAGTCTGATATTAGTATTATATTTTGTTCCTCTTGAATTTGTTGTAGCGACTTATATACTTCGTTTAAAACCGATAATGGAATGAGGTGTTTTAAAAAATTAGACGTGAAATGGTGTTCAAAAAACAGTTCTTTTGTAGCACTAAAACAATCTGCTATAGTCTTTTGAAGTGTGTTAATTACTGACGCTAACTCATCTGACGTTTTACTTTTAGCGTAAATTGTTTCTCCTGAGAGCAATTTTCTTTGCCATACTGCACCGTCATACTTAACATCTAAATTCCCTTTAGATAGTTTTGAAAAATACGCATGTATAGGTTTAATTTCCGATGGTGTTATTCCTAACTCCTCAAAACGACTCAGCATGTCTTTAGCAGCGGCTTGCATGTCTGCTTCAAGCACTGCCTTTTTATTATTAAGAAGGGTTTTTAATGTTATAAAATCGGTTATTGTTTTGTTTTCTAATAATTGTAAATGCGGAATTTGATTTTCATTTAACAACAATTTAGCTGTTTTAAAAATATCTAATGAAATATCCCAACTTTTATCTTCATCAGACTTTTGAACAGCATAATCTACTAACAACTTAGTAATTTTAGGATCTTCGCCTATTTTAGAAATAACATTATTTACAGCCTCTTCAAGAAAATCTTCCGTCTCTAAGGCCACCTCAAAATTTTGAGGTATTTTTAAATCATGTGCAAAAGTTCTAATAACCCTATGGGTAAATGTATCTATTGTTACAATATCAAAAGCAGCATAGTTACTTAGTATTGCATCATGCATTTTTACCGCCCTTTTGTGAATTTCTAGAGGCGTTACTTTTAAGTCTTCAGCAATTGCACTTAAGAGTGTCTTGGCATCTTTAAATTCATCTGTTACAGTGTTTTCTAATATTGTACTATCAGAAAATAGTTTTAAACTTGTAATAATTCTTTCTTTCATTTCTGCAACAGCCTTATTAGTAAAGGTTATTGCTAAAATATGTCTGTATTTATCTTTATTGTATGATGTAAAAAGTGTTTTCAAATACACCTTAACAAGGGTAAATGTTTTTCCTGACCCTGCAGAGGCATTATAAACGGTAAAAGAATTTGAATTCATTATTTGCGGCAATTATAATCTAACACAATATACAAACTTAATAGCGGAATAGAGATTAATTATTTTATTTCATTACTAATAAGCTTTTCTTTTTGTAATTTTGAAAAACATTAAGCTTTTGGTTTTACTTTAGTAATTTTACCCTTTAGCTTAAATGTTTCAAAATCACCCTTTAGGCTGATTATTTTATAAATTTAAACACATATATTATGGCTTTTGAACTACCAAAATTAACTTATGCGTATGATGCATTAGAACCGAATATTGATGCAAGAACAATGGAAATTCACCATTCAAAACATCACAATGGATATACTACTAAATTAAACGCAGCAGTAGCAGGAACTGATTTAGAAGGGAAGTCTATTGAAGATATTTTAGCAAACTTAGACATGAACAACAACGCTGTTCGTAATAATGGTGGTGGATTTTACAACCACTCTTTATTTTGGACTGTTATGAATCCTGCAGATAAAGGAACGCTTTCGGGCGATTTAGAAGCGGCAATTATTGCTGAATTTGGGTCTGTAGATGCGTTTAAAACAGCTTTTTCTAACGCAGCTGCCACACAATTTGGTTCTGGATGGGCTTGGCTATGTGTGCATAAAGGCGGAAAGGTAAGCGTTTGTTCTACACCAAACCAAGACAACCCTTTAATGCCTGGTGTTACCTGTTCTGGAACGCCTATTTTAGGTTTAGATGTTTGGGAACATGCTTACTACTTAAACTACCAAAACAGAAGACCAGATTATATTAATGCATTTTTTAATGTTATTAACTGGAATGAAGTTGCTAAACGCTACGCGGAAAGCAAATAATAACTTTCTTCAATAATTAAAAGGGCGTATTGTAAAAATTACAATACGCCCTTTTTTTATGTGCTATTAGAAACAGGGACTCTAAAACACTCTAGAATGGATTCCCGCCTACGCGGGAAAGACAAGTGATTCCGATAACTATCGAGAGGAAAAAGAAAAAGAGAAAAGATATTAGAAGCTATATACAGGAATAAAGACCAGTATTAGTAAGAATGTCTCGCGTATGACGTGCTACGAAATGACGCAGTTTCCTTGTAAAAGAAAAATAGACATAATTAAACTGAAAACTTGCATAGATTCCGAAACAAGTTCGGAATGACAAAACCAATTCTAAATACTGAACACTGAAGTTTTGAATTCCCAACTACTCGCCTGCCTGCCAACGAGGCAGGAAAAAGACAAGCTGCTTTGTAATTGTGAATAGAGTGCAACAGAATGAAGCAGTCTCCTTGTAAGAAGCAAACAAAAAAGGCATAAAAAAAAGGCAAGATAAACTTGCCTTTTTTGCCCCAAATCTACCATGAACTTAACCTACTTATGTTATGGTGATAGCAAGATATAAACTTATGCTAATAATCTATTATTTTTTAGACGAACGGCCATTATACTTGTTAAAGTGTAATTTTTTAACATTTTTAGTACGCTCTTTCTTTGTTTCCTTCAAAAAAGTTGATAAATGCTTTATTTACGACTCTATGTCCGCCATCGGTTGGATAATTTCCTGTAAAGTACCAATCCCCTAGGTGTTCCGGACAAGCTTTATGAAGATTCTCTACCGATTGATAAATAATATCTACTTCAGCATTTAAATCATCATCACTTAATAGTACTGATATTTTTTTAGAAATTTGATCATCACTATATAGCGCATATAAATCCTTTACAAAGTTTTTAACCTCAGCATCTGGCAATCCTACTTGTGCTTTACACTTATTATAGGTTTCTTCTACCAAATGATATTTATTGTCGTCTTTTAACAAGGCTAGCATTGCTCTAAAAGCCACTAAACCTTCTAGGTTTGCCATATCTATTCCGTAACAATCCGGATAACGAATTTGAGGCGCAGAAGACACCACTACTATTTTTTTAGGGTTTAGCCTATCCATCATCTTCAAAATACTTTTCTGAAGCGTAGTTCCTCGTACAATACTATCATCTATAATAACCAAGTTATCGGTAGATTTTACAGAACCATAGGTAATGTCATATACATGCGCTACCAAGTCATCTCTACTATCATCATCAGTAATGAATGTTCTTAGCTTAGCATCTTTAATAGCAATTTTTTCTGTACGAACCCTTTTTGAAAGTACTTCTGATATTTTTTCAGGAGTTTGGTTAGCTTCCTGAACCAACAAAGTCTCCTTTTGTTTGTTTAGATATAACTCTGCCTCTTTAATCATACCGTAATATGATGTTTCAGCAGTATTTGGAATAAATGAGAATACTGAATTTTCTATATCATCATTTATTGATTTCATTATTTGTGGAAATAACAAACGTCCTAATTTCTTACGTTCTTTGTAAATTTCTTGATCACTTCCTCTAGAAAAATAAATACGTTCAAAAGAACATGCTTTTTTCTCTAATGGCTCAATAATTTCTTCGATAGTTGTTTTTCCGTTTTTCTTTACAATAATTGCATTTCCGGGGTCAAGCTCTTTTACATCATTAAAATCGACATTAAACACTGTTTGTATTACAGGGCGTTCCGAAGCTACAACTACAACCTCATCATCTTGGTAGTAGTATGTTGGGCGAATTCCTGCTGGATCACGTAACACAAATGCATCTCCATGTCCGATTAATCCTGCCATGGCATATCCACCATCCCATTTTTTAGAAGACTCTTTTAGTATTGCTCCAACATCTAGTTTTTCTGCAATAATTGGAGACGCAGCTACTTTTGAGTGCCCTTCCTTTTTTAAATCATAGTACAGTTCATCAACCTGATCATCTAAGAAATGACCTATTTTTTCCATTACCGTAACCGTGTCTGCTTCTGCTTTTGGGTGCTGACCAAGATCAACTAAATCTTGAAATAGTTGCCCTACATTAGTCATATTAAAATTACCTGCAACAATTAAGTTACGGTGCATCCAGTTGTTTTGTCTTAAAAACGGATGAACACTTTCTACGCTGTTTTTACCAAATGTCCCATAGCGTACATGTCCTAAAAGTAATTCGGCTACATACGGTACCGCTTCTTTTAATTTTTTAGTATCATCTTGTAATGATGGGTTTTCTGTAATAGCAGTATTAATACGGTCATTAATTTGCGAAAACACATCCTGAATAGGTAGTTGTTTGTTTGAACGCACACGGCTAATATATCGCTGTCCCGGTTCCATATCAAGCTTAACACTTGCAAAACCAGCACCATCCTGACCTCTGTTGTGCTGTTTTTCCATCATTAAGTACATTTTATTTACCCCATAAAATGCGGTTCCGTACTTTTTTTTGTAATACTCTAATGGCTTTTTAAGTCTAATTAAAGCAATTCCACATTCGTGTTTTAAAGCGTCACTCATTATAGTTGTGTTGTATACCCTAAGGTATTGTTTAATGTTATATTTTTACTCGACAATTGTATTTTACCACCTTTCGATAGTTTTTAATCTGTTATTGCACTTCAATATCAAACTGTGTCAATTCTTTAAACTGCAGTAATCGTGCTGTTATTTCTGTTTTTGAAAGCGATACCATACGCTCTGTTCCAAATTTCTCTACACAAAACGATGCTAGGTTTGAACCATATACAATAGCATTTTTCATGTTCTCGAAAGATACGTCTCCTGTGCTAGAAAGGTATCCTGTAAATCCTCCTGCAAAAGTATCTCCTGCTCCGGTTGGATCAAAAACCTCTTCTAATGGTAATGCTGGTGCAAAAAAGGCTTGTTCTTTATGAAACAGTAATGCGCCATGCTCACCTTTTTTAATAACCACATATTTTGGTCCCATAGTAGCAATAACCCTTGCTGCCTTAACTAATGAATATTCTCCGGAAAGCTGTCTTGCTTCTTCGTCGTTAATAGTAATAACATCTACTTTAGCAATAACTTGTTTTAAAGCATCTAGCGCACAGTCCATCCAAAAATTCATAGTATCAAGCACTACAAGTTTTGGTTTTTCAGTAAGCTGCTCTAACACGCTTAATTGCACAAAAGGATGCAAGTTACCTAGCATTATAATGTCTGAGTTTTTATACGCTTCTGGTACTACAGGATTAAAGTTTTCTAAAACGTTTAATTGAGTGTCTAGGGTATCTCTGGTATTCATATCATTATGATACTTTCCTGACCAGAAAAAAGTTTTTCCGCCTTGAACAACCTCTAAGCCTTCAACATTAATATTTCTGTCTGACAATAATTTGATGTATTCTTCTGGAAAATCATCACCTACTACCGATACAATAGCGCTATTAACGGCTGTAAAATTAGCTGCCGATAAGCCAATATAAGTGGCTGCACCACCTAATATTTTATCGGTTTTCCCGAAAGGTGTTTCTATAGCGTCAAATGCAACTGTTCCTACTATTAAAAGCTTATTCATTTGTTTTAGTTAAATTTAAGCGACAAAAATAAGCAAATTTATCTTGTAACGTGAGTTCGATATAAATTATCTCTAAACAAAACAATAAAATTATTATTCTCAAACAACAAACAGGCGTTTTTCTACAACAATCCTTTACGCTGTGTTTGCTCATAGACCTCGTCAATAAGCAATTGTGGTTTTTTAGACGACTCCACTGCTAAGAAATCACAGCGGTCATTTTGTTTGTGGTTATTATGACCTTTTATCCATTGAAAAGCCACCTTTTGTTTTCGATATATTTTTAAAAAACGAATCCATAAATCTGGGTTTTTTTTGTCTTTAAAACCTTTCTTTTCCCAACCAAAAACCCATTTTTTATCTACCGAATCTACTACATATTTAGAATCAGTAAATACCTTTACGCTAGTATTGGTTTTCTTTAACTGCTCTAAAGCAACAATCACTGCCAACAACTCCATTCTATTATTTGTTGTTTTTAAAAACCCTTGCGAAAATTCCTTTATATAAGGAGTACCTACCCATTGCATAACAATCCCGTAACCACCAGGCCCAGGATTTCCTCTAGATGACCCATCAGTATATATATGTACTTGTGCGCTCATTTATTGTAACAATTGTTCAATTACTAATGGAAAATGCTTTTGCTCTAACAAGTGTATTTTAGTTGCAACCTCTTTATAAGTATCTGTAGCGGCTACTGCTGTTTTGGCTTGAAAAATAATATTACCCTCATCATAATGTTCATTAACATAATGAATTGTAATTCCCGATTCAGACTCGTTATTTGCCACAACTGCCTTATGTACATTAGCGCCATACATACCTTTGCCACCAAACTTAGGAAGCAATGCTGGGTGCACATTAATTATTTTATCAGGAAAAGCGGCTATTATATTTTCTGGGAATTTTAATAAAAACCCTGCCAATACAATTAAATCGGGCTGCAATGCTATCATCTTATCAAAAACTGTGGTAGATAATTCGCTTTTATCAAAGTTGCAATTTTCTACTCCAAGAGTCGCTGCTCTTTCAAGCACTTTAGCATCTTTTTTATTGCTTAGCACACAAACAACCTCAGTAAGTGATGTTTTCTGAAAATGGGCTATAATATTTTGAGCATTTGTTCCTGACCCGGAAGCAAAAATTACAATACGCTTCATATATAAGTATAATTTACAAACACAAAAAAAGGAATAATTATTCAATTTTGACTGGTAAAAACCAGTAAGTTATTAGCAATTTCAAAAAAATACGCTACATTTTTTATGTAAATAGTAATTTTAAAGTAAAGTTTTTTACATTTGTCCCCTAAACTAATTATTAAAAAACAAAGATTATGTCAGATATTGCATCAAAAGTAAAAGCGATTATTGTAGATAAATTAGGCGTTGACGAAAACGAAGTAGTTATTGAAGCAAGCTTCACAAATGACTTAGGAGCAGATTCATTAGATACTGTAGAATTAATTATGGAATTCGAAAAAGAATTTGATATTCAAATTCCAGATGATCAAGCTGAAAACATTGCAACTGTAGGTCAAGCAATTACTTACATCGAAGGCGCTAAATAATACGTACTTAGAAATATGGAATTAAAGCGAGTTGTAGTTACAGGATTAGGAGCACTTACACCAATAGGAAACAATATTGAAGAATATTGGGACGGATTGGTTAATGGAAAAAGTGGCGCTGCGCCTATTACTCGCTTTGATGCCTCTAAGTTTAAAACGCGATTTGCGTGCGAACTTAAAGATTTTAAAGTAACCGATTTTATTGACCGTAAGGAAGCAAGACGACTTGATATTTACGCACAATATGCTTTAGTAGCTTCAGATGAAGCTATCATCGATTCAGGTTTAGATCTCGAAGCGGTAAATAAAGATAGAGTTGGCGTTATATGGGGTGCTGGAATTGGCGGAATTGACACTTTTCAAAATGAAGTGGCTAATTTTGCAACCGGAAATGGAACGCCTCGTTTCAATCCGTTTTTTATTCCTAAAATGATTGCTGATATTGCTCCAGGGCATATCTCTATAAAATACGGCTTTAGAGGACCAAACTTCACTACTGTTTCTGCCTGTGCATCATCAGCAAATGCTATGATTGATGCCATGAACTATATTCGTCTTGGAAAAGCCGATGTTATTGTTTCAGGAGGTTCAGAAGCTGCAGTAACCGAATCAGGAATTGGCGGATTTAATGCCATGCACGCACTATCTACACAAAATGAAAATCCAGAAACTGCTTCAAGACCATTTGATGCTACAAGAGATGGATTTGTTTTAGGAGAAGGTGCTGGTGCTTTAATTCTTGAAGAATATGAACATGCCATTGCAAGAGGCGCTACTATATATGCCGAGCTTGCTGGAGGTGGATTATCTGCCGATGCATACCATATGACCGCTCCACATCCTGACGGATTAGGCGCAAAAAATGTAATGAAAAATTGTCTTGATGATGCTGGACTTACAGCCGCTGATGTTGATGCAATTAACATGCATGGTACATCTACTCCTTTAGGAGATGTTGCTGAATCAAAAGCCATAAAAAGTGTTTTTGGTGACCACGCATACAATCTAAACATTAACTCTACAAAATCAATGACAGGGCACTTACTTGGTGCAGCAGGAGCTATTGAAGCAATTGCTTCTATCCTTGCCATGAAACATGGTATTGTTCCACCAACAATTAACCATACTACTCCTGACGAAAACATTGACAGCAAACTAAACTTAACACTAAATACAGCGCAAAAAAGACCGCTTAACGTAGTAATGAGTAATACGTTTGGATTTGGAGGGCACAATGCTTGTGTTTTGTTTAAAAAAATAGATTAATCCCTATATCCGAATGAAACGTTTCATTCATAAAATATTCAACCCAAAAATTGCCAGTAAAGATGTGCCTTTTTCAATGCGCGTGGCAAAAATTATTGGATACACTCCTGCCAATATTTTATATTTTAAAGAAGCTTTTACTCATAAATCTGTAAATCTTAAAAACAATAAAGGCGGCATTATTAGCTATGAACGCTTAGAGTTTTTAGGCGATGCTATGTTAAGTGCTATTATTGCAGAGTTCTTATTCAATAAAGTACCACACGGAAACGAAGGGTATCTAACCAAAATGCGCTCTAAAATTGTAAGTAGAGAGCATTTAAATGAGCTCGGAAAAGACCTTAATTTGTTAGAATTACTAAATAGTAAAATGAACAAAGTCAATTTTGGAAACAATATACACGGTAATGTTTTTGAAGCACTTGTTGGGGCAATTTTTTTAGACAAAGGATATACTGGTTGCGAACAGTTTATTTATGACCGCGTTATTAACCCTTATGTAGACATTGAACGTCTTGAAGGAAAAGTTATTAGCTACAAAAGCCTTCTTATAGAATGGTGTCAGAAAGAAAAGAAACACTTTAAATATATGGTGTATGAAGATTCTGGAAACGACAACGTAAAATACTTTGCAGTTAAGCTACATATTAACGATAAAATTATAGCTAAAGCAAGGGCAACTTCTAAGAAAAAAGCCGAAGAAAAAGCCTCTAAACGAGCATTTTTCGCATTACAAGACAGAATAGAAGGTTAAGTTTTAAAGTTAGTAACCACTAGGCAGAAAGCAAAAAACCTAGACACTAGAATCTAGACTAAATACTTGCCATTCTCAGCTTGACTGGGAGTCTAGGTTTAAATAACGAATATTGAACGCGAACACAGAATAATGAAGTTTTAGATTGTAGTATATTCTAGAAACAAGAACTCTAAAATTCTCTAGAAGATTCCCGACTACTCGGGAAAGACAAATAATGTAAATAGTAAAAACACTTGTCATTCTCAGCTTGACTGGGAATCTAGACAATGTATGACATGGATTTCCGCCTACGCGGAAATGACACTTAAAACTATAAAAAACCTAATTTTGTACGCACACGACCCAACACCTCATTGGCTGTCTTTGTTGCTTTCTTAGCGCCAATAGCTAAAGCGGCATCTAACTCTGAAAGGTTAGACATATAGTGATTATATAGAGCACGTTCTTTTGAAAACTTTTCAATTAACAATTCAAAAAATGCTTGTTTTGCATGACCATAACCATAGCCTCCTTGCTCATAATTTGTTCGCATTTCGGCAATTTGAGCTGCCGAAGCGACTAATTTATATAGTGCAAATAAATTACAGGTATCTGGATTTTTAGGGTCTTCTAAAGCCGTACTATCGGTTGCAATTTTCATGACTTGCTTACGCAGTTGTTTATCTGGCAAGAAAATATTAATAATATTCCCTTTACTTTTACTCATTTTTACACCATCAGTACCTGGAACGTACATGGTACCTTCTTGAACTTTTGCTTCTGGAACAACAAATGTTTCTCCTAATTGCGCATGAAAACGCGCAGCTACATCACGTGTCATTTCTAAATGTTGCAACTGGTCTTTTCCAACAGGAACAAGTGCTGCATCATATAATAAAATATCGGCAGCCATTAGCATTGGGTAAGTAAACAACCCGCCATTAACATCATTTAACCTGTCTGCCTTGTCTTTAAAAGAGTGTGCTAACTCTAGACGCTTAAACGGAAAAAAACAATTTAAATACCATGATAATTCTGTAACCTGAGCCACATCACTTTGGCGATAAAATACTGTCTTGCTAATATCTAACCCAAAAGCCAACCACACGGCTGCTGTTGAGTAGGTGTTCTCTCGAAGTACTTTGGCATCTTTAATTTGTGTTAAGGAGTGCAAGTCGGCAATAAATAAATACGATTCATTATCCGGATTTTTCGCCATGTCAATTGCAGGAATAATAGCCCCTAGTAAATTACCTAGATGTGGAGTTCCTGTACTTTGTACGCCTGTTAAAATTCTTGCCATAGTATTGTTAAAAAAGTTTATACAAATTTATTGAAAGCATTAGTCATAAAAAAGTTATTTTTGAAACTTAACTGTTTTTATTTGAAAATAATACGTTACATAGGTCGCATTTGCTATAGATTATGGTTTTACCTTTTGGTTTTACTACCCATTCTACTATTACTACCGTTATTTTTAATTAGTATTTTATCTCAGAAACTATACCCTTACTTTTTTAAACTAGCACGCATTTGGGCAAAAACCATTCTTTTAGGTATGGGATTTCGGCCAGAAATTAACACCAAAAAACAAATTGAACACGGAAAAAGCTATGTCTTTATTGCCAACCATACATCTATGATTGATATTATGTTACTACTGGCTGTAGAAAAAAATCCGTTTGTATTTGTCGGAAAACAATCGTTAGCTAAAATTCCAATATTTGGGTTCTTTTATAAACGCACCTGTATACTAGTGAATCGTAATGATAAAAAAAGCAGGAATGATGTTTTTTATGAGGCGCAAAAACGTATTAACTCCGGACTCAGTATCTGTATTTTTCCTGAAGGAGGGGTTTTTGACAGCCACATCCTTTTACATGACTTTAAAAATGGGGCGTTTCGTTTAGCCATTGATCACCAAATACCAATTGTTCCAATAACATTTATTGACAACCTACAGCGTTTTCCTTTTCCGTTTTTAGCAGGAGGATCTCCCGGAAAATTACGAACCACCATACATAAACCTGTAATCACTACAGGGCTAACTAAAGCTGATAAAAACACCTTAAAAAAACAAGCACAACAAATTATTTATGATGAATTGAAAAATTACCATCCAAATAAAACCTAAAAAAAAGCACTGAATAAACATCAGTGCTTTTTTTTAGGTTTTAGAATTAATATTTGCTACTATTTTTCGGCAATTGCCGTAACAATTTTTGTTTCTAGCTCTTCCATTAATTCTGGATTATCTTTTAATAGGTTTTTAACCGCATCGCGTCCTTGTCCTAATTTAGTTTCTCCGTAACTAAACCATGACCCACTTTTTTTAACGATATTAAACTCTACTCCTAAATCTATTATTTCTCCTACTTTAGAAATTCCTTCTCCATACATAATATCAAATTCTGCCATTTGAAAAGGTGGGGCAACTTTGTTCTTTACAACTTTAACCCTTGTTTTATTTCCTATAACAGCACTGTCGGAATTTTTTATTTGTGTAGATCGTCTGATGTCTAGTCGTACCGAAGCATAAAACTTTAAGGCATTACCCCCTGTGGTTGTTTCTGGGTTACCAAACATTACACCAATTTTTTCACGCAATTGGTTAATGAATATTACCGTACAGTTAGATTTGTTTATGGCTCCTGTAAGTTTTCTTAGTGCTTGAGACATTAAACGTGCATGGAGTCCCATTTTAGAATCCCCCATTTCTCCTTCAATTTCACTTTTAGGCGTTAGTGCAGCAACCGAATCAACAACAACAATATCAATAGCTCCAGAACGGATTAAGTTCTCCGTAATTTCTAATGCTTGTTCTCCAAAATCTGGCTGAGACATGATTAAATTATCGACATCTACGCCTAATTTTTCAGCATAAAAACGATCAAAAGCGTGCTCTGCATCAATAAAAGCAGCGATACCTCCTTTTTTTTGTGCTTCTGCAATAGCATGTAACGTTAATGTTGTTTTACCAGAAGATTCTGGCCCGTATATTTCAACAACCCTTCCTCTTGGTAAACCGCCTACTCCTAAAGCCAAGTCTAAACCTAAAGACCCCGTAGAAATAGCATCTATCTCTTCCACAGGCTTATCACCCATTTTCATAACAGCACCCTTACCGTATGTTTTATCTAATTTATCTAAAGTAAGCTTTAACGCTTTTAATTTTGCATCTTTCTCTGAACTCATAACATCATATTTATTTAATACTGCTAAAGTACCATTTCTTTTTAAAAAACAATAGCAAGAATCAGAATCTAATATTACTATTTATAAATAGGACTTAGGAATGCTTTTTGATGTACACTTAAACCCCCTAAGTCACTTGTTATGAGGTTTTTAATTTTTTGTGTTTTATACGGACACGCCAATACTTTAAACTTAGGTAGTGTTGTTTGTCATTGTAGACTAGATCACGGTTAGCTAAACTGTTTCTTTCTTATAATGATTGCATTATCATTATTTAAAAATAACAATAAATTAGCCATGAAAAGCGTTTTCACAGTACTATGAAAACGCTTTTTTATTTTTAACAACACCCTTCAAAATAATTAATGTATCTTTACCGCTACGGCTATTTTTAGCGTGACAAACACCTAAAAAATACGCTTATTTTTTAACGAATTTTCAGCCTTTAAGAAGGCACTATATATATTATGGCTTGTAGTAATTGTGGCACAGGAAGCGACGGAAAACCTAAAGGATGTAAAAGTAACGGAACATGTGCAACGGATAGTTGCAATAAACTTACTGTTTTTGACTGGTTATCTAACATGAATTTACCAAACGGACAAGAACCGTTTAATTGCATTGAAGTCCGTTTTAAAAACGGACGAAAAGGATATTATAAAAACACCGAAAAACTTACCCTTTCTATAGGAGATGTTGTAGCCACCGAAGTCTCTCCCGGACATGACGTTGGTATGGTTACCCTTACCGGAGAACTTGTAAAAGTTCAAATGAAAAAAAAGAAAGTTAGACTTGACAGTGAAGATGTAAAGAAGGTTTATAGAAAAGCTACTCAAAAAGACATTGACATTTGGACAAAAGCCAGAGACAGAGAAGAACCAATGAAAGTTCGTGCCAGACAATTGGCAATTGACCTTTCATTAAAGATGAAAATCTCAGATATTGAGTTTCAAGGAGATGCCTCTAAAGCAACTTTTTATTATACCGCAGAAGAACGTGTAGATTTCAGAGAGCTAATTAAGGCTTTTGCAAAAGAATTTAGTATCCGTATTGAAATGCGCCAGATTGGACTAAGGCAAGAAGCTGCTAGGCTTGGCGGTATTGGTTCTTGCGGACGAGAATTATGCTGCTCTACTTGGCTAACCGATTTTAGATCTGTAAGCACCTCAGCAGCACGATACCAGCAACTATCATTAAACCCACAAAAACTAGCAGGACAATGTGGTAAGCTTAAATGCTGTTTAAACTATGAACTTGATGCCTACCTTGATGCTCTAAAAGAGTTTCCTGATAAAAACGTAAAGCTCAAAACCAAAAAAGGAACGGCTGTTTCTCAAAAAACAGATATTTTCAAAGGTCTTATATGGTTTGCTTATGAAGGGGAATGGATGAACTGGCATAAAATAACAACTACTGATGCCAATGCTATTATTGCTGAAAATAAAAAAGGAAACGTTGTAGCCAGTTTAGAAGACTACGCTTCGAAACTTATTGAAGAAGAAGTTGTAGAGTTTGAAAATGTGGTAGGTCAAGATAGTTTAACGCGTTTTGACAAACCAAAAAACAAACGTAAAAAACAGCAAAATAAAAACCATCGTAAGCCAGGGAACAACAAACCTGCAAATCAAAAAGGAAACCAAAAGCCACCTCAAGCAAAAAATGGTGGTCATAAAAAACCAGGAGAAAAAAACAATAAGCAAGGAGAAAAAGGGAAACGTCCACAAAATAAAAGACGCCCTAATAACCGAAAAAATAACGGGCCTAAAAAAGAAAGTCCTACCCCGAAAGATGCGTAGTTTTTTATTACTTTTAATTATTTCTATGGCTGTATCTTGTAACTCAAAACAAGTTGCAAGCAATCACATTGCTATACCTACAGCTTGGGGAAAACACAATGCTATTCCCTTTAATTTTAAAGCACCAGACAGCACACAGCCATATAATTTGTTTTTTACGGTTAGAAATACAAATGCATACGAATTTAGCAATCTATTCGTTATTACTACACTAAAAAGTCCACAACAAAACACTACTGTAGACACTTTAGAGTATGAAATGGCTGCCCCTAATGGGAAATGGCTAGGTGATGGTTTTTTAGAAGCAAAAGAACATAAATTGTGGTATAAAGAACAATTTATATTTCCACAAAACGGAACATACACCCTCACTGTTGAACACGCCATGAGAGAAAACGGAAGCGTTTTAGGAGTGTCTAATTTAAAAGGAATTATTGAACTAGGCTTTAGTATAGAACATACAAAAACACACTAATGGCAAAGAAAAAATCACGTAAAAATAATAATTGGACTTACATTAAATGGTTCTGGAGCCTGTTCTTTTTAGGAATAGCAGGTATCGCACTTCCGTTTGTACTTGCTGCAATAGGAGCGCTAGGCGACATGCCAGATCATACCGTTTTAGAAAACCCTGAAACTAATCTTGCATCAGAAATTATTAGCAGTGATCATAAAACACTTGGTAAGTTTTACTTAAACGACAACAGAACCCCTGTTCATTTTAACGACCTCTCAAAACATCTTGTAGACAACCTTGTAGCAACCGAAGATGAACGCTTTTACTCCCACTCCGGAATTGACTTTAGAAGAACTATTAGCGCCATTATTCAAATGGGTAAAAGAGGTGGTGGTAGTACCATTACCCAACAAGTAGCAAAATTATTGTTTACTGTACAGGAAAGACGAAGTTCTTCTTTTAAACGATTGCTTCAAAAATTTAAAGAGTATATTATTGCCATACGTTTAGAGCGTCAGTACACCAAGCAAGAAATCATAACCATGTATTATAACATTTATGATTTTGGTAACAATGGTGATGGTATTCGCTCTGCAGCACGTATTTATTTCGGAAAAGAACCTATAGATATTGATTCTGAAGAAGCAGCAATGCTTGTAGGTATGTTTAAAAACTCTACCCTATATAATCCGGTTAGAAATCCTGTAGGAGTAACCAACAGACGTAATGTAGTATACAAGCAAATGCACCGTAACAACATTATTACACTGGCCGAAAAAGATTCGCTACAAAAACTACCTTTAAAATTAAACCTACATCCTGAAACACATAATGCAGGATTGGCTACTTATTTTAGAGAGCACCTCCGTAAACAAATGAAATCATGGATTAAAAATAATCCTAAAAATGACAACGGAGAACGCTATAACTTATATCAGGATGGATTAAAAATTTATGTTACCATAGACGCTCGTATGCAAGCATTTGCAGAAGAAGCCGTGTCTAAACACATGAAAAACCTGCAACAAGAATTTGACAAACAAAACAAACAAAACAAAACAGCACCTTTTAGAGAACTTACCAAAGCAGAGGTAAAAAAACTGCTTAAAACTGCTATGCGTCGTTCTGAACGTTATAGAGTATACACCAAAGAACTCGGAAAAACAGCTAAAGAAGCGTATGCCTCCTTTGATGTTCCTAAAAAAATGCGTGTATTTTCATGGAATGGAGAAATTGACACCATTATGACTCCTAAAGACTCCATGTTGTACTACAAAAAATTCTTACGAACTGGTATGATGGCTATGGAGCCACAAACCGGACATATAAAAGCCTGGGTAGGTGGTATTAACCACAAATATTTTAAGTTTGATCATGTAAAACAAGGTAAACGACAAGTAGGCTCTACTTTTAAGCCCTTTGTGTATGCAACCGCTATTGACCAACTAAAGTTATCGCCCTGTGATTCTTTACCGGATGCTTATTTCTGTGTTCCTGAAGGGAGACACGGCAATCTAAAGGATTGGTGTCCTAAAAATTCTAGCGGAAAATACCGTGGAATGATTTCACTAAATGCTGCATTAGCCAATTCTGTAAATACCATTTCCGCAAGATTGATGGACAAAGTAGGTCCTAAAAACATTGTGCAAATGGCACACAATTTAGGTATTAAAAGCAACGTGCCTGAATACCCTTCTATTGCATTAGGAACACCTGAATTGAGTGTTCATGAAATGGTAAATGCGTATAGCACACTTGCCAATATGGGGCAATATATTAGCCCTACAATCATTACCCGTATTGAAGACAAAAACGGTACTGTTTTATTTCAGCATATTCCCGAAACAAAAGATGTGCTTAGTAAAGAATCTGCCTACGTAACCTTAAAATTAATGGAAGGTGTTACCAAATTTGGTTCTGGACAACGATTAAGAACTTCTAAAAATAAATGGAACCCATTATACACCAAAAAACTTATTACCGGACACCCTTATAAGTTTGAAAATGATATCGCCGGAAAAACAGGAACTACACAAAATAATTCTGACGGATGGTTTATGGGCGCTGTACCAAATCTAGTAACTGGAGTATGGGTAGGTGCTGAAGATAGGGCGGTACATTTTAACACCACTCTATACGGACAAGGCGCTACAATGGCGCTACCTATTTGGGCTCAATTTATGAAAAGCTGTTATAGCAATGAAGATATTGGCATCTCTAGCGAGCCTTTTAAAGCGCCAGACCAAATCTCTATTGCAGTAGATTGCGAAAAAACAGGTGAAGAAGCTACTGTAGAGGACATTGAAAATCCTGACTTTTCAGATTACTAAAATATTTTATTTATGATTACAAAAACTGTACAAAATGTAACCGATGCACTACAAGGTGTTCAAGATAACATGACCCTCATGCTAGGTGGATTTGGCCTTTGTGGTATTCCTGAAAATAGCATTGCAGAACTCGTTAAAAAGAAAGTAAACAATATTACTTGCATATCAAACAATGCAGGTGTTGATGACTTCGGATTAGGACTGCTATTACAGGGTAAGCAAATCAAAAAAATGATTTCGTCTTATGTTGGTGAAAATGATGAATTTGAACGACAAATGCTTTCCGGAGAATTAGAAGTAGAACTTACACCGCAAGGTACCTTAGCTGAAAAATGTAGAGCTGCACAAGCAGGAATCCCTGCCTTTTTTACTCCTGCCGGATATGGAACAGAAGTTGCCCAAGGCAAAGAAGTGCGCGAGTTTAATGGAAAAATGCACATTTTAGAGCATGCCTTTAAAGCCGATTTTGCTATTGTAAAAGCATGGAAAGGAGACACTGCCGGAAATTTAATTTTTAAAGGAACCGCTCGTAACTTTAACCCTTGTATGTGTGGGGCTGCTAAAATAACCGTTGCTGAAGTAGAAGAATTAGTTCCAGCAGGCACATTAGATCCTAATGAGATACATGTACCCGGAATATTTGTGCAACGTATTTTTAAAGGTAGCACTTACGAAAAAAGAATTGAGCAACGTACAATCAGACAAAAACAGTAATTATGTTAGACAAAACAGGTATCGCAAAACGTATTGCTAAAGAACTTAAAAACGGGTATTTTGTAAACCTAGGTATCGGAATTCCTACCTTAGTTGCAAACTATATTCCTAATGGTATTGATGTAGAATTTCAGAGTGAAAACGGTGTGCTAGGAATGGGACCCTTTCCTTTTGAAGGCGAAGAAGATGCAGATATTATTAACGCAGGTAAACAAACCATTACCACGCTTGAAGGTGCTAGTTTTTTTGATTCCGCAACCAGCTTTGCAATGATTAGAGGGCAACATGTAGACCTTACTATTTTAGGCGCTATGGAAGTTTCTGAAAACGGCGATATTGCCAACTGGAAAATACCCGGAAAAATGGTAAAAGGTATGGGTGGCGCTATGGATTTGGTAGCCTCTGCAGAAAATATTATTGTTGCCATGATGCATACCAATAAAAAAGGAGAGTCTAAACTTCTTAAAAACTGCTCACTACCCCTTACAGGAGTTGGCTGTGTTAAAAAAATAGTAACCAACCTTGCGGTATTAGAAGTAACAACTGCTGGGTTTAAATTGCTTGAACGTGCTCCTGGAGTTAGCGTAGAAGTCATTCAACAATCCACCGAAGGGACTCTTATTATTGAAAGTGATATACCAGAAATGGATTTGATATAATATTTTAAAGAATTTTAAAAGCAAGGCTATCTGAAAAGGTAGCCTTTTGTGATTAAACCTTAATTATGTAAGATGCTGAAAACAAACCTAATTCAAAGTATCCTTATTCTTAGTCTATCCCTTTAGGAATAGCATCAATTAATGTTTTTGTATAAGCAGATGCTGGGTTTTCATATATGGCATCGGCCTCTCCTATTTCTGCAATTTCACCTTTATCCATTACCAGTAGTTGATCACTCATATACTTAACCACTGCCAAGTCATGAGAAATAAAAATATAGCTAAATCCAAATTTCTCTTTTAGTTCATTTAACAAATTTAACACCTGTGCCTGTACCGAGATATCTAATGCCGATACTGATTCGTCGCAAATAATTAATTTTGGATTTACTGCAATAGTACGAGCAATACCTATACGCTGCCGTTGGCCGCCAGAAAACTCATGGGGGAATCTATAAAAGTGAGATTCTTCCAAACCAACCCGTTTTAGCAGTGCCATTGTTTTTTGTTTTCGTTCCGCAGCATTAGCATATAACTTATGCACCTTCATAGGCTCCATTATAGCCTCACCTACAGGAATTCTTGGGTTTAACGATGAGTATGGATCCTGGAATATCAATTGAATCTCTTTTCGCAAGCTTCGCAATGTTTTTTTAGTACATTTTGTAATATCCATCCCCTTATAAAACACCTCTCCTTCGCTTGCTTTATCTAATTGTAAAATCACATTCCCTAAGGTAGATTTACCACACCCAGACTCTCCTACTAACCCCAATGTTTCTCCTTCATACACCTCAAAACTAACTTTATTTACGGCCTTAAAAAGTTTCCCTTTTGAAAACAAGCCGCTTTTTGTAACATATACCTTACTAACATTATTAACACGTAGTAAGGGTAAAGAAGCATACATTTTTTTATGACGATTAGTACGTTCTAATAATGAAATACTTGTGTTTTGAACCGTATCTAACAGGTAGTCCTTTATTGTAGGCAACACCTTTAATCGTTCTGTAACAGATGGCCGGGCGGCTAACAAAGCTTTGGTATATTCTTCTTTCGGATTCTTAAAAAGGGTTACAACAGGTCCTTCTTCTATAATTTTACCTTTATACATTACTACAACCCTGTCGGCAATTTCAGAAACTAAAGATAAATCATGAGAAATAAAAACAATACTCATTCCTGTCTCTTGTTGTATGCTTTTTAACAATAGTATAATCTCTTTCTGAACCGTTACATCTAATGCTGTAGTAGGTTCATCTGCAATAAGCACATCTGGCTTACATGCAATTGCCATAGCAATCATAACCCGCTGTTTTTGTCCGCCAGAGAGTTGATGTGGATATTTTTGAAATATTGTTTCAGGAAAAGGCAGCAATACTTTTTCAAACAAAGACATCACTTCTGCTTTAGCAGCTGTTTTAGACAAATTCAAATGCAATTCTAATACTTCTGAGACTTGCTCGCCACATGTAATTGACGGATTTAAAGACGTCATTGGCTCTTGAAAAATCATAGCAATTTTACAACCCCTAATGCACTGAAACTCTTTTTCGGAATAACTCAATATATTAGCGCCATTATACCAAATTTCTCCCGAAGGAAACAAGGTTTGCTTTGCTGGTAATAAACCCAAAACTGCCAATGACGACACTGATTTACCTGAGCCAGACTCCCCTACAATTCCTAAAATTTCATTTTTTTTTAATTGATAGGACACATTGTATAGTACAGGAGAAACGCCTTGGTGATTTTTAAAAGATATAGAAAGGTTTTTCAGAGCTAATACATTCATATGAGCAATATACTATAATTATTCAAAAAGGCGCTGATTGACTAATAGGATTTTATATATAAAAACCGATAACTAACTAAGTATTAAAAGGCTATAAAACTCCGTTGATACACTGTGCTTTTTCGCGATATAGTTATGTAAGCAATTATTTTTTAGTATATTTGAGACCTATTTTTATATTTAACATCCCAAACCATAAATTATATGATGAATTTATACACTTTTAAAAAAACCATGAGCATAGGAGTTTTTGCTCTTATTACCCTTTTTGGATTTGCTCAAAACAAAGAGCAAGTAGCCGAAATTACTAAGGATTATGATTTAGAAAAACTACAGCAAATGGCGTCTGCTTCTGAGCAACACTATTTTGCTGAATTAGCAAAAGCAACCGAAGTTGCAAAACAAAGAGGTTTACCGGTCCGTTATACTGATGACCATGGTACTGTTTTTGAATTACAAAAATTAGATGCCGACGGAAACCTTATCTATTACAAAACATTTAACTCTGCTGCTGCAAACTCTACTAGAGCAAACTGGATGCACAATGGTGGTGGATTAGGATTAAATGTTGAAGGGCAAGGAATGGTTGCCTATGTATGGGATGAAGGAATTCCAAGACTTACACACCAAGAATATGATGGTGCTGGTGGTACTGATCGTGTTGCTTCAGGAGATGGATCAACAACTACCTCTTCGCACGGTGCACACGTTACCGGAACTATTGTTGCTTCAGGAGTAACAGCACAGGCAAAAGGAATGGCGCCACAAGCAACTGCTTTTGGACACAACTGGACAAATGACCTTGCAGAAGCAACAACTGCTGCTGCAAACGGAATGTTATTATCAAACCACTCTTACGGATATGGTGCTGATGATATTTCAGACTGGTGGTTTGGTGCTTATATTCAAGTTGCAAGAGAATGGGATGTATTAATGCATAATGCACCATACTATTTAATGATTGCTTCTGCAGGAAATGACGGCGCAAACAATTCTGCAAATGCCGATCCTAACGGAGGATTTTCTCAATACGATAAAATGTCGGGAGATAAAATGGCTAAAAACAGTTTAACTGTTGCTAACGGTAATGATGCTTCAATTTCAACCGTCGATGGTAGTTTAATATCTGCTTCTAGAAACTACTCAAGTAGTGAAGGACCTGCAGATGATTTACGTGTAAAGCCTGAAATAATGGGTAATGGTGAAGGTGTATACTCTACTACTAATTCTTCAGACTCATCATACGGTTCTTTCTCTGGAACATCTATGGCAGCGCCAAACGTAACAGGATCTTTACTTTTATTACAACAACATTACAACGATACAAACGGGGTATTCATGAAAGCGGCTACCTTAAAAGGCTTAGCTATGCATACTGCCGATGATATTCAAGGTGCTGGACCAGATGCACAAACAGGATGGGGACTTTTAAATATCAAAAAAGCTGCCGAAACAATTAATGCAGTTGGGTTTCAATCTGTAATTACTGAGGCTACTCTTAATAGTGGAGAAAGTTACTCTATTACTGTACAATCTGATAACGTAAACAGTCTTTTAGCGTCTATTTCTTGGACAGATTTACCAGGAGTAGCAAACACAGGTACATCTAATGATGCTACACCTGCCTTAGTAAATGATTTAGATATTAGAATAACACAGGGCAGCAACACTTACTTTCCTTGGAAATTAACTGCTGTTAATGCAAACGGACAAGCAGACAACAACGTTGACCCTTTTGAAAGAGTTGATGTTACAGGAGCTTCTGGGACATACACTATTACTATTACAAACAAAGGAACACTTTCTGGAGGAAGTCAAAATTTCTCTTTAATTGTTACTGGAGTGTCTGCAAACTTTACCATTACTAATAATGGTGCTGAAGCACAAGCAATATGTAATACAACTACAGATAGCGCTACATTTGGATTTGATTTTCAACAAACAGGTGCACTTACAACTACTTTCTCTGCAACAGGATTACCAGCAGGAGCAGTTGCAACATTTACGCCTGCAACATTAAATGCTACTGGAACTTTTAATGCTGTTTTTAGTAATCTAAGTGCTGTTGCCCCTGGTATTTATACTATTGGTGTAACTGGTGATGATGGTGATGATGTTATTACTGTTGAGGTTACACTACATGTTGTACAAGCAGACTATAGTGCTTTTCCACAATCTTTAGACACACCTACAACAGGAACTAATGCGCTTGGAGCAAATGTAGCTCTAACATGGATTGCAAATGACAATGCAGAAACCTATACTGTTGATGTTGCAACAGATGCAGCATTTACATCAATAATTGACACTAATACAACTAGTGATTTAACCTATACTACCGAAGGATTGACTGATGGTACTGTCTATTATTGGAGGGTGCAACCTAACAACAGTTGTGCTGCAGGGAATTACTCTAATATTTACAGTTTTCAAACAGGAATTGAAGGATGTACGTCTGTAACACAAAGTACTGATACTGCAATTCCAGATCAAGCTATGGTAACCTCAGCAATGCATTATGTAGATGACTTTACCATACATGACGCAAATGTTACTGTTGATTATGACCATACTTGGATTGGAGATGTAAAGCTTACATTAATCTCTCCTGCAGGAACAAGAGTTAAATTAATTGATGTTGTAACATGTACTACTGAAACTAACTTCAACTTTAAGTTCGATGATGAAGCTGCTACAGCTATTGACTGTACTGCAGGACAAGCAAATTACCCTGCGGTAAGCACTTACCAACCAGTAGAAGCTTTGTCATTATTTAACGGAGAAAACTCTGTAGGAACATGGGTATTAGAAATTTCTGACGAAGGAACAAATGATATTGGTACTGTTAATGAATGGACATTAGAGCTATGTACTTCTGGAGGATCAACTATTGCAGCGCCTTCATTTGTAAATAATGGAATTGTTGGTACAGCAAGTACAACCTACACAATTCTTTCTTCAGATATTGAAGCGACTACAGCAGCAGAAACTGCCGCACAGCAGATTTACACATTAATGACTCCTCCTGTATACGGAACACTTGAGTTAAGCGGAACGTTACTAGTTTCAGGAAACACATTTACTCAAGATGACATAAACACAGGTTTAGTAACTTATACAAATACGGAAACAGGTGATTTTGATGATGAATTCTTTGTAGACATTTCAAACGCATTAGGCGGATGGTTATCTAACCAAGATATTAATATAAATGATGGTTTAGCTATTGGTGATTTTGAATTAGGAGAACTTGAAGTTTGGCCAAACCCAACTCAAGGAATTGTAAACATTCACATAAACACTGCAACAAACAATCCTGTTGCAATATCATTATTTGATATTCAAGGACGTAAAGTTTTCAGTACTACTAAAAAAGCTACTTCTGGAACATTTACTAACCGTTTAGACTTCTCTGCTGTTGCTAATGGCGTATATCTATTAGACATACAACAAGGTAACAAGAAAACTACTAAGCGTATTGTTATTAACCACTAGTAACAATAACATAAAAACAAAAAAGCCACGCATATGCGTGGCTTTTTTGTTTTTACATCGAAAAGAATTTCTATAAGGCTGTTAACATTACTTATTAATATAAACCACTTCTTCTTTAGCAAGTAAAGCTTGTCGTCTATAACGTAAAAAAACTTGCGCAATGGCTATGACATCTTTTTCACAATAATCTACAATTCGTTTTAAGTTATTTTCCTTATAAAACACACTACCCACTTCACTCCCATCTATATCGTCTTTTGGTGAGGGGATGTTTAAAATACTCGTCAATAATTTTAATGATGTATAATGCTTGTAGTCTCCAAACTTCCACAACTCCATAGTGTCAAGATGTGGTATTTCCCATGGTTTTTTACCAAACATTTGCAATGGTTTTGGTATTTCAACTTGATGAATAACCATGCGTCTAGCAATATAGGGGAAATCAAATTCCTTACCATTATGGGCACACAACAAGTGATGTGGCTTACAAAAATATGTGTCTAATAAATTTTTAAAATCTAACAACAATTGCTGCTCATCTCCTGCAAAGGAAGTTATCCTAAAGCTTCTATTTTTATGTGATAATGATGTAAAGCAACCTACCGATACACATACAATCTTACCAAATTCTGCCCAAATACCTGCACGGTCATAAAACTGCTCAGCAGTATATTCCTCTCCGCGTTTGTATTTTGTTTTGTTGGCCCAAAGTTTTTGTGTGTCTGCACTTAATTCCTGATATGTTGCATACTCAGGAACAGTTTCGATATCTAAAAATAAGATATGCTCATTTTTTATATTAGTCATCATACTACAGTAGTTTTAGTTAACTATTTAGTGTAGTAATTTTCTTGGGAAAGAATCTTGTATCAAGATACGGAAAATAAATTACTTTAACTTAAAACAACGATTGCTGGGCGGTGTTTAAGGCGCCTTCTAGTGTAAGCAATGCTTTTTTAGTAGGTAGTCCGCCTGCATAACCTACCAAACTGCCATCTTTACCTATAATACGATGACAAGGAATTATTATAGCTATAGTATTGGCGCCATTGGCACTTGCAACTGCACGTATTGCTTTAGGGTTGCTTAACTGTTCTGAAAGCCCTAAATAACTATCGGTTTTACCATAAGGAATTTGCAATAGTTCTTCCCACACTGTTTTTTGAAATGTTGTACCAACCAAAAGCAATGGTATTGTAAAAACTGTACGTTGTTTATTAAAATACTCGGAGAGTTCTTTCTTGGTCTGATCTATAACCGCTGTAGTACCTTCTTTAAATGAGGCCTCAAGCATTTTTTGAAGTTTGATATCTAATGTGTTCCGCATTTTTCTATACCGCCAGTCACACAAGCATATCTTATTATCAAAACACCCTATGACTAATTCGCCATAGGGTGTTTTGAAATATGTGATGTAAATCGTCATTTACGATAACAGTTTTACAATGTCTTTTGCAAAATAACTGGCAATTATATCGGCTCCTGCACGTTTAAACGCCATGGTGCTTTCCATCATAGCCTGATCGTGATTTAACCAACCTTTTTCGGCAGCTGCCTTTATCATAGCATACTCACCACTTACTTGGTATACTGCTACTGGAACATCAAATTCGTTTTTTACTTCTCGTACAATATCAAGGTATGGCATTCCGGGTTTTACCATAACAATATCAGCGCCTTCATCAATATCCATTTCTGTTTCACGGAGGGCTTCAAAACGATTAGCAATATCCATCTGATATGTTTTCTTATCGCCAAAACCAGGTGCAGAATCTAAGGCGTCTCTAAACGGGCCATAAAATGCAGAAGCATATTTTGCCGAGTAGCTCATAATACCAGTATCTACAAATCCTTCGTCTTCTAAAGCTTCACGAATTACGCCTATTCTACCATCCATCATGTCACTCGGTGCTACAAAATTAGCGCCAGCTTCAGCATGAGAGACTGACATTTCTGCCAACACCTCAGCAGTTTCATCATTTAAAATAATACCATCTTCAACAATGCCATCATGTCCATAAGACGAGTACGGATCTAAGGCAACATCTGTCATGACTAACATCTCTGGACAAGCATCTTTTACCGTTTGTATAGCGCGTTGCATTAATCCGTTTTTATTTAATGCCTCCGTACCTTTATTATCTTTTAAATTATCGGGTACTTTTACAAATAACAATACCGATTTTAAGCCCATTGCCCAAAGTGCTTTTACCTCCATATAAAGTAGGTCTAAACTAAAACGATAGTAATTAGGCATTGAAGTTATTTCTTCTTTAACACCCATTCCTTCCACTACAAAAAGAGGAACTAAAAAATCATTTGGGGTAATATTATTTTCGCGTACTAATGCACGTACAGCTTTATTGATACGTAAGCGTCTATTTCGTCGTAATGGGTACATATTAAATCCAGTTTTTAGGGTTTTGTAATACGGCTACTAATTTTTCTTCGTTACTTCCTGCTTCAGGTGTATGGTTATAATGCCATTGTACTGCAGGCGGTAAACTCATTAAAATACTTTCAATTCGTCCGTTTGTTTTTAACCCGAATATTGTGCCTTTATCATGAACTAAATTAAATTCTACATAGCGACCACGGCGAATTTCTTGCCATTGCCTTTGTGCAGTATTAAAAGGCGTTTCTTTTCGTTTTTCTACAATAGGAATATAACTTTCAATAAAACTATCTCCTATTTCAATTACAAAATTATACCTGTCTTGTAAGCTTGTATTGGCATCTTCTTTTAGGTAATCAAAAAATAAACCGCCTATACCTCTTGCTTCATTTCGGTGTGCGTTATAAAAATACTCATCGCAACGTTTTTTATATTTTGGGTAAAATGCTGTATCGTGTTTATCGCAGGCTGTTTTACAAACCTGGTGAAAATGGATAGCATCATCATCAAATAAATAATATGGGGTTAAATCTTGCCCACCTCCAAACCATTGGGTTACAATATTGCCGTTTTCATCATACATTTCAAAATAACGCCAATTAGCATGTACTGTTGGTACAAACGGATTTTTAGGATGCAGCACTAAACTCAATCCACAGGCAAAAAAATTACCTTCTTGCACATTTAATTGCTTGCGCAATACTTCTGGTAATACGCCGTGAACTGCAGATATGTTTACGCCACCTTTTTCAAAAACTTTACCGTTTTCAATAACACGTGTTCTTCCGCCGCCACCTTCTGGACGTTCCCAAAGATCTTCGGCAAATGTTGCTACGCCATCTACAGCCTCAACAGCTGCACAAATACGGTCTTGTAATTGGTGTATATAGGATTGAAATTGTGCTTTCATTTATTGTCCGTATTCTTTTACTGCATCAATAAATGCTTTGGCATTATCTAACGGAATGTTAGGCAAAATACCATGTCCTAAATTTACAATATACTTGTCTTTCCCAAACTCATTAATCATCTGAGTCACTTGCTTTTTAATTTCTGCTGGCGGTGATAATAACCTTGAAGGGTCAAAATTTCCTTGTAAAGTTATGTTTCCTCCGGTTAGTAATCTTGCATTTTTAGGTGTAATTGTCCAATCTACTCCTAAAGCAGATGCATTAGATTTTGCCATATCTTCTAGAGCAAACCAACAACCTTTACCAAAAGCAATTACAGGCGCATCATCTTTTAAAGCTTCTATAATTTGATTGATATAGTACCATGAAAATTCTTGATAATCTGTAGGAGAAAGCATGCCTCCCCAAGAATCAAATAACTGCACTGCGTTTACACCTGCCACCACTTTTGCTTTTAGATATGCAATGGTAGTGTTGGTGATTTTCTGAAGTAACTCATGAGCAGCAACAGGGTTAGTAAAGCAAAATGCCTTTGCTTTATCAAAATTTTTGCTTCCTTGTCCTTGAACACAATAGCATAAGATTGTCCATGGTGATCCTGCAAAACCAATTAAAGGCACCTCATTGTTCAATTTTTCTTTAGTTGCTTTTATTCCCTCCATTACATAGCCTAGTGAGTCTTGTATGTCTGGAATAATAGCAGCGTCTACGCCTTTTTTATCACGAATAGGGTTTGGAAGGTACGGTCCAAAATCAGGTTTCATTTCCACTTCTATATTCATAGCTTGTGGTATTACCAAAATATCTGAAAATAGTATAGCGGCATCCATTCCATATCGTCTAATAGGTTGTACCGTTATTTCTGAGGCCAATTCTGGTTGACGACATCTCGTGAAAAAATCATATTTTTTACGAATTTCCATAAACTCTGGTAAGTATCGTCCTGCTTGACGCATCATCCAAACTGGTGGTCTATCTACTGTTTCACCTTTTAATGCTCTTAAAAATAAATCGTTTTTTATCATGCTATTTTTGTGCTAAGTATACTACTAATTTTATACCTACAAAGATACTTTAATTGAAATAGATAGCCTTAGTATTTTATTGGATTTTTTTGAGCGTAAAAATGACACCTTAAATGCTACAAAAAAATGTATATTTGTCTTAACCTACCTACAGAAGTTGGGTTTACAACAGCATAATTTATGAGTACTATTGATATTGTTTTAGGCGCTTTAATTCTTTTTGGAATGATTCGCGGGTTTATGAAAGGGTTATTTGTTGAGGTAGCCTCTTTAACTGCTTTAATTGCAGGGGTGTATGGCGCCATACATTTTTCTTATTTTGTCTCGGAAAAATTAGTTGCTTATGTTGAATGGGACGAACAATATATTAATGTTGCTGCTTTTGCTATTACATTTTTTATTATTGTTTTACTTATTTCACTTGCTGGAAAAGCATTTACTAAACTGGCAGATTTTGCCGCTTTAGGGGTATTAAACAAACTACTAGGCGCGATTTTTGGGGGACTCAAATTTGGATTAATACTCAGTATTTTACTACTTGTTTTTAGTAGGCTTAATAGTACTGTAGAATTTGTAAGTGAAGACAAAATAGAATCATCTATATTATATAGCCCTGTAAAAGACTTAGCGCCGCTAGTGTTTCCTACTATTATTAAACAAGAAGATGCACTTATAGAAGCTGTTATTGGAGAATAAAATTATTAAAACACAACAACAAACATGAATACAAAACATTTTACACAAGAACAGATTCAAGCAGAGCAAGCTAGCTTTATATCTAAAGTATATGGCTGGATGTCTGCCGCTTTAATCATTACAGGAGCAATTGCTTATTGGGTTTCTGAAACTCCAGAAGTGACCTCAATAATATTTGGCAGTAAACTTGTTTTTTATGGTTTGCTTATTGCCGAAATTGCTTGTGTAATTTACTTAGCTTCTGCCATTAAAAAAATGTCAGCTAGTACTGCTACACTAATGTTTATTGGGTATTCTGCACTTAACGGACTTACTATGGCCGCTGTGTTTTTAATTTTTACAAGCGCCTCTATTTATACCACTTTTTTAATAACTGCAACAACCTTTGGTATAATGAGTCTTTACGGATACTATACCAAACGTGATTTAACCTCTATGGGTAACCTTGCAGGAATGGCATTAATCGGACTTATTATTGCCTCTGTGGTTAATATGTTTTTCCATAATGAAATGTTATACTGGATAACCACTTATGCTGGTGTATTAATATTTGTAGGGCTTACTGCATATGATACACAGAAAATAAAAAACATGAACATTATTGGTAATGAAGGTACCGAAGAGGATAAAAAGGAAGCTATTATGGGCGCCTTAACTCTATACTTAGATTTTATTAATATGTTTCTTTACCTATTACGAATATTCGGAGACAGAAAATAAGCCCATCCACTTTTACTCTAAAAGAAACGCAAGAAGACGTCTTTTAAAGCTGGTAAATGGCTTGTATTTTACACTTGGTTCCAATAAAAATGATTTTTGCAAAATACTCTTATAGTGGGTAAACGTCTCAAAACCTGCTTTAGAATGACAAGCGCCTATACCGCTAGCCCCCACGCCACCAAAAGGCAAATTAGGATTAGATATATGAGTTAACGACTCATTAATTGCACCACCACCAAAAGATATTTCAGTGAGTATTTTTTTGAGTATTTTTTTGTTCTTACTATACACATATAGCGCTAGTGGTTTATCTCTGTTCTTTACCTCTTTAATAACATTATCAATGTTGCTAAAAGATATTACAGGAAGTATTGGTCCAAAAATTTCCGATTGCATAATAGCATCATCAAAGCTAATATTCTCTAAAACAGTAGGAGATATTAATCGGTTTTTTGCATTATACTCACCGCCAATATATATTTTATCTGTTGGTATTACCGTTGTTAGTCGTTTAAAATGGTCGTTATTTATAATTTGCACATAATTATCTTGCACAGTGCCATCAACAACGTATTTGTTGTTTAACTCCGCTTTAATAGCCATTAACAACTTAGTTTTAATAGCCTCATCTACCAATATATAATCTGGAGCAATACAGGTTTGCCCGGCATTTAAAAACTTTGCCCAAACAAGTCGCTTAGCAGTTAGTTTTATATTACAATCCTTACATACAAAAGCCGGACTCTTTCCGCCTAACTCTAAGGTTACAGGAGTTAATTGTTCTGCTGCTGCTTTGTATACAATTTTTCCGACAGAAGTACTCCCTGTAAAAAAAATATGATTCCATTTTTGCTGTAAAAGTGTTGTGCTTACTGCTACACCACCTTCTACTACTACCAAATGTTTGGCATTAAAATTAGCATTAATTAATTGTGCTAATACAGCACTAGTGTGAGAAGGAATTTCCGAAGGTTTTATGACTACTGTATTTCCTGCCGCAATAGCCGATATGGTAGGAATTAATGCTAACTGATACGGGTAATTCCATGCCGAAACAACCAATACCGTTCCTAATGGTTCTGGAATAATATAACTCTTTGCAGGAAAGTTAGCCCAGTTGGTACGCACGCTTTTATGCGCACTCCATTGTTTTACTTTTCGGATAGCTTCATTTAACTCATTGTAAATTAAAGCCAATTCAGTAAGATAAGTTTCAAATTCCGATTTTTTAAAGTCGCTATAAATTGCCGTATATAATACCTGCTCATTATCTTTTAATACTTGCTTCAATTTTTGCAGTGTTGCTATTCTAAAAGCGACACTTTTTGTTGTGTTTGTATTAAAAAATGATTTTTGATTACTTACTATTTTCGAGATATCCATAGTTATGCTCTTCCTTTAAAGTCATTCATGGTTTTATAAATACCCATTACGCTTCCTGCAAACCAATCAAAAACATCTACAGACATTACCGTTTGTCCAAAACGGGTAAAACGATAAATCCATCCCGGAAGGGTGCGTATTTTTTTATTCTTTTCAATTGCTTTTACAATACTTAATGCTGCAGCTTCAGGGTTAAGAATGGGTATTCGAGATTGCACACCATCAAACATTCCTGTATTAATATAGTACGGTAAAATAGTGGTTACACGCACATTCTTTTTTAATTGTTTCATTTCTAATCGCAAACTATCAGACCATGCAAAAACAGCCCATTTACTCGCAGCATAAACCGACATTTTAGGGTTTGCAACAAGTGCTGCCGAAGAGGCAATATTACATATATGACCCGAGTTTTGTGCCATCATATCATTTAAAAATTGATGACAAATATGCATTGGTGCGGTACTATTAATCTGAAATGTTTTATTAATATCCACAGCGTTATGCTCGTGAAAATACTTGCCCACAACTATCCCTGCATTATTAATAAGTATATCTATTGTACCATGTGCTGCTTTGACTTCTTTTGCAACGGCTACTATTTGTGTTTCATTAGAGACATCTACTACATAAGATGTTATTTTTCCTAAAGGAGAAAGCTCTGTTATGGTTTTTTGAATGGCCTCTGGGTTAATATCCCAAATAATAACTTTTGCTTGTCGTTCTAGAGACAAACGACTCATTATTTTTCCAATACCAGAAGCGCCTCCGGTAATTAGTATGGTTTTTTCTGCTAATTTACTCATGTGATAAATATAGTCATTTATAAGTGATTTTAAATGACTGCTAACAATAAGTTTATATGCAGAAAGTCCCTTTATTTAAACATATTAAACAAAGGGACTTTGTAAAAAAACATTTACATGTTTATCCTACAAGGTTAATTATTTTACCCGGTACAATAATTATTTTCTTTGGCGTTCGGCCGTCTAATTGTTTTTGAGTGCGCTCGTCTGCCAATACTATTTTCTCAATATCTGCTTTACTCAGGTCTAATGGTAATTCTAACATGAATCGCATCTTACCATTAAATGACACTGGATAGTTTTTATTGCTTTCTACCAAATGTTTTGGTTCAAAAACAGGAAAAGCAGCTGTTGTAATAGAGCTTGTGTTTTCTAGCATTTCCCATAATTCTTCTGAAATATGTGGCGCATATGGCGCTAAAACTATAGCTAATGGCGCTAATATTTCTTTACTTGTACACTTTTGAGCAGTAAGCTCATTTACACAAATCATAAAGGTAGATACTGAGGTATTAAACGAAAATTGCTCAATATCTTCTGTTACTTTTTTAATGGTTTTATGTAATGTTTTTAAGTTTTCTGCTGTTGGCGTGTTATTGGTTATTTTTATACCAGAATCATCAGCATATAATTTCCAGAGTTTTTTCAAGAAACTATGCACACCTGTTATTCCTGCAGTGTTCCAAGGTTTTGCTTGCTCTAAAGGCCCTAAAAACATTTCGTATAAACGAAGTGTGTCTGCACCGTACTGTGTACAAATTTCATCCGGATTAACAACATTATATTTAGATTTCGACATTTTTTCAACCTCACGAGATACCACATACGTATCATTATCACCTGTTATTACGTTGCCGTTTTCTCCTATAAATACAGCATCTGAAATACCTTGATTTAGCGGGTGATTCCTGAAACCTTCAATGTCTAACTCGTTAGAAGCGTTTACCAAAGATACATCTACATGAATTTTTTGAGTTGTATGCTTATCAGCTTGGCTTTTTGATACAAATTTTTGCGTTCCTTCTACACGATATACAAATGCCGAAGTTCCTAAAATCATACCCTGATTAATCATTTTCTTAAATGGTTCATCTACTGATAAAAATCCACGATCATACAAGAATTTTGTCCAGAAACGGGCATATAATAAATGTCCTGTAGCGTGTTCTGAACCACCAATATATAAATCTACATTTTGCCAATATTCCAATTGTGTTTTATCTGCAAAAACATCATTATTTTGAGCATCCATATAACGGAATAGATACCAAGAACTTCCTGCCCAACCTGGCATAGTATTTAGCTCTAACGGAAAAACACTGGTGTTATTTACTAAGGCATTACTGACTACTTTATTGGTTGTTGTACACCATGCCCAGTGAGTAGCGTTACCTAGTGGAGGCTCTCCTGTTTCGGTAGGTAAATATTTTTCTACCTCTGGAAGCGCTATGGGCAAGTGCGTTTCCGAAATCATTTGTGGTGCACCATCTTTATAATACACTGGAAAAGGTTCTCCCCAATAGCGCTGTCGAGAAAAAACAGCATCTCGTAAACGGTATTGTGTTTTTCCTTTCCCTTGTCCTAATTCTTCTAACTTATATATAGCTAATTTGCTTGCTTTTTTAGCGTTTAACCCATTTAGGAAATCGGAATTTGCAATTTTTACCGATTTATCTGCATGTGCTGCTTCCGAAATATCAACACCCTCTAATATATTAGGGATGTCAATATTAAAGTGTTTTGCAAAATCATAATCACGCTGATCCCCACAAGGCACGGCCATTACAGCACCACTACCATAACTTGCCAATACATAATCTCCTACCCAGATAGGAATTTGCTTTTGTGTAAATGGATGTACAGCATATGCTCCTGTAAATACACCTGAAATTGTTTTAACATCGGCCATTCTATCTCGTTCACTGCGCTTTGCAGTGGCTTCAATATAATTAGCTACGGCCTCTTTTTGATTGTCTGTAACCAATACTGACACTAGTTCATGCTCTGGAGCAAGTGTTAAAAACGACACGCCAAAAATAGTGTCTGGACGCGTAGTAAACACGTCTATTTTATGTGTAGTATTTGGCACCTTAAAGGCCACTTCAGCTCCTACAGATTTTCCTATCCAATTGCGTTGAATATCTTTTATTGAAGAGGTCCAGTCTAGTGCTTTTTCATTATAATCAATACCGTTTAATAGGCGTTCTGAATATGCTGAAATTCGCATAGACCATTGTGTCATTTTTTTACGAACAACTTCATGTCCGCCACGTTCTGAAACGCCATTTACAATCTCGTCATTAGCCAAAACAGTTCCTAACTCAGGGCACCAATTTACTTCGGTTTCTGCTAAAAATGTTAGTCTATATTGAAGTAAGATTTGGGCTTTTTTATCTTCCGAAAAACGCGACCATTCATCTGCTGTAAACAGCACAACCTCATCATCACAAACAGCATTTACAGTTGAATTTCCTTCTTGTTCAAAAATAGCTGTTAGTGTAGCTATATCTTCAGACTTATTAGTGTCATTATTATACCATGAATTATACAATTGAATAAAAATCCACTGCGTCCATTTATAATAATCCGGACTTGAAGTACGCACCTCACGAGACCAATCAAACGAAAAACCTATTTTATCTAGTTGCGCCCTATATCGCGCTACATTTGTTTTGGTTGTTAGCGCTGGGTGTTGTCCTGTTTGTATGGCATATTGTTCTGCTGGTAAACCAAAACTATCGTATCCTTGCGGATGCAACACATTAAACCCTTTATGGCGCTTATAGCGTGCATAAATATCACTTGCAATATAACCTAACGGATGACCAACGTGTAGCCCTGCTCCTGAAGGATATGGAAACATATCTAGTACATAGTACTTTGGTTTATCTGTACTATTTTCAGCTTTAAACGTTTGGTTGTCGGCCCAATATTTTTGCCATTTTTCTTCTATGGCAGTAAATTGATATTGCATGCTGTATGATTTAATGAAATGCAAAAGTACAGCTATACCTATTTAATATCAAAATTCCGTATAATTAATTTAAGGTATTCTTTATTTAGAGATTTACTAGCTATTGCTTTTTAATAAAAAGGCTTCTTATTAATTTAAGGCTCTAAAGACAAAAGTTTAGTTAATTTAATAACCATTTTAGTTAACTTTTAGTACTTTTACCCCACAACGTATTATTGTTTTTTATGAGTAACTCCTTTGATAAATATCAAAAAAGACGCCTCTTATCGTCTTATTTTTCAGTAACTATTAGCATTACACTGGTGCTATTCTTATTAGGGATGTTTGGGCTGCTATTAATTAATGCACAAAAAGTAGAAACACACTTCAAAGAACAGATTGCATTGTCTATTGATTTAAAAGACAATGTAAAACCTGTAGAGATTACACAATTAAAAAAACGATTACAATTATCAGATTATGTAAAAAGAATCCAATTTATCTCTAAAGAAGAAGCTGCTACTATTGCTAAAGAAGAAAATGGCGCTGATTTTATGGACTTTATTGGCTACAACCCTTTTCAAAATTCTATTGATGTCTTTTTAAACAGCAATTACGTTACCCTTAACCAATTAGAAGATATTAAAACACAGTTATTACAAAAAAGTTATGTTGATGATGTGCGTTATGATGTTGATCTGGTATCATTAATGAATAAAAATGTTAAAGAAATAAGTTTTTGGCTTATTTGCATTAGTGCTATTTTTACAATTGTATCTATGCTACTTATTAACAGCTCTATACGTTTAGCAGTATATTCTAAACGATTTATTATTAAAACCATGCAATTGGTAGGTGCTACCAAACGTTTTATACGAAAACCATTTATTTGGAAAAGTATTAGACTGGGTATTTTAGGGGCTTTTATTGCTATTTCAGGACTTGTAGCTGTTGCATATTATTTAGACAAAACCATGCCTGAATTAAGCATACTACAAGATTATACCGTGCTTATTGGCTTATGTAGCAGTATTTTAATTCTAGGAATTATCATTACCTGGATTAGCACCTTTTTTGCCACACAGCGTTTTTTAAATTTAAAAACAGAAGACATACATTAAACGTATTTTTATAATGGATAAAAAAAACAACTCAAAATTTATATTTGAAAAAGCAAACTACAAACTTATGTTTATAGGCCTTGCAGTTATTGCTATTGGATTTATATTAATGTCTGGCGGCGGTAGTGATGACCCCAATATTTTTAATCCTGAAATATATAATTTTAGACGTATTCGCTTAGCACCAACTTTGGTGCTTATCGGTTTTGCGATTCAAGTGTATGCCATTTTATTTAATTCAAAAAAATAAATGGAACTTCTTAACGCTATTATTCTTGGAATAATTCAAGGATTAACCGAATTTTTACCCGTATCCTCTTCTGGGCATTTAGAACTAGGAAAGGCCCTTTTAGGTGATAATGCCATTGCCGAAGAATCGCTACTTTTTACTGTTATTCTTCATTTTGCCACAGCACTTAGTACCGTTGTAGTGTTTAGAAAAGATATTATAGCTATTATAAAAGGACTCTTTAAGTTTAAATGGAATACAGAAACTCAATTTTCTGTAAAAATTATCTTATCAATGATTCCTGCTGTAATTATCGGTCTCTTTTTTGAAACACAATTAGAGCAGCTTTTTAGTGGTAATATTATTTTAGTTGGCGCAATGCTTCTCCTAACAGGGGGCTTATTATTTTTAGCAGATAAAGCCGCAAATACTACCAAAACAGTTAATCAGAAAAATGCCGTAATTATTGGTCTTGCACAAGCCATTGCAATGTTACCAGGTATTTCACGCTCTGGAGCAACAATTGCCACATCGGTTTTATTAGGAGTCGATAAAGCAAAAGCTGCACGATTTTCTTTTTTAATGGTAATTCCGTTAATTTTCGGAAAAATTGCAAAAGACTTACTTTCAGGAGATTTATCATTTGAAAACCATCAAATTATACCCTTATCAGCTGGGTTTATTGCGGCGTTTATTTCAGGGCTTTTTGCTTGTACATGGATGATATCTATCGTTAAAAAAAGTAAATTATCTTATTTTGCATATTACTGCTTTGTAGTGGGTGGTATTGCTATTATATTTGCGGCATTTAATTAAGTATCATGACAGCAGAAGATTTTAAAAACGGACAAGTATTACTCGTAGATAAACCCCTAACGTGGAGCTCTTTTCAGGCCGTAAATAAAATACGATGGGTCATCCGAAAAGCTTTTGATATTAAAAAAATAAAGGTTGGCCATGCTGGTACACTTGATCCGCTAGCTACTGGGTTATTAATCATTTGCACCGGAAAATTTACTAAAAAACTAAGCACCTATCAAGGGCAAGACAAAGAATACACTGGCGAAATTACTCTAGGAGGCACAACCCCTACTTACGATTTAGAGAGTGAGGTGTCTGAAACTTTTTCGACTACACATATTACCGAAGAAGCAATACACAACACCACAGCACAATTTATAGGAACCATTAAGCAACAGCCTCCTGTGTTTTCAGCGTTAAAGAAAGACGGAAAACGCCTATACGAATATGCTAGAAATAATGAGGTTATTGAAATTCCTAAACGAGAAGTTGTTATTTCTGAGTTTGAAATAACCAACATTTCTTTACCAAAAGTTGAATTTAGAGTGGTTTGCAGTAAGGGTACTTATATTAGATCTCTGGCTTATGATTTTGGAAAAGCACTCGATTCTGGAGCACATTTATCGGCCCTTCGTCGTACAAAAATTGGCGACTTTAGTACCGATAATGCTATCTGTCCTATTGCTTTTGAGAAACAATACTTAGGAGAGTAACGCTACTAGGTTATCTACAATATTTATCCCTTTATTTTTGGTGTACCACAATTGTAAATCTTTTTTAAACTCAGGTGTCAACCCGCCGTTTTTAGCTTTAAACTCTTGAACCATTGCGGTTGCCTGACTTGGTCGTGGTCCAAAAGTGTTTAGTATTTCTTTGCTTTTTTCACTAGCCATTATCAATTTAGGAATTGCCCTTGCACCATTAGTTAAATGCGCATCCATTAACTCTAAATTATCATCACGTAGTAATACTTGCAATGATATATTGTTATTAAGCAATGCTACTTTATTAATATAAGGCAACACTTGTGCAGCATCTCCACACCAACTTTCAGCTAATACTGTCCACGTAACAGGAGTTTCAAATGCATTTATTTTTTTTATATGTGCTTCAGATATAACGCCTTTTTTATCCAATCGTTGCATTCGCTTGTTATTTAAAAACGTGAAATCAATTCTTAATTCACTTTGTTCTTCTCCTGTAGTTCCTTTCTGAGCAGCTAATTTTTCTGTTAGCATTCTATATTCTGTATACGTCATCGTTTTTATTTTGTATCTTGGATCAAAACTAGTGCTATAAATCTAATTTAATGCTGATTTTTATCAGTTTAAGAATTATCAAACACATTATGACAAAAATACGCTGCAGTTGGTGCGAAGGGAATGAGCTTTATACACAATATCATGATCAAGAATGGGGTGTACCGTTATATAACGACCAAAAACTCTTTGAGTTTCTTACACTTGAAACATTTCAGGCTGGACTAAGCTGGATAACTGTTCTAAAAAAGCGTGAAAATTTTAGAGCTGCTTTTGATGATTTTAACTACCATAAAGTTGCCAAATACAATGATAATAAATTTAATGAACTTATTGAAAACGCTGGAATTATTAGAAATAAACTAAAGATAAAAGCCGCCATAAATAATGCACAACGATTTATGGAAGTGCAACAAGAATTTAAAAGTTTTTCCAACTACATTTGGGGGTTTACCAACGGAAAACCAATAACCAATAGCGCCAAAACTTTACAAGACATTCCTGCTATAACACCACTAGCCGAAGCCATTTCAAAAGATTTAAAAAAACGTGGTTTTAAATTTGTTGGCCCTACCGTTATTTATGCACACATGCAAGCTACCGGAATGGTAAATGACCACATTACTACCTGCTTTAGATATCATGAAGTTTCTACCACATAAAATCACAAATTAAGAATAATGCTAAATATTAGGTATTTATACTTGTGGTATTATGAATATCTGTATATTTGTGGTGCTTTTTAGCACATTGTATAATATGTGTATAGCAGATTTACCCTATAGAGGTTAAACACAATAAAAATTAAACAAATGAAAGATAGCATTAAGAACTTTATCAATGTTGTTGATAACAGAAATCCTAACGAACCAGAATTTTTACAAGCAGTAACTGAAGTTGCTGAAACTGTAATTCCGTTTATTGAAGACAACCCACATTACAATCAAGCAAAATTGTTTGAACGTATGACTGAACCAGAAAGAGTTCTTTTATTCCGTGTACCATGGACTGATGATAGTGGAGAAGTACAAATAAACAAAGGATACCGTATTGAAATGAACTCTGCAATTGGACCATACAAAGGTGGTTTGCGTTTTCACCCTTCTGTAAACTTAAGTATCTTAAAATTCTTAGCTTTTGAGCAAGTATTCAAAAATAGCTTAACTACTTTACCTATGGGTGGAGGAAAAGGAGGATCGGACTTTAACCCTAAAGGAAAATCTGATGCTGAAGTTATGCGTTTTTGCCAAAGCTTTATGACAGAATTATCTAGACATATCGGGCCAAATACCGATGTACCTGCCGGAGATATTGGTGTAGGTGGTAGAGAAATAGGTTATATGTTTGGACAATATAAACGATTACGTAATGAATTTACTGGTGTATTAACCGGTAAAGGAATGTCTTTTGGAGGGTCATTAATTCGTCCAGAAGCTACAGGTTATGGTGATGTATATTTTGCACAAAGTATGCTGGCAACTAAAGGAGATTCTTTTAATGGAAAAACTGTAGTTGTTTCAGGATCAGGAAACGTTGCACAATACGCTACTGAAAAAGCAACCGAATTAGGCGCTAAAGTAGTTACAATGTCTGACTCATCTGGTTATATTTATGATGCTGATGGAATTGACGCCGATAAACTAGCGTTTATAATGGAATTAAAAAACGTAAAACGTGGACGAATTCACGAATATGTTGAACAATATCCGTCTGCAAAATTCTTTAAAGGAGAACGCCCTTGGTCAGTAACTTGTGATGTTGCTTTACCATGTGCTACTCAAAACGAATTAAATGCTGAAGAAGCTGCTGTATTAGTTAAAAACGGATGTATGTGTGTTGCCGAAGGTGCTAACATGCCAACTACCCCAGAAGCTATTGAGGTATTACAAAAAGCCAAAGTATTATTTGCACCAGGAAAAGCAAGTAACGCTGGCGGTGTTGCAACTTCAGGACTAGAAATGTCTCAGAATTCTTTACGTTTTAATTGGACAAGAGAAGAAGTAGACCAAAAATTAAAAACAATTATGGCAGATATTCATGAGTCTTGTGTAAAATATGGTACACAAAAAGATGGATATATTGACTATGTAAAAGGTGCAAACGTTGCCGGATTTGTTAAGGTTGCCGATGCAATGTTAGCACAAGGAATTGTTTAAACACCTCTTTATTTAATATTTAAAAGCCCTCTTTCGAGGGCTTTTTTTATGTTCTTTAAAAAATACGCGATGCTCTCTATTATTTTGAATATCTTTGGTTTTATATTTACCTTTAGAACACACCTTATGAGAGTTCCGATTTTATTTTATTTATTTCTATTCTCTACCCTTTCTTTTTCGCAAGAATACACCGCACAATGGGATGGATTCTACTCTTACCTAAACATCACTAATATTTCTGAAAATGAAAACAACATACTAGCGTCTTCTGAAAATGCAATATTTAAATACAACCTAAACACCCATGACGTAACTAAAACATCTACCATTAATGGACTAACAGGAGAGTCTATTTCTTCTTACTATTACAGCAATACGCACGACACCTCTATAATTGGATACAAAAATGGATTAATTGAAATTGTTACCCCAGACGATGTTATTTCTGTTGTTGCCATTCTAAACAAACAAAATATACCGCCAAACAAAAAACAAATTAACCATGTTACAGCGTATAATGGACTTATTTATTTTGCATGTGATTTTGGAATAAGCACCTATGATCTAGACAACCTAGAGTTTAATGAAACTTATTACATTGGAGATAATGGAGCGCAAATAGCCGTAAAACAACTTGCTTTTAATGATGAGGTTATTTATGCTGCTACCGAACAAGGCATTAAAAAAGCTTCAGCTACAAGTCCTAACCTAATAGATTATAATGTTTGGGAAACCCTAAACGCTTCTGAAAGAAGCGGAATTGTAATTATTGATGACACTATATTTACAAGCAAAAACAACTATTTACATAAATATAACGGCACTAATTTTGAAATAATTCAAACACTTACCTACCCTGTTTTAGACTTAAAAGTCAGTGAAGAAAAAATAGTTTTAACCAGCAAAAACAAAGTAATTGTACTCAATAGCATCGGAGAAACGCTATTAACCGTAAATCGCTTAGACGAGTATGGCTCTGATTTTACAACTGCACTCATAAAAGACAACCTTATTTATATTGGCACCGGAGATGATGGCATTTTACAATTTACCTTATCCGACGGTACATTACTTGACCAAATACGTCCTTCAGGCCCTACCGAAAACAATGCTTTCTCAATAACAGCAAATAATAATGAGCTATGGGTAACCTATGGAGATCATTCCATTTCTGGAAACCCGTACCCCATAACTCGAAAAGGATATAGCTATTTAAAAAATGATACATGGACAAACGTACCCTATAGCGAAACCTTAAATGCTGCTGAGCTACATTATGTGTCTATTAATCCGTTTAACACCAATCAAGTTTTTATGAGTTCTTATTTTTCTGGGCTACTTGAAATTAATAACGGCGTTGCAACCACACTTTTTAATCATGAAAATAGTGGTTTAGAGAGCATTGGGGAGTACTTAAATCCTCCAAATCCATCTTATATAGATTTAAGAGTCGGTAAATCTACTTTTGATGCCGACGGAAAACTATGGATGTCTAATGTGCTGACTCACAGTGCTGTAAAATGTTTTGACATACAGAACAATACTTGGGAATCTTTTAATTTTCAGACTGTTCTTGAAAATGAAAACAAAATTGGTGATATTGAAATTGACCAAAACAACAATAAATGGATTGCCTCTAGACAAAACGGAGTGCTTGGACTAAACGAAAACAACGGCAACCCTATTGTTAAAAAAATGTCTGAAGAGACAGGAAATCTTCCTTCAAGAACAATTAATGCTTTGGCAATTGATACCGATAATAATTTATGGATAGGAACTACACAAGGATTACGAGTACTTTATAATACTTCTGGTTTTTTTAACACTGCAAACCCACAAGCAGAATCTATTATTATCTTAGATAACGACATCCCTAAAGAGTTAATGTTTGGACAATTTATTACCGATATTAAGGTAGATGGTGCCAATAATAAATGGATAGCTACTTTTGATTCTGGAGTGTTCTACTTATCATCAAACGGACAAGAAACTATTTACCATTTTACAAAAAACAACTCGCCATTACCAACCAATAACATTACAGATATTGCATTAGATGAAGTTACCGGAAAAGTATATTTTGCTACTGTAAACGGAATGGTTGCTTTTCATAATGGACCAACTAAGGGTGCTGATTCTCTAGAAAATATTATAGTATATCCAAACCCTGTACGCCCAAATTACAAAGGCACATTGAAAATAAAAAACCTTGTAGATGGGTCTAATTTAAAAATTACCGACATCTCAGGAAATCTCGTTTTTGAAACAACTGTAAAGGGAGGAACTGTTTATGATTGGAATATGACTGCTTTCGGGACACATAAAATTGCTTCAGGAGTATACATTATTATGGTTACTGCACCTGATAGCGAAGAAACCGCTATAGAAAAAGTAATGATTGTTAGATAACATGAAGACAAACACTAATGCTATTGTTTTATCACGCTTAAAATACAAGGATAGCTCTTTAATTGTAACTTGTTTTACCCAAGAATTAGGTATTCAATCCTATTTATTGCACCATGTTTTAAAACGAAAAAAAGGAAACGTAAATCCTTCTTACTTTCAGTTATTAACTCAGTTAGAGCTACAAGTAAGCCATAAGCCAACACAAAGTCTGCATCGCATAAACGATGTAAAATTACAACATGCATACATTAGCATGCATACCAATATTTATAAAAGCACTGTTGTTTTATTTTTAGCAGAAGTACTACAAAGTATTCTTAAAGAAGAGTCTAAAAACAATACCCTTTATACTTTTATTGAAAATGCGCTTCTATGGTATGATCTACATGATTTTAATGCTAATTTCCATTTGCTTTTTTTATTAAAACTAGCACAACATTTAGGTATTGCTCCAAATAATGATTCCTTTTTTAAACATGAAAATAACCATGAAAAAAAAATTGTAATAGAAACCTTATTAGGCACTACTTTTGATAAACTACATACTATTAAAAGTAACGCAATTACCAGGCAGGCAATTTTAACCGAATTATTAGATTATTTTAAAGTACATTTGGGAGATTTTAGAACCCCAAAATCGTTAAAAATTTTACATGAGGTATTTAACTAAATACATATATATATTCCTTTTTTTAAACACAACTATCGTTTGTGCTCAAAAAATCACACTCAGAGATGCCGTTACAAAAGCGCCTATTAGTGATGTGCTTATTTACAACAGCAAAGGAGTTAACACTGTTTCTGATTTTAACGGAAAAGCAACATTGCATCTTTTTAAAAACGATGATTTTTTGTTGTTTTCACACATTAGCTATCAAGACACTACTTGTTTAAAATCCCTTGTTAGCGCTACTATATATTTGAAAAATAAAGCCGATGAACTCTCAGAAGTGAGCTTATCCATCTCCAAATCAAAAGTAAAAAAATCTCGTATTGCTGAAAAAATTGAAACACTTAACAAAGCAGACATACAAAAACTAACACCGCAGACTACTGCTGATATATTAGCCCAAACCCCAAGTATAAGAGTGCAAAAATCACAAGGTGGTGGAGGAAGTCCTGTTATTAGAGGGTTTGAAGCCAACAGAGTGCTCCTTGTTATGGACAATGTAAGAATGAACAATGCCATTTACCGTACAGGGCACTTACAAAATGCAATTACGGTTAGCCCATACAACCTAGAACGTACAGAAGTTATTTTTGGCCCTTCATCTGTTATTTATGGTAGTGATGCTTTAGGAGGTGTCATCCATTTCTACACTAAAACACCCAAGCTAAACCAGTTAAAACAATTTAGAGGCAGTAGTACAACACAGTTTTCAAGTGCAAACAATGCTTTTACTCAGGGTTTTAGCAGTGAATTTAGCTTTAAAAAATGGGCGAGTTACACAGCGTTTTCTCAAGCTAATTTTGGAGACACAAGAATGGGTGAAAACCGAGTTCATGGATATCAAAATTGGGGTTTAGTTCCAACATATTCTAACAACAGTAGTACTTATTATAACGAGAGTCCCGTAAATAACACTGACCCTTCTATTCAAAAAAATACCGGATATAACCAGTTTGATTTTTTACAAAAAATAGCCATTCAAACAGGTAAAAAAAGTAGTCTTATTTTCAATTTTCAATTTTCAGAATCGACTAATATTCCACGATTTGACAAACTTACCGAATTAAAAGATGGCGTGTTAAAATTTGCCGAATGGAACTATGGCCCACAAAAAAGAACTTTTTTATCATCGCAATATAAATTTGAACATAATTCAAAATGGTTAGACACCGGTACTATAACTGCTGCATATCAATATGTAAAAGAATCTCGTATTAAACGAAAATTTAATGACCTAGAACGAAAACATCAAAACGAAGCTATTGGCGTTTTTAGTTTAAACACAGATTTTAATGTCACTTTATCCAAAAACAGAACCCTCTCTTACGGAGCAGAACTAACCCATAACGCGCTTCAATCTTCTGCCTATGGCAGCCTATTAGCCGTACAAAACAACACTGTTATTGGTGTTACAGACAACACTAGTATACAATCAAGATATCCTGATGGTGGAAGTACTTATAGCACCGCTGCAGCATATTTAAACTACCGTCAAGACATTGCCAGAAAAGCAACTCTAAATACTGGTGGAAGGTTTACCTACACCAACTTACAAGCCAATTTTATTGATCAAACATATATTAGTCTACCACAACAAAACATATCATTAGACAATTCCTCTTTTACAGCTAACATTGGTCTTACTTATCGCCCTTCAAAAAAAATTCATCTAAACACCGTACTTGCTTCAGGGTTTAGATCTCCTAATATTGATGATGTTGGAAAAATTCGAGAAAAAAACAATCTTTTAACCGTTCCTAACATTCATCTAAAACCAGAATATGCCTATAATGCCGAAATAGGAATTACACACTATTTTACAAAAAAAGAGCATGTTATAAATATTAATGGGTTTTACACACTACTAAAAAACTATATTGCTAGAGGTCCATATACCTTAGACAACGATACCTCAACAATAGATAGCAGCACCGTACTATATGATGGCGAAGAAGTGACTACTATTGCAAATATAAACGGAAATACTGCTGCAATTTATGGTGGGACTATTGATCTTAAAATACGCCCTATAAAACAATTGACTTTTAAAGGAAACCTAACCTATACCAAAGGAAAAACAAATACGCCTAACACTTATCTTCCATCTATATCGCCCTTATTTGCTAGTGCAAAAATAACCTATAGTAAAAAGGCTTTTAGTGCAGGAGTGCAGTGGCGTTATAGTGCTTCAAAAAAGGCTGATGAGTATAGCTCTGGCGGAGAAGACAACCTAGAAGAAACACCACTCATTGACCCTAATACTGATCTTGAAGGAGATGAATATTATGCTGGGTCACCTAGTTGGAGTACACTAAACAGTAATATTTCATATCAAATAAGTCGCGATTTAAAAATACACCTTAACCTAGATAATATGTTTGATGTACACTACAAAGCGTTTGCATCTGGCATAAGTGCCCCTGGTAGAAATATTAGTACTGTGCTGCATTTTACTTTTTAGTATAAATTTATTACCTTTATAACATGATCACAGCACCTTTAACCTTTTTTACACCGGACAACCAAGAGTCTCTTGGCGCTTATTTTTTTGACACTGGCATTTCTTGTGGAATACCATCTCCAACCGAAGATAGTACTCAAGAAAGAATTTCTCTAGACAAAGAACTGGTTAAAAACAAGGAAGCCACCTTTTTTGCTCGTGTTAGCGGTCAATCTATGATTGGTGCAGGACTGGCAGATAATGATCTTCTGGTTATTGACCGTAGTATTGCACCGGCACACAACAAAATAGCCGTTTGCTTTTTAGATGGTGAATTTACAGTAAAACGCTTACGAGTTTTAGAAAATGGCGTTTGGCTACAGCCCGAAAATGACGCCTATGCTCCTATTCAAGTTACCCCTGAAAACAACTTTATTATTTGGGGTATTGTAACTAATGTTATTAAAAAAGTGTAATTACCTCCAATCACAAAATGGAAGCACACTTATTTGCGAGTTGTAATACTTCACCTCTCCTGTAACTTCTTTTCCTAACCAAGCTGGTTTTTTAAACATTTCATTTTCCTGAGAAAGTTCTATCTCTGCAATAATTAAACCTTTATTGTCTCCTAAAAACTCATCTATTTCATAAATATGATGAACGCATTCTACTTCATATCTAATTTTATCAATAACCCCTTTTTTACACAGACTCAGTAATTTTTTTGCTTCCTGCACATCTATTTCTTTCTCCCACTCAAATCGGGTTGTTCCTGAGTTATTAGACTGCCCTTTTATAGTTAAAAAACCTTGGTTTTCTCTAACTCGCACACGTACAGTTCGCTCAGGATCTGTACTTAAAAAACCTTGTGTAATACGCGTTTTCCTAAAAGCTGTTGCTTTATACGCTTCAGTATTTACTAAAAATTTACGCTCTATTTCTACCATAATATTTCAAAGATATGCTATTTTTGAGTATGCCATTTAATTTTCCTGTTAGAAAAATAATTCATGTTGATATGGATGCTTTTTACGCTGCTGTAGAGCAACTAGACAATCCTGCCTTAAAAGGAAAACCTATTGCTGTTGGGGGTAGTGAAAAACGTGGTGTAGTTAGTGCTGCAAGTTATGAGGCACGTGTTTTTGGCGTGCGAAGTGCCATTAGTGGCATATTGGCTAAAAAACGATGTCCAGAACTTATTTTTGTACCCCCACGTTTTTCACGATATAAAGAAATTTCATTAAAAATACGACAGATATTTAATGATTATACCAATCTCGTAGAGCCCTTGTCTTTAGATGAAGCTTACCTTGATGTTACCGTAAATAAAAAAGGTAACCCTAGCGCATCAGACCTTGCAAAAGAAATTAGAGCACGTATTTTTACAGAAACAGGATTAACCGCTTCAGCAGGAATTTCTATTAATAAATTTGTTGCAAAAATTGCTAGTGATTACAATAAGCCAAACGGACAAAAAACAGTTTCTCCAGAAGAGGTTACACCCTTTTTAGAAGGATTAGATATTAAAAAATTCTATGGTATTGGCAAAGTTACTGCTACCAAAATGTATCAATTAGGTATTTATGAGGGACGTGATTTAAAACTTAAAAGTCTTGATTTTTTAACTGTTCATTTCGGGAAATCTGGAGCTTACTATTATCATGTTGTTCGTGGCATACACCTCAGTGAGGTGCGTGCAAACAGAACGCAAAAATCCGTAGCAGCAGAGCGTACTTTTACAGAGAATATTAGCTCTGAAATTTATATGCTAGAAAAGTTAAAACCTATTGCTAATGCTTTAGAAAAACGTTTGAAACGAAGTGGTGTTAGTGGCAAAACAGTAACGCTTAAAATAAAATATAGCGATTTTTCGCAACAAACACGTAGTAAAACTTTACCCTATTTTATTGCTGATGCCACATTAATTTTAGACGCTGCTAAAGCGCTAATTTTTCAAGAAAAACCTGAAAATTCTGTCCGTTTACTGGGCTTATCTTTAGGAAACCTAAACACCAATTCTTCTGAAAAAAAATCAACTAAACCAATAACGGTTCAGCTAAAATTTAACTTTTAATCTACTATTGAAACACGTAAGGTATTTACCATTCCTTTTTTAACGATAGGCATTGCAGCTAGGTTAATTAAGTAATCGTCTTTTTGCACAAACTTACGGTCAAATGCAATTTTATTAACATCTTCTACAGTATCATCCGTACTCACAAATTTGTCATAAAAAATACCTTTAACACCCCAAAGTAAACTTAGTCGAGACAAAATATTTCTGTTAGAGGTAAAGGCTAAAATATGTGCATTTGGTCGCCATGCAGAAATTTGAAATGCGGTATATCCAGAGTTTGTTAAAGTACAAATGGCCTTGGCGTCTATTTCATTTGCCATATGTGCTGCATGGTAACAAATAGATTTTGTAATATAACGTTCCGTTTTTATATGCGGAGGCTGTTCCGGTACTGTAATTAATGGTGAGTTTTCAACGCTTTTAATAATTTTAGTCATTGTTTCTATAACTGCCACTGGGTATTTACCTATAGAGGTTTCTCCTGATAGCATTACCGCATCTGCACCATCCATTACGGAGTTGGCAACATCATTTACTTCTGCTCGTGTGGGAGTTAGACTAGTAATCATTGTTTCCATCATTTGTGTAGCAATAATTACAGGTATTCGCGCTTTTTTGGCACGTAATACCAACTGTTTTTGAATAATTGGCACTTCTTCGGCAGGAATTTCTACTCCTAAATCGCCACGAGCAACCATTAACCCATCACAATAGCCTATAATTTTATCAATATTTTTTACGGCTTCTGGTTTTTCAATTTTAGCAATAATAGGAATTTTATATGCCGAATGTGTCTTTATTATTTTTTGTAATTGCTCTAAATCTTCAGCGTTTCTAACAAATGATAATGCCAACCAATCTACCTGTTGCTCAATAGCAAAAATGGCATCTTTAACATCTTTTTTGGTTAATGCCGGAAGTGAAATATCTGTGTTTGGAAGGTTAACACCCTTCTTAGATTTTAGTGCGCCACCTTGTATAACTGTAGCTACAACTTCGTCTTTTTTATTTGTGCTTTTAACTTCAAAAATTAATTTACCATCGTCTAACAAAATACGTTCACCTGCTTTTACATCTATCGGGAAACGCTCATAATTCATATATACTTTATTCGCATCACCTTTAAAAGGTGTTCCTGTACAGAATGAAATGGTATCACCATCAGCAACAACAACATCATGTTTCATTACGCCTACCCGAAGTTTTGGCCCCTGTAAGTCTCCTAAAATAGCAGTATTATACTGGTGCTTATCGCTTAGCTCTCTAATGATTTGTATGCGTTCTTTTACATTGTCATAATCGGCATGAGAAAAGTTTATTCTAAAAACATTTACACCTGCTTTTATCATGTCATGAATCACTTTTTTACTTGCGCTTGCAGGTCCTAAAGTGGCTACTATTTTCGTTTTTTTAAGTTGTGGCATTAGTGAAATATTAAATTGCTTTTCGATTTTAAATTTTTAACTGCTATCGAAAAAGCTGTTATAACCTGTGGTATGGTATTTATTTTTGAGATTATCTCTTGTATATCTTGTGTGTTTTGTTCTATTTTAACAAGGTAATCAACTTTTTTATATTCTGGTAGTATATATATTTTCTTCTTGTTTTGAGGGGCAAATAAAGTGCCTTTATTCGTGTCATTAGACTCCAAATTCTCTACACCGACATTAGACACTAAGCTCCATAATGATTGGTTTTTTTTATCTTCATATTCAAAAAACTCAAATTCAGGAAGTAGGTCTGATTTATGTAATTTGGTGTTTATATATGTATTTATAAAATAAGCCAAATGGTACGATTCTAAGGTGGTGTGTATGGCCAGCAACTCAAAATCGTCATCTAAAAAATCATCTAGTGCTAATTTAAATGTTTTCATACTAATGCTAAAGGTACTACTTGATTATATGTTTTGTAGCTTTTGCTTGTTAATTCTTTATTAAAAAAAATACGCGTTTACTTTTTATAAAAATTCATATCATCAATATAGGTCCAAACTTTTTTATCTAATAGTGGTCTAACATTTTTTGATGCTAAAATATCTTTTCTAATCATTGTAGATGATATTTCCATTATAGGTGCCTGTATATTAGTAATGTTTTTATGGTTTTTAAATTGTGGTGCTATATTTCCTTCTGAATGTCTTGGGTAAACATATAGGTGATAATTTTTTAAAATAATATCGTGATTTTTCCATTTCTGAAACCCCTTTAAATTATCTTCACCTAGGAGTAGAGAAAAACTGTGTTTTGGATATTTTTCTTCTAAATTAACTAGGGTATTTATAGTGTAATTAGGTTCCGGAAGACCAAACTCAATAGATGATGGTTGCAATTTATCATAAGTTTCAGTAGCAAGATGCACCATTTCTAAACGGTGATGATTGTCTAGTAGGTTTCGCTTCTTTTTAAAAGGACTTAATGGGGTAACTACTAGCCAAATCTGATCTAAATTGGAGTGTTCTACCAAATGATTTGCAATGGCTATGTGCCCTACATGAATTGGATTAAACGTGCCAAAATAGAGTCCTATTTTCATTGTTTTACGCTTTAGTTAAGAAGTTTTCTACCAGATGCTCTGCTTCCTTTAGAGCTATATTTAGCTCGTTGTTTTCAATAATGAAATCAAATTGTGGCGCAGTAGCTAATTCAACAGATGCTTTAGCTATACGCATGTTAATCTTATCTTCGCTCTCTGTTGATCTGTTTTTTAAACGTCTTTTTAACTCTTCAATACTTGGTGGTTTTACAAAAACCGACAACGTTCTTTCTGGATAAATACGTTTAATATCTAGCCCTCCTACAACATCTATATCAAAAATAACATGTTTTCCTTGAGCCCAAATACGTTCTACTTCTGATTTTAGCGTACCATAAAAATTATTGGCATACACTTCTTCCCATTCTAAGAATTTATCAGACTTTATATTGTCTTTAAATTCTTGTAACGAAAGGTAATAGTAATCCTGACCATGTACCTCATCACCACGTTTTTCGCGTGATGTTGCTGAAATAGAAAATGCCAAGTTTAATTCTTCTTGTGCTAATAAATGTTTAACTATGGTTGTTTTCCCTGATCCTGATGGTGCCGAAAAAACAATTAACTTCCCTTTAATCATTACAATACGTTTAAAAGTTGTTCTTTAATTTTTTCTAGTTCATCTTTCATCTGAACAACCAGCTGCTGCATTGGTGCATAGTTAGATTTTGAACCTATGGTATTTATTTCTCTTCCCATTTCTTGCGCAATAAACCCTAGTTTTTTTCCGTTAGAAGCGCTACCTTCTAATGTTGTTTTAAAGTACTTTAAATGGTTTTCTAAACGTACTTTTTCTTCTGTAATATCGTATTTTTCAATGTAGTAAATTAGCTCTTGCTCAAAACGGTTTTCATCTACTTTTTCTTTAAGGTCTGAAAGTCCTTTTTGTAAGCGTTCTTTTACACCTGCAATACGCTCTGGATCTATCGTTATAACTTGCGTTAACAGGTCTCCAATATTAACATTGCGTTGTAATATATCTATAGCTAAAATATTACCCTCATCGGCACGATAAGCAACAATGTTTTTTAAAGCCTCATTAAAATGTGTTGCTATAGCCGTCCATTCATCTTCATCTAATTCTTCTCTAACTGCTTTTGCAGTATCTGGCAATCTCATGGCTATTTCTAAGCTTTTTTCAGCAGAAATTTCAGGAAGCATCGTTTTAAACTGACGCATATATTCTTGTACTACTTGCGCATTTATTTTTGTGCTAGTTGCCTCTCCTGTGTGCTCTACATATAATGATGCATCAACCTTTCCGCGCACTAATGCTTTAGCAAGCACAGAACGCATTGGCAATTCTTTTTCCTTATAATATGAAGGGAACCGCATATTCATATCCAAGTTTTTACTATTTAAAGTTTTAATTTCAATAGTAATTTTTTTGGTAGGAAGCTGTAATACACTTTTTCCATAACCGGTCATTGATTGTATCATATTCTAATGTGTAAAAATTTACGCAAAGGTACACTTTTTTGTATTGTTATGGTATCCTTATACAGCATAATGCCCTTTTTAAAAAAGCATTGTTTTATTTTAATTTACCTGAAAAACACTATATTTAGCACTACTAATCTTAAAAAATAAATTATGGAACAGGTAAATTGGCTTGCTTTAATAGCAGCATCACTATCTACATTGGTTGTAGGTTTTATTTGGTACAACCCAAAGGTGTTTGGAACTATTTGGATGAATGAAATTGGAATGACCGAAGAAAAAGCAAAAAACAGCAACCCAGCCATTACTTTTGGCATATCCGTTATACTTGCTTTTTTAGTGTCCTTTTTTCTTTTAACACTTGTTTTTACAGGAGGGTCTCCTGGAATGGAACATGGCACAGAAGCTTATATGACTTTTAAGCATGGTGCCGCACACGGAACAATGCTAGGCTTATTTGTTGTACTTCCAGTAATTGTAACTAATGGTCTTTTTGAACAACGTTCATTTAAATATATGATGATTGTTTCTGGATATTGGATTGTTTCTTTTGCAATTATGGGTGCCATTATAAATGGGTGGACTTAAAGATTACATGCATTATTTAACCTTACAGCGTTACTACAATTTATAGCTGCGATGTAAGTGTTTTTAGAAAATAACCTCTAAAAAAGGGCCTCCTACTCCCTTCTATTTAAAAGGACGACGTTGGTTAAATTTTGATGGTTTTATTTTTGCAATAAAAGGCTTAAAGAAAATATTTGCCATTGTTTTTTTATGTCGCACATAACAGGTTAATTCTTGTGGCACAGCTCCTAACGAACTTTTAATTTCCCCTGATGTTCGTCCAAAATTAATAGCACTTACTTTTTTATCGAGCCCTATTTTCACATAATCATATAGCATTCTAGAATAGATAGCGTATTTTTTATTTAGGCTATAGTTAATACCTACATAATGTGCATCTAATGTTCCTTGAGAAATAACACCGCTCATAAAACCAACTATTTCTGAGTCTAAATAATAGACTCTAAATATAAATTTATCTTTTAGTACTAGTTTTAATGCCGCATACGTGTTAATGTTTAAGGTCTCTGAAGTTAGGTTTGCCTTGCTATTTACATTGTTATAAAGCACTGAAAGTTGTGCTGCATGTTTTTTTATTTCTGCTGCTGTAAAGTCTTTCTCAACTAATGCCGCACTTGTTTTGTATGCCTTGTTTGCCTTTACTCTAAATTTAGATTTAAAGGCTTGTAAATAGGCATTAAAAGAATCCCATTCTGGTTGCAAATCCAGCACCATATTAGGATCTACTTGTATTGGTGTGTATTGGTGTTTTTTAAATTTTTTTGTTATTGGTATTGAAGTGCTTATAAAATCTTTTATAACAATAACATCTACCCATCTTTTTAGGTGCTTATTTGCGTTTATAATTACCTGAATTGCCTTAGATATTAATTCAATAACAACTGTTTTATTTGCCGATGAATGAACATATATTCCGTGTTCTCCACTTACAAATGCGCTGCCGCAAATTAATATTTTTACATAATCTCGTTTTAAAAAACACGACAAATGATAACTTGCCTTTTGCACAAAAACATTCGCATTTGGTGTAAAGTCTGCTACAGAAAAATTAAATTCTAAGATTTGTATTATCGCTAATGAAATTGGTTTTTTTTCATCAGAAATAACAATATAAAAAAACTGAACACAGTGTGAGTTTTGTGTTTCAAATGCTTTTAAATAAGGTTTTGTAAAATACGTATTGTTTTTATCTATTAATGTGCTCCAAACTGTTTTTGGAACTTCATCAATATAATTATAAACACGTGTATGGTATTTCATTTCTATTTTATACGCTGTTTTTGTGGCTTACTTACTAAGTAAACTCCTATAAAAATTAGTGTCATAGCAGCCACTTTTGTTACATCTAATACATCACTCCCCATAGATATTGCAAAAATACCCGCAATTACCGGTTGCAAATACAAAAATGTGCTCACCGTTGATGCCTTTAACTCTCTTAAAGCTAATGGGTTTAACAAATACGTGCCAAAGGTTGCTCCAACAATAACAAATGCTACTGAAAAGTAAGTATATGAGTCAAAATTATACCATTGTACCGTTGATAGCTCTTCATACCCAAAAGGGAATACCATAATCAACCCAAATAAAAACAACCATTTTATAAATGTAATAGGGTGGTATTTTGAAGTTAGCTGTTTTACCAACACTACATAAATACTATAAGAGACTGCATTGACAAATACCAAAAGGTTACCCCATAAAATATTATCGCTTGCTTGCTGTGCTTTTCCGTATATGGTTAATATCAACGCTCCTGAAAACCCTAAAATGATTCCAATAATTTTTAAAGCTGTAATTTTTTCCTTTAAGAACATTGCTGATAGCAACAATACAATAATAGGTACTACTACCATAATTACTGAGGCATGTATGGGTGTTGTATAGGATAATCCTTTAAAAAAAGTTAGCATATTTAGTGTTACCCCAAAAAAAGCAGCCACTGCAAAAATTAAAAAATCTTTAGCTATAATTTTTTCTTTTGGCCCCATAAAGCTAATCATCCAAAACAATATCGTTGCGCCCAACAATCTTAACAAGATAAATCCATAAGGTTCTATATACCCGCCATCAATAACATCATTGGCAAAGGTAAAAGTTACCCCATAAAATACTTGTACTAAAAAGGCTGCTAAAAAAGCAAAGGTTTTTTTACTCATCATGAAGTATTGTTTTTGCTAATGCGATACTTTTTTTTGAATTCCCAATTACAATGTTACTATTGTATACTAATACCGGACGCTTTAAAAATGTATAATGTTCTAAAATCAGCGTTCTATAATCAAGTTCTGTAAGACTTTTGCTCTTTAAGTCTCTTTCCTTGTATAGTCTTGCTCGCTTACTAAACAACGCCTCATAACTGCCAGACAAAGCATGCATAGCGTCTAAGTCTGTAGTGCTAATTTTTGTTGTTTTAATATCTTGCATTTCAATTTTAGAAGGCACTTCAATTTCTTTTAAAATTCTTTTACAAGTATCACAGGTACTTAAATAGTATATTCTTTTCATTGCGGGCTTTTATCACACTACAAAATAAATGTATTTAAAATTTATAATAGGGTTAATCTTAATTTAATTAGAGAAATTGTATTTTTGCTCATCAATATCCTTAGCCACAAGGATGTATTTTCTAAAAAAAGAATCTAATGAAATTTAACACAAAAACCATTCATGGAAAGCAAGAGCATGACAAAGCCTACGGCGCAGTTATGCCTCCTATATATCAAACTTCAACCTATGCACAAACAACTCCTGGAGGGCATAAAGGGTATGAGTATAGTAGAACACATAATCCCACACGAAATGCCTTAGAAAATGCTTTAGCTAGTATAGAAAATGGTACAAACGGATTAGCTTTTGGGTCTGGTTTAGCTGCAATTGATGCCGTGATGAAATTACTAAAACCTGGTGATGAGGTTATTTCTACAAACGATCTATACGGAGGAACATATCGATTATTCACCTCTATTTTTGAAGGATTCGGTATTAAATTCCATTTTATTGGCATGCAGGAAGCTAAAAATATAGCCGCTCATATTACCAAAAATACAAAATTAATTTGGGTAGAAACACCTACCAATCCAATGCTTAATATCATTGACATTAAAGGTGTTGCCGCTATCGCTAAAAAACAAAATGTTCTTTTAGCAGTTGATAACACATTTGCAACACCGTATTTACAACGTCCGCTAGATTTAGGTGCCGACATAGTTATGCATAGTGCCACCAAATATATTGGCGGGCATAGCGATTTGGTTATGGGTGCCTTAATCGTAAAAGATGCTGCAATAGCCGAGAAATTATATTTTATACAAAATGCAAGTGGTGCTGTTTGCGGACCACAAGATAGCTTTTTAGCCCTGCGAGGCATCAAAACACTACATGTGCGCATGCAACGCCATTGTGAGAACGGACGTGCCGTAGCAAACTATTTAGCGGCGCACCCAAAAGTTGAAAACGTATACTGGCCCGGGTTTGAAACACACCCAAACCATCATATTGCAGCAGCTCAAATGAGTGACTATGGTGGTATGCTATCTTTTACCACTAAAGGCAATGTATTAAAAGATGCCATTTTAGTAGTAGAAAAATTATGTATTTTTACACTTGCAGAATCATTAGGAGGTGTAGAGTCTCTTTGTGGTCACCCAGCAAGTATGACACATGCTTCCATCCCTAAAGAAGAACGCGAAAAAACAGGTGTTGTAGATTCATTAATCAGACTAAGTGTTGGTATTGAAGATATTGATGATTTATTAGCCGATTTAAAACAAGCTTTAGGCTAAATATAATAGCGCTAAAAAAGATTAATTTAGCAGGTTAATAACAACACAAAAAGTTAATTTTACCATATTGAATTGACACGATGATAGAAAAGAAACAAATTGAGCATGAAAATGTTGTGCTTATCGGAATAATTACACGGCTTCAAAACGAAGAGAAATCTATAGAATATTTAGATGAGCTAGAGTTTTTAACCTATACAGCCGGAGGAACCGTATTAAAACGATTCACCCAACGCGTAGATATGCCCAATGCCAAAACATTTATTGGTACCGGAAAACTAGAAGAAGTTAGACTTTTTATTGAGCAAAATAATGTAGGTACTGCTATTTTTGATGACGAACTAACCCCGTCTCAACAAAAAAATATAGAGCGTGTATTAAATTGTAAAATTTTAGACAGAACACTTTTAATCCTTGATATTTTTGCTCAACGCGCACAAACATCTTATGCCAGAACACAGGTTGAACTTGCTCAATATCAATATTTCTTACCTAGACTAACAGGCTTATGGACACACCTTGAGCGACAACGAGGAGGAATTGGAATGCGTGGTCCTGGAGAAACCGAAATTGAAACAGATAGACGAATTGTACGTGATAAGATTTCTTTGCTTAAAAAGAAAATGGTAAGTATTGATAAGCAAATGGCTACACAACGCGGAAATCGTGGAGAACTCATTCGTGTGGCACTTGTTGGATACACCAATGTTGGAAAATCTACCCTAATGAACCTTGTAGCAAAATCTGAAGTATTTGCTGAAAATAAATTATTTGCAACCCTTGATACTACCGTTAGAAAAGTAGTTATTAAAAACCTACCGTTTTTGTTAAGCGACACTGTAGGGTTTATAAGAAAACTACCTACACAATTGGTAGATTCTTTTAAAAGCACACTAGATGAGGTTAGAGAAGCCGATGTTTTATTGCATGTGGTAGACCTATCACATCCTACTTTTGAAGATCAAATTGCTTCCGTAGAAAAGATTTTAGGAGAAATTAAAAGCGCCGACAAACCTACAATAATGGTGTTTAATAAAATTGATGCCTATGAGCACGAAACTATTGAGTCCGATGATATTGTTACTGAACGCACTAAGGCGCACTATACCTTAGCAGATTGGAAACAAACATGGATGAATGCTATAGGCGATAATGCCCTATTTATTTCAGCTACAGAAAAAGACAATATTGAAGATTTTAAAAAGCGTTTATACACCGAGGTTCGTAAAATTCATGTTACTCGATTTCCCTATAACAAATTTTTATACCCAGATTACGACGAAAATTTTGCATAAAACCCTATATTTAGTCTTTAAATTTTTTACCCCATGAAATCCCATTTTATTTTAATAACACTTATAGGACTACTTTTTTCTTGTACAAAAACCGACGAAAATCCTGTGCCTCCAGAAGAAACAGGACCAACATTAGCTTCTGCCTCTACTACAGGAAATTATACCGTTGCTACGCTACAAGAATCTGATGGCATTAGAAATGGAGAGGCTTACAACGGTGCTACTATTTACTATCCTACAAATGCTACGCCACCGTACGCAAGCGTTGTTGTGGTTCCTGGGTATAGTACTTTTGAATCTTCTATACAGGAATGGGGCGCTTTTTATGCCTCACATGGTATTGTAGCGATGACTATTGGTACAAATTCTATTTTTGAATACCCTGAGGTACGAGCAGCAGCACTATTAGACGCTTTAGAAACATTACAACAAGAAAACAGCAGAGTTAATTCTCCGTTACAGGGACACTTAGACACTACCAAATTTGCATTAAGCGGATGGTCTATGGGTGGTGGTGGCGCGCAACTTGCGGCAAAGACAAACCCTTCTATAAAAGCATTGGTGCTATTATGCCCTTGGTTAGATAGCAGTACGTTAACCCCTGAAACAGTAAACCACACCGTTCCGGCTATGTTTTTAAGCAGTCAGTATGATCAAATTGCACCCCCAAGTACACATACCGATGTGCACTATGCATACACGCCTGAAACAACGCCAAAGTTGTTATATGAAATTTCATTCGGCACACACATTACCGCAAATTACCCTAGCGGAAGTAATGGCGATATTGGACGAATGGGACTATCCTGGTTAAAAGTCTATCTTGAAAATGATATGGACTATAGGCCATTTTTATTTAGCGTACCCAATTCTGCAAGTAATTATGAAACTAATTTAGTAGAGTAATTACCTCATGTACCTAATCTAATACATTGGTCAAGTTTAAAAATGTTTTTTTCGGACTTTTTCGCTGATATAGTATAGCGTATATTGCATCTATAATAGGTGTTATTGCCTTGTTATTGCTTGCCTCATTTAATTTATGAGCACAGTTTGTGGCGTAATATCCTTCGGCAACCATATTCATCTCCATTTGCGCAGATTTTACTGTATAGCCTTTTCCTATCATGTTTCCGAACATTCTATTTCTACTAAAAACAGAGTAGCCAGTTACTAATAAGTCTCCCAAATACGCCGAGTCATTAATGTCACGATCCATTTGGTGTTGCTTGCTTACAAAACGATTCATTTCACGAATACTATTACTCATTAATACACTCTGAAAATTATCGCCATAACCTAATCCATGTGCAATTCCTGCTGCAATAGCATAAATATTTTTAAGCATTGCTGCATATTCTGTACCTATAACATCTTCAGATATTTTACACTTTATATACCTACTTGACAACGCATTAGCTACAAGTGTTGCGTTCTCCTTGCTTGCACTTGCAATTGTTAAATATGATAATCGCTCTAATGCTACCTCTTCCGCATGGCAAGGCCCCGTAATTACACCTATGTTTTTAAAAGGAATCTGATATGTTTTATGAAAATGTTCTCCTACAATTAAATTGGTTTCTGGCACAATTCCTTTTATAGCAGAAAATACAATTTTAGACTGTAACGATACTGTTAAAGCCGCTAATTCTTGATGTACAAAAGCCGAAGGTATTGCAAAAACAACAACATCGGCGTAAGCCACAGCCTCATTTATATCAGTACTTAATTTAAGTTTTTTAATATCAAACTCTACTGAACTTAAGTAATTAGGATTGTGGTGTGCTGTTTGTAAATGTGCTACTGCAGCCTCATTACGCATATACCAACCCACTTCATTACAGTTTTCGCAAAGCATTTTTACTATAGCTGTTGCCCAACTTCCTCCTCCAATAACGGCATATTTTTTTTGACTCATAATTATTTGTTCATCAATAATGAAGTACAAAAATACAAAATTTTAAACACTTGAATACAAGCAATCTGTTTTCTGATCATTTATAAAAATTTGCTTTGGCATAGAAATTGATTCTCTCTAACACAAAACCCTTATAATTATATTATTATGACCTTATTTAGACGACTATTCAGTATTATTAGCCTTAGTTTACTACTAAATTCTTGTTCTATTACAGTAATAGACGATGCGCATACTTATCCAGAATCTTTACAACAAACCATAACTTCTTATGATTTATGGTACGTGGCTATTAATGAAACTACAGGTAATGGCGAAGTGCCATTCTTACAACAAGCATTCACAGTATCTTTTAAAGGTGGTGTGCTATACGCCAATAATAACCTTGTTGGCATAGGTGCTACAGGCAACGGATTAGGTATTGATGTTGGCTATTACAATACCTTTAATACAACACTAGAAGTTAGTCATGATATTTATGGCTATTGGGCAATGGAAGTATATCAGCATAGTCATCATAAAATTGAATTATATCACCCACCAACACATACATCGTATTTTTTATATGGGTACCAACGCAATACATTTGATTATGATGGCGTTTTTTATGACAACCTACAATATTTTTTACAAGAATATGAGGCTTGGGAAAAAGTAGCAACTATTGGGGGAGCAGCAACCGACTTTGATGCTGAACATTTTATTAGATTTTTATCTGGCGGATATAACAATGCCTATAACAGCTCTCAAGACAACCCCGGAACACCTACAAATGCATTGTACTGGGACTACTCCGGAACCTATAGCGTTGCTAACTTTAATAATACCAACTATGTAAAAGCCTTGTTTTTACACTATGATTATTTTGCAGATGAATACTTTGAACTGCGTATTATTACCGATAGCGAAATAGAACTATTCCATCCTATATCAGGAACGATTTATAGATTTGTTGGAAGGCAATTTATTCAGTTCTTAAAAAGCGACACTGGTGCGCTTAGTTCTAAAAAACGCGTAAAAACAATAGTTTCTACACTTAATATTGCTGCAAGTAATAAAAAATGAGTTGATAAATAACCACAAGTTCTTTTAGGAGTACTGTATATTTGCAGCATGAGCCACACTTTATTGTCATCTCCTTTACAAGGGTTTACTGATTTTAGATTCCGAAATGCTTTTCATAAATTTTTTGGAGGAATTGATACTTTCTACGCACCATATATTAGATTAAACGGAAAGTTAGTTATTAAAAAATCTTACGAGCGTGACTTGTTAATCGAAAATAATTCGGTGCCCGAATTAATTCCGCAAGTGATGACCAATAGTGCTGAAGAGTTTTTATTTGTAGCCAATTATGTACAGCAATTGGGCTACTCTGAATTGAATTGGAATTTAGGCTGTCCGTACCCTATGGTGACCAAACGAGGCATGGGGTCGGGACTTATTTGTAACCCTGACAAGATTAATACTATCTTAGATCGCGTACATACCGAAACTAATATTACCGTATCTATGAAAATGAGAATGGGGTATGAACACAGCAGCGAAATACTAGATGTTTTTCCTGTTTTAGAGAAGTATCCTATAAAAAATATTGCCATTCATGCCAGAATTGGAAAGCAACTCTATAAAGGAGGCGTAGATCTCGAAGCTTTTGAGCGTTGTATTAATGCTACAAATCAACTTTTATACTACAATGGTGATATTACCTCTGTTGAAAAATTTAAAACCCTACAACAACAATTCCCAAGCATAAATCACTGGATGATTGGACGCGGACTTATTGCCGATCCTTTTTTACCTAGTATGATACAAAATAATACCACAGTATATCCTGAAAATCGCTTAGCTACCTTTAGTGAATTTCATGATACTATCTACCAAGAATACGATGCTGCACTATCTGGGCCAACACCTATTAAAATGAAGATGTTAGGGTTTTGGGAGTATTTTTCGCAATCTTTTCATGACCCAAGAAAAACATTGAAAAAAATTAAAAAAGCCCAAAATAGCACCGCTTACAAATCTGCTGTTTCTGAAATTTTAAAGGCTGAAAGGAGTTTCTAGGCAAAAGAATCAAGAGACTCAAAATCAAGACTGAACACTAAACGCTATTTCTGTAAATCAATTTCTTTTAAGTTTTCTATTCTATTACGCACTAAAAATGCATCTATAGTTTCAAAATGTTCTATAACACGTTTGTCTTTAAACTCAAATACTTTTTGAGACAATCCTTCTAAAAATGCCCTGTCATGAGATACTAAAATTAGTGTGCCGTCAAAATCTAACAAGGCTTCTTTTAATACCTCTTTAGACTTTAGATCTAAGTGGTTTGTTGGCTCATCTAAAATTAACACATTTACAGGCTCTAATAGTAACTTAACCATGGCTAATCGGGTTTTTTCTCCCCCAGATAGATTGGCTACTTTTTTATCAATATCATCGCCACCAAACATAAAACGACCAAGAATATTTTTAATATTTGTACGCACATCTCCCTCTGCTACATCATCAACAGTTTGAAATACGGTACGAGTTTCATCTAATAACGCTGCTTGGTTTTGTGCAAAATATCCCACTTTAGCATTGTGTCCTAAATCGCATTTTCCATCATACTCAATCTGACCCATTATAGCCTTAATCATTGTCGATTTCCCTTCACCGTTTCTTCCTACAAAAGATACTTTTTCGCCACGTTTAATAGACATATTAGCGCCTGAAAACACCACATGATCTCCGTATGATTTTGATAAGTTTTCTGCAATTACGGGATAATCACCCGAGCGTATTGCCTTTGGAAAACGTAACCTTAATGCCGACTTATCAACTTCATCAATTTCTATTATTTCTAATTTTTCTAGCATTCGTTCGCGAGAAGACACTTGGTTTGTTTTAGAAAATGTGCCCTTAAACCGTTCAATGAATGCTTTATTATCGGCTATAAATTTTTGTTGTTCTTGATAGGCTTTTACCTGATGTGCCATACGCTCTTTACGCAGCTGTAAATAGTGACTATAGTTGGCTTTATAGTCGTATATTTTACCCATAGTAACCTCAATAGTTCTGTTGGTAATGTTGTCAATAAACGCTTTATCGTGAGATATTACCACAACGGCTTTTGCTTTATTTAATAAAAAATCTTCTAGCCAAATAACCGATTCAATATCTACGTGATTTGTAGGTTCATCTAACAAAATTAAGTCAGGTTTTTGTAATAATATCTTTGCCAATTCAATTCGCATACGCCAACCGCCACTAAATTCACTTGTAGCACGATTAAAGTCGGTTTGTTTAAAACCTAATCCTTTTAAAGCCTTTTCTACTTCAGCCTCATAATTAATGTCTTCAAGTGCATAAAAAACCTCTCCAAGCGTCGATACTTTTTCAATGATTTTCATGTATTCTTCAGACTCGTAATCGGTACGTGTCTCAAGTGCTTTGTTTAACAATTCCATTTCATCACGCATATCAAATATATGCTGAAATGCTTTGGCGGTTTCTTCAAATACAGTGCAATCATCATCTGTAAGTAAATGCTGAGGCAAATAAGCTATTACTGCATCTTTAGGGTGACGTACGTGTCCGCGTGTAGCCTGCTGTACTCCTGCAATAATTTTCATCATGGTAGATTTTCCGGCACCATTTTTACCCATTAAGGCAATTTTATCATTCTCATTTATTACAAAAGACACGTCACTAAATAAACTGTGTCCGCTAAATTCTACTGCTAAACTATCTACTGAAATCATATTATTATTTTAAAAAAGACAAAACTAAAAAATTATAAGAAACTCACTACTTAAAACATGAGTTCGTTATCTCTTAGGTCTAAATACCCGTTTAAAAAATGTATTTTTGCTAACATATCATTATAAAAAATCATTATGAGCGTTGTAGAAAAAAAATTGCATACCCGTAGTAATTCCAATTGTGAATTATGTACTGCTGCCAATAATCTAACTGTATATACAATACCGCCTGCATCTGACAAAAGATCTGAGTTAGATAATAGCATTTTAGTTTGTGGTACTTGTTCTACACAAATAGAAATTCCTGAAAAAATGGATTCTAACCATTGGCGTTGTTTAAACGATAGTATGTGGAGTGAAACACAGGCTGTACAAATTATGGCTTGGCGATTATTACACCGTTTAAAAAAGTTTGGATGGAGTCAGGATATGCTAGACATGATGTATTTAGATGAAGATGCTTTAGCGTGGGCAAATGAAATGGGTGATGGTGATGAAGAAGACGAGAATAAAATTGTACATAAAGATGTTAATGGAAACATCTTAAACGATGGCGATTCTGTTGTTCTAATAAAAGATTTAGTCGTAAAAGGAGCTAATTTTACCGCAAAACGAGGGGCGCCTGTACATCGTATTTCTTTGGTTTGGGATAATGAAAATCAAATAGAAGGAAGAGTAGACGGACAACATATTGTTATTTTAACGCAATATGTTAAGAAAACTAAAGAGGGCGGACAATAGCACATCATTTTAAGATGAGGTATTTTTTACATATTGGATATCATGGCGAACATTATCACGGGTGGCAAAGACAGCCTAATGCGATAACTGTTCAAGGTGTTATTGAAGAAAAATTATTGGCTATCTTTAAAACCAATATTACAGTTTTTGGCTGCGGACGTACCGATGCTGGAGTACACGCTAGTCAATACATGCTTCATATCACTATTGAAGATGATTTTAATTTTGATTTAAAATTCAGGTTAAATCATCACCTCCCAAATGACATTGTGGTATATGATATTATTCCTGTAGAAGAACAGCAACACACCAGATATGACGCAAGTTCACGTACTTACGATTATTTTATTCATTTATACAAAGACCCCGTTTTAGAAAAATATAGCGCATATTACGATTTGAAAAATCTAGATATTGTGGCTATGAGAAACGCTGTGGCGCTTATTCCTTTATACGATAACTTTGAGGCTGTCTGTAAGCAACCTCATTTGCACAATCATACTATTTGCTATGTTAGTCAGGCAACATTGTATACCGATGTTACAGCGCAACGCATACGTTTTTCAATTACTGCAAATAGGTTTTTACGAGGGATGATTCGTTTATTGGTTGGCTTTTTATTAAAAGTAGGCACCGGAGAATTATCTATTGAAACCTTTAAAAAAATACTTTCAGAGCAATATAATGTTGCCGATAAAAAGCCTGCTTTTGCAAATGGTTTATATCTATCTGAGGTTACTTATCCTTATCTCAGTGTAACAAAACCTACGGATATTGTAAGTTTTTTAAAAAAAGACTTACACGTTTAGTTTAATCAAAAAAGGGTTCAACATATGTTGAACCCTTTTTTGATAATTATTTTGTTTTGCTAGGCTATCGCCCTGTGATTAAAGGTCAAACTTAATTCCTTGTGCTAATGGTAGCTCATCAGAATAGTTTACTGTGTTGGTTTGACGACGCATATATACTTTCCATGCATCAGATCCAGACTCACGTCCACCACCAGTTTCTTTTTCTCCTCCAAAAGCACCACCAATTTCAGCACCAGAAGTTCCGATGTTTACGTTAGCAATACCACAATCAGATCCTGCAAACGATAAGAACTTTTCAGCTTCTTTCATTTCATTAGTCATAATTGCTGATGATAATCCTTGTGCAACACCATTTTGAACATCAATTGCATTTTCTACCTCACCTGAGTATTTCATTAGGTATAAAATTGGTGCAAAAGTTTCATGTTGTACAATTTCGAAGTGGTTTTCTGCTTCAATAATAGCAGGTTTTACGTAACATCCGCTTTCGTAACCTTCTCCTTTTAAAACACCACCATCAACTAATACGTTACCACCTTCAGCTTTTGCTTTTTCAATAGCTGCTAAGTAAGTATTTACTGCGTCATGATCAATTAATGGCCCGATGTGGTTATTTTCATCTAATGGATTACCAATAGTTAATTGTCCGTAAGCACCAACAATTGCATCTTTTACTTTATTATAAACTGATTCGTGTATAATTAATCTACGAGTAGAAGTACAACGTTGTCCTGCAGTTCCTACAGCACCAAATACAGCACCAGGAACAACTACTTTTAAGTCGGCTGTTGGTGTAATAATTATAGCGTTGTTTCCTCCTAATTCTAATAATGATTTACCAAAACGTTCTGCTACAGTAGCACCAACAATACGTCCCATACGTGTAGATCCTGTTGCAGATACTAATGGAATTCTTGCATCAGTAGTCATGAACTCCCCTACTTTATAATCTCCATTAATAATACATGAAATACCTTCTGGAAGGTTATTTTCTTTTAAAATGTCTGCAATAATATTCTGACAAGCTACTGAACATAAAGGTGCTTTTTCAGAACCTTTCCAAACACAAACATCACCACAAATCCATGCTAATGCTGTATTCCAAGCCCAAACAGCTACTGGAAAGTTAAATGCTGAAATGATTCCAACAACACCAATTGAATGCCATTGCTCTCTCATTACGTGTCCTGGACGTTCTGAAGGAATTGTTTGTCCGTTTAACTGACGTGATAATCCTACTGCAAAATCACAAATGTCAATCATTTCTTGAACTTCTCCGTATCCTTCTTGTAAAGATTTACCCATTTCATAAGACACTAATTTACCTAAAGGCTCCTTTAAATCTCTTAATTTGTTACCAAACTGACGTACAATTTCTCCTCTTTGTGGCGCAGGCATTGCTCTAAATGTTTTAAAAGCACCAGTTGCTGCTTCCATAACTTTTTCATAATCTGCTTTGGTAGTTGTTTTTACTTTACCGATTAATTGTCCGTCTACTGGAGAATATGATTCAATAATCTCTCCGCTTGAAAAATTATTAGACCCTGTTGAAGTTCCATCATTTACAGCTGTTAACCCTAATTGAGCTAATGCTTTATCCATTCCAAATTCTTGTGCTATTGTTGCCATATTTATTTGTATTGTATATTTATTATCTAATTGAGATTGCAAAAATACGATTATTTTTTGAGTTTTATATCCCTAAATCCACAATGGGTTTTTATAGAGGTTAAAAATTAATTTACGCATAAAAAAACCCACTAAAAAGTGGGTTTTGTGTTTGTTTGTATGTTGGGGTTTTTAGATGCTTCGACACATTTCGACAAGCTCAATGTAAAAGCTCAGCATGACAAATCTAGTCTTAATTGTTCAGTGCTTCCGCTTCTTTTTTGAACATTTGGCTTCGCCTAATTGTTCAGTGCTTCCGCTTCTTTTTTGAACATTTGGCTTCGCTATGCTTCGCCTAATTGTTTAGCGCTTCCGCTCCACCAACAATTTCTAAAATTTCGTTAGTAATTGCTGCTTGACGGGCCTTGTTATACGTTAGCTTTAAGGCATCACGTAATTCGGTTGCATTATCTGTTGCTTTATGCATTGCTGTCATACGTGCGCCATGCTCTGATGCAAATGAATCACGAATAGCTTTATACAATTGAGTTTTTAATGACTTTGGAATTAATGTTTCTACAATCTCTTCTTTTGAAGGCTCAAAAACATATTCTGCATTAACATCAGCTGTTTCACTTTCAGATACAATTGGCAAAAATTGCTCTGTCATGATAATCTGCGTTGCTGCATTCTTAAATTTGTTATAAACCAACTCTACTTTATCGTAAGAACCGTTTTCAAAAGCAGTCATTATTGTTTCTGCAATAGCAGCTACATTATCAAATGTAAGTGTATCGTAAACATCGCTTTCGTTTGATAAAATCGTTGCTTTTTTACTTAAAAGATCATGTCCTTTTTTACCAATAGTTAAAAAGTCTACTTTTTTAGTACTGTATACATTATCAATTAAATTATTTGATTGCTTAATAATGTTTGAGTTAAAAGCACCACACAAACCTCTGTTTGATGTAATTGCAACAACTAATACTTTGTTTACTTCTCTTTCCGTTGCATATACACTTCCGCTGTCTGCATCAAGTGTTGCACTTAAGTCTTGTAATAATGCGGTAAGTTTGTCTGCGTAAGGACGCATTGCCGTAATAGCATCTTGTGCTTTCTTTAACTTTGCCGCCGACACCATTTTCATGGCACTGGTAATCTGCATCGTTGAAGATATCGATGAAATTCTATTACGTATTTCTTTTAAGTTTGCCATTGTTTTTAGTATTGAGTAATTAGTCTTTAGTAGTTTGCACTACTAGAGTAACACTTTACTGTAATAATAAACTTTGAAAACCGCCTTCTGTTAAACATAGTCTAACAGAAGGAGCTTCACTATATTAGTTATATTTAGCAGATAAATCTTTTGCTACTGCTGCTAAAGTAGCAGTAACCTCATCTGTTAATTTTCCTTTCTTTAATAAATCAAGTACATCTCTGTGCTTAGCGTTTAAGAATTCAATGAAATCGCTTTCAAATTCCTTTACTTTATTAACAGGCACTGCGCTTAATAAGTTTCTAGAACCTGCATAAATAATCGCTACTTGGTCTTCAACCGTAAATGGATCATTTTGTGCTTGCTTTAAAATCTCTACGTTACGCTTTCCTTTATTAATGACGTTTAATGTAGCAGTATCCAAATCAGAACCAAACTTAGCAAACGCTTCCAATTCACGGAATTGTGCTTGATCTAATTTTAATGTTCCAGATACTTTTTTCATTGATTTAATCTGTGCATTTCCTCCTACACGAGATACCGAAATACCTACGTTAATTGCCGGACGAACTCCTGAGTTAAATAAATCTCCATCTAAGAAAATTTGTCCATCAGTAATTGAAATTACGTTTGTAGGGATATATGCTGATACATCTCCTGCTTGTGTTTCAATAATTGGTAATGCTGTTAATGACCCGCCACCTTTTACTTTGTCTTTTAAAGATGCTGGTAAGTCGTTCATTGTTTTAGCAATAGCATCATCATTAATAACTTTTGCTGCACGTTCTAATAAACGAGAGTGTAAGAAGAATACATCTCCAGGGTATGCCTCACGTCCCGGTGGTCTTCTTAACAATAAAGACACCTCACGGTATGCTACTGCTTGTTTAGATAAATCATCATAAATAATTAATGCTGGTCTACCTGTATCTCTAAAGTATTCTCCAATAGATGCTCCTGTAAATGGTGCATATACCTGCATTGCTGCTGGATCTGATGCGTTAGCTGCTACAATTGTAGTGTATGCTAATGCGCCTTTTTCTTCTAATGTTTTTGCGATGTTTGCTACTGTAGAAGCTTTCTGCCCTATGGCAACATAGATACAGTAAACTGGTTCTCCAGCATCGTAAAATTCTTTTTGGTTTAGTATTGTATCAATACAAACTGTTGTTTTTCCGGTTTGTCTATCTCCAATTACTAATTCACGCTGTCCTCTACCAACTGGTATCATTGCATCAATTGCCTTGATTCCTGTTTGTAATGGCTCTGTTACAGGCTCTCTAAAAATTACTCCTGGTGCTTTACGCTCCAAAGGCATTTCAAAAGTTTCTCCTTGTATTGGTCCTTTACCGTCAATTGGTTGTCCTAGTGTGTTTACAACACGTCCTACAACACCTTCTCCTACGTTTACAGAAGCAATACGTTGTGTTCTTTTTACAACAGTTCCTTCAACGACACCTGAAGCACTTCCTAAAAGTACAACTCCTACGTTGTCTTCTTCTAGGTTTAATACAATTCCTTCAAGTCCTCCGTCGAATTCTACTAATTCTCCGTATTGAACATTAGATAATCCAAATACACGTGCAATACCATCTCCTACTTGAAGTACTGTTCCTACTTCGTCTAATGAAGCAGATGCTTCAAAACCAGATAATTGCTTTTTGATAATTGCCGATACTTCAGCAGGTTTAACTTCAGCCATTTTTATTACTTATTAATTTTGAGAAAATGTTCTCTTTAATTTATTAAAATTGTTTGCAATACTTGCATTATACTGTATGTCTCCAACACGTAAAACAAATCCTCCTAAGATAGACTCATCTATTGTGTTTTCAATTACAGCTTGTTTTCCTGTAAGCTCCTTAACCTTGTCTAACACTTGTGTGTTCATTGCTTCGGTTAGTGCTACAGCGGTAGTTACGTATGCTTTTTGAATGCCATTTTCGTGGTCAAACAATGCATTATATTCTTTTGCTATTGCGCTTAAAAGTGTTATTCTTTTATTTTGCACCAATACATTTATTAATTCTGTAGTAACAGCATTTGTATTTGCGAAAATCTCTTTTAAGGCAGTGGCTTTATTTTCTATTTTAACAATAGGACTTTCTAACAACAACTTTAAGTCGTTATTTGCAACAATAGTACTACCAACCAAAGTCATGTCAGCATTTATAGCGTCTGCTATATTTTGCTCCTTTGCTAGGTCTAATAGTGCTTTTGCGTACCGAATTGCGGCTCTAGTTCCTTTCATCTGTTATAGGTATTGTTTTAGTTTAAAGTAACTTCTGCTAATGATTTTTCTACTAATTCCAATTGCTTGTCTTTATTAGAAAGTTCTTGCTTTACTACTTTTTCTGCAATATCAAGTGCTAAGTTTGCAACTGTGCTTTTTAATTCTGCCATAGCTGCTTGCTTTTCACTAGTAATAGTTTCTTTTGCTTGTGCAACCATTCCGTCTGCAATAGTTTGTGCTTCTTCTTTAGCTGTAGCAACTATTTGATCTTTCATTACACGTGCTTCTTTAAGCATTTCTTCGCGTTCAGCTCTTGCTTGCTTTGCTAATTTTTCATTATCGGCAGTTAGGTTTTGCATTTCTAACTTTGCATTTTCAGTAGCATCTAATGCACCTTGAATACCTTCTTCTCTGCTTTGTAAAGCATCTAAGATTGGTTTCCATGCAAATTTACGCATTAGTAATATTAACACTAATAGTATTACTGATTGCATAATGAACAATCCTAATGAAAAATCATTTAATAACATTTCCATAGTATAAACTTTTTATTTTTTGTTTAACTCTTTTCTAAAAGACTAACTTCTTTAAGTGTTCTGTTCTTAGAGAAAGCTTGTCTGTTTTGTTTAAAAAAGTTCCTGCAACCAACCGTTGCAGGAAACTATTTTCTTTTTCTTTGGATTATTTTCCTAAGATTAAAGCACCGAAAGCTAATCCTTCCAATAATGCTCCAATAATAATCATTGCAGTTTGAATTTTTCCAGCTGCTTCAGGTTGACGAGCAATACCTTCCATTGCTTTTCCTCCGATTTGACCTAGTCCGATTCCTCCACCGATTACGATTAATCCAGCTCCTATTAAATTGTACATAACTTAAATTGATTTATATATTAAACAAAAATTATACTTCTTAAGCATCTCCTCTATTAAAGAAGACTCACTCTTTCGAGATTTTTTTTTAATGATGATCGTGTTCTTCAACAGCCATTCCTATAAATAATGACGATAACATTGTAAAAATAAACGCTTGTAAAAACGCTACTAATATTTCAATTACCGAAATAAATAATGTTAAGAAAAACGATACTCCAAACCCTCCTGCTACGCCTAACATTTCTTTTGAGGTGTATGCAACAGCAACTAACCCCATTACAACGGCATGACCTGCTGTAATGTTTGCAAATAAACGAATTAATAGTGAGAATGGTTTTGTTAACATTCCTAATACCTCAATTGGTATTAAGGCTATTTTCATTAATACTGGTACTCCTGGCATCCAGAAAATATGTTTCCAGTAGTCTTTGTTACCGTTAAACTGTACAATAAAGAACGTAAACAATGCTAAACATACTGTTACTGCAATGTTTCCTGTTACGTTAAATCCTAATGGTGTTAATCCTAATAAATTTAATAGCCAGATAAAGAAAAATACTGTTAATAGGAATCCCATAAACTTTCTGTACTTTGCTTCTCCAATATTTGGACGTGCAATTTCGTCACGAACATAAATTACTAAAGGTTCTAATACTCTTGAAAAACCTGTTGGTATTGCGCCTTTTTTATATCCTCTTGCTAATGATGTAAATGCTAATAACAATAGTACACATGCTAATAACATACCTACTACCGATTTAGTAATTGAAAAGTCTAATACTTTATGTGCGTTTGTTGCATGGTGATGATCATCAAAACTTACTGCTGACTCTCCTGCATTTAATTCGTATATTTTACTGTGAATTTTTGTTAGCTTAACACCGTCTTTTTCAACAATTACACCACCGTTATCGTTATGATGAAATGCTGATGACATAAAAGTTACTAATCCGTTGCTTGTCCAAACAATAACAGGTAATGAAAATCCTTTAGCCTCACCTGTAGTAGCGTCTATAAAGAACGTAAAATCGTGTGAGTCTTTTAAGTGATGGTCGCTATAAGCGCTAATTTCTTCTCTAGTATCAACAGGATTTCCGTGTGCGCCATGTGCGTCATGATTATCTCCGTTTTGTGCGAATGCTGCTACTGAAAACAACGCTATTACTAGCGTTACTAAAAATTGGATTGATTTTTTTGTCATCATTATACCTTGTACTATATAAAATTTATGCTCTCTAAATTTCGGTGCAAAGGTACACAATAAATCAAAACTACAAACGGTTTTTTAACTTAGTTTTATTAGCGCTATACAAACACTTTTGTTTGTGCTTATTCTTTATTCAATAATTTAGTTATCTGAATTGCCTCTAGACCTAGAAACATGAAAAACGGGATAATTAATGACACACGTTCTAGCATTGGTAATCTGGCTTCAGTAAAAAGCACAGAACTAAACAGAACCACAAAAAAACCTATTTTTAAAAACACCATGGCCAAGAAGGCATACCCTGCTTGACTAGGAAGTTTTTTTGCCACTATTACCACAACGGCATACACCAATAATGCTGCTATAGCATAAAAAAGATACACTTGCATAAGTGAATAACTTAGTGTTACAGACTTTATATTAAGAAGGTATTGGTGTGAAAAGAATACAGCTATAAAGGCAGCCACAACCTGTACGGAAAATCTTAAAATTTGTTTACTCATCTTTATTTGTGATTTTAATGACTTGTCTAATTACTGAATACATGGCTCCAAATACTGCAAAAAGAGTGCAGATTTTGGTGTATAATTCGTTTGTATTAGACAGTTTTATATCTAACCAATTCCCTATTAAACTTCCTACATAAATAGTAGCCCCCATCTGAATGGCTATACTTGTAAATTTTAGGTAGTTATTAAGCTGTTTTTTCTTCAACGGAATCAATATTTGTGTTTAATGTTTTTACTGCAGCTCCCATAGTGCATGTTGCATTAAATGTAGCCCCTGGCGCTACTGTTAGCTTACCTATAAACACCTCGCCTTGAATTACAGCTGTACTTTTTAAAGATAGCATGTTTTTAATTAGCAATTTTCCATTAAAAACACCTTCAATATCTGCGTTTTCGCAAGTTAGTGTACCCTTAACTTTACCTGTGGCACCTAAAACTACTTTTCCGTTAGCAGTAATATCGCCATTAACTGTGCCGTCTATTCTAAATCCACCATCAGAAACAATTGTTCCTTCAATGGTTGTTCCTTCAACAATTCTATTCTGCTGTGTATTGCTTGGTTTTTCTTTTTTATTTTCTGAAAACATTCTGCTAGTTTTTTATACGATTCTTAAATGCAGTCCATTTTTTATGCAATTGGATTACTTTATAATTCTCCGAAGATACTGCTTCATATTCTTTTGGAGTAGTTTTTATCTTTTTACTTAATTCTTCATGAAATAATACAACCAACTCTGAGGTAATAAAACCATGAACAACTATAAACTTATGTGTGCGGTTATAATAATCTTCTGAGGTTGTTAAATAGTTTTGACTACTTGTATTTAAGTAATTATCTAGTGTTTCTTTAAACTCTTGTGTGTTGTTATCATTTCTTGGAAAAGCAATTACCAATTTAAAGCGCTTCCCTCTTGTATTATCTACAAGTTTTAGGTGTTCTAACTTTGATATTCCTTTTTTCATGAATGCCGCTGCTGCCTTCCCTTCTTCGGAATTAGGGTAGCTCAGCGCAATGTAGTTTAATTGCTTTTTATATGCCGATACGCCATCCATTTTTCCTAAAACAACTGCTTTTAGCCATTCAAACTTCGGAAGCATTTCATCACCTTCTAATTTTGGAAGCACGTCTGCCAGTTGCCTATCTGCTAATTCAAATTCATTATCCTCGAATTTCTGATATATATCTTTATATAAAATTAACGAAGCACCTTCTTTATCAGCTAGATTTGCTTGTGGATTTTTTAAAATTTCGGCATATCGAGATTCTGGATATGTTTTAATGATATCTTGTTTTAGCGCTATTGCTTTATCACTCCCTTGCAATATATATGTTTTATATAATTGATATTTTGTTGGCAACACCAATTGCTCTTTAGGCTCAAAAGAAAGTAATTTACCTAACCTATCAATCGCTAAATCATATTCTTTAAACTTTTGTTTATAAATAAGCCCTAATTGATAATATGCTTTGTTTCGCTTGTTGGTAATACTGTCTTTTTCTTGTGCTGTAACTGGCAACTTATTTAGGTAAAAGTCTACTGTATGTTTATCGTTTATAGCCAACAATTCCTTTTCTTCTACAGGAAGCTCCTCAAAGTCTTCCTCTTCAATTGACACAATACTTTTGTTCTTTCTGCGCCAATTATCTTCCAGTGCTCTTTCTCCCCATTGTTTTCTAAAACTCTCTTTTCCATAAGCCACCGTAGTTGGGTTGTAGAAATAAAACATGCCTGCTGCTGCCGAAATATTTTCTGAAGCAAATCCTCCTGCTGCTAAATTTTCGTTAGTCTGCTCAAGCGCTTCTGCTTTTTCTTTTTTAGCTTTTTCTACTGCTTTTAATGTAGCAATATGTGTTTCAAAATAGGCAATACGTTCTTTTTCTGAAAGACTAAGCAACTGTAATATACTATCATTTCGAGTAGCAATATCTTCATATGTAATAACGTCTTTTAGGTTGTCTTTTTTCTTTTTAAACAGCCGGAACTCTTTACTGTTCTTTTTTAGGTTTACTAGCGTGCTGTCATAATACGCTTCAGCAGACTTATATTGTCTTTCTTCAAAATTATAAGCTGCTAAAGCGCGATAATTTTTTGATTTTAAGTAAGTGTCTTTACTTGCAAATACAATTGATGCATTAAAGTGTGTTTTAGCCAAACTATCCTTCTCAATTGCGCTATAACACTCTGCAATTGTGTGGTGAATTTTATCTAGGTACGACTTGTTTTCAATGTTTTTTGTTAGCTTATATAAGGCCTCAAGATGTGTTTCATGGTCTCCTGTTTCGGTGTTAAAATAACGTGCTTTTGCTAGGCGGGCATTTATATAATACACCCAAAGTGTTTTTCTTTTTAATGCAATAATTTCATCATAGGCAAGTGCTGCGCTATCTTGCTTTTCTAAATCATGATACAGCTGTGCTTTTATAAAATGTAAGCGTCCTTTTACTGCTTTATTTTTAGCATATGTTGCAGCAATTTTAACTGTTGTAAGTGCGCTATCTCTATGTTTATTATCTAGATAGGCCTGCGTAAGCATTGCATACGCGTCTGATTTGTTTTGATCACTGAGTTGCTCTTTCTCTATTAAACGTTTTAAGTTTTTAATAGCCAGCTCAATGTTTTCTAACCTAACATTTACTTTTTCTCTCCAAATTTTAGCTTGGTTAATAATAGTGCTATTTGGGTATTTATATAAAATATAATTAAAAGCCTCTAGCGCTGGCACAAAACGCTGATCAAAATAGCGTGATTTTCCTAACAAGAAATAAGCCTCTGCTGTTTGTGGGTTTTTTTCTCGCCCTTTAATATACATACCGTGTTTTTGAATGGCTTTTACAGCTTTTTCTTCGGCACGTTGAAAATCGGTGTTTTTTGATTTTCCAGTAAGGTTTATCTCATCGGTGATTTGTAAACGCTCTATAGGAAGTATGCTCCAATAATCATCTTGAAACGATGTTATTAGACCTTCTTTTCCTGACTCAAAGGCAAGATTACCATTGTACAGTACATTGTATTTGGTGGTAGTAGCATGAAATTTACGATTAAGAAACTTATCGTTTTTACGCGAACAACTTAACAATAATATTACTGTTAAAAATAGAATGGTACTATGTGCTATTTGCTTGTTCACCTTTTGCATGTTTTATGTTTGCTAAATAACTACATTTTAAGCTATTTAGTATATATAAAGATGGTAAAAATACGGTTTTGTTTGAAAAACACCCATAAAAAAGCTACACAATATTATACTCCGGATGTTCCTGGGCAATATACATCTTTGCTTTTTTAGGAATTTCACACGTTATAATATGTGCTAAAAGTATAAAAACAGTAATAACACTAGCCCAAACAAATGCTATAACTGGGATCTGAATCCATTCTTCCATGTTATCGGTTCCTCCAAAAGAATAAAACTGTGGAAAGTACAGCAGCCCTATACTAAACATACTGTAATTATCAATTACCTCCTGAAACAACCATCGTTTTTCGCCAGATTTAATACGTTTCCTTTGAATAATTTTATTCCTCAAAAACATCACCATTACAACACCCCAAATTAAAAACGATACGCTATACACAAAGTCTACTTTATATGGTACAAATGTAATTATCATATATATTATCAGTGAAATAAGGACCGATAATACTATCTTAGGCAAGCTTATATATTCTTTCAGTAGCTTTAGTACTAATTTTCCGTATTTTTTATTCATTACGGCTTGCCTTTTTTCTAACAAATCTGTAAACCCAAAAACACCAAAGGCTTTAAAAGAGGCTTGTAGGGCGTCTTCAAAAGATTTGTTTGGCGTATCTTTCCACTGGTTTTCTATGCTATTGGCAAGGTGATCAACGAGTTCTGTTTGTAGGTCGTAGTACGGCACATAATGTTGTTTTACAAATGCGTATAGTTTGCTAATCTGATCTGAGGATATTTTTTTCATTACACACTAAATTTAGGATTCAGTAATATTTGCATATTGGCAATATAATCTGTTAACTCATCTAACTTGTTTACGGTTTCTTTTTTTCCGTGTTCTGTTAGAGAGTAATACTTTCTTAATCTGTTATCTACACGAACAACTTTTACCGAAAGAACACCTTCTGCTTCTAGTTTATGCAACGCCGGGTACAATGCCCCTTCTGTAATATTTAGTGCGCCATTGGTCATTTTTTTTACTTTTTGAGTTATTTCATAGCCATACATTTTGTCTTGCTTAGACAATAATTTTAAAATAATGGTTACTAGACTGCCCTTATATAATTTTGAATTGCTCATAAAACTTGTATAAATTTCTTTCACAAACATACATAAATTATTTATGCATATAGGGTTTCTATGTATATTTATATAAAAAACACGTTGCTATTGACATAAGGATTTCTATTTTTGACAAAAAAATAAGCCATATCATGAGTAGCTTTCATTCTTTACAGATTAAAAATATTATTGCCGAAACCGCAACTTCAGTTTCAATTTGCTTTGATGTTCCTAGTAAACTAGCGGCAGATTTTAAGTTTATTGCAGGGCAATATCTTACCCTGAAAACTACAATTAATGGTGCTGATGTTCGCCGTTCTTACTCCATTTGTTCTTCTCCTGATTCTGGAGAACTTTGTGTGGCTATAAAACAATTAAAAGGCGGTTTGTTTTCTACTTTTGCAACAACCCAATTAAAAGCAGGTGATTTTTTAGATGCAGCACCTCCTGAAGGTAAATTTATACTTCAAACAAATAAAAGCAACTCAAATCACTATTGTGCTTTTGCTGCAGGAAGTGGTATTACACCTGTAATTGCAATGATAAAAACTGTTTTAACACATGAAAAAAACAGCTCTTTTGCACTTTTATACGGAAGTAAAACCCCTAAAGACACCATTTTTTACAACGCACTAAATGACTTGTCTAGAGATTTTCCTGATCGTTTTTATTGCTACTTTGTGTTTTCTCAAACCAATGAAAATAACGCTTTATCTGGACGTATTGATGCCGAAAAAGTTAATGACATTCTAAAAAACAAACACCAATACAACTCTTTCCATAGCTTTTATATTTGTGGACCAGAACAAATGGTTACTACCGTTTCTGAAACACTTATAAGCAATAACATAACCAAAGAGCAGATTAATTACGAGCTATTTACAGCTACAACAAAAGATAATCCGCAAACAGAAAGCGCAGATTTTTCAGGTACAGCTCAAGTAACTATCTTAGTAGACGACGAAGAAACTACTATTACCGTAAAAGAAAATCAAACCATTTTAGAGGCCGCCTTAAAAGCAGATATTGATGCACCATATTCTTGTCAAGGTGGCGTTTGCAGCTCTTGTATGTGCATGGTAACTTCTGGAGAAGTTCACTTATTAAAGAACAGTATTTTAACGGATGATGAATTAGAAGAAGGCCTTTCTATTGCCTGCCAAGCCATTCCTAAGAGCAGCAATATTACCATTGATTTTGACAACGTATAAGCCTATTACTGTAGTAATTGTTTAACTTTTTCTATAATTGTTTCTGGCAAAATAGTGTCAAAACACTTTAAATACCCTTCTGGGTATGTATTACCATAAATAGATGTTGGAATTAAAGGGAATTTATTTACATCTGAAGTCATGCAGTTTTCTATAGGCTGATGAAACGGCGCAAACCCGGCAAACGGATGGGTAACTCCCCAAACAGTTACCACTTTAACACCATACATTGCTGCAAGGTGGGCGTTTCCAGAATCCATTGCTAACATTACATCTATGTTTGATATTAATTGTAGTTCTGCTGAAAAACTTATTTTTCCTGCTACAGAAATACAGTTCTTATATTGTTCTTGATATTTTTCTAACTGCACCGACTCACTCTTACTCCCAAACAACACAATCTGACAGGTTCTACTTAATTCCGAAATAACACGTGCCATGGCATCTATTGGATACTGCTTTCCTTTATGTGCAGCAAAAGGAGCTATACCAACTATGGGTAATTTGGTATGGGTAATTAAAACACCTAACTCTTTTGAGATAGGTTGCTTTTTCGGAAATATAGGCATTGATAAATCTACTTGGCAACCCAAATTTCTAAAAACATCTGCATAACGTTCATGCGTTGTCTTTAATGGCAAAAATACCTTGTTTTTTGCGCGTGTCAATGCTTTTTTATCAAGACGTCCTTTGTCGATTTTTACATATGGCGTACCGTAAAACTGCAATATTTTTGTGATTACTTTAGAGCGCAGTACGTTATGAATATCTGCAACAACATCTATACTTAAAGCGTTTAGCAATCTTGCTAATCTAATTAACCCTAAAATACCTTTGTGCTTTCCTTTTTTATCAATTGCAATAAAAGAGGTGTTGGGTATATCTTTAAAAAACGGTTCGAAAAAAGGACTAGAAAGAATCGTTATTCTTATGTGTTTATTCTGAGCAAGTACTGCTCTTAACACAGGTACAAACATAGCAACGTCTCCCATTGCAGAGAGACGTATGACTAGTATATGTTTATATTGTTTTGGCATTAATGCCTTATTTTTGAGAGCGCAACACAGGGTTTAGCTCATCATCATTATACATTTTCATTTGCTTATACACCTTCATGTATTTGTCTCCAGACTCAATATCTGCAAGTAAAGTATCTATAGCTGTTGATAGGTCTACACGTTGCTCTAACAAGGTGTCATATTTTACCTGACATGCTGCTCTATGCGCATCAGAAGCTTCTGTTCGAGTAGCTTCCTCTTGCATATGATATACTTTTAATGCTAAAATAGATAATCTATCTACTCCCCAAGCAGGGCTTTCTGTGTTTATAGTTGCGTTTTCTTTTACAGAAACAGCCTTGTATTTATCTAAAAAATAGCTGTCAATATATTCTACCATATCTGTTCTATCTTGATTAGATGCGTCAATTTTACGTTTTAAAACCAATGCTTCAACAGGGTCAATATTTGGGTCGCGAATAATATCTTCATAATGCCATTGTACAGTATCTATCCAGCATTTTCGGTATAATAAATGCGCTAACAAGTCAGCGTTTTTATCATATTTATTTTCAAATGATTGGTAAGGGTCATCTTTAACGTGATATGCCGCTATTACTTCTTGGAAAATTTTATTTGCTTTTTCTGTAAACATAGTTCTTATTTTAGTCTTGCAAAGATACAATTTTATTTACATTCTTAAAAGCTGTGTTTACGATTAGACCTTAAACAACATTACCATAGACAAATACCTCCAAGTAACAAAACACTTCCGTATACCAGAAGGGCTTTTAGCCATTTTTGTGTTATTTTTTCAATAAAAATAGTCCACAATATTGCTAAAGGATAAAACAAGAATAATACTGCAGATAGCCCTGATTTTACAGATACTATTACAACAGTTATTGCAACAAACAACATTGCAAGCACCAATACATAGGTGAGTTTTTGTTGTTGTCCTTTTTGGCGAATGCGTTGCCTAAAAAAGAACATAGAAATTAAGATTAGCACCCCAAAAACAAGTGTTGTTATCAGGTTTTTATCTAATAGTAATTGCGACAGACCTAAATTTACTTCTGGAATATCTATTGGAATAATTTTTTGTAAAAATACGATTTGAATGGCCATCTTAATCAATAAAACAACAACTCCTGAAACCATTGGAACTAACCAATTTTTATAATAATCTCCTACATAAAAAAGTATAGCGAGATACAGTACTGCCAAAAAAAGTATGGCCCAAAAATGGAAAAGTGTCGCGATACAAATCCAAAAAGCGGCATCAAATATTTTTTGCGTGACATTTTTTTGGTTTTTTAGACTAATTATTTTCCTAAATGATAGCAGTAAAAACAACTGACTACATAGTAATACAACAGAAGGGTGGGTGCTCCAAAAGAAAAAGAAGCATATTGAATAATATAGTATTACAAAACTATTCTGATTGGATAAAGTGTATTTTTTAATCATAAAATCGACTATAACTACACTTAATACTGCAATAATAATTGCTCCAATATCTAATATTGCTATTGGCACAATACCAAACACAACGTAATACCCTCTTATTAATACACCAGACAAGCCTACTAAGAGCATTGCTACTAATAGATTAATTGGTTTAGATTTATTAAAAATAATGGGAATCATGTTTTTTTGACTGATATAAACAATAAATTACGTTATATTTGTAGCCAAAATTAAACTAAAAAACATTACAATGACCGAATTAATGTACGCAATACAAGATTTTTTCATGATGCTATTAGCGCCAATGTCAAAATTAGCAGAATTAGAACTTACAGACTGGTGGACTGCAAATGCCGTAAATTGGCTATTTGTTGTTATTGGATTTATAGCAACTGCATACTGGTTAAAGCAATTAAAAATATTTAACGATGAGGGTACAGAAAAAAGAGATATTGTTTCTCATTCTTTTTTTGACTAAAACACCTTAGTTGTTTTACAACATAAAAAATCCCACTCAATAGAGTGGGATTTTTTTATATAACACATTTAGATTCCGTTCCTTATAAATCAACAATAGAATTTACTCAGAGCAAACACCTCCAAATAAATTGCAACAAAAAATCCAACCTATTTTCATAAGTTGGATTGATTTTGCTCCCCTTCTAGGACTCGAACCTAGGACCCTCTGATTAACAGTCAGAGGCTATACTCTTTCCTTTGTTTTACTTTTGTTTCTAAATACACTGTAAATAAAGGGTTTTCAAATATACTAAATTTCTTTATTTTACTTTTATTTACTATATTTGACTTTTAACCTTGACCCATACCTTGACCTAAAAAATAGAATAATGGCAAAACATCAATTACTATTAAGAAAGAACAAAGTTAATAAAGATGGTAAACATCCTCTTATTTTTAAAGTGTATTTAGGTAACAAAACTAAAATTATCACACTTCCATTCTCTTGTACAAAAGATGAATGGGATATAATTAACAAAAGATTTAAAAGAAAACATCCAAAGTACAGAATAATAAATGATGCTCTAAAGAAATTGGACACACGATTACAAAATTCCATAGATGAATTAGAGGCTCAAGAGGTAAATTATGACTTGCAAGATATTGAGCGTGTTTTTAAAGAAGAAGCCAAAGCAAACAAGGTCAAATTAATTACTGTTAGCAAATTTATTTTAAATAGAGTTGAAGAACTAGAAGAAGAAGGAAGATTTGGATATGCAAAAATAATTAAAGACACTCATACATCATTATTTAAATTCGCTAAAAAAGATTTGAAATTCAAACAGATAACACCTGAATTTTTAGATAAATACGAACATTTTTTAAGAAAAAGTTATGATGATGTTGGAATTAAAATTAGGATGACAGACATTAGAACAGCTTTCAACAGGGCAATTACTCATGGATATACTAAACCAACAGAATATCCCTTTAAAGTTTACAAAATTTCTAAATTAAAATCTAATTCTAGGAAAATTGCAATAACCAAAGAGGAATTTGAAGCATTTAAGAGCTTTGATATTGAAGAAAATTCAAAATATGAAAACACATATAAAATGTTTCTTTTCAGTTATTACGCATGGGGAATGAATTTCAAAGATATAACTTTTTTAAGATGGTCAAATGTTAATATTAGTGAAGCACTATTAGAGTACAAAAGAGATAAAACTAAAGGCAATTTTAATTTACCACTTCGAGAAGAAGCAATAGAAATTTTGAAGTATTTTAAAAATTACCCTACGTCTGAAAATTCAAAATTTATATTTCCAATCATTAACAAGCAGCATTTGACTGAAAAACAGATACATGGAAGATATAAGCGATGCTTAAAAAAATTCAATAAACAACTGAAGTTTATTGCTGAAAGCGTAGGAATAGAAAAGAGTTTAACAAGTTATGTAGCAAGGCATAGTATGGCTACTCATCTTAAATTTAATGGCGTTTCAGAAAGTGTAATTAGTCAATCTATGGGACATTCAAGTGAAGCAATAACCAAAGCTTATTTAGAAGATTTTGGAAGCCCAGTTTTAGAAGAAGCTATGAAACAACTAAACTAAAAAGGCAAATATATTTTTCATTGTTTAAAACCATTTCTACTTTTAATTCCAAGAAATTCTGTTTTTACAAAGCGGGGGATATTCAAAAAAATGAGTCTCTATATTTCAATATGATTATGGAGCGTGTAGAGATAAAATCTCAATCAATTTTGCAATACTCATTTTATACATATATCACAATAACACAATAAGGATGGAGTTAAGACACCTCTAAAATGACAGTAAAACCTTTTTTAGGAAAAAGGCAGGTTATAAACCCAAAACTCATCAAAAAAGTAATAAAAATTGCTTTTATAAAAATTCTCTTTAGTGCAAAATATATCAATACGTGTGTGTGGAAACGAAGTTGAGCATCTTAATATAATGCTTCAAAATACAGTTTTTACTGGGTTTGCTCTCCCACTCAAACGGAATAACTCTTTTTTATTTCAATAATTGATATTGAAGCATTACATAAGCATTTCAAAAACAAACATTTTTATAAACATCCTTATATCCCTTAAGTTCAATTATATTTTTTAAATTTGTAACTGACATATAGAAAAAATTAGCGTTAGCTATTTTTCTTGTTCTGAAATCTGACAATTTCCATGCACACAAGAAAAATAAGTCTAATGCTCACGCTTCTGGCGTGGGTGTTTGAGTACTTATTTGTGTGCAAGGTTTTGTCAGAACCCCAGAACGGATAAGCTACGAACCCACGCTTTTTTGTTATTAATACTTCGCTTTGGGTTTGAGTGAAAACTTAAACTCATTTTATGACATCCAAAAGAACTATTAAGGTAAGTTCAAAAATTCCAAAATCTTTAATCATAGGGCTGTTATTAGGGCTTGTAACTGTATTCATAGTTGAACATTACGGCAAATTTTCTTTCATGGAAGATGCTAGTACAAATACAGCTAATCAAAGTAATAATATCTCATTTACAAGGAATATAGATTATAGTGCAAAGGTTGCTGAAATTTACTTGAAAACACCTTTTGGCACTCATATTACTTTCGATGGAGGAAATTATGGCGTTGGCAATATGTATGGTTCGTTTAGAAATTACTCTAATAAAATTAAATATTATTTCAAAGCGACCTTTAAAGACTTTAAATATGTGCTGTTATTTGGGTTAGGGTATTCTTTACTCATTTTATTAGTGTTCAATTTTAGAATCAAGATTACTTAAAACCTTAAAAATCAATTATGAAACAATTATTTATAACAATACTATTACTTGCATCATTCCTCTTTAGTGGGTGCGGTGCTTATCTAAACAAAAATGTAAATCCTTATCATTTTGGAATGACCCAAATAGACCCACAAATCTATAAGAAAAGTAAAGATGTAAAATCTTATCTCTATGAAGAAAGTAGTGTAAAATACTTTTTAAAAAGAGGCTATGTACTAAAAGCCAAATCTGCATTTAGAAATAGATTTGTTCATCCCGATTGGGCAAAATTAGCAGCTAAACAAATGGGAGCTAGTATAATGCTGTTAGATAAAAATTATGTAGGCTCTGTTTCAGGGAGACGTACATTAGTTTTTAGAGTTCCAGGAGATACTTATAAAGTTACTTCTAATACCAAAGGTAATATAAACTATGACAGCAATACAGATACTTATGTATATGGTAGTAATTGGGATGCTTACGGTACATCTACCACCTACGGGAATATAAACCACAATTCTACTACCACTACAACAATACAAACACCTGATAGGTATAAATCTACAACTGTACCTTATCAACATCATTATTACGACCATTTTGCAGTATTTATGGTAAAAAAGTATTATTGGTTAAATTCTGATAGAGACTTTTACAAAGACAAAAAATTAAAAGAAAGAATAGGAGTTGTTAAGGCTAGAGAGTGGTTTTCAATATCGGATTATTTAAGTGGAAAAAACCGTGCTATTCTCTATAATGGAAAATTAGGCTACATCAGTAATAAAGTAGATATTCAATGATGCTATGAACACAAAATATAAAGAAGAATTGACGATACAATATGCAAAGGCATTTAATCATTTAGACACAAGATATATCGAAAATGTTTTAGCTGATAACTTTAATTATACTTCGCCTTGTTTATCTAACGCCATCACAAATAAAAAGGAGTATTTAGATTATTTCAAAGCCAAAATAAAAACAACCAAGCTTTCAAATTGGAATATTATTGCAAGTAGAGGATGTTATTATAAAAAAACGGCTTTTGATTTATTTATGACCGATAAGAATAGCGAAACAAAAGTTAAAAGAATAGGAGTATTAAGAGTGATAGTAAATAACGGAAAAATTGTACAAACTGTTATGCACAAAATACCAAGTACTAACAGCATAGAATTATTTAAGGAAATGCCTATATAATTCATTAGTAAAATAATAAACTGATGAATAACGTAAGAAATAAATTCAATTTGTTAAATTTGAAAGTCAATGAAAATTAGCGTACTACATATAATAATTCCTTTGTCTTTGCTTGGTTTTGCCGCCAATGCTCAAACGTTGCCTAAAGTAGTTCCTACAACGCCACAGCCTACCAGATTGAAAGTAATTACACCTAATCAAAGCCCTACGGTTAATTACAGATTACCACAAACACCAACCACCTATAGACCAAATTCAAGGCATCAACAACAATTAGCACAATACGAAAGAGACAGGCTACAAGTTTTAGAACGTGAAGCAGAATTAAATAAATTAAGGGCGGATTTGGAAAAAAGAAAATCAGTACAATACGCTTTTTCTAATCTAAAAAACGATGTTTCAAGACAATATTACAGACAAGCATTTGAAAAGTTAAACCAATTAAACCCTGATAATTTTTCGATAAAACAAGCCAATTTTATAGTAGAGAATGCCTATGATGATGATAGCAATGATTATAACGAATACAGTAAAGCAATAACCAATTCAAAAGAGTTTATTGAGTTGGCTATGAAAAATAGAGGCATAGACCCCAATAATGACCTAGCCAAAAACCTTACTATCTTTCAGTTTATGGCAGATACTCTCAAAGTTGGAGATTTGGAACACAAACCGTTTACCTATGATTTTGAGGATTATAGAGGGCAAAAGGACTGGCGTAAGATGTTGGTGCAAAAACTCATTGAAAAAGGGTCTGGTCAATGTAACTCAATGCCTAGATTATTTCTAATACTGGCAGAAGAATTAAATACAGATGCTTATTTAGCCTTTGCTCCTAATCATTCCTACATTATGTTCCAAGACTTGAAAAAGAATTGGTACAATGCCGAACTTACCAATGGAGCAATAACAACTGATGCTATTATGTTCAATGCCAATTATATTAAATCCGAAGCTATTATTAACAAGGCTTATGCAACACCCCAAACCAAAAGACAAGTCATGTCTCATTTGTACAACGATTTGGCAATGGGATATTTACAAAAATTTGGTGTAGATGGTTTTGTAGAAGAAATGATAAACAAATCTTTAGAACTTAATCCAAATGGTATTACTGGAAATATTTTAAGAAATAACTATTTATTTGCATTAATCCGTTATGTAGGTGGACAATTAAACGCATCAAATGAAAGGAGTTTACAACCGTACCCAAAAGCATTAGCCATTTTAGAGAAGTTGCACCAACAAGACGAAAAATTAGGGAATATAGGTTTTGACCCTGTACCAGAGGAATTATACAAACAATGGCTAGAGCAAATCAAAAAAGCCAAAGAGGAGCAGAAGAAAAAACACCTAGAGGAATTTAATAACCAAATCAAGTTAAACCAAAATAAAATTAAAGGTTAATGAAGAAACTTTATACATACATACTTGTTTTATTGGCATTTGCCACAAATGAGCTAAAAGCACAAGAATATCTATACGAAGAAGCCTATAATGCCCTTAATGAGATGATACAAGACTCTAGCAAGTACAGTTTTAAAAATGCTGTTTTTGCAGTAGAAAATGCTTATAAAGATGGGCTTTTAGATACTATCTATATCAATGAAAAAATAAAAAGCCTAAAGTTTGCCACACAGCAAATACAAGCAAATAACAAACTTAAAGACTATTCATATAGAGATAAACATAGTGTAGCCCAGTACGCATCTCTTTATACTTTGATGACAGACACACTAAATGTTTTCTATGAAGGGAAAGAATATAAAAGGCTTCCATATAGATATGATTTTGATGATATATGGGGCGATGATAGTTGGGAGAATATGTTTGTATCGAAATTATTAGATACTAAAAAAGGGAATTGTCATTCCTTACCTTATCTATACAAGATTTTGGCAGAGGAATTGGGAATAGATGCACATTTGGCATTATCGCCTAATCATGTGTACATCAAACATCGAAATTTAAAAGATGGTTGGTACAATACAGAATTAACAAGTGGATATTTTCCTAATGATGGGTGGATTATGGCTTCGGGTTACATTCACTTGGATGCTGTTAGAAATGGTATGTTTATGAAAGCAATGGACAATAAAGAAAGTATTGCATTGGTACTTATTGACCTTGCACAAGGCTACCAAAAGAAGTTTCCAATCAATGATGGTAGTTTTATCTTAAAATGCTGTGAAACTGCATTAAAGTATTATCCTGTAATGGCTAATGCCTTATTGCTTAAACTAGAAACTTACAAGAAGAAGATAGAAGTTATTGCAGAAAGTAAGAACAAGCAATTTAATGAGGTTTTGAATACATCAGAGGCAAAACCGCTTTGGATTAGCATTAATCAACAAGTACAATACATTGCTGATTTAGGGTATAGGCAAATGCCCAAAGAAATGTATTTGGATTGGTTAGTATCACTAAAAGAAGAAAAAGAAAAATATATTAACAAGAAAATAACTACCTTTAAAAACAAGAACTAGTACAATGAAAAAAACTATACCAATTCTAATATGTTTTCTATTTGTATGGGTAACAAACGCCCAAGAAAAAGAGGACACTAAAAGTGCTAATGATATTGAAATTATCACAAAAGAAAAAGAACCAATCAAGGAAACCAAAGAAGAACGTAGGCAACGTTACATTAATGAGGGAAACCCTTTTAAAGAATTTGGCTATACCCCTAGAATAATTACATTAAGTAATGGTAAATACAAAGAGTTCTTTACTGACACCATTCTTACAATCGGTAATTTTGTTTATAATCGTAATACTAGGCAAGTTACTGGGGTTAAAATCATTGATGAAAGCAAACTATCTGAAGCTACTTTAAAACCTGATATTGTTAGCCGATGGATGTCTCCAGACCCTTTAAGTGATGAGTTTCCAAGTTGGTCGCCATATACTTTTACTAATGATAACCCTATATATTTTACTGACCCAACAGGTCTTGCCCCACAAGGATTACTTGATGATTATGGGCTTGATCAAAATGGTAAAATTACTCTTATTAAGAAAACAGATGATGCAACAGACACGCTTTATTCAGTAACAAGAGGGGAAGATGGGGAATTAGTTAAAGATTCAAATGGCGAGGTGGCAAAGAATGATACAAATGGCGATGGTAATGTAGGTAATGGGGATTCAGTAACAGTTAACAAAGGAATATTGAATAATATTGAAAACACTACCTATGTTGACAGTGATAATATAACCCGAAATATTCAAATAATGGATGTCACTGGTTCTAAAAATGTAAAGTCTTTGTTTGAATTTGTGACAGGTAATAGTACAAATGAGGTTTCTTATTCTAGCTGGTTTACCAATAGCAAGGAATTTATCAGTACGAGTTTTCAGCATAGTACAGAAAACAGTATAAATATTTTATTTCCAAGATATAGATATTTATTACATCACGTACATTCACATCCTGACGGTTCATTAGACCCATCAATGGCAAATGGAGATACAGGTGCTGCTGCAATTATTGAAAGAGTAATTGGATATGCTCCTCGTTTTCAAATTTACTCTCCATTTTTGAAGCAATACAAGGATTATAATAAAAATAGCACTTGGGAATTAGATGAAATTATAATTACTGCTCCTAAAAAGAAAAACTAAAGCTATGAAAAGATTCCATTTTTATAAGATTTATATATGCTTGTTCTTTTTATTGTTTAATCTGTCTGCTTGTGCCCAAAAAGGGAATACCCCACAAGAAAAACCAAAAACAGAAGAAACAAAAGAACACAGTAGTTATTCCGAGTTTGTTTTTTTTAAAGATGAAAGAATAGTTAAAGAGCTTCAAAAATTTATTTCTTTTGAAAACTCTTGTAAGGAGAAAAAAAGAAATGTTGACTGGTATATTGATATTAAATCCCCACAAGAAATGATGATTACACAGGGGAGAGTTGCAAACTTGATGATTTTAAATGAGGATGTTAAAAAAAAGAAAATGTTAGTAACAACTATACGCAACCAAATTGTTTTTCTTTTAGTAAGAGAACAGCATATACAAGGGTTGTTTTTAAAATCAAAATACGCTTTTGATTTGAGTAAATTTATTGACAAATATACTTTAGGGTTTGAGCATTTTTCATTTTGGATAATCAAAAAACAAGATAACAATTTCAATGTTGTAAAATCTAAAATCATTATTTGCGATTAGTTGTTTAGTAAGTAGATATAATGATTAAAACCAAAAGAAAAATTTATGTCTAAAAAAACATTATCAATATTAACACTTTTTTTCTCTATGGTTTGTTATGGACAACATACTGATGAAAAAATTGAATTAGAAAAATTTAAATTGATTGAGGGAAAATTATGCAAAATTATAACTAACTCAATAAAGCATGAAAAAAAATGCGATTACTATAGCAATGATTTGATTTTTACAATATCTGCAAATCAAATAGAATCGGGAATTTCTTTATTAATAGAAACAATAGAAGATAAAAATATTGCTTTAGGGCTAAAACCTACGGGCTACTTTAAAAAAGACAAACATTTATTTTTAGTAGATGGGAATGGTTGGAGTCAATTTTTCATTTCTTCTAATCAAAAAAAAGAATTTGAGTATGTGAAGTATGACCCCACTTTTCAAGACCCTAATAATAAAAAAATTGTTGTACATTATTTTACGGATGACTCATTTTCACAATGGCAATATATTTATGAAAAAGGCGAGTTTAAGCTAAAAAACACATCTACTTTTTGTAAATAAGAACCTAAAATTATTCTATCTACAAAGATTATAAAAATATTAAATTCTACAGTAAAAATTTATGCATAGAGAACAATATTACTACACAGGCGATTATGTAATTTATAAAGGAGCATACACCAATTTAGAAGATTACTACCGAAATAAAGATTATGCTCAAATAGTAGAGTTTTCAGAAAACAAACAATGGGTTGGCTTAAGACTTCTAACGTCTGAAAAGACCATATCTACACATTTTTCAAATATAAGACCCATTAGTACAGAAAAGGAACATCTTGCCAATATTGGATTTTCGGAAGTTTTAAGAGAGGATAGGGTCGTAAAATATACATTAAACAGCATCGTAATAACCAGTATTGGATTTATTATACTGCTTGAAAATGGACGTACTATGTTTCCAACGGGATTTTGTATCTATGATTTTGAAAACTATCCAACGGACAAGATAAGTGAATATTTGAACAAGGAAAATGAATTAGATATGAAGAAATTCCAAGACGAGCATAATTCAATTTGGAATATCAATATGTTATTTGATGAATTAGAGAAGATGGAGATAGTAATAAATAAAGACGAAGTAATAAAATCTATATGGCTACATCCACATAGTTAAATTTAACAAAATTTTAACATTTAAGAGCTGTTTAACGAATCTTCTCTGCAATTTAATGTTCTGTAATGTTTCTTTGATAAAAGTGTCTTAAAAACGATTTATGAGCCTTTCTTGCTTATTTCAAGTTCAGTTAATATTTCTTTATAATACTTTACAACTGTTTTTTTATTCATTTCCGTTATTTGGACTACTTTCTTTTGAGTGATTTTACCAAACTCGTTATAGTCCCAGTTTTGTAATACCGTTCTAATTTTTTCTTTGGACTTCTTTACTATACTTTCAGTACACGTTTTTAAAGCGAGCATACTTTTTTGCTTACCAGTAAATCTAAAATTAGGATTATATAAAATTCTTCTTTTAGCGTTTGGGATTGGTTTAATCTCGTCCCTTTGCTTGAACTTTTTATTGATGATTATTTTTACTTCTTGATTTTCAAGAGGTGGTTGCATTTTATTTTCATTAATGGAATGTATATAAGCTGCAATTCTTTTTTTAGGAAAATCTTTATTTAGGCTAACTAATTGATGTGCAATAGTACTCAATACCCTTTCTCTTTTACCTTCTTTAATAGGTTTAAATGGAATTACGACTTTGCTGTAAGGTAATTTGTTTTCAGCACCTAAATCAAAAACTCCATCTTCATTGTACTTTATTTCTATATTGGATTGCTCAATAACTTCATCAAGGTTATCAGTCCTCATTTTATACCCATTATGATTGTAACCTAAATAAAATATATTCTTATTATCAGAGTGGGTACTTTTTTCTTTTCCTACTATTTCTGTTAAATCTATTACTCCAGTATCATTACTAAAGTAAGCATTAGGGTCATAGGATAATACTGTAACTCTATCTATTGAAATAGCTGCTGCATCATACTTTAAATCTAGCGTATTACCTATATGTCTATAAGATTCTTTCAAATTATCAGTAGTAAGCCCTTTAACTTTTACAATAACAGAATATCCATTGTTAGAAAGGCTTTTCCAGTATGCAGAAACATAATTAAAATCTAAATCTCCTAAACTACTTTCATTATCTACATCAAAGTACATATATCCAGTAGAATTTTCAACAGTAGAACCATTAACATAGCCGTCTTTGTGATTAAAATTGATGATGGCACAAGGCAATTTATACTTTTTAATATTCTTGTATTCAACAGTATCTTTACCAGCTTTTCTAGCCTCTAAAATGTTGTTCATTTCTTCCCTTTCATGGGATTGGATGTACTCCACAAGGGTCTTTAAATCAGAGAAACTATCAATGATTTTTCTATTAGTTATACTTTTTATTTTATTGAACATTGCTTAAATTCAGGCATAGAAAGTCCAAGACAGTTATATAGAACCATCTAATCTTTGTGTTAAAATGTTAATTTGAAATGCTACTAATTGACTAAAGAGTAGCTTATAAATGAAATATGAGTGATTTTCATAGTAAGAACCACGAAAATAAAACAGTAGTCTCTAACAGGATTAACTACTACTGCTACTACCGCCTAACAACAAATCTAAACTACCATCAATATCATCTTTGTAAAACTTTTTTGATTGAGTCATCCATTGTAGCAACTCTAATTTTTTGAAATACAATTTTTTGCTACCATCCGAATGCGAATAACAAGGTATTTTCCCAAGATGCGAGAGTTTATAGATATAACTCTTCGTTAATGATGTCAACTCTACGGCTTCATCAATAGTAATAACTTCTTTTTGCTGAAAATTTAGTTTCCCTATTAGTTTCTTCAACAATTTTTCTATGGCGTTTATTCTTTCCTCCATGTCTTTTTTTTAAATTAATTAACTGATAATATGATTTATGAATCATTTGTTTTGCGAAAATAGAAAGAATAGTTAGGGCTAGTAAATAAGTGGACTTGGAGAGAAAAAGTCAAGAAATATTATGCTGGAGTTACCTTATAGCGAACAGTAAAAATAAAAATTTGTTAATCTTTTCTTAATGGACTAAAACTGGACTAGCTTTATTAGAGAAAATAATATTTAGTCTTGATATCGGAAGTTTTGACTTTGGATTTTCGCTTGTTAGGGGCATCTAAAGAAGTTCCATAGTTGTAATTGTATAATTCCCGTAATAGCTTAACTCCAGAAGATTTTGTTTTATGTCGTTCAGAAAAAACATCATTTTCCTCACAGAAACGATAAAATGTTATGAAGTCTATAGGCTCTTTATTCCAACTCGTAAAATCATTTGAGATAAAGTCTTTAGTTGCAAGTCTTTGTTCATAGTCTGAAAAGATATTTATTTTGGAGGGGTCGCATAGTTTTATAATGGTATCTCTCCTATGGTTGGGCTTCACATCTATACCGTATAATTTATTTCCCAGTAAATTAACATATTGAGAAAGATTTTTGTTAATCTCCGTTAAACACGTTCTATAAGAGTTATTAGCAAATTTTGCACATTTTCTTATATGGTTTGGGATTTTAGGTTTTAAAAGTTCCTCGTTTTTATCAATCGCCTTGTTTAGTTCATCGAGGATAATTTTAAGTTCTGATAATCTGTATTCTTTTTCTAAAGAGAAGTTTTTAACAAAGGAGATTATTTTAAAGTATTCGGGATAATTTTCAATAAAAATATCTACAAATATTTCATGCAAACTGAAAGTAAAGTTACTTTCAATCAAGTAATCTAGCATAGTCTCTTTTTCTTCATCTTCTAAATTCGAGTTAGTAATAAAAGTTTGGCTTTTTTCTAAATTGGTTTCTCCACCTCCAAAAAGTTGAATATCTCCAACAAGATTATTTGTAATGTAGTCAGAATCGCATCCATCGTTTAAAATACCCATAGCCATATATCTAATTACATCTGCTAATTCCATTACACTAAAGTTTTCCAAGCCTTTAATAGCAATCTCATCGGATTTTAAGATTTGTTTCTTTATAAATGGTTTGTCTCCGCATTTTATGTAGTCGCAAACAATAGAAACAATCCCGTCAAGCCCTCCTGCAATGTGTTTTTTGTTGATTTTGTTATAGTTCAAATGAAAAATATATTATAAGTTATAATTTGTTAGCATAAATAGTACACAAATTTATTGAATCATCATATAAAAATTAAGAAAAATTACATTGTCATAAATTTTATGATAATTTTAAAATTAATCCCTCTGTAACCACCAATTCAAAATAAAAAAGAGGGGAAGGGAGAGCATCTACCCTAGAACCCCTAAAACTGCCAAATTTTGATTACTAAAAAACGATTAAATACCGTGTTAAAAATTACCCTACACGTGCGTATAGGTTTTTTGATGGGTAAGCCTATTTTTGAGTAAGTGCAATTTTTAGCCAAAAAAGGGTCGATAGTGTACGTTTTGCTCCAAATGGCATTTTAACGTTCAAAAAAGGTGTTATTCACTTGATAAGTTAGATTCAGTTATAGTAAATCGAAAATCACTTAATCCCTTGTGAACAAAGAGGTTTAGAAAGATTATTTGAAAATTTTAATGTGCCTCGTGTATATGTTTTTTTGATGGGTAGAGCATATAAAATTATTAAGGCGGTTTTGTCTGTATCGACTATACATAAATGAGGTCAAAAAAGGTTGTTTTTTTATAGTACCCCTATATCATTTTTAAAGTATTTTTCAAATATCTCTACTGGAATGAAACAAAACGTATTTTTTGTTTGTTCAAAACAGTATAAACATTTTTCTTTTGGTTTACTACTTTTTACCTTTTGCCTTGACCTACACCTTGACCCATGTAAAAAACAAAAGACCTTACATTTCTGTAAAGTCTTTATTTTCAATCGCTCCTCCTCTTGGGCTCGAACCAAGGACCCTCTGATTAACAGTCAGATGCTCTAACCAGCTGAGCTAAAGAGGACTGTTCATATAGAACTATCTATGTTGTAGCAATTATCGGCTGCTACGTTGCCTTCGCTCATTTTGCTCCTCCTCTAGGACTCGAACCTAGGACCCTCTGATTAACAGTCAGATGCTCTAACCAGCTGAGCTAAGGAGGAGTGTTGCTTATGCAAGCGGGTGCAAATATATACTTAATTTACATGTGATGCAACACAAAAAATAATTTTTTTTCTATCTAATAAAATGACGGTAAATATCGTTTCCAAAAGCATACACAAATAACGCCATCATGATCACAAAACCAACTGTTTGCGCATATTCTAAAAATTTATCACTTGGTTTTTTTCCAAGAATCATCTCATAAATTACAAACAATGCATGTCCGCCATCTAATGCCGGAATAGGTAATAAATTTAAGACTCCTAACATAATAGACAAGAATGCTGTAATGTTCCAGAAAAACTGCCAATCCCATGTGGTTGGAAATATTTTTGCTATAGACACAAAACTTCCTACACCTTTGTAAGCGCCTGTTTTTGGATTTCCAATAGCTTTTAGGTTTTTAAGCATTAGCTCAAATTTTCCTATAAACTTGTTCCCTCCAGCGGCAAATGACTCTAAAAAAGAGTATTTATAAACCGACAGACTATAAAACCCTAGTCGGTCTAAGTCGACCTGACTTAACTGCTCTAGTCCAATATCTAATGTCCCTTTTGGAGTCACTTGTGCTAGTACTGTTCTGCTAACACCACTTTTTGATTCTGTGACTGCAAGCATCACTTCTTTATTAGCGCTTAGCTTCAGTAAATTTTCAAAGTTTCCTGTGTGCATTGTTTCGCCGTTAACGGCCGTTATAACATCTCCTTTTTTAAGTCCTGATGTTGCATTATGAGAGTTTTCTAATAACGCCCCAACAACAATTGGCACTGGAATACTAATTAATCTTTTAGCATCTGCAGACACTAAATTTCCTAAAAAGTCTTCTGGAATTTGCAGGGTTTTTTCTTCGTTATTTCTATTAACAATGATTTCGCTTCCAAATAATAGGTTTGAACGAACATCACTAAATCTTACAGGCACCTCTCCGTCGATACTTATTATCTTGTCTCCGGTTTCTAGTCCTATTTGTTCCTGTACAAATTCTGGCACAACAATTCCGTTTTTAACCTCACTATTGGCTAAAAATTTATCACCCCAAGTAAAGGCTACAAATACAAATATTAAATATGCCAACACAAAGTTTACTGTAACCCCTCCGAGCATAATAATTAAACGTTGCCATGCTGGTTTAGAACGAAACTCCCATGGTTTTGGTGCTTCTTTCATTTGCTCCTTGTCCATGCTTTCATCAATCATTCCGGCAATTTTAACATAACCCCCTAGTGGCAACCATCCTATTCCGTAAACCGTTTCTCCTATTTTCTTTTTAAACAATGAAAACCCCCAAGCATCAAAAAACAAATAAAATTTTTCAACTTTAATCTTAAATAACTTTGCTGGGTAATAATGTCCCCATTCATGTAAGATGATGAGCAGAGAGAGACTCAGTAAAAACTGAGATACCATTATAAATATTTCGGTAAATGTCATAGTGTAAAATTTATCAGGCTAAAATACGCTTTTATACCAATTTTGAATGATATTACTGAAAACATTTTACCTTTGCAAAAACAACATTATACTATGCTAGGTTTCTTTAAAGTTTATAAAAAATTTGCTATATTTTTTCTGTTTCTGTCCGCTATAATATTAGGGTTGTTTTACTATGCTTTGTCGCCTAAAAAACGACTTCCTGTTTTTGCTCCCGGAAAAAATGTAAACCAAGAATTGGTTGATAGTACTGTTGTTCATAAAAAGAAAAACCACCGTATAGCTAATTTTTATTTAACCAACCAGAACGGAAAAACAGTTACTCAAAATGACTATGCTGGATATATTTATGTGGCTGATTTCTTTTTTACAACCTGTGCCACAATTTGCCCAGTAATGACCGGAAACATGAAACGCATACAACAAGAAACACTTCTTGACAAACAAATTAAATTACTATCGCACACTGTAACCCCTGCTATTGATACTGTAGCCCAACTAAAACGTTATGCGGTTTCAAAAGGTGTTTTAGCGCATAAATGGAACCTTGTAACCGGAAGTAAAAAAGACATCTATAACCTTGCTCGAAAATCGTATTTAGTAGCAAAATACAATCCTACAAAAGATGATGCTTACGGTATGGTTCATACCGAGAATTTTGTGCTGATTGATCCTAAAGGGCGTATTAGAGGTATGTATGACGGTACAGATACCGAAGACATTGACAGACTTTTAGAAGATATTGCTATTTTAAAAGAAGAGTACAATTAACCTCTAAACAAGAAAAAATCTTTTTTCATTGTTTCAATAGCCTCTTCGCTATTATCGGTTATATACTTTATGGCATTTTTAGTAAATAATGTGCCTTTTGGAGTTAGTGAAATAACCTCTTTTTCTATTACAATCATATTGTTTTTAGTTGCCAAATCGAGGACTGATTTTGCTTGATTTTTTTTCCAATTTATATGTTCTCCTAGATGATTTATATGTCGCTCATTGGCTGTACTATGGTTTTTAATATGCAATAAAAAGGTTAGTAATAACACCTCAACTTTTTGCTGACGTTGTTTATACGCTACAGATACCATTCCTGTTTTTGGCGCAAACAAATACACTGCTAAAAAGACTATTCCTAAAATTGTTGCAATGGCGCCCGCAATAGAAGCATCTAACCAATGGGCAACCCAATAGCCGAAAATAGCCGAAAAAACCCCTAGCACCATTGCAATAATAAGCATTGCTTTTAGGTTTTTAGTTAATAAATATGCTGTTGCCGCAGGTGTTATGGTTAAAGCCACTACAAGTATGGCTCCAACGGCATCAAACGCACCAACAGTGGTTATTGAGGCTACTGTCATTAATCCGTAGTGAAGCGCCACAGGAGAAAATCCTAATGCTGAAGCCAGCCCCGCATCAAAGGTGCTTATTTTTAATTCTTTAAAAAAGATTATTAACAATGTTACACTTACAAGTACTATAGTGCCAATAACCCATAGTGCTTTTGGACCTACATCTGCTCCAAAAAGCATTAATCTATCAAAAGGAGCAAAGGCCAATTCGCCTAATAACACAGCATCAATATCTAGATGAACATCGTTCGCGTTTTGCGCAATTAACAACACACCTATACTAAATAATGCAGGAAAAACTAAACCAATAGCAGTGTCCTCTTTTACGAGTCCTGTTTTTTGTATAAAGGCCACTAAAATTACCGTAAGTACTCCTGTAAAAGCAGCAAAAATAATTAATATTGGTGACGACAAATTATGTGTTATAAAAAACCCAATAACAATACCTGGTAGTATGGCATGGCTAATTGCATCACTTATTAATGCCATTTTTCTAAGCACCAAAAACACCCCTGGCAGTGCGCATGCAATAGCTACCAAACTGGCAATTAATTGTATTTCGATCTGCGCGCTAGTCATTTGTTGTAATGTTTTGATTGTACAGATTTTTTGCTGTATGAAAACCTTTTTCTGTTAACGACCAATTTAACCCTCTTACCACAATATACTCTTGCTGCTCTAATTTTTGGAGTGATTTTTTAGTATATCCCTGAAAGTTATTTAAAATTTTAACCGTGTGTGGATGTGTAATATCTTCGTGATTTTTAGCAATGCCGTACATAAAAGACAAAGTTTTATGTAGTTTAAGATTATTTCTGTTTTTTCGTAATCTAATCTCCTTAAAAAGTAAACCTCTTCCGGGCGAAAATATAAATGAAAACAGCACAAATACAGAAGCTACTAACACAATAACTGGCCCTGTTGATAGGTTTGCTTGGCTGGTACTAATTCCTGTGCCAATTATCCCAGAAAAGGCTCCAAAAATTGCTGCTAGCAACACCATAATTGCTAAACTATTTGTCCACTGTCTTGCTGCTGCTGCCGGCGCCAATAACATGGCGCTCATAAGCACAACTCCTACTGTTTGTAAACCTAAAATAATAGCTACAACAATAAACGACGTGATTAGTATTTCTAAAAATTTAATGTTAAACCCTAGTGTTACTGTGTATTCTGCATCAAAAAGCAATAATTTACATTCTTTCCAAAACAATAATAATACACCTAAGCATAAGGAAACAACAAGCGCCATAAACCATACATCTTTCTCGAGTAGTGTGGCGGCTTGTCCGAACAGGTATTTATCTAGCCCTGCTTGATTGGCGTTGGGTTGTTTTTGAATAAATGTAAGCAACAACATTCCAAAGCCAAAAAAAAGCGAGAGGATTAAACCTAATGCAGTGTCTGATTTTAAGTGTGTTTTGGTAATAATAGACTTGATCCAAAAAGCACCTAGGAGTCCACTAATTAAAGCACCTAAAAGCAACACGTTACTATCTTTAGTGCCTGTTATTAAAAAAGCAATTGCTATTCCGGGCAGTGCAGCATGTGAAATAGCATCGCCTAAGAGACTTTGTTTTCTGAGCACAGCAAAACTACCCAACATACCACATACGGCACCAAGAATAGCAGTTCCGAGTGTAATTGTTTGCAGGGTATGGTCTGAAAAAAGTTGTTCTATATAGGTTGCTAGACTCATTTTATATTACTCTTGTATGCTTACTTGGTAGTTAATACCGTAAGTTTTAATAAGGTTTTCATTATTAAAAATATCTTTTATAGGTCCTGTAGCTATCTTTTTTACATTTAAAAATGTAACCCAATCAAAATATTCTGGTACAGTTTGGAGGTCGTGATGTACTACCACAACTGTTTTACCTTGTTTTCTTAAATTCTTTAAGATATTTATTATGGCTTTTTCTGTAACTGCATCTACACCCTGAAAAGGTTCGTCCATAATATATATTTCTGCATTTTGTACTAGGGCACGTGCTAAAAAAATACGCTGTTGTTGTCCGCCAGAGAGCTGACTTATTTGTCGGTTTTTAAAGGGGAGCATTCCTACTTTTTCTAATGCCTCTAGTGCAGATTTTTTTTCTGCTTTTCCGGGGCGTTTTATCCATCCTAGATTACCATAAGTTCCCATAAGTACAACATCTAGAGCTGTGGTTGGAAAATCCCAATCTACACTTCCTTTTTGCGGTACATAAGCAACGTGTTTTCGTTGTTTTAGGTATGGTTCTCCAAAAACAGTAACTGTTCCTGCAATAGGTTTTATAATTCCTAGTACAGCTTTTATTAATGTAGATTTTCCTGCGCCATTAGGACCAACAATTGCCATTAACACCCCTTTTGGAATACTTAAATCAATATCCCAAAGCACCGGTTTATAGTTGTATGCAACCGTTAAATCATCAATAGCAATAGCTATATTTTGCTCCATTTATCTATTGTAATGCGTTAATAATTGTATCAATATTATACTGATACATTCCTATATAAGTCCCTTCCGGGGTATTTGGATCTCCTAAAGCGTCTGAGTATAGTGTTCCTCCAATAGTAACATGATGGTTTTTTGCTGCCACTGCTTCTTGCAAAGCCTCTACGGTGCGTACTGGGACTGAACTTTCAATAAATACCGATTTAATTTGATGCGCAATAATAAATGCTGCTATGCGCTGTACGTCTTGCACGCCTGCTTCCGTAGCTGTTGATAATCCTTGAAGACTAACCACTTTAAAATCATATGCTTTTCCAAAATAAGCAAAGGCATCATGTGCTGTTACTAGAATCCTTTTTTCGGCAGGTAGTGTTGCTACTTTTAGCTGATTTTGTTTATCTAACTTTGTTAACTCTTTTAAGTATGCATTCGTGTTTTTAGTGTATAGTGCCTTATTCTCTGGGTTTAACTCAGTCAATAAACTACTCACATACATTGCTGCTTTTTTCCACTCTTTAATAGAGAACCAAAAATGCGGGTCATGGCTTGACGAGAAACCTTCTGAAGATATCAAGTCGGTTTTTGATACCACAGCCGCTACTGCAATAGTTTTTTTATTCTGATGTTTCATTTTTTCAAAAACATCTTCTAACTTTCCTTCTAAGTGCAGTCCGTTATAAAATACAACATCGGCATTAAAGAGTTTGGCTACATCGCCTTCACTAGCTTTATACAAGTGAGGGTCTACGCCAGCGCCCATTAAACCGTTTAACTGCACTGTATTGCCTGCTATAGTAGCTACCAAATCTGTTAGCTGCGTTGTAGTGGTTACTACTTTTAATCGTGTATCTGGCGGTGTATTTTGTTGGGTACAAGAATAAAACACAAGTGTTAATACTGTAAGGTATAAACTGTTTCTCATTTTAAAATATTTATTTAACATATACATTTGTGGCTATTTGGTGTGAGATCATAAGCTCTTTATCCTTTATTCTAATACGCATAGAATTATCAAAGGGTTCTTTTCCTAAAATGTCTATTTCAACACCTAGGGCAATACCTATTTTATCTAAATACTGTAAAAATGCCGATGAAGAATCTTTAACACCAACACATATTACCGTGGCATTTATTGCTGCCGACAATACCTTTTTTTCTAAAATTTGAATATTCCCGTCCTTGTCTGGTATTGGATCTCCATGAGGGTCGCGTTTTGGGTATCCTAAAAACGCATCTAACTCATTACTTAGTTTTTCCGATTTAATATGCTCCAACTGCTCTGCCACTTCATGCACCTCATCCCAATTAAAATTTAGTTTTTCAACTAAAAACAATTCCCATAAACGATGTTTTCTAATAACATTTGCCGCAACCTTATATCCTTTTAATGTTAGTGTTACACCCTGATATTTTACATAGGTCACGTGTTGTTTTTCGGCTAATTTTTTAACCATATCAGTCACCGAAGACGCTTTTGTATTTAAGCGTTTAGCAATGGCATTTGTACTTACACCATTTGTAGCTGTTTCGCTCAAATGAAAAATTGCTTTTATATAGTTTTCTTCAGACTTAGATAACATCACCTCTATTTTAATGCGAATATACGACATCTTTTTAGATGAATTTTAATTTATTTTTAGTTTAGTCTAAAAATAATGTTAGATTTGCAAAAAAAAACAACAAATGAAACATTTTTTTACAGCATTATTTTCAATTATTTTTTGCTACACAAGTATTGCTCAGCACCATAACGATGGTGAATTCACCTTAGAAGGTGTTGTTTCTCATAACAACACGCCTATATCTTTTGCAACCGTTTTTATTAAAGGGACTGCCACAGGAACAGTTTGTGATGTTGATGGAAATTACCAATTAGAAGTGCCTCATGGAAACTTTGTAATTACAGTTCAATCTGTAGGTTTTCTTGCTAATGAAAAATCGGTTCATTTAGAACAAAATACCGTTTTAGATTTTTCCCTTACCGAAGATATTGCTAACCTAGAACAAGTGGTTGTTACCGGTACAAGAACATATAAAAAACAAACTGATGCTGCAGTAATTGTAAACATTATTAATGGTCAAACTTTAGAAAACGTACAAGCCTGTACTCTGGCTGAAGGCTTAAAGTTTCAGACTGGATTACGTGTAGAAACCGATTGCCAGACATGTAATTATACCCAATTACGAATGAACGGATTATCTGGAGGTTACTCGCAAATACTTATTAATGGCCGACCAACATTTAGCCCCTTAACAGGTTTATACGGCTTAGAGCAAGTTCCTACAAACATGATAGACCGCATAGAAGTAGTACGTGGTGGTGGGTCTGCATTGTATGGTTCTAGCGCTATTGGAGGAACCGTAAATGTCATTACAAAAGTTCCTAGAAAAAACAATTATTCACTAAGCTATACTCATCAAAATTTTGATAAAACAGCCGAAAACATCATTAGTGGAAACGCTACTGTTGTAGGAGATGATGCTAATTATGGTGCTACTTTTTTTGTAAATAATAGTGTTCGTGATTATTATGATGCTAATGGCGATAATTTTTCGGAATTACCAAAACTAAACAACTTAGCCTTTGGTACAAACCTATTCTTTCTACCTACCGAAAATCAAAAAATAGAAGCCAGCTTAAGTAAGCTACACGAATATCGATATGGTGGAGAAATGGTTGACGGACCACCACACTTGGCTAAACAATCTGAAGAGCGTACACATGATGTACTTATGGCTAATGTAGACTACCAACTAAACTTTAATAACGGTAAGAGTTCTTTTATTTCGTATGCTGCCGTACAGCATACTGATAGAGTTCACTATACTGGAGTTATACCTGATGAAACAGATGCAGACGCTTATCAAAATCATTTAGAAAACCCGCCATACGGAACTTCTAAAAATAGTACTATACAAGGGGGTGTGCAACTAAATCATACCATTGAAAAATTTATAAAAGGACGCAATGTTATTACATTTGGTGGGGAGTTTGTAGAAGATGACGTGCTTGACGTTATTGAAGCATATGGTTATAAAATAGACCAGACCACTCAGAATTTTGGAGGGTTTTTACAAAGCGACTGGGAGTTTACACCAAAGTTAAACCTATTATCAGGGGTACGTGTAGACAAACACAATCTTGTTGATAATGTTATTGCTAGTCCGCGTGTATCACTACTTTATAAGCCTTTTGAAAAAACACAATTTAGAGCCACATGGGGTGCTGGATTTAGAGCGCCGCAAGCTTTTGATACAGACCTGCATATTGCTTTTGCTGGTGGTGGAATTTCTAGAATTATATTAGCTGATGATTTAAAAGAAGAACGCTCTAATAGCTATAGCGCCTCTTTTAATTATGATAAAGGTAACGAGCATTTTATTGCAGGTTTTACCTTAGAAGGGTTTTACACCCATCTAAAAGATGCGTTTTATCTTTCGCCAATTGAAGCTGATGAATTTGGGGAGCGTTACGAAAAACAAAATGGCGATGGCGCAACAGTAAAAGGAATTACAATAGAAGCAAGAGTAAATTTTGATAGAATTGTACAACTAGAAGCAGGATACACACTACAATCTAGTATGTTTGATACCGCAGTAGTGCATAGTGATGATTTACCTGCAAAGCGTAATTTTTTACGAACACCAAACACATACGGATATGCTACACTAACATACAACCCAAGCAAAAAGTTTAGCAACACACTTAACTTAGTATATACTGGCACTATGGAGCTTGTTCATTTAGCTGGTGCTCCAGAACAACTAACAGATATGTATCTTGATTCTGAAGAATTTATAGAGTTAGGGTTTAAATCAAGCTATACATTTACTGCAAAGAAAATAGGCACTCAAATTCAACTTTTTGGAGGCGTTAAAAATATTTTTAATGCATATCAAACCGATTTTGACACTGGAAAAAATCGTGATAGTAATTATGTATACGGACCAAGTATGCCAAGAACGTTTTTTATTGGTCTAAAATTTGGAACTGGATTATAACATAGCGTTCTATATTGGCTCTCAATTGTCTTTTTTATGTATTTTTGCAGTATGAGAAAAGATATTGAAATACCTGTGTCAAAAGGCGTCTATATTGCGGTTGTACTAGAGTATAACCCTGAGTACGAATTTGACGATTGGAATGCTTACTTAATTAATGACTTAGAAACTGACTTAGAGATGGTTTTTGTAGTTACAGAAGGATATAGCGAAGACAAACGCACTACAAAAATGCGCCATGCTATGCCTGTAATCCCTAAACAATCTTATGCCAAAATAGAGCTTATGATGGAAGATGTATTCTCATTAAACAATAGCTTTAGCATTAGTTATTTCGCAGAAGCAAAACTCTATGATAAAAAAGTAGTTTTTAGAAAAAACACCATTAACAAAAAAGCCTTACGGGACATTCCTCATATGGAGTATAAAGGGGTATTACTTAAATAAAAAGAGCGCTAATAAGCGCTCTTTTTATTTAAGATATTTGTATGTTAAAAAGCATAGTTAACGCCTAACCCAAATGCTTCTCTTATTTGAAAACCTCCTGAGTTGGTATTGTCGTCATAAATAGCTTGAAAAACAACATTTGCTGAAATGTATTTGTTTACGGTCATTACTAAATTCATAGTATAATCGATATCTACATTTTGTGGAGCTTCTAAATAATCAGAATACAGCGCTAAAATATTTTCAATAGACACATTTTTCATTATATCCGTTTTATAATACGCCCTTACTGAAGCTCCTAATTCCGTTTTTACAACTTCATCGGGTTCAGTTCCAAATGTTCCTGCAAACTCCTCATGTACTACAGTTATTTTTGCTGCAACAGGAGCGATGTTAATGTTTAGTTTATCTGATTTTTTCCAAAGCACTCCTATTCCTGATTGAAAATATGCTGGCGAGAAAAAATGACTTGTTCCCAACACATCAGCATCTAATTGTGTTTTTAAATTAAGGAACATAGAAAAATACCAATTCTTTTTTGCTTTCTTACCTACTACAGAGTTTAGCTCTAATCGATCATTATTTTTAGAGATTTGCTCATCCCCTTTGTTTTTACTAACGCCATATTCCCCAATAATCTTATTGTCCCAAACATAATCTCCTTTAACTAAGTTAACATCATAGTTTACCAGTGCATTTCCGGCCATATTACCAACGCCACCACCGGACCAGTTATTGTTAAATGCCGATTGATTAATTGTTACTACTATACTCCCTTTGGTTGTCCAGCCGTCTACAATAGAATCTTTTTCAGTATCTTGAGCAAATAGGTTTCCTATACATAGTGTTAGTATGATTACTAATATTGCTTTATTCATTATTATAATACTTAAAATTTAGGGAGATTAACACGTGTAAAGGGCTTCTGAGATATTACTTTTTTTTAAAGAGTGGCACAGCGGAGCAAGCCTCGCCGTACATTACCGATTTAGCAACCGGAATTAGCGCGTTGGTTATGGCAACATACGCACTTTGTGGAACTGGCTTTTGAGCACATCCCTTTACAATAACCAGTTTATCTTTGTAAAAAGACAAGTCTAGCCCTGTAAGTGTTTCTTGATATAGCATTGTTTCTAAATCTAACAATGTGCCCTGTATTATTTTTGTAGCAAACGGACTACAATGTATTGATACAAGCATGTAAGCCCATGCTGGAACAATAGCATCGGTACTACAATGGATAGCAACAAATGTATTTGAATACTGTTGCCAATTATGGTTTTTTAAGGACGCTCTAAAAGCTTTTTCTCGCAATACAATTCCTTGGTCAAGCCACTCCGACAAATCTATCTGAACACGTGACCCTTCTGTATAGTAATCTTCTAAATTAAAGGTTGTTAATTTAGTGTTTTCGGCGACTTTATTTCTTATCTCTTCTTTCAATACAAGCTTTTAATAGTTAAAAAAACACAACAGATTCAATCTAAAGAAATTGAGCTATCGAGTCTTGTTTCTGGGTATTGCCTTGCAATTAAAGCATTCCTAGTTCTAATTTTGCTTCATCACTCATAAGGTCTTTTGTCCATTCTGGTTCAAATGTAATTTCAACCTCACAGTCATTTACCTCATCAAGGGTTTTAATCTTATCTTCTACCTCCTTTGGCAGCGTTTCTGCTACCGGACAGTTTGGAGTGGTAAGTGTCATTAGTACTTTTACATCATAATCTTCATTGACCATAACATCATAAATTAATCCCAACTCATAAACATCTACAGGTATTTCCGGATCGTAAATTGTTTTTATAACGCGAACTATTTTTTCGCCTAAATCAGCAACATTTATTTCTGACATAATTATTGTGTTTTTATTTGGTATGCCATAGCATACATTTTTAATTGTTTTATCATGCTTACCAACCCATTTGCTCGTGTTGGCGACAAGTGTTCTTTTAGCCCAATTTCATCTATAAAATCTGTTTTAGCTGCTAAGATAGCTGCCGGACTTTGATTGGTAAATACGCTAATTAATATTGCTATAATTCCCTTGGTTATAATAGCATCACTATCGGCAGTAAAAATTAATTTATTGTCTAAAAATGTAGCGTGTAGCCATACTTTTGATTGACATCCTTTTATAAGATTGTCTTCTGTTTTATACTGCTCCGCTATTTTTGGCAATGATTTCCCTAAAGAGATCATATATTCATAGCGATCCATCCAGTCATCAAACATTGAAAACTCTTCAACTAATTCTTCTTGTATTTCTTGTATTGTCATAGCTCCTTATTTTCAACAGACAAAGATAGTCCTTTAGTTTACACCAACATTCCTTGTGCTTTTTTTATTGCAACAACAAGTGCATCAACATCAGATTTGGTGTTGTAAAACATAAAAGACGCGCGTATGGTTCCGGGTATATTGTAAAAATCCATTATTGGCTGGGTGCAATGATGTCCTGTTCTTACTGCAATACCAAGTTTGTCAACAATAGTACCAACATCATACGGATGGCAATCTTTTATCACAAAAGAGATTACAGATACTTTTTCTTTAGCTGTACCTATAACTGTTAGCCCTTCTACTGTATTAAGTGCTTTTGTAGCGTAGGCTAATAATTCTTTTTCTTGTGCTTGTATTGTATCAAAGCCAATGCTATTTAAGTAGTCTATTGCTACTCCAAAAACAATTCCGCCTGAAATATTAGGGGTTCCTGCTTCAAATTTATGTGGCAAATCGGCATAGGTAGTTTTGGTAAAACTAACTTCCTTAATCATTTCCCCTCCACCTTGATACGGTGGTAGTTTATGCAACCATTCTTCTTTTCCGTACAACATTCCTACTCCTGTAGGGCCACACATTTTATGTGCAGAACAGACGTAAAAATCACAATTTAAATCTTGTACATCTGGCTTTATATGCGGTGTTGCTTGGGCGCCATCAATCAATACTGCAGCATTATACTTGTGTGCAGCATCAATAATGTTTTTAATTGGGTTTATAGTTCCTAAAGCATTTGAAACATGATTTACGGCAACTATTGCTGTTCTTTCTGAAAGTAATTTTTTGTATTCTTCCATGAGTAATTCTCCTTGCTGGTTCATGGGAATTACTTTTAATACTGCTCCTGTACGTTCACAAAGCATTTGCCAAGGTACAATATTAGAGTGGTGCTCTAAATAAGATACTATAACCTCATCTCCTGGTTGTAGCAATGTTGTAAATCCGTGTGCTACTAGGTTAATAGAATCTGTTGTTCCTTTGGTAAAAAGCACTTCATAATCATGTGCAGCATTAAAGTGTGCTTGTACTTTTTTTCGTGCCAATTCATAGGCATCGGTAGCTTGTTGGCTTAGTGTATGTACACCACGATGTATGTTGGCATTATATGTAGTATAATACTTTTTTATAGCATCAATAACCGATGTTGGTTTTTGAGAAGATGCACCATTATCTAAATACACTAGTGGTTTTCCATTTACTTTTTGATCAAGTATCGGAAAATCTTTTCTTATTTTTTCTATGGTTGTATCTAGCAACATGACATCTTTATTTCTATAAGTTAAATCCTAAATCAACATTTAACTTTTTGGCTATTAGCTTATTAATTCTAGTTTTTACCTCTGGTATACGAACACTTTCTAATACTGTATTAGAAAAGGCGTACATTAATAGTGCTCTGGCTTCTTTTTTAGGAATACCACGTTGTTGCATATAAAATAATGCTTGCTCATCTAACTGACCAATTGTACATCCGTGAGAGCACTTTACATCATCTGCAAAAATTTCTAATTGTGGTTTTGCGTTAATGGTTGCTTTTTTGCTAACCAACACATTATTGTTTTGTTGGTAGGCATTTGTTTTTTGCGCCTCTTTATTTACAATTACTTTTCCGTTAAAGACCCCTGTTGAACTGTCGTTATAAATTCCTTTATAATCTTGATGACTTTCACAGTTTGGCGCAATATGGTGTACTAAAGTATGGTGATCTACATGCTGTTTATTTTCTAAAATGGTAATCCCTTTTAAAATAGAATCTACATGTTCGCCGTTTTGGTAAAAATTAAGGTTGTTTCTAATTATTTTTCCTCCAAAAGTAAAGGTGTGTACCGAACAAACTGTATCGCGATCTTGAGAGACAAAAGTATTATCTATTAATGATGCTGTACTTTTATCATTTTGAATTTTATAATAGTCTACGTTTGCATTTTTTGCAGCAACTATTTCCGTAACAACATTAGTAAGTGTGGCAGTGTCTTTTAAACTTTGATGGCGCTCTATTATCTGCACCTGTGAATTTTCATCTACTACTACTAAGTTTCTTGGCTGTGCTAATACGGCTTTGTGTTTACCTGTTGAAAAATTAATAATTTGTATTGGTTTTTCTACCTCAATATTTTTAGGAATATGAATGTAAGCACCCTCACTTGCAAAGGCTGTATTTAGCGCCGTCATGTTATCTTGCTTGGCTACTGTATTAAAATGTTTTTCAATTACTGCCTTGTATTTTGGTTTTGAAAGTGCTGATGATAATAAACAAACATCTATACCATCATGTGTTGTTTCAGACAAAAACGAGCTATATTTCCCGTCAATAAATACTACTTTATAAGAGTCTATATCGTGTATAAAATACTTTTTTACTTCTGCAAACTCTATTGCCGGCTCTGTATCTGAAAAAAGAACATAGTCCTCTTTTAATATACTATTTAATGAGGTGTATTTCCAAGCTTCTAACTTTTTAGTTGGAAAGCCTAGTTTTTCAAAATCTTGTAATGCTTTTGTGCGTATTTCATGAACATCAGAGTTGAGGTTCAATCGGTTTTCAAAAGCAACGTAAGAGGATATTATATTATCTTTTAATTCCATTTTTTTACTCGATAATCGAGATTTAATACTTCAAAGCTAACTTTGAAATTTTTAAGTTTATTTGTTTGAGTAGGTCAATGTATTGCTTATGCGTTTACTTCGTCCTTAATCCAATCGTATCCTTTTTCTTCTAATTTTAAAGCAAGCGAAGCGTCGCCTGTTTTTACAATTTTACCATCGTGTAATACGTGTACAAAATCTGGAACGATATAATCTAGCAAGCGTTGGTAGTGTGTAATTACGACTACTGCATTGTCTTTTGATTTTAATTTATTTACGCCGTTAGCAACAATTCTAAGTGCATCAATATCTAATCCAGAATCAGTTTCATCTAAGATTGCTAATTTTGGTTCTAACATGGCCATTTGAAAAATCTCGTTTCGCTTTTTTTCCCCTCCAGAAAACCCTTGGTTTAAAGAGCGTGACAAAAATTTACGGTCTATTTCTAATAATGATGATTTTTCTCTAATTTTTTGTAACATTTCTTTTGCAGGCATATCCTCTTTCCCGTTTGCTTTTCGGGTTTCGTTTATAGCTGTTTTTATAAAGTTTGTTACTGATACTCCTGGAATTTCTATAGGGTACTGAAATGATAAAAACACACCTTTATGAGCGCGTTCTGCAGGGTCAAGTTCTGAAATATCTTCATTACTTAATGACATTTTTCCTTGAGTAACCTCATACTCTTCCTTACCAGCAATTACTGCTGAAAGTGTACTTTTTCCTGCGCCATTAGGCCCCATAATAGCATGTACTTCTCCTGCTTTTACAGTTAAATTAATTCCTTTTAGAATTTCTTTATCGTCTATTTTGGCGTGTAAATTTTGTATTTCTAACATTTGATGTTTTTTAACAGTATTTTTTTTTGTTTATAAAAGCGTTTATCCAACACTTCCTTCTAAACTTATTTCTAATAATTTTTGTGCTTCTACAGCAAATTCCATTGGCAACTTATTTAGCACGTCTTTACTAAATCCGTTTACAATTAAGGCAATTGCTTTTTCGGTATCAATACCACGTTGGTTACAGTAAAATATTTGGTCTTCCCCAATTTTACTAGTGGTTGCTTCGTGCTCTATTTGTGCTGTATTGTTTTTTGCTTCTATATACGGAAAAGTGTGTGCGCCACACTCATTACCCATTAGTAGCGAATCACATTGTGAAAAGTTACGAGCGTTTTCTGCTCTCGAGCCTATTTGTACCAATCCTCTATAAGAGTTTTGTGATTTTCCTGCTGAGATACCTTTAGATATAATGGTACTTTTGGTGTTTTTACCTAAGTGAATCATTTTAGTTCCAGTATCTGCTTGTTGAAAATTATTGGTTACTGCAATAGAGTAGAATTCTCCTACTGAGTTATGTCCTTTTAAAATACATGATGGATATTTCCACGTTACTGCAGAACCTGTTTCTACTTGAGTCCAAGATATTTTTGCATTGTTTTCGCATAAACCTCTTTTGGTTACAAAGTTAAAAACACCTCCTACACCTTGGTCGTTACCCGGATACCAATTTTGAACAGTTGAATATTTTATTTCCGCATCGTCCATTGCTATAAGCTCTACAACAGCTGCGTGTAGTTGATTTTCATCTCTACTTGGTGCGGTACAACCTTCTAGGTAACTTACGTAAGACCCTTTGTCGGCAACTAGTAGTGTGCGCTCAAATTGTCCGGTTCCTGCTTGGTTAATTCTAAAATACGTTGACAACTCCATAGGGCAACGAACGCCTTTTGGAATATAACAGAATGATCCATCACTAAATACTGCAGAGTTTAATGCGGCATAAAAATTATCTTTATGTGGCACTATTGTTCCTAAGTATTTACGAACCAATTCTGGATGGTTTTTTATAGCTTCCGAAATTGGACAGAAAATAATTCCTTTTTCAGACAGGGTATCTTGAAAAGTTGTTGCTACAGAAACCGAATCAACAACAATATCCATTGCTATATTGTTCATTTTCTTTTGCTCATCAATCGATATTCCTAGCTTTTTATACATGGCTAACAGGTCTGGATCAACATCATCTAATGTTTTATTAGGGTCTATTGATTTTGGTGCAGAATAGTATGCTATAGCCTGAAAGTCTGGCTTATCGTACTGTACATTTGCCCATTCTGGTTCTTCCATACTTTTCCAAACACGAAAGGCTTCTAATCGCCATTCGGTCATCCATTCTGGTTCTTCTTTTTTCTTAGAAATTGCACGAACAATGTCTTCATTTAAGCCCACAGGAAATGTTTCCGATTCAATATCGGTATAAAATCCGTACTCGTATTCCTTTGTTTGCAACTCTTTTTCTAAGTCGTCTTCTGTATACTTGCTCATATATTAATCGCAGGGCAATAGCCCAAATATTTAACTTGCCTTTCAAAGGTAGGCTTCACGACTCCTGTAATTAGCAGGATTATGTCGGTATTATTTATAATGAAAAACTTTCTCCACAGCCGCAGGTTCTATTGGCATTAGGATTGTTAAATACAAACCCTTTTCCGTTTAACCCACCTGAAAACTCTAGTGTTGTACCTACAAGGTACAAGAAGCTTTTTTTATCGACAATAACTTTAATATCATTATCTTCAAATACTTTATCGTTTTCTTCTGTGTTTTTATCAAATGTTAAATCATATGATAAACCTGAGCATCCACCACTTTTAACCCCTACACGAACGTAATGCTCTTGTGCATTAAATCCGTCTTCGGTCATTAATGAAATGACTTTCTTTTTTGCTGTGTCTGAAACTGTTATCATAAACTAAATAGATTAAATCTAAATTAACGACAAATATACAACATCTGCAGTGTTTTTTACTCAACAAAAACATCATATTACTCAATGGCAAGATAAATAAAAGCTATTTTATAGAAACAACCCTGTCCTTTATTCTTGAAAACCGGGAGTTCTTATGGCTGTTGCCATTTTTGTTGTTTCTAAAAAACATGAATCTCTCATTGTGTATGTTTCTGGTTTATTGTATCTTGATACATCTTAATCTGTTAAAAAATAATTATGAAGCCATTAATTACATTTGTTTGCTTGCTATTTTTAAGCACTTGCTTTTCGCAAGAATTTCATTTGAATGATGGTTTTTCAATCCAAATAAAACAGCTAAAACTCAAAAAATTAGTTCGCACAAATAATGCTTCTTTTATGCAGGAACGCAACTTTAAATTTTTATCATTTGAAGCGCTTTTTAAATCCAAATCGGGTGCTAAAATACGTTTCAATATAAATGAAATTATTCTTAAAACTAATACAGGGAGTTATATGGCAAAACCTAGTCCCGAATATAGTTACCCGAGTAGTATTCCCTCATTCATTACCCTAAAAAAGAAAAAACGCAAAATACTTTATTTTGATGTTCCCGATACATTTTCGAGTGGTGATTTAATGTACAAAGACACGTTTATTGGACATATTTCCATTCAGTATTCTTCCAACAACAAGGAAGCGCTTTGTTGTTACCATAAAAGAACACCTGTATTACAAATTAAATAACAAAACACTTGTCATTCCGAACTTGTTTCGGAATCTAGATACTGAATTTTAAAGTTTTGGATTCCCGCCTACGCAGGAAAGACAAGCAAGACAGGAAGCAGTGAGATTCTTTACTCTTGAAAATCGGGATTGTTTATGAATGTTGTGTCTGACAGTGTTAACAAAAATGCTTTCAACGCCATTTTTTCTTGTGGAGATAATTGCACACCTCCTTGAGACACTTTTTTCATAAGCGGGTCTATAGTTGGAGAGTTCTGAAGGCCTTCACTATAAAAATGTATTACTTGATTAAGAGTGTTAAAACGACCATCGTGCATATAAGGTGCTGTAAATGCGAGGTTACGTAGTGATGGTGTTTTAAATTTTCCGTTATCGGCAGGGTCTCCAGTAACGGCGCCAAGTCCTAAATCTGTAAATGTGGCATCTAGACCATTGTTATGAAAATCATTATCTGTCCATAAGGGATTATTATTACTGCCGTGACAATGAAAGCAATCTCCTTTTGTTTCGTCCATAAAAACATTAAAACCTTCTGTTTCTTGAGCTGTTAGTGTGGTTTCTCCTCGCAAATATTGGTCAAATTTAGCGTTTCCTGAAATTAGTGTGCGCTCAAATTGGGCTAAGGCTTTTGTAACCAATTCTGGCGTTATTACTGTTTTGTCAAAGGCTTGCTGAAACATTTCTGGATATTCTGAATGTGCTTGTAGTTCTGCAACAACACTTTCCCAAGACGCATTCATTTCAATAGGATTTTCTACTGGCGCTAATGCTTGGTGCTCTAAACTAAACTCACGACCGTCCCAAAAGAATTTTTCGTCGTAATTCCAAGCTAAATTAAATAAAGGCATTGCGTTTCTATGACCCATTTCTCCTGTTATTCCTTCGCTAAATTGAGTGTTTTCTGAAAATGCTTTTTCTGGCAAATGACAACTTGCACAAGATTGACTATTGTCTCCTGAAAGTAGCGTTTCGAAAAATAATTTTTTCCCCAATGCTATACCTTCTGTAGTCTGTGGATTATTAAACGGTATTTCTGGCGGAAGAATTAACTGCTCAAACAAAAGCGGTATTTCTAATGCTTGCGGTGTAGGTGTATAGCTGCTGTCTGTAGTTGTTTTTGAGCAAGAACTGCAGTGTACTATTACAATGATAAAGGCTATTATTTTTTTCATTATTACTCCACTAATTTAAATACATTTTGTCCGTTTTCATACATGGCTATTTGCGCCTGAAAATTAGGCATTAGCATTGTATGGTGTGTGTTTAAATTCCATTGATTTGGGTTTTTAAACCATTCTGATATGTCCATTTCTATATTTATATCTGCACCATATCCTATGGCTACACTACCCAAATTTACTGTAAAAGACGTGTCTTGAAAAATAGGACTTAACGGTGCGGAGATATCTACTGCTTGTATGGTGTGATATTGATAACCGGTTTCTGCATTAAGGGTGTTAATAAACTTTCCTTCTAGCTGCATAAAATGGTACCCGCCACCAAGCATTGCTGGCACATTCCATAGTGCAGTATTTAAATCTGGATATATACCATCCGTATTATCAATACTATCAAATCCGAAGGTGAATGAAACATTGTCATAAGTCCCTCCGAGGATAGCTGTTTCTAGAACATAGCTTGTGTTTTCATTAGTCCCTACATTTATCAATTTATACCCTTTAATCGTTATTGGGGTTTCTCCGTTTTTATAAAATGTAATGTTTGATATTAGATAACGCAATTTTTCTATACTTAGTAGCGACCCATTTTCATTAGTGAATTGCAGGCTGTTAAAATTGGTGTTTGATACTGGTTCGCCATTCCAGTGGTGCGTAAAGTTAATTGCAGGTTTTGTTATTATCTTGTATTCTGAATCTGAATTACATTGAGCAAATAAGAACACCAATAGCAAGTATATATGGCCTGGTAATTTCATGTGTTTGTTTTAATTTTCATGTGTTATATTAAGAATTAATCCATCGGAAAATCCTTTATTTTCAATAATATCAAAATCGGCACTACTTGTTTCTCCAACAGCTATTACTGTTGACTCATTAAGCGCAACAATACTATAAGCTATGTCAATATTACTACCGCCAATTGTTTTTTGCCAAAGCACATCCATATTCTGATTTAAGTAAATTACCATGGCGTCATTCTGACCGTTATTGTTAGTTAGCAGTCCGTTTTCACTTCGAGAACTTCCCGAAATTAAATAACCATTGTCTGGCGTTTTTACAATGCTTCTGGCGCTATCAAAACTAGCCCCACCAAATGATTTTTCCCATAATAATTCTCCTGAAGGTGTAATTTTTATGCACCATACATCTGCCGCCCCATTATTTACAGAAACATCAATATTACTACTTCTTGAATCTCCTACAATAATATAGTTTCCGTCGTTACTTGCCACAATACTGTGCGCTTCTTCTATTTGTTCGCCACCAAAAGATTGCTCCCAGACTAATACTCCGGTGTGGTCTATTTTAATAATCCAATAATCATAAGCACCTATATTTTCTGAAATATCAACATCTGTACTATCTGATGTGCCTACCATTATAAATCCGCCATCTGGGGTTTGTACAGCATCATTTGGTAAATCGTTTAGGTTTCCTCCAAAATACTTTGTCCAACTAATTTCTCCTATATCTGTTAATTTAATAGCCCAATAATCTCCTCCTGCATGCATTCTACTATTTCCAGCACCTCCAGACGCAGTAACATCTATGCTGCCTGTTAAAAAGTAGCCGTTATCTGTAGTTTGTATTACCGAAAGTCCTTTATCCGTGCCTGAATATCCGAGTGATTTTTGCCAAGATAGTGTGCCATTTTCAGTTAATTTTGCCAACCAAAAATCGTAAGCCCCTGAATTTTGAGTAACATCTTGGTCGTTACTTTGGCTATATCCAATTACAGCATATCCGCCGTCTTGAGTTTGTATAATTGTTGTGCCTCTATCGTCTAAAGACCCACCATATGTTTTACGCCATTGCAACTCGCTATCGGCATTAAATTTTAATACCCAGTAATCAAAACTTTCGTCTAGTTTATCGATAATATCGCCGTCGTTACTTTGGGTATGTCCTAGCATTATATATCCGCCATCTGTTGTTGTTACAACAGATTTTATAACATCGTTTTTTGTGCCGCCATAAGTTTCTACTATTGTAACAATAGTGTTGCTAATAGCTGGCGCATTTACCTCTTTTTTTTCACAAGAAAGACATAAAAAAAGTAGTATTACAGTAAAGGGTTTTAAGTGCATCTTATGTTATTGGGGCGTTTTTCTAATAATAAACAGTCCGCGATCAATATCGCTAACCACAATGTTTCCGCTTTCAAAATAAGGATACACATTCCAGACACCATTAAAATTAGCAGTGTCATTCTCTGGGTAGGTATCAAAATAACCCGCTGGTGTTATAGTTGTGTTTTCAATATCCGAAATATCAAATATGCGCACGCCTGCACTATAATTTGCTAGGTAGCATGTGTCGTCTTTTACATATAAATTATGATCTATTGCTTCTGTTTCTCCAAAATACTCTTGATGCAATAGCGGATTATCTAAGTCTGTGAAATCAAAAACGAGGGTTCGTGTATTGTTTCCTAGTGAATATTCATCTAACTCATCACCAACAAGAAAGTATTTACGGTCTTCAGTAAACCAACCTTGGTGGGTGTACTCAATATTTGAGTATCCAATTGCAGCAATGTTTACGGGGTTGGCTTTGTTGGTAACATCTACAATAACCACTTCGTTTTCATTGCTTCCAATAAGAATTTCTCGTCCAACATAATCGCTATCAGGCCCATCATACGTGATAACCTGTGCATCATGAGAGTATGCATCCGTTGCATAACCTCCTGCAGGTATTGGGTTTAATGGATTTTGAATATTTACAAAGTGTGGTCCGCCATTAAATGTAGTCGTTCCTACAACGTATGCAAATCCTGATTGTTCATTTATAACAATATTATGTGCACTTCCAAAGGCGGTATAATGTGCGTCTGCGGTATATGTCTCTGGCTCTTCTGGTACAGTATCATATCTTAACTTTGTTAAATCAAACACTTGCATTCCATGATCTGATGCTTCGCTAACAATAAAAGCGTGATTTTCATATACTTTTATGTCTCGCCAAATACTATTGGTTGTTGCTGTTGGAAGCCTACCTAATAACACAGGGTTTACTGCATTTGTAATATCTAAAAATGCTGTGCCAGAACTTGTTCCAATCAAGACATACTCATTACCTGTTAAAGGGTCTGTCCAACCCCAAGAATCATTTCCTTCCGTACCTACTCCGCCAAGTAAATCAATAGGCACATGAGCCATTAAATCGTAGCCGCTACAAGGGTATATATCTGCATACCCATCTTGGCAAGGGTATTGTGCTGGAATAAGCACTGGTGGGTCAACAATTTCCCCTAGACAAGAAGTTGTGCATTCTGAGAAAATAAACAATAAGGGTAGTATTGCGCAAATTTTAAACGCGTTTTGTAGATGTTTCATAGGTTTTTGGGGTTTATTAATAAGTAAATATACTAAAAAATGTGCTTATAAAAATCTTACTACAACAGCTATTAAATTTACTTGTTGTATTAAAATTTAAATTTTACTGTAAATACCTTTTTAAAAAATGTATTTTTGCCCCTATGATAACAGACAAAAACAACGCTAAAACATCACTTTCTTCATTAGGAGAATTTGGATTAATTGATCATTTAACCGCAAACTTTTCTGTCTCTCAAGAGAGTACTACAAAAGGGATTGGAGATGATGCAGCAGTACTTGATTTTAACGCTAAAAAAACGGTGGTTTCTACCGATTTATTAATTGAAGGTGTTCATTTCGATTTATCATACATGCCCTTAAAACACTTAGGGTATAAGGCAGTAATGGTTAACTTGTCTGACATATATGCCATGAATGCAACAGCAACGCAAATTACAGTTTCCATTGCTGTTTCTAACCGATTTCCTTTAGAAGCGCTTGAAGATTTATACGAAGGAATTCATGCTGCAACAAAAACATATAATGTAGATTTAGTAGGAGGCGACACCACATCTTCTACCAAAGGATTACTTATTAGCGTAACTGCTATTGGTGTGGCTAATGAAGAAGACATTACCTACCGCAATGGCGCAAAAGCAAATGATTTATTAGTTGCTACAGGCGATTTAGGTGCTGCATATTTAGGGTTTCAGATTTTGGAACGTGAAAAACAAGTATTTCAGGCAAATCCAAATAACCAGCCCGACCTAGACCAATACAGCTACTTAATTGAACGTCAGTTAAAACCCGAAGCCCGACAAGATGTTTCTGGATTATTAAAAGAATTAAAAGTTACGCCTACTGCTATGATTGATATTAGCGACGGTCTGTCTTCTGAAATTATGCATTTGTGTAAACAGTCTGAAGTAGGGTGTAACCTATATGAAGATAAAATTCCGTTAGACCAACAGGTTATTAGTGCTTGTGAAGAGTTTAATATGGATAGTACTACTATTGCTTTAAATGGTGGAGAGGATTATGAGTTACTATTTACTGTATCTCAAGAAGATTTCCCTAAAATTAAAGCCAATCCGCATTTTTCAATTATCGGACATATGACTGATGCTTCTGAAGGCATGCATTTAATTACCCGCGGAAATCAAAAAATAGCCCTACAAGCACAAGGTTGGAATGCTTTAGAAAACGAAGAACAAGAATAGTTTTTTTTAGTTGGTAGGCGCCGCAGTTTTTAAAAAAGACTCTCAGAGACATTATTGTCCATACGCCGTAGTCAATATTGAACACAAGATTTGTGACGACTTCAGTATTCCTAATTTGTTTTTCCTCTCTCTAAGGAATTACAAGTCATTAGCTATGGCAGGCGAGCGTCAAAAGTTTGTGGGTTTCGTTAAAAAAGAAAATTTGTTTGAGCGTGCGAGTTATTTTCTTTTAGAAAACAAGAACAATTTTGACCGCTGAATAGCTTAGACTAGATTTTTTTGGTTCGTTTTTTTAGCAATGAAAAAAATGAACAAGAATAAATTGGTTTTAACGCTCACCCTGCCATTCTGCATAAAACTGATCTAAGTACCTCACCATAAAATCATGGCGCTCGCCTGCCATATTTTTTCCAGTTTCTGTGTTCATTAAATCTTTTAACAACAATAATTTTTCATAAAAATGATTAATTGTAGGTGCTGTTGATTTTTTATACGCCTCTTTTGTCATATTCATGTCTGGAAGAATATCTGGATTGTATATAGCTCTGTTTTTAAAACCGCCGTAATTAAATGTTCTAGCTATTCCAATAGCCCCAATTGCATCTAGTCTATCGGCATCTTGCACCACATCTAGCTCTTTTGAACTAAAAGTTGGTTTGGTTTTTCCGCCCTTAAAAGAACAATTTTCTATAATACTAACAATATGATTTATGTGCTCTTTTGAAAGTGCTTGTGTGCTTAAAAATTGCTTTGCTACAGCCGGACCAATAGTATCGTCGCCGTTGTTAAATTTTGAATCGGCAATATCATGTAATAACGCCGCAAGAGTTACTATAAATACATTAACCGGTTCTGTTTTGGCAATTTGTTGTGCGTTTCTAACAACACGCTCTATATGAAACCAATCATGTCCGCCCTCAGCATTTTTTAATTGCTGCTTTACAAATAGTGTTGTGTTGGTTATTATTTGTTGTTTCATAGGGGTAAATATAAAAAAACCACGCTAAAATAGCGTGGTTTTAAATATGCGTGTGCTTTGCTTAGCAAAACTCGTTATAAGCATCTTTTAGGTTTTCTGCTATCATCTCTGCAGGGCGACCTTCAATATGATGGCGCTCTAACATATGTACTAACTCACCATCTTTAAATAATGCCATACATGGCGATGATGGAGGAAATGGCATCATGTGTGCACGTGCTTCATTTACTGCTTCTTTATCAACTCCTGCAAAAACAGTAACCAAACTACTTGGCTTTTTATCGTTCTCTAAAGACATTTTTGCGCCTGGACGTGCGTTTCTTGCTGCACATCCGCAAACAGAATTTACAACAACTAAAGTTGTTCCTGATGCTTTTATTTTTGCAGAAACTGCATCTGCATTTTGTATCTCTTCAAAACCAAATAACGACAATTCTTCGCGCATTGGTTGTACTAATTCTGGTGGGTACATAATTATTCTATTTTGTAATTGTTATTTTCAAACTACAAAAATACATAAAACTATTGAGGCACTGTTAAATAAACCCTAAATAAGTACATCTTGCCTATGGTATTAAAGTATATTTGAAGCTTAAAATAGTTAAACATGGGATTTGCAAAATTTGTTGGAGCTGGATTAGGGTGGACCGTAGGTGGACCAATAGGTAGTATTTTAGGCTTTGCCTTTGGTAGTTTAATAGACGGATTTCGCAACGGAAATACTGGTCACTCAAAACAAAACACCTCTATTAATGATTTTGAAGTGAGCTTATTAGTCTTATCGGCTATTGTAATTAAAGCCGATGGTAAAATTGACCCTAGAGAACTTGATTTTGTACGCAACTATTTTGTGCGTCTTTTTGGAAAAGAACGTGCCAATAATGCATTTAAAATTTTTAATGGGGTTATTAAAAACAACAACATTTCTACTAGAATGATTTGTATGCAAATACAACAGCACATGAATCACTCCTCACGATTACAATTACTGCACTACTTGTTTGGTATTGCTACCGCAGACGGAAACATTTGTACACGTGAAATAACCGAGCTTAAAAAAATTGCAGGCTACCTATATATTAGTCCGCAAGACTTTGCTGCTGCACATGCTGCCTTTTCAGGACAAAAACAACGTGCTCAGAGCAATACTTTAAACGCATATGCTATTTTAGGGATTTCTAAATCTGCAACAAATGATGAGATTAAAAAAGCTTACAGAAAAATGGCTAAAAAGCACCATCCCGATAAATTACAACATTTAGGACCTACGCATAGTAAGGCCGCTGCTGAAAAATTTAAATCTATTGCTACTGCATATGAACAAATTCAAGCCGAAAGAGGTTTATAATTTTGTGAAAACCAAACAATAGTTTACTTTTATAGCAATTAAAATTTTCCTGTATTTTGAGCGTATTAAAGCGTTTTTTTCAAGACACCTTTATTTATGGCCTAGCAATTGTTTTACCTCGAGTAATCAATTTTCTGCTAACGCGCTTATACACCGATGTACTCCCTAATGAAAGCTTTTCAACAAATACCGTATTTTACGTATATGCTGCTTTTTTTAATGTGCTATTTACTTACGGAATGGAAACCGCCTTTTTCAGGTTTTTTAGCAAACATGAACAGCAAAACAAAGTACTCTCTACAGCGCTAATCAGTATTTTTGCAACAACATTATTTTCCGGAGTTATCCTCTTTTCATTTGCAGAAAACTTTGCTCACTTTATGAGTATTGACCTGTTTTCATACCAAATTCTAATTGGTATTACTCTAATAGAAACTTTACTTATCATTCCTTTTGCCTATTTAAGAGTTACCGGAAAACCTGTAAGATTTGCCCTTATAAAACTTTTAAACGTTGGTATTATTGTTGGTTTAAATGTGCTGTTTTTAGCAAAAAACTATCAAGTAGAGTGGCTTAGAGAATGCTTTTCCGTTAATAATGAGGTGGTCTATATTTTTATTGCAAACGCCATTGCCAGTAGTACTATTCTGTTAATAATGAGCCCATATTTCTTTAAAAGCAAATTAGAATTTGATATTCAAATTCTAAAAAAATTATTACACTACGGTTGGCCAATTATGATTGCCGGAGTGGCTTTTGTTGTGAATGAAAATTTTGACAAATGGTTTTTAGACGGACAAGACAAATTTACCAATGGTGCATACAGTGCTTGCTACAAAATAGCTGTATTCATGACACTATTTGTTACTGCTTTTAAAATGGGCGCAGAACCCTTTTTCTTTACACATGCTAAAGACAAAAACGCTAAAAAGAACTACGCTACCATATTAAAATATTTTACCATTGCAGGTACCATTGGCTTATTAACTATTACTGTTTATATAGACCTTATTAAGCAGCTTATTATAAAAAACGACAGCTATTTATTGGCGCTTAATATTGTGCCTATCATTCTTTTAGCAAACCTATGTTTAGGGATTTATCACAACCTTTCGGTGTGGTACAAATTAACCGATAGAACGCAGTACGGCATGTACATTTCTATTATTGGTGCAATAATAACCGTTAGCGTGATTCTAATATTTAGTCCTGAATACGGGTTTATGGCCTGTGCATACGCAACCTTATTTGCTTATGCTAGCATGATGATTATATCCTATTTTTTAGGACAAAAACACTATCCTGTTCCGTATCAAATTAAACGAATAGGTCTTTATTTAGGCGTTTCTGCGCTCTTTTCATACCTAGCGTTTTATCAATTTGATAGAAATATTTATATTGGAACTTTATTACTCTCAGGCTTCTTACTACTTATTGTAGTAAATGAAAAAAAGGAGTTTACACAATTATTGAAAAAATAATATTATGACTATAAACATCATTAACACTTCAAACCATGCGTTGCCACATTATGAAACCCTTGCTTCTGCAGGAATGGACTTAAGAGCACATATTACCGAGCCCATTACCTTAAAACCTCTTGAAAGAACCATTGTAAAAACTGGATTATTCATGGAGTTACCTGTAGGTTATGAGGCGCAAGTTCGCCCAAGAAGTGGTTTGGCAGCAAAAAAAGGAGTTACTGTATTAAATGCACCAGGAACTATTGATGCCGACTATAGAGGTGAAATAGGCGTTATTTTAGTAAACCTATCTAATGACAATTTTACTATTGAAAACGGCGAACGAATTGCCCAATTAATTATCGCAAAACACGAACGCGCTACCTGGAATTCGGTAAACAGTTTATCCGAAACCGTACGCGGTGAAGGCGGATTTGGAAGCACTGGCGTAAAATAACATATACAAGAAAGCATGAAAATAATAGTACCAATGGCAGGAAGAGGTTCCCGATTAAGACCTCACAGTTTAACTGTACCTAAGCCCTTAATACCAATTGCCGGAACACCAATTGTACACCGGTTAGTAGCCGATATTGCAAAAGTACTAAAACAACCTATTGAAGAAATTGCGTTTATCTTAGGAGATCCTGCGTTTTTTGGAGATGACGTTGTAGATAGTTTAACTGTACTCGCAAATGGACTTGGCGCAAAAGCATCTATTTATCGCCAAAACGAACCCTTAGGAACTGGACATGCCATTATGTGTGCCGAACCATCTCTTTCAGGGCCTGCAGTAATTGCTTATGCCGATACGCTAATTAGAGCGTCTTTTAACTTGGATCAAAATGCTGATGCAGTTATTTGGACCAAAGAAGTTGAACATCCTGAAGCTTATGGCGTGGTAAAATTAAACGACAACAACGAGATTGTAGAATTGGTTGAAAAACCAAGCAAATTTGTATCTAACCAAGCAGTAATAGGTATATACTATTTTAAAGATGTGGCCGTTTTAAAAGAAGAACTGCAACACGTTTTAGACAATAATATTATTAATGGTGGCGAATATCAGATTAACGATGGCATTAAAGGTATGATGCGTAAAAACAAAACCTTTGTTACCGGATCTGTTGATGAGTGGATGGATTGCGGAAACAAAAACATTGCTTTAGATACCAATACCCGTATGCTACATTTTTTAACTGCCGATGGAGAGAAATTAGTTTCTGATAGTGTAGTTCTGGAGAATAGCACCATTATTGAACCTTGTTGTATTGGCGAAAATGTACATCTTAAAAACTGTACTGTTGGGCCTAATGTATCTATTGGTGATCATTCTACTTTAGAAAATGTAAGTATTAAAAATTCGTTAATACAAACCAATAGCACTATTAAAAATGCTACTTTAGAAGAGGCAATGATAGGGAATCACGTGCAATACAATGGCGAGTTTACTAAAATTAGTATTGGAGATTACACTATTATTGAATAAATTAATTTTATGCATAAAACAGCTTATTACGTCTTAATTATTAGTGTTTTTATTGCCAGTTGTTCTGGTAGTAAAAAAATTGCTGCTACTGGAGAAAAGCCTGTTCGCATGAGTAATACTGCTATTATTAAAGCATACAATGCGCATAAAAATAATTTTACAAGTCTAAAAACTGCCGTAAAAATAAAGTTAATTACTCCAGAAAAAACCGAAAACTTTACTGCAAGTTTGCGTGTTTTAAAGGATCAGAAAATTTGGATTAGCATCGGAAAAAGCGGTATTACAGGGGGTAAAATACTCATTACACCAACTAAAATTTTGTATTATAATAAGTTTGAAAAAAACTACTTAGAAAGTGATTTCAATATACTTAGCACATGGCTTGGCGCTTCGCTAACGTTTAAGCAACTTCAAGCCATATTACTTTCTGAAAGCTTATTTACTTTGCATAAAAAAACACACAAAGCAAAAGCTACTGCAAATGGGTATAGTCTATATAAGAAAAAAGGCTTGCATCATGAAATTACACTACAGCCAACACATTTTAATGTCATGGCACAACACCATATTACAGCGCAAAATCAATCCTTAAAAATCAACTATATTGATGCTCACGATATTAAAGGACAAATACTTCCTAAACAGATTATTTTACAATTACTAACTAATGATAGTGCTAAAAAAATTGAATTAAAATACAACAACATTAAACTCAACGAAACCTTGCGTTTCCCTTTTAAAATACCATCTTCTTATAGTAAAATACATGTCGAAAAATAAGTCTTTTTTTACCATACTCTTTTTTGCGCTACTTTTTTTAAGTAGCGGAAGCTCTTTATTTGGGCAGTCTAAAAAACAACGACAACTAGAGGCTAAGCGACAAGAAATCCTCAAGGAGATTATTGAAATAAACACTATTTTAAAAGATAATAAATCCGAGACATCATCATTACTGTCAACCATTGAAGAGCTTAGATTAAAAATTAAAGCGCAACAACGTTTAATTCAAATTACCAATCAGCAAGCTAATTTACTAACTAGAAGCATTAAACAAAACCACGATAAAATAACGGTTTTAGAGAGCGATTTAGTACAACTAAAAAAGGCTTACGCCACAATGGTTGTTACGTCTTACAAAAATAAATCGCACCAAAGTAAGCTCTTGTTTTTATTGTCTTCCGAAGACTTTTTACAGGCGTATAAGCGATATAATTACATGAAACAATATAAACGGTTTCAGAAAAAACAAGCCGACTCTATTGTTTCTAAAACAGAAAAATTAGCCAACCTAAACAAAGAACTTCTTTTAAAAAAAGACACCAAAGCTAAGTTAATAGTCGCAAATACTATCGTTCAAAAAAAATTACAAGACGAGCGGGAGTCACAGCGTTTGTTTATTGCTACGTTAAAACAAGACGAAAAAAAGTACAAAAAAGAGATTGCTAAAAAACAGCGCGAAACGGCCAAAATTGATAAGCAAATTGAAAAACTTATTAAAGAAGCTATTGCCCTAGCAAACAAAAAGGCAAAGAAAAAACGAGGAAGTACTACTTTTGCGCTTACTCCAGAAGCCAAAGCGCTTGCTGCTAACTTTACTGCTAATAAAGGCCGATTACCTTGGCCAGTAAAAGCCGGACATGTTGTGCAAAAATTTGGTAAACAACGCCACCCAACATTACCAGGAATATATACACAAAGTAGTGGTGTAAAAATTATTACTACAAAAAACAGCACGGTATCAAGTGTTTTTAATGGTGTAGTTTCTAGAGTACAACTTATTAAAGGAGGTAACCAAACTGTACTTGTTAGACACGGTAACTACCTAACGGTATATTCTAATTTAAAACAACTAAAAGTCAAGAAAGGCGATAAAGTAGCCACTGGATCTATATTAGGAAGAGCGGCTACAAATAGTGATGGAAAATCAATTATTAGATTTTTTATCTATAAAAACAATACAAAGCTAAACCCTGCGCTATGGGTGTATAAAATGTAAATAGGAATTAGCGAAAAGGCATTAGGTTACAGAAACAACACTACAAATCGCTAACTTACTTAGGTCGTATAGCCTGAAAGACTTGGCGATTAGTTTTCTAAAAACAATGCTTTTAACTCCTTGGCGTCTGCGGCTTTCATTTTTCCTGCCAATACTAAGCTTAATTGTTTTCTGCGTAAAGCAGCAGCATATCGCTGTTTTTCTATCTCTGACTGTGGTGTAATTTCTGGTACTTTAACCGGAGTTCCGCTTTCATCTACAGCAACAAAAGTATAAATACCCTCATTTGCCTTTGTTTTTAGACCCGATTCTCTGTCTTCAATCCACACATCCATATAAACCTCCATTGAGCTTGAAAAAGACCTAGATACTTTTGCCTCAATAGTAACCACACTCCCCGTAGGAACCGCTTTATTAAACGCTACATGGTTTACTGAAGCTGTTACTACAATACGTCTGCAATGTCTTCTAGCGGCAATACTCGCTGCTCTATCCATACGGGCAAGTAACTCCCCCCCAAATAAATTATTTAGCGGATTGGTTTCTCCTGGTAATACAATATCAGTAACTGTAGTAAGAGAGTCTATAGGGTGCTTTGCAGTCATAAATACATTTTTATGCAAAGGTAAATGGGAAAAGTGAGTTCTGCTATTTTTTTGCCTTAAATCTTAATTAAGGTAATTTTTTAACCAACAACCATGCTTGAGAATTATGATTGTTTTTTATTGATTTTAAGTTTTCTAAAGCTTCTAGTTTAGTATTAAAACTAGCATATACCACTTGGTGTAAACCATACTTATTTTGACCAATTGTTCTTGCAGAGAAACCTTTAGTTTCTAGTTGTGCAATTTTTTTAGAGGCATTATCTTTAAAACGAAATGCACCTGCAACAATATGAAATTTTCCGGTGTTAATTGGCTTTAAAACAACTGGCACTGTTACTTCTGGTACTTGAATTGGCGACACATTAAAAAACGATGCTTTTTGAATAGCAATGCGTTCTGCCTTTAGTTGTTCTGTTTTGTTATGAAGAGCAACTTCAATGTTTTTTTGAGATACATAAGTATTTCCTAGCGCTCCAAACAAACCTAAACTAACTACTGCAATAGCGGCGTATTTTAAGTATGAACGCTTTTCTTGAGTTTTAGGAGTGATATTTATTACTGGCGTTTCAACAAGTGTTTCTCGCAATACTGCTGCGGTTGTAACTGCCGATAAGCCAAAAGAACTTTCTAAGTAATTAATGTCTTGCGCTGGTGTAAAAGCAATATTTCCTTCTGAATTTAATACTACTTCTCCTATTTTAGAGAGCAATACTGTGTCGCCTTTTTTTAATGATTCTTTTGTCTGCTCGCTAAAAGCTTTTATATCATCAAGCGCTTCAGCATAACTACATGCGGTAGTATTTACCATATGATTGGCCAACAAACCATCGTTTTTAGTAAGCTGTGTGTTAAACGACACTTCTTTTCTTGGCGGCAAAAACACTTGTGCTTCAGCATTATATGTAGCCGAATGCTTATGTGTTAAAAACGCTCCAAATCCAGGAACAATTACACATTCATACCTATACAATAAATCGCTGATATAATTTGTTAATGCCATTTTATAAAACTATCGTTGGTTATACTACAAACTTACGTTTTATTTTTATTTTTAAGTAGTAGTTGAGTTGATAATTATTAAGTCCTAATTATTTTTTCTATCTTTAAAGTGGTGTTTTTACATAAAAAACATCTTTAATAGTTACTGAAAACTATGAATACTACAGAACTCTTACATATTCTTGCGCTGCAAAAAGCAACTAATATTGGCGATATTACTGCCAAAAAATTAATTAGACATTGTGGTACTGCTGAAGCCGTTTTTATAGAAAAATCTGCCTTACTACAAAAAATACCCGGAATTGGAAGTTTTGTAACAAGTGCTTTAAGTCATTCTAAAGCATGGTATGCTGCTGCTGAAAAAGAGTTGACCTACATGGAAAAAAACCATATTAAGCACTGGTATTTTGAAGAGGATAACTACCCTAGTAGATTAAAAAATTGTGTTGACGGCCCATTATTATTATTCCATTCCGGAAATATTAACCTTGACAAACAAAAAATTATTAGTGTTGTGGGGTCTCGGAAAATCACCAATTACGGAAGGCATTTTTGCGAAAAATTAATTACAGATTTAAGTATCTTAGATCCGGTTATTGTTTCTGGATTTGCCTACGGAACAGATATTACAGCACATCTTTCTGCTATAAAAAATAACTTACAAACAATAGGGTGTTTTGCACATGGCTTAAATCAGGTATACCCCAAGGCGCACAAACAGCATGTAAATGCTGTTATGAAAAACGGGGGTTTTATTACTGAATTTTGGAGTACTTCTAGTCCGGAGAGAGAAAATTTTGTTAAACGAAATCGGGTTATTGCAGGTTTGTCTGAGGCAACATTGGTTATTGAAAGCGCCGAAAAAGGAGGTAGTCTAATTACTGCCGATTTAGCAAATTCTTACAACCGAGAGGTGTTTGCTGTGCCTGGAAGGCCTGAAGACCCTTTAAGCGCAGGTACTAATACGCTTATTAAACTGCAACGTGCACAATTAATTAGTACTGCCGCAGATATTATCTATCTGCTAAACTGGAGCCCTGAAAAGACTGCTAAAAAAGTTATACAGCCTCAGCTTTTTGTTGACTTAAACGATACTGAATCGCAAATTGTTGCGCAATTAAAAAAAGCGCCTAAAATACATTTAGACGCTTTATGCTTGCTATGTCAATTACCTATTCATCAGGTGTCCTCTACTTTACTATCCTTAGAGCTTAAGGGTTTGGTACGCCCACATCCCGGGAAACATTTTGAGCTAATTGGCGCTTAGTATGCTACATTGTAGCTAATATGCTAAAGTTTTCTACGTGATATGCACCATCTAATTGTGAGTCTGTACCAGAACCTGTAACTTTAAATGCCACGTGCAACGTTCCTGTGTATCCTGAAAGGTCAACAAGACCTGAATCTATAAAAGAATACCAAGAGTCGCTCATAGAAGCTAAATTTGCGCTTATAGGAGTCCATGTTGCAGCAAGAACATTTGTGCCATCAAAATCTGAAGATACAAATACCTCTAAAGTATTGTCTGCTGAATCTAAATGGTGTTGTGCTGTTTCAAAGTTTAAGAACTCGTTCTCTTGAGCGTCCATGTCAATTCCTGGAGAAACCAACCATCCTATATTGCTTGAATCACCTGTACTCCAAGAGCTAAATTCAGCATATCCGTTACCACTATAAACTTGCTCTGTCCATAGTTCTCCACCTGCCTCTGCAAAGTTTGTCCACCCTGCAAAATCTAAGTTTGAATTATCTGTTCCTGCGTCAAAATCTTCAGAAAAAATTACTGAAAAATCTGAAATATCTAATGGGGTACATCTTGTGTCGTTCATTACAACATCTGCTGTAGTATTAATAACCATTACCATATTATCACCATAATAATCTTTTGAAATTACTCCCGAAATTGTTCCTCCTCCTGTTGGTAATAACTCATTTTTAAAACTTGCAAACGTACTTGATTCTAATATGAAGTTTGTATATCCAAAACCATCACAAGCCTCCATTGTTCTTGGAGAATCATAGTCATCGTACGCATCTACATAACTTTCTCCTGAAAGTCCTGAAGGAAATTGTGCGTCTGAAACGGTTACAAATGTTCCGATGTGTGCGCTATTAATTTGTGAAAAACTTACTGGTAATCCTACAATAACTTCAGTAACATCGGCTCTTAAAATTTGTGCGCTTGCTCTTGCTGTAGTAATAGATTCTATTTCATCTCCGTCGGCATTTTTATCACCTCCAATACCCAGTACACCATCTCCAGATTTTGTTTCTCCTACATAAAGACCTGTTAAGTTAATGTACACCTCTCTACCTAGGTTGTATTTTGCAAAATTATCGGTGCTGTTTAAAATCACTTTTATTCCTGCAGTAGGGTTTGTTGGGTGGTCTTGCATGTAAAACTCTTTGTAAAAATTTCCTGTTTCATCAGAAGATACTACATATCCTTTTACATATACCGACGATACAATTTGAGTTGCTGTTCCAGAAACAAATTGATCTTTTACTTGCTGAATTGTTAGTTCAGAATAAGTAGCATCCGCTAAAAGCTCTGATAACTTAAGGTTTTCAATGACACCTAAATCTGTAGGTACTGTGTAATCATCATCTTGTACACATGCGGTAAAGGTTGCTATAATAAGAACACTTGCTATGGTTTTTAATATGTTTATTGCTTTCATGTTGTTGTTATTTTATATTGTTATTATGTGTGTTGTGTATGTTAAAATCTTAGGTATAGGTTTAAGTAGTATGTTGCGCCTCTTCCAAACCAATATTTTGATCCAAATACTGGCGTGTCACGTTCGCTTTCTGCAAGAGCGCTTGTATAGTTTCCGTTTCTACTTTGTTCGTACCCTCCTGTTTTATAGGTTTGGTCTAATACGTTATTAATACTTGCAAATAGTCCAATATACTTGTCGCCTATTTTCCAAGATTTTCCTCCAACAAGGTTCACTAACATGTAGTCGTCAAATTTTTCTTGTTGTAGTAACTCTTTTGCTATATCTTCATTATACCCTACAATTGGAAGACCGTCGGCATCTAGTGCAAAGTTTTTAGTTCTTGTAATTGCTGCAATATCAACATAGGCATTAGAGAAAAAGTTTGCACTTACACCAAACCACCAGAATTTAGGGTCGCGGTATTCAAACCCTATACTTGCTGCACGTTGTGGTCCTCCTGCAACTTTATAATCTTTAAAGCTTGCTGTACCGTAAGATTTTACCCCATCAACAGTACCTATTTGACCTACAAAATCATCTGAACTTAAGTACACGTTTGGATTGTTAGTATATACTGCCTGCCCTAGTGACAGTGCTCCTTTTAATTTTATGGTTGTAGTTACTTGCGCTTCTGTACCAAATTCTATACCCATGTTTTGCTTGGCAACATTGGTTGTTGCCTCTTGTACAAATGCTTGTGCATCACTCAGTCCTGAAACACCATCAATATAAAAGAAGGCCACTTCTGTAGCGTCTTTAATTGCCGAATAGTATCCTGTTAATCGTGCTTTAAATATTGATGATCTAAAAATATAACTGGCGTCAAAAGCAGTTGTTTTTACTTCTGTTAGGTCTGGTACAATTAAATTATTTTGCCTTGAGTTTAAAAAACTATTACGCATAGTAGGTGCATCTTGTATGTATGCCGCGTTGACATCTACTAAGTGTTTTCCTGAAATTTTATAGGTTGCACCAAGCTTTGTACCAAGCTTTGTAAAATCTAATTTGTCGCCTTTTCCGTAAGAGGATATTCCTGCAGAAGGGTCTGTAAAATGACCATCAAGATATAGTCCATCTCTTTGATAAGTTGTGTTTCCGTACTGAGCCCCTATATAAAAATCTACTTTTTTATATTTAAATTGCGCTTGTACAAAAGCATCATATATTTGGGCATCTAAGTTGTAGTTATACTTAAAGGTGTCGCCTTCGGTTACAGTGCGTCCGGGTGTTAGGGCATTACTGTCCAAGTCATCAAAATAATCTTTATCGGCGTATTGTGTTGCGCCTAAAAGGTCTGCTACTCTAGCGTAGTTATGAGATAATAAACTTGTGTAATTAACTGCTGCATTTAAGGTAATGTTTTCTGTTAATTGGTGGTTTAATATAGAATTAAAAGACCACTGCGTATCGTCGTTTCTATCGTCATACAACACATATACTGCATTGTCTGGGTTAGAGATATTAGCGTCGTATAAATCGTTCCAGTTTACTTGTCCGTCATTTAAAAATGCTTGCTGTAACTCATATGCTTCGGCAAGTGTTTCTGTAGTCGTTTCAAAACGTAAGGCAGCACTTGGTAATTTTTTATAGTATGTTGGGTCTGGACTAGCGCCATTAAAATCAATACGGCTATTTGCTATATGTCCAAATTGATATCCAACATTTGTATTAAGGCTTGTTTTATCAGAAATGGTCCAATAGTGATTTAACATTACTATAGGCTCCACAACTTTTTTCTCTCGTGAATTTCTTTTTTCTCCATTTTGATATCCCCAGTATGAGTTGTATTGTCTACCTTTTAAATCGAACACTTCTTGTGTCATTCCTGCAGACTTTCCTCTTCTATTAGGGGTGTATATTGTTGTTAGGTTAATGCTGTGCTTATCGTTGAGCTTCTTTTCAAAAGCAGCAAAAAACGAGTTTGCGTCATATACCGTTCCTTGAGCATATCCTTCATCTGCCCAACGACGTCCGGCAGAAAGCGCCACTGCCCAACCATTATTCATTAGTCCAGTAGCATGAGTTGCCATTGTTCTGCTAGTGTAACTTCTGTCTGAAGATGCGTATGATATACGAGATCCTTTTCTGTATAAAGAGGCCCTCATGTTTACATTAGTTGTTCCGCCAACACCTCCAAAGGTATAGTCGTTTGCTTTAGAACCACGTACAAAATCTTGGTCTCGCATAACGTCGTTTATTCCTCCCCAATTACTCCATTGCGGTCTACCGTTATATATTTTATTCATTTTAAGTCCGTTCAATAACAGTGTTCCGTTTTCAGAATCTAAACCACGAACTCTAAAGAATGTACTGCTAAAATCAAAAGCTGCTGCGCGTTCAAAAGCATCTTTTGAGGATTGTAGAATTCCTGAAGTGTTAGATGATACACTTTCATCATCGTCCAACTCATCATCAGATAACAAAATAGTAAAATCGTCTGAAGGAATTATTATTGGACTCATAATTACCTTAGAAAGGGCTATTGTTTGTCCTTTTTCTATTATAATAGTAAATGTTTTGGATTGATACCCCTTTTTACGAAGCACTAATTCTTGCTCTCCAAATGGCAGGTTGTCTGTAAAGATAAATTTTCCTTTCTCACTTGTTGTTTGTGCAATTTTGGTGTCTTGAATGGTTACCGATACTCCAGAAAGTGGAGTAGTTGTTTCGGAATCAATCACCTGACCCTTTATTACGGTTTGCTGAGCATGCATAAACACCACGCTGACCAACCCTAACAACATTGTTAAAATTGTTTTTTTCATAAGTAATTTACTGATTATTTGTTTTTTTACACATGATAAATAAATATTTACCACGCACAAAGGTACGTATTTTACAATAAATAATTACTTTTGAAGTAAAATACCATTAAATCTTTTTTAAAATGAATTTCAAAAAAATATTACTGCTTGTATTTGCTATTGTAATAAGCACTTCTGCTTTTTCACAGACAAAAAAACAATACAAAATAAACACTGTTGCTTTTTATAATTTAGAGAATTTGTTTGACACCATAAACGACCCAACAAAGTTTGATGAACGTAGTCCGCTTATGGAAATGTCTGAAAAGGAACGCGGACAAGTGTACCCTAAAAAAATACACAACATGGCTCGTGTATTATCTGAAATTGGTGTTGACGATAGGTTTTCTAAAAATAGCGCTGCAGTAATTGGTGTTTGTGAGGTAGAAAATAAAACCGTTTTACACGACTTAATTAATGACCCGCAACTACGAGATAAAGATTATGATTTTATTCATTTTAACTCTCCAGATGTAAGAAGTATTGATGTTGCTTTGTTATATCAGAAAAAACTATTTACGCCTATACATAGTAGTAGTCACGAATTAGTGCTATACGATGCCGATACTAGAAAAAGAAAATACACTAGAGACCAGTTGCTGGTAAGTGGTAATTTAGATGGTGAGCTCATGCATTTTATTGTAAATCACTGGCCATCAAGAAGTGGCGGTGAAGCAAGAAGCAGACCCGGACGTGTTGCTGCTGCAAGATTAACAAAGAAACTAGTAGATTCATTACAAACCGCTGATCCATATGCTAAAATTATTATTATGGGCGATTTAAACGATGATCCTTTTAATGTAAGTGTTAAGAAAGTACTTAAAGCAAAAGCTAATAAAAGTGCTGTTGGTTTTAAAGGTATCTATAACCCTATGATGAATATGGCCAAAAAAGGAATGGGAACATTGGCATATAGAGATGGGTTAAATCTTTTTGACCAGATGCTGTTTACAAAGCCTTTTTTAGACAAAGATTATACGTCTTTTAAAATATTTAAAACCGGAATCTACAACCCTAGCTATATGACTACTAAAAAAGGCCGTTATAAAGGCTACCCTTTTAGAAGTTTTGTTGGCGGGTCTTGGACAGGCGGATATGCCGATCATTTTCCGGTATATACTTACTTAATTAAAGAAATGAATTAGCACCACTTAGTTGCTTAAAACAATTAAGTGGTGGTTATTTGATTTTTATATCACCTAAAAACTGACTTTATCCTAGCCAAGCTTTCCATGGAAGCATGGCGCAAATAGCTATTAGCGCTAAGGTATAAAATACCGATAAGGTTTTAAATTTAGCTGCAGAAGTGCGCTTGTTTTTATGTTTTGAGTACCCCATTGTAAGCAATGTAATTGCAACAATCATCATAACAGGGTGCTCTACATTTTTTAATCGTAGTGACGCACTTTTCATGATTTCACCCATATCAATTTCTCCAAAATTATGTACTAATGCAAATAACATAATTCCTATAAGTAATTGAAGATGGGTAGCTATTAAGCCAAATAGAGCTAGTCTAAAATCTTTTGCTCCAAATTCTTTTTTAGTAAGCATTCCAAATAATGCATTTCCTGTTGCTGCAATAACAGCAAGTAATACTACATATGCCCAGTACGAGTGTAAAAATTTAATGATTTCCATGTTGTCTTATTTTATGATTAGTGATTTGTTTTATAAAATTTCATTAGCAACGAATCTTCCTCGTCTGCCTCTGCTAATGTGTTAATGTATGTCTTTGACAATTCTTTTCCTAGCTCCACACCAAACTGATCAAAGCTATTTATGTTCCATAAAACCCCTTGTACAAATATTTTGTGCTCGTAAATTGCTATTAACGACCCTAATGATTCTGGCGTTAATTTCTTTATTAGAATAGCTGTTGAAGGGGTGTTTCCTTTAAACACTTTATATGGGTTGCTTATTTCTTGTCCCTTTGTACCAAAAGCAAGTGCATTAGCTTGAGCAATCATGTTTGATACAAGAACGTTTTGATGTGCTGTGTTGCCGTGTAACGCGTTGCAAAACCCTATAAAATTAGTTGGTATTAAATGTGTTCCTTGATGAAATAGCTGCATAAAAGCGTGCTGTGCATTAGAGCCTACCCCTCCAAACACAACGTTTCCGGTATGATAGTCTATTGGCTTACCGTTGCTATCAACATTTTTTCCATTACTTTCCATAAAGCCTTGCTCTAAGTATGGCACAAAATCTTCTAAATAATAAGAGTAGGGAATGACTGCTTCTTGATCTGATTTAAAAAAACTACTATACCATATGCTTAAAAAAGCCATCTGTACAGGTATGTTTTCTGCAATAGGGGTGTTTCTAAAGTAATCATCTGCCTTTTGAGCGCCCTTTAATAGTGCTTTAAAATTATTATACCCAATACTTAATGCTATGGATATTCCTACGGCACTCCATAATGAAAATCGGCCTCCTACCCAGTCCCACATTTCAAAAACATTTTCAGTAGCAACACCAAAATCTATTGCTTTTTCCGGACGTGCAGATACTGCAATAAAATGCTCTGATATTGCTTGTTCAGACACCTCTGAAACAAACCACTCTTTAACTGTATTTGCATTTTGAAGCGTTTCTGAGGTTGTAAATGATTTTGAAACGACAATAAACAATGTTGTTTCTGGACTTACTTTTTGAAGCGTTTCTTGCAATTCATCACCGTCAATATTTGAAATATAATGAATGTTCAAGTGATTTTTATAATATTTTAGTGCATTACACGCAAGCTTAGGTCCTAAGTCTGATCCGCCAATTCCAATGTTTACAACATCTGTAAATGGTTTTCCTGTATGCCCTTTTTTAGTACCGTTTATAACGCCCGTTGTAAAGCGTTCAATTTTACTATTTACTGTTTTAATGTCCGAAATAATGTTTTTTCCTTGTAATAATATTTCTTTTTCAGCACTTCGTAGCGCAGTATGCAACACTGCTCTATTTTCTGTGAAATTTAAATTGTTTTCTTTAAAGTATAAGTCAATTTGTTCTTTAAGATGCATTTCCGAAGCCAAATCACTGAATAGTTGATTGGTTTCTGAGGTCCATCTGTTTCTTGAAAAGTCAACAAAAAAATCACCCCAACAACTTGTTAATTCTTGTTCTCTGTTTGAGTTTTTGGCAAACATATCTTGTATATGAACATCTTTGAGGCGCTCAAAATGTGAGGAAAGTTTTTTCCATGCTTGCGTTTGTGTTGGGTTGTTTTTAAATACTTCCATTACTCAACTTCCTCTTTGGTATGGTGCTTAATAGCGTCTAAAGTCTCCTTAATTGGCGCTATGTGATTTAAATATGCTGGTTTTAATGCAGCCTTAATAGGTTTGGCTGCGGGTAGTTTTTCGCGTAAAGGATCTACCTGTCTTCCGTTTTTCCAAAAACGATAACACACATGGGGTCCTCCGGTATTTCCTGTCATTCCTATCCATCCAATAACATCTCCCTGCTTTACAACATCTCCTTTTCTTACATTTTGTTTTTTCATGTGTAAGTATTGGGTGCTGTAGGTGCTATTGTGTCTTATCTTAACATATTTACCATTTCCTCCTTTTCGTGTTGAGGCTATTACCGTTCCGTTTGCAGTGGCCATAATTGGTGTGCCGATAGGTGCTGCAAAATCAGTTCCTTTATGCGGACGAACCTTATTTCCGTAATACCTTATACGTCGTTTTAAATTGTATCGAGACGATATTCGACTAAATTTTACTGGGGCTTTTAAAAACTGACTACGGAGGGTTTTTCCTGTTTCGTCATAGTAATCTTGGATGCCCTCTACAACATCAGACTCATATTCAAAAGCATAAAAAGGCTTGTTTTTGTGTGTAAATACTGCTGCATTTATTTTTTGTACTCCGGCATAAATAGTATCGTCTATATATCTTTCGGTGTACATTATTTTATAACTGTCCTTTTTTTGCAATCGGAAAAAATCTATAGACCAAGCATAAATATCTGACAATTCATGGGCAATATATACATTAAGCCCTGCATTGTCTAGTGATTCTGACAGCGTGCTTGTAATGACTCCTGAGGCTGTTTTTTTAACATACTTTATTGGCTTCTTTGCTCGGTATGCCTTTATGATAGTATCGTTTGAAAAATCGAACACTACATAATCTATTTTATTGGGTTGATAGATAAAATATTGTGCCTTTTGTAAAGAGTCTTTTGTGGCAAGAACTGTATATCGTTTACCTACATTAATTTTTTTTACATTAAATACTTTTTTTGTTTGCTGTACAATTTGTTCTATTTTTCCAAAATTAATGTGATTTTCATATAAAAACTTACCAAAACTATCGCCTGATTTTACCGTATCAGTAACAACGTGAAATTCTGAAAAATTAAACCCAAATTCAATTACAGGAACTATCTCTTTTTGCAAAGGAACATCTGCTGGTAAGCTGTTATTTTTGGTGTCTGTACAGGAAATAATTCCCAGTAAGAAAAGTATTATACAACTTGTTTTTTGAATTGCTCTAATCATGTTTTTTTACTAAAGCTCAAATATCACTAAAAAAACTGGTCTTTATTATGTTACCGCTTTTTTTTATAGTTTTTTTAGCTTGAAAACTTCTTTTTTATTGCGATACTACAATTTTAAAAGACTTTTTTAACCCTTTATACGCTACCAAATCTGCTTTAAGTGATCCTACTGCTAAATCTGCCTGAATTCTAATTGGTATTTTATTTTGGTCATCTGAAATCCACACGCTTAAGCTTTCTTGTTCTTTAAAAACGCGCCCAGATTGTACATAAGGTCTGAATTTTAAACAAGATACTTTCCCGAACTTTGTTTTTAGAATCTCTCTGCCCAAAAACTTCATTTTAAAATCGTAATTTTCTTTGTCAAAAAACATATCTATTTTAATTTCTTCTCCGACAATTAGTTTTGTTGTATCTACATTATTTCGCAAATAATAAAACGCCGAAATCATGTCTTGACTTTTCTTTTTAATAGAGTGAGTTGTTGTTACTTTATGCTTTTTATCATTTACTATGGCGGTATGATTTTGATTGTTAAAAGCAATTTCTATGTTTTTTTTATAACCGCCTTCGTTTATTTTTCTAATAAAACGATATGGGTTTCCTGATTTTACATCAAAATAAGACTGATATTTATCGTTTACTTTAAAAAATAGACTTAGCAGTCCTGTAGATTTTCCATGCGCAGTTACATGAAATACATCATGTCCGTTAAAGGTTTTTTCTTGTAGTTGTACTGTAGCGTAGCTAGTTGTAAATACACCGTAATGAATGTGAAACTTAAACCATTCACCAGATTTGAACGCATTTTCTTGTGCGTAGGAAAGGGTACTAAAAAGGAGTATGAATATTGTGGTTATTTTTGTCATAAATAAATAAAGTAGGTATGTCAATTTAGTAATAAATTTGCGGATACACAAGTGTCTATTTTACAATAAAACAATAACTGTTCCATTTACTTTTTGAGCGAAAAAAAACGCCGACAAATAACTTGACGACGTTTATTTTATTAACCAACCAAAACTATAAATTATAAAAAAATTTAAAGTTGCAAATGGGAACCACCCCGTTTGCGAGCGCAAAAGTACTTCCTTTTTTACGATATTCTCATAAAAAAATCAGTTTTCAGTTAATTTTTACGAGTCTTGTTGGTTTTTGTGGTTTTTTTTGATGAATTGATAGTTATTTGCTGTTTTCTTTAATTGTTTCACAGCCCTCTAGGTTTGTTATTCCCCAGTTTTTAAGTTCTTCCTCGCTCCAAAGCTCTGGGAAGAATATTCTACGCTGGTAACGTGGGTGCATATATTTTTGCCAATCAGATCCTCCTGTTGCAGCAGCGTCTCCTAAATATTTTTTTGCAGCATTTAAATGGTTAATAACCCAGGTAACATTTATAGTATGATCATAGTGACGCATTGCATTAATTAGGTCTATGTTTTTTTGATATGATTCCGGTAAGGTTTTAAACTTTGTCCATAGGTTTACGGTATTATATTCTTTCATAAACGCTATAAGTTCTTCTTTGTATTTGTCTTCAAAGTTACTTAAGAGCTTGCTCTTTTCTCCTGTTTCATAATTTTTTCCTGCTACTTGCCAATACATATGTTCAAAAGCGTGTTCATATGGCGTGTCTCTATCAATTGTTTTTCTAAACCTGTAGTCTATAAGATTTATTAACTCTGTTGAAGCAATTTCAATTTTTCGGTACTGTGCAGATTGAAATCCACTAGCGGGTGTAAGCGTGTCTCTAAACTTCATGTATTGCTCATACTCCATACCGTCTCCCATAACGGTAAAAGAACTGGACAGCATATCAAAATATCTGCTTATTCTAGATAAGTGCATGACAAATTTTTCGGGCTGAATATCTTCTTTTTTTGAAACTTGTGCTATTTCCCAGAGAATCATTTTAAACAATAATTCATTTATTTGATGATACATTAAAAACACCATTTCATCAGGCAATTGGGTGCGTTGGGTTTGTAAACCAAGTAGTGCATCTACTTGAATAAAGTCCCAATATGTCATTGGTTCTGCGTGTAGTAGTCCTGACAAGTGCACATTTGCATCTTGTCCCATAGCTGCGTATTTTTTGTCAATGGCTGCTAATAATTCTTCTCTTGTTTGTGACATCTTCTTCTTTTTAAGTCCTCTTATTATGTAGTATCCTCCTGTATTTTCATAAAGTATACTTTATGAAAATGGCGATTTGATATTTACATATTTCGTGTTCATTAAAATGTATTATCGTTGCTGAAATACTTGATGAATTAGCTCGTCTAGTTGTCCGTTATTCATTGCGTCTTCAATATTATGCTGCGCCATTAACTCTTTAATAAAATTATCTTGTTTCATTCCTTTCTCCCATGCTTCGGAATAACGAATGTTGCTAAATGATACCTGAGAGTATAGAGGCATATAATTTTCGGGATACAGTTCTTGAATACGACGTTCAAACTTTTTTTGTAATAAAAACTTAGGGTCTCCAACAAAATCACGCATTACATAGTAGTTATGCAATGATAGGTCTTGTACGGCATCTCCGTCTGGTTTTCTGAGGTCTTGATAAGCCTGAAATACTTTTGGCCAATCTTCATTATGTTCTTGCATTAATTCCCATAGCACGGTACAGTCTTCAAAGCCAGAGTTCATTCCTTGTCCGTAAAACGGAACGGTTGCATGTGCTGCATCTCCCATTAGCGCCGTTTTTCCTATAGTCCACGGAAAACATCTTATAATGGCTAGTGTTGATAGCGGGTGGCTTTCCCACTGGTCACCAATTTCAGGCATTAGTGTATAAAAATCTGGGAAAGTTGTTTTAAAAAATGTGTCTACATCTGCTTTTGTATTAAGCTTATCAAAGGAGCTTTCATGGCCTTCAAAAGGCATAAATAGCGTACAGGTAAAGCTACCGTCTTCGTTTGGCAATGCAATAAGCATATAGCGTCCTCTTGGCCATATATGAAGTGTATTTACGTCTAACTTATAGCTGCCATCTGCATTTGCAGGTAATAATATTTCTCGGTAACCATCAGCAATATATTCTTGAGAGTAGTTAAACCGAGGTGTTTTTTGCATTGCTTTTGTGCGAATGGCCGAAAAGGCGCCATCGGTTCCAAAAACAACATCTGAGGTATGGCTATAGGTTTGTCCTGTTTCTGTATCTTTTAGATGTACTATTCCTTTATCAAGATCGGCACCTACACATTGTTGGTTATAGTTTATTGTTGCACTGCCTTCTTTTTCGGCAATATCCATTAGCGTACAATTAATACCTGCTCTAGAGACTGAGTAAATTGCTTGGTCTTCTAGCCCGTATGGTTGGTAGGTTAGCGCGCCTTTTTGATCATGCATGGTTCTTCCGTACATGGGAATTGCAATGTCTTTAATCTGTTTTTCTACGCCAACGTTTTTAAAAGCTTTCCATCCGCGTGTTGATAAGGCTAGGTTTATTGACTTTCCTGCAGAAATATCGGCTTTTCTTAAATCACTTCTTCGTTCAAATATGGTGACTTTATATCCTGCTTTAGAAAGATATACTGCCCATAGTGAGCCTACCAGTCCTGCGCCAACAATTGTTGCTGTTTTCATGTTTTTGTTTATGCTTTTAGTGTTGGTTTTTCCATTACTGTACCGCATTTTTTACAGGTGCATAGCGCTTTGTTTTCGTAAAACTCATTTAAGAGCTGCGGCAACTGAGTTACTATGTTTCCTAAGTGAAAAGGGGCTTTGTGTAATTCTGTATTGCATTTTTCACAATACCACGAGCAATAGTCTAGCTCTTCTGGTTTTCTCATGCGTTCTATAACTAGACCCACCGTGTTTGCTGGTCGTTGCGGAGAGTGCGGTACTTTTGCAGGTAACAAAAATATCTCGCCTTCTTTTATATCATAGGTAACCACTTTGCCGTCTTGAATAGTTGGTAACTGAATGTCTCCTTCTACTTGATAAAAAAACTCTTCACCTTCATTGTAGTGAAAATCTTTTCGAGCATTTGGTCCTCCAACAACCATTATAATAAACTCTGTGTCTTTATATACCACTTGGTTTCCAACAGGAGGTTTTAATTTGTGCCTGTTTTCATCTATCCATTTTTTAAAATTAATTGGTGGTAACATTTTTTTAGTTTTAGTTGTTGTTATAGTGTTCCTCTATTTGCTTGTTCACGTTCAATAGATTCAAATAAGGCTTTAAAGTTTCCTGCTCCAAATCCACGAGCGCCCATTCGTTGAATAATTTCAAAGAATAAGGTTGGTCTATCTTCTACTGGTTTGGTGAAAATTTGCAATAAATATCCTTCTTCATCGGCGTCTATCATAATGGATAGTTTTTGTAATTCACCAATGTCTTCTTTCATCATGTCTCGGTGTGCTCCTAAGCGGTTTGGAATATCGTCATAGTAGGCTTGTGGTGGTGGTGGTAAAAATTCGATCCCTCGTGCCTTAAGCTGACTTACTGTACTAATAATATCGTCTGTAGCTACAGCAATATGCTGTACCCCAGAGCCTTCATAAAAGTCTAAGTATTCTTCTATTTGAGATTTTTTAGCTGCTTTTGCCGGTTCGTTAATAGGGAACTTGATTCGCCCGTTTCCGTTACTCATTACCTTACTCATTAAAGCAGAGTATTCTGTGTGAATTTGCTTATCATCAAACGATAAAAAGTTTTCAAACCCCATTACGTCTTCATACCATTTTACCCAAACATTCATTTGGTTCCACCCTACATTTCCAACCATGTGGTCTATGTATTTTAGTCCGACACTTGTTGGATTATAGTCCGACTCCCATTTTTGAAAGCCTGGTAAAAAAGCGCCTTTATAGTTTTTACGTTCTATAAACATGTGTACGGTTTCTCCGTAAGTGTAAATTCCTGCTTTTACAATTTCGCCATGTTCGTCTTTTTCTATAGTTGGTGCTAAATATGATTTTGCGCCACGACTGGTGGTTTCCTCGTATGCTTTTTTAGCGTCTTCTACCCAAAGTGCAATGACTTTAACCCCATCGCCGTGTTTTACGATATGGTCGTTAATTGGCGATTTACTATTTAGTGGCGTGGTTAGTACTAAGCGTATTTTATCTTGTACCAATACATAACTAACCTCATCTCTTGACCCTGTTTCTAGTCCTTTATATGCTAATGACTGAAATCCAAAAGCTGTTTTGTAAAAGTGCGCTGCTTGTTTTGCATTTCCTACATAAAACTCAACATAGTCAGTCCCTAATAATGGTAAGAAGTCTTTAGCGCCTTCAAATATTTTTTCTAAACCGTAGTTTACTGATTTTACTTCTTTTTTACTCATCTTAATTTTATTTATTTCGAAAAACAACATTGTTTAACAAGTGCCGTTTTTCGTTGTTTTTATTTTTAAAGAATCCATGATTTATGGTAATCTTCTACTTGTAACTTTAAGGCTTCTTCTGTGATAGACATTGGCTTAAAAGGATCAATCATAACAGCCAGTTCTCCTGTTTCTTTTTTACCCACACTACGCTCAATCGCGCCTGGGTGCGGCCCGTGAGGAACACCGCCTGGATGCAAGGTTATTTGTCCTTTTTCTATATTGTTTCTGCTCATAAAATCGCCATCTACATAGTAAAGTAATTCTTCAGAATCTATATTTGAATGGTGATACGGCGCAGGAATACTTTCTGGATGATAGTCATACAATCGTGGCACAAAGCTACACACTACAAAACCTGCTGACTCCCATGTTTGGTGAATTGGAGGTGGTAGGTGTATGCGTCCTGTAATTGGTTCAAAGTCATGAATAGAAAACGCGTATGGGTAATGAAATCCGTCCCAGCCAACTACATCAAAAGGATGGTTGCCGTACACATACTCCCACATGTTTCCTTGTTTTTTTATTTTTACTAGAAACTCACCTTTTTCATCGTGTGTTTCTAAATTTTCTGGCAAACGCATATCGCGCTCACAGAAAGGGGAGTGCTCTAGTAGTTGTCCGAAATTATTTCGATAGCGTTTTGGGGTAAAGATTGGTTCAAAAGATTCTACATATAAAATGCGGTTATCTTCTGTATCAAAATCAATCTGATAAATGACCCCTTTTGGTATAATTAGATAATCGCCATATGAAAATGGAATGTTTCCGTAGTTTGTACGTAATGTTCCTGAGCCTACATGAATGAATAGCATTTCATCTGCATCTCCGTTTTTATAGAAATAATCTTTTGAAAAAGATTTAGGCGCTGCCAAACCAATGTGCAAATCATTATTTACAAATAACGTTTTTCTGCTGTCTAAAAAATCGTCTTCAACAGGTAATGAAAAGCCTTTAAAACTTAGCGCTTTCATGTTTTTTTCTATAGCAACTTTAGGCGCTACAGACCCTTTGTTTTTTATTTCTGTAACAACTGTTGGCGGATGAATGTGGTATAGTAACGACGACATTCCTGCAAAGCCTGCTGTTCCAAAAAGCTCTTCTTGGTATAGACTTCCATCTTCTTTTTTAAATGTGGTGTGTCTCTTTTTTGGAATTTTCCCGAGTTTATGATATCTAGACATTATACTTATTTAATTAGCTGTAATTCTCTTGTTTCAAAGATAGTTTATTTTTTAAAACCAATATCCTATACTTACAAAGCATTGTGCTTTTTGTGTTTCTGGAGACCATGACCCTTTTATTTGTAAAGGACCTAGTATTGTTTTTGTGCCGTAACCTATGGCATAACCTGTATACTTTGGCAATGAAAAAAACGCTGTAGAATCAAACAATCTATCTTCTACATTTGCTATGTTTGCACTAAGAGTAAGGTAGTTTTTTTTGTAAAACTGATAGTGTATATCTACTGTTGTTTTGGCATAAGCCTCGCCTGAAATACTTAAAAAATCATATCCGTAAAACGGCGTGTAATTATTAATAAAATTATTACCAAACCCTCCTAACACAAAGTTAAAAGTCGTGTTTGAATTGCCCCCAATTCTAAAACCTCCTTCTGTAAATGCATTTAAATACACCTTTTTAGATAGTGGTATGGCAAAACCCATTTTAGCTTTTGCTACTGAAAACTGAGTGTTTTCGGTTGTTGCTCTGTCTGAAAAAAAGTAGTGATTTATTTCTCCCGAAAGGTAGCTCCCGCTTTTTGTGCAATACAAGTCATTTAGACTGTCGTATTTTAACTTCGTAAAGGCGCTGTAGTATGTATTGTCTTCTATAGGGGTGCTAATGTTTTCTTTAGTGATTTTTATTTTTTTGTGTTCTACTCCTGCTGCCAATGAAATATGTTTTTTAAACAATGTTTCTATATAGATTTCATTAGAAAAATCCATGATGTCAACATTTGCTTTTGGAGCTAGATCTATAATATCAAAAACTGAATTCTCTACACTAGTCCCTAACCTATTCATTCTTGATTTTGCGCCAATACTCCAATAGAAACCTTTATCTATATAGTACTCAAAATTATATCGAATATTCTCTCCTAAAATAACATCTAAGCTTACAATGTCGTTATTAGTAATTAACTGTTTATGGGTTAGATTGACCAAGGCAGCTCCTTTATATAAATCATCATAATGTAAGCCCAGTTTTAGGTAGGTTTGATTATTGTTTTCATCTATGTATATTTCAAGGCTATCATCTCCTTTAATTTTATATTGAACAACGTTAAAGTTATTAGTTGCTGCAAGCGCTACAATTCCTTCCTCTATTTGTTTATAGCTTACTGTTGTTGGGGTTTTTAATTTTAGTTTTCCTAGAATATAAGCTCGTGTATATTTTTTGTTTCCAAAAACATAAATATTCTTTAAGGTATACTCCTTGCTAGGTGTTGCTAATTTTGATTTCTGAGGTTGCTGCTGAGAACCTAACTGAACAAGTTTATGAGATTGTTTTTTTGCTGCCTCATACCCTTTTTGATAAATTTCTTCTGCTTTTCCGAAAGAAATGATATTGTGGTTTTTAATATCAGGTTTTATATAAATTGTTGTAGCCTCTATTTTACCCTTCATTTGTTTTTGGGTATTAAAATTAGAAACTTGCAACAGCATATCTGTAGCAGAAACTAGGTTTTCTTTTGTTTGAAAACCATCTTGTACATCTACCCCAATAATTATATCAACATCTTTTTTTAACAGCTCTTCTATTGGATAGTTATTAGACACCCCTCCATCTATTAACATCTTTTCTTGTAGTTGTATTGGGGCAAAAAGTGTTGGTATAGCGCTACTTGCTAAAATTGCATTTGGTAAATATCCGTTTTCTAACACAACCTGTTCTCCTGTTTCGGCATTAGTGGCAACACATAAGAAGGGTATAGGAAGTTTACTAAAGTCTGTAATTCCTTTTACATGATCTAATAACCTAACGTATGTATTGTATGCGTTTTGACCTTTAGATATTGCTGACGGAAGTGACGGTTTAAAGTTATTAAAGGGTAGTGTTATGGCGTGTCTATCGGTACCATGACGCTCAAAAAAGGTTTTGTTTTTTCTCGGAAAATTATCACGAAGAATTTCTTCAAACGGGGTAGTTTTAAAAAGCTTTACCAAATCGTCCGCGGTATAGCCTGATGCATATAGTGCTCCTACAACAGCTCCCATGCTTGTGCCGGAAATGTAGTCTATTTTAACACCTGCTTCTTCTATTGCTTTTAGGGCCCCTATATGTGCTAGTCCTTTTGCGCCACCACCACTTAAAACCAGTCCTACTTTTGGAGGGTTTTCTTTTGTTTTTTCTTGTCCGAAGAGACAAAAAGAGCAGGCTATGCAAATAAGAATTAGGGCTGTTTTTTTCACCTTATAAAGGTAATAAAAGCTAATGAAATTCTTGATATATTTTTTGAGCTTTTGCACTACCAACAACTTTTTCTAATTCTGAAAAACTTGCGGCTTTAATCCGTTTTACTGATTTAAACGATTTTAGTAGTAAAATTCTCGTTTTTTCGCCAATACCATCAATGTTATCTAAAGAGGTTGTTAGCGCATTTTTGCTTCTGCGATTACGGTGGTGCTCTATACCAAATCTATGTGCTTCGTTCCTTAAATGTTGAATTACTTTTAAGGTTTCAGATTTTTTGTCAAGATATAGTGGGTATTTATCGTCTGGATAAAAAAGCTCTTCTAATCGTTTTGCGATTCCGATAATAGCTATTTTTCCTCGTAAATTTAGCGCTTCTAAACTTTTTAGCGACGATGACAACTGTCCTTTTCCACCATCGATAATAATTAATTGTGGCAGTGGTTTTTCTTCTTCTAACAACCGTTTATAACGACGATATACCACTTCTTCCATAGAGGCAAAATCATCTGGCCCCACAACTGTTTTAATATTAAAATGGCGATATTCCTTTTTACTTGGTTTTCCGTTTTTAAATACTACGCAAGCCGCAACAGGGTTTGTGCCTTGTATGTTTGAGTTGTCAAAACACTCAATATGAACAGGGGTTTCGTTTAAACGCAAATCCTTTTTCATTTGTGTCATTATTCTAGTGGTGTGTCGCTCAGGGTCTGTTATTTTTGCCTGTTTAAAGCGCTCCATTCTAAGTTGTTTTGCGTTTCTGGTAGATAGTGCTACAATCTTTTTTTTGTCGCCAACCTTAGGGATTGTTATTTTTACATGGTCTCCAATATCAACTTTAAATGGGAGGTATATTTCTGGAGATTGAGACGAAAATTTTGAGCGTATTTCTGTAATGGCTAATGTTAGTAGTTCTTGATCTGTTTCTTCAAGACGTTTTTTAAGCTCTAAACTATATGATTGTATAATTGCACCATTAGATAGTTGTAAAAAATTAACATACCCATAGCCCTCATCTGTAACAATAGAGAACACATCTACATTAGATATTTTTGGGTTTACAATTGTTGATTTTGACTGGTAGTTTTCTAGCACTACAATCTTCTCTTTAAGCTGGTGTGCCTCTTCAAAGTTTAAATTTTCAGCACAGGTTTTCATTTGCTGTTTAAACTCTTGCAATGCATTTTTAAAATGACCTTTTAGTATTTCCCGTATCGCTGCTATTTGTTTGTTATACGACACTTCCGTTTGTAATGACTCACAAGCGCCTTTGCAGTTTTTTAAATGATATTCTAAACAAACCTTATACTTCTCCGATACAATGTTTTCGTGGTTTAGTTGATATGTACAGGTTCTTAATGGGTACATTTTTTTTATCAACTCCAAAATGGTTTTTACGGTTTTTAAACTTGTATATGGCCCGAAATATTCCGAGCCATCTTTTAAAACTCTTCGGGTAGAAAACACTCTCGGAAAGGCTTCGTTTTTAATACATATCCATGGATATGTCTTGTCGTCTTTTAATAATACGTTATAGCGAGGTTGGTGTTTTTTTATAAGATTATTTTCGAGCAGTAATGCGTCTGTTTCCGTAGCAACTACAATGTGCTGTATGCTATCTATCTTTTTAACTAATACCCTTGTTTTTGCGTTTTCATGAATTTTAGTAAAATAAGAGCTTACTCGTTTTTTTAGATTTTTCGCTTTACCAACATATAATAACTTTCCTTCTTTATCATAATACTGATATACCCCCGGACTATGAGGCAATAATTGTACTTGTAGTTTTAAAGCGTTAGCCATTAAATATGGTTTATTAGATATTATTTTCCTGAAACAACAATAACAATCTCTCCTTTTGGAGGTTTGTTTTGGTAATGTGTTAGCACTTCTTTTGCTGTGCCGCGAATAGTTTCTTCATACATTTTTGTTAACTCTCTTGATACAGAAACCTGTCTGTCTTCACCAAAATAGTCGCAAAAATGTCCTAGTGTTTTTACTAGTTTATGAGGAGACTCATAAAAAATCATTGTTCGTGTTTCTTCTGAAAGAAGTATTAATCTGGTTTGTCTTCCTTTTTTAACCGGTAAGAATCCTTCAAAAATAAATTTATCGTTCGGTAAGCCTGAGTTTACTAACGCTGGAACAAAAGCCGTTGCTCCAGGCAAACAATTTACCGTTATGCCTTCTTGAACACATGCTCGAGTTAACAAAAACCCTGGATCTGAAATAGCTGGGGTTCCTGCATCAGAAATTAAAGCTATTGTTTGTCCTGCTTTTAATTTTTGAATCACATTTGCAGTGGTTTTATGCTCGTTATGCATATGGTGACTCTGCATTTGTGTTGAAATTTCAAAATGCTTTAATAACTTACCCGAAGTTCTAGTGTCTTCTGCCAAAATTAAATCAGCCTCTTTTAAAATGCGTATTGCTCTAAAAGTAATATCTTCTAGGTTCCCTATAGGTGTTGGAACAATATATAATTCACTCATTGTAATTCTTTTTATACTGTATTAAAAACGTGTTTCAAGAATTGCTATAAAACGTGTTTCATAGGCATCTTTCCCTTCCCAGTTATTATATTCTGGTTTTACCATATCATTTAAAAAAAGAAGCACTTCTTCCATCTCTTTTAAAGTGTTTAACTGAGACATTACCCTGTTAAAATCTTCCGAACTTTCATTAAACAAATGTTTTACAAAAGCTATCCTATCATTTAACCCTATTGTAATACCTTTCTTTAACTGGTCGTTTATCGAGGTTTTTTTTTGAGTTGTGTTTTCTTGAGACACCTCAAACATCTCTTCAGACGGATAAATTTCCGATGCCGTTTTTTCTACAAACACGTCTTCTTGTGCAACAAATAAATTTTCGTCAAGAACAGAAGGGGCTTCTTTTATAGTATCTTTTGAAGGTGTTTTTTCTGGGGTTAATTCATTCTGTTGTTCTACAAAAGCTAGTATTGTTAACTTTTCGTAAAGCTCTTTTGCTTGTTCTTGCAATTCAAAAACCGATTCTCCCTGATTATTTTCAAGTAGCTTAATTGCAATTTTCTTTAATGCTGCCGTTAGGGTTTCTTTCATTATAAAGGGACGTGTTTATTTGCTGTGAATTTTTTTGAAATATAGTAAATTAAACGATATTAATACAATTAATATTGTGCCTTCGTCTTTCTATACGCTATTTTTATGTAGTTTTGTGAAACATCATAGCCCATATATAGTATACCCATATGTTTTTAGAAAACACTGTTAATCATGAAGAAAAATTTGGTTGGATTGAAGTCATTTCTGGCTCTATGTTTTCTGGTAAAACGGAAGAATTAATTCGTAGATTAAAGCGTGCACAATTTGCCAAGCAACGTGTTGAAATATTTAAACCTGCTGTTGATGTTAGATATGATGATGAAATGGTAGTCTCTCATGATGCTAATGAAATACGATCTACCCCTGTTCCTGCAGCTGCAAATATTCCTATTTTAGCAGACGGATGTGATGTTGTAGGTATTGATGAGGCACAGTTTTTTGATGATGAAATTGTAAAAATCTGTAATGATTTAGCAAACAAAGGAATTCGCGTTATTGTTGCCGGATTAGATATGGATTACAAAGGAAATCCTTTTGGGCCAATTCCTGCGCTTATGGCTACTGCAGAATATGTTACCAAAGTACACGCTGTATGTACCAGAACAGGAAATCTAGCGCAATACAGCTATCGAAAAGCCGCCAGTAAAGACATTGTTCTTCTAGGAGAAACAGATGAGTATGAGCCCTTGAGTAGAGCAGCTTATTACAATGCTATACGAAATGAACAAAAAGACGCTATTGCTACAAATAAAAAAGATTAATACCCTTTGTTTATGTTTGAAACTGTTTTAGAAATTAACTTAAATAAATTAGAACAAAATGTTGCTTTTTTAAGATCTACTTTGTCTCCAAAAACAAAATTCTTAGCCGTCGTTAAAGCCTTTGCATACGGACATGGTGCCGAAGATATTGCCTTAAAACTACAAACCCTTTTGGTTGATTATTTTGCTGTTGCCTACACACATGAAGGTGTAGCCTTACGAAAAGCAGGTATTAAAAAACCAATTATAGTTTTACACCCCCAACCAAGTAATTTTAAAACCTTAATTGACAACTGTTTAGAGCCCAGTATATATAGTTTTTCCATTTTAAAAACTTTTATAGCTATTGCCGATTCACAAAACCAACAACAATATCCGGTGCATTTAAAGTTTAACACTGGCTTAAACCGATTGGGATTTGTTGCACATGATGTAGCTCATGTTGCCGAAATCACCAATACAAGTAATGCTATACGCGTAAGCTCTGTTTTCTCGCATTTAGCAGCTAGTGATGATCTAAAAGAAGATGATTTTACACAAAAACAGATAGCAACTTTTACTGCCATTAAAGATCGTTTTAAACAACTTTCTACAGACCAGCCTTTTGCTCATCTAACAAATACTTCTGGAACACTAAACTATCCTGAGGCTCATTTTGATATGGTTCGAATAGGTATTGGCTTATATGGTTTTGGAAACGATGTTCGATTTAAAAACAACCTACAACCTATTGCTGCATTAAAATCTGTAATCTCGCAAATTCATGAACTAAAAAAAGGTGATTCTGTAGGATATAATAGAGCGTTTATTGCGTCTCAAAAAATGCTAACTGCTACTATTCCGCTAGGTCATGCCGATGGTATTTCACGACAGTTTGGAAACGGAAACGGACATGTCATAGTTCAAGGAAAAAAAGCTAAAATTATTGGTAACGTCTGTATGGATATGATTATGATAGACGTCTCTCATCTCTCCTGTAAAGAAGGAGATGAGGTTGTTGTTTTTGATGGTAATTATACTGTAGATTATTTTGCAAGTGACGGAAAAACAATATCTTATGAGGTGCTGACTGCTATCTCTGACCGAATAAAAAAAGTATATATTTAGTTTTTATTAATTAATCTTAACTTCTAACAAACCCTTAAACTAAATTGTTTTACGGCTTTTTTTGTATTACTTAAAATTCTTTCACATAATTACTTAAATTTGTACCATTATTTCAAGGCAAGTTTTGCTTTTAAAACATCTTAACAATGAAAGTAGCTGTTATAGGCGCAACCGGAATGGTTGGAAAGGTAATGCTTAGCGTATTAGAAGAACGTCATTTTCCAATAAAAGAACTTATTGTAGTTGCCTCAGAAAAATCTGTAGGTAAAACCATTTTCTATAATAAGCAAAAGCACGTGTTAGTTTCGCTTGATACCGCTGTTAATATGCAACCTGATATTGCTTTGTTTTCGGCAGGAGGGGCAACGGCATTACAATGGGCACCTAAATTTGCTGCCGTTGGCACTACAGTTATTGATAATTCCTCTGCTTGGAGAATGGACACGTCAAAAAAATTAATCATTCCTGAGATAAATGCACATGTACTTACTGCATCGGATAAAATTATTGCAAATCCAAACTGCTCTACCATACAAATGCTTATGGCTTTAGCGCCTTTACATAAAAAATATACTATTAAAAGGGTAGTTGTTTCTACTTACCAGTCTATTTCAGGAACGGGAGTAAAAGCCATACAACAGCTTGAAAATGAATTGGCCGGAATTGATGGAGAAATGGCTTACCCACATCCTATTCATGAAAATGCACTGCCTCACTGTGATGATTTTGACGACACCGGATACACCAAAGAAGAGCTAAAGTTGGTTAATGAAACCATGAAAATTTTAGATGACAATTCTGTTAAAGTAACTGCAACAGCTGTTCGTATTCCAACTGCTGGCGGACATAGTGAAGCTGTTAATATTGCGTTTAAAAATGATTTTACACTCAAAGACATTCGCAATATACTAAACCGCACTCCTGGTGTTGTTGTACAAGACAATCCTCAAAATAACGAGTATCCAATGCCAATTAACGCGCATGGAAAAGATGATGTGTTTGTTGGTCGAATTCGTCGTGATTTTTCTCAGGACAATAGTCTAAATTTATGGGTGGTTAGCGATAATTTACGAAAAGGAGCTGCCACAAATACCATACAAATTGCGGAGTATTTAGTTGCTAATGGTTTGGTATAAAACCTCAACAATACGGCTTAAAATTAGGCTACTTTAATTCTAGTATTGTGTGACTTATGTTGCGAAACATAAAACTCTCGCCTTGTTTTTTTCCTAGTAAGACTTTTCCTATTGGAGATTTTGGGGCAATAACAACATATTCTTTATCGTGAACTGTTATTATGCCTTTACTAATCGCTATAAAAAAAACACTTTTTGAAGTATATACTACACTCCCTAAGCAAGCTACCTCTGATTTGTTTTTAATATTAATCTTTGATAATAACTCTTGTTCTTTTTGAAGGTTTGCCCATTGTACGCCAATTTTTTCACGTTCTAGCTGCAACATTGCTCTACCTGTTTCATGCTTGTCTCCTGCCGAGCTTTTTGTTTCTGATTGCAGCGCATCTTGAAGTTCTGAAATACGTATTTGTGTCACTTTTATACGCTTTTCTATAAATGCTTTACAGTAAGTATAAAGTAGTTCTTTAACCTTCATTTATTATTAATGTTGCTAGCTCTTCGCCTATTAAACTGCCTATAGCTACTCCCATTCCGCCAAGACGAACACCGCAAAATACTCTTGAAGATAGTTTTTTAACAATCGCTTTTTTTTGTGCTCCAACACCCATTATACCAGTCCACCTATGGTCAATTTCAAAAGGAGTATCCGGTAGAATTATAGTGCTTAAATATTTTTCTAATTGCTTTTGTATTTTGGCAGAAGTTTCCATTTTTGTGGTTTCTTCGGCTTTAAAATCTAGGTTTCTACCGCCTCCAAAAAGAATTCTATCGTTTATATTTCTAAAGTAATAATAGCCCTCATCAAAATGGAACGTCCCTTTTATATGTAAATTTTTAATTGGTTTTGTAATAAGCACTTGTGCCCTTGCAGGCACTACGTTTTCTGTAAGCAATTGCTTTGCAAAGCCATTAGTTGCTATAACCAATTGTCTGCTGCTAAAGCTAAAATTGTTTTCTAGTAAGACCTCTACCGTGTTTTGGTGTTCTACAAAAGATGACACTGTAGTGTTATTTAAAATTTTAATACCTTTTGATTGTGCTAACTCTAGTAGGCTCGACATCATTTTTCCGGTGTCTATCTGTCCTTCAAACTGATTAAAAACATAGTTTTTATGTGTCTGCTGAAACTTAAATTTATTTTCCGTTACAGAAAATACGGGCGCATTAAAAATAGGATGCAGCATCTTGTTTATAGCCTCCATTTTATCTGTACAGGTGTCAAACAAGTTATTTTCTGTAGAAAACAACTCAAAACTGCCGTATTGCTTAAAATCTAATGCTTTATCGCCTAGTGTTTTTCTTAGTAAAGAAAGTCCTTTCCATCGCTTTTCTACAAGAGATATCACCTCGTCTTTAGTGTGTGTTTTTAAATCTGAGACTATTTCGGAAAGACTCCCAAAACAAGCAAATCCTGCGTTTTTAGTACTTGCTCCTTGTGGTAAAGCGCCGCGTTCTAAAACCAGAATTTTTGCTAACGGTTGTTGTTGTTTTAATTGAATGGCGGTTGATAGTCCTACTATTCCACTTCCTACAATAACGTAGTCAATGTCTGTAAACCATTCTTTCTGTTCCCAATAACTTAATTTCATACGGATAAAGATATAAAAAAAGCTTCTGAAATCAGAAGCTTTTTTTGTTGGTGTTATATGGTACTTGTTTGTTTATCCATTACAAAATCTTCCATAAATTTTGTAGTATAATTTCCGCTAACATAATCTGGATGATCCATTAATTGACGGTGAAAAGGAATTGTTGTTTTAACGCCTTCAATAACAAACTCGTCTAAAGCACGTTTCATTTTATTAATAGCCTCTTCTCTTGTTTGCGCTGTTGTAATTAACTTTGCAATCATAGAATCGTAATTTGGTGGAATCATATAACCTGCATACACGTGAGTATCTAAACGAACCCCATGACCTCCCGGTGCGTGTAAGGTTGTTATTTTACCTGGCGATGGTCTAAAACCATGATACGGGTCTTCTGCGTTTATTCTACATTCTATAGAATGTAGTTGTGGTAAGTAGTTTTTTCCTGAAATAAGTATTCCTGCAGCTACTCTTATTTGTTCGCGAATTAAATCGTAGTCTACAACTTCTTCTGTAATAGGGTGCTCTACTTGAATACGCGTGTTCATTTCCATGAAGAAAAAGTTTCTGTGCTTATCTACTAAGAATTCAACTGTTCCTGCACCTTCGTATTTAATGTATTCTGCTGCTTTTACAGCTGCTGCTCCCATTCTATCACGTAGTTCATCTGTCATAAACGGAGAAGGTGTTTCTTCGGTTAATTTTTGATGACGACGTTGTACAGAGCAATCTCTTTCTGATAGGTGACAAGCGTTTCCTTTTGAATCTCCTATAATTTGAATTTCAATATGTCTTGGTTCTTCAATAAGTTTTTCCATATACATATCGTCATTTCCAAAGGCTGCTTTAGATTCTTGACGAGCGCTATCCCAAGCGTCTTTTAAGTCTTCTGCTTTCCAAACGGCACGCATTCCTTTTCCTCCACCTCCTGCAGATGCTTTTAGCATTACTGGGTATCCGGTTTCTAAGGCTATTTTTTGACAAGATTTAAAGTCGTTAATAACGCCTTCACTTCCAGGAACACAAGGTACTCCTGCTTCAATCATGGTTGATTTTGCATTGGCTTTATCTCCCATTCTATCAATCATGTCTCCAGATGCTCCAATAAATTTAATATCGTGCTCTACACAGATTTTTGAAAACTTAGCGTTTTCAGATAAAAACCCGTAACCTGGGTGTATTGCGTCAGCGTTTGTAATTTCTGCTGCTGCAATTATGTTAGACATTTTTAAATAAGATTCACTACTTGGTGCTGGTCCAATACAAACAGCTTCATCTGCAAACTTTACATGTAAGCTTTCTGCATCTGCAGTAGAGTATACTGCTACTGTTTTTATGCCCATTTCTTTACATGTACGAATAATACGCAATGCAATTTCACCTCTATTGGCAATTAATATTTTTTTAAACATAATAGTATATAATTATGATGGGTCTACTAAAAATAATGGTTGGTCAAATTCTACTGGAGAAGAATCATCAACTAATATTTTAACGATTTTTCCTGAAACTTCTGATTCTATTTCATTAAATAGTTTCATTGCCTCAATAATACAGAGTACATCTCCTTCGCCAATTGTTTGCCCTACCTCAACAAATACTGGTTTGTCTGGTGATGGTTTGCGGTACATTGTACCTATAATTGGTGATTTTACTGTAATATACTTAGAGTTGTCGTCTGCTGCTGGTTCTGCTACTGCCACTGGTGCTGCTGCTACTGGCGCTTGAGCAAGCATTGGTGCTGCTGCCATTGGCATTTGCTGTACGACTGTTTCTGTTCCTGTTTTAATCGTAATTTTAACGTCTTCAGTTTCTAATTTTACTTCGCTAGCTCCTGATTTAGCTACAAATTTTATTAAATTTTGAATTTCTTTTAAATCCATCTTGATTCCTTTTTTATGATTAAATTGTTTCTTTAGTGTTGTAGGCCCATTTTAAATAAATAGATCCCCATGTAAATCCTCCTCCAAAAGAAGCAAATACAATATTATCTCCTTTTTTAAGCTTGCTTTCAAAGTCGCTTAATAGTAGTGGTAGTGTTGCTGAAGTTGTGTTTCCGTAACGTTGAATGTTCATTAGTACTTTTTCATCGTCTAATCCCATTCGTTTTGATGTTGCATCAATGATACGTTTGTTTGCTTGGTGTGCAACCAACCAATTTACATCATCATGAGTAAGGTTGTTTCGTTGCATTATTTTTTCGCCAACATCTGCCATGTTAAAAACGGCATGTTTAAAGACTGTTTGTCCTTCTTGGTGAACAAAATGTTGTTTGTTTTTTACGGTTTCTTCTGAGGCTGGAAGTATTGCGCCTCCTGCTTCTATTTTTAAGAATTCTCTTCCTTCTCCGTTACTTCTCATGTATTGATCTACTAAACCAAATCCTTCTGTGTTTGGTTCAAATAAAACTGCTCCACCTCCATCTCCAAAGATGATAGATGTTGCGCGGTCTTCATAGTCAATAATAGACGACATTTTATCTGCGCCTATAAGTAGTACTTTTTTATAGCGTCCAGATTCTATATATGCGCTTGCTGTTGCAATACCATATAAAAAACTAGAGCAGGCAGCGCATAAATCGTATGCAAATGCATTTACTGCGCCAATTTGCGTAGCAACGTATACTCCTGTAGAGGCTACGGGCATATCTGGTGTTGCAGTCGCTAAAATTACGGCGTCAATTTCGGTAGGGTCAAGATTTGTTTTTTTAATTAAATCTTGCGCTGCTTTTATGGCAAGGTATGAGGTGCCTTGTCCTTCTTCTTTTAATATCCTTCGCTCTTTAATACCTGTACGAGTGGTAATCCATTCGTCATTTGTATCAACCATTGTTTCCAATATTTGGTTGGTTAGCACATATTCTGGCACGTATGCGCCAACTGCGGTAATTGCTGCGGTAATTTTATTCATTTTTTAGTTTTTATAAAAAAACAGTTAAAAACATATTATTTTCAGCTGTTTTGTTCAAAAAAGTAATGCAAAATAACCTCTTTTTAAGAGATATGAAAGTTTTTTACAAGTTCTTTTAATTTCCTTATTAAAAGAATGGTGTTATATATCATAAAAAAACGCTCTCATATGAGAGCGTTTTTTTATGATATATAGGGGTACCTATTTAGTCTTCTACTTCTTCAACAGAATTGTCAATTACTACTTGACCTCTGTGGTATAATTTTCCTTCAAACCAGTGTGCTCTATGATATAAGTGTGCTTCACCTGTTGTTGGACATGTTGCTATTTGAGGTACAGTTGCCTTATAGTGAGTTCTTCTTTTATCTCTTCTTGTTTTTGAGATTTTTCTCTTAGGATGTGCCATTTTTTAATTTATTTATCTGTTAATAGGTTCTTTAATTTATTCCAGCGAGGATCTGTTTCTTCTTCTTTCTCCTCGGTATTCTCTTGTAAACTATATGCTGCTATTCGAGACATTATTTCAGTGTCTAGTGTGCCGTCTTCAACTCCTGGGTGTATTAATTTTGATGGTTTAGATAGTACAATCATTTCATAAATGTATTGTTGTACTTGAACTTCATACTCTCCGTGTGGTAGTATTAATAGTTCTTCATTTTCATCATTAAATTCTTCGCCAAAATTTACAACAAGTCTCAAATTTGATTTGATATCTTGATTATATGGCTCGTTAGTTAAATCGCAGTTTACATTAATGGTTCCTTTAGAACTAAAGGTTAACTCCATCATGCTTGCTGTTTTTCTAAATAATAATGATACGTTTATTGCAACGTCATTAAATTCATCATACCCAAAATGTTCAAAGAACTGCTGTGTTATAGCAAACTCAAAATTATGTTCTCCTTCTTTTAATCCAACAAATGGAATTTTAAATTCCTTCATATCTTCTTCTTATTTGAAAAACAATACTTTCGAGCCGGCAAATATAATACATTTTATTTTAGATTTACGACAGATATCAACATTTTTTTGTTTATATCTTTTTTCGCTTCTTTAAAACATTTTTTGTGAGCACAGCATACTCCTTTCTGTTTTTTACAATGTTAATTGCTGTAAACAATGCTTCTGTAAACGAGCTTGCGTCTGCTATTCCTTTTCCGGCTATTTCATACGCAGTACCGTGGTCTGGAGAGGTGCGTACACCTGATAGTCCTGCAGTATAATTTACGCCATTACCAAAGGTAAGCGTTTTAAAAGGTATTAATCCTTGGTCGTGATAAGATGCTACGACGGCATCAAACTTTAAATAATTGTCCGATCCAAAAAAACTATCGGCTGCATAAGGGCCAAAAACCATTACCTTTTTATTGTATAATGCTTCTATTGTAGGCTTTAATATATCATCGTCCTCTTTTCCAATAACACCATTGTCTCCAGAGTGTGGATTAATTCCTAAAACAGCTATTTTAGGTTTGTTTATTTTAAAGTCTTTTTTTAACGAGGTGTGAATGGTTGTTATTTTTTCTTTAATAAGGGCTGGTGTGATTTCAGATGATACGTCTTTTACGGCAACGTGATCTGTTAACAATCCTACCTTCAACCCTTCTGAAACCATAAACATTAACGGATTACCTTCTAGCTCTTGTGCTAAAAAATTAGTGTGCCCTGGAAACGAAAATTCTTCAGATTGTATGTTTACTTTATTTATTGGCGCTGTAAGCAAGGCGTCAATTTTATTTTCCTTTAAGGCTTGTGTTGCCGCTTTTAATGATTGTATTGCCCGTTTTCCAGCAATTTCGGTTGCCGTACCAAATTGAAAATTAAATGGTTCATTCCAAAGGTTAATAATGTTTAGCTTGTTTTCTACAGCATTACTAATGTCTTCTATGCGTTGTGTTTGTGTAGATAAATTAAGGTGTTTTTTTAAATATTGTATTGTTTTTTGAGATGCAAATACTACTGGTGTGCAAAAAGAGAACATTCTATTGTCTTCAAATGTTTTTAAAATAATCTCTGCGCCTATTCCGTTTAAATCTCCTACAGATATTCCTACTATTATTTTATTTTCTATACTCATAAAAATGAATCTATTTGTTTTATATTACTTGAACAGTAATTTTATTGTAATTTTGAAACCACAAAAGTAACCAATTATTTTATTAAACATGTTTACAGGAATTGTTGAATTGTTAGGAAAGGTAGTTTCTATTAAAAAAGAAGGTACAAATGTTCATTTTACACTACAAAGTGATTTTACTAAAGACTTAAAGATTGATCAAAGTGTAGCACATAATGGTGTTTGCTTAACGGTTGTATCTATTCAAGACAACACCTATACTGTAACGGCAATTCAGGAAACCTTACAAAAAACAACATTAGCTGAGTTTTCTGTTGGAACAGTTGTTAATTTAGAGCGCGGTATGAAGCTCGGCGCTAGACTAGACGGACATTTAGTACAAGGGCATGTTGATCAAACAGGCGTTTGTACCGCAATACAACCTAAAGGTGGTAGCTGGATTTTTACTTTTAATTACGACCCTGCTTTAGGAAACGTGACTATTGAAAAAGGATCTGTAACTATTAATGGTACTAGCTTAACTGTAGTAAACTCAACAAAAACAGGGTTTAGCGTTGCTATTATTCCTTATACTTTTGAGCACACTGTTTTTCAGTATTTACAGGTTGGTCAAGCGGTAAATTTAGAGTTTGATGTTATTGGAAAGTATGTAGCGCGTTTATACGGAAATCGTCAATAATGATTATCGTTTTTTAAATACTTTAAAAGTAGTTTACTCTAGTGTAATGTCTTGTTCCCAGTCCCAATTTGCACGAATTTCTATCGTATTTGGAAGATACCATACTTTTTCTGGTTGCTGCCTTATTAAATAGCGTCCTGTATCGTGTTTTTTGTTAGTATTAACATCATATACAATTCTAACATCATAACTTCCCGGCAATACATTTGTAAAATCAACAACTGATTCTGTGTTACTATATTGCTCATAGTCCACTTCTCCTTTTGGGGATATTAATTGAATGATTAGTGGTGTTTCTGGTTTGTTTTTTAAAGAAACTCTTATGTTTCCATAACTTGAAAAAGCTTTAGTAGTGGCTTTGAGTGTTAGAGTGTCGTTGCTTTTATTAAATAAGTCTATAAATGCCGATGGGTATGCTGTAATTATGTATTGCTGACTTTCTTGTTTTGTGAAATGTAGTTGTATTTCTTTTGTAAATTTATTTTGTGTTATAGTAAAAGGCACTGCAACAGAGTCTTTATTTATGATTGTAATTTTTGATTCGTTAATTGCTACAATAGGTGTTTCGGGTTGAATAGCATAGGCCGATTTAAACTGTTTGTTTTTCCATGCAGATTTAAAAGAAAGGCTATCTTTTTTAACCTTTTCTCGTAAACGCACTGCAAATGTGTCTATTTGCATTTGATGTTGCATGGTAAATAATAAAGAATCTATAGCTGGTTTTGGTGTAAACCAAAATTGTAAACTATCAGTTTTTGCTTCTTTTGTTAGAATGCTCTTAAACTCTTTTGGGACATTTTTAGTTAATAGCTGAATATTTACCTCGTTTGCATAATCGCCTTCATGTCTGAATTTAATTCGGTTTTCGCGCTCGTGTTTTGGCTTTAGTACGCGATAGGCTTGACGCTCTTTAAAAAGTGTTAACTCCGGTGTTTGTGTTGAAGGAATTATAATGGGCTCTTTCTTAAATGCTATCTTGTCTGTTTTGGGGTTATATTTATAGTTCTCTACTTCCTCTTTTAAAGCGGCTAAGAAATATTTACCTGGTTTTAAGTTTTCAAATGTAAAGTTTGTTGTACTATCAAGAGTGTTTGTAATATACCTAGGAGGTTTTGTATATATAATAGAGTCTGTAAATGTACTGTCTGCTTCATATAATAATACCGATACAAAATTTTCGGTAGTTTTAAGAAGGGCATCTTTTACGCTTCCTGTTAACTGTAACGAATCTATTGTGTGTCCTGTTGAGAACACATATTTAAAGTACGGATAAGCATTTCCTTCGTTGTTGTCAACAATACTTTTTCCAAAATTAAAGGCATATGTTGTGTTTTCTTGTAGAGTGTCGTAAATTTTAATGGTCAATTTTTTACTTGCACTTCCAACAGGAGTAATGCTTGGTTTAATTTTTAATGGTGGAGAAATAATTAACTGCTTGGTTAGGTCCTTTAGTTTTATATACTCATTAAAACGGATGCTAATTTCTGTTGTGGATACATTTGTGCTATAGTTTTCTGGAAATGCACTTACCATTACAGGAGGTGTGATGTCTTTTTCTCCACCTGAAGGTGTTCCTTTTTTAGCACAACTTATAATTGTAATACTAAGCAATATAATACATATTGTTTTTTTCATGAATAAAATATCTGTCCGATACAACAAAGAAACAACATCTTTTTTGATAAGCAAATCAATAAAGTGTTAATCCCTTAATATTATTTGGTGTAAGCCATTACCGCTAAACTAATACGGATGTTGGGTGTTTTTTGAAGCTGTTTTACACAGGCAATAATTGTAGCGCCTGTAGTAATAACATCATCTACTAGTAAAATGTGCTTGCCTTGAAACGCGTTTGTATCTGCTATATGGAATACTGTTTCTGTGTTTTTCCACCTAGAAAGGCGGTCTTTTTTTGTTTGAGTAGCTTTGTTTTTAACTCTTAATAATACACTTTCGTTATAATCTGCTTTGAGAATTTTAGAAATTGCTTTTCCGAATTGTGTTACTTGATTATAGCCCCGCTCTTTTAATCGTTTTTTATGTATTGGAACCGGAACAACTACATCTATATCATTATAGTAATTGCTCTCTAATAAAGAGGTGCCTAGCCACTTCCCAAAATAACCACTAATATCTTCTGCTCCTCTATATTTTAACTGGTGTATTGCAGCGCGAATAGTTCCTTTTTGAGTATAATAAAATAGGGCTGTTGCATGTACTAGTTCTACAGATCCATAAAACACTTGTTTTAACAAGCTTGCATTGTTTTTATGTAAGTTTGTTAGTGGCAAATCATGTAAACAATACAAGCATAGTATTTGTTCTTGTTTAACGAGTATGTTTTTACAAGCCGTACATCGCTTCGGAAAAAATAAATGAAAGAGTTGTTTTATCATTATAGTTATTCGTTTGCTTTTGTTAAAGATACTGTTTTAAAAGATGTTACGCTCAAAACTTTAATGTCTTTTTTCTAACAGAAGCACCACTGTTTACTTGTTAATATTTATAATAATTTATTGCGTAGCGTGAATATTAACAGATATAGTGTAGCTTTGTACTTATTAAATTTCTTTTATGAGCACGGTACGTATTACCAAATTATTTACTTTTGAAACTGGACATGCCCTTTATGGTTATGATGGAAAATGTAAAAATGTTCACGGACATAGCTATAAACTTGCTGTAACCGTTATCGGGAAACCTATTACAACTCCTGGAGAGGTTAAGCTTGGAATGGTTATTGATTTTGGCGATTTAAAAACAATTATTAAAGAAGAAATTGTAAATGATTTTGACCATGCTACTGTTTTTAATAAAAACACACCGCATGTAGAACTTGCTCAAGAATTAAGTAAAAGAGGGCACAGTGTAATCTTATTAGATTATCAGCCAACTAGCGAGAATATGGTTATTGATTTTGCTGAAAAAATAAAAAACAGACTACCTAAAAACATTCGATTACACTCTTTACGTTTATCAGAAACAGAGACTTCTTATGCGGAATGGCATGCTAGTGACAATGGATAAACACGTGTTACATATCACCAACGGAAAAAAAGTTTATTTTTCATCAGACAACCACTTGGGTGCGCCTACTTTTGAGGCAAGCAAGCTACGAGAACAAAAATTTGTATCTTGGCTAAACACCATCAAAGAAGATGCTGGAGCAATATTTCTATTAGGAGATTTGTTTGATTTTTGGTTTGAATATAAAACTGTTGTTCCAAAAGGGTTTGTGCGTACACTTGGTAAGTTAGCTGAGCTTCGTGATAGTGGTATTCCGATATACTTTTTTGTTGGAAATCATGATTTATGGATGCACGACTATTTTGAAAAAGAACTAAATATTCCTGTATTTCACGAACCAAAAGAATTTACAATTAACAATACTTCTTTTTTAATAGGCCATGGCGATGGTTTAGGGCCGCATGACAAAGGGTTTAAACGCTTAAAAAAAGTATTTACCAGTCCTTTATGCAAATGGCTTTTTCGTTGGGTACACCCAGATATTGGCGTTAGTTTTGCACAACGTTTATCTATTAAAAACAAAGTGATTTCAGGAGATGAAGACACACAGTACTTAGGTGACGACAAGGAGTGGCTAGTGCAGTATTGTCGTCAAAAACAAGCCATAAAACACCGTGATTATTTTGTGTTTGGTCACCGTCACTTACCGTTAACAATCCCTATTGCAACACAATCTACATATATTAATTTAGGTGACTGGATTAATCATTACACCTATGGTGTTTTTGATGGAGAAACAATGGTTTTAAAAGAACTATAGTTTCTTTAACTTACATAATATCCTTTACCATTAATTGCAAACTCGTGTTTCCTTGCCATTCATTTTCGTCTAATACATAGGCTACATTAAATGGTTTTTTGTTAGAAACAACAGGTAGTTTAGCTCCCATTCCAAAGGCTATTCCTACAAACTTATTACTACTTGGCTGTGTTGCTGTAAAACGCAAATGCGCATCATCTTCACCTACACATTTGGCATACCCTGTATCTTTAACTGTTTCTGTTATAAAAATAGGATGCATATTTTGTGGACCAAACGGACCAAATTGTTTTAATATACGATAGAACTTTTGGTCAATTTCAGAAAAAGAGAGTTTTAAGTCGATTGTAATTTCTGGGGTTAACAGTTTCTCATCAATAGTATTCTTAACAACCTCTTCGAACTTTGCTTTAAATTTATCGTAATTTTCTGGTAATAATGTTAGTCCTGCGGCATATTTATGTCCTCCAAATTGCTCTATATACTCGGTGCATTGCTCTAATGCATTGTACACATCAAAACCTAGTACAGATCTAGCAGATGCTGCTAATTTATCGCCGCTTTTAGTAAATACCAATGTTGGTCTATAGTGTTTTTCTATTAATCTAGACGCTACAATTCCTATAACACCTTTATGCCAAGAAGGGTCATATACAACCGAGGTTACTCGTCCTGTTTCTTCTTTGTTTACTTTAAGTTGATGTAAAGCCTCTTTGGTTATTTTTTTGTCTAATTCCTTACGCTCTGTGTTGTAGTTTTCTATATCATTTGCATATTGTAATGCTGTGGTATAATCTGTTTCTGACAATAAACTTACTGCATGGTTTCCGTGTTTAATTCTTCCTGCAGCATTAATTTTTGGTGCTATTTGAAAAACCACATCTGTAATAGATAGTGTTTTCTTTTTTACATTTTTAAGAAATGCTTTTACACCTATGCGTGGCGATGTATTTATAACCTTTAATCCGTGGTGTGCCAAAACCCTATTTTCTCCTGTAATAGGCACAATATCCGCTGCTATACTTATGGCTACCAAATCTAAATACGGCATAAAATCTGCTATTGTTTGGTTTCTATTTTGCCCTAAAGCTTGTATTAATTTAAACCCTACTCCACAACCACTAAGCTCATTATACGGATAGTTACAGTCTTCACGCTTGGGGTCTAAAACAGCTGCAGCTTTTGGCAGTTCGTTTCCGGGTCTGTGGTGATCACAAATAATAAAATCAATGTCTTTTGTGGTAGCATATGCTACTTTATCGATAGCTTTAATACCACAGTCTAAAGCAATTATTAGAGGTATGTCATTGTCTGAGGCGTAATCAATTCCTATATAAGATACGCCATAACCTTCGGCATATCTGTCTGGAATATATGTGGTAATATTTGGGTAGTATGTTTTTAAATAAGACGCTACTAATGATACCGCTGTAGTGCCATCAACATCATAATCGCCATACACCATTATGTTTTCATTTTTAGCAATAGCCTGCTCTATTCTTGCAACAGCCTTGTCCATATCTTTCATTAAATATGGGTCATGCAATTGCGTAAGACTTGGCCTAAAAAAATCTTTTGCCTGCTCAAATGTTTCAATATTTCGTTGAACTAAAAGTGTCGCAATGTTTTTTGAAACACCAAGAGCTTCTTGTAAGTGGGTTATTTTAGCCTCCTCTGGCTTTGGTTTTAGTGTCCAGCGCATCTTTATTTTTTATTGTCTTGTAAAGGTAAGGATTCTTTATATTTTTCTATTGGTATTGTTATAATTTGTACTTTGTTCTACATTTTCATCCTTAAAAACCAAAAAAATGCCGTTAGTACACCCTTTATCCGCTGCTCATGATTCAGAAACACAAGAACTCTCTGTTTTTTTTAATGAAACCCTTGGTTTTTGTCCAAATTCTGTACTAACCATGCAGCACAGACCAGCAATATCAAAAGCTTTTATTGAATTAAATAAGGCTGTTATGGAAAATAAGGGTCGTGTTACTTCGGCGCTAAAGCGATTAGTGGCTTGGGTAAGTAGTAATGCCACGGGGTGTAGATATTGTGAGGCGCATGCTATTAGAGCAGCCGAACGCTATGGTGCTGAGCAAGAACAGTTAGATTATATTTGGGAGTATAAAACCCATGCAGCATTTTCTGATGCAGAGCGCGCAGCATTAGATTTTGCTTTAGCAGCATCTGTTGTTCCTAATGCAGTTAATGATACTATTAAGAAAAATCTTCACCAATATTGGATAGATGGCGAAATTGTAGAACTTTTAGGTGTTATTTCTTTGTTTGGATATTTAAACCGCTGGAATGACTCTATGGGAACAAGTATAGAAACCGATGCGGTTAAATCTGGAAATCAATATCTAAAAAAACATGGTTGGGAAAAAGGAAAACACTAGCTGTTTCTCAATACATAATTTTTTATAACAAGCTATCCTATAGATGTTTTTATTAATTAAACACCTAGAACAATAGATGGCTCTATGCTTAATTTTTTACTTATTTTTCTTGCTACTTTTAAAGTGGGTTCACTTTTACCTGTTAAATACTCACTAACCCTTGAAGTACTTACTCCTAGAAGTTCTGAAAGACGTTTTTGGTTTAAGCTTAGTTCTGTCATTCGTAATTTTACAACATCGGTTAATAGTGGTTTTTTTACTGGAAAATTTTGTTCCTCAAAACTAGCAACAAGACTAGATAATATATTAAGTTCTATGTAGCCTTTTGCGTCTTTATTTTCTATGTTATTCGGGTCTTGTAAAAGTTCTTCTACACGATTTAAAATAGCCTTATATTCTTTTTCTGTATGTATCATTATTAAATATTTTTAATATCATTAATTTTATCATATTCGGCATGGGTTCCAATAAAACGAATGTATGCTTTTTGCGCGTTAAACGAGATAATTGTAATTAGCCTATAGTCGTTTCCTTTTATATTAAACACATACCTGTGATTACCTATATAATCTACGTTGTTAAATGTTTGTTTTATTTCGCTTAAATTTTTCCAGGATTTAGATTTTATAGTGTGATACCAAACATTTAAAGGTGTTTCTGAATCTGCGTGTTTTATTGCAAATTCTTGTATTCGTCTATAAGTAACAATACGCATTCTTTAATTTTTATATTTACAAAGGTAGTGTTTTTGTTTTGTTTTTTAAAATAAAATTTTAAAAAACAAAATTTAAATAATTTTAGAAATCTCTGTGATAGAGAAAAAGGAAAACATTAGTCTATTACTACCGATTTAGCTATGGCTTCCAGCTCAAACATATAGTCTCTTTTTTGAGCCTGCGGAGCATATACAAATCCCTCAATAACTAAATGGCGGTTATTTTTAGGGTCGTCAATACAGTAGTTTACAAAAGTCCCTGCCATAAAATCGTTTTTTACATCCCAAATTCCTCTGGTTTCTAAAGCTGTTTTATCATTAATTGTAGTACTTGCAATTTGCGGTGTAAACTTTGGTTCGGTTTGCATGTATGAGTTTTTTACAGGGCCTGGAATATGGGTTTTCCCTATAGAATCTCGAACACTTATTATTTGTTGCAATATTGTACTATCTTTTTTTATACGTCCGTATGGTAACTCATAAATAAGAAGGTTTGCTGTTCCGTTTTTTATGTTTTTTCTAAGCCACATAAATGTTGGCGACATAGTGCTTGTAATACGGTAGCTAAAAAGCACCGATAAATCAATTCCAAATTTTTCTGTTATTGGCGCTGTTTTAAGAGGGTTGTTTTTAATTGTCTGTATCTTATAGCTTAATTCTGCAGCAGTAATCTTAGCGCGTAATTCATTGGCGTTTTTAAACAGTATTTTTTTTAATTCTTCTGTATTTTTTGCGGTAATAATAATTCCTGTTTGCGGTTTTGCATATAGGTTTTTAACGGTTTTAATACCACTTTGCTCCCCTGTTTTTAAAGCAACAAATGTTCTGCTTTTTTTAACGTATTCATGAAATGCTGTTGCGGTCATTTGTGTTAAGGTAAACAAAGGCTCTTCCATAGTTAAACCATATACTGGCGCGGCAAAAACTGCTCTTGCTGCATCACCTAAATCACCTTCCCAAGCAGCGCTATCGGTTACAATAGTTAGGGTGTTTAGTGTGCCTCCTGACTGTGGCAGGTATGCTTTTTTTTCGGTGTTAGACGTGCATGAAAACAATGCTATACTTAAAACAAATGCTATGTATTGGGTTTTAATCATCTTATGGTGTTTATTGTTGTCTTTCATTAATACAAATATAATGCCAGTTAGCTTTTAGGAATTTGCAATACCATTCCTGGTTTTAGGCTGCTGCTTTTTAAATTATTATGCTCTTTTATATTTGTGGCAGATATTCCTGTATAGTGTTTGGCAATATCATATAAAGTGTCTCCTGATTTTACGGTATATCTCCCCGCTGTACTAAACTTGGTTTTAACTGTTTTTTTTGTTTTTGGTGGCAATTTAGTGTTTACAACCCTATGCGGGTGCCTCGGAAAAATAACCAAACGCTGTCCTATTTTAAGGTTGCTTGTTTTTAAGCCGTTCCATCGTTTTATTTGGCTCACTTTTACACCGTATTTTCGAGCTATTTTTCCTAAAAAATCACCTGATTTTACACGATAGCGAATTCTACTAGATGCCTTAACCAATTCTGGCAATGGTTTCTCTCTTTTATTAAATTCTAATGATGCATAAGCATATATTTCTGTTTCATATGCTATAAACTTTCCTATGTGGGTTTTAGGAAGTCTTAAAAGATAGTTTTCTGTTTTATCTGCAGGTATAATATCTAGCTTATATGATGGATTCATAAACCTAAGGTCTTCCATAGCAATATTTAATAAGTCTGAAACGTGTTCTAGTGCTATTTTTTTTCGCACACGAATAGTATCTACTTCAAAATACTGATGTTTTGGAGTGTTACCTACTAAGTTATGCGCTTCGGCATATTCAAACATATACATTGTTGCTTGGAATAGTGGTACATAACCTGCGGTTTCTCTTGGTAAAAACGGACGAATATTCCAGTAATTCTGATGGCCTCCTGAGCGCCTAATAGCTTTAGATACATTTCCTGGACCTGAGTTGTATGATGCCAAGGCCAAATCCCAATCACCAAAAATTTTATATACACGTGTTAAATACTCGCATGCTGCTTTTGTTGATTTATCTAAGTCGCTACGCTCATCAACATACGAACTTACATTTAATCCATGTTCTTTTCCTGTGCCATACATAAACTGCCATAAACCTGTTGCGCCAACTCTAGATTTGGCTCTAGGATTTAATGCCGATTCCACAATAGCTAAGTATTTTAACTCTAAAGGCATATCATGAGCATCTAATTCTTTCTCAAAATGAGGGAAATAGTAATTACTTAAAGCTATTAATCGCTGAAAAGAACGTTTCCTATTCTTTAAAAAGCCTTTAATTACGCTTTCTAAAATAGGGTTATATTCTATATGAAAAGGTGTTTTTTTGTTAAGTGCTTCTAACCGAGCTATTAGTGTATCCTTTGATAGTTCCGGGTAATACACAGGGTCGTTTACTGCTGATACTCTAAACTTATTCATGCTACTATATAAGTCGTTATTATATAGTTCTTTTAACCAAAGGCTGTCTATTTTTTTAGAATAATGAAATGCCGAATCGTTTTTTATATTGTTTTTAAGGTAATTTAAAACAATTGGCAGTGAATCTTTTGAGATAGCATCTGTAATTTTTATTGTTTTTGCAACGACCTTGCTACTGTCAATATTAACCGTTTTATTTAGTGTGTCTGTTGGTGTTGTTTGCGCAACAACATTTATTGTAAATAAAAAGAAACCTGTTTTTAAATAATGTAATAGCATGAGTTATGGTAAATGGGTCTTAAAATTATATCAAATGGTTTCACAAAAATAGTGTTTTTGCTTTAAAAAACTACTGCAACACAATGTTGTGTGCTAAAAGCATTTTCTGTAATTTTGTGTTTTAATTTTTGTACAATGGCCGAAGATATTAAATCGCTTAATTTTATTGAACAAATCATAGAAGATGATTTAAAAAAAGGGCTGGACCCTCAAAAGTTACATTTTCGTTTTCCACCAGAACCTAATGGGTATTTACACATTGGTCATGCGGCGGCAATTTGTTTAAATTTTGGATTGGGAGAGCGTTATAATGCTCCTGTAAATCTTAGGTTTGATGATACTAACCCTGCTAAAGAAGAGCAAGAATTTGTAGATGCTATAAAAAAAGATGTATCATGGCTAGGCTTTCAGTGGGCTAATGAATGTTATTCTTCAGATTATTTTCAGCAATTATATGATTGGGCTGTTGTATTAATAGAAAAAGGTGTTGCTTATGTTGATGGATTATCTGCTGAAGATATGGCTAAGCAAAAAGGAACGCATGAAGTTGCCGGTGTAGAAAGTCCTTATAGAAATACATCTGTAGCCGAAAACTTAGCTTTATTTAAGCAAATGAAGGCCGGTGATTTTGATGAAGGTACCTATGTGCTACGAGCAAAAATAGACATGACATCTCCAAATATGTTAATGCGTGATCCTATTATGTATCGTGTTTTAAAAAAAGAGCACCATAGAACTGGTAATGATTGGTGTATATATCCAATGTACGATTGGACACACGGAGAGTCAGATTATTTAGAAAACATTTCACACTCCATTTGTACTTTAGAGTTTAAACCCCATCGTGAATTATACGATTGGTTTTTAGATCAAATATATAATACCGAGAACCTTCGCCCTAAACAGCGTGAGTTTGCAAGACGTAATTTAAGTTATACCGTAATGAGTAAGCGTAAACTATTGCGCTTGGTTGAAGACGGTATTGTTTCTGGATGGGATGATCCTAGAATGCCAACTATTTCTGGTTTAAGAAGAAGAGGATACACTCCTGCTGCTATTCGTAAGTTTAGTGAGCGCTCCGGTGTATCTAAAAGAGATAGTGTTACCGAGGTGTCTTTATTAGAATTTTGCATTCGCGAAGATTTAAACAAAACAGCCGAAAGGGTTATGGGGGTACTTAACCCTGTAAAACTAATTATTACTAATTATCCTGACAATAGTGAAGAGTTTTTAGTTGCTGAAAATAATTCAGAAAAAGAAGGTTCTGGAACACACACTGTCCCCTTTTCAAAAGAACTATATATTGAGCGTGATGATTTTAAAGAAAGTGCGTCTTCTAAATTTTTCCGATTAACCTTAGGGAAAGAAGTGCGTTTAAAAAACGCGTATATCATAAAAGCAACAGATGTTGTTAAGGATGCTTCTGGAAATATTACTGCTATTCATTGTACTTATGATTCTCAATCAAGATCAGGAAGTGGCACTGAAGCAAGTACTAGAAAAGTAAAAGGTACCCTGCACTGGGTGTCTATTAAACACGCTATAAAAGCAACTGTTAATGTATATGATAGGTTGTTTACTCATGAAGCGCCTGATAGTGCTCAAGAGGGTGATTTTATGGATTTTATTAATTCTAACTCACTACATACCACCACTGCTTTTGTAGAACCTTATTTACAAAACGCGAGTGTAGGAAGTGCATTTCAGTTTCAACGATTAGGATATTTCTGTGTTGATGTGTTAAGTACAACATCTTCATTAGTATTTAATAAAACTGTTGGATTAAAAGATTCTTGGGAGAAAAAGAAACCTAAAACAGATGCACTGCAACAAGATGCACCGCAACAAGATGTTATAAAAAACACACCGCAGCAATCACAGAAACTACCTATTGATGAAATTAAAAAATTAGGTAAAAAACTTGGGAATTTATCAGGTGGAAAATACGATAAGGCAAAATCAAAAATTCTAGTATTTTCTGAAGCTGTAAGTTATACTGAAATTGCAGAGCTTTTTGATACTCCTGCAAAAAAAGTAGGAAACCGCATTGCTATTATTTTAGCTTTAGGAGTTTTGTTTAAAAACGGACAAGAAAAAACGCCAGAAATAACTGCTTTTATTGCAGCTGCAGTTGCAGATGAGCATGAGGTATTGCAAACAGAAGCTATTGCTATACAGTAGTTTTTGTTTTTTATTACTGGTATATATAAAAAAGACCGATACAATGTATCGGTCTTTTTACTACCATTATTTTTTGTTATTTTTTCTTTTTAGCAGCGGCCATTGCTTCTCCAATTTGATTACTTGCTGTAAAACTAGCAACCATATCGTTTAACATATTACTTCCTGCTTGCGGAGAATTTGGTAGTAAAATTAAGTTACTATTTGTTTCGCCTCCTATAGATTGTAGCGTATCATAGTGTTGTGTAACAACAATTAAAGCAGATGCTTCTTGAGAGTTGATACCTACACGGTTTAACACATCTACCGATTCTTCTAATCCGCGGGCAATTTCTCTACGTTGGTCTGCAATACCTTGTCCTTGTAAACGCTTACTCTCTGCTTCGGCTTTTGCTTTTTCAACAATTAAAATTCGTTGTGCATCACCTTCAAATTGTGCAGCTACTTTTTCACGTTCGGCAGCATTAATACGGTTCATTGCTTCCTTTACTTGTGAGTCTGGATCAATATCTGTTACTAATGTTTTAATAATGTCATATCCGTAATCCATCATTGCTTCGTTTAGTTCCCTTTTAACAGCTATAGCAATATCGTCTTTTCTTAAAAAAACATCATCTAAAATCATTTTAGGTACTTCGGCGCGAACAACATCAAATACATAAGACGTAATTTGATCATGCGGATAATCTAACTTATAGAATGCTTCAAAAACCTTTTCTTTTATAACTTTATATTGTACAGATATTTTTAAACGTACAAATACATCATCTTTTGTTTTGGTTTCTACAATAACATCTAGTTGTTGAATTTTTAAACTCAAACGTCCAGAAATTCTATCTATTAATGGAATTTTAAATTGTAGTCCTGAATGGCGAATGCTTTGAAATTTTCCGAAACGCTCAATAATTGCGGATGTTTGTTGTTTTACTGTAAATAATGCTGCAAATAGCAGTACTAGTGTTAAAAACACAATAGGAATAAGTGTTATGCTCATAATTTATTTAATTATAGTTTTATTACTATGATTTATTGTACATTTATAAATCTAATCAAAAAAAATTAAAAATTAAATCTATTATGAGAAAAAATTTATTATTTGCCCTTGTGGCTTTCGCTTCTCTTACTTTTGTAAGTGCTCAAGAATTTAAGGTTGTTACAATTGTAGAGTCTATTGTACCAATGGGTATGGGTCGATCTAGAATTATTGAGCATCAAGAGCCTGGAGATGCAGCTAAATTTACAACAGAAAGAATTGATGGTAAAAAATCTAATCAAAAAAAAGTAAAGCGTTCAGAGGCTAAAATTGGTAAATTTTCTGAAACTAAACTCTTAAATTTTTTTAGTGGTGTTGGTATTAATTTTCAAAATATTGCTTCAAACGATGCGTTAATAACTAATAAAATTAACACTATGATTAGCGCTGGATGGAAACTAACTTATGTAACTAGTGCTGTAGAAAGTGACTCAGGAAAGGGTGATGGAAAAGGTATTTTTATTACTCGTTTATATTTTAGTAAATAAAGATTCTTTTAAATAAGTAACATAAAAAAAGCCACGTAATGCGTGGCTTTTTTTATGTTACTTAGATAGTGCTTTTATACGCTCTATACTTTCTTGTTTTTCTAACAAGCTTAGTATTTCAAAAACATCTGGGCCTTTCATGGCGCCTACTAAACTTAATCGTAAAGGTTGCATTATTTTACCAAAACCAATCTCTTTACTTGTAATCCACTCTTTTATGGTTGTTTGTAGTTGTATTGCTGAAAAATCATTAATAGCAGATAGTACTTCTATTAATTCATTCATTAATACAGGGGTGTCTTCTTTTACTGCTTTTTTTAATGCTTTAGCATCATATGTTGTTGGTGCAACAAAAAAGAAGTTACTTAAATCCCATAAATCATTTACAAAAACTGCGCGCTCTTTTACTAGGGATACTACTTTTAGTATATAGTCTTCTGAAAAACGCTTAGTAGCGTTATTTTCTACTATTTTTTTAAATTGCTTAGCAATAACATTATTGTCTTGTTGTGTAAAATATTGTTGGTTAAACCATTTTGCTTTTTCAGGGTCAAATTTTGCACCTGCTTTATTTACGCGTTTTAAATCAAAACTTTCTATTAACTCATTTAGTGTAAATAATTCTTGTTCGGTTCCTGGGTTCCATCCTAAAAAGGCTAAAAAATTAACCACTGCTTCTGGTAAATAACCATCTTCTTTAAACCCTCTTGATAATCCTTCTTTTGTTTCCCATGCTAGCGGAAATACCGGAAAACCACCTTTATCACCATCTCTTTTACTTAGTTTTCCTTTACCTGTAGGTTTTAATATTAATGGTAGGTGTGCAAATTTTGGTGCTTCCCACTCAAAAGCGCGGTATAATAACACATGTAATGCTAATGATGGTAGCCATTCTTCTCCACGAATAACATGGGTTATTTTCATTAAATAATCGTCTACTATATTTGCTAGGTGATATGTTGGTAAACCATCACTTTTAAATAAAATTTTATCATCTAATATAGACGTATCAATTTTTATTTCACCTCTTATCTCATCTTGTAATGATAGTATTTCTTTTTCTGGTGATTTAAAACGGACTACATATTTATCTCCGTTATCTATTCTTTGTTGTGTTTCTTCTAAAGATAACACTAAACTATTATTTAGTTTTAAACGGTTATGCCAATTATAAATAAACGTTTTTCCTTTTGCTTCGTGATCTGAACGGTGTTTATCTAAACTTTCAGGAGTATCAAAAGCATAATATGCTTTACCAGAATCTATTAATTGATTGCAGTATTTTTTATAAATATCTTTACGTTCACTTTGTTTATACGGACCATAATTTCCTTCTTTTTCAGGACCTTCTTCATAAGGAAAACCACACCATTCTAAAGCGTCTTTTATATATTGTTCTGCACCCGGTACATATCTTTTTTGATCTGTATCTTCAATACGTAATATAAACGTACCATTATTATTTTTAGCAAATAAATAATTAAATAATGCTGTGCGTACTCCTCCTATATGTAGTGGGCCTGTTGGACTTGGTGCAAAACGAACTCTTACTGGTTGTGACATTTTATTTTAATTTTATATATGCAAATATACATTGAAATAACCTTTTTTTAAACCTATCTACTTATATTGTATAGTAACATCTATTTAGTTGGTTTTATAAAATGTTAATTACTTTATAAAGTGTTAATTATCAGTACCTTCTTTTTTGTAATAATTATGTATAAGTTTAAGAGTATTTCTATTAACTAAATTTTGTAAATTCTATTTTTTTTACAATCCAATTCATATTTTAAAATAACATCCTTTTTTCTAATTATTTTCTAAATATTTATCTTGTGTTTTTTAACAGTTATAAACAATGTTTTTCTAATAATTTATAAACTTTTTATAGTTAATACAGTTATTAACATCATGTTTATAATATATATTTAAAGTATCATAATCAAGGTATTAGTTGTTTTATAAGTATAGTTTTTATGTTAATTGTATTTAATAATTAATATTTAAAAGAAGAATTAAAATTAATTATAGTAACTATTAACACACTATAATAATACTCATATTCAATTTTAAAAATATCTAAAAAAAAAGAAAATTAATATAGTATGTTAAAAAGTGTTTATAAGTAATAGGTAAAAAATATCTGTAATTAATACTGTAGAGAAACAAAATAAATGAAATTAGTTTTTTAAAAAACACAAATAGTATCTTTGCAGTTGATATTTAAATAATTACTCATGATTAGTTTTGAAACAGAAACAGATTTTACATTAGATAATAAATCACTTTATAGTAATTGGATTACTGAAGTTATTACATCAGAATCTTATGTATTAGGTGAGTTAAATTATACTTTTTGTGATGATAATTATTTACATAAAATAAACAAGGCATATTTAAATCACGATACTTTAACAGATATTATTACTTTTGATCATTCTGTAGGAAATACAATTTATAGTGATATTATTATATCTATTGAACGTGTAGAAGATAATGCAAAAGATTTTAACGTATCTTTTAAAGAAGAGTTAAAAAGGGTATTAATTCATGGCGTATTACATTTATGTGGATACAAAGATAAATCAGTTACAGAAGCTGCATTAATGCGCGAAAAAGAAAACGAAAAAATAAAAATGTTCCACATGGAACAATAAAAAATAATATATGTTTAATACAGAGTATGATGTAATTGTTGTAGGTGGCGGACACGCAGGTTCAGAAGCTGCTGCTGCTGCTGCTAATAGTGGTTGTAGTACATTATTAATAACAATGAGTTTACAAAATATTGCTCAAATGTCTTGTAATCCTGCTATGGGTGGTATTGCAAAAGGGCAAATTATAAGAGAAATAGATGCTTTAGGTGGGTATTCTGGTATTGTAACAGATAAAACTGCTATACAGTTTAAAATGCTTAATAAAAGTAAAGGACCTGCAATGTGGAGTCCAAGAGCACAGTCTGATCGTATGCGTTTTGCTGAAGAATGGCGTAATATGTTAGAAGCAACACCTAATGTAGATTTTTACCAAGATATGGTAAAAGGTTTACTAATAAATAATAATAAAATTAGTGGTGTAAAAACTGCTTTAGGTATTAATATAAAAGCAAAAAAAGTAATACTTACTAATGGTACTTTTTTAAACGGATTAATACATATAGGCGATAAACAATTTGGAGGCGGACGTGCAGGTGAATCTGCATCTACTGGAATCACAGAAGAGTTAGTAGCTTTAGGTTTTGAGTCTGGAAGAATGAAAACTGGTACTCCCCCACGTGTTGATGGTCGTAGTTTAGATTTTTCTAAAATGATTTTACAACCAGGAGATGATAATCCAAGTAAATTTTCATACTCAGATACTACAAAAGCATTATTAAAACAACGCCCATGTCATATGTCGCACACTAGTGAATTGGTACATGATTTATTGCGTGAAGGTTTTGATAAATCTCCAATGTTTAATGGTCGTATTAAAAGTATTGGCCCGCGTTATTGTCCGAGTATTGAAGATAAAATTAACCGATTTGCAGACAAAAATAGCCATCAGTTATTTGTAGAACCTGAAGGGTGGCATACTTGTGAGTATTATATTAATGGTTTCTCTACTTCTTTACCTGAAGAAGTTCAGTTTAAAGCATTACGTTCTGTTGTTGGTTTTGAAGATGTTAAATTTTTTAGACCGGGTTATGCTATTGAGTATGACTATTTTCCACCAACACAATTAAAACATACCTTAGAAACAAAATTAGTAGATGGGTTGTTTTTTGCTGGACAAATTAATGGTACTACAGGCTATGAAGAAGCTGCAGCACAAGGTATGATGGCGGGTATAAATGCAGCCTTACAAGTAAAAGAAAAAGAACCTTTTATACTTAAAAGAGATGAAGCTTATATAGGTGTTTTAATAGATGATTTAATTACAAAAGGCACAGAAGAACCTTATAGAATGTTTACATCTCGTGCTGAATATAGAACTTTATTACGTCAAGATAATGCAGATTTTAGACTTACACCTAAAGGATATGAATTAGGAATTGCATCTAGAAAGCGTTTGGATCGTATGGAAGAAAAACAAAAATTATCTAATAATTTTGTAGACTTCTTTAAAAATACAAGTGTAAAACCAGTTGATATTAATCCTATTTTAGAGTCTAAAAAATCAAGTAAAGTTAAACAGCAAGATAAAATGTTTAAACTTTTAGCTAGACCAAATATTACATTAAAAGACATGTGTTTATTAACTATTGTTTCAGATTATATAACTAATAATAATTTAGATACAGAGGTTATAGAACAAACAGAAATACAAGTTAAATACGCTGGATATATTGCAAAAGAAAAACTGAATGCAGATAAATTACACCGTTTAGAACATGTTAAAATACCAGAGAATTTTGATTATAGTTTATTAAAATCATTAGCTACAGAGGCTAAAATAAAGCTCGAAAAAATACGGCCTGCAACAATAAGTCAAGCATCACGTATATCAGGTGTTTCTCCAAGTGATATATCGGTTTTATTAGTGTTTTTAGGGAGGTAATAAATAAAGTTTCACGTGGAACGTATATAAAATATGGAAAGTATTAGATTTAAATCATTAAAAAAAATCACATCAAAAGTTATTGGTTTCCTTTTTTTTATACCCGGTATATTGTTGTTTATATTATTATTATTAACTGCAGTAACAACAATATTTAAAGGAAATATAATAACAATGTTTAAAGAAATTTATCCACTGTATATTTTATTTATTTTTATATGTAGTATTTCTTTAATATTTTTAGCAAATAAAGAAATAGAAATTTTTATAAATTTTAAAAATAGAATAAACATTACGTTATTTTCTAAAAAAATATTTTCCTATTCAACACAAATAATATACCCAAGTTATATTTCCTTATTCGGACAATCATTTAGTAAGTCTAATGATTTTTCTACTATTTCTGCACTTGGGTCAACATCAGAATATGACTTATATGTTATTCGTTTCTTTAATAATAAAAACCAACGAGAAATTATTTTTAAATCAGAAAATAAAAAAGAAGTTTTAGAAAAAGGAAAACAATTAGCAGAATTGTTAAATGTAAAACTAGTTAATAATATATAAATTGAATTCACTTAATATAAAAGATCACGCTGTTTCAAAAGAAATATTTAAATTACAAACACATCAAAAATTTGAAATTTTAATAACTACCCCACAGCCTAGTAAACAAGAATTATCAAAATATTATAAAGATCCTACCTATATTTCTCACACAGATTCAAAACAAACACTTTTCGAAAAAACATATCAGTTTGTTAGAAAATACACTTTACTAACAAAAAAAAATAAAGTAAATAGATTTTCTAAAAAAGGAAACCTTTTAGATATTGGTTGTGGTACAGGAAATTTTTTAAAAAAAATGCAAAGCAACGGTTGGACTGTTACAGGAATTGAGCCAAATAATACAGCTCGAGCAATAGCCAACTCCAAAACTAACAATACTGTTTTTAAAACAGAAAAATTAACAACACTTCAACCAACATCTTTTAATGTAATTACACTCTGGCATGTATTAGAACACTTACCAGATTTAGAAGCACATATTCAACTATTTAAAAAACTATTAAAACCAAACGGAATATTAATAATAGCGGTACCAAATTATAAAAGCTATGATGCACAATATTATAAAGAATTTTGGGCAGCTTATGATGTACCTAGACACCTATGGCACTTTTCTAAAAATGGGATAAAAAGTATTTTTAAAAAATACAATATGCTTGTACAAAAAATATATCCTATGAAATTTGATGCTTTTTATGTATCACTATTAAGTGAACAACATAAAACAGGTTGTAAAAATATAATTAATGCTTTTTATAGAGGATTACTTTCAAATATTAAAGCAATTAAAACAAACGAATACTCTTCATTGATATATATTATAAAAAAAGATAATTTGTAATTTTAAAACAGTTTATTTAAAACATCTTTTAAAAGAAGTATAATTAGATGTATTAAAAAAATAAATCGCTTAAATCGCTTCTTTTTTATAATAAAAACATAAATAAAAACTATTATTAACTTATTTAATATAAGTTTTTTAAATAATAGTAATATAAACATAATATACCCATAAAATATAGCTAACAATAAATGTTGTACTTTGTGATTATAAAATAAAAATAAAAATGCCAAGAAAGAAAAACAGTAAAAATAAAATTCCTAACCTAACAGAAACCCTTCTTAAAATATTTAAGAAAAGTCCGAAGAAGGAATTTAATTATAAACAGCTTGCTGCAAAATTAAATGTTGATGATGCAAACAGTAGAAACCAAATTATTAAAAAATTGCGTCAGCTGCAACAAAAAGGAAAAATAGAAGAACAAGAGCGCGGAAAATTTAAAATTAAAGCACTTAGTAATTCTTATTTTATAGGAAGGCTAGATATGGGGTCTCGCGGAAATGGTTATGTGGTTTGTGATGAATTAGACGACGATATATTTATTCCTGCAAATAATATTAATAAAGCCCTCCATGGAGATGAAGTAGAAGTGTATGTATATCGCCGTAAAAAAAATAATAAATTAGAAGGTGAAATAGTACATATTTTAGAACGTGCAAAAGCGGAGTTTGTAGGCGTATTACGCTTACAAAAAAACTTTGGTTTTGTAGTTTGTGCTAATTCTAAAATGTATGTAGATATTTTTATTCCTAATAATAAAAAAATGGACGCCAAAGATGGCGATAAAGTATTGGCATTAATAAATGATTGGCCAGATAATGCCGATTCCCCTTTTGGAGAAATTATTCAAGTACTCGGAAAACCAGGAGAGCATAATACAGAAATTCATGCTATACTTGCAGAGTACGGACTACCTTATGAGTTTCCTAAAAGTGTAGAGGCTTATGTAGATACTATTGACTTATCTATACAAGAAAAAGAAATAGCAAAACGTAGAGACATGCGCACCACGCCAACCTTTACAATTGATCCTAAAGACGCCAAAGATTTTGATGATGCACTATCATTTAAACCATTAGATAATGGACACTATGAAATAGGAATTCATATTGCCGATGTATCTCACTATGTACAAGAAGGTACGGTATTAGACGAGGAAGCTTATGAACGCGCTACCTCGGTATATTTAGTAGACAGAGTGGTTCCTATGCTGCCAGAAGTATTAAGTAATGGCGCATGTTCTCTTAGACCTAATGAAGAAAAATATACTTTTTCTGCAGTGTTTGAAATAAACAATAAAGCGGAAGTTGTAAACGAATGGTTTGGTAGAACAGTAACCTATTCTGATCGTCGTTTTGCATATGAAGAAGCACAAGCAATTCTAGAAACAAAAGAAGCAAAAGTACCCGCTGAAGTTTCTCTTACAGGAAAAACATATACTGTTGAACAACATATTGCAGACGCTATACTAAAGCTAGACGAACTAGCTAAAACAATGCGTTTAAAACGAATGCAAAACGGAGCGATATCTTTTGATAAAGTTGAAGTAAAATTTAAATTAGACGAAGAGCACAACCCAACAGGGGTGTACTTTAAAACAGCAAAAGATGCCAATAAACTTATTGAAGAGTTTATGTTATTAGCCAACAGAAAGGTGGCCGCATTTATTGGAAAACAACAAAAAACATTTATATATAGAATTCACGACGAGCCAGATGCAGAAAAACTAGGAAACCTTCAGAGTATTATTTCAAAATTTGGATACAAACTAGATTTTAGATCTCCTAAAAAAACAGCAAACTCTCTAAATCAATTACTAGAAAATGTTAAAGGTAAAGGAGAACAGAATTTAGTTGATACACTTGCTATTAGAACCATGAGTAAAGCAGCATACTCTACAGATAATATAGGGCATTACGGACTAGCATTTGATTACTACTCACACTTCACCTCTCCTATTCGTAGATATCCAGATGTTATGGTACACCGTTTACTACAACATTATTTAGAGGGTGGTAAAAACGCCGATGCTGAAGTTTTTGAAGCAAAATGCGCCCACACCTCACAAATGGAAAACCTGTCTACAAAAGCAGAAAGAGATTCTATTAAATACATGCAGGTTAAATTTATGCAAGACCATAAAGATGAAGAATTTGTAGGAGTAATTTCAGGCGTTACCGAATGGGGAATTTATGTAGAAATAGTAAGTAACAAGTGCGAAGGAATGGTGCGTATTCGTGAAATAAAAGACGATTACTATACTTTTGATGATAAGCAATATGCTTTAGTGGGTCAAAACACCAAAAACATATACCAATTAGGAGATGAAGTAAAAGTCTTGGTTAAAAACGCCGATCTTGTAAAACGTCAGTTAGACTTTATAGTACTAGGAAAGGTTTAACAACCCAAATAAGTTAATTTTTAATAACTAAAAAATGTTAAAATTTATTACAAGCGAGTTTAATGAGTTAAACACCAGCTCATTATACGAGTTTTTGTCTTTAAGAAGCGAGGTTTTTGTTGTGGAACAAAACTGCGTCTATCAAGACATAGATTTTAAAGACCAAAAAGCAACACATGTACTAGGTTATAAAAATAATAAGTTAGTTGCTTACGCACGCTTATTTGCCCCAGGAGATTATTTTTCTAAAGCAAGTATAGGGCGCGTTATTGTAAAAGCTTCAGAGCGGAAATATGGTTATGGACATGATTTAATAAAATATTGTATATCAATAATAGAACAACACCATAACACCACAGAAATACATATTTCTGCACAAGAATATCTTGAAAAATTTTACAAAACACATGGGTTTATCCAAGAAGGTGCGCCGTACTTAGAAGACGATATCCCCCATTTAAAAATGATAAAAAAGTAATTCGTGTTTTTGTTTGCAGTTGTCACTGCCTTAAGGTTTGTGTAAGTTCAAACACGTCTTTTTCTAAAATATCCTGCCCATTAAAAATAGATATACTTCCATTTTGTTTCCGATGTGTCATTATTTATTTCAACACAACCTTTAAGCGCTATAATCCTAATTAGCCTTTTGTTTGTGTGGATATAATTTATTTTCAAACTATCAATCACCTCAAGCATTTGTCCATTATACCACATCATGTCGTCTGCAATAGTATAAAAATCTCTCTCACCGTATTCTTTTTTCATTTCCATGATTTGGATAGAGTCGGGTGAAATTCCGACAACTGATTTTTCGGTGATTTTAATTTCAAAAAACTCCGTTTCTTTATCTGTTTTACACGAAACAAATATAATGACAGCTATAAGTACTATTAAACACCTCATTTTTTTAACTTATGTACAATTCTTTTCAAAACTGCTATAAATGCAAGTCAGTTTGTTTTTTACCGTCTTTTTTTTGTAGCAATATGTTTTATTAATATCTCTACTCGCCTATCGTATTCGGACCCTTTTCCGAGCGGAAAATTTCGACGCATACCTTTAAATCTCATGCGGTTTTTTTTAATTCCGTGTCGCCATAAATAATCGTAAACCGCCTTGGCTCTAGTGTAAGAAAGGTTTTGCTTTCGTGTTTTACGATCAATAGCATCTCTACCAAAACGGGTACAACATACATGTCCGTGTATTTCAATATACACATTGTCGTGTTTTTTTAGTAATGCGGTTAGGCTTTTTAAATGTGGAAAAGATTCTTTTATTATCCAGGCATAGCCTTCTTGAAAATGAATGTTTTCTAAAACAAACCTATCTCCTACCTCTACACCGTTTCTAAACTTATATGTAATAAGTGTTTTAGATAAATCAGGTTTAGGAATACCAGTATTAATGTCTATAGTTACTTTTCTGTTTAACCCACGAACAATATCGGTCTCTACATCGTTAAATTTTTTAATAACAAACTCACTTTCCCCTTTTCCTTTAACAACTTTAAAAAGCGCTTTAGGCACACCAAGGTCAAGCAACTGTTCTTTAACATTTTTAGCGCGCTTAATAGATAAATTCATGTTGTAAGCATCAGACCCTCTGTCATCAGTATAACCAAAAAGAAGGATTTCGGTGATTTCTTCAACATTAAAATCAGCTATAAAGTCGGCTATTTTTTCAAGTTGCACACTGTTTAAGGTATACTTATTTGTGTCAAAATAAACACTAACATCTCTGTGCTCTGTTTGTGAATAGAGCAAATTAGAGATAAATAAAGTCATTAAAAGACTGTAAAAAATCTTCATGTGTTCAGTTTTTAAACAACAGGCTGTGTTGTTAATATAAAAGTGTTGTTTTTATAAAACAGTTTCTTTTGCTATAAATTTAGTTAAAACCTGCTCCATTTTAGCCTTTACGGTGTTAAAATTTGGAATGTCTTTGTCAAGAAACAAAAACATAAACACATATTTTTGAGTAATATTATCAAGCAGCAGGTGTTTGTTTAGTCTATATCCTTCGCGTAATAATCGTTTTACATGGTTTCTATCAACAGCATTTTTAAAGTGTCTTTTTGAAGCAGAAACCCCTATTTTAAAAGGTGTGTCATCTTCAAAATCATATTTTCTATAAACCAATTTTATAGGAAATGCATTTATGCTTTTTCCATTATCAAAGAGCGCATCAATGTGCTTCTTGCTTTTTAATTTTTCTATAGATGAAAACGATTGGTTCATGGGGTAAAAATATAAAATTAAATTGGGACTGGTATTTATATTTTAAACCAAAAACAAGAGGCGCTAAAAAGCGCCCCAAAACATAATAATATATGTGTTTTTTTCATTGAAGAAGTTTTATAACAGTCATCAAATAATGTGCCAATAGGACCACTATTTTACATATGTATTGTTACTTCTATCAATATCTGCCATTAGCCCAGATGGGTCAATTGTAAGTGTTTTAATGGTTTTACTAACAGTAAAGTTATAAGTAGAATGTGCCCAAGCCCAGTCTGGCTGTACTGTTCTTTTCATGTTAGGGTATGCATTTGTTTTTTCTGCACGTGCCATTTGAAGCGGAATGTATATATACTCTTTACTCCCATCTGTATACTCTATAACAACATCAATTGGCATTGGCATTGCCCCTTTTCGAGATAAGGTTACAGTATTGTTTTTTACGGCAGTTACCTCATAATCAATAGTGTTTGTGGTTTGTGTCCACTCGGTTAAATACCAGTCTAATTCAAATCCAGAAACTTTTTCAGCAACACGCTTAAAATCGTTAGGTGTAGGGTGTTTAAATTGCCACTCTTTGTAATACTCTTTAAGTGTTTTTGCCAACATATTTTCTCCAATAATATAACCCAATTGCGCTAAGAAAATTTCACCTTTACTGTAAGCTGCTATACCATGCGCCATGTTTGTATGATATCTGTCGGCATAGGTTGTTTGTGGTTGTTCTTGTCCGGTAGAGACTAAATAGTTGTAATTTCTGTAGGCGCCTAAAAACGGATTCTCTTTTCCTTGTCCTTCAGCTAAATCAGAAATATATGATGTCATTCCTTCATCCATCCATTCGTGTTTTGTTTCGTTGGTGGCTAATAAATGCTGAAACCATGCGTGTGCTAACTCATGTGCGGTAACTCCAACCAAGCTTTCAAATTTTCGTTGTCCTGTAATTAGCGTACACATAGCATATTCCATACCGCCATCTCCACCTTGAATTACAGAGTATTGATTCCAAGGGTACGGACCAAGATGCTTATTAAAAAAAGCTAATAATTCTGCTGTTTTTGGTTGTAATTTTTTCCAGTTATCTTTAATTGCTGGATCATCTTTATATAAAAAATGTAGTATTACGCCGTTTTCTCCAGTAATTTTATCATGAATATAGTTTGGATCTGCAGCCCAAGTAAAATCATGTACGTTAGGCGCTACAAAACGCCATGTGAGTTTTTTATTGTTGTGCTTAGGAAACACATTAGGGTCTTGATACCCATGCCCTACTTGATTAGGGTTTTGTAAATAACCAGAACCACCAACAGTATAATTTTTATCAATAGTTAGGTTAACTTCAAAATTTCCCCAAACACCATGAAACTCTCTTGCAATATAAGCGTCTGCGTGCCAACCTTCAAAGTCATACTCTGCCATTTTAGGATACCATTGACTCATAGATAAGGCTACGCCTTCTTTATTGTTTCGTCCAGATCTACGAATTTGTACAGGTACTTGTCCTAAAAAATCCATATTAAAGGTTGCTTTTTCTCCTGATTTTATAGGTGTGTTAAGAACAACTTCTAAAACAGTACCCACAACCTTAAATTGTACAGGCGCATTATTTTGGGTTAGAGAATGAACGTTTATAAACCCAATTTCACTAGAAGATAAACTGCTTATTCTACTTTTTATAACAGGATTTTCTTCTGTTCCTGTATTAACAGTCATTCGTCCATCAGGGTCGGCAACACTTTGTAATCGTGCATCCATCTCACTACCAGGCTGAAATGCGTTAAAATACAGGTGATAATAAACTTTGTTTAATTCATCGGGTGAGTTATTGGTATATACCAGTTCTTGTTTTCCTTTGTATTGGTAGGTATTAACATCCATATCAATATCCATTTTATAGTCAACATGTTGTTGCCAATAAGTGCTATTAGATTCTATAGATGTTGATGTGGTAATGGTTTGTACACTTGGTACAACAGCATTTACAGTAACTTTACATGCAGTAAATACGATAGCTGAAAGGGCTAATAAATATACTTTTTTCATAAGATTCAGGTTGCTATTTATAATTTATAAGGCACTAAAATAAAAAAACCTCAGCAATAATACTGAGGTTTGATTAGATATTAAGAGATTTAAGCCTACTTAGACATCATTTCTGCCATAATTAAGGCATTATATGCGTTTACAATTTTTCCGCTTGTAGATGCATTGTCTAAAGTTCTTTTGTTTTCAGGATCTCCAGATAAAATTACAGGCATTTTAATAGCCAATCCTGAACTCATTAAAATTTGCTTTACTTGAGCAGCTTTTAATTTTGGATAGTATGAACGAATTAACGCTGCAACTCCAGCAACATTAGGCGAAGCCATAGATGTTCCTTGTAAGTGCTTGTATTTGTTATGCGGTACAGGTGCGTATATTTTAACTCCCGGAGCAAATACATCAACATTTATTTTTCCGTAGTTAGAGAATGTAGCAACCATTTTTTCGCCATATTCAAAATTTAATGCACCAACAGTTAAAAAGTTATTAGCTATTTCGGCACCATTATCTACTTGGTCATTTGGGTACACATTTTTAGTGTCTAAATCTGCACCAGAGTTACCAGCAGCATTTACAATTAAAACATCATGCTCTGCAGCATATTGTATAGCCTCATAAACCCATTTTGATTGTGGCGAATATGATTTACCAAAACTAGTGTTTATTACTTTTGCGCCATTATCTACAGCATATCTAAATGCTAAAGCAATATCTTTATCGTACTCATCTCCGTTAGGTACAGCTCTTACGTTTAAGATTTCAACATTATGTGCAATTCCGTTTGTTCCAATACCATTGTTTCGTTCTGCAGCAATAATTCCAGCAACGTGTGTACCGTGTAAAGCTTCGTCTTTATCTACTCCCCACATGTTATTGTCTCCGTAGTATGCATCTGAGATATCATTAGGATTATCTTTTAATACACCTCTAAAGTCTTTAGTCATGCTTAAGTGACTGTTTAAGCTAGAAGCAAAATGCTCAATACCACCTTTAAGCTCCTCTTTTAAGTCGCTAATAGGCATTCCGTATCCTAACATTTGTTTTATCATTTCAACACTTTTTGTTAAAGCCTCATCTTCTGTTTCAATTGCAGTAACTTCTTCGGCAGTATATGTTTCTTTTTCTAAGTGTTTTGCAACAGCAGCATCGGCTCCTGAAAGTGCTTGATAAATTTGCTCGTAACGTGTTTTGTTAGCATTAGCCTCGTTAAATTCAGCATCATATTCTTTCTGCGCTTTCTCAACAGTTGCAGCATCAGTTAATGAAGGGTTACGTAAAATACGAGTAAACTCTAAGTTTTCATCGGTAATATCTCCTAAAAAGTTCCAACCGTGAATATCATCTATATATCCGTTTTTATCGTCATCTATACCGTTGTTTGCGATTTCTTTTTTATTGGTCCATAACACGTTTTTTAAATCTTCGTGTTCTGTATCAATACCAGAATCAACAACCGCAACAATAACGGTTTTTCCTTTACGGCCTTCAAGCATTTTATACGCTTTATCAACACTCATACCAGGAATAGAATCTGTTATAAGATCTAAATGACTCCAAGTATCTAATTCGGCATCGGTTATTTTAGTTGTTTTTTCTACAACAGTATCAATGTTTGTAATTGGTGTAGAAATAACTCTTGTGGTTCCACAACTGCTTAGCACTAAGGCCACAGTAGCAGATAAAAAGATAGGTTTAATTAGTTTCATGTGTTTAAAATTATGATTATTAGGTGTGTTTATTAGTAGTTTATTTAAATATTTCGTTACAGGTAAATCGTTCTTTTAATACAATTCCTTTTTCGGAATGCTGTACGGTAACAATTTCATTGTGTGCATCATGCTCCAAAAATAAGTAAAAATTTTCAGTTGCTGCTTGATTTAAGAATTTAGATTTTTCGTCTAAACTAATTAACGGACGCGTATCATAGCCTGTTATGTATGGTACTTTTAAATGACCTAGGGTAGGCATTAAATCGGCCATAAAACAGATGGTTTTTCCGTTGTGTTTAATGTGCGGAATCATTTGTTTCTCGGTATGGCCATCAATAAAAAGCACGCCAAAATCTAGTTCTTTTGCTTTTGTAAAGTCTCCAGAGGCAGGCGCATCCATAAATTGTAGTTGTCCAGACGCTTGCATTGGCAAGAGGTTTTCTTTTAAAAACGACGCTTTTTCTCGTGCATTAGGATTAACAGCCCATTCCCAATGATTTTTATTGGTCCAGAATGTTGCGTTTTTAAACGCAGGCGTATATCCGGTACGGTCTTTATTCCACTCAATACTTCCGCCACAATGGTCAAAATGAAGATGGGTCATAAACACATCTGTAATATCATTTCTATGAAAACCATATTTTTTTAACGAGGCATCAATAGACAAATCTCCCCATTGGTGGTAGTATCCAAAAAATTTTTCGGACTGCTTATCTCCCATTCCAGTATCGATTAGGGTTAGTCTGTTTCCGTTTTCAATAAGTAAACACCGTGCAGCAATATCTATTAAATTGTTATTATCGGCAGGGTTTGTTTTTTGCCAAATGGTTTTAGGAACTACGCCAAACATTGCGCCACCATCCAGTTTAAAATTTCCAGCCTCAATAGGATATAAGTTCATTTTGAATTATTTTAATAGTGTAAAAGTAACGGAAAAAATTATAAAAAAAGCAACATCATACTTAGAGATTATAGGGCCTGCTCTTTTTTATGACTTTAAAACACATTAAAACCTAATTAGTTTAAGTATATTGTCTTTTTTTAAATTTAAAAAAGTTACGAATGTTAGCATTAGCAGGAATTATTATATTAGGAATATTAGCACAATGGGTGGCATGGAAATTTAAAATACCAGCCATACTGCCACTAATTATTATTGGTTTATTGGTAGGGCCTTTGGCATCGGAGTTTTTATCTGTCGATGGCACCAAATGGATTGAACCTATGTGGAACGGAAAAGAAGGCTTATTTCCTGGAGAGAGTTTGTTTTATTTTGTGTCTCTAGCCATAAGTATTATTCTTTTTGAAGGTGGGTTAACATTAAAAATTAATGAGATTAGAAACGTAGGCTCTGTAATTACCAAGCTAATTACGGTAGGCTCATTAGTAACCTTTATTGGTGCGGCTATAGCGGTGTATTATATTTTTCATTTAAGCTGGGAGCTATCATTTTTATTTTCAGGATTAATAATTGTTACAGGGCCAACGGTAATCACGCCTATATTGCGTAACATTCCGTTAAAGAAAGATGTTTCGGCAATCTTAAAATGGGAAGGTATTTTAATAGACCCTATTGGTGCGCTAGTTGCAGTATTGGTTTTTGAGTTTATTAGTGTAGATCAGGGTGGTGCATTTACCAAAACAGCATTTATTGAGTTTGGAAAAATTGTATTATTTGGAGTTACCTTCGGATTTACATTTGCCCATGCTTTAAACTTTGCAATGAATAAAAAACTAATACCACACTACTTGTTAAATGTAGCGGCATTAGCAGCTGTATTAGGGGTTTTTGTGCTATCAGACAGCTTTGCTCACGAATCAGGACTGTTGGCAGTCGTGGTTATGGGAATGGTGTTAGGAAACTCTAATTCGCCTTATTTAAAAGAACTACTTTATTTTAAAGAATCACTAAGCGTATTATTAATATCTATTTTATTTATACTGCTATCTGCTAATATTAACATGGAAGATTTAATGTTAATATACACATGGGAAACAGCTATACTTTTTGCAGTAGTGGTATTTGTTATTCGTCCGATAGGCGTATTTTTAAGCAGTATAGGATCTAGTTTACAATTTAAGGAAAAATTATTTATAAGCTGGGTAGGGCCTCGTGGTATTGTTGCTGCAGGAATTGCGTCGTTATTTGGATTAAAACTTGCAAAAAATGGTGTTGTTGGCGCAGAGTACATTACGCCTTTAGTGTTTATGATTGTACTAGGAACGGTACTATTAAACGCTACTACCGCTCGTTTTTTTGCCCGTGTTATTGGGGTGTTTTTAAAAAAATCTAATGGTATTTTAATTGTTGGCGCTTCAGAAGTAGCACAGCATATAGCGGCGTACTTAGAAAAAAATAATCGTCATGTGGTATTAATAGATAATAACCATGTACACATTCAAACAGCACAAAAAAAGGGATTAGACGCTATAAAAGCCGATATATACTCTAGTAGTTTGACCGATAATATAGAGTTAAATGCCGTAGGGTATTTAATGGCACTAACACCTAATGCCGAAATTAACACCTATGCCATAGATAAGTTTAGCAAACAATTTGGCGAAAACGGAACATTTAAGTTAACGGCTACTAGCAAAAATGATAATGCATTATTAGAAGAAGGTGTGTTTTCGCACACAGAAAACTTTACATCTATAGCAGGTTTAATAGAAAAGGGCGGGGCTATTAAAGAGGTTAAACTAAAAGACAATGCTCACTATACAGCAGTAATCACCGAAATAGCTGCCGATGACAATAGAATACCACTATTTTTAAAAGACGGTAAAGGAGAGTTGGCTATCATGCCAGCTAAAGAAGAAGAAATAACAATTAATAAAAATACAACACTGGTTTATTTAGGAAAGGATTAAACACTTGTTGTAACCATAAAAAAAAGGCGTTACTGATACATCAGTAACGCCTTTTTTAAGCTGTAAAACTTTAATCATTCAGTTTTAAAACAGCCATAAATGCTTGTTGAGGAATCTCTACATTACCTACTTGTCGCATTCTCTTTTTTCCTTTCTTTTGCTTTTCTAAAAGCTTACGTTTACGAGAAATATCACCACCATAACATTTTGCGGTAACATCTTTACGTAGTGCTTTAGTAGTTTCTCGGGCAATAATTTTAGCCCCAATTGCTGCTTGGATAGGAATATCAAATTGCTGGCGCGGAATTAATTCTTTTAATTTTTCACACATCTTTTTACCAATGTTATGCGCATTATCAAAATGAATTAAAGCCGATAAGGCATCTACACCTTGTGCGTTTAATAAAATATCTACACGCACCAATTTAGAGGCTCTCATACCTATTGGAGAGTAGTCAAAAGACGCATATCCTTTAGAAACGGTTTTTAGGCGATCATAAAAATCAAAAACAATTTCTGCCAATGGCATATCAAAAGTAAGCTCTACACGCTCTGTAGTTAAATAAGTTTGACTGGTAATAATACCACGTTTTTCAATACATAAACTCATTACGTTTCCAACAAAGTCAGATTTTGTAATGATACTTGCTTTAATATAAGGTTCCTCTACACGATCTAATCCAGAAGGGTCTGGCAAATCGGTTGGGTTGTTTACAATAATAGGGGTATCCATGTGTTTTTTTGTAAACGCATGGTACGATACGTTGGGTACGGTTGTAATGACCGTCATATTAAATTCGCGCTCTAGACGTTCCTGAATAATTTCCATGTGTAACATTCCTAAAAACCCACAACGGAAACCAAAACCAAGTGCAGCAGAACTTTCAGGAGCAAAAACTAAGGACGCATCATTTAACTGTAGCTTTTCCATAGCGTTTCTTAACTCCTCATAGTCTTCGGTATCTACAGGATATACCCCTGCAAAAACCATTGGTTTTACTTCCTCAAAACCATCAATAGCTACTGTGGTAGGGTTTTTGGCATCTGTAATAGTATCACCAACTTTTACCTCACGAGCATCTTTAATACCTGTAATTAAGTAACCAACATCACCTGCTTTTATTTCTTGTCTAGGTACTTGATCTAGCTTTAAAGTTCCTATTTCATCAGCAAAATAAGTGTTATCAGTAGCAAGAAACTTTATTTCTTGTCGCTTTTTTATACTACCGTTTATAACCCTAAAATAAGTTTCTACACCTCTAAAAGAATTGTAAACAGAATCAAAAATTAAAGCTTGTAGTGGCGCGTCTGGATCTCCAGAAGGCGCAGGAACACGCTCTATAATAGCAGTTAAAATATCTTGTATACCTAAACCGGTTTTTGCACTGGCAGGAATAACCTCTTCGGCATCACAGCCTAATAAATCAACAATATCATCAGTAACCTCTTCAGGGTTTGCACTTGGTAAATCTACTTTATTTAATACCGGAATAATTTCTAAATCATTCTCTAGAGCCAAATATAAATTAGAAATAGTTTGTGCTTGTATGCTTTGTGCGGCATCAACAATTAGTAAGGCACCCTCACAGGCTGCAATAGATCGCGATACTTCATAAGAAAAATCAACGTGACCAGGAGTGTCAATTAGGTTTAACACGTACTCTTGTCCTTCGTGGGTATACTCCATTTGTATGGCGTGAGATTTAATGGTAATACCACGTTCTCGCTCTAAATCCATACTATCTAAAAGTTGGTTTTGTTGCTCACGTTCTGTTACCGCGCCAGTAAATTCAAGTAGCCTGTCGGCCAAAGTACTCTTACCGTGGTCAATATGTGCAATAATGCAAAAATTTCTAATATGCTTCATCTTATCATCGTCTTTTAATAAAGAATATGACTATTCTTTATACTGCGAACTGCAAATATAATGTAAATCATTTGCAAAAAAGGCTTATTTTTGAGTTTCGAATTATTAAAAAGATGAATTTTAAAATAAACGATACTGTTTCGGTTTTAGACGATGCTATAGATGGTGTGGTAATTGCCATAAACGGTACACAAATTACTATAGAAACAACCGAAGGCTTTCCGATGCAGTTTCAAGCAAAAAAATTGGTGAAAACAGGTACAGAAACCTACCATTTTAAAGGAATAGCACATGCAAAAGGGCTAAAAGAAGACAAAAAGAAAAGCCATAAAAAAGGACAAGCTCAGATAGATACTTTTGTGTTAGTGGTAGACTTACATATTGAAAAATTAGTAAAATCTACACGGGGTATGAGTAACTACGATATTTTATCTAAACAATTGGCTACTGCCAAGCATAAACTAGAGTTTAGTATGCAAAAAAGATTTCCGAAATTGGTATTGGTACATGGTGTTGGAGATGGTGTGTTAAAAGCAGATATATACAGTATGCTGCGCAGGTATGATAATATTCGTTTTTACGAAGCCGATTATCAAGAATACGGAATGGGCGCTACTGAAATTAGAATTTTACAAGCAAAGTAATAGTTATGGCGCATATCATTACAAGCACGGCAGCGTTAGAGGCCATAAAAGCATCAGAGCAGTCATTTGTGCTATTGGTAACAAATGATGTTTGTGTTGTGGGTGAAAGTATTGTTTTAAAATCCCAAAAATTGGTCGCAGAGCACTTCCCTAAATTAAAAATATACACCACTTGTGCGACAAGCACTCCAGAAGTAGCCGCACAGTTATCTGTTTTTGTAGTGCCTACGGTACTGGTGTTTTTTGATGGAAAAAAGCAGATTCAAAAGAGTAGAGTTTTTAGTATTACCGAGCTAGAGTCCGATATTCGACGTTATTACACCATGGTTTTTAATACGACTAGCCCAAGGAGCTCTTCTTAACAGGAATTAATCTTAATACTTTTAAAAAGGATACTTAAAAAAATGTAGTTTTGCATAAAAATTAAGTTTGTGGTAAAAATAGGCAACATAGAACTTCCAGATTTTCCGTTATTGTTAGCACCAATGGAAGATGTAAGCGACCCTCCCTTTAGAGCATTATGCAAGGAAGAAGGTGCAGATGTGGTATATACCGAGTTTATATCATCGGAAGGATTAATTCGCGATGCCGCTAAAAGCACCATGAAGCTTGATATATACGAAAAAGAACGCCCTGTAGGAATTCAGATTTTTGGAGCAGTTCTAGAGTCTATGTTACGTTCTGTAGAAATAGTGGAGGCGAGTGGCCCTGATATTATAGATATTAACTTTGGTTGTCCTGTTAAAAAAGTTGTTTCAAAAGGAGCAGGGGCAGGAATTCTAAAAAACATCGACTTAATGGTTTCTCTTACTGAAGCCATGGTAAAACATACAAAACTACCCGTTACGGTAAAAACCAGATTGGGCTGGGACGAGGATTCTATAAAAATTGTTGAGGTTGCTGAACGCTTGCAAGATGTAGGTTGTGCGGCTATTTCCATTCACGGTCGTACCCGAGCACAATTATATAAAGGCGAGGCCAACTGGGCACCAATTGCCGAGGTAAAAAACAACCAACGCATGCATATTCCGGTATTTGGAAACGGCGATGTAACTACTCCAGAAGACGCTATGCGTATGCGAGATAGTTACGGACTTGACGGTTGTATGATTGGTCGTGCTGCCATTGGAAATCCATGGTTTTTTAATCAGGTAAAACACTATTTTGAAACAGGAACACACATGGCACTGCCAACAATGGCACAACGTGTAGAGGCTGCCAAAAGACACCTAGAAATGAGTATTGCTTGGAAAGGAGAAAAACTAGGTGTTTTTGAAACCAGAAGGCACTACACCAATTACTTTAAAGGCATAAAAGATTTTAAAGAATACCGCATAAAAATGGTGACCACAGATGATTCTGAAGGCGTATTTAAGGTCTTAAATGAGGTTTCGGAAAAATTTAAAGACTATAAGTTCTAAGACACGCAACTTAGCGTGTAAGTAACGTTTTGCTAATGCGATACGAGGCTATTTTTGAAGCCAGTAGCCCTAGTATAAAAATAGTTAGTAGCACAAGAACAATATTACCAAAACTTAACTCAACAGGGTAGGGAATAGCTGTTCCTGGAATGGTAATATACTCAAAAACAAGTTGAGACCCCACAAGCAAGCACCCCAATAACACACCAACACATCCGCCAATAAAAGTAAGCAAGGCTCCTTGTAGAAAGAATATTTTTTTAATATCGCTAATGGTCGTTCCTAGATTAAACAGTGTTTTTAGGTTGTCTTTTTTATCAATAATCATCATAATAATTGCACCAATAACATTAAATAGCGCAATAATAAGGATTAGGGTAAAGATTAAATACACAGCAATGTTTTCGGTATTAAGCATTTTATGAAGCGCATCATTTAACTCCAAACGATTCTTAATTTTAATAGGCTGTTTAAAAATTTGGTGTAATGTTGTTCTAAACAGGTCTTCGTCTGTAAGCCCTTCAGTTTTTAATACTATTGCAGAAAAGGTGTTTTCAGGGTAATGAAGCAGTTCTTTACTTGCCGCTAAAGAGGTAAACAACAGCTCTTGATTAAGCACATCATTAACATCAAAAAGTCCCACATTTTGAGCGGTAAGGGTATAAAAAGCATTTCTGTTTAACGATCCTTTACCGGGTTTAGGCACGTATATTTCTAAGTTTGCAGCATAATCAAACACGCCAAGACTAAGTTTCTCTGCCAATAAAGCACCCGTTACAGTTTGGTTGCTGTTTTGAGCAAGCCACTGTCCAGAGAATAAGGTATTGGTAACATTAACAGTTTCGGCATAATGGCTGTCAACACCTTTTATAGTTGCCAGAGCAGTTTGCTCTTTAAACTTTAAAAACACTTTTTCTTCTATTAACTTACTATAAGAAACAATGTTTGTGTGTTTTTGTAACTGTTCAATCTCGGTAGGAGAGAGGTGCAATTGTTTTCCGGTGGCGGGTAAAATTTTAAAATCAGGATCAATAACACTAGCGTATGATAGGCTAAAAGTTTTTAAACCTGCAAACCCTGATAATACAATTAAAAGCAGGGCAGCGGCAAAAACAACACCAATAGCGGCTATTTTTGAAATGATATTAATAGCATTAGAGCTACTTTTAGTAAAGAGGTATCGTTTTGCTATGTAGAACGAAAACGCCAATTAAATAAGATCTCTATTCTCTAATAAATCGTGGTCTTCAATAGGGTTTTCTTCGCCTTTTAAAGATTTTTCTATAGTATCAATATACTCTAAGGAGTCATCAATATAAAAAGAGAGCTCAGGCATTCGTCGTAATTGGTGCTTGGTGCGTTGTGCAATTTCGTGTTTAATAGCAGCCTTATTGTGCTGTATTCCTGTTAAAAGCGCAGTAGCTTTGTTAATAGGAAAAATACTTAAGTACACCTTAGCAATAGATAAGTCTGTAGTTACAGATACTTTTGTAACTGAAATAAGTACACCATTTAAACCACTATTTCTTGCGGCACCTTGCAAAACATCTACTAAATCAAGTTGTAAAACCCCTGCTATTTTCTTTTGTCTATTACTTTCCATGCTGCAAAAATAATATATTATACCAAATTAACTTCAAAAAGCACTCATTAATGTATTTTTGTAGGGTATTATATAACATAATTAACCATTTGGGTATGAATAAAATTGAACATATAGGTATTGCGGTAAAAAATCTAGAAGCATCTAATGAACTATTTGAAGCCTTATTAGGCGTGCCACATTATAAAGTTGAGGCTGTTGAAAGCGAAGGTGTAAAGACGTCGTTTTTTAAAGCAGGGCCTAATAAAATAGAATTGCTAGAAGCAACCACGCCAGAGAGTCCTATTGCTAAATTTATAGAAAAAAAAGGCGAGGGAATTCATCATATTGCCTTTGATGTTACAGATATTGATGCCGAAATAGCGCGTCTTACCGCTAAAGGTTTTACGGTATTAAATAACCCACCAAAAAAAGGTGCAGATAATAAGCGCATTGCTTTTTTACATCCAAAAACAACAAATGGTGTTTTAATAGAATTGTGTCAGGAGATTAATAATTAGGAAAATAAGCGAAAAGCAAGTTTTTTTACGGTAACAGAACGATTACAGAGCAAAGGGTATTAGCAAAAGCGTGCGAATAAAGAAGCGTGTTATTTTGATGCTGTTAAACAAACTCTCTTTTTTATTAAAAAAATAATTGGTCATACTATAAATAAGTAGTATTATTGCACTCCGTTTTAGGTCCCATAGCTCAGTTGGTTAGAGCATCTGACTCATAATCAGAGGGTCCTTGGTTCGAGCCCAAGTGGGACCACTTTAAAACAGCAAAACCCTTTTCTTAATTGAGAGGGTTTTTTTATGCTTGAAAGTTTCTAGGGCGAGAAGTTTATGCTGAACGGAGTTGAAGTAAGCCCAAGTGGGACCACTTGTCTCGTCCTAAATAACCGATACAGATTATTGGGCTAAGATATTTAAATTATTAGAGGGTAGCAAATTCATTTTTGTTACTCTCTTTTTTTGTTTATAGGTTTTAATTTTCAGTCTTCTTTGTTTGTGCATTTGTTCAGGAGTCAACATTGAATTTGATAAGTGTGGTCTATCCTTATTGTATATTTCTATTGCGTTTTTTACTAATTTTTTAATTATATCAAGGTTTAGATTATACTTGTTAATATCAAATTCTTGCTTTAAAATGCCATTAATTCTTTCAGCTATTGCGTTTTCATAGGGATCATATTTTTGAGTCATACTAGGTTGTATGTCAAATTTATCTAATAATTTTTGATATTCATTAGAACAGTATTGAATACCTCTATCAGAGTGGTGTATCAACGCTTCTTGTTTATATATTCTATTTTTAACAGCTTTATCTAAAGCACGTGTAGTTCCTTTTACACACAGACTATCAGACACATCATATCCAACTATTTTCTTGGAATAAGCATCTGTGATTAATGCTAAATACATAGGGTTCTTTCTGTTTCCTATATAGGTAATGTCTGACACCCAAATCTGTTCAGGTCTTGAGGGTGTTGTTGCACTAATGAGGTTTTGATGTTTGTAAAACCTATGATATGAATTGGTTGTAACATGATACTGCTTCTTTGGTTTTATAAGCATATGGTTTGCCTTAAGTATAGCAAAGAGCCTGTCTCTACCAACACCAATCTCTTTCAAAGGATCTTCTAGTTTATTATATAATTTACGTGTACCTAATTTGGGCATTTTCATTCTTATTTCTTTAACCATTTCTATTACTTTTTGAGCTTTTATTCGCCGCTTTTTTCTTGATTGATTAGCTCTATAATATACCTGCCTGCTAACCCCGAGTAATTCACAGGTAGAAACTATTGTTTCTTTGTGTTCTTCTTTGAAGGTGTTGATAACCCGGGTTTGGAGTTTTTTCTGATAGAAATATTATATTCTTTTTCCGCTAAATCAATCATCATGTCAAAAATGATTGCTTTTTTGTCTGCTCGTGAGACCTGATGCTCTAAGTGGGCTTTTTGCTTTTTTAGTAGACGATTTTCTTGTTCTAATTCAAGTAGTTTTTGTTCAGGAGTTTTTGGCATATTTGATGGTGTTTGGTTTTCCCAATCAAAGGTACCATATTTTCGGAGCCAACTAACAATTGTTGAACGTGCTTGGATACCATATTTACGAACAGCTCCTGTGGTGCTTAATTCTCCTTGTTCAATCTCTTGAACAATTTGTAGTTTTAAAGACATTGAATAGTCTTTCTGAGTACGCTTTATATAGCGTTCGGGGTTGTTTTCCATTTTTTAACGTTTTTATGTGTAACGCTATTTCAGGACGGGACAACTTTAAAACAGTAAAAACCCTTTTCTTAATTGAGAGGGTTTTTTTATGCTTGAAATCCTAGGGGACGAATCAGGGACGAATAATTGCTTTAAAATTATAATGCTATACAAAGTGAAGACAAGAATGATGCTGCACATTGCTAATTATTTTTTACTATCTTTATCAAAACATGATAAATAGGATATCTGCTCAATACATAACAGGTTGGGTGTAAATCTCACCCGATCTATATTAAGGCTATTCTCTATACCTAAATCTTTTAAATTTCAAACTTAGGTGACTAAATAAAAAAATGCCATGGATATATTTGAAAGAATAAAACAAAATAATGGGCCCATAGGAGACCTTCAAAAATGGATTGAAGGTAATTTTGCGTTTCCTAAACTTAAAGGAAGTGTTTCTAATCATATTACTTTTAATAATAAAAAAACAATATGTTGGAGTTACAATAATTATTTAGGTATCGCTAATTCAACAGAAATTAATGAAATAGACTCCTTTGCTCTATCTGAATGGAGCATGACGTATCCAATGGGTTCTAGAATGATGACAGGCGACACCTATTTGCATGATGAATTTGAAATAAATATTGCGTCTTTCATAAATATGGAAAAGGCATTATTGCTGAATTTTGGTTATCAAGGAATGATATCCGTAATTGACTCTTTATTAAGTGTCAATGATGTTGTCATTTCAGACTCTCAATGTCATGCATGTATTATTGATGGAATACGCCTTCATAAAGGCGTTAAATTGATCTACAACCATAATGATTTGGCACATCTGGAAAAACAACTTAAAAAAGCAGAAGAACTTACTAAAAATACTAATGGTGGAATTTTAGTCGTAACCGAGGGTGTTTTTAGTATGTCAGGTGAACAGGGGAAATTAAAAGAAATTTGCGACTTAAAATCGAATTATAATTTTAGATTTTTAGTTGATGATGCTCACGGCTTTGGAGTTATGGGTATAAAAGGAAATGGTACTGTTTGCGCATACAATCTTGAAAATCAAGTAGATTTGTATTTTACTACTTTTACAAAGTCCATGGCTTCATTCGGTGCTATTATTGCTGGAAACAAAGAGATTATTAACTATTTTAAATATAACCTTAGGTCTCAAATATTTTCAAAATCGTTGCCTATGCCAGTAGTTAAAGGTTTAAATGAACGATTAAAAATCATAAAAAAGGCTGATAGTAACAGAAAGATTTTGTTTGAAATCACCTCCCTATTACAAGAAGGCTTAAGAAAAAGAAATTTACTCTCAGACAAAGTTAATACTCCTATTACCCCTATATATTTCAACATTAAAATTGTTGATGTTTTTGACCTTCAAAAAGAATTAGTATACCAACATGGGGTATTTTGCTCAATAGTTATATATCCTGTTGTTCCTAAAGGGGTTGTGATATTTAGGTTAACTCCCACTAGTTTGCATACAAAAGAAGATGTAGAACATACGCTCAAATCATTTGATGTCGTATTTAAAAAGTATATAAAATGAGTGTAAGAATAAAATTTCCTAAAGAGCCTGATTCATTTTATAAAGATGCATGTAAAGAAGTTAATGAATATTTCAAATTAAATAAACTTAATAAATACGGTAACACTTCGATTATCATTAAGTACCTGATATTGAAAACAATATTTATCGCTACATATATTTCTATTTACTATTTTCAGTATAATTTTCTCGTATATATAGCTTTCCTGTTTTTAGGGCCTTTATCTATCATTCTAGCTATAAACATCTCTCATGACGCAGTTCACGGGATAGCGCATTCTAAAAAATCGGTTAATGCATTTTTCGCTATGCAAATGGATCTCATTGGTGCAAACTCTTATACGTGGAAAAAACGACACCAAATTGGACACCATGTCTTTCCTAATACTTTCGAAAAGGACCCAGATCTTACGCAGTCTGTTATAGTCAAAATTTTGCCTAATTCAATTCACAAATCCTATCATAAATATCAACATATTTATGTCCCCTTTCTATATTCTATTTATACCATTAACTGGATTTATATTAGAGATTTTAAAGACTTTTTTTCAAAAAAATCTTTTCTCAAAAAAATTCCTACAACCGAATACATAAAATTCATAATATTCAAAGCATTTTATATATCCCTTTTTATTTTATGTCCTTTTTATTTTACATCCCTATCAATCTTTCAAGTAGTAGTAGGTAATATTTTATTACATGTAACAGCGAGTTATTTTCTAACCCTAGCGCTTGTCCCATCACATGTATCTGAGAACTCTATTTTTGTTAAACCGGCAGCAGATGGTAAAATGCCATATTCATGGTCACATCATCAAATCATAACAACAACAGATTTTGCAATCAATAGTAAATCCACTACATGGTTATTGGGTGGATTTAACCATCATATTACACATCACTTGTTTCCTAATGTTTCACATATACATTATCCTAAATTAACGCCAATCATCAAACGTCTTGTTGTAAAATATGGGTTGAGATATAATCATGAAAGCAGCTTATTCAAAGCCTATATAGCACACTATAATCTACTCAAAAATAATGGAAAACAATAATCTAAAACTATCTAAAAGCACCCAATTGTATTACAAGCAATTAATTACAGAACGGTTTATTGATAATCCTAGGATGTCCTTATTGTTTGATAATAAAAGAAAAAACTTTAAAAAGAATGTTTTTAATCTTGTAAATTATTGCTTTACAATAGCCCTAAAATTAGATGGCGTATTTATTGCCAAAAATAAGAAAACGATTGTACTCTTTTATGAAAAAAATAAGTTTAAAAAGACTTTAGGAGATCATTTTAATTATTTAAAAGTGGCAAAAGGAATTCTTTTATCAAACCTTCTAAAGGTATTGAAAAATGAGAAAATGGTAAAAAAGCACCAATTAAAATTAGATAATTTCATTTATGTTTGGTTCATCGCTCAACAAAAAGGATACGGTAGGCTTGATGGGTTAAATGAAATAAATAAAATGCTTATTAAAATATCCAAAACCTCAGAATTACCAATCCTTTTTGAAACCTCAGATAATAAATTACTTAACCTATACAATCATGCAGGTTTTAAAGTTTATAAAGAACTAAAGAGTGAAGAGAAAACAATTTATTTTCTATCCAATATAAACTCAATTAAACAAAAAACCAGCACTCAGCACCATGTATAAGTAATCGCTTACAAAAACCCTCACTTCAACAGGTGTTATCCTGAGCTTGTCGAAGGGTGTTATCTTGAGCTTATCTAAGGACTCAGTGACCACACGAATTTTCAGCTTGATGTATATTTGCTAATCTCCATCATTTAAAAAGCCAAGCGCATGCCGTGTTGTGTCTTGCTTGGTTTTAGAGAGCGCTATGGTAAATACCTCCTCATTATTGTCAGGAAGCGCTGTTAAAGCATTGCCTAAAAAATCATACCCTGCAGAACGCCCTGTATATGTGTTGTTTTTAGGGTCTGTGCCCACTCTGTTTATACCAACCACATAACTAATGTTTTCTATAGCGCGCGCTATTAAAAGCGCGTCCCAGGCGTTTATACGCTGTTTAGGCCAATTGGCAGTATATAGCAACAAATCATAATCTTGGTGGTTTCTAGACCACACCGGAAAACGTAAGTCATAACAAATAAGCGGACAAATTCGCCAGCCTTTATAATTAACAATTAAACGTTCTGAGCCACCTGTAAAAACAGTCTGTTCTTTTGCTAAAGAAAAGAGGTGGCGCTTGTTGTAGTGGTCTATTTTTCCGGAGGGATGAACAAAGAGTAGTCTGTTGTAGTAATGTCCGTTTTCAAGAACAGGAAGGCTTCCTACAATAGCCGCTTGGGTTTTTAAAGCCCAATCTTGCATCCATTTTACACTTGCTCCAGTCATGTGTTCTGCTGTAGTGCTTACATTCATGCTAAAACCCGTAGTAAATAACTCAGGGAGTATAATGAGGTCTGTTGTTCCGGCTAACGCACTAAAATACTTGCTAAAACCCTGGCGATTTTTTTCAGGGTTTTCCCAGTGTAAATTGGTTTGTATTCCGGTAACGCGAAGCATATGATGTTTTTTGATAAAGATAAGTAAAAAGAAACCCCGTATTGTAATAATACGGGGTTTTGTTTTCAAGAAAGTCCTTGAATGTATGTGGTAAATAAGCTTATCCTTTTAAGCTTGCTTTTAAAAATTCAGTATTCATACGGGCAATGTTTTCTAATGAAATTCCTTTAGGGCATTCAATCTCACATGCGCCGGTATTGGTACAGTTTCCAAAACCTTCTAAGTCCATTTGTGCTACCATGTTTTGGACACGCTCGGTAGCCTCTACACGTCCTTGAGGTAATAAGGCGTACTGGCTTACTTTTGCACCTACAAATAACATTGCAGATGAGTTTTTACAAGTAGCTACACAAGCACCACAACCAATACAAGTGGCAGCGTCCATAGCATCATCGGCATCTTTTTTAGGAATTGGAATAGCATTGGCGTCTTGTGTGTTACCAGACGTATTTACCGAAATAAATCCACCAGCTTGTTGTATGCGTTCAAAAGAAGTTCTGTCAACAACCAAATCTTTTATTACAGGAAATGCAGTTGCTCTAAACGGCTCTATAGTAATGGTGTCTCCGTCGTTAAACATACGCATGTGTAACTGACAAGTGGTTACGCCTCTATCAGGCCCGTGTGCTTCTCCGTTGATGTACATAGAGCACATTCCGCAAATTCCTTCACGGCAATCATGATCAAAAGCAACAGGTTCATCACCAGCATTAATTAATTGTTCGTTTAGTACATCCATCATTTCTAAAAATGACATGTGTTCTGAAATATCAGCGACCTTATAATCAACCATACGACCTTTGTCGTTTGCGTCTTTTTGTCTCCAGATTTTTAGTGTTAAATTCATTTTTCTAGTCTTTAGTGATTAGCGAAAAGCGAAAAGGGCTTAGCCTTTCTCCTCTAGTTTTCTGATTAATGAATTTAGCATTTTGCTGATTTCAATTATCAAATCTTTCTCTTTTTCGCAATCTTTTATATAATTTAATTCTTTTATGATTAATAGTTGTGTTTCTAATTCAAACAAAGATCCTCTTGCAATTCTCAAAAATTGAATATAATTTTTCCGAGATAATCTCCCCCAGCCTTCAGCAATATTCGAAGGAATAGAAACTGAAGCCCTTCTCATTTGACTAACTAAACCAAATTTTTCTGCTTCAGGAAGCGTTGCGGTTAACAGATAAACCTCTTTAACCAAGGTCATTGACTTCTGCCAAACAATTAACTCTTTATATGATTTCAATACAGACACAACTAATCGCTTTTCCCTTTTCGCTAATTACTTATACGATCTCTGCTTCAGCTCAATATCGTTAAACTCCAATTGTTCTTTATGTAGCACCGCATCGGAAGGTTCTCCTTTATATTCCCAAGCAGCTACATAAGCGTAATTTTCATCATCACGTTTTGCCTCTCCTTTTTGTAGTCCATCTAATTCAACAGACTCTTCTCTAAAGTGACCTCCGCATGATTCATTACGGTTTAAAGCATCTTTTGCAAATAACTCTCCTAATTCTAAGAAATCGGCTACTCGTCCTGCTTTTTCTAATTCAGGATTCATTTCGCTTGCGTTTCCAGGAACATTTACTTCTTTCCAGAATTCTTCACGAGTGGCTTTAATTTCGGCAATAGCTTGGGTAAGTCCTTTTTCATTACGAGCCATTCCTACTTTATCCCACATGATTTTTCCTAACTTCTTATGGAAATAGTCAACAGATTTTGTTCCTTTATTATTGATAAAGAAATCAATTCTATCTTTTACGTCTTTTTCAGCTTGGTCAAATTCTGCTGAATCTGTAGCAATTTTACCAGTACGAATATCATTTGATAAATAATTTCCAATAGTATAAGGCAGTACAAAATAGCCATCGGCTAATCCTTGCATTAAGGCAGAGGCACCTAGTCTGTTTGCGCCGTGGTCAGAGAAGTTTGCTTCTCCAATACAGTACAGCCCATCAACGGTAGTCATTAGGTTGTAGTCTACCCAAACACCACCCATTGTGTAGTGAGTTGCAGGGTAAATCATCATAGGTGTTTTGTATGGGTCTTCGTCTACAATTTTGTTATACATCTGAAACAGGTTACCGTACTTTGCTTCAACAATAGCTTGTCCTAATTCGTATATTTTTGCTTCTGAAGGGTTGTTAACACCTTTTAATTTTGCTTGTTCTTTTCCGTAACGGTCAATAGCAGATTTAAAATCTAAATACACCGCTTCTCCGGTAGCATTTACACCATAACCAGCATCACAACGTTCTTTTGCTGCACGAGAGGCAACATCACGAGGTACTAAGTTTCCAAAGGCAGGATATCTGCGCTCTAAGTAATAATCTCTGTCGTCTTCTGATAAGTCGGTTGGTTTTTTACGACCTTCGCGAATAGCCAACACATCTTCCATGTTTTTAGGCACCCAAATACGACCATCATTACGTAGTGATTCCGACATCAATGTTAATTTTGATTGGTAATCTCCAGAACGCGGAATACAAGTTGGGTGAATTTGTGTGTAACAAGGGTTTGCAAAATAGGCCCCTTTTTTGTGAATCTTCCATGCTGCGGTAGCGTTAGATCCCATAGCGTTGGTTGATAAGAAATAAACGTTTCCGTATCCTCCTGTAGCTATAACTACAGCATGTGCTGAGTGACGTTCAATTTCTCCAGTAATTAGGTTACGTGCAATAATACCACGTGCTTTTCCATCAACTTTTACAACATCAAGCATTTCATGGCGGTTAAACATTTCTATTTTACCACGTGCTATTTGACGGTTCATTGCAGAATATGCGCCTAACAATAATTGTTGTCCTGTTTGTCCTTTAGCGTAAAAAGTTCTTGAAACCAATACCCCTCCAAAAGAACGGTTGTCTAAAAGTCCGCCATAGTCACGTGCAAAAGGAACACCTTGTGCAACACATTGGTCAATGATATTTGCCGACACTTCTGCTAAACGGTGTACGTTAGCTTCACGAGAACGGTAGTCACCACCTTTTACGGTATCGTAAAATAAACGGTAAGATGAATCACCATCTCCTTGATAGTTTTTTGCAGCATTAATTCCACCTTGTGCAGCAATAGAGTGTGCTCTACGTGGCGAATCTTGGTAAGCAAATGCTTTTACGTTATATCCTAATTCAGCTAAGGTAGCTGCTGCAGAACCTCCTGCTAATCCGGTTCCTACTACAATAACGTCTATTAAACGTTTGTTGGCAGGGTTTACCAAATCAATTTTATTTTTGTAATCAGTCCATTTATCTTTTAATGGGCCGTTTGGTGTTTTTGAATCTAAAGTAGCCATAAATAATGGGTGTTAGTGTGCTTGGTTAAAATGGTGAACTAATGCAATAATCATAAATCCTACAGGAATTAATATTGCGTAAAGTCTCCCAAATGTTTTTAATCCTTGAGTGTATTTGTTGTTTGCGCCCATTGATTGGAAAGCAGAGCTAAACCCGTGTAATAAGTGCATTGCTAAAAAAGCAAAGGCACCAACATAAGCACCAACGCGTATTGGACTAACAAATTTTTGTTGTAATTCATGAAAGTATCTGTACTCACCATTATGTAATCCACTCCAGTCTCCTTGAATAAATTTGGTGTTGATTTCTGGAAACCAAAAGTCAATAAAGTGAAGAACAACAAATGCTAAAATAGCCATTCCGCTCCAAATCATGTTTCTGCTCATCCATGTAGAATTGGCAGCGCCATTGTTTTTTGCATAACTAATTTTTTGTGCTTTCTTGTTTTTTAACTCTAATACAAACCCCATAATAAAATGAAATAGCACCCCAAAAATTAATACCGGCTGCATAACGTATTGCACTAATGGATTAGTACCCATAAAGTGAGATAAAGTGTTAAATGTTTTACCGTGATCTGGAAAAATTGATGTGACGTTAATTACAAAGTGTTGTAATAAGAAAAACATAAGAAAGAAGGCTGACAATGCCATGGCAACTTTTCTTCCGATTGAAGATTTTAAGAATCCGCTCATTATAAATAAGAATGTTATGATTTAATTAACAACAAATTTAATTTTAATAGACTGCTAAACAAACAAAACAGTTCTTTTTATATGTTTTTACGTCTTTATTTAGAATGTTTATAAATGAAAAAGGATAATTGTAAATACCTTATTCGGTTTGCAGATTTCTTTTAGTAACTTTGTTAGCAATATAAAATTAATTGTCATGAAAAAACTATGCCTTCTTGTATTACTATTTTCTATTAGTAGTACGGTCTCTCAAAATATCGATTTCAGTAAACTTAAAGATATAAAAGCCCGTTCTATAGGACCTGCAGGAATGAGCGGACGAGTAACAGCGATAGATGTAATTACAAATAACCCCGCTATAATTTATATTGGAACAGCCTCTGGAGGGGTATGGAAGTCAGAAAGTGGCGGGGTAGATTGGTCGCCTATTTTCGATAAAGAGGCTGTGGCTTCAATTGGTGCTATAGCCATACAACAAAGCAACCCAGATGTTATTTGGGCAGGTACAGGAGAAGGAAACCCGAGAAATAGTTTAACAGGCGGATACGGATTATACAAAAGTATTGACGCAGGGCATTCTTGGCAATTGGTAGGCCTAGAACACACTCGTAATATTCATAAAATTATTATCGATAAAAATAATCCCAATACGGTATATGTCGGTGCAATAGGTTCTCCTTGGGGCGCTCATCCAGAAAGAGGGGTTTACAAAACTACCGATGGCGGAAAAACATGGGAGAAATCATTATTTGTAAACAACGCAACGGGATGTGCTGATTTGGTTGTAGACTCTTCTAATCCAAATAAATTAATTGCAGCCATGTGGCAACATGAAAGAAAGCCATGGACTTTTACTTCTGGTGGAGAGGGCTCAGGAATGTACATAACCTATGATGGTGGCGATAACTGGAAAAAAATTACAGATAAAGAAGGACTTCCTAAAGGAAACTTAGGAAGAATAGGTTTGGCAATTGCGCCGAGTAATCCCAAAATTATATATGCCTTAGTAGAAGCAAAAAAAAATGCGCTATATAAATCAATTGATGGTGGACTTACATGGAAAATGACAAATAATCGCTCTAGCGGAAGAGGTGGTGAAGGTATTGGAAACAGACCTTTCTATTATTCAGATATCTTTGTTGACCCTATTAACGCACAGCGCATATACTCCGTATTTACTTATGTTAATGTAAGTGATGATGGCGGTAAATCGTTTAAGCAACTAATGCCTGCTTACGGCACTTCAAAAGGAGTACACCCCGATCATCATGCATGGTATATCCACCCTAAAAACCCCAATTTTATGATTGATGGAAATGATGGCGGATTAAACATAACACACGATAAAGGAAAAACATGGCGTTTTGTTGAAAACTTACCAATTGCTCAATTTTACCATATAAATGTAGATATGGATTTTCCGTATAACGTATATGGAGGAATGCAAGACAATGGCTCATGGGTAGGCCCAGCATATGTGTTAAAATCACAAGGAATTAGAAACTCATATTGGCAAGAATTAATGTTTGGCGACGGGTTTGATGTAGTTCCTGATCCTAAAAATAACCGTTACGGATACGGAATGTCTCAACAAGGTTATGTGGCACGATATGATAGAAAAACAGGTTATACAAAGGGTATTCAGCCAACACACCCTAACAATGTAAAATTGCGTTTTAACTGGAATTCGGCTATTGCAATGAGTCCGATTGACCAAGAAACCATCTATTTTGGAAGTCAGTTTGTACACCAATCTACAGATAAGGGCTTTACATGGAATATTATTTCTCCAGATCTTACCACAAACAATAAAGACAAACAGCAACAACACGAAAGCGGTGGTATTACACTAGACGCTACAGGTGCTGAAAACCATTGTACAATTCTTGCTATTGAGCCAAGTAAATTTGATAAAAAAACCCTGTGGGTAGGAACAGATGATGGAAAGATTCAATTAACAAGAGATGGCGGGAAAACATGGAAAAACATTGCAAGCACCATTAAAAAGATGCCTAAAAATGCTTGGGTCGCGCAAATTAAAACATCCAAATTTGTAGAAGGAGAGGCTTATGTGGTCGTTAATAATTATCGCCAGTTTGATTTTAAGCCATACCTATACCACACTACTAATTTTGGAAAAACGTGGACAAACATCTTAAAAGATAAGTCAGAAATATTTGGTTATACACTCTCTATTGTACAAGATTTAGAAGCACCAAATTTATTATTTCTAGGTACAGAATACGGGCTATACATGAGTATAGATAAAGGTGAAAATTTCACTAAATTTACACATAATTACCCAACAGTATCAACAATGGATATGGCTATTCATCCTCGAGAACATGATTTGGTTATTGGTACTTTTGGTCGCGCAGCTTATGTAATTGATGACATTAGACCACTACGTGAAATGGCTAAAAACGGACAACAAATACTTGATAAATCCTTACACTTATTTACGCCGCCATCAGCATTTATTACACAAAATCAGCAACCTACAGGTACTCGTTTTGCTGCTAATGCAATATTTAATGGAGAAAATAGAGCAAGAGGCGCCGCTATTAGATATAGTATAAACACTCCTGAGAAAACAGATGAAAAGTCGAAAGACGCCGTAAAAACCGATTCAATATCACTTCAGATATTTACAGCAGATAACCGATTAATTCGCAGTATAAAACAAAAAGCACCTACAGAAAATGGCGTGCATAAAATATACTGGTATTTAAATGAAAAAGGAGTAAAGTATCCTTCTCGTAAACTTCAAAAAAATAACCATGGCGAACCTGGAGGCGTAACGGTTTTACCAGGCACATACACTTTAAAAATGCAATTCGGAAACGAAACTGCTACACAGAAAATAAAAGTGGGTTATGATCCTCGAGTGGTAATTACATCAACGGTATTGCAAGATAAATATACGTTATTAAAAATAATTGAAAAGAAAATTAACGCGGTAGCAACAGCAACAACACAATTGGCTGAATCAAAAAAAATAGTAAAAGACTATCAGCAACAGTTAAAAGCTCAAAATAATAATAAGCAATATGATTCTCTTTTAACAACACAGACAACAATCATTAAAAAAATTGACGGCTTGTTAGATGATGTCTTGGGTAAAAAAGACGACAGACAAGGTATAACAGCAACCGAGTTTCCAAGTACAATTTCATATTTATATAAAGCAGGATATTACGTAAGGGCTTTGCAGCAATCGCCAGGAAAAACAGAAAAAACAATGCTTAATAATGCCGATAAAAAGATAGCAACAGTTATTGCAAAAATTAATGAATTTTATGCAACAGACTGGACAGCTTATCAGCAACAAATGGAAGCCGTTAAACTATCGCCTTTTAAAGAAACGGCAACACTAGAATACCAATAAAAAAATGAAAATATACTTATTATCTGTTAGCGGGGCATTGTACTCTACACAGCGGTTATTTGATGAGGCATCTAAAATGGGACATTATGTTCGAATTATAGACCACACCAAATGCGGGTTGTTTTTTAACAACGGAAAAACAAAAGTACTGTTTAACAACGAAGATATTACAACATTTGCAGATGCTATTATTCCTCGTATAGGCGCTTCTTTTACTGAGCACGGCGTGGCAATAGTCCGTCAGTTTGAGAAAAACAAGGTATACACAACAGCAGCTACAGCAGGAATTTTACGCTCTAGAAATAAGCTAGAAACCATGCAGTTTTTAGCAAAGCACAATATTCCAATTCCTAAAACACTATATACTCAAAATAAGGAAGTTTTAAAAAGTCAGTTATCGCTTTTACCGGGAGAAAAATATGTTATAAAGTTTTTAGAAGGCACCCATGGTTTGGGAGTAATGCTGGCAGAGAGTACTGCCTCAGCCATATCTATAATAGAAACGATGGATAGCTTAAATAAACCAATACTAATTCAAGAGTTTATAGCAGAATCAAAAGGCGAAGATATTAGGGTATACGTTGTAGGACAAAAAGTAGTGGCCGCTATGCAACGTAGCAGTGGAGGTAAAGACTTTAGAAGCAATATACATCGTGGTGGTACAGCAAAAGTTGTAACGCTAACTAAAGAGGAGGAAAGCATAGCATTGCAAACGGCACAATGTTTAGGCTTAGATGTTGTTGGGGTTGATTTAATTCGCTCTAAAAACGGGCCGCTAGTTATTGAAGCAAATTCATCGGCAGGATTAGAAGGTATTGAAAAAACAACAAGAGTAAATGTTGCCGAAGCAATTATTAAACAGATAGAAAAATCTTATAACACTTAAAATAAAATCTAACAATGACCACTCAACAAATAGCAGATAGATTGGTAGAGTTATGCCGACAAGAAAAGCATCCGCAAGCTCAAAACGAGTTATATCATGACGATATTATTAGTATAGAAGATAAAAAATTTAACATACCACATACAGTAGGAATGGCGGCCATAAGAAAGAAAACAATTGAGTGGGAAGCGTCAGTAATTAAAATTCATAGCGCTTTTGTTTCAGACCCCATAGTTACAGGAAATTATTTTGCAGTAACCATGGAAAACGATATCACCTTTGTAGATAAAGGACGCATATTAATAAATGAAATATGCCTATATCAAGTCTGTAACGGAAAAATTATACAAGAACAATTTTTCTATGAGGCGTAAGAGTAGTCTTCGAGAGCCTCAGACTCCGATGTTTTTCGTAGTCTGAGGTTTTTTGTAGCCTGAAGTTGTTTTTAGTTTGAGGTTATTTGTAGGCTGAGGTTCTCGAAGCCTACTTAATAACCAATACTTCCGTAGTTACAAAGTTCTCTATATTAATAACAATGGTATATCGCCCTTTAGGCAAGTAGTACACATTGTTTTTAGCTGGTTTTAAATCGGTTTTACGGTGTTTTTTAACATATGATTGTCGTCCTTTTTCAGAAAAAGATAAATCAAAAGAAGCGGTGTTAACCCCTTTTGTAACTGCGACATCAAATTCAGAAACAACTATTTTTTTAGCAAAAACCTGTATGTTGGCAGTACCAGAATCATTTACATAAAAAGGAATAGTTATTTTAGGGGTATATGCCGGAAGCCATTTACTCCAGCTATTTCCCCAAGACATTTTTTTAACAACATCATTAATAGGAAAAAGATGTATTGGTTTGTCTTGAATGTTTTTTGTTAGCTGTTGTAGTACTGCAATATTTGTCTTGTATAAACTTCTACCGTGAGTTCCTAAAATTAAGTCTTTGGCTTTTGGTTGCACTACCAAATCATGTACGGCAACATTTGGCAGTCCGTTTTTAAATTGATTCCATGAAGTACCATTATTAAAAGAAGCATAAACACCATTATCTGTACCTAAGTATAGTAAGTTACTATTTTCTGGGTCTTCTTTTATCACATTAACAGAAGTGTTAGGGAGGGAGTTACTTATGTTTATCCAAGTTTCACCATAGTTTTCGGACATATAAACATAGGATGTAAAATCATCAGAGCGATAACCATTTAAAGTAACATACACTCTGCCTTTTAAATGCTTAGAAGCAATAACCCGACTTACCCAAAGGTCTTCAGGGAAGTCATCAGAAATTCGTGTCCAGCTGTCGCCTCCGTTTTTAGAACAATGCACTAATCCGTCATCAGAACCAACATATAGCAATCCAAATTTAAAAGGAGATTCCGTAATAGATGTAATTGTACCATAAGCAACATTTCCTTTTTTACCGCCTTTGGTAAGGTCTTTAGAAATAGCAACCCAGTCGGTTCCTTGATTTAGTGAGCGCATGAGTTTATTACCTCCTAGGTATAAAATATCCTGGTTGTGTTCGGACAAATGTATAGGCGTTTGCCAATTAAAACGATACGGGCGCTCTCCCAGTTCGTGTTTAGGCTGTATATAGGTTTGTGTTCCGGTAGCCCTGTTAATACGAAAATAGTTCCCAAACTGATACCCTGTATATACAATATTGGTATTTCGGTTGTCTACGGCAACCTGCATACCATCGCCACCCATAATAGATTGGTATGGGTTTTTACCGCTCTGTTTCCACTGCTTGTTAATACGGGCATTATGTGGGGCTGTCCAGACACCATTATCTTGCAAACCTCCGTATACATGATAGGGCGTTTGATTATCGGCATATACCGAGTAAAATTGTCCAACAGCAGGTTGGTTGAGTTTTATCCAACTGTCGCCATCGTCATAAGAAAGATTTAGTCCACCATCATTTCCGTCTAATAAATGGCCTTGTTTCTTAGGGTTTATCCACAGTGTTTGATGATCGGCATGTACATTTTCTTTACTGATAGACACAAATGTTTTTCCACCATCTTTCGATTTTAAAATAGGTACTCCCAAAACGTAAATAGCATTGTCATCTTGTGGGTCTACCCTAATTTCGCCAAAATAATAACCATAAGAATAGAACAAATCGTCTAATGTATCATGATGTGTTTTTTTCCAAGATTTTCCACCATTGGTTGTTTTGTAAACTTCTGCTCCTATAACAGGGGTGTCAAATAACAGCGAATTGGCGTTTTCTAGGTAGCTAGACAAATCTATAGGTTGTACCGTTCCTGAACGCACTAACTGCTTTATGTTTTCGGCACGATATTTTTCTTGAAACCCGTTTGTTTTTAAATATGTATTTAGTTTTTTATCACTTAAACTTAATAAGCTAGCAACCGTCATTTGTTTAAAATCATCTTTCGTTAAGGCATTAGAAATTTTCTTTGTAGTGGTTTTTTGTCGCCTAAATTGATTGTCATGCAAAGCATATACGGTAGACTCATTTACAACTGCTAAACCAATACGGCCAACTCCATTTCCGTGAGGGAATCCGTTGTTTTCAATGATTTTTGTCCAAGAATCTCCACCGTCAATACTTTTGTAAATACCAGAATGTTCGCCGCTACCTTTAAAATGCCATGCTTTTCTGTCACGTTCCCACGCAGCAGCATAAAGAATATTAAAGTTGTTTGGTGCGGGTTTTAAATCAATAACGCCAGTGTATTCATTTATAAAAAGGGTTTTTTTCCATGTTTTTCCGCCATCTAAAGTTTTAAAAATACCACGCTGGGCATTGTTAGAGTATAGGTGTCCAATAGCAGCAACTAATACTTCATTTGGGTTATTTGGGTTAATTTGTATCTCACCAATATGATGGGTGTCAGATAATCCCATCTGCTGCCAGGTTTTACCCTTGTCATTAGACTTTAAGATTCCAATTCCTGCATAAGAAGATCGAGAAGAATTATTTTCGCCAGTTCCTACCCAAATTGTTCCTACATTCCAATCTACAGCAAGTGCGCCAATATTCTGTGTGGGAGAATTATCTAATACAGGTGTAAAAGTAGTGCCGTTATTTGTTGTATGCCAAAGTCCTCCAGAGGCATATCCAACGTAAAACTCAGTAGTATTACTAGGGTTTACAGCAACAGACACCACCCGGCCACTCATTATTGTAGGTCCAATATTGGTAAAAGGGAGGTTTTTAACCAATGAATTTTGTGCTGAAGCAATTGTAGTAAATAAGCAAAAAAGCAAAAAAATAAGCGAACGCATAACAATGAATTTTAAATTTGTATAAAAATAGCTAATATTTATTACATAGGATTGTTTAAATTTGGCATATAAAAATATCACACCATGAAATATCATCAAATAGATCGAAAATTATTTATTGAAAATCGTAAAAACTTTACCGCTCAAATGAAGCCAAACAGTTTGGCAATTTTTAACTCAAATGATATTTATCCAGTGAGTGCAGACAGTACTTTGCCGTTTGCACAACACCGAGACATTTTTTATTTAAGTGGTGTAGATCAAGAGGAAAGCGTATTGGTGCTGTTTCCTGATTGTCCAAAAGCGATGCATCGCGAAATATTGTTTTTAAAAGAGACTAATGCGCATATTGCTGTTTGGGAAGGAGAAAAACTAACCAAAGAAAAGGCTTTAGCAACCACAGGAATTAAAACTGTCTATTGGCTAAAAGATATGGAAAAAGTGCTGTTTGAGATCATGACGCAATGCAGTACAGTATATATTAATACCAATGAGCACTACCGCGCTAATGTAGAAACAGAAACTCGTGAAGCACGATTTGTAAAAAAATTACTACAACAGTATCCAGCACATACAGTAGCAAAGAGCCAGCCTATATTACAGCGCTTAAGATCGGTTAAACACCAAATAGAGTTAGATTTAATTCAGAACGCTTGTAATATTACTGAAAAAGGATTTCGTAGAATTCTTAATTTTGTAAAACCAGGAGTAATGGAATACAATATTGAAGCGGAATTTATGCATGAGTTTTTAAACAATCGCTCTAAAGGGTTTGCTTACACACCAATTGTAGCATCGGGTAATAACGCTAATGTATTGCACTATATTGAAAACAATCAAGAGTGTAAAGCAGGTGATTTAATACTATTAGATGTTGGGGCAGAATACGCAAACTATTCTTCGGATATGAGTAGAACTATTCCAGTATCGGGGCGTTTTACAGACCGACAAAAAGCAGTGTACAATGCTGTAAATCGTGTAAAAAATCAAGCAACAGAAATGTTAACTCCCGGAACTATTTGGGCAGATTATCATGTTGAGGTTGGAAAAATAATGACTTCAGAATTACTAGGCTTAGGATTATTAGACAAGGCTGATGTTAAGAACGAAAATGCCGATTGGTCAGCATATAAAAAATATTTCATGCACGGGACTTCTCACCACATGGGCTTAGATACGCACGACTACGGAATCTTAACCGAGCCAATGCAAGCTAACATGGTGTTTACGGTAGAGCCTGGAATTTATATTCCTGAAGAAGGTTTTGGTATCCGTTTAGAAGATGATGTTGTTATTCAAGAGAATGGTGCGCCACTTAATTTAATGAAAAACATACCTATTGAGGCAGATGAGATTGAAGATTTAATGCAACAATCGAAATAATTGATTTGAACCTTCAAAAGACTACAAAACAAATTACTTACAAAGGCATTGCCGTTTCTTTTTCTGACCAAGGAAAAGGAAACGCGATTGTCTTATTACATGGGTTTTTAGAAAACGCCACAATGTGGAATGCCATAACACCAGAACTGCTAAAACGAAACAGGGTTATTAGCATTGATTTGTTGGGGCACGGCAACACAGATTGTTATGCCTATGTGCATAGTATGGAACTTATGGCAGACGTAGTTGCTGAGGTGTTACAACATTTAAAGATAAGAAAATCGATATTTGTGGGCCATTCTATGGGGGGCTATGTGGCATTGGCATACGCCGAAAAACACCCCGACAATTTAAAGGGATTAGTACTATTAAATTCTACTGCACGAGCAGATACTAATGACAAGAAAACAAATAGAGATCGTGCTATAAAGGCTGTAAAACAAAACCACAAAGCTTTTGTGCAAATGGCCATTTCAAATTTGTTTAGACCCAAAAATAGAGTGCTATTTGCAGCGGAAATAAAGACACTAAAAGAGCAGGCCTTACAAATGCCTTTACAAGGAATTGTAGCCGCCTTAGAAGGGATGAAAACACGTGATGACAGGGAAGTGTTGCTTAACTTTTCACCGTATAAAAAAATGATGATTTACGGTAAAGAAGATCCAATTGTGAGTTATACCAATGTGCTGAGTCAAACCAATAATACAAACGTTATTGTAAAAGAACTTCCTGATGGTCATATGTCACACATAGAAAACCAACAGGAAGTTATAGTTGCATTACAGCAATTTATAAAAAACTGCTAGTCGAAATACAGGTGCTATTTTCCAGGAAAACTAGCTTTTCTTTTTTCTAAAAAAGCGGTTGTACCTTCTTTAAAATCTTCGGTACTAAAACACGCGCCAAATTGATTAATTTCGGTTTCAAAACCATTAATGCCATCGGTATAATTATCATTGATGGCTGTAATTGCCTTACTAATAGCTACGGAAGAGTTTCTCATTATTTTTCCAGCTATTTTCTGTGTTAATGGTAAGAGTTCTTCTAAAGTAACAACATGGTTTACTAGTCCGCAAGACAAAGCCTCTTGAGCACCAATCATACCTGCAGTCATAACCATTTCCATAGCTTTTCCTTTTCCTACAAGTTGTGGTAAACGCTGCGTGCCTCCATAACCAGGAATTACGCCTAAAGACACTTCAGGCAATCCCATTTTTGCATTATCACTAGCCACTCTAAAGTGTGCAGCCATAGCCAACTCTAATCCACCACCAAGCGCAAATCCGTTTACGGCAGCAATAACAGGGGTGCTTAGGTTTGCAACAAAATCAAAAAGAATATCTTGTCCTTCCTTTGCTAATTGCGCGCCTTCAGCTGCTGAAAAATTTGCAAATTCCGAAATATCAGCACCTGCAACAAATGCTTTTTCACCACTACCAGTAATGATGATTACTTTAATGTCGGTATCGGAATTTAAGGTCTTAAAAGCCTCATGAAGTTCTAAAATAGTAGCCTTATTAAGGGCGTTTAATTTTTTAGGACGGTTAATGGTTATGGTTGCAATACCGTTTTGCGTTGTTGTTAAGATGTTATTGTATGTCATTATGTGTATTGTTAGTGTAAATTGTTTTTTGGAAGCACAATTGTAAAAATAGTGCCTTTGTTTTTTTCAGAGGTAAAGGTAATACTTCCGTTGTAAGTTTCTATAATATTTTTAACCATTGCTAACCCAAGTCCCATGCCACTAGTTTTGGTAGTAAACTTAGGCTCAAAAATATGTAGTTTGTTTTCTGGCAAAATACCTACGCCATTATCAGATACGGTAATGTTAATATTGTTATCGGTATCTGAAACGGCAACTATAATTTTTGGATTGTCTTTTTCTGCACAAGCCTGAATGGCATTTTGAACCAAATTAGTTAACACTCGGGTTAATTGTGTGCCATCATAAACCCCTAAGATAGCCTCTTTGTTTGCAGTAAAAATAACGGACTTATCTCTGAATAAATCTACAGCCAAACGCACCACTTCAATAACATTTAAAGATTCGTTTTTTTGTTTTGGCATTTGCGCAAAATTTGCAAAAGCATTAGATACCCTTGTCATGGTATCAATTTGCTGAAGCAATAACTTCGTGTAAGCAGCTAGCCTTTCGTGCATTTCTGGGTCGTTTACATCAAATTTTTGCTGAAAACGCTGTACGGAAAGACGCATAGGCGTAAGCGGGTTTTTAATTTCATGAGCCACCTGCTTAGCCATTTCTCGCCAAGCCTGTTCACGCTCATTAGCGGCAAGTTTAACAGCGCTTTCCTGTAACTCATCAATCATACTGTTATACGAGCTAACCAACGGGCGAATTTCTTCGCTAACAAATTCAGGATCTATTTTGGTGTTTCGCTTATCAAATCTTGTTTGATTAATCTTATTACTGATAAGCAATAATGATTTGGTAATGTATTTAGATAAAATAAAAGAGAGTATAATAGCAATAAGTAATACTAATGCATATACACCACCTAATCTATTTAAAAAGCCTTGTAGTTCTGCACTAATAATTTCATTCTTTTTTATATACGGAAGCGCAATAATAGCCAGAGGTTTAGATTGATAATCAACAAGATAACTGTATGAGGATTGAATGGTGTTATTACCATCAGAAACACGGGTTACTTCTCGTTTTTCAGGAGAATTCTTTAAAGATAGTACTGTTTTTCTAGAAAGGTTTTTTGTAGTGCCGTCGGAGGAGGATAAAAACTCACCGGTTAAACTGTAAATGTGTACCTGTAAATTATGCACGTCCGAAAGTTCGTAGATAAACCCTTTCTCTTTAAAAAATAAGGCAATATTTTTAGGAGAAACCGACTGTGTTTTGGCTGATTTTAACTGGTAATGTATCTGTGCTTTAATCGTGTTCTCTTTTCGCAATAACCTGTCGTTATGATATTCTTCTGCCTCCTCATTATACTGGTATATTGCTGTTGTAGCCATTAATACCGAAGCCAAAACAACAATAGAAAGCATGGAAAAGAAAATACGAAGACGTAAAGACAGTTTTTTATGGGTCATTGAAAATGAGGTTTCTTAAAGGTAAAGATACTATTCTTTTCTAAACCGCTTATATAGTTTAAAGAGCAACATTAGTACAACGGATAGCGAGAGAATTCCAAGCACGCCAAAAATCCAGTTAAACTGATGCTTTACAACAACCAAAAAGATGATTGAAAACAAGATAACAGTAGCACCTTCATTAAAAATACGCATATAGTTTGAGCTGTATTTTACAATAGCAGCTTGTAATTGCTTGTATATGATATGGCATTTAAAGTGATACAGATATAGCATTATAATAAAACCTAATTTTATTTGCATCCATGGCATATGGAGTAATCCAGGGTTTAGGTATAGCAATGTACTTGCAAAAATAAGTGTTAGTATTGCCGAGGGCCATGTTATAATAAACCATAATCGGTTTGCCATTAATTTTAACTGAGCGCCTAAAATTTCTTTGTCTGGACTTTGTTTTTGTGACGCTTCAATTTGATAAATAAACAAGCGTACAATGTAAAACAACCCTGCAAACCAAGTAATTACAAATACGAGGTGTAGGGCTTTTATGTAGTTATAATATTCATGCATGACTTGTAACGTTTAGTGTGTTTTTTTGCCATTTTTCAATCCAATTAGTAAGCAATGTTGCCCATTCATCATCGTCATTTAAGCAAGGAATGGTATAAAGTTCTTCTCCGCCAACCTCTTTAAACAAAGCCTTCCCTTCCATAGCAATTTCCTCTAGGGTTTCTAGACAGTCTGCAACAAAGGCAGGGGTAATTACAACTATTTTTTTAGAACCACTAAGTCCTAGTCGTTCAATAGTTCTATCGGTATACGGCAATAGCCATTGGTCAAAACCTAAGCGTGATTGAAAAGTTGTTTGATAAGTGCCTGGCGTTAGCTGTAGTTTTTCGGCTACTTTTTTGGTGGTCTCTAAGCACTGATGGCGGTAGCAAAACTGATGTGCCTTAGAAGGGGTGTTGCAGCAACTTCCGTCAATTTTACAATGACTGTTAGTAATATCTTGCTTTCTAATATGTCGTTCAGGAACACCATGATAAGAGAACAATAGCTGGTCATATTCAAGATCTTTAAGACCTTCTTTCAGGGTGTTTGAAAGTACAGAAATGTACTCGTTTTTATTATAAAAAGCAGGTAAAGAACTTAACTTTATGTTCGGAAAATAACGCTGCTGTAGTTCTGTAGCTAAAACAGTTATGGTTTCGGTGGTTGCCATTGCAAATTGTGGGTAAAGCGGTACAATTAAGATATCTGTAACCCCTTTATCAACTAAGTTTTGCATGCCTTTTTTTATGGTCATAGAGCCATACCTCATGGCTAAGCCAATTGGCGTTTCTGTTTGCGATTGAATTTTTTGCTGTAAGCGTTCAGAAAGTACAATTAATGGCGCTCCTTCTTTCCACCAGATTTTCTGGTAGGCAGCGGCAGATTTTTTTGGACGTGTTTTTAGAACAATTCCCTTTACGAGTAATGCTCTTAAAAGATACGGAACATCAATAACACGTGGGTCCATTAAAAATTCATCTAAATAATTTTTAACATCTTTTGGATGTGTACTTTCAGGTGAGCCTAAGTTTACAAGTAATACCCCTTTCATTACTATTTTTGTTGGTTTAATGATTGTACATATTTTTTTGGTGTAATGCCAAACTTCTTTTTATAGGCTGCTATAAAATGACTAGCAGTACTATAACCTACCTGAGCACCTACTTCATTTACATTACAGGTGTTGCTTTCTAATAATTTTCGGGCAAACTCCATTTTATAATGATATAAAAAGCTAAATACGGAATCGCCATAAATTTGTTTAAACCCTTCCTTTAATTTTTTTAAAGAGAGTGATACTTCGTTGGCAAGTTCTTGTAAACTTGGTGGTTCTGCCATACGAGCAATAACAATATCTTTGGCTTGTTTAATTCGCTGCACATAATCCTCGTCAATTAAAAACGGACATTTTTCGGCACCCGCATCTTCGTTGGTGTTGAAAAACAGACTTAACAGCTCATACACTTTACCTTTTACATACAGTGATTTAATAGAGCTATTTACGTTAAAGTTTAAAATCTGATTTAAAACTATAGCCATTTGTGGCGTTGTTTGTCCGTCGTCATAATATTTTTTAGTATTGTTTTCGGCACTTAAAAAAGGAATATAGGCGGCCTCTTGAGAAAACAGCGCATGAAACTTTTCAATAGATATAAACACAGATATAACCCATGATTTAGAACGTAAATCTAATGCTACAGGTAAATTTTGTTGGGTATTATAAAGCAACATGTGTCTAGAGTCTAGCACATCAAAAGAATACGTATTGTTGTTAAAATTAAAACGAGCACTTCCTTTTAAACAAAAATGAAATTGTATAAAAGTACTATCAATATCTTTCTGATACTGAAGCAGTTCTTCGGTGTCATTTTTAAAAAGGATTACAAAAAAATCATCTCCAATTTTTAATTCTTCCATAAGGGTCTTTTAGCGTTGTTTTTTAGCGTAAAACTATCAATTTTAGAAACAATCTTATTTAGAACAACTCTAAATAAATCACATGAAACAGCTTAATTATAGTACAAACCTACTCTTTTATATCGATTTAAGGACTGAATAAAGTAATAAAAAGTAAAAATCGACATAAATAGGACTTTTAGCGACACTTTTATTAAAAGTATAGTAATAGATTTGTACTGATTAATAATTTAAGAGGGTATGCACCAAAGACCAGAATCAAAAGGAATGACATTTTACGCTATAGGATTGAGCTATAAAAAGGCCGATGCTAAGGTTAGAGGGTTGTTTAGTTTGGACGCTGCAAAAAAGGAGTTGCTTTTGCAACAAGCTAAGGCTTCGGGGGTTAGTAATTTAATTGTAACCTCAACATGTAACCGAACAGAGTTATATGGTTTTGCACAACATCCTTTTCAGTTAATAAAACACTTGTGCGAAAACACCGAAGGAACTGTTGAAGATTTTCAAAAGGTAGCCTATGTGTATAAGAGCAATGAAGCTATTGCACACATGTTTAAAGTTGGAACAGGGCTTGATAGTCAGATTTTAGGTGATTTTGAAATTATTAGTCAGTTAAAAACAAGCTTTATACTATCAAAAAAACACCAAATGGTTGATGCGTTCATGGAACGATTAATTAATGATGTTATTAGAGCAAGCAAAAAAATTAAAAATGAAACAGAAATTAGCTCAGGAGCTACGTCGGTTTCTTTTGCTTCGGTACAGTATATTTTAAATAATGTTGCCGAGGTGTCAAATAAAAACATTTTACTGTTTGGTACCGGAAAAATAGGTAGAAATACATGTGATAATCTTGTAAAACACATTGATAACAAGCATATATCATTAATAAACAGAACAAAAGATAAAGCAGAGAAAATAGCTGGAAAATTTCATTTAACAGTTAAAGACTATGCCAACTTACAATCGGAAATTGCACAGTCTGATATTGTAATTGTAGCTACAGGCGCACAACAACCAACTATTGATAAAGAGGTGCTTTCGGCAAGTAGTAAAAAGCTATTGTTACTAGATTTATCTATTCCTAAAAACGTATCAGATGATGTTTTAGAGTTGCCAAACGTTACACTAGTACACCTAGATGATTTGTCTAAAATTACCGATAAAACTTTAGAGAAACGCACAGCTCAGGTGCCACAAGCAGAACAAATTATTGAAACAGTTAAACAAGAGTTTTTAAGCTGGCTTGAAACACGAAAGTTTGCACCAACAATTAAAGCGCTAAAATTAAAATTGCAAGAAATTAAATCTGAAGAGATTAACTTTCAACGTAAAAAATTAAATAGCTTTAATGAGGAACAAGCAGAAATACTCTCCGATAGAATTATTCAAAAAATCACCAAACATTTTGCAAATCACTTAAAAGACGAGCAATCTTCTACAGATGATAGTATTGCGGTACTTTCTAAGGTGTTTCAATTATAGCCCCCTATATTAATACAATGAGTAAAACAATTAAAATAGGAACGCGCGATAGCCAGTTAGCGCTATGGCAAGCCAAAACGGTACAGCAGCAACTAGAAGCATTAGGATATAAAACAGATTTAGTTCCGGTAAAATCTACAGGAGATATTGTATTAGATAAACCCTTGTATGAGTTAGGAATTACGGGTATTTTTACTAAAACATTAGATGTGGCAATGCTAAATAATACGGTTGATATTGCTGTGCATTCTATGAAAGACGTGCCTACAGCACTACCGAAAGGAATACAGCAAACTGCAGTATTACCACGAGCCAATACCGAAGATATTTTGGTGTATAAAGATTTAGCGTTTTTAAAAGAAAGCGGTGTTATTGCCACTGGAAGCTTACGCCGAAAAGCACAATGGTTGCACAAATATCCAAACCATTCTGTTAAAGATTTACGCGGAAATGTTAATCTGCGATTACAAAAATTAGAAAACAATTCTTGGAATGGGGCTATTTTTGCCAAAGCAGGTTTAGAACGAATAAACGTATTGCCTGAAAACTATATTGATTTAAGTTGGATGATTCCTGCTCCAGCACAAGGCGCCGTGGTAGTACATACTATGAAAAATGATGCGTTTTGTACAGCAGCAGTTGCAAAATTAAATCATAAAAACACCGAAATTTGCACCAAAATTGAACGTACTTTTTTAAGAACGCTTGAAGGTGGTTGTACTGCGCCAATAGGGGCTTTAGCTACAATTAAAGATGATACAATTACATTTAAGGGCGTCCTTTTTTCTTTAGATGGCACACAGAAATTTGAGGTTTCAGAAACAAGTTTGCTGTCAGAATCACTAGGTTTTGGAGCGCGATGCGCAAAAAAAATACTAGAGAATGGCGGTAATGCACTGATAGAAGAAATAAGAACCACACTAAAATAAATGCAAGTGGCTGTAAATAACTTGAAAGAAAAGCAGCCCATTGCCTTGTTGGTTACCAAACAACTAACGGCAACTCAGCAAGCACTTTTTTCTAAAGACAAGTTTTTGCTACATCGTTATAGTGCTATTAGCATTCATCCGGAATCAATTGTTTTTCCAAAAAAGGTTAAAAATGTAATTGTAACCAGTCAGCATGCTGCAAAAATGTTAGTTGCTGAAAAAGTGCAAATGTCAAACGTTTTTTGTGTTGGAAAAAAGACAGCATCAATATTTATTTCAGAAAACCAAAAAGTTAATAAAACAGCAGAAAACGCATCAGAATTAGCTAATTTTATTGTAAAAACAGCAAAAAAAGAACATTTTTTGTTTTTTTGCGGAAACTTAAGGCGTTCGGAATTGCCAAAAATATTAAATGAGTCGTCAGTGTCATTTACAGAAAAGGTAGTGTACAAAACAAGCTATAATCTTCAAAAATTCACTCAGAATTTTAAAGGCATATTGTTTTTTAGTCCAAGTGCAGTACAAAGCTATACACAACAAAATTCTTTAACAAATAGCATTGCTTTTTGTATTGGAAAAACCACTGCTAGCGAAGCAAAAAAACATGGTCCTAAAATAATTATTGCAGCACAAACAACAATAGAAGCTACAATAGCTGCTGTAATTGCTTATTTTGAGTAAAATATCAGCAATTTCCCTATAAATTCCTTATTTTCGCGTACTTATAAAACAAGTAATAAAATGAGTACGAAGTTTACAGAATACAAAGGCCTTAACCTGCCAAATGTTGCTGACGAAATATTAGCGTTTTGGAAAGAAAACAATATTTTTGATAAAAGTATAACGACTCGTGATGACAATAAGCCATTTATATTTTTTGAAGGACCACCTTCAGCAAATGGTCTTCCAGGGATTCATCACGTTATGGGACGTACCATTAAAGATATATTTTGTAGATATAAAACTCAAAAAGGATTCCAAGTAAAACGTAAAGCCGGGTGGGATACCCATGGTTTACCTGTAGAGCTTGGTGTTGAAAAAGAATTGGGTATTACCAAAGAAGATATTGGCACAAAAATTACTGTAGAAGAGTACAATACCGCTTGTAAAAAAGCAGTAATGAAATACACAGATATCTGGAATAGCCTAACAGAAAAAATGGGATATTGGGTAGATATGGAAGACCCATATGTAACCTATAAGCCAAAATATATGGAGACTGTATGGTGGTTGTTAAAACAGATCTATGAAAAGGATTTGATTTATAAAGGCTATACTATTCAGCCGTATTCTCCAAAGGCAGGAACAGGATTAAGCTCGCATGAAATAAACCAACCAGGGGCGTATCAAGATGTTACAGATACTACGGTTGTAGCACAGTTTAAGGCTGTAAAAGACACCCTTCCTGAGGCATTACAAATAGCAGGAGATATTCATTTTTTAGCATGGACAACAACCCCATGGACCTTGCCAAGTAACACTGCATTAACGGTTGGTAATAATATAGAATACGTATTAGTTAAAACCTTTAACCAATACACTTTTAAACCAATTCAGATTATTTTAGCAAAAGCCTTGGTAGCAAAGCAATTTGCTGGAAAAAAGTTTTTAGCTGTTGAAAATGAAGCGTCACTAGCAAACTATACCGAAGGCGATAAGCAAATCCCTTACCTCATTACATCTACGCATAAGGGAGCAGATTTAGTTGGTGTAGCATATGAGCAATTATTACCATATGCTTTACCTTTTGAAAACCCAGAAAAAGCATTTAGAGTAATACCAGGAGATTTTGTAACAACCGAAGATGGTACTGGAATTGTACACACAGCACCAACATTTGGAGCCGATGATGCTCTAGTGGCAAAAGCAGCTGGAGTACCGCCACTATTAGTTAAAGACGCTAATGATAACTTAGTGCCTTTAGTAAATTTACAAGGTAAATTTACTGCTGACATGGGAGAGTTTACAGGCATGTATGTTAAAAACGAATACTATGCCGATGGTGAGGCGCCAGAACGCTCTGTAGATGTACAAATTGCTATTAAATTAAAAGAAGAAAACAAAGCCTTTAAGGTTGAAAAATACGTGCACAGTTACCCACATTGCTGGCGAACTGATAAACCAATTTTATACTACCCATTAGATTCTTGGTTTGTAAAAGTAACCGAGGTAAAAGATAAAATGCACACCCTAAACGAAACCATTAACTGGAAGCCAGAGGCTACAGGAACAGGACGTTTTGGGAATTGGCTAAAAAATGCAAATGACTGGAATCTATCGCGTTCTCGTTTTTGGGGAATTCCATTACCAATTTGGCGTACCGAAGATGGCTCCGAAGTTAAAATAATGGGCTCTGTAGCAGAGTTAAAATCCGAAATGGAAAAAGCTGTGCAAGCAGGCGTAATGGAAAAGGCTATTTTTACAGATTTTGTAGTAAACGATATGTCTGATGAGAATTATGACAAAATCGATTTACATAAAAATGTAGTTGATAAAATAACACTTGTTTCAAGCACGGGGCAAGCAATGAAAAGAGAAGCAGACCTGATTGATGTTTGGTTTGATTCTGGGTCAATGCCTTATGCACAATGGCACTATCCGTTTGAAAACAAAGACCTTGTAGAAAACAATTGGAAAACAGCAGATTTTATTGCCGAAGGTGTAGATCAAACCCGCGGGTGGTTCTATACTCTACACGCTATTGCAACACTTGTTTTTAACGATAAAGCATATAAAAATGTTGTCTCTAACGGGCTGGTATTAGATAAAAACGGACAAAAAATGTCTAAGCGTTTAGGAAACGGAATAGACCCTTTTTCTACCTTGTCAAAATTTGGCCCAGATGCAACACGTTGGTATATGATATCTAACGCAAATCCGTGGGATAATTTAAAATTCGATTTAGAAGGTATCTCAGAAGTGAGTCGCAAGTTTTTCGGAACACTATACAATACATATTCGTTTTTTAGTTTGTATGCAAACATTGATAACTTTACCTATCAAGAAGCAGATGTTCCAACAGAAGATCGTCCGGAAATAGACCAATGGGTATTGTCAGAATTACACAGTTTGGTACAGCGAGTAGACGAATATTACGGTGCATATGAGCCAACAAAAGCAACACGTGCAATATCGGATTTTGTGCAGGAGCATTTAAGTAACTGGTTTGTACGATTAAGTAGAAGACGTTTTTGGAAGGGAGAGTATGCGCAAGATAAAATATCGGCATACCAAACGCTATATACTTGTTTACTAACCGTAGCAAAAATAAGCGCACCAGTAGCACCATTTTTTATGGATAAGCTATACAAAGATTTGGCTGCAGTAAACAATAAAGAAACCGCCGAAAGTGTACACTTGGCTATATTTCCGAAGGCAGATAAGCACATGATAAATACGTTGTTGGAGAGTAAAATGGAAAAAGCACAAACCATTTGCTCTTTAGTATTGTCATTAAGAGCAAAAGAAAAAATAAACGTAAGAAAACCATTGCAACGTATCATGATACCGGTATTAAATGATGATGAAAAATCAGCAATTTTAGCAGTATCAGGCTTAATAAAATCTGAAGTAAATGTAAAAGAGATTGAGCTTATTGATGATGCCTCAGGGATATTGGTAAAGCAAATAAAGCCAAACTTTAAAGCACTAGGGCCACGTTTCGGAAAAGACATGAAAGCTGTTGCAGGTGCCATTATGCAATTTGACCAAGAAAAAATTGCAGAAATTGAACAAAAGGGAGGAATTTCTCTTGATATTAATGGGAAAAATAGTACATTGACCTTGCAAGATGTAGAAATTACATCTCAAGACATTGAAGGTTGGTTAGTTGCTAATGCAAATGGCTTAACAGTAGCTTTAGATGTTACCATCTCGGAAGAATTAAAGAGTGAAGGAATAGCGAGAGAATTAGTTAATCGTATTCAGAATTTACGAAAAGAATCAGGATTTGAAGTGACAGATACTGTAACTGTTCAAATACAAAAAGATGGTGTTATTGAGAAAGCTATAAACGAAAGTCTTGAAGCATATATAAAAACTGAAACCTTAACTAAAAGCATAGAATTATTAACCACAGTAGATAACGGCGTTGACATTTCATTTGATGATATTACAACCAAGATATATATTGAAAAAAACTAAAGACACATGGCAGATGCGACAACAACACGATATTCAGACGCAGATTTAGCTGAATTTAGAGTATTAATAGACGCTAAAATTGAAAAAGCACAAGCAGATGTTGAGTTGCTTAAAAGCGCTTATATGAACGACCATGATAATGGTACAGAAGATACATCACCAACATTTAAAGCATTTGATGAAGGCTCACAAACAATGAGTAAAGAACGAAATATGCAGTTGGCTATTCGTCAAGAAAAGTTTATCCGTGACCTTAAAAACGCCTTAGTACGTATAGAAAATAAAAGCTATGGTGTTTGTAGAGTTTTAGGAAAACTAATCAGCAAAGAGCGTTTAAAATTAGTGCCACACGCTACATTAAGTATAGAGGCTAAAAACCTTCAAAAATAATAGCCAATACGGCGGTTTTAAAAACCTAATAACATTAAACGCTCCTTTATGGAGCGTTTTTATTTTAAAATACGTGAAAAACATAAGTGTACATATAATTTATATTGTAGTGTTTTTGATAACATTGAAAGGGTTTTCTCAAAAGAAACAGGTTCATATTATTGAAAAACAAGCCATAACAACAACTATTCAGTTTGAGTTAAATACTGTTTTTGAAATAACAATATGTACTAAAAAAACAAACAAAATTCAAATTCATGCAATAAGCGAAGGAGAGTATGCCAATCATTTTGTTGTTACAGAACACAGTTTAGGAAACACACTGTTAATTTCCGGGAAAATAGCTTTTACAAAACCAAACCATCAAGACAAACTAAGCGCTCATAAAGTACATGCAATCTCTGTACATATTACTGTTCCAGAAGGATTAAATATTACTGTAAAGAGCAACATAGGAAACTTAAATATATCAGGAAAATACACCATGTTTTCTGCAGATTTAATGAGCGGAAATTGCTTGTTGAATGAGGGGGCTGGACAATTTTACCTCCAATCGGTTAGTGGAGCAATTACAGTTAGTGCGCCTAACAAGTCTGTAATAGAAAAAAAGACAGATAATAACATAAAGCAAACTATAATTAACACACAAAAAAGACAAGTGTTTTTAAAAACGATTACAGGAAAAATAAACATTCTAAAAACACAATAAAAAATAGTATTTTTACCCAACAAAACACCAATGTCATTATGAATTTTAAAAAGAGTATAGCATTAATTAGTTGTATTTTAATAATAGATCAACTAACAAAAATATATATCAAAACTAATTTTAGTTTAGGCGAACATATTAATGTCTTTGGCTTACAGTGGTTTGAACTTCGTTTTGTGGAAAACCCAGGAATGGCATGGGGAAGTAAATTGAGTGATTTTTTACCAATTAGCGAGCCTTTTGCAAAAATATTTTTGACAGTATTTAGGCTGGTAGCAATTGGGTTTATTGGCTATTGGCTATTAAAATCAATTAAAGAACAAGCCCCTAGAATACTGCTAATATCTATATCGCTAATATTTGCAGGGGCATTAGGGAATAACCTAGATTCTTTGTTTTACGGTCTATTATTTGATTCAGGAACAACCTTTAACATCCATTACAATAATTGGGTTGGGTATCATGGCGTATCAGCTCTTAATTTTGAAGGGTACAGTAATATGATGCAAGGTTGTGTGGTAGACATGCTTCGTTTTCCTTTTGCATCATGGACATGGCCAGAATGGATGCCTGTTTTAGGAGGACGTTATTTTACTTTTTTTGATCCGGTGTTTAATATTGCAGATACTGCTATTAGTACAGGTGTTGGTTTGCTGTTACTTTTTAATAAAAAAGCATTCCCTGCAGTTAATGAGTAGGGTTAAAACAATAAGTTTTATTTGGGGTAATGCAATAGTCTAGAGGAACATCCCCTTTAAAAACATCTGAAATGATGGCTGTAGGTTCAAAAAAAGAAAGTCCAATTTTAATACAATTAGGATTGCATTTTTGAAGTAAATTGTCATAAAACCCCTTTCCGTATCCTATCCTATTTCCGTTATCATCAAACGCTAATAAAGGAATAAAAACGACTTCTATTTTTTTGTGAGGCACTTCAATGCCGTCTAAAGGCTCCGGAATACCATAACTGTTATTTTTTAAAATGGTATTGTCAGTTAGCAGAAAGTTGGTCATTTCTAAGGTGCTAAAATCACTTTTAGAGACCACTATTTCTTTGTCTTTAGCATGCAATACTTGTAATAAATACTCGGTTTTCACCTCCTTTAGAGTGGTAATACTTAAAAACAAATGGTAATAAGTGTTTTCCCAAATTGGAAGCCGAAGAGATTGATTGGCAATTGCTAAACTATATTCGGAAATGTCGTTTGCAGTTAACGCTTTTCGTTTTGTTTTATAAAGTGCTCTTAGTTCAGATTTTAACATAATTAAATAGCCTTTCAGGTCATAAAGCAAATCTACAATAACCCACTGTATTTATATAGCAAAAAACCTTTCTAATACTAATTAGAAAGGTTTTTTGTAGTGTTATATAAAACGGAAGTAACGTTTATTTTTCGTTTTCTTCCACTTTTTTAGTGTCCTCTTCTTCTTTGGTCGCTTTTTTAAACTCTTTAATACCGCCACCAAGGCCTTTCATTAATTCTGGGATTTTTTTACCACCAAAAAGCAGTAATACCGCCAAACCAATAATAATCCATTGCCATGGACCAACAAACCCTAAAAATATTCCTAGTAAACTCATAATATATACCTGTTTAGAACACAAATTTAAAAAGAATAGCCGAAAAGAAACAATTTATTAAGGTTATTTTAAAGTTTAAAAGAGATAAAAGATAATTTTAATTGAACAAGCTATATATTTGTATACCTATGGCACGTAAAAAATCAGCATTTAAAGAAAAATTACTCAGTAAATACCGTTTGGTAATTTTAAATGATAGTTCTTTTGAAGAAAAAGTATCATTTAACCTTACCCGACTAAATGTATTTATAGTGTTTGGTTTTTCAAGTATAGCACTCATTTTTTTGACTGCTATATTAATTACATTTACGCCTTTAAGAGAATATATACCAGGATATTCTTCAACAGCGTTACAAAAAGAAGTCTATCAACTTACTATAAAAACAGACTCTTTGTCGGAAGTATTATTAAATAATAAAATGCAACTGCATAGTATTAGACGAGTGCTTACGGGAGATGTATTGCCAAAAGAAACATCTATTGACACACTAGTAGAAAACACTGCACCGCCTAGTTTCTCTCCAGTATCAACAACTAAAGAAGATTCGTTGTTGCGAAAGGAAGTGGCTTTAGAGGACAAGTATAATTTGCTTGAACGAGAAATAAACACACAAAACATAGTGCTTTTTCCGCCTATAAAAGGCGTTATTTCGCAAGGTTTTAGTCAAGAAAAAAAACATTTTGCAGTAGATATTGTTGCCACAAAGGGTACGCCAGTAAAGGCGGTAGCTGATGGAAGAGTAATTTTTGCAGAATGGACTGCAGCAACTGGATTTGTGATAATTTTAGAGCACAAAAATGCAATGCTATCGGTGTATAAGCATAATGCTAGTATTAATAAACAACAAGGCGATTTTGTAATCAAAGGAGAGGTTATTTGCCTGTCAGGTGCCTCAGGAGAATTAAGTACAGGACCACATTTACATTTTGAATTATGGAGCAATGGCTACGCCCTTGATCCAACAAACTTTATAGCATTTTAAGATGTCGTTAAAATCAACATTAGCAGTTCCTTTTGCAAAAATAGTAAGGACGCAAATACAACATTGGGCAAATAATCCAATTAAAACACAAAATAAGGTTTTTAAACACCTTATAAAAACAGCAGAAAATACAGACTTTGGAAAAGATCATAATTTTAAAAAAATTACATCTCACGCCAATTTTATTGCTAACGTACCTGTTAGAGATTACGAGGCATTACGCGGTTACGTAGAAAAGGTAGTAGCAGGAAAAGAAAATGTGTTGTGGCCAAAAAAGCCACTTTATTTTGCAAAAACATCAGGAACTACTTCAGGAGCAAAATACATTCCTATTACTAAGGAATCTATGCAAACACATATTACTAATGCAAAAAATGCTATAATGTGTTATATAGCAGAAACAAACAATACTGATTTTGTAGATGGTAAAATGATTTTCTTGCAGGGGAGTCCGGTACTTACCAAAAAAAACGGAATTTCCCTCGGGAGATTGTCAGGAATTGTAGCACACTACGTGCCTAAGTATATGCAAAAAAACAGGCTGCCAAGCTGGGAGACTAATTGTATAGAAGATTGGGAAACTAAAGTAAACAGCATTGTTAATGAAACCATTTCAGAAAACATGTCGATTATTTCAGGAATACCATCATGGGTGCAAATGTATTTTGAAAAATTAGTCGAAAAAACGGGTAAACCAGTAGGAGAACTCTTTAAAAACTTTAATTTGTTTATTTATGGAGGCGTAAATTATGAACCATATCGCAATAAATTTGAAAACCTCATTGGGCGCAAAGTAGATAGTATAGAACTCTATCCTGCATCAGAAGGATTTTTTGCTTTTCAAGACAAGCAAAATGAAAAAGGAATGTTATTGCAATTAGATTCAGGAATATTTTATGAATTTATTAAAGTATCGGAATTCTACAACAAAAACCCTAAAAGACACACATTAGCAACAGTAGAGACAGGGGTTAATTATGCCATGATTATTTCTACTACTGCCGGATTATGGGCGTATAATATTGGTGATACTATTCAGTTTACAGAAACCGACCCTTATAGAATTATTGTGTCTGGAAGAATAAAACATTTTATATCTGCTTTTGGGGAGCACGTTATAGGAAAAGAAGTAGAGCAAGCATTGCAAGAAGCAACAATTAACACAGCTATTCGTGTAAATGAATTTACAGTTGCCCCACAAATTACACCAAAAACAGGGCTGCCATATCACGAATGGTTTATAGAGTTTGAAAATGAACCTGAAAATATGGAGGTGTTTATTAAAAAACTAGACCAATCACTACAATCACAAAACGCCTATTATGCAGACTTGATTAATGGGAAAGTTTTGCAGCCATTGCGGGTTACAAAAATTGATACAAACGGTTTTCAGCATTATATGAAGTCAATAGGTAAATTAGGCGGGCAAAATAAATTACCGCGATTATCAGACAATAGAACTATTGCAGATAAACTGTTGAAATTCTGTATTTAAAATAGAGAATAGTATATTTGTAATTATAGATGAATATACCTCAAACAATAATTAGAACACGCGCTCAAGAAAGTTCAAACGCCATAGAGCGATTGTATATTACTATGAGACACCTATTTAATAGAGGCTTCTACAAGCCTATGGGGGTCTCTGGAACAACACTAAGGGAGGCGTTGCTTTTTTTACAACCAGAAATTTACGGCGCTATTGCAGAGGAGACAACAGAACTAAACGGACTAAAATATGTTTTAGATAGGCTTCCAAGCGGAATAGAAGAATGTAGATACATTACCTTAACTTCTGACGAAGGCTATGCCAACGCTCATTTTAAGCCCGTAATTCCTTTAAAAAGACGACGAAATTGCTATCGGATTGATGCCGATCAAATGAATATTGAAATTACCAGAGGACGTTCTGAAATTTACGATATACTAACCCATCTAACTTTTTTATTTATAGAATCTGATAAAATCAGAAAACGAGTAGTTATAGATAGTACCGGAGCGGTTACCCACGATTGGAAAAAAATAGAAGCAGCAGTACTATCTGCTAAAAAACTAAGTGTATCAGAAATAGAAACAGTGCTAACACATGTTGCTAATTGTATTGGAGTAACATTTCTAACAGCTGTAGAAGAACACGAAAAATACACCTCAAAAGAAGACCCTAATAGGTTTATAAAAATGATTTATCGTTTGGGGAAAAGTGCTATAGAAGAATATGTCACTAAACAGAAACGATCTGTAAGTTTTACACCAATGCTGCGGGAACGTATAGGGCATCATATTCATGGTGAGTTTTGGGCAAATACAATAAAAAAAACAATACAAGCACAAGGGTTGTTAGAAAAACCAGTACATGTTATTAGCGCTAATATGCACAGTGTAATGAATACGTTATTTGCGCCTATAGCGTTGCCGGGAGCCTTAAAGAACCAGTCGATTTTTGAGTTATATGAATCTTTAAGCAAGCCAGAAAATAGCCACTTGCAAGACAAGGTATTTGCAACAGCAAAAGCTAACGGAATGCATTATATTAAAGATAACTCTGGAACAAATATAGATGTTCAGATTTTTGACACCTCAAAAATTAACCCTAATAACACCGCAGTACTTATTGTAATGGACTACGCTTTTGGAGAGCAAGCCTATGAAACTATTGATGAGTTGTTAAAACCATATAAATACAATAATACCGAAATGCAATTAAATGTAGAATCGTTATCTATAATGGGAAAGGCAGGCATTTTAGAAGGTAAAAAAGGAGATGTAATGATTCCTACAGCGCATATTTTTGAAGGCACAGCGGATAATTACCCGTTTAAAAATGAATTGTCTGAAATTGATTTTAAAAACGAGGGTGTTTCTGTAGTGTCAGGAACAATGATTACTGTTTTAGGAACCTCTCTGCAAAACAAAGACATTTTAAAATTCTTTAATGAATCTACATGGAATGTTATTGGCTTAGAAATGGAAGGCGCACATTATCAAAAAGCAATACAGGCGGCTTCTAAAATTAGAAAAACCATTTCAGAAAAGGTAAAAGTACGCTATGCATACTACGCCTCAGACAATCCATTAGAAACGGGAAGCACACTTGCTTCAGGAGGGTTAGGGGCTACAGGAATAAAACCAACATATACTATTACAGAAAAAATATTAAACCAGATTATTAATTAATATACCCTATAAATGAGCAAACCAACAAACAGCGAGCAATCTTCTGGAGAAATAGATTTAATTCAGTTTTTTGAATTTTTCGGGAAAAAAATAAAGGCATTGTATATGCTGATACTAACTCCGTTTATCTATGTTTTTGTGTCAAGTATAAAAATAATACAACAGCATTTCAAGACAATAGCAATTGTAATAAGTATTGCTTTTGTAGCGGGCCTTGTGTATGATATAGGTACCCCAGAAACATACACAGCATCAATGCTTGTAAAACCTACATACAACAATGAGCATCAAATTAATGCTACCGTAGCATACTATAATAGTATTGTTTCTGCTGAAGAATATGAAAAAGCCGCGGCATTATTCCAAATCACTACCGAAGAGGCACAATTGTTAAAACGTTTTTCAATTACAACAATAGCTGCTACAGAGACCGATAAATTAAACGGGTATAGCGAGTTTGCAAAATCAATAGACACTATAGCAATAGGGAATTTAGAATATAAAAAGTTTTCTGCTCAAAAATCAGAAGCAAACTATGCCACATATCAAGTTACAGTAGAAGCTCTTCAGAATACTATTTTCAGAAAATTATCACCTTCAATCATTGCTATTTTTGAAAATAATCATGCAAAAAAAGCGCAAGAAAAGACAAAAAACTTACTTCAGTTAAAGAAAGAAAAAGCAGTAAAAATGTTGTCGAATATCAACTCTTTACAGGAGGCATATCTGCAAATACTATCAAAAAACTCAGCACAACACGTAAAAATGTTAGGTACAGCTCCGGTTGTGCTTTCAGATGAGAGACAAGAAACACATGAAATAGCAGCCTTAGAAATGTCGGTGCTTCTACAGAAGGAATTACAGGAGCTAGAAGTGCAGCTATCACACAAAAAAGAATTAGTAACCATAGTATCAGAATTACCTCAAATAGGGCATGCTAAAAACAGTATTTTAAATCAAATGAAATTCATGTTTCCTATAGGTACTTTAGCAATATTTTTAATCATATTTTTTGCAGGTCGTTTTAACACATTTATTGCACAATATAATTTATAAAAATAAAATGAAACATATATTAGTTACTGGAGGAGCAGGGTTTATAGGGTCTAATTTTATAGCACATATTTTAGAAGATAAAAACATAGTTGTTTATAATTTAGATAAACTTACCTATGCCGGAAATTTAGAGAACCTAACAGCTGTCTCAGAGCATGAAAGATATCATTTTATACAAGGAGATATCTGCGATAGAATACTGGTAGAAAGCATATTTAAAACACATCAAATTACCGATGTTATTCATTTTGCAGCAGAGTCACATGTAGATAATTCTATAAAAAATCCAGGCGCATTTATTGAAACCAATATTGTAGGGAGTTTTAACCTTTTAGATGTAGCTTACAAAACATGGATGAGCGCCCCAAATGACATTAAACCAGCATATAAATCTTCTCGTTTTTTACACGTCTCTACAGATGAAGTGTACGGCACATTAGGTAAAGAAGGCTTGTTTAAAGAAACAACGTCATACGCGCCAAATAGCCCATATAGTGCTTCAAAAGCCTCTTCAGATTTTTTGGTTAGAAGTTATTTTCATACTTACGGAATGAATGTAGTAACAACAAACTGCTCAAATAACTACGGACCAAATCAGCATGATGAAAAGCTAATACCAACCATTATACGAAAATGTTTAGCCGGAGAACAAATACCAATTTATGGAGACGGATTAAACATTAGAGATTGGTTATATGTGCTAGACCACTGTAAAGGAATTGAAAAAGTATTTAACCAAGGAATATTAGGAGAAACATATAATATAGGCGGAAGAAATGAACGCACAAACATTTACATTGTAGATGCAATTTGCGATATTTTGGACAAGCAAGTACCTCGAAAAGAAGGTAGCTCTTATAAAACGCTCAAAAGTTTTGTTAAAGATAGAGCAGGACACGATTTTAGATACGCAATAGACGCCACAAAAATTGAAGACAACCTAGACTGGAAAGCTGATGAAAATTTTGAATCAGGAATACTAAAAACAGTAGAATGGTATCTTTTAAAATATAAAAACAACTAAAACATGAAGGGAATCATTTTAGCCGGAGGCTCAGGAACACGATTACACCCACTTACTTTATCGGTAAGTAAGCAATTGATGCCTATTTTTGATAAGCCAATGATTTATTATCCGTTATCAACCTTAATAAACTCAGGAATTAACGATATACTAATCATTTCTACACCACAAGATTTACCATTGTTTGAAAAATTACTAGGCGATGGAAAAAACTTGGGATGCTCTTTTTCTTATGCTGTTCAAGAACATCCAAACGGACTTGCAGAAGCCTTTATTATTGGAGAAAAATTTATTGGAAACGATAAAGTTGCCTTAGTTTTAGGAGATAATATTTTTTATGGTACTGGACTAGGAAAGTTATTACAAGCAAATAATAACCCCAACGGTGGTATTGTTTATGCCTACCACGTACATGATCCAGAGCGCTACGGAGTAGTAGATTTTGATGCAGATGGAAAGGTACTTTCAATTGAAGAAAAACCAGAACACCCAAAGTCTAACTATGCTGTTCCGGGTATTTATTTTTACGACAATGATGTTGTTGAAATCGCAAAAAACATCAAACCAAGTCATAGAGGAGAGCTAGAAATTACCGACGTAAATAAAGAATATCTAAAACAAAATCGCCTACAAGTAAGTATTCTTGACAAAGGAACTGCTTGGTTAGACACCGGAACCTTTAGCTCGTTAATGCAAGCATCACAATTTGTACAGGTTATTGAGGAACGACAAGGCTTAAAAATTGGCGCTATAGAAGAAGCAGCATATCGACAAGGGTTTATTACAAAAGCACAATTAAAAACCTTAGCAGAACCCTTGCTAAAAAGTGGTTATGGGAAACATTTAATGAGTATTATAGAAAACTAATGACTGCTACAGAAACAAAATTAAAAGGTTGTTTTGTTCTTGAACCAAGAATTTTTAATGACGATAGAGGTTACTTTTTTGAGAGCTATAACGCTGAAAAATTTAATTCGTTAACAGGAACAAACACCACCTTTGTACAAGATAATGAGTCGTTTTCTACCAAAGGGGTATTGCGAGGCCTGCATTTTCAAGAAAGAGAATTTGCGCAAGCAAAACTAGTTCGGGTAACGCACGGAGCAGTATTAGATGTGGCAGTTGATGTGCGTCCAGAATCGCCTACTTTCTTGCAACACATTAGTGTAGAATTAACTGCTGAAAATAAAAAACAATTATTTGTTCCTAGAGGATTTGCACATGGTTTTATAGTGTTAAGTGATACTGTTGTCTTTAATTATAAATGCGATAATTTTTATAACAAAGCAGCAGAAAATGGAATCATCTATAACGATAAAGATTTAAATATAGATTGGACCCTCGACGCAGCAACATTTATAATTTCTGATAAAGATTTAGTATTACCTACCTCAAAAGAACTCTTTAAGTAATGATAAAAGTATTGGTAACTGGCGCAAACGGACAATTAGGACAATGTTTGCAAAAAATTTCGGAAGCGTATAGTAATATTGCCTTTACATTTGTAAGCAGCAGTCAGTTAAACATTACCAATAAAGAACAAGTAGCAACACATTTTAATAATCACCAATACAATTATTGTATAAACTGTGCTGCATACACTGCAGTAGACGCGGCAGAAACTAATACAGAACTCGCAAATAAAGTAAATACATTAGGGGCACAGTATATAGCTATAGCCTGTGCTATGCGTCAGGTAAAACTCCTACACGTATCAACAGATTTTGTTTTTAATGGTGAATCAACTACCCCATATAAAGAAACAGACACCCCAAATCCGGCGTCAGTTTATGGGCAAACAAAATTAGCAGGAGAGCGTTTAATTGCAGCGCATATTCCGGAGCATTTTATTATTAGAACATCGTGGTTGTATTCGGAATTTGCTTCAAATTTTATGAAAACAATGTTGCGCTTAGCATCGGAACGTGATACACTAGGGGTTGTCTCTGATCAAGTAGGAAGTCCTACAAATGCTAATGATTTAGCAGCAGTGTTGTTAAAAATAGTAACGAGTAATACTACAGCATACGGTCTGTACCATTATAGCAATCAAGGCACAGCAAGTTGGTGTGATTTTGCAACGGAAATCTTTGCACAATCGGGGGTTAAAATACAGGTAAACCCAATTCCTTCTACAGCGTATCCTACCCCAGCAGCACGCCCAAAATATAGTGTATTAAATACGGCTAAAATTAAAACCAATTTAGACATAACAATTCCTTTTTGGAAAGAAAGTTTGCAAACGGTGTTACAAACAATGAAGGCCGATAAAAAATAGAATATTGAGGTATGAAATTTTTTAAAACCACATATTTTAAAAACATATACAACCAAGCCTTTTTGGTAGGAATAGCACAGTTAATTCCGGTGCTTTTTAGTCCGTTAATAACACGTATTTACGATGAAAATGCTGTGGCAGAGCTAACAGGTTTAATGAGTTTAACTAGTATCTTGTTAGTATTTTCTACCTTAAAATTAGAGAATGTAATTGTATTAGAAAAAGAAGCCAACAAGGCTAAAGACGCAGTTGTATTAACAGCGTTGTTAGCAATAGGGTATACTGCATTGATAAGTATAGGGCTATTTGTTTTTAAAGAGAAAATTCAAGCAATATTTAAGATAGACAACGTGCTTTACATTGTACCATTTTATGTACTATCTTTTTCAGTGCTTACAATCTTGAACCACTGGTTTGTTAGGCAGAAAAAATTTAAACATAAAGCATATAGTAAACTTATTGAGACAAGTACTTACGTAGCGCTTTCAGTAGTATTGTTTTATGTTTTAGGGGAGAATAATTTTGGTCTGGCTTTAGGAAAAGTGTTAGGCGTTTTTGTTGCTTTTTGCGTATTGGTAAATTATGCAAAAATAAGAATAAAGCTGCCTGAATTTTCAAAATTGAAACACGTCTTAATTCAGTATAAAGTATTTCCGCTATACAACACGCCATCTAACTTTGTTAATGTAGTTGGACTACAGCTTATTATTATTTTTATAGGAATATATTTTACTAAAGAGCAGTTAGGATATTTTGGACTCGCTAATATGATTGTATTGCTTCCGGTATCGTTTATTTCTCAAAGTATGGGTAGTATTTTTTTTCAGAAAGTAAGCGAGTTAATAAACCAGAACAAATACATTGAAGTGCAAAAAACATTTTATCAAACACTATTGTTATTATTGTTAATAGCTATTCCAGGTTTTTTAGTCTTGTATTTTGGAGGAAGTTATTTGTTTACATTTTTTTATGGTACTCAATGGGCATTATCAGGAATTATAGCAAGCCAATTGGCTATAGTTTTCTTATTTCAAACAGTATCAAGTCCATTAGGGATGTTGTTAATTGCTGTTAATAAGGTAAAAATAAATGCCTATTGGCAATATGGAAGAGTATTGTTTATGCTTCCGTTATTATTTGTCTTGGCACACTACTACTCAGTAGATTTTCTAACATTTATACAGGTTTATTGTTTTGCTGAGGCAATTGTATTTTTGATATATTTGATAATTATAGTACAGCATGTTCAGCAACTAACAAAAAGAGTATAAGAAAGTTTATATGAAATTAAAAATAACCAATAGGTACATAGAAGCGTATTATTTTCTGCTAGCATTGTTGTATTTTTTGGCTATTAGAGACATGTGGTTTTTTAGGAAAATCACAGAAAAAACAGGACTAACTTATGAGTTTAATGCGTTTAAATTTACAGTAGCTACACTATTTGTACTTTATACTATTCACTTGTTTAAGTCCGTAAAGTTTGACTTTTTCAGCAAAAACATCTTAGGCCTTGTACTATTGCTAGACTTTATTCCAAGTACTATTTTTCATGCAAGTGTGTCTGTGGTAGATTGGCGAATTTATGCATTACATGTAATATTGTTTTATTCGTTATTTCTTACGTTTAAGTTCAAGTTTAAAATTAATATTAAGCCATTAAACAGGAAACAATCAGCCTATGTATTAGCAATAATAATATTAATAGGTGTATTGCCTTATCTACGATACATTCAACACATTGATGTTAAAAATTTATTGCTTCAAAATATATATATAACGCGGTTTAAGTTTGAAGCCTTATTTGATGCCTATTCTAAATATTCACACTCGTGGTTTACTCGTGTAATTATCCCAATTATTTTTGTACTTGCTTTAAAGTTTAAATGGCGATTATTAGCTGTTTTAAACGCTATGCTGCTAATAACATTATATTTAATGGGCGCAGTAAAATCGGTGCTATTAGGTAGTTTGTTGGTTTTAATATTTTATGTGTTACCTCATAAAAAGTTATTACAAATTATTACAAAAGGCTTAGTGGTATTGTTATTAATTTCAATTGGCTTGTCATTTTATGTCGTTTCTGAGCACAATACTATTGCTTTAATTATCTTTAGAAGACTAATGTTTTTACCAAGTTTATTAGACTATTGTTTTTTCGACTTTTTCAATGACAACTACCTCTATTGGTCAAACAGTTTTTTAAAGTTTTTTATAGATTATCCTTATCCGGAAATAGCAGCTAAGCTAATTGGAGACACCTATTTTGATATGCCAGAAATGGCGGCTAATAACGGTCTTATATCTGATGGTTTCTCAAATGCAGGTTTTTTAGGAGCGCTATTAACAATTTTGCTTTTTAATAGCTATATGTTAGTAATTAAGAACTGTAATATAAATAGCAAGTTTTTTGGTATTTACTTTTTTATCCTATACGGGTTTTTAACTTCAGCTTTTTCGGTAGTTTTAATTACACACGGCGGCATATTATTACTACTAATAAGTGTGTTTGTTTTACGCGAAAGCAAAATCAGGAGCTAATGAAAGAAAAGAACATTGTCCATATAGCAACAGTTCAAAACCGAAACACATCACGAGTGTTTTACAGGTCCTGTGTAGCATTATCTAATAAGGGCTATAGGGTTACGCTAATAGTTGCAGACGGACTTGGTAACGAAACGAAAGAAGGTATTCAGATCATAGATTTAGGCAAAGAGAATAACCGATTTAAAAAAATAATCAGCAATTTTAGAGCAATTTTAAAATTAATAGACAACATAAAACCGTCTGCTGTTCATTTTCATAGTCCAGAGTTGTTGTTTGTAGTCAAAGTAATTCAGAAAAAAGGCGTGCCCGTAATTTATGACATACATGAAAATGTGCCCGCGCAAATATTAGATAAAGAAAACATACCAAAAGCACTTAAAAAACCTCTACACTATGCGTATAGAATAGTAGAGCGAATGTTTATTAATAGTTTTCACTTGGTATTGGCCGAAAACTCGTACTTGTCTTTGTATAAAGACAAGGGAAAGTCAGTAACTACAATTCTAAATTTTCCTGAGTTGTCTTTTTTCACGCCTTATAAACAAGAAAAGAGAGATAATAATGGCATCTTTTATATTGGGGGCGTTTCAAATAATAGAGGCTTAGACACTATCATTGAGGGTTTAAAATTATTAAAACAACAAAAGCTGTCATTTCACATGCATTTTGTAGGAAAGATAGATGATCAACTAAAAAAAACGTTAAATCTAGATACGGTTAAAGATAATATTACGTTTTACGGACCGTTAGATTTAGATAAAGGCTATGAAATTTCTAAGCATTGCAAGGTAGGCTTAGCAGTATTAAAGCCTATAAAAAATTATACCGGCTCATATCCTACAAAAATATTTGAGTACATGACTGTAAAACTCCCTGTAATTACCTCTAATTTTAAATTGTACAGAGCAGTTGTGGAACAAAATGAATGTGGCCTTTGTATAGACCCGCTTAACCCTGTAGCCTTAGCAAACGCAATTAAAATGATATTTTCTAACTCAGAATTAGCTAATAATATGGGAGATAACGGAAGTAAAGCAACAGCAGAACAATACAATTCAAAAAATGAGCTAACAAAACTATTAACACTATATAAAACAGTAATCTAATAACTAATGAATAGTCTAAAAACTTCAGAATTAAACACTAAGAAAATATTATTGACTTTTATCTTAGCAATGTTTGTGTCTGATTTTATCATGAAACTGTACAAAATAGAAGCGATTCCTGTGTACTACAGGATTAGTGGCTTAGTGAAAATTATATTTGAAGTATTCCTGCTAATTAAAGCCGTTCAGAACGGCATGAAAAAGGAATTTTGGATTATAATTTTAGTGCTTATTGTCAGTTTTTTTATAGGACAATATACTTTACAAGACAATAATTTTTTCACAACAAAATTACTTTCAGAATTAACTATTGGAGACACCTATCATTTAAACAAATATATTTTTATTGTACTATTTGTTGGTGTAGTACAAAAAATGAAAAACAAACTGGCGCTAAGTAGTAAAGCGGTTGATATGCTTGTAATACTACTTACAATAAACGCAGTATTAATTGTTTTAGGAACTGTTTTCGATATTAATCTCTTTAAGTCATTTCCAAATTCTTCTAGGTTTGGGTACTCCGGATTATTTACAAAATCAGGAGAAAGCGTATTATTGTACTGTATAGTAGCGGTACATTATTATCTAAAGTTTTTGAAAAATAAAAGAATCGCTCCGGTAATATTTTTTATAGGAATTGCCTTACTAAGCGGAAAAAAGATAGCAATACTTTTACCAATAGCACTATACGTATTACACTTTTGTATGTATTCAAAACACAGAGTAGTATACAGAGGGGTTGGAGCATCTATTATAGCAGTAGCATTATTTTTTGCAGAAAACATTACTAGGTTTACAGTCCGTTTTTTTCCTTTTTGGGAGCAGATTCTGCTAGAAAACTCATTAATTACAGTACTAACATCCACACGTAATTTAGCCCTTATAAAAGCCAAAACCTATGTGGTAGAAAAATGGCGTTTCTTAAATTATATTTTTGGAGGCGTAGATTATAACAACTATAAAATAGAAGTGGATCCGTTTGATTTGTTTGTTTTTTTCGGACTATTTGGTGGGGGTGTATATTTGTGGTTTATTGTTAAAAATTACGTTATGCCATACACTAAAATGGTAAAATATAGCATAGTATCACTTTTCGTTTTAGGAATGATTTATGGCGCTTTTTTGTTTAATATTCTTTTAATGCTATGCTTGTTTTTGTTTAGCATTGCATTTAAAAATGAACCGCAAGAAGTAGCGGAAAGTAAATTTTATAAGAAATGAATATTGTAACAAGTTTTTTAAAAAAGCAACAAATATACTTTTTGATAGTATTCTCTTTTTTGCTGCCCTTATGGCAAAAACCAGCTACAATAATATTGGTTTTTTGGGCAATATCTGGGTTGTTACAAGTTAAAAACATAAAATTAAACAAAGCGGCACTGTTATTTTTAGCACTATACATAAGCTATATTATCTCGGAGTTTTGCTACGGAACATTTGGTATTAAAACCCTTGAAATGAAAGCCGCTTTTATAGCTGTTCCCTTAATTTTTGCAACACATCAATATACTATAGCATCATATCAAAAAGCATTAAACTACTTTGCGTATGGGGTTGTTTTCTCAGGTATATATTGTGTTTTACTAGCTGTTTTTAATTCAGTAACAATAGCAGATAACCAATTGTTATTTAGTGCTTCAGTTGTAAAAATGGCACAAGAAGGGTTTTTAGAATCTTCTATTTATGGCGGCAATTATTTTTTTGGTTCTCATTTTTCAAAACTACACCAAACGGTATATTTTTCATTGTATTTAAATGTTGCAACGCTAATATTATTGAGTAATAAAAAAGTTAAACCAAAATATAAATATGTAACAGTATTGTTTTTTGGGCTGCTACTTTTTTTAGTATCCAATAGGGTAAATATGACCATGTATCTTGTTGTTTTAACGTTTTACACGATAGAGCAAGTAAGGAGTAAAAAAACAAAAATAATCGCACTTATAGGAGCTTTGTCAATGCTGTCGTTTATAGCATTAACCCACCCAAGAACCAAAGGTTTGGTGAAAAATATATATGCTAACGGATTTGTTTTAGATAGAGAAGCAAACACTAGTTTCTCTACAAGATTATTAACATGGAATGCCGCCTCAGGTATTGTTAAAACAGACCCTTTGTTTGGCGTTGGTTTTTCTAAGGGAACCCAAAAATTACAGGAAGAATATAAGAAAAAACGATATGTATACCCTTACAGATATCAATTAAACGCGCACAACCAATGGTTGCAAATTTTGGTAGACTGTGGCGTTGTAGGCTTATGTGTTTTATTGTTTCAAATGAGCCTGTTTTTTTCAATTAAAGGGAATTATACATTGTTTTCAAAGCTTATAGGGGTGCTATTTTCGGTAAACTTTATGTTTGAGTCTATGCTCAATAGATCTTCAGGAATAATAATATATGTGTTCTTGGGTATGATATGCTATTATATGAGCATTAATCAGACTAATGTTCTTGATAAAGACGCTTAACCTCCGTTAAGGATAGGGCAGTATTCTCTATCCGAAAGTCATCAAAAACACCGGAAGAGCAAAATTTATTTACAGGGTTTTTTCCAATAAAAGTCTCAGAATTATTATAAGACAAAATACCAATAATGGGGCTGCTGTTTGCAAGAACCCCATTTACATATAAACGCATTTCTTTTCCGTTATAAGTTCCTGTAATATGATGCCACTGGTTTGGTGACCAGCAATTATTCTTTGTTTGTATTTGTTGCTGCAGACCATTAATGGTTAACCCAAATTTAAAACTAGCAGCATATTCGTGATATAGATTCCCTGTAGCACTTAGTAAATACTGATAGTTATGCTTGTTTTTTTTCTGGCTTTTCCAAACAAGAACATTTTGCCCCATTCCTTTATAAGAGTCAGGTTTATACCAAACAGAAATGCTAATTTCATTATTAACTTTAGGACTTACAGGCGCGCTAAGCGCTACAAAATCACTAATGCCATCTAAAAAAACAGCAGCATCTTTATTGCCATGTCTATCCAATGTGTATTTCCCTAAAAACAGATTTGGTTGCTTGTTTGTTTTTTTAGAAAAAGAATATGTAAAGTAAGCCTGCTGTATGGTGTCGTTAGGTGTCTTTTTTCTTGAAAAAGAAGTTGATAAGCCTTCATTTGCGGTGTTTTTATCTTGGTTATTTACACAAGAACAAAAAAGAAATAGTAATACAAAAATGTAGTTTGACATGTAAATAAAAAAGATTAGAGTCCCTAAACAAAGAAAAGTTAAAAATACATAAATTTATTTAGTACTTTTGAGCATTATGAAAAAGATGTACATCTAATTTATGTACACCAAAACCGAGCGTAGTTTACAATATCTAATGCAAGAAATCCCAAATACTTCTATAAAAACGCCTCTAGTATCAATTATAACACCAAGTTATAATTCAGAAGAGTTTATAACTGCAACCATTGAAAGTGTTTTGGCACAAACCTATACTAATTTTGAATTGTTTATCATTGATGACGCTTCCACAGACGCTTCAAAAGAGATAATAACGAATTATAGCGCTAAAGACAATCGAATTAAAACTGTTTTTTTAACAGAAAATAAAGGACAAGGAAACGCTAGAAATATTGCTACAAAAGAAGCAAAAGGGGTGTTTATTGCATTCTTAGATAGTGATGATGTTTGGCACCCTGAAAAACTAGAAAAACAGGTTGCGTTTATGCAAGAAAACAATATTTCTTTCTCACATACATCTTATGGCTTTATAAACGAGCAAGGCAGTAACATCCTAAAAACTTATCGAGTAAGTAAACCTGTTAATTATAAAGCATTATTAAAAAAAACAAAAATAGGGTGCTTAACAGCAATGTATGACGTATCTAAAATAGGTAAAAAGTATATGCCTGAGCTGCGTAAAAAGCAGGACTACGCATTATGGTTAAGTATTTTAAAAACAGGGATTATCTCTTATCCGTTAACGGAAGAGTTAGCCTATTATAGATTACGAAAAAATTCTATTACACATAAAAAAAACAAAGGCGTTTTTGCGCATTTTTCTTTTTTACGGAAAACAGAAAAACTATCGGCACTAGCAGCGCTATATTACACAATGTGTTGGGGAATTAATGGACTTCAAAAATACTATTTTTATAGATGGATAAAATAAATTGAATTAACACTCTTAAGTTAATTTTAGTGCATTTTGTCTAATAAAATACAATTACAATGAAAATAACAGTAATAGGTACAGGGTATGTAGGTTTGGTAACAGGAACTTGTTTAGCAGAAACAGGAAATGAGGTGCTTTGTGTTGATATTGATGCTCAAAAAGTAGCCAATATGCAACAAGGAAACATTCCTATCTATGAACCGCATTTAGAAGGCATATTTCAGCGTAATATAAATGCAAAACGGCTATGTTTTACAACATCACTTGACAAAGGTGTTTCCTTTGGAGATATTATATTTTTAGCATTACCAACACCAGAAAACGAAAATGGATCAGCAGATTTATCGTATATTTTGGATGTTGCTAATCAAATAGGAAAGTTGATTAAAGAATACAAAATTATTGTAGATAAAAGCACTGTTCCGGTAGGAACAGCAGAAATAGTTTCTTCGGTTATTACTTCAAATACAACTGTACCTTTTGATGTAGTGTCTAATCCAGAATTTTTAAGAGAAGGTTTTGCTGTAGATGATTTTTTAAAACCAGAACGCATCATAATTGGGTCAAGCTCAGAAAAAGCTACAGCTCAAATGAAAAAACTATATAATCCATATGTTCGTTCTGGAAATCCTATTGTTGTTATGGATGAAAAATCTGCAGAGCTTACAAAGTATGCTGCAAATGCATTCTTGGCAACAAAAATTACTTTCATGAATGAAATTGCAAATTTTTGTAAAAAAGTTGGTGCAGACGTAGATAAAGTAAGGGTTGGTATGGGAACAGACTCTCGCATTGGAAATCGGTTTTTATTTCCGGGAATCGGATATGGTGGTTCTTGTTTTCCAAAAGATGTAAAAGCACTACAAACTTCAGGAAAAGAGGTGTCTTATGATTTTAAGATATTACAATCGGTTATAAACGTTAATAAGCAACAAAAAACAATTCTTATTCCTAGAATTGAATCTTATTTTAATCAAGATTTAAAAGGAAAAACAATTGCTGTTTGGGGATTATCATTTAAGCCAGAAACAGATGATATTAGAGAAGCGCCAGCGTTATATAATATTGATGAATTATTAAAAAGAGGCGCAAAAATTAATGCTTTTGATCCTGAAGCAATGTCAAATGTTAAAAAAAGATACCCTTCTCAAATATCATTATATAAAGATATGTATAGCGCACTCGACAATGCAGATGCACTATTAATATGTACAGAATGGAGTGTGTTTAGAACGCCAAATTTTAACACGATAAAACAAAAATTAAACAACCCCGTTATTTTTGACGGAAGAAACTTATATGACATTTCTGAAATGGAAAAAGAAGGAATTTCTTATATTTCAATCGGAAGAAAAGAATTGTAATTATGCAAAAAAGAATTTTAATAACAGGTGCTGCCGGATTTTTAGGCTCTCATTTATGTGATAAATTTATTGCAGAAGGATACCATGTAATTGCAATGGATAACCTTATTACAGGAGAACTAAAAAACATAGAACACTTATTTAAACTAGAAAACTTTGAGTTCCATCATCATGATGTCACTACATTTGTTCATATAGATGGTAGGTTAGATTATATACTTCACTTTGCGTCGCCAGCGAGTCCAATAGACTATTTAAAAATCCCTATTCAGACTCTAAAAGTAGGCTCTTTAGGAACACATAATTTATTGGGGTTAGCAAAAGCAAAAAATGCACGAATACTCATCGCTTCTACCTCTGAAATTTATGGCGATCCACTTGTTCATCCACAATCAGAAGATTATTATGGAAATGTAAACACCATAGGGCCTAGAGGTGTATATGACGAGGCAAAACGCTTTCAAGAATCAATGACTATGGCATATCATAGATTTCATGGATTAGAAACTAGAATTGTAAGAATATTTAATACCTATGGCCCAAGAATGCGACTGAATGACGGAAGGGTAATACCAGCATTTATAGGTCAAGCGCTTCGTGGAGAACAACTTACTATTTTTGGCGACGGACTGCAAACGCGCTCATTTTGCTATGTATCAGATCAGGTAGAAGGAATTTATAAAGTACTTTTAAGTAATTACTCATTGCCAATAAACATAGGAAACCCAGATGAAATTACAATAAAAGATTTTGCAGATGAAATCATTTCGCTTACAGAAACTACACAAAAAGTAGTATATAAAGATCTTCCCGAAAACGACCCTATACGTCGACAACCAGATATTACTCTAGCAAAAAAAGTAATTAATTGGGAGCCAAAAATATCACGTACTGAGGGGATGAAAAATACACTAGCGTATTTTAAAACACTATCGGAAGGCGCACTATATTGTAAAGAGCATAAAAATTTCAATCAGCATATAAAAAAGTAAATGTCGTTTAAAAGAGGAAGGTATTCATGGCTTATTAGACCTTTGCTGTATTGCATTGACATTCTCTTGTTATTACTTTTTATTAAGCTATGCCACCCGGTTAGAAGCACATCACTATACTTTACTCCATTTTTAATTATAGGCTGGTTAATTAGTACTTTTATAACCAGATACTACAAGGTGCATAGGTTTGCAAATCCAGTAAGTATTATTAATAATGCTATTAAACAATATCTTCTTTTTGCATTAATATATACTACATATTTTTCATTTGGTCCAACAATATTAAATGTATCTATAGTACTTCAGTTTTTAACGCTATTGTTTGTAAGCTTTCTTTCTGTAAAAGGAATTACCTATGTTTTACTAAAAGCCTATCGTATTAGGGGGGGCAACAAACGCAATACTATAATTATAGGTTATACACCCTCTACCCAGGCACTAACTCAATTTTTTAAAGACAAAAAAATATACGGATATACCTGTCTAGGTTTTTTTACAAATAAAGATGTTCTTGAAAAAAAAGGAGCAATAGCAGATTGCTTTTCATACATAACAGATAATAATATCGATGATATTTACTGCGCTATTAATGAACTTTCAGCCTCAGAAATCAAGGCGATTGTTACTTTTGCAAACACTCACTTTAAGACATTAAAGTTTATTCCGGAGAGCAATCAGATTATGTCTGCAGGGTTTAATGTAGATTATTATGATTATTTCCCTGTACTAACCATGAACACACTGTCGTTAAACAGTCCAACAAACCGATTGTTAAAAAGAAGTTTTGATATTGTATTTTCTCTAATAGTAATAGTAACCGTATTGTCATGGTTAATGCCATTATTGTTCATTCTTATAAAAACAAATTCAAAAGGACCACTATTTTATATACAAGACCGAAATGGATTAGATTATAAAAAATTCAGATGCTATAAATTCAGGACTCTATCACATCAAAAAAACACTGCGGTTAATCATGTAAAAACCAATGACAAAAGAGTAACACTATTGGGTAAATTTTTACGAAAAACAAGCATTGATGAATTGCCTCAGTTTTTTAATGTTTTAAAAGGCGATATGTCTATTGTAGGGCCACGTCCACATATGTTGGCATATAACAAGCAATATGCTACACAAGTAGACAACCTTCAGTTAATGGCACGCCATAAAATATTACCCGGAATTACCGGATTAGCACAAATAAGAGGCTATAGAGGAGCAATTGAAACCAATGCAGATATCTCAGGACGCATAAAGTTAGATGTGTTTTATATTAAAAACTGGTCACTTCTTTTAGATATAAAAATAGTACTACAAACTATTATAAAAGTTATTTTTGGCGATAAAAAAGCCTATTAATTGTTTTATATCAAAAACAAAAAAGTAGCTTTGCAGCATAATTTTTTTCAACAATACTAAATAATATACCATGAATATTTTAATACTAGGTTCTGGAGGTAGAGAGCATGCATTTACATGGAAACTTTCACAAAGCACACAATGCTCAAAAATATTTGTAGCACCAGGAAATGCTGGAACAGATAAAATAGCAACAAACATTGCTATTGATGTAAATGACTTTGAGGCCATCAAAAAATTTATTTTAGAATCAAAAATAGAAATGGTTGTTGTTGGGCCAGAAGCGCCACTAGTAAATGGTATTCATGATTTTTTCTTAGCAGATAGCCAACTAAAAAACATTACAGTTATAGGTCCTGAAAAATTAGGAGCAACACTTGAAGGAAGTAAAGAATTCTCTAAAGAATTTATGTTTAGACATAACATTCCAACGGCGGCTTACCAGAGTTTTACAGCAGAAACAGTAGCAGAGGGATATGCTTTTCTAGACACTTTAAAAGCGCCATATGTATTAAAAGCAGATGGGTTAGCAGCAGGAAAAGGTGTGTTGATTATAGCAGATTTAAATGAGGCAAAACAAGCCTTAAAGGAAATGCTGGTAGATGCTAAATTCGGAAACGCAAGTGCAAAAGTTGTTATTGAAGAATTTTTAGACGGGATAGAATTGAGCTGTTTTGTACTTACCGATGGTAAAAATTATAAAATTTTACCTACAGCAAAAGACTATAAGCGTATTGGCGAAGGAGATACAGGGCTAAATACTGGAGGTATGGGAGCAATATCTCCCGTTCCATTTTTAGACGATGTATTAATGAAAAAAATAGAAGACCGTGTTGTAAAACCAACAATTAACGGACTACAAAAAGATAATATTCCATACAAAGGATTTGTGTTTATCGGACTTATTCGAGTTAATAACGAACCTTATGTAATTGAATACAATGTGCGAATGGGAGATCCAGAAACCGAAGTTGTTATTCCTCGTATAAAATCGGATTTACTACCATTGTTTAAAGCAGTAGGAACGCAGACTTTAGATCAAGAAGTTATTGAAATTGATGAAAGGGCAGCAACTACTGTAATGACAGTTTCAGGCGGATACCCTGAAGCTTATGAAAAAGGAAAAGAAATTACGGGCCTAGAAACAGTTTCTGATGCTATTGTATTTCATGCAGGAACCACAACCAAGAATGGTAAAGTGGTTACTAATGGCGGTAGAGTTATAGCTGTAACTGCATACGGAAAAGACTATAAAGAGGCTTTATTAGCGTCTTATAGAAATGTAGAAAAATTAAATTTTAAAGGCATGTACTATCGTACAGATTTAGGGTTTGATTTGTAAAATATAGATTATAAAGTACAAAAAAGGTGTTCTGTTGCAGAACACCTTTTTTGTTTATTTCTGTCTGGCAGAAACATTCTATGTCAGTTTTTGTCTTTGCGAAGTCGGTACGACATATGGCTTTATCACTATGAACTGATTTCAGGACCTGGGTGTTGTAATTGTTTTAGTGAGTTGAGATGCTGAAATTAATTCAGCATGACAAGTGTTTTAATTCTATTCATTTTGTCTTGATACAAAACGAAGTCAAAAAATCAATGCGCTATGAGGAAATTGCAAAGCACCACGCACTCTCAAAGCTACATGCTAAAAGCTTCGCTTTGCACTTTCGCTTTTTCGTTTGTTATTTCTGAATATCGCCAGTGCGGCGTGTTATTTTAAAACTTCAGCGTTCAATATTCATCATTCAAATAATAGATTTTTTTGCCTTCTGCCTAGTGGCTTTTCGCTAATTTCTATACATATTGAGACTGCTTCATTCCGTTGCACGGCATTCGCAGAGACAGCCTTGCTAAGATTCAGTCTTGATTCTAGTATCTTTCGTCTTTTCGCTTTTGCCTTCTGTCTAATGTCTATCTACTGATTTTAATTTTTTAACCATTTTTTAACAAGGAATTCATTAAAAAAAACACACTTTGCACTATGTAACCACAAAGCCTAATAAAAAAAGAGGCAAACGTAAATTTTACAACAATGGAACAACAAGCAACACCTGTTGATATTACATCAATAAATGAAAAAATAGCAAAAGAGAGCGCCTTTATAGATCTACTAGCCTTAGAAATAGGAAAAGTAATTGTAGGGCAAAAGTATATGATAGAACGCTTGCTAATTGGCTTACTTGGTCAAGGGCATATTTTATTAGAAGGTGTTCCTGGATTGGCAAAAACATTAGCGATAAACACGCTATCAAAAGCTGTAAAAGGAAGCTTTAGTAGAATTCAATTTACGCCAGACTTATTGCCTGCAGATGTTGTGGGGACAATGATTTATAACATTAAAGAAAACGACTTTACTATAAAAAAAGGACCTGTTTTTGCAAATTTTGTATTGGCAGATGAAATTAATCGTGCCCCAGCAAAAGTACAATCGGCATTGTTAGAAGCCATGCAAGAAAAACAAGTTACCATTGGCGACACAACATTTAAGCTAGACGCGCCGTTTTTAGTAATGGCAACGCAAAACCCAGTAGAGCAAGAAGGAACTTATCCACTTCCAGAAGCACAGGTTGATAGGTTTATGTTAAAAACGGTAATTGATTACCCTAAACTTGAAGAAGAGCAATTAATTGTTCGCGCAAATTTAAAAGGATCTTTTGATCAGGTACAAGAAGTAGTCTCGGTAGATCAAATTATAAACGCACAAAAGGCTGTTCGTGAGGTGTATATGGATGAAAAAATAGAAAAATACATCCTAGATATTGTTTTTGCAACCCGATATCCAGAAAAATATGGTCTAGAGGAGTTAAAGCCACTTATAAACTTTGGAGCCTCGCCTCGTGGAAGTATTAACTTGGCAACTGCGGCAAAATGTTATGCATTTATCAAGCATAGAGGCTATGTAATTCCTGAAGATGTTAGAGCAGTAGTAACAGATGTATTGCGCCACAGAATAGGAATTACTTATGAAGCTGAAGCCGAAAACATAACCTCAGAACAGTTGGTTAACAAAATAGTAAATCATATCGAAGTACCATAAAACGTATGGATACCAAAGCGCTACTTAAAAAAGTACGGAAAATAGAAATTAAAACACGTCGCCTAAGTGATCATGTTTTTGGAGGAGAATACCATTCTACCTTTAAAGGGAGGGGTATGACTTTTTCGGAAGTACGACAATATCAATACGGCGATGATGTTCGTGCTATTGATTGGAATGTTACCGCACGTTGTAATGAGCCGTATATAAAAGTTTTTGAAGAAGAGCGCGAACTTACCATGATGCTAATGGTAGATATATCGGGCTCTAAATTATTTGGGACACAAGAGCAGTTTAAAAATGAAATTGCTACGGAAATTGCGGCAACGCTAGCATTTTCGGCAATGCAAAATAATGATAAAATAGGCCTCATTCTTTTTTCGGATAAAATAGAGCTATTTATTCCCCCTAAAAAAGGACGTTCTCATGTACTGCGAATTATTAGAGAGCTTATAGAGTGTAAGCCACAAAGTAAAAAAACAGACATAGCAGGCGCATTTCAATTTTTGTCGTCTATTCTAAAAAAGAAAGCTATTGTGTTTATGTTGTCGGATTTTATAGCAGAAGACTACCAGCAAACCTTAAAAATAGTGAGTAAAAAACACGACATTACTGGGGTTAGAATTTATGACAAGCAAGAAGAAACAATTCCTAATTTAGGAATGGTGCAAATGAAAGATGAAGAAACAGATCAAGTAAAAACCATTAACACCTCATCTAAAAAAGTGCGACAAAATTATGCCGAATTTCATATTAAAAACGCACGCTATTTTGAAGATTCCTTTACAAAAAGTGGTGCTGGAATTATTGCAAATTGTGTAGGAGAGAGTTATGTAAAAAAACTATTAGGATACTTTAAAAACAGAGGCTAGTATATGTGTAAAAACAACAGCATAAAAATAATAGAACAACATATAGCACATAGCTTTAAAAGCTTGCTATTAGTTGTTTTTTTGACATTATTTTCAGCGCAACAGTTAATTGCGCAGCAGCCAGTTGTAGCAACCGACACAACATCAATACAAATAGGCGAAGCCTTAAAAGTGTATTATGCCGTTGAGGTATCTAATACAGATCTAGTTGTTTTTCCAGAAGCAAAAAATATGGGACTGTTAGAAGTAATAGCATCCTATAAAATAGACACTCTAAAGCACAATAACACCTATCGCCTTAAAAAAGAGTATCACTTAACACAATTTGACTCTGGGCACTATACTATTCCGCAACAGAAAATAATTATTAACGGAAAACCATTTGTAACAGACTCCCTGCAAATAGAAGTTAGAGATGTTGCAGTAGACACTACCAAACAAAAATTATACAATATCAAGCCTATTGTTTTGGTAGAAAAGCCAAAAACAACGCCGTTTAAATATATTGTTTTAGGTGTATTGCTGTTTTTGGCAATATTGGCATATCTTTTCTTTTATAAAAAACGACAAGTTAAAAAAGAGGTCGCAAAGAAAATAGCGCCATTTGAAGCAGCATTACTACAGTTAGAAAAACTAGATAATGAACAATTATTAGAACATAAAGCATTTAAAAAGTACTATTCTGAACTTACAGATGTGCTAAAACATTATTTAGATGAAAAGGTCTATAGCAATGCACTAGAACACACTTCAGATGAACTTATTGCCAAGTTAGAATTGCTAAAAGACTCTGGAAGACTCCCTATAAAAAAAGAGAGTATAGTTGCTTTAAAAAAGGTATTACAAACAGCCGATTTGGTAAAATTTGCAAAATCGCAACCTGATCAAGGCACCGCAAAAGTAGATAGAGGTACTATTGAAAAAATGTTACACGAAACCAAGGCAGCTATTCCTGCGCCTACAGAAGAAGAATTACTTCGTGATGAACAATACCGCATTGCTCAAGAAAAAAAGCAGCGTCGTAAAAAGAGAATACGTATTGCTATAATTTCAGGAGTATTAATAGTAATAATTGGAGTTGGATTAGGGTTTAAGTACGGGTTTTCAACGCTTAAAGATGAATTAATCGGACACCCAACAAAAGAATTGTTAGAAGGAAAATGGGTGCGTAGTACTTACGGAAACCCGCCAATAACAATTAGTACTCCAGCAGTTTTAAAACGCACTAGTCAAACAAGTCAAGGAGCAGAGTCTTTTAGTTACGGAAGTATAACGAGTAACCTTGCTATAATGTTAACCACAGTTCAGTTGCCACCAACAGCACAAGCAGGAATGGCACAATTAAGTGGGCAATCTGAGGATGAGAATGAAGCTCCCGAGATAGATTTAGAGCAAGTAAATGAGGCTACAATACACAAAATAAGCTCAGAAAACGCAACAGACATTGTTATAAAACATGACGAGTACACACAAGATGGTATAACAGGCGCAAAAGCATACGGATCTGCATCGGTAACAAATCCTGTTACAAACACTACAAAAATAATGCAATACATTCTTGTTAGTTTTCAGCAAGAAAACGCCATACAACAGGTATTTATCATGTATGAAGATACAGATGTATATGCTAAAAAGATAAGCCCTAAAGTATTGAATTCTATAACACTTAAAACATCAGAAAATTAATGTTTTGGACCTATGAATATGTAAACCCCGAGTGTTTTTGGTTGCTTTTAGTACTACCAATACTGCTATTATGGTCTGTATTAAGACGTAAAAAACAAGTAGCAACCCTACAAATGAGTAGTTTAAAAGGGTTTAATGACAATTCATTATTGCCAAAGTTAAAACCGGTACTATTGTTATTTAGACTATTGGCAATTGTAGCAATTATTATAGCAATAGCACGCCCAAGAACGGTAGATGTATCTACCAAAACAAAAACAAATAAAGGGATAGATATTGTAATGGCAATTGATATTTCGGGGAGTATGCTTGCTAAGGATTTAAAGCCAAACAGGCTAGACGCCTTAAAAAAAGTGGCAAGAAATTTTATAAAAGGCCGTCCTAATGATAGAATTGGGTTAGTATTATACGCCGGAGAAAGCTATACCAAAACCCCAATTACAAGTGATAAAAGCATTGTAGCAGGAGCACTAAAAGAAGTGTCTTATGACGCAAGAGTCTCTGGAGGAACGGCTATAGGAATGGGACTGGCAACAGCAGTAAATAGATTAAAAGATAGTAAGGCAAAAAGCAAAGTCATTATCCTACTAACCGATGGGGAAAATAACGCAGGAACCATTGCGCCAAAAATTGCCAGTGAGTTGGCAGTTAACTTTAATATAAAAGTATATACCATTGGCGTAGGAACAAATGGTACAGCCATGTCTCCTGTAGGAGTCCGACCAAATGGTAGTTTTGTATATAAGAGAGCCCCTGTAAAAATAGACGAAAAATTATTAAAAGAAATAGCAAAAAGTACTGGTGGAAAATACTTTAGAGCAACCAATAACAAAAAATTAAAAGCTATTTATGCCGAAATTAACACATTAGAAAAAACGGAAGTAGAGGAGTTTAAATTTTATAATTACGATGAAAAATTTAGGTTTTTTGTATTCATAGCACTGGGTCTTTTTGGAATAGAAATAATATTAAGAACTACCCTATTTAAAAGTTTTATTTAAAAACAACATATAACAATGTTTGAATTAGAACAGCAACAATATTTTTACCTACTTTTATTGATACCCATACTGGTATTGGTTTTTGCTATGCGATTATTTTGGCAAAAAAAGCAACAAAAAAAGTTTGCATCACATGTATTGTTGCAAAGGTTGAGTCCAGAAAAATCAAGATTTAAACCAGTGTTTAAAGTGGTGTTATGGTCTTTAATAATTACTTGTTTTTCAATTGGTTTAGTTAACCCTAAATTCGGTACAAAACTAGAAACCGTAAAACGCGAAGGGGTAGATATTGTATTTGCCGTAGACGTCTCTAAAAGTATGCTGGCCGAAGATATAGCACCAAACAGGATTGAAAAATCAAAACAATTAGTTGCACAGATTATTAATAATTTAGCTAGTGACCGAGTCGGGATTATTGCTTACGCCGGACAAGCATATCCGCAACTTCCAATAACAACAGATTACGCTGCGGCTAAAATGTTTTTACAAAACATGAATACCGACATGTTGTCTTCTCAAGGGACTGCTATTGATGATGCTATTAAAATGGCAACAACCTATTTTAATGATGAGACACAAGCCAATAAGGTGCTGGTAATTATTTCTGATGGAGAAGACCATGGTAATAATGCAGTCTCTGCAGCAACATATGCTGCGCAAAAAGGGATAAAAATATTTACAATAGGAGTAGGTAAAACAATAGGCGCACCAATACCATTAAAGAAAAACGGGATTATAGAGAGCTATAAAAAAGACAAAAATAATGAAACTGTTATTACCAAATTAAACGATGCGGTATTAGTAGAAATTTCAAAAATTGCTAATGGAAAATATATTGACGGAACAGATACAGACAAGGTTGTTTCGGAAATAAAAGACACCTTGTTGGCAATGGATAAAAAAGAGTTTGAAAGCAAAGAATATACCGATTTTGACCACCAATTTCAATGGTTTTTAGGCTTCGGACTATTACTACTATTTGTAGATGTGTTAGTTTCTGAAAAGAAAACTACATGGGTAAATAAGCTTGATTTGTTTAACGAAAAAAGCAATAAATGAAAAATATAACATATATATTATTACTAATCAGTAATTTTTTAATAGCTCAAGAGCTTGCTCCAACTCAAGAACAGGCATATATTTATGAGGGCAATGAGTCTTTAATAACAGATGATTTTGTAAACGCCGAAGCCGCTTATAGAAATGCAATTTCAGAAAACCCTGTAAGCACCTCTGCTACCTATAATTTGGGAAATGCATATCTTACAAATAATAAAACGGACGAAGCTATAACCCGATACAAACAAGCGCAAAAAACAGCAAAAACTAAAGCAGAAAAACACAAAGCATATCACAATACGGGAAATGCTTTGATGCAACAGAAAAAATATGATAATGCTATTGAGGCTTATAAAAATGCTTTAAGAAATATCCCTACAGATAATGAAACCCGTTATAACTTGGCTTTGGCAAAAAAAATGAAGGAAGAACAAGACAAGAATAACGAGGACAATAAGGATAATAAAAACGACCAGAATAACAAAGACGATAAAAAGGATCAAGACAAAAAAGAGGATAATAAAAACGATAAAGATTCTGATAAAAAAGACGACAAAGGCGATAAAGACAACCAAAAGAACAAAGATAAAGACGAAGATTCTTCAGATAAAGATCCTAAAGACAAGGGGGATAAAGACAAGGATCAACAAAAAGATAATAAGTCTGACCAGAATAAGGATAAAAAGGAATCACCAAAGCCAAAAGAAGGACAATTGTCTCCACAGCAAATTCAAAACTTGTTAGAAGCAATGAATAACCAAGAGAAAAAATTGCAAGAAAAAATGAATGCAAAAAAGGCTAAAGGGACTCCAGCAACCAATGAAAAAGATTGGTAAGAAAATACAAAACATGAATAAAAAAACGCACATACTATTATTCTTTTTATTAGCGTCTCAGTTGCTAATAGGACAGGTAGCTTTTACGGCAAAACCAAGTAAAACCAATCTAGGTATTAACGAGCGCTTGCGTATAGATTTTACCATGAATAAAGATGGCGATAATTTTTATCCACCATCTTTTTCAGGGTTTAAAGTAGTAGGAGGCCCGAGTCAATCGGTAAGTAATTCATGGGTAAATGGTAAACGGTCTTTTTCAAAAGTATACACATATATTTTATCGCCTACAAAACAAGGGCGTTTTACTATTGGACAAGCAAAAATTACTGTTGATGGTAAGCAGTATAAAACAAGTCCATTAAAAATAAAGATTACCGCAGCAATAGATAAACCTAAAAATGCAAACGACCCAAGTTATGTTGCAAGTGAAAACATTCATTTGGTTGCTGAAATTTCTAAAAGCAGCCCTTATATAAACGAAGCAGTTACCATATTATATAAATTATATGTTGGCTCAGGCGTAAACGTCAGTAATTTTAATGCCATTGATGTTCCTAAATTTGCAGATTTTTGGAACCAGGATATGCCTATAAAACAATTTAAAATAGAGCAAGGCACCTATAAAGGAGAAACCTATCAATATATTGTTGTCAAGAAAACAGTGTTGTATCCGCAAAAAACAGGAAAAATTAACATAGCACCTCTAACTTTAGATGTTGCGGTTAATGTACCAACCAATAGACGTGATTTTTTTGGAGGAAGACTATACCAGTCGGTAAATCAGAAAGTAGCTTCAAAAAACAGAAAACTTACTGTAAAGGCTTTGCCAGAAAAAAACAAACCTGCTAATTTTACAGGTGCCGTAGGGCAATTTGAGTTTGATGTTACTACAACAAAAAAGGTGTTAAAATCAGGAGAATCCTTTCAGGCAGCAGTAAAAGTAACAGGAAAAGGAAATTTAAAATTATTTAAGCTACCAAAACTTGTATTGCCAAGTGCTTTAGAGGTTTTTGATCCGGAGTATAAAGAAAATGTAAGAACAGTATATTCTGGAATGAGAGGAACCATACGCGATACTTATACAGTTGTACCAAAATACAAAGGCAACTACCCTATTAACCCTATATCGTTTAGCTATTTTAACCCAAAAACAAAGCAATATCATACGCTAAAATCTATTAACCATGTTATTGAGGTATTAACAGGAACAACGCCTACACAAACAGGTAATGGAGCATTAGATGATAGAAAAGAAAAAAACTATATCATTGAAACAAACACCCATTTTAGAAGTTTTCAGACTACGCCTAATTTGGTAGCAATGCATCAAAATCAGTTTTTTAAATCAAACCTATTTTGGGCTTTATTGTTGTTGCCGTTATTACTACTGCCATTGTTGTATGTTTTTCAAAAAGGGAAACAACATGTTACTAGCGATATTCAAGGAAATGCCAAAAGAAAATCGAGTAAAATTGCAAAAAAATATTTATCAGAAGCTAAGAAAAACAGAACAAATAGCACACTGTTCTACGAGTCTTTGCATAGGTCATTACACAATTATTTAAAAGCAAAATTACCACTAGAAACAGCAGAATTTAGTCAAGAAAACATAGCCAAATCTTTTTCAGAAAGAGGTATTCCAGAAGTAACAACAACTCTGTTTTTAGACTTAATTACAAGTTGCGACATGGCGCGTTTTGCTCCAACAAACACTAAAACAATGCAAGCAGATTATGACAAGGCTATTCAAGTTATTTCTGAAATAGAAAAAACAATATAATACCAAACAGATGAACAAATACAAATATATAAATCGCCTTCTTTTTATTTTTTTATGCTGCACGAATATTGTTTTTTCTCAAAACAATCAATTGTTTAAAAACGCAACAGAGCTGTACAATGAAGAGCAATATGAGCGCGCAATAGCGGTCTATAACCAAATACTAAGTACAAACCAACACTCTGCAGCATTGTACTTTAATAAAGCAAATGCACATTATAAACAAAACCAGATAGCAGAAAGCATTTATTACTATGAAAAAGCCTTGCAGCTTGATCCAAAAAATGATGATGTCTTAACTAATTTGGCCTTTGCAAATAATATGCGTATTGATAAAATTGATGTGATTCCAGAGATTGGACTGTCTAAGTTGTTTTCTAATAGTATAAGCCTATTGTCATACAATAACTGGGCAGTTATATCGGTTATTTGTATGATATTGTTTGTGTTGACATTTGTGATATATAAAAACGCATTTCACAGCAGTAGAAAACGTCTGTTTTTTATAACGTCAATCATAGTGCTGTGTGGTTCATTATTGTCTCTTTTTGTAGCATTTCAGCAAGAAAAAAATGTAAAAGAGGTAGCGTATGCTATTGTTTTTGCAGAAGAAAGTCAAGTAACAGCTGAACCAAAGCAGGCTAGTAGTGAAGTATTTCAGCTGCATGAAGGCACAAAAATAAAAGTGCTCGAAAACTTTAACGAGTACGCTAAAATTAAACTGACTAACGGTGCTGTTGGTTGGATTTTAGCAAAAGACATTAAAAAGTTGTAAAAAAAAGAGTACATTCATTCTCGGAATACTAAGAAGCGCATTATGGACAAGAAATCTATAAACAAGATAAGGTATAAAAAGCCATTGAAAATTAAAACCAATCACATGAAAAAATATATTTATCTACTAGCACTATTGGTATCTACTGTAGTGTTTTCGCAAGACATTACAAGACATCTGGGAGAGTTTACAAGTCTAAAGGTGTATGATGGATTAAATATTACCCTTGTAAAATCTGATAAAAACAACGCTGTTATTTCAGGAGAATATGCAAGCGATGTTATATTGGTAAATAAAAACGGGGTTTTAAAAATAAAGTTAAAACTTCCAAAACTATATAGAGGTAGTAACACATCGGTAGCTTTATACTATACAGACTTGTCAAAAATAATTGCTTACGGTGGCGCCCATGTAAAATCTAAAGGTACACTTAAGGGTTTTGATGCCTCATTAACAGCCAAACAAGGATCGGTAATTAGAATAGCAGTTAGCGTAAAACGCTTAAGTATTCGTGTGTCTACAGGAGCAGTAATTGAAACAAGCGGAAAAGCAAATCACCAATTTGTAATTATTAATACAGGCGGAGAGTATCAAGCTATTAAATGTAAAACTGCCGAAACCAATATTACAGTAAACACAGGCGGCATAGCAGATATATATACCACAGATGCAGTAGAAGCAACCGTAAAAGCAGGTGGTTTTATAAAAGTTTACGGCAACCCTAAGCATTTGGGCTCTACAAAAGTATTGGGAGGAAGTATAGAAATTGTAGGTAATAAAAATCCGTAAAGTATGTTTCCTTAAAACAGTAACAATCAGGAGGACTCTTGAAGTACAAGACCCTCGGTGCGAATAAGCTGAAAACTTCTTTTCTTAGAGCCGCTTTATTTGTATTTTTGAGGCATGTTTACTGACATGGCATCGGCAATTCCTGTAGGAATGTTTCTAGCTCTCGCTTTTGGGCCTGTCTTTTTTGTGCTATTAGAAACCAGTATTACAAAAGGCTTTCGTAGTGCAATAGTATTTGATTTTGGTGTAATTATAGCAGATATTGTATTTATATTAATTGCCTTTTATAGTACTTCGTCTATTTTAGATAGTATTAAAGACGACCCTAATTTACTTGTTTTTGGAGGCGTTTTACTAGCAGTCTACGGCATTATATCTTTCATAAAAACCTCAAAGTCTTATCGAAAAATCATTAAGGAACACCGCTGTGTTCAGGTTAAAAAAGATTACGGAAAATTGTTTCTAAAAGGATTTTTACTAAACTTTATTAATATAGGTGTGCTTGGCGGATGGATAGGAGCTCTTATTTTAGCAAAATCGGTTACAGATTCCACAAACGGTGTATTCTTGTATATAGGAATAGTATTGGCTACATACATTATAATTGATATTATTAAAATATTAGTCGCTAAAGAGTTAAAACACAAAGTTACTCCGCGGCTCGTATTTAAAATTAAAAAAATAATTAGCTTATTTATTATTGTAATAGGTTTGGTGCTTGTTTTGCAGCGGCTATTTCCGAAAATCATGTAACTAGTTAAAAAAATCAGGTTCGATCCTAAACGGCCTAAATTTATTTCAGGGTCTTTATAATATGAAGAATTACACTTTTTAGATAAAAACATATAAAATAAAAAAAGCACGCTATTAGCGTGCTTTTTTGTTGAGGTGTCGAGCGGATTCGAACCGCTGTAGATGGTGTTGCAGACCACTGCCTAGCCACTCGGCCACGACACCCTAATTAGGTGAAGGCAAATGTAACAAGATATTTTTAATTAACAACGCTCTTCGCTTAAAAGAATGGTAACTTTTTCTACATTTCCGCCTATTGGAGGGTTGATTTTTGAAACCGAAACACTAGCATGACTCACTAAAGAACTCTCTTTGAATATTCTAGAGATAATTCGTTGTGCAACCGCTTCTAATAATTTTGAACGGATAGCCATTTCTTCTACAACAATACGGTTTAATAACACGTAATCTACAGTGTCATTTAAATCATCTGTAGTAGCCGAAGTGTTTAAATCTGCCGTAACAGTTATTGTTACATTATAATCACTTCCTATACGCCCCTCTTCAACCAAGCAACCATGGTAGGCGTATACTTTAATGTTTTTAACGGTTATAATGCCCATAGATATTTTTTTATGATGGATTTATAATTGCTGCAATACCAGGTAATGTTTTACCTTCTAAGCTTTCTAGCATAGCCCCACCGCCAGTACTTACGTAACTTACATGGTCTGTAAATCCAAATTGTTTAGCTGCAGCAACAGAATCTCCTCCTCCAACTAATGAGAAGGCACCATTTTTAGTAGCTGCTACAATAGCGTTTCCTAAGGCAATTGTTCCTTTAGAAAAATTATCTAATTCAAACACTCCTAAAGGACCGTTCCATAGAATAGTTTTTGACTCAGAAATAACTGAACTAAAAAGCGCATTTGTTTTTGGTCCTACATCTAATCCCATCCATCCGTCAGGTATTTTAGCAGTATCTACAAATTGAGTATTTGCATCATTAGAAAATGCATCAGCAATAAGCGCATCAACAGGTAAATGAATCTGAACACCTTTTGCTTTTGCCTTTGCTAGAATACTACGTGCCAAATCAAGATAATCATCTTCAACTAAAGAGTTTCCTATTTGTCCTCCTAAAGCTTTAATAAAGGTAAAAGTCATTCCTCCACCAATAATAATATGATTAACCTTGTCTAAAATATTTTCAATAATCGTAATTTTTGACGACACCTTAGCGCCTCCTAAAATTGCAGTAACAGGCTTTTCGCCACTAACCATTACTTTCTGAATACTTTCTATTTCTTGGGCAAGTAAGCTTCCAAAACATTTTTGTGTTCCAAAATACTGTGCTACAACACTTGTTGAAGCGTGTGCTCTATGTGCTGTACCAAAGGCATCATTAACATATACATCTCCTAATTTTGATAATTGTTCCGCAAACTTTTGATCTCCTTTTTTCTCTTCGTCATGAAAACGTAAGTTTTCTAGAAGAAGAATTTGTCCTTTCTCAAGTTTTGCTACGGCCGCTTCGGCTTCGGTACCAACGCAACTAGATACAAACTGTACAGAGACACCTATTTCTGCTTCAATAGCAGTGATAATATGTGCCAATGAAAATTCTTTTTGAACCCCTTTTGGGCGCCCTAAATGCGACATTAACACGCAACTTCCACCATCGTTTAATATTTTTTCTATAGTTGGCTTTGCTGCTTGAATTCGAGTAGCATCGGTTACTTGATGAGCATCGTTTAAAGGCACATTAAAATCTACGCGAATTAATGCCTTTTTGTTGTTAAAGTTAAAGTCTTTTATGGTATTCATGAACAGTGTTTTTTTGTGCAAAGATACATATTTATATGAGTTCTTTATTCTAGTTAATTTCTTTTCGAGTATTTTTAAAAAGCGTTTTTTGTGGAACTCCTAAACATGTTATTTTTAACAGCTTTCATTTTTTTACTAGCTTTATAAGCAGTAGTATTTAGTTGTTTAAACTTCGGTATTCAATATTTAGTGTTCAATAGTTAAAAATTAATATTTTATACACGCTATAAAGAAGATAGTGTCAAAATACTGTATATTTGTGTAATGGATTTTAACAAAATAATAGGGCAAAAGCACTTAGTAAATCATTTAAAAACAAGTGCCAATAACGGACGAATTCCTCATGCGCAATTATTTGTAGGTCCTGAAGGAAGCGGTACGTTAGCAACAGCAGTAGCATATGCGCGTTACGTTTTATGTGGTGAAGAAAACAACGCTTGTATGGTAAAGGCAGACAATCTTTCTCACCCTGATTTACATTTTGCCTTTCCAGTGGCAACAAACGATAAAGTAAAACGGCATGCGGTTAGCAATCTGTTTTTAGAAGACTGGCGAAACTTTGTAAAAGAACAGCCTTATGGCAATTTATTTGATTGGTACAAGGAAATAGGAGTAGAAAAAAAACAAGGCCAAATTGGCGTTGATGAGTCTTTAGACATCGTTAAAAAACTAGCCTTAAAATCTTACGAAGGCGGATACAAGATTATGATTATTTGGGCTGCAGAAAAAATGAATAATGCAGCAGCCAATAAACTTTTAAAGCTCATAGAGGAACCTCCTGAAAAAACTGTTTTTATACTAATAACAGAAGATGAGGAGCAAATTATAAGCACCATACAATCGCGCTGTCAGGTATTGCATTTTCCGCCATTGGCAGAAAAAGATATTGTAGATGAGCTAGAAGCTAATTTTCAAATAACAACTACTGAAGCAACTAAAATAGCACATCAAGCTAATGGAAATTATAACAAAGCACTAGATGTATTGCACCATGACTCTGAAGATATTTTATTTGAAAAATGGTTTATTACATGGGTGCGTTCGGCGTTTAAAGCTAAAGGAAATAAAGCAGCTATTAATGATCTAATAGCTTGGAGTGAAGACATTGCTAAGTCTGGAAGAGAAACACAAAAACAATTTTTAAAATATTGCTTGCATTTTTTTAGACAGGCATTACTACAAAATTATACAGCTACAGATTTGGTGTTTATAGAAACCGAAACTCCAAATTTTTCTTTAGAGAAATTCGCACCATTTGTACACGGCAATAATATAATAGATATTACAACAGCGCTTAATGATGCCATATATCATATAGAACGAAATGCTAATGCTAAAATAGTATTGACCGATTTATCTATAAAATTGACCAGACTATTACACAAAAAACAATAAACACATGAAAAATATATGCTTCTTATTAGTTATTAGCATGGTTATGATTGCCTGTACTAAGAACGATATAGTAAACAAAAATGTAGAGGCTTCTTGCGGACAATGTCAATTTCAAATGCAAGGAAAAGGCTGTGATTTAGCAGTTAAAATAAACGGAAAAGGTTATTATGTTGAAGGCACTAATATTGACGACCATGGTGATGCACATGCGTCTAACGGATTTTGCGAAGCCATAAGAACCGCGACAGTTTCAGGAAACATTATAAACAACAAATTTGTAGCCACATCATTTAAGCTAAAGGATTAATGTTATGACCATAACAGAATCATTTAAAAATGTAGCAGTAATCTAGCTATAAATATTTTTTCAAAAGCACTCCAAATCGGAGTGCTTTTTTTACCTTTACTTTATGCAAAACTTTATATCTACTTGTTTACAAAAAATACTATCTAATAGTGCCAATCCAATTAGCAAATCAGTATTTGTAGTGCCTAGCAAGCGTGCAGGAGTATTCCTAAAAAAGGAGTTAAGCAACCAATGTAATGCAACCATGTTCTTGCCTAAAATAATTAGTATAGAAACATTTATTGAAGAGGTTTCAGGAATTAAAGCAAGTACAGGTCTAGAAACTATGTTTGCGTTTTATAAAGTGTATAGTGAGTTGATTCCTACAGCGCAGAAAGAGCCTTTTGAAACGTTTTCAAAATGGGCACAACTGCTATTACATGATTTTAATGAGATTGATCGTTACAGAATAGACGCCAAACCTTTTTTTAAGAATTTGTCAGATATCAAACAAATAGAAAATTGGTCGCCTAATGAAACCCCAACGCCACTAATTCAAGAGTATTTAGGCTTTTGGGAAAATGCATATCACTATTATGATAAGTTGCAGCAAGAATTATTGCAACAGGGTATAGGTTATCAAGGACTTGTATATAGAGAAGCTTCTTCACAGATAGAACACTATATACAAAGCAATACTGCGCATCATTATTTTCTTGGGTTTAATGCGTTAAATGCTTCCGAAGAACTTATTTTTCAAGAGTTAATACAGCAACAGCGAGCTACGGTTTTTTGGGATATAGACCAAGTGTTCATGGCTTCTAATACAAATAATGCGAGCCATTTTTTAAGACAATACAAGAAGGAGTGGAAAACTGATGTACAATCAGAATTCTCTATTGTTTCTTCACACTTCTCTGACCCAAAAAATATAGACCTAATAGGCATACCTAAAAATATAGGCCAGGTAAAAAAAGTAGGAGAAATACTGAGTCATTTATCGGCTTTAGAGCTTAAAGAGACAGCAGTAGTTTTAGGAGATGAGAGTTTGCTAATACCACTACTAAACTCCTTGCCAAAAAACATTACAGACATTAATATTACTATGGGAATGGCCTTAAAAGACATTCCGTTAACGGCCTTTTTTGAAAGTATTTTTCAGTTGTATGTTAAAAAAACAGGAAGTACCTTCTACTATAAAAAAATACTCAACTTACTACATAATAATTACACAAAAATCCTTTTTGGAACTGCGGTTGTAGATAGAATTATAGCAGATATTCAACAAAATAATAGCATACATATTTCATTAGCATTACTAGAAAAAATCACACCATTGCCACCGTTACTAAAAGACTTATTATTACTGTCTTCATTAGATGTATTGCAAAATGTTTCGGTGTTTAAACAAGTAATACTAACCTTAAAAAACCATTTTTCTAAGCATGAAAATACTCTTTTAGAGCAAGAATATTTATTTCGTTTTAATGAAGTGTTTAATAATTTATCACAACTTCAACAGAAGCACAAATCAATAGAAAGCATAACCGCTTTTTATCAAATTTATAAAGAGCTGCTTAGCACACAAACACTTGATTTTAGAGGAGAACCTGTGCAAGGACTGCAAATTATGGGAATGCTAGAATCACGAGTATTAGACTTTAAACGTGTTATTATAACATCGGTTAATGAGGGCATATTACCATCAGGAAAAAGTCAGAATTCTTTTATTCCGTTTGACTTAAAAAAGGACTTTAAACTGCCTACATTTTTCGATAAAGACGCAGTATATGCCTATCACTTTTTTAGGCTGTTACAACGCGCTACAGACGTACATTTAATATATAACACAGAAGCAGGGTCTTTAAATTCAGGAGAAAAAAGCAGGTTTTTATTACAATTAGAAGCGTTTAATATTAAAAACCATAACATAAGCCACCAACGTAGTGCGCCAACTATTTTGCCTACCTCAACAGTGTTTCAGGCGGTTGAAAAAGATGAGCAAGTTATGCTGCGTTTGTCCGAAATTGCCAAAGCAGGATTTTCCCCGTCGGCATTAACAAACTATATTAGAAATCCGCTTGAGTTTTACCATCAACGCATACTAAAATTGTATGATGATGATGAGGTTGAAGAAACAGTTGCTGCCAATACTATTGGTACTATTGTACATGAAACTCTAAAAGCATTTTATAAGCCTTTAGAGAATCAGATTCTTACTGTTGAAATGATAAAAAAAATGCAGCAAGACACCGAAAAAGAGGTTTTTGTACAGTTTGAAAAGGAATTTAAAAAAGGAGACATTTCAAAAGGGAAGAACCTTATAAGTGTTCATATTGTTAAGCGATATATTTCAAATTTTTTAAAAACAGAAATTAGCTTAATAGAAAATAGCAATGAGGTAATTATTAGAAAAATTGAAAGTAAGTTAACCAAAAAGTTAGACATTCCGGCGTTAGACTTTCCGGTATATATAAAGGGGGAAGTAGATAGAGTTGATGAGGTTGATGGGGTGTTGAGAATTATTGATTATAAAACAGGAAAAGTAGAACGATCAAAAGTAGAAATAGTAGATTGGAATGCCATAACAACAGATTATGACAGCTATAAAAACCCTTTTCAAATACTATGCTATGCCTATATGTTAACAGATTTATTTGCCACTGTTTCTAGTGTAGAAACAGGGATAATTTCTTTTAAAAACCTAAAAGCAGGGTTTCTAAAATTTGCTAAAAAAGACAAAACAGGTAATGGTGCTATAAAAGACACACAGGTTACCCAAGAAACACTTGAGTATTTTACAGCAGAACTTTGTGCATTAATTGTTGAAATATGTAATATAAACATTCCTTTTACCGAAAAAGAAGTATAATTATGATAAAAAACACCCATGTAATTTCAGGAGTTCATCAAAAACCAATTGTGTTAGACGTTTCTTATTTAAAGAATAATGCGCCTAAACCCATTGTTGTTTTTTGTCATGGTTATAAGGGGTTTAAAGACTGGGGTTGTTGGAATAATATGGCAGAAACACTAGCTAGGGCAGGCGTGTTTTTTTTGAAATTTAATTTTTCTCATAACGGAGGCACAGTTGAGCAACCTATAGACTTTCCAGATTTAGAGGCTTTCGGGCATAATAATTTCATTAAAGAATTAGACGATCTAGAATCGGTTATTTCATGGATTTCAAAACCGAATAACCCTTATAAATTAGATGTAAATACCCGAGACATCATTTTAATAGGCCATTCAAGAGGTGGTGGAATAGTAACTATTAAAGCCTCTGAAAACACGAAAATAACAAAACTTATAAGCTTGGCAGGCGTATCGGATTATAAATCAAGATTTCCGGCAGGAGAGGCTTTGGCACACTGGAAAAAAGAGGGTGTTGCCTACATAGAAAATACCCGAACAAAGCAAAAAATGCCACACTACTTTCAGTTTCATACTAATTTTTTTGAAAATGAAGAACGACTAACCATATCAAAAGCAGCCAAGAAACTCAATATACCACACTTAGTAATTCACGGTACTGCAGATGAAACCGTGCCTTTTAAAGAAGCCGAAAAATTGCACAGCTGGTCTAAGAACAGCAGATTAATATCATTAGCTAATGCAAACCATGTGCTTGGGGGGTCGCACCCTTGGAACGCCACTAGATTACCAGAAGATTTAAATAAAGCTATAAATGAGATTTTGGCGTTTATTGCCTAACACACATACTGCTATCAATTTTGAACCTAAGTTTTAAAAATATTAATAAAATAGCCATACCGGCATTAATAGCTGGCCTTGCCGAACCTATTATTTCGGCAACAGACTTGGCAATTATCGGAAACCTGCCATCACATAGCGCGCAGGCAGCTGCGGCAGTTGGAATAGTATCGGTATTTCTTAATGCTTTAATATGGATGTTGGGGCAAAGCCGTAGCGCTATATCCTCCATCATGTCTCAGTACCTTGGTAAAGGTAAATTAGATGAGGTAAAAAACCTGCCTATTCAAGCCATAGCAATTATTGTAATTATCAGTATACTAATTTTAGGAGTTACCTATCCGTTTGCACGAGACATATTTAGCCTTTATAACGCTACAGGACTCATATTAGATTACTGCGAATCCTACTACCAAATACGCATATTAGGTTTTCCGTTATTACTGGTAACCTTTGCTATTATTGGTACTTTTAGAGGGCTACAAAACACATATTACCCAATGCTTATTGCCATAACAGGCTTGCTTGTTAATTTACTGTTAGATGTTATATTGGTTTTTGGTATTAACGGGTATATCCCTCCAATGGGTCTAGAAGGCGCTGCTTATGCAAGTGTAATTTCTCAGGGTGTAATGTTGTTACTGGCCATTTATTTTTTAATATCAAAAACAACTGTTTCATTACGTTTTTCATGGCCTTTACATAAAGAAATAAGCACCTTACTGGTTATGATTTTAAATCTTTTTGTAAGAACATTAGCCTTAAATATTGCACTAAATATTTCTAGCTATTTTGCTACAGGATACGGCGTGGCTCATATTAATGCTTTTACAATAGCCTTAAATATTTGGTTTATTTGCGCCTTTGTTATTGATGGTTATGCCAGTGCAGGAAATATATTAGCCGGAAAATTATATGGTGCTCAGTCATTTGAACAACTCGTAATTTTACAAAAGAAACTAACAAAATATGCCATTGTTGTAGGCCTACTATTATTTGTAGTAGGTATAGCGTTTTATTACCCAATAGGACGATTATATTCTAATAATGAGTTGGTAAGAGAGCAGTTTTATAATACATTTTGGATGGCTATTATCATGCAGCCACTTTGCGCAGTAGCATTTATTTATGATGGTATGTATAAAGGCATGGGAAAAATGAAAAAACTGAGAAACGTATTATTAATAGCTACTTTTTTAGGGTTTATTCCGGTAATACTTATTGCAGATTACGCCAATCTTCAACTATATGGTGTCTGGATTGCCTTTTTTGTTTGGATTGCACTAAGAGCTGGGCTACTAAAAACCGATTTTAAACGGTTAATATCTAGTTAAACAACTGCTCAAGAAAAACACTCTTTTTCTTGCTAAAAAAACAATATTGCTATAAGTTTTTAGGCAAAAGGAGTTCTTTAATTACTTTGCTATTCATTAGGTATTATGTAGTTTTGTAGCCATTATGGCAAAACAAGAAGATCAATTCAAAAAAGTTGTTGCACACGCAAAAGAGTACGGATATGTATTTCAATCAAGTGAAATATACGACGGACTAAGTGCAGTATATGATTATGCTCAAAACGGTGCAGAATTAAAGAAAAATATTAGAGAGTATTGGTGGAAATCAATGGTACAATTGCACGACAATATTGTAGGTATTGATGCGGCTATATTTATGCACCCAACCACATGGAAAGCTTCAGGTCACGTAGATGCTTTTAGCGATCCGTTACTAGACAATAAAGATTCTAAAAAAAGATATAGAGCAGATGTTTTAGTAGAAGATTTTGCAGAAAAATTAGAAACCAAAGCACAAAAAGAAATCAAAAAAGCAGCCAAAAGATTTGGAGAAGCATTTGATCTTGCTGAATTTGAAGCAACCAATCCAAAAGTATTAAAATATCGTGCCGAAAAACAAGCTATACTAGATAAATTAGGACGCCTATTAAGCGAAGAAAAACTTGCTGAGGTAAAAGAGTTTATTGAAGAACTAGGTATTGCTTGTCCTGTATCTGGATCAAAAAACTGGACAGATGTGCGACAATTTAACCTTATGTTTGGCACAAAACTAGGAGCTTCGGCAGAAACAGCAATGGATTTATACTTGCGCCCAGAAACAGCACAAGGTATTTTTGTAAACTTTGCTAATGTGCAAAAAACCGGACGAATGAAAGTCCCTTTTGGTATTGCACAAACTGGAAAAGCTTTTAGAAATGAAATTGTTGCACGACAATTTATTTTTAGAATGCGTGAATTTGAACAAATGGAAATGCAGTTTTTTGTACGCCCTGGCACGCAAAAACAATGGTATGACCAATGGAAAGACACCCGTTTAAAATGGCATTTATCATTAGGATTAGGAGAAGAAAATTATCGTTTTCATGACCATGAAAAACTAGCACATTACGCCGATGCAGCTTCAGATATTGAATTTAATTTTCCTTTTGGGTTTAAAGAACTAGAAGGTATTCATTCCCGTACAGATTTCGATTTAAAAGCACACGAAGAATATTCAGGTAAAAAATTAAAATACTTCGATCCAGAATTAAACGAGAGTTATACACCTTATGTAGTAGAAACATCTATAGGGCTAGACAGAATGTTCTTAGCAGTGTTTTCAAAGGCGTTACAAGAGGAAAGTTTAGACAACGGAAGCACAAGAACAGTGTTAAAATTACCGGCAGTATTAGCGCCTGTAAAAGCAGCAATTTTTCCGTTAGTTAAAAAAGATGGATTACCAGAAGTGGCTAAAAAAATTGTAACCGATTTAAAATGGAATTTTAATGTTATTTATGATGAAAAAGATGCTGTAGGAAAACGTTACCGTAGGCAAGATGCTAATGGAACACCTTTCTGTATTACAGTAGATCATGATACCTTAACCGATAATATGGTTACTATTCGCCATAGAGACACTATGGAGCAAAAGAGGGTGTTAATAACAGAGTTAAATACTATTATTGACCAAGAGGTAAACATGAAACACTGGTTATCGAAAATGTAATAATTCATTAACCAAGTATTATATATCCAAAAAGAGCCACGCATATACGTGGCTCTTTTTGGATACTATTAAGTACTAATTTTATTCTTGTTTAAAAGCGGTATCCAACATAAATGTCTATTTTTCGAAGAAAATCCGTATCAGGGTTATTGCCTAACAAGTTTCTTCCTACACCCCATTTAAATTCAAAAACAAAACCAGCAGTGTTTACCCATTTTTTACCTAAAGCAATTCCAGGAGCAATGTCAAAATAAGATTCTGAGGGGTGAAATGTTTCGATTGTAGTAACGTTATCTATATACTGGTAGGTGTAATATTCAGGAGTCTCTCCGCCATAAAAAGAAGAAAACCCTTCTACAAAAAATCCTTCTGCACCAAAGTCTTTATTAGATTGAAAGTACATTCTAAAAAAGGGTGTTATCGAGTATCTTTCTGTAAAATCTTCAAAACCAATTAGAGCAATAGCTCCATAACCCATATTAGTGTTTAATACACGTTCATAGGTTACTTCAAGAGCCACTCCACCAAGAAGTTTTCCGGCACCTAGTTTAAGTTCATGTTCTTTTTCAAAAATACTTTCTTCATCATGATTTTGCGCCACCGAAAATAGTGTGCTCATGCTAAATAAGGCTAAAAATAGATATTTCATAAGTTGGTTTGGTTTTGATTTGTATTCAAATATACAATAGATTATGCATTTAAGATGAGGAAAACTGTTAAAAAAAGGCTTTTAGCTGAATGGTTCCTGTGTGTATAGTTTTTGAAGACTCGCTTTTTCGCCCAGAATAGTTAAGGTTTAGATCTAGGAATCTATTAATTCTTTTTTGAGCAAAAAGTGTCCAAGTCATATTTTTGCCATTTTCTAAACCACCTAACATTTGATAGCCTACAGGGGAAAAACTATTGCCCGAAAAATCATTTAAATAATAGGTAAATATACCATTTATTGACACTGTTTCTTTTTTGGCAGTGGCAAAAGAAACGCCAAAACGTTGTTGCTCTAATCGCTCTAAGTTACCTAGTATGTTTTCTTGTGTGGTATAATGGTAAAACACATTAAAAGAACTGTTTTTTGTAGTAAGAAAGGATAATTTTGGTGTAATATTTCTGCCCTCAATTTCATAGGTAGTGTTTGCAAAATTCTCAGAATTATTTTGAGTGTTGTTTAATTCTCCTTTAAGGTTAAATAGCCATGTCTGTAAAAATTTATGTGTAAAATGAACCTGGTGTTGGGTAGATTTGTTTTCCTGAAAACCCGTACTCAGTAAGCTCTTATGGTGGTTTTTAGAAAAGCTATACAGTGTGGTGTAGCTTTGTTTGCCTCGGTTTAAAAACAGGCTATTTTTTAAGCTAAATTTTGTTGCAATTAATGCACTTTCGTTGTTAGAGAATAGGTTAAACTTAAATGATGATTCTCGGGTTGTTTTTTTATCAATTAACAAAGATGCTTGGTTGTAAAATCGAGATAAAAATCTTAAAAACGCACGTTTATCAGCTACAAATTGTATAGGGTTCAGGAGTAAAGAAAGGCTCCATTTATTTTGTGCAGTTTTAATAAATATCTGATTGGGCAATAGAATTTTAATGTAATTGGCTTGGTCTTGAAACTGTGCAATTTCAAATTCATTAAGCTCCTGAATACTATTGTCGTTATAATCAATCCAGGTATAAAAACCCTGACCCTCATCAACCTCAACAAAGGTAAAATTCTGTTGCGGAACAACTCCTGAGTTTACTTCAAAAACAGTGTTTAGCGCAATAAGATTTTTCGAAAATTGTTGTCCGTACTGTATTTTAGAATTTAATGACTGTTCTTTTTCGAGCGCGTTATCTATATAGTCTAGCGTTCTATAATTTGCAAAAACACTTAAGTTAGCGTTATTGCTTTTCACCAATCTTGAACTTAAATAATAAGTGTTAGCATTGTTTACACGGCTTAGTTTTCCGTTTCTTACACTATCATTTTTTCGGTATTTATATCCTATTTTTGTGTAAATTTTAGTACTATCTCCGATACCAACAAAACTTTCATAAGCACTATATCGTTGGCTTAAATTAGTTAAAGTACTTGTTGCATTTTCATGCTGCTGGTTATCTTCAAAATTAAGATTAGCACCCATCCACGCTTTATTAAATAAGTAAATACCTTTGGCGTTTCCTCTAAAAAAATAAGTATCAAAAGTAGGTGCACTACTTTTTAAAAGGCTAGCATTGGTGCTAATTGTAGCTTTTTTAAAGTGTAATGTGTTTTTAAGGAGGTGCCTGTTTCCTTTATAGTTTTCGGTAAAAGAAAGGTGTTCATAAGCATAAGTTAAATGGCCTTTTTTAGGATGGTATAAGGTTGTTTTTGTTTGAAATAATTGTTGGTTTCCTAAAGCCATTTCAAGACCCCAATCTCTGTTAAATTCTATGTTGTTAAATCGCTCTACGGTATTAAAAGTATCGGAAATATAATCGCTTTTTAGACTAGTGTTTAAAGACCATGCACTGTCTTTTTTTATGAGTACTTGGTTAAGTTCAAGCCTACCGGCAAATCCATTATTTTGATCATCATCAATAGTAGAAAATAAATTTAAGTCGTTTTTACTTCCTGCAAATTCAAAATTTAGCGTTGTTTTTTTATTAGGTGTGTAGCTTCCGTTAACAACAAGCATTTGTAGTTTAGTGGGGGCCACTAATTTTATAATGGGTTCAAAACTTCCTTGTGGCACCCCATCAATTGGGGAAACATATTCAAATACAGCACTAATAGCTGTGTTTGAACTTAAAATATAATGCCCTTCATTTACTGCTACGGGACTAAATTTTACTTGATATAGCTCATCTTCTGGATTGTTTGAAAACACAAATATTTCAGTACCATCAACAATGTCCTTTTTGTATAATATTTTATTTTCCGAATAACTCTCTAGAGTTGCCGACGGTGCAGTCATTAAATCAGGGTTGTTTCCTGCGGCCTGTAGAATAGCAACCTGATTGGCGGTTAAATTTTGCTGTAATGGTTGGTTTTTTGCATCGTTTTCAGAGTATACATGGGTGCTCATTTTTAGTTTAGGAGAACTTATGCGTCCGCCACCATAGGCAACAATTCTACTATAATTTTGATCGCTATATTGGTATTCTACGGTAATTCTCATTTCTGAAGTAATAGGATAGTTGGCATTAAACAGTACTTCTCCGGCATTATAATCAATAGTATAGTCGTTATTTTCGCCGCGTTTTAACGCAATACCATTTACATAAACGGTTTCGCTCCCAGACACCAATAAAATAAATAACTCTCCGTTGCTTCCGCTTAACTTATAAGGCCCTTGATTCCCTTCAGTACCATTAAAAGTACTGCTAGAATATTGTCCTTTTACCAATGCTCCAGCAGCAAAAAGAGTTGTTTGAATGCTGTCTTTAGTTATTGTTCCAGTAGCATATAATCCCTGCACTTTTTTGGTAAATGCCCCAAAATAAGATTGCTCATTTTTTAGTGTAACATCGCCAGCTCGTACTAACCAATTGTCACTAAAAAGCTCCATAAATACTTGGTCAAACTCATTTAGTTTTTGCGAATAACCACCCTCTTGTAATGGGATATTAGCATCTTGTAACGACGCTCTTAGACTAATTTTATCGCTTATTTTACCTGTAATTTGTAGGTTTAACTCGGAGTTTAGCACAGTATTTTGGTTGTTACCAAGAGAAAACCCTCTTGACAAGCTACCAGAGGTCTCTAAACCGCTAAAAGGCGTGTATGAAGGGGAGTGATTTGCTTGTCCGAATTTATATAATTTTTGAATATTCTGAGTGTTTTCAACAATACGATTCTTATCAAATAAAAAATATTCTTTTGTTACAAAATCAGGATACTTGGTGTATTGTATTATAATGGAATCGGTTTTTACGTCTTTTGGTTGCTTAAAATGCAATGTACTTTTACTAAAGTTTACCTGATATAAGGTACTATCAATAACCTCTTCTTGGGTATTAAGAACAAGAAATTTGTATGGCGTAATACTCACTTCAGAAATTAAAATACTATCGCTAATAGCTACTTTTTTAGTCACTTGATTATTCCATATATCTTGTGAAAATCCAAGTATATGAAATAGAATAAAAAAATAAAGCAGCCTTGCTTTCATGGTTATATAACGTTGTAAATTAGCGTTTATTAAAAGCTAAAATACATTTTTTAGCGGTGTTTATTAAAAAACAAAACAAAGTATATGTATGCTATCTTAAAAATTATAAGTCAATAGGTACTATTAACCGCATTGATTCGTTATTTTAGCATAGAATTTTAGCAAAAGAACAGTGAAAATAATTTCTTATAACGTTAACGGAATACGTGCCGCTTTAAAAAAAGGGTTTATTGAATGGTTACAAGACGCCAATCCGGATGTCATTTGTATTCAAGAAACTAAGGCACATAAAGAGCAGTTAGACTTGAGTGTTTTTGAAAACGCAGGATACCCATTTCATTACTGGTATAGCGCTGAAAAAAAAGGCTATTCAAGCGTGGCTATTTTATGTAAAACCGAACCTAAAAACATTGTATACGGTACAGGTATTGATTACATGGATTTTGAAGGCAGAAACCTTCGTGTAGATTTTGATGATGTATCTGTTATGAGCTTGTATCTACCATCTGGGACTAATGATGCGCGATTGGAATTTAAGTTTGCTTATATGGCCGATTTTCAAGATTACATTACAGCACTAAAAAAAACAATTCCAAACCTGGTTATTTGTGGGGATTATAATATTTGTCATGAAGAAATTGATATTCACAATCCAAAAGGGCTTAAAAACACATCTGGGTTTTTACCCGCAGAGCGTACTTGGATAGGCAATTTTATAGATAATGGATTTATAGATTCTTTTCGCTATTTTAATTCAGAACCGCACCAGTATAGTTGGTGGAGCTACCGTGCCAATGCCCGAAATAATAATAAAGGCTGGCGATTAGATTATGCCATGGTTTCGGAATCTTTAAAAAATCGCTTAACAGGCGCATCAATATTACCCGAAGCAAAACACTCAGACCATTGCCCAATTGTTGTAAATATAGACTAACTTAAATAATATAAAATGATACAGAAAACCATACTAATTATAGCCGTAGCACTAAGCACAAGTTCATGCGTGTCAAAAAAAGTTTTTACTGCTTTAGAAGACAATTACACTGCCTTAAAAAAAGACCACAGAGCTTTAGAAACATCTATAGCAGATTATGAGCAGCAAACTGCTCAGCTGACTGATAGTTTAACTGCTGCACAACAAATGATAGCTCAATTAAATGCCGATAAAGCAGTATTGGCTACAGAGATAGCTACTGCCCAAGCAGCCTATGTAACTTTAGAAAAAGAATATGCCGATTTAGAAAAAAATAGCGCTTCTGAGTTGGTAAAAAAAGCAAATAAAAACAAAGCCTTGTTAGCAGAGTTGTCAGCAAAGGAAGCTGATTTGTTAGCAGAAAACAATCGTTTATTGTTGCTTCAGAAAGAGTTAGACAGCCGTTCAAAACGTGTAGATGAGCTAGAAGCAGCATTGGTAGAAAAAGACGCCCATATGCGCAGCTTAAAGGATGCTATTTCTAAAGCCTTAACAAATTTTGAAGGCAAAGGGTTAACTGTAGAACAACGCAATGGAAAGGTATATGTTTCTATGGAAAATAAATTACTATTTAATTCAGGAAGTTGGACTGTAGGTGCTGAAGGAAGGCAAGCAGTAACACAATTAGGGGAGGTTTTGGCCGACAATCCAGAAATTAATGTGCTTATAGAAGGACATACCGATAATGATGCATTTAGAGGTCGTGGTGATATTAAAAATAACTGGGACTTATCTACCAAACGCGCTACTGCAATTGTAGCTATTTTACAAGAAAACAAATTGATAAATACGGCAAATTTAACTGCAGCAGGACGTAGTGAGTACGCACCAATTGCTACAAATGAATCAACCGAAGGTAAAAGTAAAAACCGTAGAATAGAAATTATACTAACACCAAAATTAGATGCTATTTCGGCGTTATTAAACAACGATTAATAGTATTTAATTTTTACTAAAATTGAGATACTGAATTTGTTTCAGTATCTCAATTAATATAAGGCTCTAAGTAAGCCTATCCTAATTACTTTTTAACAAGCACAATTTTTTCGGCTTGTTTTTTGGTTATCGTATCATAAAACGCTTTGAGTTCGGGGTAATATGAAGGCGCAATAACAGCCTTGTTAAATTGAGTAATACTAATTATTGTTATAGTATTACCAGTGTGTTTTACAAGGTATTTAAATACACCAATCTTATCGGTCATTTCTGTCGAAATGTTTTTTGGCAAAGCAGATACCTCGTAACCTTTTGGTATTTGAATGCTTACAGTGTTTTTGTTTTTCCATGGCGCACTAAAATCTACCGAGAATTTTCGTTCTTCAGCTTTAAAAGGGTTATTGGTATTTGCCAAAAACAATAAAGGCTGTAGTTGCAGAGTGTTGTTTTCAGTTGTTGTAAACTGGTCGGTTTTAAAACTGAATTGTGTGCCAATAGGCTTGTCTAATTCTTGTTCGTTTAAGATTTTTAGGTCACTTACGTTAACACTATAAGCTTTTTCTAGATTTGTAACACGTGCTTCAAGACTAAGGTTGTGGTTGTCTTTTCTATACTGTAATGCGTTTAACTGTGTTTGTCTTTGGCGTAAATTACCGGTTATTTGTCCGTCTTCTAAAACATGTATTAGTAAGGTGTTGGCCTCTGTATTGTTTAGTGATGTAGGGTTAATTATAGCGCCTTCTCCGTTTGGTTTTACAACAATCCCTGCTAAGTTATGTGTTCTTACCCCAATTAAATTTGGTGCGCTAAATGGCTCTGCAGCATCTAAGTTTATTTGCTCTCCAGTACCAAGTGTAACCGATGCAATAACATAATTTAAGTTTGTACTAGTGTCATAGGTTGCGGTTGCGTTACCTTTTGTACTTAAAAGTAATGGATGAGCATTTAACCCAGACTCTCTAAGCATAGCAACAAGTATTAGGTTTATTTCTGCAACATTTCCCCAGCCACTTTCGTACGCTTTTTCAACACCTTTTTGGGTGTGTTTACTATAAACGCTATTCCACTTAACTTTAGATTTTACATGTGCTAATAGCGCTTTTATTTTGGCAATTTCTGTGTCTAGTCCATTAAGTATTCTGGGTAGTTCATGTTTAAAGTAGTCTACTTTTTTTAACTCATTACCAAAAGACCGCGACTTGTATATTTCAGTACTAATGTTTTCCCAAGATTTTGCATGTTTAGAGCCCATTACTTCATCTCCAAATTGGTCGTCTACAATATCTTCCCAAGCTTCTGAAAAGTCGTTGTAAAGCTCAGAATTTTTAAACCTTCTGTCAAAGTTAGTACCTTCGTAAAAATTACCTTCAACAACATCTAATCCTCTTTCTTCTTTTTCTTTTTGGAACTCTTGAGGAAAGTCTAAGTCTATAAGCTGATAGCGTACGCGACCTCTAAAGCGATTAATGTTGTAAGCAAAAGGTTCGCTTTTACTTAATGCTGGAATATTTTTGGCGGTATATAAAGTGTTTTCTGAAAAATAGTTAATACTAATGCGCTCTGTTTCTCTTTTAGGCACTTCTCCAATTCGCCCTCCTGAAGTGGTTGTTTTGTGTACTATACTCCAGTTAAAACTACCTTGCTTAGTACTTAGTTTAGGTGTAATTTGATAATGCCCTTTAGGAATTTTATTGAATTTAAAATACGATGGAATTTCAGTATTAAACGCCAATTTTTTTACTGGAATACCATACTGAAATTGTAAGTCTGTAATTTTCCAAAAAGGAGAAATACGAGTGTATTTTATTTCAAAAACCATCCCCGATGTAATCCCAGGAAGGGTGAAGTTTTTATAATTCCATTTTTGATTTATAGCGTTGTCTTGGGGTTTTAGTTTTTTAAACTTTCTCTTAACAACCTTCCCTTTTTTTAAGCTGTAGGCTACAGCTTTAATACTTCGGATAATTTCATCCTCATTTTTTTGATAGTATATGTTTTGGGTAGCGTGTTTAAGTCCTTCTTGATTGTATATTTTTATTCTAAGGTGTACCTCTGTAACAATCTTAAAACCATCTTCGGGCTTGTACGTATAGTAACTTCTTTGGTGATTATATAAGTATGCAGCACTGGCACTGGCATCTAAAGGGTAGGCTTGCTCAGAAAGTTCGTTTTTCGACACTTTTCCAAAACGATAATCTTGAGAAAAAGTGAACGTACTTATTAGCAAAATAAGTAAAGGAAGGTGATTTTTCATGGTGCAATTATTTTTTAATTAATTCAATTCTAATATTGTCATTTTTAGTCACTTTTTTTCGGAAACTACGGTAAGCTTTATAGTCTTCTTTTGTGTGTTTTCCTGCAATTTCAGAAAAAACACGTCGGTATTTTAAGGTATTATCATCTATAGGCTCTAGGCTAATGCTGTACACCCCAAATTTGGTGTCAATATTTTTTTGTAGCGCATTGTTTACAGTGGTATATCCTTCAGGAATGGTAATGGTATACTCATCAACATCAGTAAATCCTCTAGAAATGACTAAGGGTTGTTTTCTATTGCGATAGCGTTTAGGCACGCCCTCAATTTTATTTAAAACATTAAGCCTTACAAGGTAGTTTGTGTCAGAAACATTGGCATAATCTTCAATAGATAGGCTAGCAGTTTCCGTAAACTCAATAGTTTCTTTATTGTTTTCAAGGCTTATGTCTGCAATTGTTAAGTTGTTGTTGTAGCTCCATACGCGATTGGTGTAGTAGCGTATTTTGTCTTTGTTAGAAAGTGTTGCTAGATCATACTTATCATCATATTGAATCCCGGTAGATACTCGGGTAAGTTGCGCTGTAGCGTTTCCGCTATTATCTAGTTGAATTGTTGCGGTAATGTGTTGCCCGTTATCATCATTTAAATAAGCAGTAGTTCGTTTTATAACACCACCGTTAGGTGTAACAACAAGTACGTTTCTATCGTCTGTAAAATCGCCTAAAAACCCAAATGGTTTTGTTTGACTGGTACATTCTAACCAAATATCATTACCATTATTAGGTAGATTTAAAATAATATGATTCCCTTGTATTGATGAAAAATTAGCATCAATATCACGTCTTTCATTGACATATACTATGGTATAATAAGCTTCTACTCCTACAGCATTCATTAGCGCCTTGGTGTAGTTGGTAAGCCCTTTACAGTCGCCATAACCATCAGCGTCAACATTTTTTGCAGTAATAGGTTCAAAACCACCAATGCCTACTTGCACACCAATATACCTAGTGCGTTCTTGCATGTATTTATATATTATTTTAGCTTTATCTATAGGGTTGTTTATGCCTGCTGTTAGATGGGTAACAGTCCTTTTTACTGTTTCAGGGAGGATGTCTCTCCCTGCTAGTAATGACAGTTGCATCCATTCTCCAAACTCTTTCCAATTGGCAGCATGCCCTTTAACACCTTTTAAGGCAAAGTCATTTAAAGAAAACAGTACATTAGGCATGGTATTTCTAAAGCTTTCGGCATGTCGTTCGTATGTTATAGCGGGTTGGTTTAAAAGCTGATACGATATTTTTTTTGCGGCATTTCTATTAGTAACAGGAAAACCGTCTAATTGCTTTTCTTTTTTTCGGAGAATGATACCATTAGGATTGTTAAGTACGTATGTACTGTTTTTAACGGATACGTAATAGCCATCAATCGGAAACCACCCTGGAATAAAACCGGTAGAGGAACTTTTGTATGTGACTTCAAAAACTACAGTATACGGATAGGCGGTAGGGGTGTAATCAATATATTTTACACGAGAGTCTGAGTATAGTGTACCGCTATCTACAGCGCTTTCGTCAATAAATTTATGTTTAGGTATTTTTTTTATTAATCCTCCCACGTTATTGTAAATACTAGCAGAGAGTTTTACAATGCGGGTGTCTTTGTCATAACTGGCATAGGCGTCAACATGTTTTTGACCGAGTTTGTTGAGCACGGTAACCACTCTTTTTTCGGAAACAATCAGTTCATCTATTGCAGCAACAGTAATATCGGTTTTAGCCAATTGAATTACGGCATTTGCATTAGTTTTAAGACTATCAGGTAGTAAAAAAGACGTATATTCTAGGTTTTGAGAAACGCAGAATGGCGCATACAAAAAAACAATAATAAGAGCTATTTTCTTTATCATAATTAGAGGCTAGGCTAGTTTTTAACAAGCACAATTTTCTCGGCTTGTTTTTTGGTTAGCATGTTGTAGAATTCTTTTAACTCTTTGTAGTAAGAAGCACCAACAACTCCTTTGTTAAAGGTTGTAACTGCAATAGTGTTAATGGTGTTTCCTTTTTGAGTTATTTGGTATTTAAACACGGCAACATCATCAGTCATTCCTACGGCAATACTTTTTGGAAATGACGCTACAGAATACCCTTCAGGTATTGTAATACTTACGGTATATTTATCTGTCCACGGGCTTGCAAAGTCTACCGGAAACTTTCGTTCTTCAGCCTTAAATGGGTTGTTGGTATTTGCTAAGAACAATAGCGGTTGTACATAGAGTTTATTGTTAATTTCCTCTACAAGATCTTCGCTTTCAAATGTTAATTGTACACCAATAGGTTTGCTTAGCTCGTTTTCATTAGAAACTTTAAAGCGGTCAATTTCAATATTATAATCTTCCTCTAGCTCTGCAATGATCACTTCATCCTTAAGGTGGTTGTTTCTTTTTCTGTGGTTTAACGCGTTTAAAAGCGTTAATCTGCTGCGCATTGTACCAGTAGCAATTCCGTCTTCAGAGATGCTAACTTGTAGCATTTTATTTTCAACACTGTGTTTAGTAGGGCTTAGGTTAATAGAAGTAGCACTACCATTAGGTTTTACTAGTTGTCCGTGCCAGTTAATGGTGCGTATAGGCAGTATGTTAGGAGAACTATAAGGCTCGGAAGCGTCTAATAATACTTGTGCACCATTGCTCATTTCTACCGCAGCAATAACATAATTAAGTCCTTTGCTGGTTGGATAGATAGGCACACCGTTATTTCGGGTGCTTAGTAGTACCGGATTTACCTTTAGCCCTGCTTCTCTAAGCATGGCGGTTAAAATTAAATTAATTTCTGCAATATTACCTGTTCCTTCTTGGTAGGCTTTTTTAACCCCTTTATCGGTGTGTTTACCATAAAAACCGTCCCATTTAACACGTTTTTTAACGTGCTGTAAAATGTTTACTATTTTTTCACTTTCGGTAGTTGCGCCATCAAGAATAGAAGGCAGGGCGTTTATAAAGTATTTTGTTTTTTTAAGCTCATCGCCAAAAGATTCAGACTCATATATTTGTTTACTAACATCTTCCCATGTTTTAGAGTAGTACTTAGGCGCCTCATTAGGCCATGTTAAGCTAGCAAGTTCAAAACTTACCCCACCCCGATAATTACTTACATTAGATACGTAAGACTCGGTGTCTTTAATCGCAGGGATATCTCTGGCTGAATAAATGGTGTTTTCGGCAAAGTAATCTAAGCCCCATGTAAAAGATCGTTTTTTAGTACTTATAATGGGTATAATATGGTAGTATCCTTTTGAATTTTTAGCATACTTAAAGTACTCAGGTATTTCAGAAACATATACTAAGTTCTTTACAGGAATACCATACTGAAACTGAAAATCGTCAATGTTCCAATACGGCGAAATAATCTTGTACTTTAATTCAAAAACAACGCCCTCTGTAATGTTGGGCATACTAATTTTTTTAATGTTCCAGTATTTATTTTTTTTCTCGTCAAAAATATGACTCTTTCCTACTTTTTCTTTTATAAGTTTTCCGTTTACCACGCTATACACAAGTGCCTTTAAGCTACGTACTGCCTCGCCACCATTTTTACGATAATAGATGTTTCGGGTAGCATAATCAAACCCTTCTTTACTGTATACTTTTACACGTATAAAAATTTCGGTAGTTAATAGTAGTCCGTCTTCGGGCTTATACTCAAAATAATTCTTTCGAGATTTAAATAAATATGCAGCAGGTGCAGTAGAATCTAAAGGGTAAAATTGTTCTTTAACCTCTTGAACAGATACTTTTCCGAATTCATAATTTTGAGAAAATGATAAGGTGCTTGTTAAAAGGACCAAAACTAACAGTAGGTTTTTCATAGATATACAGGATACGTTTAATTAATTTTCATAAAGGTAGATAAATTTATAGATATCCGCAACAAGCTAGTATAGCTGTGATTAATTTTATTGCAGAGTATAAGTTTGTGTTTTTTTTGGAACAAAACAGTAAAAAAAGATAAGACACTTAAAAACAGTGTGTTAGCGGGTTTTGTAATGTTGTTAACTTAGCTATAATGTTAATAACTAGGTTTAGAGTATTTGTATAAAAGCCTTATCTTTGAAATAACAAAAAAAGCCTTAGAGTTTTCACTTTAAGACTTTTAAAATAGGTTTGCTAAAAGTTAGCATTGTATCTTTTTATTTGCACTTCAAAAATACAATTCTTCTTTTAGTCTTCCTAGATTTTTAACAATTAATTGCATGTTGCACATGCGGAAAGGGAGAGATATGTTATAACTTTTTAGACTACAACACGCTTATAGGTTGAGATACTTATGGGGTAAACACTGGTAAAATACGTGCTGGGTTTAATTTATTATAAAGGTGTTTTATTAAAGCGTACAAAAATAATAAGGTGTTTACGGCGCTGCCTTTTAAATAGAGCTGTAGTAAATATTAAAAATAAAGATGATTAAATATAATTTAAGAAATAGGGTTAACCCTCAGGACGTAACTGCTACACAGAAGTTTTACCCTGTAAAGAAGACACAAGAAGTATTTGTAATGAGAGATTTAGCAAAACGAATTAGCAATGAAAGTACCATTAGTATGATGGATACTATGGCAGTATTGGAAGCTTTTTTGCAGATTATACCTAATGAATTGTTACGAGGAAACATTGTTAAACTAGGCGACTTTGGTACTTTTAGAACAACGCTTTCTGGTGTAGGTGTTACTACTGAAGATGAGTTTAATGCTGCTACGCATATTACAAACTTAAATGTCCGTTTTAGGCCTGCCAAGGAGTTTAATAAATTGCTCTTGGGCGTACAATATAGCAGGGCCTCTTAAAGCGCACGTTATATTTAGAAGACTAAAAGAAGGTACAGCAATGTATCTTCTTTTTTTTTGCCTGTTTTTTAGGCCTAAATGTTGCGCAACTTTTGTAAAAAGTACCTTAGTTTTTGAAAAAAGTACAGCAACTTTTACGAAAAGTACAGCAACTTATTTTAAAAGTACCTTAACTTTTTACAAAAGATACTGTTGTGTTTAAAACAACGTTATTTTTAGTATTCCGACTACTATTTTCTCCTTTTTTAGGTGTTTTTTAAGTGGCATAAAAGTGCTATATTTGTGAAGAAGGAGTAATTAAAATTGCACTCGAGAATAATTTTGATCATGAATAAAGCTTATGAGTCTGACAAAGAGCGATTTTGTTGGATATATAGCTAGTTAAGTAAAAACAATGAAGGATGAAACATAAAATAATGATACTCGTTTTAGTTTTGTTTTGTAGCAAAGTAAATTCGCAATCAAACGAAACATATAGCCTAGAAAATACTTGGTATTTTGGTGTAGAGATTGGTGTTAATGACATTATTTCCTTTCAAGATATTTCTAATACGAAATCGGCTCAAATAGGAGTATTAGCAGAATATTATTTGTCTAATAACTGGAGTGTTACGGGAAGAATAAAATACTTTAAAACAGGTCTTTCTTTTCAAGATAACAGATACAAGTTTAATGGAAAAGTAATTGCTGTTCCAATAAACTTAAAGTGGGAGTTTAATTTTATTAAGAATCTAAGGGCAAATTTAAGTTTAGGGCTTGCTTTTAACCAAGAATTAGAAAAAAAATATTCCTACCCAGAAGGCAAAAACACAGATTTTTCTTCCTTTTACACTAATTCCAATATTGGAATTGGGTTTAACTACGTTGTGTCTAAAAGAATTGGAATTTATACCAATGTTGAAATTTATTATTTTGGAAACGACAAAGAAGGAGTTGAGGGTAAGTACTCTATTCTTCCACACTCAACAAATAACGTGCACTATAACTTAGGAGTAAAATACAATTTTAAGTAAAAACACTTACTAACTAGACATTTTACCAGTAGCACAACTCACAAATGATTTTGCTTTATCGAGTACCGAGTTTTTGTCGCCAACTTCGGGGTATCCTATTGCAGCAAGTTTTTGTTTTAGGGCATTTAAAGCCGTTGGACTGCTATGGTTTATGGTTACAGCAGATTCCTGAACCGATACGCTAACATTGGTAACGCTATCAATCTCAGATAATTTTGTGATAATAGTATTAGCGCAACCGCCGCATTTTAGGTTTTGTATGTGTATTGTTGTTGTCATGATATTGTTGTGTTTAGCGCCAAGAATTATATCCGCCTTTTAAGTCTATAATAGTTGTAAAGCCTAGTTTTTTAGCAATTTTTGCTGCTTTATAGCTTCGTACACCACTACGGCAGTATAAAAATAATGGTCTGTTAATATCTAACTTTTGCAATTTACTGCTAAAGTCTTCTTCAAAAAAATTAATAAGCACGGCTTTTTTAATATGTCCGTTACGGTACTCATTAGGCGTTCTAACATCTACCAATTGAGTTTTGGGTTGTACACCTAGTTGTTTCTTAAAAAAGACAGCACGAACGCGTGTAATGGCATTATGACTTTCTGGGAAAAATAGATTTTTTAAAAAGGTAAACATAAGGCTAAGGGGTTACAGTTATGCCATTCCAGCTCATAATTCCGCCACTAAGATTGTAGGTGGTTTTAAACCCTATAGATTGCATAAACTGGCAAGCTTGTGCGCTACGTGCGCCACTACGGCAATATATATAATAGTTTTTGCTGTTGTCAAGAGATTTAACGGTGTCTATAAAGGCTTGTTGCTCCATGATATTAAGTAGCATTGCGTTTTCAAGAATACCTTCGGCCCATTCGCCAGGGGTTCTAACATCTATAACCGTTGCATTTGCATCGGTTGTAAGTAAAGCTTCCCATTCTTGTGGTGTTATATTTTTCATTTAAATAGTGTTATAGGGTTGAGGGACAAACATAGTCGGTAAGCGGCATGGTAGTCTCTTTAATGTCCGAGAATCCGCCTTTTACATCGGTTAGGTTATGGATGCCTCTACTTTTTAAAATAGACGCTGCAATAACAGACCTGTATCCGCCAGCACAGTGAATGTAGCAATTATCATCTCCTGAATAGGCTTTTAAATAGTCGTTAATAGCGCTTAAAGGGGTATGAATAGCGTTTTTAATATGTGCTGAAAGGAATTCTCCGTTTTTTCTAACGTCAAAAATCTTTTCGTTGCTATGCTCTTGTTCAAATGCTTTTGCGCTAATAGAGCGTAGGGAGTCGGTTTCTTTTCCGGCGTTTTTCCAAGCGGCAATACCGCCACTTAAAAAACCAAGGGTATTATCGAACCCTACTCTAGCAAGTCTGGTAATGGTTTCGGCTTCTCTACCTTCAGGTGTTACTAAAATAATTGGTTGGTTAACATCGCCAATTAAAGTCCCAACCCAAGGTGCAAATCCACCATCAATACCAATAAAAATACTTCTAGGGATATGGCTCTTTACATAAGTATCTTGGTGGCGAACATCTAAAATAAGTGCGCCAGTTTGCTCAACAAGTGTTTCCACTTCTAAAGGACTAAGGGCTTTTGTGCCACGTGTAATAACTTCGGCCACGTCTGGGTATCCTTCCTTGTTCATTTTTACATTTGCAGGAAAGTATGCAGGTGGTGGTGGTATACCTTCGGTAAGTTCATCAATAAACTCTTCTTTACTCATGTCTGCACGCAGGGCATAGTTGGTATTTTTTTGGTCGCCAATAGTACCTACGGTTTCTTTGCTCATGTTTTTTCCGCAGGCAGATCCCGCGCCATGGGCAGGATATACAATAACATCATCTGCTAAAGGCATGATTTTAGTACGCAAACTGTTGTATAGGTATCCAGCCAAATCACGCTCGGTAACAAGGCCTGCTTTTTGTGCTAAATCTGGTCGTCCTACATCTCCTAAAAACAGGGTGTCTCCACTAAAAATAGCATGGTTTTTTCCGTTTTCATCAATAACTAGAAAGGTGCTACTCTCCATGGTATGTCCGGGAGTATGTAATACTTTTATGCTAATGTTACCCAGTTTAAACACTTGGTTATCGGTAGCGCTAATAGATGGGTAAGGGGTTTGCGCGTTAGGTCCGAAAACAATCTCGGCACCTGTTTTTTGTGCTAAAGTGACATGTCCGCTTACAAAATCGGCATGAAAATGTGTTTCAAACACATATTTTATATTGGCATTATCTTGTTTTGCCTGATTAATATAGCCATCAACTTCACGTATGGGATCAATAATAGCCGCTTCTCCGTTGCTTTCTACGTAGTAAGCACCTTGTGCTAAGCATCCGGTATATAGTTGTTCTATTTTCATTGTATTAAGTATTAAATTAAGGGCTTTATTGTTCTAAAATAAACTCCATATAAAATATAAAGGCGGCCATGATAAATATAAATACGCCAAAGCCTTTTTTTAGTTTTTTTCCGTCTATAAAAGTACTTAGATAGCTTCCTATAAAAATACCAATAAAAGATATTGCTGTAAAAATACTTAGAAATTTCCAATCTATTTGCATTGTAACAGCATCTCCTAGAAAAAACCCAGATAATGATTTTACAGCAATGATGATTAAAGAGGTTCCTATAGCTTTTTTCATTTCCAAATTAGCGAGTAATACTAAGGCTGGAATAATTAAAAATCCGCCGCCAGCACCAATAAAACCAGTTATACCACCAACAAGAATTCCTTCAATAAAAATAAGAAGGTAGTTGTATTTGTTGTTACTTTCGGTATTGCTAGCAGTGTCTTTTCGTACTTTTAACATTGATATTCCTGCAGGAATCATTAACACTGCAAATAGTCCAAATAATGCCATTCGTCGTGTAAAATCCAGTTCGTTAATTGTAAATAAAACATCTGGCAGGTTAGGAATAATGTATTTTCTAACGCTGGCTACCCCTACAATTGCAGGCGCACCAAACACGAGTGCTGTTTTCCAGTCTACAAAACCTCGTAGGTGTTGTTTTACGCCACCTATCAAAGCACTTGCGCCTACAATAAATAAAGAGTATGCGGTAGCAAGTTTTTCGTTAATACCAAAGAGATAGGCGAGTACCGGAACGGCTAAAATAGATCCGCCACCGCCAATTAGTCCTAAAGAGAGGCCTATAAGCAGCGCAGAAAAATATCCTATTAACTCGGGTAAACTCATAATGCAATAACTGTTATACTATTTCGGTGAAGCTTTATTTTTCCTTGGTTCTCTAATTTTTTTAGTAGCCTAGAAATGACCACCCTTGAGGTGTGTAATTCATACGCTATTTCTTGATGGGTATTGCTAATAACAGTATCGTTAGTAATGTGTACCTTATCGTTTAAATATTTTAGCAGGCGTTGATCCATCTTTAAAAACGCAATGTTATCAATGGTATTAAGCATTTCCATAAGACGATTATGGTAGCTTTCAAACACAAAGTTTCGCCAACTTCGGTATTTACCAGTCCATTCTTCCATTTTTTCTACAGGCACCATAATGAGTTCGGTATCTAGCTCAGCAATAGCACGAACCTCACTTTTGGCATTTCCTAAGCAGCAAGATAGGGTCATGGCACAAGTATCGCCTCGTTCTAAAAAGTAAAGCAACAATTCATCGCCATCATCATCATCACGCATAATTTTTATAGCACCACTAATTAGTAAAGGCATGGCTGTAATATATTGTCCCACCCCCATAATTGTTGTTCCTTCAGGAACAGATTTGTGTATGCCTACCGTATTAATTTCGGCTAATAATTCTTGTTCAAATAAGTGGCCGTAATGTGCTTTAAGTACTTCAATCATGCGCCGAAGATACTCAATTTTTAGTCTTTTTAGGGCGTTAAATGGGTCTATTTTGTGTCTGGAATTTTTAAAACCATCCCTTTTTTTAGGCTTAGCCCATCAACATGTCCTGCTATTTTACCATCGTCTGTTTTTACATGTATGTGCATGTTGGTAGTATGGTGTGTAAAAACGGCATGGTGTGCATCAGAATAAAATCCTAACATTTTAACCGCTGTATGTTGTACAGTACCATGTAAGCCCGATTTAATGTGCTTTTCATGAGAGTGCTCGGTATCGCCATCTTTCCAGTTAATAACGTGCCAGTCAAATGATTTTGGGGTACCCTCTAATAAAAAAGGAAAAGGTTTTTTAATATTTATATGATGTGCAGCAGCTGTTTCTGCAATATAGGCTTCCAATTGCTCATAACTTTCTATGTTATTGGGAATCTTAATCGTTTTCCATTTGTTAACGGTAGCATACACAAGCAGGCTAGCCTTTTTGTTAAATGAATAATCAAACTGTAATGCATTGTCAATAACGGCAGTATTAAACGGTTTCCCGTTAAATATTTGCACCTCTCCTTTAAGATTTTCAATGGCACCAAGCGCATATAGGTTTTCGGTGTTTTTAAATGTTTTTAAATCTGCTTTTGCAGAAAGGTCTCCCTTGTGCATCATGTTTTTTAACGCCCCTTTATAGCTTACGGTATAGCTGTTGTTAACTTTTTTAGGGGTGCTACACGAACTGGCAATAGCTAATAATAATATAAAAATTGGTTTCATAGATACTAGATTGTTTTAGTCTTTAATATTAAATACTTTTTCTAAAATATCTTCCATTAAACACCAATTGGTTATAGAAGATTGTAAAAGATTGGCCCCTACAAATGCGGTAAACCATAACCAGTTAATGTGTACGGTAACTGCTAAAATTACGCTAGTAAGGATAAATGTTCCTGCAATGGCTTTTATAAATCTATTTTTCATACTTGGGCAGGTTCAGTAACCTGTTTGTTTTTATTAGTGAATATTAAATATGTTTTTCAATGGGTAGTACAACAGCCTTTACAGGATTGTTTGTTTTTAGACCTGCATTAAATTTAGTAATTAAATCAAAGAGGCTTACAATTTTATCTTCATCGGTAAAGGAAAAGAATAGGGTAGACTTGCTTCCTCCTTTTTCACTCGGAAACCAGCTTGAAGTCATTAATACCGAAGAATTGTTTTTAAAACCTTCAATGGTAGATTCGCTAAAACTATCAATTTTAGCTTGTTTAAATAGCTGAAGTACTTTTTCTTGGTACTCTTCAACAAGGGTTACAATTACAAGTTTCATATATAAATTGTTTTTAGTTATGTTTTTTATGTTCAATAAGGTAGTACATTAACGGTACTACCAGTAATGTAAGAATAGTAGAGATGATAGTTCCTCCCATTAATGAAATGGCTAAGCCTTGAAAAATAGGATCAAAAAGAATTACAAAAGCACCAATAACAACGGTTCCTGCGGTTAATAGTATTGGTGTGGTACGCACAGCACCTGCTTCAATAGCGGCTTGTTTTAAAGGTACACCTTCTGCAACACGCAGGTTAATAAAGTCTATAAGCAGTACGGAGTTTCTAACCATAATACCCGCCAGAGCAATCATACCAATAAAGGAAGTTGCGGTAAAAAAGGCACCCATTACCCAGTGTCCTAAAACAATTCCTATAAGAGAAAGGGGTATAGCAACCATCATTACAACAGGTGCTTTAAAATTCTGAAACCACCCTACAATTAGAATATAGATAATAATAATAGCACCTAAAAAGGCAATCCCTAAGTCGCGAAAAACCTCTAAGGTAATCTGCCATTCTCCATCCCATTTTACAGTATAATTATCTTCGTATTGTGGTTGAGATAAATAGTTTTCGCTTAAACTAGCACCTTTAGGTAAGGTGATTTTTTCTAGTTCTTTATCCATTCCTAAAATAGCGTATACCGGACTCTCTAATTCGCCTGCCATATCAGCCATAACATAAACAACACGTTTTTGGTTTTTACGATAAATACTTTTTGCTTTGGTTTGTGGTTTAATGGTTACTAGGTCTCCAATAGCTACCATAGTACCGTTGTTAGATTTTATTTGCAACTGAGCAATAGCATTAACGTTTGTTTTTTCTTTTTCATCTAAAGCTAAAAGTATACCTACTTGTTCTGCACTACGAGCATCATACAATGTTGTAAAAGCAGTGTTTGATAAAGCCATATGCATAACGCTTGTTATTTGTTGCGGACTAACGCCATAAAGCATTGCTTTTTCTTTATTAATAACAAAGGCATAGCTTGTTTGGTTGTCTTCTACCATCCAATCAACATCTACAACATCATTGGTATTGTTTAAGATGCCTTGTACTTGATTGGCAATATCAATTTGCGTATCGTAATCAGGGCCATATATCTCTGCAACAATGGTAGATAGTACAGGAGGTCCTGGAGGAACTTCTACCATTTTTACATTGGCATTGTATTTTTTAGCAATTTTCTGAATTTCTGGTCTAAATAGCTTTGCAATATCATGACTCTGATTGCTGCGTTCTTTTTTGTCAATAAGGTTTACTTGAATATCTGCCATATTGCTTCCGCCACGTAAATCGTAATGACGTACCAGTCCATTAAATGTAATAGGTGCTGAGGTACCTACATAACTTTGATAGTTAACAACTTCAGGTCTTGTAGCTAGAAACTGAGCAATTTCTTTAGCAACCATTGCTGTGCGTTCTAAGGTTGTACCTTCCGGCATATCAATAACCACTTGAAATTCATTTTTATTATCAAAAGGCAACATTTTAACCGCTACTGTTTTTGTAAAAAATAGCGCCATAGAGCCTACTAATAGTAAAAAAGTACCTCCTAAAAACAAACGTCTTTTTAGTTTGTTTTCAATTAATGGTCGCTCAAGAGCGTTATATACTTTGTAGATAAGGGTGTCTTCTAAAGGTTTTTGAGGCGTTTCTTTTTGTCCCTTTTTGTCTTTTTCTCGTAAAAATATGTATCCTAAATATGGTGTAATAGTTAAGGCAACAAATAGCGACAGTAGCATGGCTATAGACGCACCAATTGGCATAGGCGACATATATGGCCCCATTAACCCAGATACAAAAGCCATAGGCAATACAGAAGCAATAACGGTAAAGGTGGCTAATATTGTAGGGTTTCCAACTTCGTTAATAGCATATAAGGCTGCTTGCTTAAAAGGCAATCGTTTCATTTTAAAATGGCGATGCATATTTTCGGCTATAATAATAGAGTCATCTACCACAATTCCTGTAACAAATACCAGTGCAAATAGTGTAATTCGATTTAAGGTATAGTCAAGCATATAGTAACTAAGCAGTGTTAGTGCAAAGGTGATAGGTACCGACAAGAATACTACTAGTCCGCCGCGCCACCCCATGGCAAGCATAACTACAAATGTTACGGCAATTATAGATCCGATAAGGTGTAATAGTAACTCTGATACTTTTTTAGAAGCAGTTTCTCCGTAATTTCTAGACACCTCAACATGTACCTCATCAGGAATTAAAGTTGTTTTTAAGTGTGTTATTTTATCCAGAATAACTTCCGAAATTTTCATAGCATCTGCGCCTTTTCTTTTGGCTACAGAAATGGTTATTGCAGGATATTCTGAAGGGTGATTCTTGATTTTATCACTTGCTTGTCCAAAACCTAGAGACACATAATTAGACGGAATTTCGGCACCATCAATAACAGTAGCTATTTGGTTTAAGTATACAGGATTGTTTTCATGAACACCAACCACTAAATTCTCTACCTCATGAGCTGTCTTTAAAAAGTTTCCAGCAGTAACTAAAAACTCAGTGTCCATTTGGTTAAATTTTCCAGTAGGGAGTTGGTGGTTGTTGGCAGTAATTGTTTGTGCTACAGAGAGCATGTCAATTGCGCTTGCAGCCATTTTTTCTTTATCAAGAACAACGCGTAAGTTTCGTTTGCGTCCTCCTATTGTTTTTGTAATAGCCACATCAGCTACTTTTTCAATTTCCGAACGCACCTCTTGTGCCAATTGGTGTAGTTGGTGGTCGTCATAAGTATCACTCCATAGTGTAAGACCTAGCATAGGAACATCATCAATAGCGCGGGTTTTTATTAGTGGCATACTCACCCCTTTAGGCAGTTGATCCATATGCTTATTAACCTCGTTATATAGCTTTACAAAAGAGCGTTCAATATCTTCTCCAACATAAAACTGAACAATTAGCATCCCTTGGTTTTCCATGGCTGTAGAATAGACATACTCAACCCCTTTAATGTTTGAAATAAGCTGTTCTAAAGGTTTTAAAACATGTGACTCTACGGCGGTCGGACTTGCTCCTGGGTACCCTACAAAAATATCTGCCATAGGCACATCTATTTGTGGTTCTTCCTCTCGTGGAATTAAAAATGAGCTATATACACCAATGACCATAAATACAATCATAAGTAATACAGTGAGTTTTGACCCTATAAAACTTTTTGCAATTTTTCCTGCTAAACCATCTTTCATTTGTTGTTCTTTTTTGGGCGTTTTATCAGGCTATTCGTTATATCTTTTTGAGAAAAACTCAAAAAGGATGTCACTGCTATCCTGAACGCAATTAAATTGGTATTATACCAGCTTAACTTCAAAACACGCAATATAAATCAGTTCTATTTCTCTTTTTTATCGTTAAAAATAATTTCCGTAGCTAAGGCTATGCAAAGGATTTTTGCCTCAAAAAAGAAAAAATACATTCTAATTTATTTATCACTCATTTTAAAATTAAACTGGTGTTATTTTACTGTAATATGTGCGCCGTTATATAATTTTTTATCAGCATTAATAATATATGTTTCTCCAGTTGTTAATCCAGACAAAACAGCTATATGGTTATTGTGTGTTTGACCAATACGCAACCAACGTAAAATGGCAGTATTGTGTTCGCTAGGAGTGTATATTCCTGTTAACTGACCTTTGTAAACCAAGGCTTCTTTAGGGATTAACACTTTGTTTGTGTTGTTGTTTTTTACAGAAAATTGTACTGTAGCAAACATTCCCGATAATAAGGTTGCTTTGGTTTTATTAACCATTATGGTAACAGGATATTGTCCGCCATTATTTTGTGCAGAGCTACTAACTTCAGTAACCGTTCCTTGTACTGTTTTTCCAATAGCATCAATAGTAATGTTAACCGTTTCTCCTTTTTTAATGTTTATAACTTCATGAGCAGAAACAGTTGTGTTTACTTCAAAATCTCCTTCACCTTCCATGTTTAATAAAGGCATTCCGGGTGTTGCCATATCTCCTTTGTTATAAAAGCTATGCGTAATTACTCCGGTAAAAGGTGCGGTGATTTTGGCATATTGAAATTGTGCAGCGACTTCGTTCTTCATTTGCTCAGCAGCCTCTAATTGTGCTTTTGCCATATTAAAATGCGCCGTGATATCGTCCATTTCTTTTTGCGAAACACTATTGCTTTTAAATAAGTTTTTAAAACGATTATAATCTTTTAGGGCTACAGTGTACCCAGCATTTGCTACAGAAATACCTGCGGCTACTTGCGCTTTTTTGGCCTGTAAATCGGCATTATTAATACTTAAAAGCACTTGTCCTTTTGTTACTTTGTCGCCTATTTTTACATGAACATCATCTATATGCCCCATGATTCTAGTGCTAATTACGGCACTATTTTTAGCAGCAATCTTTCCGCTAGCGTTAATTTGTGTCTGCGTAGTTGTTCCAGATACAACTGCTGTGGTTACGGTAATAGCAGGCGCTGTAGGCGTGTTTTCTTTTTCTTGACTAGATCCGCAACTTGTACTTATAGTGGCAAGTACTAGTGCAATAAGGAGGTAAATATTTGTTTTTAACATGCTAAAAGGATTGTTTTTAGTGAGTGATATTGTTTTACTTATCTTAGGTTTGTGTGTTGTGTTATATTCGTGAGTATTTAATGTCATCTGTTTATTTTGTAGTTAAAAAATGATAGTATGTAACGGCATAGTTGTATGCAAAAACGGTTTGGTAATATTGTAATTCCGCTTTGGCGTATTGTGTTTCACTATGTAATAAGTCTATTGTCTTTTCAAGTCCTTCTTTAAATCTATTTTTGCGTATTCGCAAAGCCTCTTTAGCATATGTCAAGGCATTTTGGGTAAGTGCTAATTGATTCTTTGTGCTAGAAACTAGGTTGTTGGCATGACTTAGTTCAATAGCGCTTTTAGAAAGATATTGTTCATATTCAAAAGTTGCTTTTTTGTACATGGCAGTACTTTTTTTAGTTTTTCCAAAGCGCTTACCACCATTTAAGATATCCCAGCTTAATTGTGCACCAAATACATACCCGTTAGCGGTGCCTTTAAAAGGGCTATCGGCATGTAGGTCATAACTTCCAAAAGCATTTAGCCGTGGTAAAAAGCGCATTTTATCGGCAGTATTCATCGCCTTATAAGCTTTTTTTGAAAAAGACATGGCTTTAATGTCTGCACGCTCAGTAATATCACTAACCGTTTGTGATGCTGTTGTGTTATAGGGTGCTAACGCTGTTGTAGGAAGGTATTGTGTTCCGTTACTATCATTCATTAAAAACGATAAATAGTTAGAGGCTTTTGCTATAGTATTGTTTGCAATCTGTAATTGGTTTTCAAGTTCAGATACACGTAGATTAACCGCCAGCACATCAGCATACTGAATAAGTCCTTGCTCATGACTTATTTTGGCTAGTTTTTGTGTTTCTATTGCAGTAAGAATAGCCTTGTCTATTACAGCAAGTGATTTATAAGCCAATTGCAATTGCATATAGCTTTTCTTGACTTCAAAGTTGAGGTATTCGGCATTTCGTTGGTCTTTTAAGCGAATGGCTTCTACGGTGTTTTTAGCGGCATTACGCTGATAAAGGCCATCAATATTTATGAGCGGCTGTAATACACTTATTTGAGTGCTATAATTTCTGGTTTCGGCAGGGTTGTTTAATAGTGTAGGGTTAAAATCGGCAGCAGTTAAAATTGCTTGATTTAGTTTGGCACCAAATGCCATTAACGGATTATTTGTTGTGATTCCTGTATGCGATGCAGTAATTTGAGGTATGAATAAGGCGTTACTTTGTCTGTAGTCACCTTGTGCAGCAGCTATTTCTTGCGCAGAAATTTTTAACCCAATATTTTGATTGCTTGCTTTTTTAAGCGCGTCTGCTATTGTAATGGGTTGCTGGGCTTGTAATGTAAAGCTTGTAATAATAAATAATAATACGAGCTGTTTTAAATGTTCCATAGGTATTGTATTTGTACAATGCAAAGGTATGGTGACGGAACAGGGCTATCAGTAACAAAGGTTACTTAAAGGATTTAATGTGTCATTGTACTGTCATTACAAGGAGCATAGCGACGCGGCAATCTCTTCTTTGCTTGTCACCTTGGACTGGTTTCAGGGTCTAGGTATTGTAATTTATTTTTTGTGAATTGAGATGCTTCGACACACTTCGACAAGCTCAGTGTAAAAGTTCAGCATGACAAGTAGTTTGATGCTTACCCATTGCTTGTCTTTCTCGCGTAGGCGGGAATCCAAAACTTCAGTATTCAGTATTCAGTATTTAGAATTGATTTTGTCATTCCGAACTTGTTTCGGAATCTATGTAAGTATTGATTTCTAGTATCTAGCGCCTTTTCGCTTCTGCCTAATGTCTTTTCGCTAATTTCTACACATGTTGAGACTGCTTCATTTCGTTGCACTTCATTCGCAGAGACACAGTACTGCTGTCATTGTGTTGTCTTTTCGAGCGTAGCGCGGCAATCTGTCTTCGCTAAGACTCAGAAATAACCAAAGCCACAACCTCCTCAATTTTTGACACTAAAACAGGGCGTATTTTTAAATTTTTGACACTAATTTTATTGTGTTTAGAGACAACTATTGTAGTAAATCCTAGCTTTTCGGCTTCTAGAATACGTTGGTCAATTTTGTTTACAGGGCGTATTTCTCCAGACAAGCCCACCTCTCCGGCAAAGCACATGGTTTTTGCAATGGTATGCTCGTCATTGCTAGATAGTATGGCGGCAATTACAGCCAAATCTATTGCAGGGTCATCTATAGAAAGTCCCCCAGTAATGTTTAAAAACACGTCTTTTGCACCAAGTTTAAATCCTGCTCGTTTTTCTAAAACAGCAAGTAACATATTTAGTCGCTTACTATTGTATCCGGTACTACTGCGTTGCGGTGTGCCGTAAACAGCAGTGCTTACAAGCGCTTGAATTTCTACCAATAATGCACGTGTACCTTCTAGGGTTACTGCAATAGCATTACCACTTAGCGGACTGGTGTTTTTAGACAGCAATATTTCCGAAGGGTTTTTGACTTCTCGTAATCCGTTGCTAAGCATTTCAAAAATGCCAATTTCTTGGGTAGAGCCAAACCTGTTTTTAATAGCGCGTAGTATGCGGTATACATGATTTCTATCGCCTTCAAACTGAAGAACGGTGTCTACCATGTGTTCTAATATTTTGGGGCCAGCAATATGCCCATCTTTTGTAATATGCCCGATTAATAAAACCGGAGTATTGGTTTCTTTAGCAAAAGAGGTAAGCTCTGCAGTACACTCTTTAATTTGCGAAATACTTCCGGCAGAAGACTCTATATAGTCACTATGCAGTGTTTGTATAGAGTCAATAACCACAAAATCTGGTTGTAATAATTCAATTTGTTTAAAAATGTTTTGGGTTTTTGTTTCGGTTAAAACGTAGCAATTATTATCTTTTGTGGTAATGCGTTCGGCACGTAGTTTTATTTGTTGTGCACTTTCTTCACCAGAAACATATAATGTTTTGCAAGACAGTTTTAAGGCAAGCTGTAATAGTAGGGTAGACTTCCCAATTCCAGGTTCTCCACCAAGTAAGGTAAGTGATCCAGGTACTATTCCGCCACCAAGTACACTATTAAACTCTTGACTGGTTGTTTTTAAACGGCTTGTTTGTACGCTGTTAATTTCCGCCACTTTAACAGGACTAGAAACAATGTTTTTACTGCCAGTATCCCAGCTTTTCTTGGTTTTTTTTTGAACAATTGTTTCACTTAAGGTGTTCCATTCGTTACAAGAAGAACATTGTCCTTGCCATTTGGCAAATGAAGTGCCACAATTTGTACAGTTAAAAGAGGTTGTTGCTTTTGCCATAATTTAGTATCCAAAATCGACTTTTAGTTGTTCTGCGTAATACAGCATGTCTTCTTTGGTAAATTGCCCAATTTCTTCCATAATATATGCCGCATTATAAGCTTTAATTGCTTTTTTAGGGTGCCCTGTTTTTTCATGAAACAATGCAGTATAGTATAAGCTTAACATTGTTCCGGGATAATCTTTTTTGGCGCGTTTTGCTAAAGACTTTAGGGTTTCCCAGTCTTCCTTTTTTAGTATAGCACTTTGGGCAGCCATATAATCCGATACTCTAATTTTTTTAGTCTGTTGGTATAACAGTTGTATGCTGTCGTATTTTTGTATTAGGTAGTCGTGCGCAGTACCGTCTTTAAACGGTAACAGCTTTTCGTTATACTCCTTTTTATCAATAGCGCTATAGATATCATAAAACGATTCAAAAGCAGTAGGAATAGCATGGCTTACTATTTGATAGTGCGATTTTTTATCGAAAGAATTAAACTGGTATCTAAAATTTTTGTTTGAAATGGTATCAAGGTTTTTGTGTAAAGAGTCTATAGCTATACGGTGTTTTTTGCTATCGCTATTAGAAGTAGATAGAGCATAGAACACAGGTGTTTCTAGCGCTGAAAATTGCGCTTGCAATCGGTCGTTCATTTTAGGGGTAAACTTTGGGCTAATAGCAATGTAGGCGTTAAATACAGGGTTTTCTTTAAATAAGTAAAAGTGTAAAAAATTTGCCGAATAGCCGTGTCCAATAATAGTTCTAAAATCGGTTGTTTGGTATTTTTTGTCAATAAAATCGAGAAGTTCAAAGTATAGAAACTCAAAAAAAACAAGCCCTGTTCTTGAGGGCAGTTCATTAACCTCATCGGTGTTAAAGTCTAGGCTTTTTGTTTTGGATTGATTGATGCCAACAACTATTGATGGTGGCATGTCGTCCCAGTAGGTATAATAATCAGATATTCCGGCAACAGGCTCAAAGAGGTAGTCGCCATCTAAGACCACAATTACAGGGTATTGTTTATTGCGATCATAATTTCGGGGTAATTGTATTTTTAATTGTACAATAGTACCATCTGGTCTCTCAATGGTAGCGTATTTTGTTTGTGCATTAGCATATAAATGGCTAAAAATAAAGATAAAAAGTAACGCGTATTTTTTCATGTGCATGGGGTAACAATAGTATTGCACAATATACGGTTTATTTTATTCTATTGTATATCGGAAGAAAGAAGAATGAACAAATTCCTAGAATAGTAGTTAGTGCCGTTTGTGCCGTCCACATAATCCATCCAATTGCAAGGCCACTTTGCATGCTAATATCAAAAACCGATAATGTTTCTTGTATAACTAGCGGGTAGCTTCCTAAGCCACCATTGGTGGTTGCTATGGTTAATGACCCTGTTACAAAAGAAATTAGCGCAGGGGCAAGGCTGCTATTTCTGGTTTCTTCTATGGTAAAAAATATAGCATAAAACATTAGCAGATACATTGTCCAGATAAAAACAGTATGAAAAATAAAGGCGCCTCTTTTTTTCATAGACAAGATGGTAAGCACACCTTCCTTTAGGCCTATAACAAATGTTTTTATTTTTGTGGTAAACGCATTTTTAAATTTACGCAGTAATTGTCTTATTCCAAAAACAAGAAGTAAGATAATTATAATAATTCCTCCGGCTTTTTGTGGGTGGCTACTTATTTTTTCAATTAAAAAGTTGCTGCTTTCGGTAAGTAAGAATAGAATGCTATCAAAATGAACAAATAAAGCAATCAGAATAATAATTAAGCCCATGATTACATCGGCAATACGTTCGGCAACAATAGTTCCAAAAGCTTTTTCAAACGGCACACCTTCATAAGTGGTAAGGGTGGTTGCACGAAGAATTTCGCCAGAACGAGGAATTCCTAGGTTGGCAAAATAAGCAATAATAACAGCCATTAGGCTATTTAAGAATTTTGGAGAGTAACCTAGTGGGGCCAGTGTAAATTTCCATCGGTATGCCCTAGAGCAGTGGCTTAAAAATCCAAGAAAAACGGAAACACCTACCCAAAAGTAGTCTGCTTCTCTAATGTATCTAATTACGGTAGCCCTGTCTGTGGGGGATGTTTTGTTGTAGGTAAGCCAAATTAAAAAAATACCAAAAGCTATTGGTATAATAGTCTTTGCTGCTTTTATGAGGGTGCCTTTTTTCAAAAATTAGCGTAATAAGTTAGTGTCTTCATTAGGGAATACTAATGATGGGCTAAAGCTTTTGGCGTCTTTAATATCCATCATAGCGTAAGTAATTAGAATAAGCACATCTCCTTTAGCTACTTTTCTTGCTGCAGCACCATTTAATGTAATTTCTCCAGAATGTCTTGGTCCTGGAATAGCGTATGTTTCTAGGCGCTCACCATTGTTATTGTTTACAATTTGAACTTTTTCGCCTTGCACAATATTTGCGGCATCCATTAAGTCTTCGTCAATAGTAATGCTTCCTATATAATTTAGGTCGGCACCAGTAACTTTTACTCGATGAATTTTTGATTTTACTACGTGTACTAACATGGGGTGCAAATATATTAATTTAATGCAATATTATCTATTAATCTGATGTTATCAATAAATGCGGCTACAAAAATACGATATTTTTGATTTACAGCACGTTTTGTTTCGGTTTTTAATGTATTGCTATTGGCAATTGAAACATACTCTAGGCTTAGTGTAGGGTGTTGTTTAAACTGCTCTGTAATCCATTGTTCAATAGTTAAAAAAGACATTGTTTCTGCCATTTTTTTAGCAGATTCTAGCGTTTTTATAATAAAAACAGCATCGTTTTTAGCGGTGTCGGACAATCGTTTATTGCGAGAACTCATAGCTAGGCCGGAAGGCTCTCTAAAAATAGGGCAGCCAATAATATGGGTGCTAAAATTATATTTTTCTGTGAGTTTTTGAATAATGCGCAATTGTTGGTAATCTTTCTCTCCAAAATAAGCATTTGTGGGTTGTAGTAAGGTAAAAAATAGGTCAATAATAGTTCCTACGCCGTTAAAGTGTCCGGGGCGATGTTTGCCTTCCATTTCATGCTCTAGACCATCAAATGTATATGTTTTTGAAGACACATTGTTGCTGTATAACACCTCTGGTGTTGGGGTAAAAAGAATAATGTTTTTATTAAGGGATTTTAAAAGCGCAATATCTGCCTCAATTGTTCTGGGGTAATTAGTTAGATCTGCGGCATTGTTAAACTGTGTAGGGTTTACAAAAATGCTAACAATGGTAACATCATTCTCTGTTGCAGACTGTGTTATTAATGACGCGTGCCCTTGGTGTAATGCCCCCATAGTAGGTACAAACCCAGTTTTTGCGCCTTGTAACTTGTAGGGTTTTAACGCTAATAAAACCTCTTTTTTTGTGGTACAAATAGTCATGTTTCTCACCTTAAATACGGGGCAAATGTAATGTATTAGATTTAATACCAATTTATTTTTTAATCGTTTTTAAAAATTGAATTATTTTATAATTTTTCAAAAACGATAAAGTGGCATAGGGTACATGATAAAATTTTGTTTAAAACAGCTTTGATATCAAGATATTGATAGTGAAATGTCGCTTAAATTTTGTAAATTTGCAAGGTTTTGAATAAATGAACTATATAAGATTATAAAAAAGACAATTTATAGTTATTTTTGTCGAGACACCAAAAAAATAAAAAAAAGATACAATGAAAGATAAGAGGGTTTTATTTATTTCGTCAGAAGTAATGCCGTATTTACCAGAAACTGAAATTTCTTCAAATTCATTTCAGGCTGCAAAAATGGTAAATTCAGTAGGTGGGCAAACACGTATTTTCATGCCTCGTTTTGGGAACATTAATGAGCGTAGACATCAGTTGCATGAGGTAATTCGTTTATCAGGAATGAACTTGGTTATTAATGACATGGATATGCCGTTAATAATTAAAGTAGCATCAATACCAAGAGAGCGCATGCAAGTGTACTTTATTGATAACGAAGAGTATTTTAAGCGCAAGGCAACATTTACAGATGAAGATGGTGCATTGTTCTCAGACAACGATGAGCGTGCTATCTTTTTTGCAAAAGGCGTTATAGAAACGGTAAAGAAATTAAACTGGGCACCAGATATTATTCATGTGCATGGATGGATGGCTTCTTTATTGCCGCTATATTTAAAACAATATTTTAAAGACGAGCCATTATTCACAGAAAGTAAAGTTGTTACTTCTGTATATGCTGATGGTTTTGAAGGGGCGTTAAGTTCAGAATTGGCATCAAAAATTAAGTTTGATAAGGTTGATGAAAAAGCCTTAAAAATAATTAAAGAGCCAACATATTTAAATGTCATGAAATTAGCTTCTGAAAATTCCGATGGTATAATTCTTGCTTCAGAGAATGTTAATTCGGAGTTAATTGCATATGCTAAAGAATGTAAAACACCTACTTTAGATTATAAATCACCAGATGAGTTTGAATCGGCATATACTGCCTTTTACGAAAGCCTTTTGGAATCTAACGAATCGGAATAAAATGATAAAAAAAACAAGCCCATATATCGTAATAGCCCTACTTGCAATAAGCATGGTCTCTTGCGATAAAGATTACAATACTATTGGTACAGGATTAGTAGATGAGGTGCACTTTAATATTGAGGAGCGCTCAGATTTTTCACTAAGCTCAGAAACCATTTCTTTAGGCGGAGATCACCCTGTACAAACCAACAACTTACCATATAATGTATTGGGTTATTATAATGACCCGGTGTACGGAACCACTACAGCAAGTATTCTTGCGCAAGTAGAGTTAAGCGATTACGGAATGGTGTTTGAAGATGATGCAGTACTTACAAAAGCGGTATTAAGTATACCATATTATAATGAACTAATTTCTTCAGATGAAGATGGTGTTGGTACTTATGAGTTAGACTCGGTTTATGGAGCAACAGCAATAAATCTAAAAATGTATAAGTCGGATTATTATTTAAATAATTTTGATCCAGACAGTAATTTCGAAGACATTCAAAAATACTATTCTAACGCACATAACCTAACAGGAATTGAAGGGCAGTTATTGTATGAAAACACAGATTTCTTACCTACAAATGAGGAGGTGCTAGTAACAGTGTTAGATGACAACGGAGAAGAAGATATTACTCGTTTAGCGCCTAGGCTACGAGATGAAACAAGTCTTGATTTGGCAGATTTTGCATGGATATTAGACCCTGCAAATACCGAAAACATATCTACAAGTAATAACTTTAGAAACTTTTATAGAGGTATGTATTTTAAAGCTACGGCTTTAGGAGCAGAAGGCGTGCTGGTAGGGTTAGATATGGGAGAAGTAGAAATAGAGCTAACCTATGAGTTTACAGATGAAGATGGAGAGCTACAGGAAGACACTATAAAAATGCTTTTTTACGGCAACACAATTAATACCTTCGATAACAACTTTACCTATACCCAAGACACCGATAAACTTTACTTAAAAGGCGGCGAAGGGGCTATGGCAATGATTACACTTTTTGCGCCAGATGAAGAAGGTTTTTCTGAAGAGCTAGAAGAGATTAAAGCAGAAAACTGGATTATTAACGACGCCTTTTTAGAATTTCATGTTGCCCAAGAAGTAACACAAGGAGGAGAAACGGAACCAGAACGAATTTTCTTATACAATATAGATGATGAGAAAGTATTGATAGATTATGTGTATGACCAGTCTGAGAATTCAGATGTCAATTTTTCAAAAACCAATCATTTAGGAAAACTCGAAAGAGATGACGATGGTAATGGCGTAAAATACAGCATTAACATTACAGAGCATCTAACAGATGTTATTAAAAAGGACTCTACAAATGTTAAGTTTGGTTTAGTGGTGTCTAATAATGTAAAAATAATAAACAACTCATCTATTAAGGATAGCGAAACACTTTTAAACGGTCCTAAATCGGTGTTATCTTCTTCAGTTAATGCACACCGTGGTACGGTGTTGTATAATGAAAATGCAATAGCGGAAGATAAAAAGTTGAAATTAAAAATGATATACACCAAATAAGCCACCAAAAAGGAGTTGTTTGTTTTTTTAGCAGAACAGCTTAAGGCGTGTATGGTAACAAAAATCAGCGTATAATATGTGTGGAATTGTAGGGTATATAGGGTATAGAGAAGCATATCCAATAGTAATAAAAGGCTTAAAGCGTTTAGAGTATAGGGGTTATGACAGTTCAGGTATTGCTATTTTTGATGGAGACACCTTAAAATGCTCAAAAACCAAAGGAAAAGTAGCCGATCTTGAAGCACGCGCTAAAGCAGAAATATCATTACACGGCACACTAGCAATAGGGCACACCCGTTGGGCAACACATGGCGAACCAAATGATGTCAACTCTCACCCGCACATTTCCAACTCTGGAGATTTAGTAATTATACATAACGGAATTATAGAAAACTACGCCCCTCTAAAAAAGGAGCTCATTAAAAGAGGATATACATTTACATCTGATACCGATACTGAAGTATTGGTAAACTTAATTGAAGATGTAAAAAAGAGTAAAAATCTTACCCTTGGTAAAGCAGTACGTTTAGCACTAACACAAGTGGTAGGGGCTTATGCAATTGCTGTTTTCGATAAAAATGCACCAGATGAAATAGTGGCTGCCCGTTTAGGAAGTCCGTTAGCTATTGGAATTGGTAAAGACGAAAAAGAGTTTTTTATAGCTTCAGATGCCTCACCATTTATAGAATATACCAATAACGCCGTATATCTTGAAGACGAGGAAATAGCAGTTATTAAAAAAGGGAAATCGGTAAAAATTCGCAATATAAAAGACGATTCAGATGTAGAGACCTACATTCAAGAATTACAATTAAACCTAGAGCAAATAGAAAAAGATGGTTACGACCATTTTATGCTTAAAGAAATATACGAGCAGCCAAATGCAATAACCGACACCTACAGAGGACGTATGTTGGTAAACGAAGGTATTATTCGTATGGCAGGAATAGATAATAATATGGAACGTTTTTTAAACGCCGATAGAATTATTATTGTTGCCTGTGGTACCTCATGGCATGCAGGTCTTGTAGCAGAATATGTGTTTGAAGACTTGGCACGCATACCAGTTGAGGTGGAATATGCCTCAGAGTTCAGATACCGAAACCCAATTATTACAGAAAAAGATGTGGTTATTGCCATTTCACAATCAGGAGAAACAGCAGATACTAGAGCAGCAATACAGTTAGCAAAATCTAAAGGTGCTTTTGTTTTTGGTGTATGTAATGTTGTAGGGTCTACCATATCTCGTGAGTCGGACGCTGGTGCTTATACCCATGCAGGGCCAGAAATTGGTGTGGCATCAACAAAAGCATTTACCACACAAATTACCATACTAACGCTAATAGCTTTAAAGTTAGCAAAAGCAAAAGGCAGTGTGTCAAATTCAGACTACCAAATGCACTTACAGGAATTGGCATTAATTCCTGAAAAAGTAAAAGAATGTCTGTTGTCAGACAATGCTATTAAAGAAATATCAAGCGTGTATAAAGACATGCCAAATTTCTTGTATTTAGGACGCGGATTTAATTTTCCGGTAGCACTAGAAGGCGCATTAAAACTAAAGGAAATTTCATATATCCACGCCGAAGGTTATCCGGCTGCCGAAATGAAACACGGGCCAATAGCCTTGATTGATGAGCAAATGCCAGTAGTAGTCATTGCTACTAAAAAAGGACATTACGAAAAAGTAGTGAGTAACATACAAGAAATAAAATCTCGTAAAGGGAAAATTATTGCCATTGTAAATAAAGGAGACGTTAGTGTAAAAGAATTGGCAGACTATGTTATTGAGGTGCCAGAAACCTTAGAGCTGTTAAGTCCGCTACTAACAACAATACCACTACAGTTATTATCTTACCATATTGCAGTAATGCGAAACTGTAATGTAGATCAGCCAAGAAACTTGGCAAAATCGGTTACGGTGGAGTAAAAAAACAATATGGTTATTCTTACCCCTTAAAACTAATCGTAAGTTTCTCTGTATCAATTACTACCACTAAACTTTGGAAATCAAATTATAGTGATTATCAACAGTATTTATTCAACCGAATTTGTAAATATAAAGAGTGTTTTCTTACCCCTATTGGGTACAGAAAGATATCTCAAATCTTCAATGAAGAGGGGTTAAAAACACCCCGTGGAGGTATCTTTAAGAACAACCATGTTCATTCCATTTATAAGAAAGGAAAGATTAGAGAAGAACGAATCAACAGAGAAGATATCGTTGAGGTTTCCAATCTTACAATTGAGGAAATACGATAATACTTAATCTTTTTTCTCCATTTTCTTACGTTTTCCAATTTCTTCTATACTTATATACAGAAGGTAAGGAAAATCCACACTTACCCATTACTACGAGAGTAGTTGAAGAAGGTACAATCAATCAGTTTTAATAATGTATAACATCAATTTGATGTAATGGGTATTCTGTATGAAGTTACTAGGTATAATGATAAGAAGAAGGAACAGAACTAATAAGAAAATATTAGATAAAGAAATTACAACCCTTCACTCAAAACTAAAGAAGAACGATACTATAATCACTCATTATACCACAGAGAAAGATTATACAAAAGGAAACTACCACACCCACCTCATCATTGAATATAACAACGATGAGAACCTCAACAATCAACTAAATAACTTCATAGGTGGAAACACTTGGGAAGTAGATAAAAGTGGATTAGATGAGGTTAGAATCAATCAAGGTAAATGGGGTGAGATTCATACTCATCAGATATGGAATGAGAATGGATTCAAAGGATACATGAATAAACACGAACAACTTAAAACATTATACTAATGGAATCATACTACGATAACTCTCACCGATGGGTATATGATACAGATGGAAACTATCTATACTCTAAAAGAAGAACTCTAAATCCAAATATTGAAAGAGATGGAATATTCATCTCATATAACAAAAAAGAACAAGAAGAGTATTTGGAATATTTATATAGAAAGGAAAACAAATTATGAAAAGAATAAAACCAACAGATAAACACATCTCACCTAATAGAAGAAGGTTGAGGTTGATGGAACTAAGTGGAATCCCACTTACAGAAATCCAAAAGAAAAGATTATTGAGTGAATCAGTTTCAATGATTCTACCTCCACTTAAACATGAAAGAGATAGAGTTCAGAAATCAATGATATGGAATGGAAATGATATCTCAGATATTGAGGATGAATTTGATTCTGAAGAAATTGATTTAGATGAAATTCTTCATGAACTCGGATACTATGATGATGAGGAAGATGAATCAGATGATTTAAGAGAGGATTTTACTGATGAGGAGGATGAAGATGATATTCTTTCAAACATGAGTAGAGAAGAGTTAAAAACGATGATACAAGGTATTGTATTGGATACGATGGAAGAGGAAGATGATTTGAATGAAATCATTGAGAATATTACGAATTCCTAAGAAGTATATATTTATATATATGAGAAAACAAAAGAAAGATTACTATATCAAAAAGGAAAAGAAAACTCCTTCTAAATGGATTCAGAAGGAAGGAACTAATTGTGATGATATAACCTTTACAAACGGTGAAATAGAAATTGATTTCGATACTTGGATAAACCTAGAATACAAATAACACTTAAAAAGGAACAACACTATGGAAAGAATCTCATCAGATGAATTATGTAACATCTACGGAGTTACAAAAAGAACACTTTACAATTGGAGGAAACACAAGAACCTTCCAATGTTAGAAATATCACCTCAACATCAATATATCTATAAAGAAGATTTGATTAGTTGGGAGAAATCGTTTATCCACTCGTAATAATTAGTTTTCATCACGGTAGAAGAGGGATTATCATTTAGTTGGTAATCCTTTTTTTATATTTCACCCCCAATAAAACCTTTCTTCTTTTGACGGAGTTTGAAAAGATGTTTTTCATCACTAAATGGTCCTTTATCGAATATTTTCCATTTAAAATCGGTTTGAAGTTTCGAATAAATGAAGTGATAATCGTATCTACCATCATATAATTTCAGAATATCATTTTCTGAGGGTTTGTAATCAAAATCAAAGATGTTTTTGGAGTTTAAATCTTGTAACAATCTTTCCTCTGTGATTTCTTTGAGTATCTCATCTTCTGAATAAATTAATGTTCCTAAAATTGAGGTTTCTCTTTCATCTTTTTTAGGTTCTCCCTTATTCAAAACCCAATAAGGTTTTTTCTTATCTATTTTATCAGAACAAGTACAGAGTTTATATTCTTGAAATACTTCACACATCTATCCTCTCAATTGATTCAATAAATCTGGTCTTGAAATAAACATTCTAATCATCTTTTCTTTGACATCTTCTTTTTCAAAATAGTCGTAGAGTTTATGATTAGTATCCAATGTTTTTATATTCTTATCTGAGATAATGTTTTGAAGTTTATCTCTTTTGTTGGAATCTGTATTATCTGATTGAACAACACTCTGAAATTCCTTATCGTTAACGATATCCTTTAGAAGTTTCTTTGTTCCTTCTTCAGTTCCTTCAGGACCTTTCCCAAAGTAATCGTTTATCTCATTGATGATTTCAGATAGTAAATCGAATTCTTCATCAACACCAGGGGTTCCGTCACCGTATTCATTTGGGTCAAATATGGTATCCTCATCTTCAAGAGAAATATTTAGTTTTCCTTTTATATCGAGATTCAAAGAATCTAAATCAACTAAATCGGATACATCTAGAATTGTTGGTCCTTCAACAGGAAATTTCTTCCTTAAATACTCAAAAAAGATATAGTGTTTTTCTAACTCAATATTATCGAACTGATGAACCATTGAAATATAACCATACAACTTACAATAGTTTGAAAATTGAGTTCTTGATAAATCTCTATCCTCATCCGAAAGTTCACTCCATCTATTTAAAACAACATTAAGAGTGGGTTGTAAAAGAGAATCATCTCTATTCTCAGAAAAGAAGATATTATTCCAATCATCAATCTCTTGTGGGGTAAATAAATGATAGTTTCTAATCTTATCTAATATATCATACACCAAGTTTGGGTCTGTATCTTCAGATAAAATTGTGGTTTGATAAAAGTTCTGAAATGATTCTTGAATGGTTTCAACCTTATTCACAAAATCTAAAACGAATGTACTTTTCTTACCTCTTGTTTTTCTATTTAATCTCGAAAGAGTTTGTACACATTGAACTCCATTGATTGATTTGTCAATAAACATCGAATGAAGTAGAGGTTCATCAAACCCAGTTTGAAACTTGTTACAAACGATTAGAACACGATATAAGGGGTTTTTGAAACCAGTAGGAATATCTTTACTATCAAACCCATTTTCTTTGTTTAGAGAGTGTTCTGTTACTTTCTCTCCATTAACTTGTTGTTCTCCACTAAATCCAACAACACATTTAATCTTATTATGTAAACCTTTATCTTTTAATTGTTTGTTCATCTCAATGAAAAACTTCACCGAATCTTCAATAGAACGAACGATTACCATTCCTTTTCCTCTTCCTTCAATAGATTTAACCGTCGTATTAAGAAGATGGTCGATTATAATACTACATTTTCTTGTAATGGTTTCTGGGTTAGAATCTACCCACTTGATTAACTCTTTCTTCCCTCTATTTTCAGGAAGTTCAACATCCTCACCTTTTCCTTTTAGTTTGAACCATCTTTTTACTGGTGTAAACGATTTCAAAACATCCAATGTAAAACCTTCTCCTATGGATTGTTTCATTGTGTAAGTATGGAAAGGTCTTTTCTGAGTTGTTCCTTCAACTGGTGTTCCAAAAACTTCAAGAGTTTGAGGTTTTGGAGTACCGGTAAACCCAAAGAATGAAATGTGATTTTGTTTTTGACGAGATTTCATTTCAGAACGAATCTTAGATATCTCATCATTAACCATCCCTTGAACCTCATCAAGATTAAGGGATAAAGTTTTGTTGAGGTTCTTCGTTCCTTTACCTCCTTGAGAAGAATGAACCTCATCTACAATTACTCCAAAATTCATCCCATTCAATTCTTTCATTCTGTTTACTACAACAGAGAATTTTTGAATTGTGGTTACAATGATATTCTTTCCAGATGAAAGAGATTTTCTTAATTGTTCTGAGTTCTTATCTATCTGTTGAACTACCCCTTGAACTTGTTGTAAACTCGTGATAGTATCTTGGAGTTGTTTATCTAAAACCTTTCTATCAGTAATTACTATTATAGAATCAAACACTCTATCCTTACCCTCGTTTTTGAAAAGATTAGTTAACATAAACGATAACCATCCTATGGAATAGGATTTACCTGAACCTGTGGTGTGTTGTACTAAGTAATTTGTTCCAACTCCATCCTTAGTAACTTGAGATTTAAGTTTTCTAATTACCTCTAACTGATGATATCTTGGAAAGATAAGTACAGGTTTCTTTTTCTCTATCACTTTCCTTTTTTCATCACTCCATAGGTAATCTGAAGAGTTAGTGAACAAAACGAAATTTTCAATGATATCTAAAAGAGATGTTGGAGTAAGAACTTCTTTCCATAGATAATCTACCTTGAATCCATCACTCTTTGTTTCTAAGTTATTTAGAGTTTTATTGAAGGGTAAAAAGAAGGTGTCTTTACCATCCAATTTAGTCGTCATATTTACCTTATCATTATCAACACTAAAGTGACAAATACATCTTTGAAATTTTAATAAAGGTTCTCCTTTAGGATTTCTATCAAATCGGTATTGTTTATCAGAATTCTCAATGGTTTGTCCTGTCAACTGATTCTTTAACTCAATAGTTAGAATCGGAATACCATTGATAAAAATTACAATATCAATAGAGTTATTATTGTTTGGTGAGTAATGAAGTTGACGAACTAAAAGGAACTTGTTTTGGAGGTATTTCTTTCTTCTCTCTGGGTTTAATGAACTATTCGATTGGAAGAAGAGAGTTTTAATATTTCCTCCATGTACATCATTAAATCCTTTTCTAAGAACATGAATCAATCCCTTTGAATCTATTTCCTTATTTAATCTACTTAGTATGTTTTTATCGGTATTCTCCTTATACTTTTTTTGGAGGGTATCGTAGGTTTCTTTCTGTGTTTCCTTAAGAAACTCTATGAACTCATCACCAACAACACAAAGATTTTTATCGTACCAAGTATCATCTCTTTGGTGAACTTTTGAATGGAATCGTAAACCATCATCTAAAAGAGAATTGAGTTCTCTTTCAATATGTTCTTCGTATCGTTTTTCAGTTGGTACTCTTACCATAATTAAACTACTTTTCGTTTACCAGTTACTACTTCAGATATAAGGGATTGACGATACTCTTTAAGGAGTTCTATTCTCTTTTCTTCAATGAAAATTGTTTTATCAATCAAATGGGTTTGTTCATCCAAATACTCAACGATTTGTTGTTGTTCTGAAAGGGGTGGTAGTGGAAATCTGACATTTGAAACAATTTCAATATTAAGATTTGGTTGACCATATCCACTTTGTTGTTCCAATAGTAATTCTGTCTGAGTAGTCCAAAAATAATATAAATAATCCCGTTCAATCTTAGGGGACATATCTAAAAAACTAACACTTCCGTCATTGATACACCCTCTGATTTTCAAGATTCCAGGTATTCCTAAAGTAACACCACTATTAGTTAAAACAAGTGTTTCAGGTTCTAATACCCTACTTTGTTTCATCCCCTCCTCAGTTAATTTAGTGTCTGTCGTAGTTACATATTTACCTGTTTTAGAAGTAATATCTTTAACTGTAATCCAATGTATAAAATCCCCATTAAAAAATCTTGGGTCTCCTGATGGTCGGGGTGAACCTCCTCTAACAACTCTGTTCAAATGACCTATTCTAACAAATTCCCAATGACTCGGTATCTCCCCAATCCATTCTACACCACTATCCTTCATTTCCACATTGGGATTCAATCCTTTGGTAACTACTTCATTGATAAGAGAGGTTCTTTTCTCTTTGAGTAGTTCAATCTTTCTTTGGGTTTTCTCTATTAGAGAATCAATGAGTGAGGTTTTAGTATCTAAGAAGGTTACGATTTGTTGTTGTTCTGAGAGGGGAATAAATGGTAAAAAAACTTCGTTTAAGGTTGTCCCGTTTAAGTTTCCTAAACCTGTTGTTGTTTGAGTTAAATATCTGTATTGTTCTCTAACAACATGGTTGTTTAGGATGTAGTGGTAAAGTTTGGAGTTGTAATTTCTGAACCTCAATCTTTGGACAAAGTTCGAATAACAACACTTAAGGTTCTCAACTTCTGAATTCACAATAACTGATTTCCCAATATGATTTGGAGAACCACTTGATTTAGTAAGAACTATATCTCCACTGTAAAGAAGTGTTTTTTCAATTTCTGAATCTGTGAGTATTCTTTTCATTGGGTTTGATAAATCCCATTGACCATCAATGGTTATTTCGGTTGAACGAATAACTACTGTACCATCATTTTCGTTTTCAACATCACTCCCCCAAACACCTCCGTCATTATTTGAGAGTTGATATTTCATTTTACCGAATTTCCAAACACTCGGAATCTCTCCAATCCATTCAACTCCTGAATCCTTATATGAATCATATCTATTCATCAATCCATTATTAGGTTAAGTAAGTTTTCAGATTCTTTTTTTAACTCTAATAACTCTTGAGAAATATCATCTGATGAACGAAGAGGTTTGTATTGGTAGAAATACTTAGTAAAGTTGATTTCATATCCCACCTTACTTTTGTTAAAATCAATCCATGAGTTTGGTAAATGAGGTTCTACCTCTCGAGAGAAATATTGTTCAATATCTTCTGATAATGGAACTCTTTCTGAATCTCTTAGTTTGGAATCAGGTTTTGGATTTCCTTTTTTATCTCTTACAATTTCACCGTTCTCAACTTTTGGTTGTTCAATAGTAACCTTAGTATATCCAAAGAATTCATTATCAAAAATCTTTGAGTGTTCGTTTTCTTCAAAGTTCTGATAAGTTTGAAGGAGTTGTTCTCTTTGGGAATCATCAATAAACTTTCGTTTACTTCCCAACGATTTCTTCATGGATTTATAAAATGAAGAACCATCAATTAATTGAACTTTTCCTTTTCGTTGAGGTGTTTTCTTATTAGTAACTACCCAAATATAAGTTGAGATACCCGTATTAAAAAAGAGTTGGTCTGGTAAAGAAACTACACTCTCTAACCAATCGTTTTCTATAATCCATTTTCTGATTTCAGATTCTCCAGAACCACTATCTCCAGTAAAAAGAGGAGAACCATTGAATACAATTCCTATTCGTGAACCTTGAGTTTCCATTTTGGATATAAGGTGTTGTAGGAAAAGAAGAGAACCATCAGAACTACGAGGTGTTCCTACTGAAAATCTACCACCATATTCTGAAGATTCATTTAAGATTTGTTTTTGTTCTGATTTCCAACTAACCCCAAATGGTGGATTGGTAATCATGTAGTCAAACTTTCTGTTCCCATCAGAGTGTTGGTCATTGGTAAGAGTAGAACCTAATTTAATATTATCTGGTTCTTCATCTGTAATTAGAAAATCAGATTTACAAATAGAGTAGGTCTGTGGGTTTAATTCTTGTCCAAATAAGTTTACATCAACCTCTTTATTGATATTTTGATGTACCCAATCTTTTCCAATGGTTAACATACCCCCAGTTCCACAACAAGGGTCATAAACCGATATGATTTTATTTGGGTCTGAGAGTTTTTCTTTATCAGATGAGAATACTAATGAAACCAAAAGATTTACTACATCTCTTGGAGTATAATGTTCCCCACTTGTTTCATTACTCATCTCAGAGAACTTTCTAAGGAGTTCTTCAAAGATATTACCCATTACATGATTATCCACATTAGATGGGTGTAAATCAATATCTGTAAACTTTTCTACAAGTAGATATAGTTTATTATTCTTCTCTAATTTATCTATGTGTTTCTGTAATCCGAAGTTTTGGATGATATCTTGAACATTGGTAGAAAAGGAACTTAGATAATCATAGAAGTTTTCAGAAAGTTTATTAGGTTCATCCTTCAATCTTCTCAAATCATATTCAGAATAGTTCGAGAACTTAAGATTGAGTTTTGAGTGGATGATTTTTGAGGTGTCATCAAATTTATCTCGATACTCTTTGTGAACTTTGATGATTTCATCTTTCTTTCCTTCAAGAACACAATCTAATCTTCTTAAAACAACAAAAGGGAGAATTACATCTCCATATTCGTGTTGTTTGAACAATCCTCTAAGGACATCGTCACAGACATTCCATATAAAGGATGATATTTCGTTGTGGTTACTCATTGATTATTTTTCTTTTTTAAATTCTTCATATTCTTTCTCCCAAAAGTTCAATTGAAATTCAGGGAGATATACTTCTAATATTTTTTCATTTTTCTGAGATTGAGGGAGTTTGTCAAAACTATCAATCACCTCATTCATTCTATCTTGAACTTTCTTCTCAGAACCCATATACAATTGTTTCTTTTTGGAGTTAACATACCAAACTCCACGATAGTATATTTTCCCCTTTAAAAAGAAATCTTCCACTCTAAAGGTTGGGAATTCTACCCCCAATTCTTTGATTTGTGTTTTAAGTTCTCCTAACTCTTCTTTGAGTGAACTAACCTCTGATTTTTTCTTTAAAATAGGTTTCATCAACTCATCTATTTTATCCTCTCTTCTTTGAATCATTTTCTTCAAAGTTGAGATTCTACCCCTTAAAACTCTTTCCTCACGAGAGAGTTCTTGAAATTCTTTAGGAGAAAAATTCACCGATTGGGGTCTACCTTTCATCAGTTATAGTTTTTGTAAATGTAGTCAAAAAATAGATATAATTTAAAGTTATATCTAAAAATTACTTTTATAGTAAATGGATATAGTATTTCGTATATTTAGTAGAGTTGGTTGAGAGTTCATTCTCTCCACTTTTAATCAACTAATAACAAGTGAGAGTTTAATTAAAACCGTGTGGGTAAAAAACACAAAATAAATTATGAAAATTAGATTACACAACATTAAATGGAATACTACTGAAACAGAAGTATTAGAAAAACTTCCAACTGAAATTATCCGAGAATTAAATATGGATAACTTTTACAATCATAGTTTAACTGAAGATGATTGGTATCAACTTCAAATAAGTGAATTAAACGATGAAGGTTATTTTATGATGGAAGAACTAAAGAATGAATATGGAATTGAACCTATTGATGGTTCATTAGAGTTCCATTGGGGATATCAGGATTATATAAACAGAAGAAACAATTAAAAATTAAAGATTATGAATACAGAAATAACAGAAGAAAAAATATATCAAACTCTTGATGGTAGTGGTTTAAGTTATCCGAACGGAAAAACTATTATGGAATACAAAGTAGTTCACGATTTTGAAATTGATGATGATTGGGTATATAATAAAATGATGAATGATGGGGATGTAATAAACTCAAAATTCTATCAGATTATTAAAGATAAAAAGGTAAGAGTAATTATGGGTGATGGTTTTGAAGTTCCCACACTCTATCTCTCCCATTGGGATTGTAATTCTTTTACAGAGGATAAGGATTGTGGAGAACACAACATATCAGTAACAGAATGGGATGTTTGGTGTAGGTTAAAGAGAATTCTTTTTGGTTCTTGTTTTGAAGGTGATGTTAGAACATTAGTAGGAGAATATTGGTATATCAATCAAGAATTACCTTATGAAGATTGGAGTAATGGGAAAAAACCTGAATTCAACCTTGAAGAAGAAATAGAAACAATTAAAGATTAAAGATTATGAATATAGAAGAAAGAGATTTGTGGGAAATGGGATTTATAGAATCATTTGGGTTTCCCAAAGAACAAACAAACAAGTGGATTGAATATAAAAATCAAAAGATAAAGGAAAGAGATGATGATGGTTGGTTTCCTTCAATAGATGATAGAGAGGGTTATTACGAATACTTCGATAGATTGTGGAGGGAAAGAATCCTTGATGGAACAAAAGGAGAAATGAGAGAGAATGGAAAAGAACTTATCAAAGAATATCTTGAACTATTAAAGGAAAGAGATAAGTTAGGTGATTATCTAAATCTAATTGTTGAGGTTGTAAGAATCAATAAGATTTAAGATGATGGATTGATATATTGTTCAGATAAACTATGGGAGAAACACTCTGTAATCATTCAGATGAGGTGTTTATCCCTTTATCTGATTAAACCAAATTATTTCAGATGAAAATGATAGGTTAATCACTCATGATATCAACGAACTCCATTGGAGATACTAAAGGTTGGTTCTCTAACTCTTTAACATACTCCTTACCGATTTTCTCTTCATAGATTCTTCGGAGTTCCTTTTTTCTTTCTTTACTTAACATTCTACAAGTTTTCTAACCTTAGTTATAGTTTTAGGAGAACAATTCAACCTCCCAATGATATCTCCGTTTGTTTTTTTTGAGTTTATTAGAAAAGTTTAGTTAAACATTTCTTTTTTTCTTGATATATAAAAATCATTATATAATTCATTTACTTCTTCAACGTTATATTTACTGAATCTTGATTTAACTGATTTTATATGTTTGTTAGGATTTATTATTTCTCCGTTAACTATTATTTCCTCAATAAGTAATATTGAATTGTTTGAACACACAATAAAAATCCCCTCATCTTCAATTTTAAAAATTTGTCCCGGAGTTCCAAAACATCTATCATTTATTAATCTTGACTTCTGAAAAATTATCTTTTTCCCATTCAAAAAAGAATAGGACCCTGGATAAGGATGTGATTGTGAACGAATGAAATTATGGATTTGGAAGTTTTCCTGATTCCAGTTGATAAACCCATCAATTGGTAACCTTTGTGAACAATATGAAACTCCATATTTAACTTGTTCTGTAGGTTTAACCTTATTTTTTAAATCACCTACAAGATTCCCTAATTCAGAAATGAAAGACTCTTCAATAATATCCATACAATTTTTAACACTCATTTCACTTTCAAGTTTAAATTCTTTCTGAGAATACAACCTCCCCTCATCCATACCATTAGAAATTTCAAAAACTGAATAACCAAATACTTTTTCTCCACAAAGTATTGTCCACACTAATGGAGAACCACCTCTAAATTTTGGAAGAATTGAGTTATGTATACCAATTATTGGTTTTTTTAATTTATTTAATGTTTCAGAAAGTATTAATTGATACCAACAAACAACCAATGTGATATTATTGTTTCTTTCAACTAAAAAATCATGTGTGTCTTTTTTTGAGGAGGAAACTGAAAGATTAATATTTTTTTCGTTACATATGATTTTAATTTCCTTTAGTTTACTTCTACTATCATCATCGTCATTAATAGTGAGAACATTAATACAATTATTATCGAAATGTTTGGTGATTTCCTCCAATGTTTTTAATCCTAAATCTTTACTTATTAAAATGTTAATCATGTTTTTTAAAAAATTACAGTTATTATTAATCAATATAAATGGAGTTATCTTTTATAAAGATAAACCAAATTATCTCAGAGAAAAATGATAGGTTAATCACCCACCATTATATCTACGAACTCCAATAGAGATACGAGGGGTTGTTTTTTCAATTCCTCTGAATACACCTTACCGATTTTCTCTTCGTAAATTATTCGGAGTTCCTTTTTTCTTTCTTTACTTAACATTCTACAAGTTTTCTAACCTTAGTTATAGTTTTAGGAGAACAATTCAACCTCCCAATGATATCTCTATTTGTTTTACCCATCTTTAGAAACTTAATGATGGATTTAGTTTGTGGTTTTCTAAGGAATACCATTTCAGATTCTTCAGAACCTACCTTTCTTCCCAACTTACCACCATTAAGAACATATTGTTTTCTACCCATTTCTGTAATCTCAAGAATACGTTCTCTCTCCATCTCATATACTGAGGATAAGATTGAAGTAACGATATTCCACATAGGATTCTTCTCACCATTAGGAGTGTGAGATTCAATACCAATGTTTCTAACCTTGATTATAACACCATTCTCAAAAAAGTAATCTAATGTGTTGATTGAATCTTTTAGGGTTCTACCACATCTTGACAAATCCTCAAATACTATCTTAGTTACTTTACCTTCCTTAACTAACTCAATCAGTTTAGAACCACCTTCTCTTCTATTGAAGGGTATTTTACCACTTATACCAAAATCATTGATGGTTAAATCGTAGTCTCCTTTATCTAACTTAAACCTCTCACCTTTTTGGTTAATGGTTGATGTTCTATTGTATTTTATTACCATAACTGATTCCCTTTATATTCAACACTTAAATATACCATTTATATACGAGATAAACAAATTATATGATACCTTTTATTGTATAAATTAAATGGAACTGAAGGGGGGAGGTTTCTTGTAACTGAGAAAATACTTTTTTTCCAAAATGGGTATCGGAGTGGAATTTTTATCGAGGTTAGTTTTTTTCTCCTAAGGAACTTTTTTTCTAAAAAAACACCTCTGTGATATTTATAGTAAGAGGAATGAACCTCTATGAACTAAAATGAATAACATAATGGAAACAATAAACGAACACGAGATAGATGGTTTAATCCAAACCATGAAAGAAATGGGAATTAAAGGATTGATGAAATACCAAGATGTATTGGTATTAAACCACATGATGGAAAGGGGGTGGATACCACCAATTGAAAAAAGAGATGAACTGATTAAAACTCTAAAGGGTGAATCAGATATGGAATATAACGAGATAATGAACCTCATCAACAGATATAGTGAATGGAAATCCGTTTTACCTTCTTACTCTTTGAGGTTGAATCAGAACCTTGATGGAATAAATAAAAGAATGAATTCAGTAATTCCTTTCCAATATATTGGTAATTCACCTAATAAAAGATTGGTTGGGTTTGTAGATGAGGGTAGTGATATCAATATCTATGATGGAATAGGAAAGAATCTGATATTATTAGGTTCAGTAGATAAGAAGAGTTGGAGTATCAGTTGGGGGAATAACTCTTTACTTCAACAAGAACACACCTCATATATAACCTCATCAGTTAGAAAACTTAAAGAACAAAAGATAGTATAATGGAAGATAAATTCAATGAATACATAGAGGGGTTAGAAACCCACAGATGGGTTGGTGTTACTGATTTATCAGAACAATTTGGAGTATCTGAGAGAACCGTATTTCAATGGTTAAGGGATGGAAAGATAGAAGGTGTTAAATGGAAGAATAGAAGGTTAATAAATGTTCCATCTGTTTTCGGATATCTACTAAAAAAGAAAGTGATTGAAGTATCTCAAATCAAACAACAAGAATTAAAAAGAGAATTGGAATTAAAAGAGTTTCAAAAGTAACTTGGAGGAGTGTTTTGATGTTGGGAGGGATTATGATATTGTAAATTTTTCCAATTGATTTTTTTCATTTCTCTCTCTTCATCATTTTCTACAAAAGAGTATCATAACGATACTCTTTTTTATATTGTCATTTTTGTATATTTGAACACTAAGAAAGTGGTTAAACTTACCCCATGAAAAAAAACAAAGAAAATTTAGGAATCCTATTGAGAGTATCATCAGATGTTCAACAGAACGAAGGTGGTGGTTTGGAAGTTCAAAAAAGGATGGGATTGGAAATGAGTAAGAAATTGGAATTAAACCCAATTATTTTCAATGAAGGTTCTCAGAGTTCATTTAAAGTTGAAATCAATGAGAGAGTTGTTTTAGTTGAACTTTTAGATGAAGTTCAAAAAGGAACAATAAATAACATTTGGGTTTTTAATTCTGATAGATTGGGTAGAAATACCCAAAGTTGGATGAGTATATATAAAGTACTCATTGAACATGGAGTTAAAATCTATGTTGGGAGTTCTCCTAACCCATTTGATTTAGATAATCCGTTGGATAATCTAAATATGAATATGTTATCTCTGATATCTCAATATGATAATCAACTTAGAAGAATGAGAAGTGTAATGGGGAAACGGAATTCTCTAAAAAGTGGGAACACTTTTGTTGGTGGTACTAAACCATTTGGATATGATGTAAAGAATAAAAAATTAATCATTAACAAAGAAGAATCTGAGTGTATTAAGGAAATATTCAAAATGTATAGTGAAGGGAAATCTACAATGAATATCAAAACTTATTTAGATACTCAAACCCCATTTCAACCGAAAAGAAGTAAGAGTGGATGGAATACGGGAACGATACAGAAAATGTTAGGAAATCAACTTTATAAAGGAGTACAAAAATGGGAGTGGAAGGAGATGGTTGGTGGAAAACAAAAAATCGTAGATGTAATAGAGATAAAAACTCCTAAAGTGGTTAAGGTAAAACTTTGGAATTATGTTCAGAAGATTTTAGAGGATAACATGAGAAATAAGGATAACAGAAAAAAGAATCCAACTATTTTTGATGGTTTGTTAAATTGTAAAAGTTGTGAAATACCACTTTCCGTAAAATCAAATAGAGATTCGGAATTTGAACTATACAGTTGTAGAAGTGTAGAGTATCAATGGAAAAATCCAATGAAATGGAAAACTAAACATCAAAACTGTACTTTGAAGAAAAGTGTAAGAGTTGGTTCAACGGATGTTGAATTAATTAATCATTTAATACAGATTTTAAAAGAATCTAAAAGAGTTAGAGAAAACTATAAATTAAAATCCCTAACATCTAAATTAGATAGTGTAGATAACATAGAAAAGGATAAAATAAAAAAGGAAAAATACCTCTTGAATAAAAAGAGATATAAGGAAAGTTTAGAGGAAAAAATTGTAGATACAGAGGTTCAAATTCTAACATCAGAGATTTCAAAAAGTTTGGGTAAAAAGGTGAAAGAAAGGATTAAAAAATTAATTGTTGGTGTAAATGAAGAAATAAATGATTTTGAAAATGAACTAAGGGTTTTAAACAACTCATCTGAGTGGATTGATTGGTTGAACCAAATGTATTTAGAAGTTGATAGTTTAGAAAACCTACCTTTAAATAAACAAAGAGAGTTTGTTTCTAAGTATGTTAAAAAGATTGAAGTTGAATACAAACCAAAAACTCAATCTCATAAGTTTAATTTCAAATTTCTTTACCCCATTGTTGAGGATGGAATCAAACTCAAAGGAAAAAATAACAGAGGGAGAAAAGAATATGAGATTTTAGATGGTTCATCATCATCATCTATTGAAATTAAATTTTCAAATAAAAGAATCAGATTGAGTGAAGATGAAAAGAATGATTTACACAAAAGGATTTCTGAATTAAGAGTTGGGAAATCTTTATCTTTGAACGAAGTTTGTAAAATATTAAATGATGAGGGTTACCTAACCCCTACAAAGAAGAAATGGGATAAACCAAAACTATCTTCTTATACTAAAAACATGAAATTAGATGTGGGAAAGGTTTAAGGGGTAAGAATAACCACCCCACAGAATTACCCCATCACTGTAGAATAACCCATACATCATACACATAAAATAGCCGCTTTTAGCGGCTATTTTTATACCATATATATATATATGGTATAAAAACCATGTATTTTACAATTAAAATATGCGGTTAATAGCGTGTTTTATTTGGCAGCTATAAAGCGGTTAATTTTATTAACATTTACTAAGGTGTAAAAATGCTTACACATTAAAAATCCCTAATCTTACTGATAATATGTAATAGTTCTATAGTAGTGAAATAGTTAATAAAAAGTTATTTCGTTGTTTTTCTTTTTCGTAACTTCGCTCTCGTAAAGTTTTATTTAAACAACAGCTATGAGAAAATTATTACTAGTACTAGGTTTTTTAGCAACTACATTACTTAGTGTACATGCACAGACAATAACATCTTTCTCTCCAACATCTGGAGAAGTAGGAACAGCAGTTACAATTACAGGAACAGGTTTTGATGCTACGGCATCAAACAATATCGTGTATTTTGGAGGAGTTAAGGCAGCAGTTGCTGCGGCTACAACAACATCTTTAACGGTAACGTCTCCTCAAAACTCTGGGGTGGGGAATATAAAGGTAATTAATATAGCAACAGGGCTTTCGGACACGTACTATGGTTCTTTTGTAACAACCTTTGATGTTGAAGCGTTAACAACTGCAAATGATGCATCTTCTTTTGTTAGTTCTTCTGTGAATGTTTCTAATATCCCAGGTGCTACTAAATACCAAAACTCTTGGGGGTATCCGTTAATGGCGGCTAATGATTTTGACGGTGATGGGAAAATAGACTTAATAAAAGTTAATGGTACAGATGCATCAAACTATGGTGCGGATATATACGTGAATACAACAGCGACCTCTGGAGGTACTATTACATATAACGCAACGCCTGTACATTTATCTACAACAGGTACGTGTACGGCTGTAACTTCTTTTGACGCAAATAATGACGGGCTTTCAGATGTTGTTTTATCAAGTAGTGCTAGTGAGGATTTAATGTATTTTAAAAACACATCTACTTCAGGTAATATTTCTTTTGCCGCAGGAGTGACTTTGTCAGGTGCATCAGGACTTAAGGTCTTGAAGCATGGGGATATGGATGAGGATGGTAAAGAAGATATAGTTTTCTCAGACGGTACGGTTGTGGGGTACTATGCTAATACGTCATCAGGCGCTTCTGTTTCATTTAACTCTTCACATACTTCAATTGTTACTGCTGCAAATAAAGGTTTTGAAATGGCGGATCTTGATCTAGACGGTGATGTTGATTTGATATATTGGAATGCAGGTAGCGTTCCTAAAATAATATATAAATCTTCTGCTGGTACATTTAATCCTAGTGGAAATACTGTTACAGGGACAACTTTTAATACTAACAATGGAGAAGTAGGGTCTGCAGTATTTACGGACTTAAATGGAGATGGTTATCCTGACTTTGTAGCAAATTCAAACCAATCATCTTGGATGGAAAATAATCAATCGGGTGGCTTTACTGCATTCACTGATTTTTCATGCGACGGTTGTGGAGTAGGAGGAGTGAGTGCTGCAGATTTTAATGGAGATGGGTTGTTAGATATTGCACATGGTGCTCCTTATTCGCCTTCTAGAATGCAGCTGAATTTAAATCAAACTGCTGGGGGTACTTTGTCATTTGGTTCATATTTAGAGAAATGGCTTGGGTTTCAGTATAGTTTAGGTACTTTGTCTGCAGATTTAAATAATGATGGAAAACCTGATTTTATTACATTGTCTGATGGTTCTAGTTCTTCAGGTCAAATTCAATTTTCAATACAAAGAAATAATTTACAGCCTGCCTCTACAATAACAACAACAGGAACATTAAATGCCTTTACAAAGTGTAACGGAAGTGCTTCTGCAGAGCAATCGTTTACGGTTGAAGGTTCTGGTTTGTCAGCAAACTTAACGGTAGATGCTGTTACAGGTTTAGAGTATTCTACAACAAGTGGTTCTGGTTTTGCGAGTTCACTAAGTTTATCGCCAAGTTCAGGTACGGTAGCGTCAACTACTATATACGTAAGAATGACAGCTGGTGATAATAACGCAATTTCTTCAACGAATATAAATATAAACTCAACTGGAGCTGCTCAGCAAACAGTTGCAGTAAGTGGGTCAATGTCTTCTTGTATAACAACAGCAGGAACATTAAATGCATTTACAAAATGTAATGGAAGTGCTTCGGCAAGTCAATCATTTACAGTTTCGGGTTCTGATCTGTCAGATGATATTGCTATAGCAGCATTATCAGGAGTAGAGTATTCTACAGATGATAGTACATTTACATCAACCTTAACATTAGCAGAAACCAGTGGTACGGTGGCAACAACCACAGTATACACACGTATGACAGCTGCAGATAATGCAACTGTTTCAGGAAATATAGACATTACATCAACAGGAGCAACAGCACAAGCAGTTGCTTTTTCTGGTTCGGTAACAGCGTTACCAGTAGGAACCTTTAGTTATACAGGAACACCTTATTGTTCAACTGACACTAACCCTTCTCCAACATATAGTGGAGGTGGAGTAGCAGGAACATTTACTTCAGCTGCAGGTTTAAGTATTAATTCGTCAACTGGTGCAGTAGATTTATCAGCAAGTACTGGAGGAACATATACAGTTACTAACACGGTAACGGCAAACGGTTGTACAGCAGCTGCAACATCTTCAATAGTAATTACCACCATTATACCAAATGTTACGGTAGATAGTGGTTGTTATGGCGAAACAAATGTAGGGGTAGCTACTGTAGCACCTACAGGAGGAACGGGATATACATATTCATGGGATGATGCCAATACATCAACAACAGCTTCAATTACAGGTCTAGCAGATGGTACATATACGTGTACTATTACAGACACAGCTTCAGGTTGTGTAGTTACAGCTATAGCAACAATTACAAGTCCTACTTCTGGGCTTTCTGTTTCAACATTAAGCGCTACAGGTGTTGCTTGTTTTGGAGATACTGATGGGGTAATGACTGTCCTTCCACAGGGGGGTATATCGCCTTATACAGTTCAATGGAAAGAGGCAACGGCAGGAATTTCAGGAACTGCAACAACAACTACAGGAGCATACGGGCCATACACTACTTATATAGGTAATGGTTTAGCAGCAGGTACTTGGTCGGCTATTGTAACAGATGCAAACGGATGTACTCAAGAAAGTGCAACAAAAACAATAACTGAGCCAGCAGTATTAAGCGCAACGGTAACACAGACAGATGTACTGTGTAACGGGGCAAGTACTGGAGCAATAGACTTAACGGCAGCAGGCGGAACAGAAGCAAGTGCTTATGATTATTCATGGGTAAATGATGCAAATTCTTCTACAGTTATTGCAACAACAGAAGATCTTTCAAACCTTGCAGCAGGAAGTTATACCTGTACCATTACAGACGACAACTCTTGTTCAATTACAAAAACAGTAACAATTACAGAGCCATCAGCTGCATTAGCTGGAACTACAACAGTAGGTAACGGTTCATTATCTTGTTATGGTGATAGTGATGGAGAGTTAACAGCAGTTCATACTTCAGGAACAGGAACAGGGTCTGTTTCTTATTCATGGGTAAATGATGCAACTCCAGCTACAGTATTATATACAACAGCAGGAACAGGTGCTAACTTAGTAGCAGGTGATTATACTTGTACTATAGAAGATGCAAATGGATGTACAACTACAGTTACAGGAACAATCACACAACCATCAGCTGCATTAGCTGGAACTACAACAGTAGGTAATGGTTCATTATCTTGTTATGGTGATAGTGATGGAGAGTTAACAGCAGTTCATACTTCAGGAACAGGAACAGGGTCTGTTTCTTATTCATGGGTAAATGATGCAACTCCCGCTACAGTATTATATACAACAGCAGGAACAGGTGCTAACTTAGTAGCAGGTGATTATACTTGTACTATAGAAGATGCAAATGGATGTACAACTACAGTTACAGGAACAATTACACAACCATCAGCTGCATTAGCTGGAACTACAACAGTAGGTAATGGTTCATTATCTTGTTATGGTGATAGTGATGGAGAGTTAACAGCAGTTCATACTTCAGGAACAGGAACAGGGTCTGTTTCTTATTCATGGGTAAATGATGCAACTCCCGCTACAGTATTATATACAACAGCAGGAACAGGTGCTAACTTAGTAGCAGGTGATTATACTTGTACTATAGAAGATGCAAATGGATGTACAACTACAGTTACAGGAACAATTACACAACCATCAGCTGCATTAGCTGGAACTACAACAGTAGGTAACGGTTCATTATCTTGTTATGGTGATAGTGATGGAGAGTTAACAGCAGTTCATACTTCAGGAACAGGAACAGGGTCTGTTTCTTATTCATGGGTTAACGACGCTGCATCATCAACAGTATTATATACAACGGCAGGAACAGGCGCTAACTTAGTAGCAGGTGATTATACTTGTACTATAGAAGATGCAAATGGATGTACAACTACAGTTACAGGAACAATTACACAACCATCAGCTGCATTAGCTGGAACTACAACAGTAGGTAATGGTTCATTATCTTGTTATGGTGATAGTGATGGAGAGTTAACAGCAGTTCATACTTCAGGAACAGGAACAGGGTCTGTTTCTTATTCATGGGTAAATGATGCAACTCCCGCTACAGTATTATATACAACAGCAGGAACAGGTGCTAACTTAGTAGCAGGTGATTATACTTGTACTATAGAAGATGCAAATGGATGTACAACAACAGTTACAGGAACAATCACACAACCATCAGTAATAAGCGCAACGGTAACACAGACAAATGTACTGTGTTATGGTGCTAGTACTGGTGCAATAGACTTAACGGTATCAGGTGGAACAGAAGCAATTTCTTATGATTATTCATGGGTAAATGATGCAAATTCTTCTACAGTTATTGCAACTACAGAAGACCTTGGAAACCTTGCAGTAGGAAGTTATACCTGTACCATTACAGATGACAACTCTTGTTCAATTACAAAAACAGTAACAATTACAGAACCATCAGCTGCATTAGCTGGAACTACAACAGTAGGTAATGGTTCATTATCTTGTTATGGTGATAGTGATGGAGAGTTAACAGCAGTTCATACTTCAGGAACAGGAACAGGGTCTGTTTCTTATTCATGGGTAAATGATGCAACTCCAGCTACAGTATTATATACAACAGCAGGAACAGGTGCTAACTTAGTAGCAGGTGATTATACTTGTACTATAGAAGATGCAAATGGATGTACAACTACAGTTACAGGAACAATTACAGAACCATCAGCTGCATTAGCTGGAACTACAACAGTAGGTAATGGTTCATTATCTTGTTATGGTGATAGTGATGGAGAGTTAACAGCAGTTCATACTTCAGGAACAGGAACAGGGTCTGTTTCTTATTCATGGGTAAATGATGCAACTCCAGCTACAGTATTATATACAACAGCAGGAACAGGTGCTAACTTAGTAGCAGGTGATTATACTTGTACTATAGAAGATGCAAATGGATGTACAACTACGGTTACAGGAACAATTACACAACCATCAGTAATCAGCGCAACGGTAACACAGACAGATGTACTGTGTTATGGTGCTAGTACTGGTGCAATAGACTTAACGGTATCAGGTGGAACAGAAGCAAGTGCTTATGATTATTCATGGGTAAATGATGCAAATTCTTCTACAGTTATTGCAACAACAGAAGATCTTTCAAACCTTGCAGCAGGAAGTTATACCTGTACCATTACAGATGACAACTCTTGTTCAATTACAAAAACAGTAACAATTACAGAACCATCAGCTGCATTAGCTGGAACTACAACAGTAGGTAATGGTTCATTATCTTGTTATGGTGATAGTGATGGAGAGTTAACAGCAGTTCATACTTCAGGAACAGGAACAGGGTCTGTTTCTTATTCATGGGTAAATGATGCAACTCCAGCTACAGTATTATATACAACAGCAGGAACAGGTGCTAACTTAGTAGCAGGTGATTATACTTGTACTATAGAAGATGCAAATGGATGTACAACTACAGTTACAGGAACAATCACACAACCATCAGCTGCATTAGCTGGAACTACAACAGTAGGTAATGGTTCATTATCTTGTTATGGTGATAGTGATGGAGAGTTAACAGCAGTTCATACTTCAGGAACAGGAACAGGGTCTGTTTCTTATTCATGGGTAAATGATGCAACTCCCGCTACAGTATTATATACAACAGCAGGAACAGGTGCTAACTTAGTAGCAGGTGATTATACTTGTACTATAGAAGATGCAAATGGATGTACAACTACAGTTACAGGAACAATTACACAACCATCAGCTGCATTAGCTGGAACTACAACAGTAGGTAATGGTTCATTATCTTGTTATGGTGATAGTGATGGAGAGTTAACAGCAGTTCATACTTCAGGAACAGGAACAGGGTCTGTTTCTTATTCATGGGTAAATGATGCAACTCCCGCTACAGTATTATATACAACAGCAGGAACAGGTGCTAACTTAGTAGCAGGTGATTATACTTGTACTATAGAAGATGCAAATGGATGTACAACTACAGTTACAGGAACAATTACACAACCATCAGCTGCATTAGCTGGAACTACAACAGTAGGTAACGGTTCATTATCTTGTTATGGTGATAGTGATGGAGAGTTAACAGCAGTTCATACTTCAGGAACAGGAACAGGGTCTGTTTCTTATTCATGGGTTAACGACGCTGCATCATCAACAGTATTATATACAACGGCAGGAACAGGCGCTAACTTAGTAGCAGGTGATTATACTTGTACTATAGAAGATGCAAATGGATGTACAACTACAGTTACAGGAACAATAACACAACCATCAGCAGCATTAAGTGCTTCAAATACAGCAATCTCACCAGTTTCATGTTATGGCGGTTCTGACGGATCATTTACTATTGCAGGTTCAGGTGGTACGTCTCCTTATACATATTCAAATAGTACAGGGGCAACATATGATGTAAACGGAGATGCTTCAGTTTATATAACTTCAGGTATATTCCCAGGATTAACTACAGGGTCATACACTGTTAGGGTAAAAGACGCAAATGGATGTACATATGATATATCGGTTTCAATCACACAACCAGCAGCAGCATTAGATTCAAGTTCAACACAAACAAACGTAGTGTGTTATGGTGCAAGTACTGGTGCTATTAATTTAACACCGTCAGGTGGAACAAGTCCATATACTTATGCATGGAGTGATGGTGCAAGTTATACAGCATCAACAGAAGATATTTCAAGTTTACCAGCAGGTACATATACCTGTACAATTACAGATAATAATAACTGTACAACAACAGAAGAGGTAACAATAACTCAAAATACTGAGATAACATACACGGTAAGTTCAACTATTGGTTGTTTCTTCCAAAATAACGGAACCATGACCGTGTCATCTGTAACAGGTGGTACAGGGTCTTATACATATACATGGTCTCATGATAATAATAATAATACAGCTTCGGCAGCTAGTTTATCGCCAGGTATTGCGTATACAGTAACAGTAACAGACAGTTCTAACTGTTCAGTTTCAGAAACAGTAACATTAGCATTCCCTTCTCCTGTTACCGCATCAGGAACAGGAACAACCGCTACTACTTGTAACGGTGGTAGTGATGGTACAGCAACAGTAGTTGCTGGTGGAGGGCAATCGCCATATACATACGCATGGAAAGATTCTTCTAACAACTCAGTAGCAACAGATGCTGCTACAGCTACAGGATTAAGTGCAGGTACTTATACTTGTGTTGTTACAGATGCAAGTGGTTGTTCGGTAACGAGTAACGTATTAACGGTTTCAGAACCAGATGCAGTAGTAGCAAGTGGAGTAATAACAGACGTACTTTGTAATGGAAACAGTACAGGTGCTATTGATTTGTCTGTAGTTGGAGGAAGTAGTTCTTACTCATACACATGGACAGCAACCAACGGAGGTACAATTCCTTCAGGTCAAGAAAATAACCAAGATTTAACATCTTTAACAGCAGGTACATATTCTTGTGCTATAGTAGAAAGTGTTGGTTGTACAGTAACAGGAACTACTAGTTTTGTTGTTACGGAACCAGCTGCGGCATTAAGTGCTTCATCTAGTAGCACAACTAATGTAAGTTGTAATGCAGGTGCTGATGGAGAAGTTGTTATTACAACAACTGGTGGTACGCCATTCTCTTCAGGAAATACATATACCTATGCATGGACAAAAGATGCTTCGGCATATACGCCAGCTGTAGGAGACGAGGTAGTATCATCAAACACAGTTACCTTATCTAATTTATCAGAAGGGGTTTATGTATGTACAATTACAGACGATAACGGATGTTCTTATACGGTTAGTAAAACAATCACAGAGCCATCGGCAGCATTGTCTGCAACAATAGCAATGACAGCAACAACTTGTTTTGGAGGTTCAGATGGTACAGCAACAGCAACACCATCAGGAGGTACAGCACCATATAGTTATTCATGGTCTGATTCGTCAACACAAACCACTGCAACAGCAACAGGTTTATCAGCAGGAGCATATACATGTACAGTTACAGATGATAATGGATGTACTGTAACAACAGCTTCAATAACAGTAACGGTAGGAGATACTACTGTGCCAACAATTACTGCACCAGCAAATGTTACAGTAAATGTAGATGCAGGCGCATGTACAACAGCTTTTGCAAATGTAAATTTAGCAACACCAACAACGGCAGATAACTGTGCAGTAGCATCTACAACAAATGATGCCTCAGGAGCATATGCTTTAGGAGATACTACAGTAACATGGACAGTAACAGATACTGCAGGAAATACAGCTACAGCTACCCAAACAGTAACCGTAGTAGATAATATAGATCCAACAATTACTTGTCCTGCTGATATTTCAGTAAACAATACTTCAGGATCATGTGATGCCACAGTAACATATGCTGCGACAACAGCATCAGATAACTGTTCAACATTCCCAGGAGCAATTTCAGGGTTTACCTTATTAGGTACGCATAACGGACATACGTATTACTTGTCAGATAATACTTTCACAGCTACAGCTATTTTTGCTGATGCTGTAACTAATGGTGGTTATGTAACGACGATAAATAACGTTGAAGAAAATAGTTTTTTAAAGACAGAAATAGCCGGTTCTCAGGCATTTATAGGATTAAATGCTGTCGCTGCTCAAGGAACATTTGTTTGGGAAAATGGAGAAGTAAGCACTTATGCGGATTGGGATAATGGCCAAGGAACATTTGCAAATAATGAACCATATGTAATGATTGACTTGGTTAACGGTACAGGGTGGCATGATTATCCTTCTTCAGCTACTTCAAAATACATTCTTGAAATAGATGCATCGTTAGAACAAACAGCAGGTATTGCCTCAGGCGGAACCTTCCCAGTAGGAACAACAACGAATACTTTTGTGGCAACAGATGCTTCAGGAAATACGGCTACTTGTAGTTTTGATGTTGTGGTAGCAGATAATGAGGCGCCAGTTGCTATTGCACAAAACATGACAGTTGTTTTAGACGCTTCAGGAAATGCTTCGGTAACTGCTGCACAAATAAACAATAGTTCAACAGACAACTGTAGTATTGCAACATATGCATTAGATATTACTACTTTTGACTGTACTGATGTAGGAACTCCTGTTACAGTAACACTTACGGTAACGGATGGTTCTTCAAATCAAGATACCGCAACCGCAACGGTAACCGTAACTGATACAACTAATCCAACGATTACTGCACCAGCAGATGTAAGTGTAAATGTAGATACAGGGTTATGTACGGCAAGTAGTGTTTCTTTAGGAACGCCAACTACTGCCGATAACTGTTCAGGAGCGACTGTAACAAACAATGCACCGTCACCATTTCCGCTAGGAGATACTACAGTAACTTGGACGGTAACAGATGCTTCGAATAATACAGCTACAGCTACACAAGTGGTAACGGTAGTAGATAACATCAATCCAACAATTACCGCACCAGCAGATGTAAGTGTAAATGTAGATACAGGGTTATGTACGGCAAGTAGTGTTTCTTTAGGAACAACACCTACAGGCGCAGACAACTGTACGGTAAGTACCGTAACAAATAATGCACCGTCAACATATCCATTAGGAGACACCACAGTAACCTATACGGTAACTGATAGCGCGGGTCTTACTGCAACGGATACACAAATAGTAACAGTAGTTGATAACATTAACCCGGTAGCCATAGCACAAAACATGACAGTTGTTTTAGACGCTTCAGGAAATGCTTCGGTAACTGCTGCACAAATAAACAATAGTTCAACAGACAACTGTAGTATTGCAACATATGCATTAGATATTACTACTTTTGACTGTACTGATGTAGGAACTCCTGTTACAGTAACACTTACGGTAACGGATGGTTCTTCAAATCAAGATACCGCAACCGCAACGGTAACCGTAACTGACACGACGAATCCAACGATTACTGCACCAGCAAATGTAAGTGTAAATGTAGATACAGGATTATGTACGGCAAGTAGTGTTTCTTTAGGAACGCCAACTACTGCCGATAACTGTTCAGGAGCGACTGTAACAAACAATGCACCGTCACCATTTCCGCTAGGAGATACCACGGTAACTTGGACGGTAACGGATGCTTCAAATAATACAGCTACAGCTACACAAGTGGTAACAGTAGTAGATAATATTGACCCAACAATTTCTTGTCCTGCTGATATTGCGGTAAACAATGATACAGGATCATGTGATGCAGTAGTAACATATGCAATGCCTTCAGGTGCTGATAATTGTTCTGTTGCTTCAGTAGTATTAGTTTCAGGAATTGCCTCAGGAGGAACCTTCCCGGTAGGAACAACAACCAATACTTTAAGAGTAACAGATGGTTCAGGAAACACAGCAATATGTAGTTTTAATGTAGTGGTATCGGATAATGAAAACCCGGTAGCCATAACACAAAACATGACAGTTGTTTTAGACGCTTCAGGCAATGCTTCGGTAACTGCTGCACAAATAAACAATAGTTCAACAGACAACTGTAGTATTGCAACGTATGCTTTAGATACAACTACATTCTCTTGTAGTGATGTTGGAGATAATACCGTAACACTTACGGTAACGGATGCTGCAGGAAATTCAGATACCGCAACCGCAACGGTAACCGTAACTGACACGACTAATCCAACAATTACTGCACCAGCAAATGTTACAGTAAATGTAGATTCAGGAGCATGTACGGCAAGCAGTGTTTCTTTAGGAACTGCAACTACAGCAGATAACTGTTCAGGAGCGACTGTAACAAACAATGCGCCATCACCATTCCCAATCGGAGATACCACGGTAACTTGGACGGTAACGGATGCTTCAAATAATACAGCTACAGCTACACAAGTAGTAACTGTAGTAGATAACGGAGTACCAGTAGCAGATAGCGCTACTTTAGCAGATATTACAGACCAATGTGAGGTAACAAGCTTAACAGCACCTACTGCAACAGACTGTAGTAATGTTGGTTCTATAACAGGAACGCATAACGTTACCTTGCCAATTACAACTCAAGGGACTACCGTTGTAACGTGGACCTATGAAGATACTGTAGGAAATACAAGTACACAAACACAAAATGTAATTATTAATGATACTACTTCGCCAACAGTATTAACACAAGCTGCAACAGTGCAGTTAGATGCTTCTGGTCAAGCAGTAATTACTTCAACAGCAATTGATGGAGGAACTACTGATAACTGTTCAGGAATGACCTTAACAGTAACACCAAGTATTTTAGGATGTTCAAGTATAGGGCAAAATACAGTATTGTTAATTGCAACAGATATTAACGGAAACCAAGCGTTTAAAACTGCTTTAGTTACGATAGTAGACAGTATTGATCCATCAATTACATGTCCTTCAAATGTTTCTGTAACAACAGATGCAGGAGGAACTACTGCAAGTGGTGTATCTTTAGGAACACCAACTACAGCAGATAACTGTTCGGTTGCATCTACAACAAATGATGCGCCAACAACATATCCAATTGGAGATACCACAGTAACATGGACAGTAACAGATGGTTCTGGAAACACAGCTACATGTACGCAAACAGTAACAGTAGCAGATGATGAGTCACCAACAATTACATGTCCTGCTGATGTAACAGTAGCAGCTGATTCAGGTGCTTGTTCTGCAGCGGCTTCAGGAGTTTCTTTAGGAACTGCAACAGCAACGGATAACATTGCAGGTGTAACAGTATCTAACAATGCACCAACAACATTCCCATTAGGAGCAACTACGGTAACGTGGACTGCAACTGATGTGAATAGTAATACAACAACATGTACACAAACAGTAACAGTAACTGATAGTGTTGTGCCAACAATTACTGCGCCAGCAGATGTAACAGTAGCAGCTGATTCAGGTGCTTGTACAGCAGCGGCTTCAGGAATAACTTTAGGAAATGCAACTACAGCAGATAACTGTACAGTAGCCACTACAACGAATGATGCACCAGCAACATTCCCACTAGGAGCAACTACAGTAACGTATACTGTAACTGATAATTCTGGGAACACTGCAACTGATACACAAATAGTAACAGTAACAGATAGTGTTGATCCAACAATTAGTGCGCCAGCAGATATTACAGTATCAGCAGATGCAGGAATATGTACGGCAGCAGGAGTTTCATTAGGAACTGCCACTACAGCAGATAACTGTACGGTAGCGTCTACTACGAATGATGCACCAGCAACATTCCCACTAGGAGATACTACAGTAACATATACAGTAACAGATGGTTCTGGAAACACAGCCACTGATACACAAGTAGTAACAGTAGTTGATAATGTTAATCCAACAATTACTGCACCAGCAGCAATGACGGTAGCAACAGATGCTGGAGCTTGTACTGCAACAGTTTCATTAGGAACTGCAACTACAGCAGATAACTGTTCAGTAGCGTCTACAACTAACAATGCACCAACAACATTCCCACTAGGAGCAACTACAGTAATATGGACAGTAACAGATGGTTCTGGAAACACAGCCACTGCTACACAAGTAGTAACAGTAACAGATAGTGTTGATCCAACAATTACTGCGCCAGCAGATGTAACCGTAGCAACTGATTCAGGTGCTTGTACAGCAGCGGCTTCAGGAGTAACTTTAGGAACTGCCACTACAGCAGATAACTGTTCAGTAGCATCTACGACGAATGATGCACCAGCAACATTCCCACTAGGAGCAACTACAGTAACATATACAGTAACAGATGGTTCTGGAAACACAGCTACTGATACACAAGTAGTAACAGTAACAGATAGTGTTAACCCAACAATTAGTGCGCCAGCAGATATTACAGTATCAGCAGGAGCAGGAGCTTGTACGGCAACAGGAATAACTTTAGGAACTGCCACTACAGCAGATAACTGTTCAGTAGCGTCTACTACGAATGATGCACCAGCAACATTCCCAGCAGGAGCAACAACAGTAACATGGACAGTAACGGATGGTTCTGGAAACACAGCCACTGATACACAGGTAGTAACAGTAGTAGATAGCGTTATGCCAACAATTACTGCACCAGCAGCAATGACGGTATCAACAGATGCTGGAGCTTGTACTGCAACAGTTTCATTAGGAACTGCCACTACAGCAGATAACTGTTCAGTAGCGTCTACTACGAATGATGCACCAACAGCATTCCCGTTAGGAGCAACTACAGTAATATGGACAGTAACAGATGGTTCTGGAAACACAGCCACTGCTACTCAAGTAATAACAGTAACTGATAGTGTTGATCCAACAATTACTGCGCCAGCAGATGTAACCGTAGCAACTGATTCAGGTGCTTGTACAGCAGCGGCTTCAGGAGTAACTTTAGGAACTGCCACTACAGCAGATAACTGTTCAGTAGCGTCTACTACGAATGATGCACCAGCAACATTCCCAACAGGAGCAACTACAGTAACATGGACAGTAACAGATGGTTCTGGAAACACAGCTACTGCTACACAAGTAGTAACAGTAACAGATAGTGTTGATCCAACAATTACTGCACCAGCAGCAATGACGGTATCAGCAGATGCTGGAGCTTGTACTGCAACAGGAATTTCATTAGGAACTGCAACAACAGCAGATAACTGTACGGTAGCATCTACTACGAATGATGCACCAGCAACATTCCCAGCAGGAGCAACTACAGTAACATGGACAGTAACAGATGGTTCTGGAAACACAGCCACTGCTACACAAGTAGTAACAGTAACAGATAGTGTTGACCCAACAATTACTGCACCAGCAGCAATGACGGTATCAACAGATGCTGGAGCTTGTACTGCAACAGTTTCATTAGGAACTGCAACAACAGCAGATAACTGTTCAGTAGCGTCTACTACGAATGATGCACCAGCAACATTCCCACTAGGAGCAACTACAGTAACATGGACAGTAACAGATGGTTCTGGAAACACAGCTACTGCTACACAAGTAGTAACAGTAACAGATAGTGTTGATCCAACAATTACTGCACCAGCAGCAATATCGGTATCAACAGATGCTGGAGCTTGTACTGCAACAGTTTCATTAGGAACTGCAACAACAGCAGATAACTGTACGGTAGCGTCTACTACGAATGATGCACCAGCAACATTCCCACTAGGAGCAACTACAGTAACATGGACAGTAACAGATGGTTCTGGAAACACAGCCACTGCTACACAAGTAGTAACAGTAACAGATAGTGTTGATCCAACAATTACTGCACCAGCAGCAATGACGGTATCAGCAGATGCTGGAGCTTGTACTGCAACAGGAATTTCATTAGGAACTGCAACAACAGCAGATAACTGTTCAGTAGCGTCTACTACGAATGATGCACCAGCAACATTCCCAGCAGGAGCAACTACAGTAACATGGACAGTAACAGATGGTTCTGGAAACACAGCCACTGCTACACAAGTAGTAACAGTAACAGATAGTGTTGACCCAACAATTACTGCACCAGCAGCAATGACGGTATCAACAGATGCTGGAGCTTGTACTGCAACAGTTTCATTAGGAACTGCAACAACAGCAGATAACTGTTCAGTAGCGTCTACTACGAATGATGCACCAGCAACATTCCCACTAGGAGCAACTACAGTAACATGGACAGTAACAGATGGTTCTGGAAACACAGCTACTGCTACACAAGTAGTAACAGTAACAGATAGTGTTGATCCAACAATTACTGCACCAGCAGCAATATCGGTATCAACAGATGCTGGAGTTTGTACTGCAATAGTTTCATTAGGAACTGCCACTACAGCAGATAACTGTACGGTAGCGTCTACTACGAATGATGCACCAGCAACATTCCCACTAGGAGCAACTACAGTAACATGGACAGTAACAGATGGTTCTGGAAACACAGCCACTGCTACACAAGTAGTAACAGTAACAGATAGTGTTGATCCAACAATTACTGCACCAGCAGCAATGACGGTATCAGCAGATGCTGGAGCTTGTACTGCAACAGGAATTTCATTAGGAACTGCAACAACAGCAGATAACTGTACGGTAGCATCTACTACGAATGATGCACCAGCAACATTCCCAGCAGGAGCAACTACAGTAACATGGACAGTAACAGATGGTTCTGGAAACACAGCCACTGCTACACAAGTAGTAACAGTAACAGATAGTGTTGACCCAACAATTACTGCACCAGCAGCAATGACGGTATCAACAGATGCTGGAGCTTGTACTGCAACAGTTTCATTAGGAACTGCAACAACAGCAGATAACTGTTCAGTAGCGTCTACTACGAATGATGCACCAGCAACATTCCCACTAGGAGCAACTACAGTAACATGGACAGTAACAGATGGTTCTGGAAACACAGCTACTGCTACACAAGTAGTAACAGTAACAGATAGTGTTGATCCAACAATTACTGCACCAGCAGCAATATCGGTATCAACAGATGCTGGAGCTTGTACTGCAACAGTTTCATTAGGAACTGCAACAACAGCAGATAACTGTACGGTAGCGTCTACTACGAATGATGCACCAGCAACATTCCCACTAGGAGCAACTACAGTAACATGGACAGTAACAGATGGTTCTGGAAACACAGCCACTGCTACACAAGTAGTAACAGTAACAGATAGTGTTGATCCAACAATTACTGCACCAGCAGCAATGACGGTATCAGCAGATGCTGGAGCTTGTACTGCAACAGGAATTTCATTAGGAACTGCAACAACAGCAGATAACTGTTCAGTAGCGTCTACTACGAATGATGCACCAGCAACATTCCCAGCAGGAGCAACTACAGTAACATGGACAGTAACAGATGGTTCTGGAAACACAGCCACTGCTACACAAGTAGTAACAGTAACAGATAGTGTTGACCCAACAATTACTGCACCAGCAGCAATGACGGTATCAACAGATGCTGGAGCTTGTACTGCAACAGTTTCATTAGGAACTGCAACAACAGCAGATAACTGTTCAGTAGCGTCTACTACGAATGATGCACCAGCAACATTCCCACTAGGAGCAACTACAGTAACATGGACAGTAACAGATGGTTCTGGAAACACAGCTACTGCTACACAAGTAGTAACAGTAACAGATAGTGTTGATCCAACAATTACTGCACCAGCAGCAATATCGGTATCAACAGATGCTGGAGTTTGTACTGCAATAGTTTCATTAGGAACTGCCACTACAGCAGATAACTGTACGGTAGCGTCTACTACGAATGATGCACCAGCAACATTCCCACTAGGAGCAACTACAGTAACATGGACAGTAACAGATGGTTCTGGAAACACAGCCACTGCTACACAAGTAGTAACAGTAACAGATAGTGTTGACCCAACAATTACTGCACCAGCAGCAATGACGGTATCAGCAGATGCTGGAGCTTGTACTGCAACAGGAATTTCATTAGGAACTGCAACAACAGCAGATAACTGTTCAGTAGCGTCTACTACGAATGATGCACCAGCAACATTCCCAGCAGGAGCAACTACAGTAACATGGACAGTAACAGATGGTTCTGGAAACACAGCTACTGCTACACAAGTAGTAACAGTAACAGATAGTGTTGACCCAACAATTACTGCACCAGCAGCAATGACGGTATCAACAGATGCTGGAGCTTGTACTGCAACAGTTTCATTAGGAACTGCAACAACAGCAGATAACTGTTCAGTAGCGTCTACTACGAATGATGCACCAGCAACATTCCCACTAGGAGCAACTACAGTAACATGGACAGTAACAGATGGTTCTGGAAACACAGCCACTGCTACACAAGTAGTAACAATAACAGATAGTGTTGATCCAACAATTACTGCACCAGCAGCAATATCGGTATCAGCAGATACAGGTTCTTGTGATGCAACAGGAGTAACTTTAGGAACTGCCACTACAGCAGATAACTGTACGGTAGCATCTACTACGAATGATGCACCAGCAACATTCCCACTAGGAGCAACTACAGTAACATGGACAGTAACAGATGGTTCTGGAAACACAGCCACTGCTACACAAGTAGTAACAGTAACAGATAGTGTTGACCCAACAATTACTGCACCAGCAGCAATGACGGTATCAGCAGATACAGGTTCTTGTGATGCAACAGGAGTTTCATTAGGAACTGCCACTACAGCAGATAACTGTTCAGTAGCGTCTACTACGAATGATGCACCAGCAACATTCCCACTAGGAGCAACTACAGTAACATGGACAGTAACAGATGGTTCTGGAAACACAGCCACTGCTACACAAGTAGTAACTGTTGTAGATAGTACTGCACCAGTAGCATTAACACAAAACGTTACAGTGAGTTTAGATGCTGCAGGAACTGCATCAATTACAGCTGTAATGATTGATAATGGTTCTACAGACAACTGTACAATTGATACAATGACGGTTTCGCCATCAGACTTTACTTGTACAGAAATAGGAGAAAATATAGTAACCTTAACAGTAGTTGATACAGCTGGAAATACAAATACAGCTATAGCAGTTGTAACTATAATAGATGATTTAGCACCTGCTGCAGTAACACAAGACGTTACAGTATCGTTAGATGAATTTGGAGAGGCATTTATCACTTCAGATATGATTGATAACGGTTCTACAGACAACTGTGCTATTGCAACAATAGAGGTAGACACTATAATGTTCGACTGTACAATGGTTGGTGATAATACAGTTACATTAACAGTTACAGATATTTATGGAAACGTAAGTACTGCTACTGCTACAGTAACCGTTACAAATGCATTTGGCGATAATGATGCAGATGGTATTTTAGACAACTGTGATGATGATGATGATAATGATGGTGTGTTAGACGAAGATGACAACTGTCCACTTACAGAAAATCCAGGTCAAGAAGATAATGATGAGGATGGTCTTGGAGATGCATGTGATGATGATGATGATAATGATGGTGTGTTAGATGAAGATGACAACTGTCCATTAACGTACAACCCTGATCAAGAAGATCGCGACAATGATGGTCTTGGAGATGTGTGTGATTTAGAAGAGATTAACATCTCAGAAGCAGTCACTCCAAACGGAGATGGAATTAATGACACATGGATGATTTACAATATTGAAAATCACCCTAACAGTAAAGTTAGCGTATATAACAGATGGGGAGCGAAAGTGTTCTATGCTGAAAATTACCAAAACAACTGGGGTGGACAATATCAGAATAGTTCATTGACATTACCAGATTCAGGTTCATATTACTACCAAATAGATTTAGATGGTAATGGAACAATTGATTACGAAGGTTGGTTATATATCACAAGACTGTAAATAATATTAACATTAAAAATTAAAAAATGAAAGTATTTAAAAATACCATTATAGGAGCGCTACTACTTGTTAGCGGCGCTCTATTTGCTCAACAAGAAAGCTTAGTGTCATTTTATACAGAACATGCAAGTTTGTATAACCCTGCCTATGTAGGAGCAAATGCCCAGGCATATATATCTACCGGAATACGTGCGCAATGGACTGGTGTTGATCACGCTCCAGAAACACAATTATTAACTTTTGGAACAAAAGTTGGTAAGAATGTGGGTATTGGATTATCAATATACAGAGATGTTACTTTTGTAGAAAAACAGACATATACAAGTATTGATTTTTCATACAAAGTAAAGGTTTCAGAAAAAACAAACTTATTCTTAGGACTAAAAGCTGGAGGTAATTTTTATGATGTTAATACAGACGGATTAGAAACATATAACCACCAAGTAGATCCATCATTAATTTCTGTAAATAACTTTAATCCGAATATTGGTATTGGAGCGATTTTGAAACAAAAGAAATGGATGGTTTCACTTTCTATTCCAAGACTACTAAATACAGATCGTGCTAAAAGAGAAGATGGAACAGCATATGTTTCAACAGATCAGACACACGTATATTTAGGTTCAAGCTATGATTTTACACTATCCCAAAACTGGATGTTAAAGCCATCAGCATTAATTGTATATGTGCCAGGTGCGCCAACCTCTATGAGTGTTACCGCAATGCTTGACTTTAAAAACGCAATGGCTTTAGGTGCATCGTATAGGACGGATAGTGCTTATGCAGGTTTATTTTCATTAAAGCTGAGTAAAAAGCTAATGGTAGGATTTGCATATGAACTAAGTACACAAGCTGACTTGGCTAAAGCAAGAAATACGAATGAAATATTTTTAAAGCTTAGGTTTTAAAAACAAAATAATAAGAAAACAAAAAACACCCTTTCATTGAAAGGGTGTTTTTTTTAGTACAAAAAACTATTTATATTAATATAAAATGAATATCTTTGCACCGCGAAAAAAGGGGAATTTCCCTATCGCTAATATTTTTCTAAACATTAAATAGTTAAGAATGTCAACACTTACAGGTAAAGTATCACAAATTATTGGGCCAGTTGTCGATGTAGAGTTTAACAACTCTAACGGAGCACTTCCTAAAATCTATGACTCATTAGAAGTTACTAATAACGGAACAAAATTAGTTCTTGAAGTACAATCACACATTGGAGAAAATACAGTACGTACAATCTCAATGGATTCTACAGATGGATTAAGCAGAGGAGCAGAAGCAATAGCTACTCAAAACCCAATAAAAATGCCAATCGGAGATGATGTTTACGGACGTCTTTTTAACGTAATTGGAGATGCTATTGATGGTTTAGGAGAATTGCCTAAATCTGGAGAAAACGGATTGCCAATTCACCGTCAAGCACCTAAGTTTGAAGATTTATCTACAGCAACAGAAGTATTATTTACAGGAATTAAAGTAATCGACTTAATTGAGCCTTACGCAAAAGGAGGTAAGATTGGATTATTTGGTGGAGCTGGAGTAGGTAAAACAGTATTAATTCAAGAATTAATTAACAATATAGCAAAAGGACATGGTGGACTTTCAGTATTCGCAGGAGTAGGAGAAAGAACACGTGAAGGAAATGACCTTTTAAGAGAGATGTTAGAGTCAGGAATTATCAAGTATGGTGATGACTTTATGCACTCTATGGAAAATGGTGGATGGGATCTTCAAAAAGTAGATAAAACTGCTATGAGAGGTTCAAAAGCAACATTTGTTTTCGGACAAATGAATGAGCCACCTGGAGCACGTGCACGTGTTGCCTTATCTGGATTAACTATTGCAGAATATTTCCGTGATGGTGCAGGTGACGGACAAGGAAAAGATGTATTATTCTTCGTAGATAACATCTTCCGTTTTACACAAGCCGGTTCTGAAGTATCAGCACTATTAGGACGTATGCCTTCAGCGGTAGGATACCAACCAACATTAGCAACCGAAATGGGAGCAATGCAGGAACGTATTACATCTACTAAAAAAGGATCAATTACATCTGTACAGGCAGTATATGTACCTGCAGATGATTTAACAGATCCAGCACCAGCAACAACATTTGCGCATTTAGATGCTACAACAGTATTATCACGTAAAATTGCAGAATTAGGTATTTACCCAGCAGTAGATCCACTAGATTCTACGTCTAGAATCTTAACAGCAGATCTTTTAGGTAATGACCATTACGATTGTGCACAACGTGTAAAAGAATTATTACAACGCTATAAAGAATTACAAGATATTATTGCAATTCTAGGTATGGAAGAATTATCTGAAGAAGATAAATCGGCAGTAGGACGCGCTCGTAGAGTACAACGTTTCTTATCACAACCATTCCACGTAGCAGAACAGTTTACAGGTCTTAAAGGTTGTTTAGTAGATATTAAAGATACTATTAAAGGATTTAACATGATTATGGATGGTGAATTAGATCACTTGCCAGAAGCTGCCTTTAACCTTAAAGGAACTATCGAAGAAGCTATTGAGGCTGGAGAAAAAATGCTAGCTGAAGTATAAACTTTAAATTGTAAACCTATGTTTTTAGAAATTGTAACACCTGAAGCAGTATTGTATAGCGGAGAAGTAATCTCAGTAGTTGTACCTGGCGTTAACGGTGAGTTTCAAATGTTAGATAATCACGCCCCTATTGTTTCTGTATTAGGACAAGGTAACGTGAAAATTCACGGCGCAGTTACTTTAGACAAAGCAGTAGCAGATAAGTTTTCTAAAGGAACAAACAATGAAACTGTTTTAGCTATAAATAGCGGAACAATTGAAATGAAAGATAACAAAGTAATTGTATTAGCAGACTAAGCAAAATACAATACTATCTATAAAAAAATGCCAAGCTTTTGCTTGGCATTTTTTATTTAATAAACTTTTGATTGAAAACTTATTTTTCAGTCGATAATCCTAAGGCGGTAATTACCGCAATTGTAATATCAAAATTAGCATCAAAATAAGCAAATTGATTTCCTGTAACAGTTAGTATTTGCGTGTAACCTCCTGCTTTAGCAACCGAAGCTATAGTTGTATTTATTTTTTGGTATAACGGACGAAGTAATTCATCTTGTTTATATTTTGTAAGTTTTCCGCCATTCTGTTGAAAAGACGTAATGTCTTGCTCTAATTCATACAATTCCTCTCCAAGTGTTTTCTTCATCATATCACTATAAGAAGATTCATTACTTTTATAATTCTCTAACTTTGTCTTATAGGTTGTAACCTTGTCGTTTAAAGTTTTTTCTAAATCGTCTCGGTACATTTTTATAAGAGAATTTACCTCGGTAAGCTCTGGTAGCTTTAATAAAATATCGTTTATATTAACGGTACCAACTTTGCTTTGCGCATTTAAACTAAGCGAACAGATTAAAAATGTAATAAGTAGTGTAAAGTGTTTTAGTGTCATAAAATAATTGTTTTTAAAGTATAGTATCAAATATATAAAAGCGATCGCTTTTAACAACCTAATTGTTAAAAAATTAAGAACTATAGCTCATTTAAAGAATGAACAGCTCGACTTTTAAGAAGCATGGGTACAAACACACCATTTTAAACCAAAGATGGTTAAAACACGGTATAATTATCAATTAAAACAATGCCTATTTCTAAGCCTTTAGTATCTTTGATATGATGTTATCCAAAAAGCTACAGCATAAAATAGAGCAACGTATAAATTCTAACAGCTTAAGGTTGTTAGACACGCCAACAGCAATGGTAGATTTTTATACAAATGATTACCTCGGATTGGCCAACTCACCGGTTGTTTTTGAGGATACACATGCGTATTTAACTGAAAAAGGCATAAGAAATAATGGTGCTACAGGCTCAAGATTATTGTCAGGAAACCATCCATTATATAACACAGTAGAGCAACAGTTGTCTGTTTTTCATAATGCAGAAGCTGCGCTAATATTTAATTCAGGATACACTGCTAACCTCGGTTTTTTTAGTGCAGTACCACAACGTAACGATGTAGTGTTGTATGATGTTTATGTGCATGCATCTATTCGTGATGGTATAAAACTATCAAATGCAAAAGCATATGCTTTTAACCACAATTGCTTGGTGGGCCTAACGGAAAAATTAAAAAAATATAACAAAGCAGAAACAACAATATATGTTGTTACAGAAACTGTTTTTTCAATGGATGGTGATATTCCTGAATTGAAAAAAATAGCCACCTTATGCAATGCATATAACGCCCGTTTGGTTGTAGATGAGGCACATGCTATTGGTGTTGTTGGTAATTCAGGAAAAGGATTAACAGAAAAATTAAGACTTGAGTCGCTTGTGTTTGCAAGAATTATTACTTTCGGAAAAGCTTTGGGTTGCCATGGTGCAGTAATTTTAGGAAGTGAAGCATTAAAAGAATACTTAATAAATTTTTCAAGACCATTTATATATACCACCGCCTTGCCACCGCATGCTGTAGCAAACATACATATAGCATATAAGCATTTAAATACAGCTACAGCACTTCAGCAAAAACTAGCACATAACATACAATTTTTTAAATCAGAAATCGCCCGTTTGGGTATGATGGATTTATTTATAAAAAGTAATTCAGCTATTCATTGTATTGTTATTTCAGAAAATGAAAAAGTAAAATATATAGCGCAACAACTACAAGAAAAAGGGTTTATGGTAAAACCCATATTATCGCCTACTGTGCCAAGCGGTAAGGAGCGTCTGCGTTTTTGTGTACATGCCTATAACACCACAGAAGATATCACTCAAGTGTTAACGCTTTTGAAAGGGTACTTAAAAATATAATAACCTATGAGCGATACATTTACAACAATAGCAGTATTTCAATACGCAGCTGAAGCACAGGTCATAAAACAGAAATTAATATCTGAAGGTATTTCTGTTTTCTTGGCAGATGAACACACTATAAATACAGATCCTTTAGTGAGTAATGCTATTGGAGGAGTTAAGCTACAAGTACCAACAAACAAAGTGCTTTTAGCACGAAAAGTAGTGAAGGAAATTTCTCCAGAGTTAATTGTAACAAAAATTTGTTGTCTGTATTGTGAAGCATCAAATATTAGGTTAAAAATAACGTTAAAAAATATTTTTTTAAAATTAATTCCTGTCTCAGGAATTTTTACATACATGTGTTTGGAGTGTAAACAATCTTTTAAAGAAGTAGAATTGTTATAAAGCAATCATAATACAACAACAGTATTTTAGATTCTTTTTGAAAAAAAATAAAGGAAATGAAAAAAATATTTATCACCGGAATTTCTACTGAAGTAGGAAAAACAATAGCTTCTGCCATTGTAACGGAAGCGCTAAAAGCAGATTACTGGAAGCCTATACAGGCCGGAGAATTAGAGAATTGCGACACACAAAAAGTTAGAAATCTAATTAGTAATTCAAAAACAGTTTTTCATAAAAACAGCTATGCGCTACAAACACCAATGAGTCCGCATGCTGCCGCAGTAATTGATGGTAAAACGATAACATTAGATAAAATTTTGCCACCAAAAACCAATAACACTTTGGTTATTGAAGGCGCCGGAGGTATTATGGTGCCTCTAAATGACACGCAAACCATATTAGATATTATAGACGAATCATATAGCGTACTAGTGGTTTCTCGACATTATTTAGGGAGTATTAATCATAGCTTACTAACAATAAAAGAATTACAAAACAAGGGCTTAAAAGTATCGTTGTTGTTTTCAGGAAAAGCACATAAAACAACAGAGAGTATTATTGAAAAAATGACAGGAATAAAGGCTATTGGTCGCATAGATGAAGAGCCTTATTTTGATAAGAATGTAATAAAATCTTACGCATCACAATTTAAAAAACAACTTAAAGATATGTAGTAATGGAAATACTTTTTCTGAAAAAATCATGGAAATATCCACTAGTATTTGCAGTTGTAGGCGTTTTTTTAGGGCTATTATTACGGTATTTTTTTACAGGGAATATTTCAGGACTCCCCTATAAAAATATATTGCACGCACATTCTCATATAATGTTATTGGGGTTTTTGTTCAATGCTATGTTATTGCTCCTTTGGGAAAAACACACAGTTATATCAAGTAATGATCGTATTACAAAATACATATTTATAGGCTTGCAAATATGTGTTTTGGTCTTAGCAATTGCATTTGTAATACAGGGTTATGCTTTTATGAGTATATTATTTTCAACCCTACACCTTTGGTTGGGGTACATGATACTTATCAGACTGTGGAATCGTTTAAACGGCACCAAAAACAGTGTTTTGCTTATTAAAATCGGTATCGTTTTTTATTTTATAGCAAGCCTTGGGCCATATATGTTAGCACCATTAAAATTAAGTGGCATGCAATCGTCTCCGTGGTATCAGCAGGCAATATTTTTTTACTTACACTTTCAGTATTTAGGTACATTTTTTTTATGGAGCTTGGCATTGCTCTTTCAAAAGTTAAACTTCGGAGTAAACAAAAAGCAAGTAATTGTACTTACTGCAAGTAGTGTGTTATTATATGCACATTCTTTGGCGTATAGTTTTCAGCATATTGCAATATATACTGTGGGATTTATTGGAGCAATATTACTGCTAAGTGTTGTTCTGCAACTTTATAGAAGACTAAAAAAAAGAACACCAATACAGAAAATAGTACTAGGGATATTACTTTTATTCTCAATATTAAACATTATAGGAAGTGTTCCTTTATGCAGTGAGTACGTTGCTGGAAATCGTTTTGTATTAATAGCGTACTTGCATTTTATCTTTTTAGGAATGTATCTGCCTTTTGTTTGGTGGATAAAGGGAATAAAAATAGATAAATGGCTATGGATACTATATGCTATATGTTTTATAAGTTCGGAGCTGCTATTAATGTTTCCTTTGGTTTCGAGTAGTTGGTTGCTATTTTTAGTGTATTTAGGACTTGTATCCTGTATGAGTATTGTACATTTGAAACATCTTATTGAAATAAAGAAAAATGGACTTACAGCAACGCGATAAAAAACACCTTTGGCATCCTTTAACACAGCACCAACTACAACCGGAAGCCTTGCCAATAGTAAAAGCTAAAGGGGTATTGTTGTATGATAGTCAAGGTAAAACATATATCGACGGAATTTCCTCTTGGTACACGGCCATGTACGGCCATTGCAACCCAAGTATAATAAAAGCAGCAAGTGAGCAAATGCAAGCCCTAGATCAAATTGTGTTTGCAGGGTTTACTCATGAGCCAGCTATTGAACTTTCGGAGGCATTAATGGAAATACTGCCAAAAAACCAGCAAAAAATATTTTTCTCGGATAACGGATCTACGGCTAATGAAGTGGCTATAAAAATGGCGCTACAGTATCATTACAATAAAGGTGATAAACGCAGTACAATAGTTGCATTTGAGAACGGATTTCATGGCGATACTTTTGGAGCAATGTCTGCCTCAGGATTATCGGTTTATAATGGTCCGTTTAAAGATTTGTTGCTAGATGTAAAACGAATTCCCACCCCAACGGCACACAATATAAAGGATGTTATAGCACAATTAAAAGCATTAATTAAAAGCAATAAGATTGCCGCATTTATTTATGAACCCTTGGTACAAGGCGCAAATAGCATGCACATGTTTTTGCCAGAACATTTAAATGAGTTGCTGTTACTTTGTAAAGAAAATAATGTACTCTGTATTGCCGATGAAGTAATGACCGGGTTTGGTAAAACAGGGCAGCATTTTGCATCGGGATATATGCAAACACCTCCAGATATTATATCATTAGGTAAATCACTAACCGCAGGGTTTGTGCCAATGGCTATTACCAGTTGTACTCAAAAAATATACGATGCTTTTTTAGATGATAGTATTGGTAAAGCCTTTTTTCATGCACATACATATACCGCAAATGCCATTGCTTGTAGTGTGGCATTAGCAGGGATTAAATTGCTGAAATCAGAAAATATACAGCAAAATATACAGCAGATTATAGCGGCACATAAACAATTTGATACCCGTATAAAAAGCCATAAAAAAGTAGCGTCAACCCGACAAATAGGCGTTATATTTGCACTAGATTTAAATATTGAAATGGATCGCTATGGCGAAAAACGTCAAGAAATATTTAATTTCTTTATGAATAACGGCGTGTGCTTACGTCCGCTAGGAAAAACTATATATATGGTGCCTCCGTACGTTACTACACCAATTGAATTAGAAAAAATATATACAGCTATTGAAGCCTTGCTAGAAATAGTGTAACTAAGAATAATAATCTAAATGAATACTGCAATTTCCATCATGTCTATGTCTTCTATTTCCGCATTAGGAAGTAGCGAAAATTCTATTTGGGAAAAATACCAGCAACACACACATCATATTTTGCGTACGCCATTAGGTAACACTACTGCGCTATTAGCAAAATTACCAGAACATGTCTTGCAGCAAATACAAGAACTAAAAGATACTGTTCCAGCCTATAAAAACTTAGACAGCTCGGTGTTATATGCCATATATGTATCTAGAATAGCAATGAAAAATGCTGGATGGAGCGCATCAGATAATTTTGGAATAAATATTGGATCATCACGTGGTGCAACAGCATTATTTGAAAAACATCATGAAAGTTTTTTAAAGAAACAAGTTGCCGAAACACTTAGTTCACCAACCACAACTTTAGGAAACATATCATCTTGGGTAGCCCATGATTTACAAACCCAAGGGCCAGAAATTTCACATTCCATTACTTGCTCTACAGCGTTACATGCATTATTAAATGGTGTGGCATGGTTGGCAGCGGGGTTTTCTGATAAATTTTTGGTAGGCGGTAGTGAGGCAGCACTAACACCATTCACTATAGCACAAATGAATGCCCTAAAAATTTATGCTCAAAAGGAGCAAGATTACCCGTGTCGTGCACTTGATTTAGAAAAAAAACAAAACACATTGGTGCTAGGAGAAGGCGCTGCGGTAGTTTGTTTGGAAAAAGGATGTCAAAAAAATGCACTAGCAACAATTACAGGAATAGGGTATGCTACAGAAGTGTTAACACATAGTGTATCTATTTCTACAGAAGGCACTTGCTTTCAAAAATCAATGATAATGGCTATTGGAGAAACGCCTTTACAAGATATTAACGCAATTGTAATGCATGCGCCAGGAACAGTAAAAGGAGACCGCTCGGAAGCACAAGCGGTTAAGCATGTGTTTGGAGAACACAGCCCTTTTTTAACGACTAACAAATGGAAATTAGGCCATACATTTGCCACATCTGGAATGTTAAGTGTAGAGCTAGCAGTGTTAATGTTACAACAGCAACAAGTAATTCCTGTCCCATTTGCAGTAAAACAGCCTGCTCCTAAAAAAATTCAAAAAATTCTAGTAAATGCTGTTGGATTTGGAGGTAATGCGGTATCGGTTTTAATAGAAAAAAAACAATATTAGTTGAAATTTTAGTCTCTCTTTTCTCTTCTGCCTAGTGGCTTTTCGCTAATTTCTACACATGTTGAGACTGCCACATTCCGTTGCACGGCATTCGCAGAGACACAATACTGCTGTTATTGTATTGTCTTTGCGAGCCCCGAATATTCGGGGCGCGGCAATCTTCTTAAGTGCTAATACCGAACGCAAAACTTTGAAGTTTGTAAAAGAAGTAAAACTAGACACTAAAACCGGGTTCGAAGGTTGAATGTTATTAAGTATGTCTCTATGGAGTCAAACATTTAAGAGTGGCAGTCTGACAGCTATAAATAACCCCTAAAGGCATAGATGCTTTTGAGGAATATGTAAAAGTAATTGGACAATATTTAAAGTAAAAAATAAGTTACCAATACCGTAATAATTTGTATTTTTACCCTTTCAAAATCATGTAATTTTATGACTGAAGTAAGACATAACTGGACAAAAGAAGAAATTCTTGAGATATACAACAAGCCTATGATGGAGTTGTTGTATGAAGCAGCAACAATACACAGAAAAGAACACGACCCTAATGTAGTACAGGTATCTACGTTATTATCTATTAAAACAGGAGGGTGTTCTGAAGATTGTGGGTATTGTCCGCAAGCAGCCAGATACCATACTGATGTTGAAGGCAATGACTTAATGTCGGTTAATCAAGTAAAAGCACAAGCTTTGCGTGCAAAAGAGGGCGGAAGCTCTCGTGTGTGTATGGGTGCAGCTTGGAGAAATGTAAAAGACGGCCCTGAATTTGAGCAAGTCTTAGAAATGGTTCGTGGTATTAACAAGTTAGACATGGAAGTGTGTTGTACATTAGGAATGCTTACAGAAAACCAAGCAAAACGACTGGCAGAAGCAGGATTATATGCATACAACCATAATTTAGACTCTTCAGAAGAATATTATAAAGAAGTTATTTCTACTCGTGGTTTTGAAGATCGTTTAAAAACGATTGATAATGTTCGTAAAACAAATGTTACCGTTTGTTCTGGAGGAATTATTGGTATGGGAGAAAAAGTAGAAGACAGGGCAGGAATGCTAGTGGCTTTATCTACCTTAAATCCACAGCCAGAATCAACACCAATAAACGCTTTAGTAGCTGTAGAAGGTACACCATTAGAAGAGGAAAAACCTGTTGAAATATGGGATATGATTCGTATGGTTGCTACCACACGTATTGTATTGCCAGAAACTCAAGTACGTTTATCGGCAGGGCGAACGCAAATGAGTAGAGAAGGACAAGCAATGTGTTTCTTTGCAGGAGCAAATTCTATTTTTGCAGGAGATAAGTTGTTAACTACTCCAAACCCTGATGTAAATGAAGACATGAAAATGTTTGACCTATTAGGGATGAAACCTCAAAAGCCATTCACTAAAAAAGTACAACCACCAACGGTTGAGGCAGCAGATTCTAAATTAGAAGCCTTAGGCGAAAAACCAAAATGGACACGTCCAAAGCATAAAATTGAACGTAATGAAGCTGCTAAAGAAGCTTCTAAGGTAAAATAAAAAAGGCAGCTCATAGAGCTGCCTTTTTTGTTAAGGTATTAATTGTTTAGCAATATCATAAACTAATGCCGATTCCCATCCACGATAGAGTAAATAATCTGTTAGTTTTTTTCGTTTTTTAAACGTGTTTTCTTCAGTAATAAACTGCAATTTTCTCTGGGCAATGTAGTCTAGTTTAGTAAGGTACTCATCTGCTGTAAACTCTTTTAAGGCAGTTTTTATGTTATATGCTGAAATGTTTCGAAACTTTAATTCTCGTGTAATTCTGTGTCTGCCCCAATGTTTAATATTAAATTTTCCTCTAGCAAAACTTTTGGCAAAGCGCTCTTCGTCTAAGAAGTTATGTTGCGCCAAATGCAGTAGTACTTCATCTATAGCCAAAGGTATCATGCCCATTTGTTGTAGTTTATGGGTTACCTCTTTGTAGCAACGATCTTGATATACGCAATAGCGTTCAAGTGCTCGTTTTGCTTCGGTAAGGGTGTATGTTTTTTTTTGATTCAAGAAAGAAATGCTTTGGGTGGTAAAGGTAAGGCATTTTTAAAAAATAGGGCATAAAAAAAAGCCACGCTATTGGCGTGGCTTCTCTTATTTAATTTTCCTTCCTTTATCATTATAAAAATGATAGTCTAGGTATGTGTAAGCATCTCTAGGTAATATTTTAATCCATTTTTTGTGTTCAAAAAACCACTTTGAACGGATTGATGGAAATCCTTGGGTTAAAAATGCGGCTATAAAAGGGTGCACGTTAAGTGTTACTTTTTTAGGCCTTTTGGTCATAATTCTGTTTAGGTCAGACTGTATTTTTTGTATTAAAACAATAGGAGCTTCTACTTCTCCAGAACCGCCGTTAGGGTTCTTTTCGCGAGTTTTAATATTCATTACAGGTCTAACACGTTGTCGAGTTATTTGGATTAATCCAAATTTACTTGGTGGTAATATTTTGTGTTTTGCTTTATCGCTATCCATTTCATCTTTAAGATGCTGAAACAGTTTTTTTCTGTTTTCAGGGTCAGACATATCAATAAAGTCTACTACAATAATTCCTCCCATATCTCTAAGTCGTAATTGTCTTGCAACTTCTGTTGCGGCAATTAAGTTTACTTCGAGAGCTGTTCCTTCTTGGCTTTTTGATTTATTAGAACGGTTACCGCTATTTACATCAATGACGTGTAATGCTTCAGTGTGTTCAATAACCAAATAGGTTCCTTTTGTTGAGGAAACCGTTTGTCCGAAAGAAGTTTTAATCTGACGTTCTACTCCATATTTTTCAAAAATAGGGACATCAGTTTTGTGTAACTTAACAATTGATTCTTTTTTCGGTGCAATACGTTGCATCGTTTCTTTAATTTCTTCAAAAAGCTTTTCATCGTCAACACGAATAGCAGAAAATGAGTCATTAAACAAATCTCTTAAAAGAGAAGATGTTTTGTTCATTTCGCTTAATACTGTTGAGGGTACTTCTGCTTTATGAAGTTTTTCGCACATTGCTGTCCATTTGGATAGCAAATTTTGCATGTCTTTGTCCAGTTCGGCTACTTTTTTGCCTTCCGCTACGGTACGAACGATAACACCAAAACCTTTAGGTTTAATGCTATGAACTAATTTCTTTAATCGGTTTTTTTCGCTTCTACTTTCAATTTTTTGAGAAATAGAAACACGATCAGAAAAAGGGACTAACACAATAAATCGTCCAGCAATAGATAATTCTGAACTTAATCGTGGTCCTTTAGTTGAAATAGGTTCTTTTACAATTTGTACAAGAATTGATTGATTAGATTGAATGGCATCAGAAATGCGTCCGTCTTTTTCAATTTCTTTCTCGAACGGGAATTTTTTTAGACTAAAATCTTTTAGTTTACCTGTGCTTACACTTTTTACGAATTTCAAAGAGGAAGAAATTTTAGGTCCTAAGTCATGATAATGTAAGAAGGCGTCTTTTTCATAGCCTACATTTACAAAAGCAGCATTAAGTCCGGGCACAGTTTTTCTAATTTTTGCAAGGAATATATCGCCTACATTAAATTGTTTTTCACTGTGTTCTTCCTTATGTAATTCGATTAATCGTCCATCTTTTAATAAGGCAAAATCAACTTTTGAGGAACTGGATCTAATAATTAATTCTTTGTTCACTCTTACATTAATTTATATCTATACAGAATTGTACAGATGGATTTTACATTTTTTACAGGATTTTATACTTTTTCTAAAGTACGAAACCATTGAGCAATTTCTGCTCATTTCAAAGAACATTCTTTTTAACAAGAAAAAGTAGTTATATAACTACTTTTTCTTATGACGGTTAGCTCTTCTACGCTTTTTACGCTTATGCGTTGCTACCTTATGTCTTTTTCTTTTTTTACCACTTGGCATAATTTGAAATTTTTAAGATTAATAATTCGTTTTTTATTTTACTGCTACATTTGTTTTTACACCTTCTAAAAATATTTTAGCGGGCTTAAATGCAGGGATATTATGTGCAGGTATTTTAATAGTTGTATTTTTAGAAATGTTTCTTCCTGTTTTTTCAGCTCTTGTTTTAATGATAAAACTTCCAAAACCTCTTAAATACACATTGTCTCCACTTTCTAAAGAAGTTTTTACTTCATTCATAAAAGATTCAACAGTTGCTTGTACATCACCTTTCTCTATTCCTAACTTATCTGAAATTTTAGATACGATATCTGCTTTTGTCATTGCTATTAATTTAAATAAACCTTATTGTTAAAAAATTGGTTTGCAAATATATGAATTAATAATTCAAACAGAAGTGCTAAATGATTAAAATTTAACCAGATAAAAATTTAATTTAGCCAAATATAAAACAAATAAGTGAATTTATCTAAAACACTCATATCGTGGTACTTAAAAAACAAGAGAGATCTTCCTTGGCGTAATACTGTTGATCCATATTATATTTGGCTTTCAGAAATTATCTTGCAACAAACACAGGTGGTTCAAGGATTACCGTATTATGAAGCTTTTGTAGATACCTATCCTACTGTTCAAGACCTAGCAAATGCCAGTGAAGAACAAGTGCTTAAGCTTTGGCAAGGACTAGGGTACTACTCTCGTGCTAGAAACTTACACTTTACAGCAAAGTATGTTGCTAATGAGCTAAACGGAACGTTTCCAAAAACACACAAAGAGCTACTTACTTTAAAAGGCGTGGGAGAATATACAGCCAGTGCCATCTCATCTATTTGTTATCAAGAGCCTAAAGCTGTTGTTGATGGCAATGTGTATAGGGTATTGGCTCGTGTTTATGGTATAGATGTGCCAATAAATACACCTAAAGGGGTTAAATTGTTCTCTGAGCTGGCACAAGAAGAGCTTGATGTATTGGCTCCAGACACGCATAATCAAGCCATAATGGAGTTTGGTGCCAGACATTGTACGCCCAAAAAGCCAAAATGCGAATCGTGTGTATTTGCGTTTAAGTGTGTTGCGCTTCAAGAAAAAACTGTAGCAACACTGCCTATAAAACTAAAGAAAATAACAGTTAAAAAACGATATTTTAACTATATCATACCTATTATAAATCAAAAAGATACTTTACTCCGTAGGCGTGATTTAAAAGGTATTTGGGCAAATTTATATGAGTTTCCGCTTGTAGAAACAGTTCAAAACGCATCGGAAAATGAAATTGTAGCAGCTATTAGTACTCAGAAAATAATAAAAACGCCTTTTGAGATAAGGCTGTATAATGATAGTCCTGTAGTACACAAGTTAACACACCGGCATATTTATGCCAAATTTTGGATTGTTATATCAGATGACCCATCTGCAGATTCAATACCAATTAAAACACTTGAAAACTACCCAGTACCAGTGTTAATAGCTAATTTTATAAAAGAGTTTTCTTTTTAAACCAGGAGATCTACGTTATTTAAATTAATAATAGTATTTTTGATAAAAACAAGATAAAAATTATGAGTACTTTAAACAAAGTAATGCTAATAGGTAATTTAGGAGATGATGTTAAAATGCATTATTTTGAAGGTGGCAATTGTATAGGTCGTTTTCCTATTGCAACAAGTGAGTCTTACACAAGCAAGCAAACAGGCGAGCGAATTACGAATACGGAGTGGCACAATATAGTAGTAAGAAATAAAGGCGCTGAAATTTGTGAGAAGTACCTTAAAAAAGGCGATAAGGTATATATTGAAGGTCGTATAAAAACACGTCAATGGCAAGCAGAAGATGGTAATACACGCTATTCTACCGAAATTCATTGTCAAGATTTTACGTTCTTATCTCCAAAAACAGAAGGCGCAGCACCACAGCAAGCACAGCAGCCAGTTTCGGCACCTAAGGCAGAAGCAGCACCTGTGCAACCAGCTGTAGAGGATAACGATGACTTACCATTTTAATTAAAAATAAAGACTATTGGGCACCTGTTTTTTTATGATGGGCATAACATTTAATATTACAATTCTATACGTAGTCTTGTTAATATTGCTTTTGTTTTTTTCGGCAATGGTTTCTGGAGCAGAAGTGGCATTTTTCTCGCTAACACAAACACAATTAGTACATAAAAAACCGTCTTTTAAAAACCAAGACATTGTAAAACAGTTGCGCAATAATCCTAAAAAGTTATTGGCTACTATTTTGGTTGCTAATAACTTTTTAAACATTGCTATAGTTCTTCTTTTTGCAAGTATTGGACATGTTTGGATGGCAGATATTCCTGCCTCTCTACGTTTGTTTATAGAGATAGTAATTGTAACATTTTTAATTCTATTATTTGGCGAAATTGTACCCAAAGTATATGCAAGTAGAAATAACGAAAAATTTGCCAATACTATGGCAAAGCCAATTGTAGTTCTTCAAAAAATATTTGCAGTATTTAGTGTGCCAATGCAAGCAGGTTCTCAGTTTATTGAAAATAAACTTACCAAAACAACATCAGACATTACCGTTACACAATTGTCACAGGCCCTTGCGCTAACTGATGAAGACGAAACAACCGATGAAGAACAAAAAATATTAAAAGGAATTGTCTCTTTCGGGAACACAGACACAAGCCAAGTTATGCGTCCTAGAATGGATATTTTTGCTTTAGATATTTCTGCGCCTTTTCAAGAAATAATGACTCAGATTACAAAAGGCGGCTATTCAAGAATTCCGGTATTTAAAGAAAACCTTGATCAGATTAAAGGAGTGCTTTATGTAAAAGATTTATTGCCCTATCTAAACAAAACAGATGTAGATTGGTCAGGCTTAATTAGAACGCCATTTTTTGTTCCAGAGAACAAAAAACTAGACGATTTACTAAAAGAGTTTCAAGAAAAAAGGGTGCACTTGGCTATTGTAGTAGATGAGTACGGCGGAACATCTGGAGTAGTGTCTCTAGAAGATATTATTGAAGAAATTATAGGAGACATTAGCGATGAGTTTGATGATGATAACCTAAGTTACTCTAAAATTGATAACAATAACTTTGTTTTTGAAGGAAAAACAGCCTTAAAAGATATATATCGCGTTACAGGCGTAGACGCTGAAGGTTTTGAAGCGCATAAAGGAGAAGCAGAAACTATTGCAGGGTTTGTATTAGAAATTTCAGGAAACTTCCCTAAGAAAAACGAAAAAATAGTCTTTAAAGGCTGTGTGTTTACTATTGAAATAGTCGATAAAAAACGTATAAAACAAATAAAGTTTACATTGCCGTCGTAATAGGTGTTTTAAAAATAACCTAACGGCAACGCTATTACTTTCTTAATTCTTCCATCTCTACCAGTAAACCATCTATTTTTCTTAAAATACGACCATATACTAGATTGATGTCCCATTTTCCTATTCTTCCGCCAAAATAAGCCAATACTCCAAGTGCTAAAAACAGCGGGATTAGTAAAAATATTGGAAATCCATAAACCAAGTAAACGTTAGGAAATTCCTGAACCAACCCAGTTACAAATAGTTCTCCCAAGGTAGTTTCTTTAGGAGTGTTAAACCAAAACCCAAAGACTACCGCTAAAAAGACGTACGGATACATAAAGGTAGATAGTTTTGAGTTTACAGAAATCATGTTTTTTATCCAGGAATTAAAATGACTTAGGTATTCATAACTATTTGTGTTTTTATTAATAGCATTTAATTGTTTACTGTATTTGTGACCTATAATTGAGATGAATATAAATAGTGCTGCCATTGGAATTCCCATAGGAAGCATTTTAGCAACATAGGTAACAGGAATGATTATTATTGCAAATGCAATTATTGCAATTCTATTAATAGTGTACATTCGTTTAAATTTTGCTGTAATATCTATTGATTTCTGAGTGTATAAATTGTTTAGTTTTGGAGCAACTAATGCATTGCTTTGTAAAAATCCATCTTTCCAAATAGTTTCTATTGACTTTTCCATAATGTTATTGTTTTTAATTAGTTAATATTTTTTTTAAGCGTTCTTTTATGCGTTTAATACGAACCCCTATATTATTAGCGTTTGTACCAATTATACTCGCTATTTCTTGATAAGACTTTTCTTCGAGGTACAATAAAATTACTCCTCTATCAATTTCAGAAAGCTGTTTTATAGCAGCGTAAAGTTTGTTTAATGACTCGTCAGAAAAAGCATTACTTTCTACTAAAATTTCTTTAGGTAATGTGTCGGAAACTTTATGTTGTAGATTGTTCTTTTTTTTCTTTAAAAATGTTAGGCATACATTTAGTGATAAGCGGTATATCCAGGTAGACCATTCCGCTTGTCCTTTAAAATTATCCTTGCTTTTCCATATCTGTAGACAGACCTCCTGGTAGTAGTCTTCAAAATCTTCTTGAGTATTAGTATATGCTCTGCAAATTTTAATAATAATAGCTGCATAGGGTAAAATAGATGCTGTATAAAAATCACTGCTCACGTTTGGTCTTTTCTTGTTTAGTGTCTCAAATTAAAAATTATTACACACATACTAATTTTTAATACCTCAAATTTTGGTTTACTCTTATTTAAATTAGTTACTCTGTTCTCTAAAATTCTTGTATTTTTGCCAAATAAAATACTACAGACAGTATAGTTATGGTGAGAGATGAAGAGTTAAAACAAAGATGGGATGAAGTGGTAAAAGTAGTTTCGGCTAAATTTGCAGAAGGCGACACCCTTGACCTGGATAGTATTATTTACCTTATAGGAATACAAGAATTAGGACAATTACATCGAAAATTTAAAAAAGACGATAAAGTAAACCTAATGCATATTGCTATTTGTAAACTACTAGAGCCATATGGGTATTATACCTTTGATTTTGTAGATGAAGATGGTTGGCCGCACTATAAAGCAGTAGAAGATCTACCGTTGTTAAAAGCAGGTGAGCAAACTGTTTTAATGAAGGAAGCTGTAGTAACTTACTTTTTAGAGAAAAAAATAATAGCATAAAAATTATTAGTGTAGTTTTGCTATGCAAATAAGGTGATGATTTACAAACAAGAATGTAATGATAGATAAGATTAAAGAAATTATTAAAGAAGTTGAGTCGTTTACAGCGAATACAGCAGAAGATATAGAGGTATTTAGAATTAAATACCTAGGAAAAAAAGGCGTGCTTAATGATTTGTTTGCTGCATTTAAAAACGTGCCAAATGAAGAGAAAAAAGCATTCGGACAAGCTATAAATCAATTAAAGTCAGCTACTCAAAATAAAGTAAGTACTTTAAAAGAGTCATTGGCATCTGCAGTAGAAGAGCAAGGGGTTTATGGCGATTTATCACGCCCTGCAGCACCACTAAACATAGGGTCAAGACACCCGGTTTCATTGGTAAAAAATCAAATCATCGACATTTTTGCAAACATTGGATTTAATGTGTCTGAAGGACCAGAAATAGAAGATGATTGGCATAACTTTACGGCATTAAATTTACCAGAATATCACCCTGCACGTGATATGCAAGACACCTTTTTTATACAAACAAATCCAGATGTATTACTACGTACGCATACCAGTTCGGTACAAGTGCGTTATATGGAAGATAACAAGCCGCCAATACGAACCATATCGCCAGGACGTGTATTTAGAAATGAAGCCATATCCTCAAGATCGCATTGTATATTTCATCAGGTAGAAGGTTTGTATATTGATAAAGATGTGTCGTTTGCAGACTTAAAGCAGACATTGTTATACTTTACAAAAGAGATGTTTGGAAAGTCTAAAATAAGATTACGTCCATCATATTTCCCGTTTACAGAGCCAAGTGCAGAAGTAGATATTTATTGGGGGTTAAAAACCGAAACAGACTACAGAATAACTAAAGGTACCGGATGGTTAGAGATAGGTGGTTGCGGAATGGTAGATCCTAACGTATTAAAAAACTGTGGTATTGACCCTAAAGAATATTCAGGATTTGCTTTTGGTGTTGGAGTAGAACGTATTGCAATGTTGCTACACCAGATAGGAGATATTAGAATGTTTTATGAAAATGATGTGCGCTTCTTAGAGCAATTTAAATCGTCATTCTAAACAAGAACAATTTATGTGTTTCAGGAAAATAAACATAGTGCTTTTAATAATTGGAACGCTGGTAATGTCTTCTTGTACGGAAGACAGCACTCCAAAACCGAAAGGATACTTAAGTTTAGAGTACCCAGAAGCACAATATATGCCTGTTGCAATAGATTGTCCGTACTCATTTAAAAAAAACACGAATACTAGTGTTGAGATGCCTAAAACAAAACAATTTTGTTGGGTAAATGTTAAGTATCCGGATCTTAAAGGAACGCTACATCTTACCTATAGGAAGGTAGATGGTAACTTAAATACTTTATTAAAAGACGCTCAAAATATTACTCAGCAACATACTATAAAAGCAGAAGGGATTTCAAGTATTCCGTATGAAAATAGCGAGCAAGACGCATATGGAATGGTATATGAAATAGAAGGAAATGCAGCATCTCCACTGCAGTTTTATGTTACCAATAAAACAGAGCATTTTTTATCTGGAGCGGTATATTTTAATGTTAAACCAAATTACGACTCTATTCTTCCGGCGGTAGAATATCTAAAAAAAGATATTAAAATTCTAATGGAAAGTATGGCGTGGAAATAACAGTAATTAAATACTGAGCAGATAAAAAAACAATTTATCAGGATAATTAAAAAGCGACCTTATTAGGTCGCTTTTTTTATGTAGTTTTGAGGTTATGGAACAGATACAACTCTTTTTTGAATTAGGCCTAACACACGTGTTAGATATTAACGGATATGATCATATTCTGTTTTTAGTGGTTTTGGCAGCACCTTATCTTTTTTCAAGCTGGAAAAAAATCTTGCTTTTGGTAACAGTATTTACTTTAGGACATACGGTGGCCTTAATTCTATCAACCTATGGTGTGGTTAGTGTAAAAAGTAGTTTTGTAGAGTTTTTAATTCCAATTACAATCATTATTACAGCAATATTTAATATTATAAGCTCAGGAAAAACGTTACCTCAAACAAAATTAGGGGTGTTATTTTTTATTACACTATTCTTTGGATTGATACACGGGTTAGGGTTTTCAAATTACTTTAGAATGATAGCAAGTGCTTCAGAATATAAAGCCTTGCCGCTAACCTTCTTTGCTCTAGGAGTAGAAGTTGCTCAAATAGTAGTAGTGTTACTAGTATTACTATTAGGTAGTGTTTTACAAGGTGTATTAGGGGTGTCTAAAAAAAATTGGGTGTTGGTTGTCTCGTCAATAATGCTTGGAATGGCACTAACAATGGTTTTAAAATAAAGCAAAATGTCAGCAATAAAACAATTACGATACGATAAGGCTTATTTGCGAATGGCTAGCGAATGGGCTAAGCTATCGCACTGTATTAGAAAACAAGTAGGTGCTATAATAGTAAAGGATAGGATGATTATTTCCGACGGTTATAATGGTGCGCCAACTGGGTTTGATAACTATTGCGAAGATGATGCTGGATATACCAAATGGTACGTATTACATGCCGAAGCAAATGCCATACTAAAAGTAGCGGCATCTACACAATCATGCCAAGGGGCAACCTTGTATATAACACTGTCTCCTTGTAAGGAGTGTAGTAAACTAGTACACCAAGCAGGAATTACCCGCGTAGTGTATAAAGATGCTTATAAAGATGACTCAGGAATAAGATTCTTGGAAAAAGCAGGCGTGGAAGTTTGTTACTTGCCTGAAGAGTAACAGAAACTTAGTCTTGTTTCTGTTCAATCTTCTTAGAAACCATAAAAACGACTAAAAGTATAACTGCAATTAATGCTGCAATAATCTCGATTAATGCGAGTTTACTTTCGCCCTCTAAAAGCGCGTTAAAATCTATTTTAGTACTGTTAAAAGCAATTAATGCTACTATGATAACCCCTAAAATGCTACTTGCTATTTTCATGTATTTTGTTTTTAAAAGTGCTAATATGTTTTAGTAAAAAATACTTTTTACTCCAGAGGTGAATAGTTTTACTGCAATAGATAATAAAATAATACCAAAAACCTTTTCAATTATTGCAATACCGCTTTTTCCAAGCTTTCGTTCAAACCAGCCACTCATTTTAAGTACTAGAAATACAAAAGCAATATTTAAAACAATAGCAATGGCAATGTTGGTAGATTCGTATTCTGCACGAAGCGACAATATAGAAGTCATACTACCAGCCCCAGCAATCATTGGGAATGCTAGTGGTACAATAGAAGCTGTTTTTACGGTGTTTTCGTCTTCCCTAAAAAACTTTATGCCTAAGACCATTTCTAGAGCCATAAAAAACAGTATAAACGAACCCGCAATACCAAAAGAAGCGGCATCAATACCAATAAATGCGAGTAATTTTTCACCTAAAAATAAAAATAAAAGCATTATTCCACCAGCAACAAAAGAGGCTTTTCCGCTTTCAAGAGAACCTCCTGCGGCGGCTTTTAGTTTTACTACAATTGGTAAAGAACCTACGATGTCTATAACCGCAAATAAAATCATACTTGCCTTAGCAATTTCTATAAAATCGATATTCATAACATATTATTTTGCTGCAAAATTAGACTATAAAAATTAATTATCTGACATAAAACCACTAAAAGCATTACTTTTGCTGAAAATTCTGAGGTGTACTCTGTAAAAATAACGCAAAATGTTTCAAATAGGAAAAACAATTGTTTCTGAAGATATTCTTGATAAAGAATTTGTCTGCAATCTAGCAGCTTGTAAAGGAGAGTGTTGTGTTGCTGGAGACGCAGGGGCGCCTTTAGATAAAGATGAGGTTCAGCAATTGGAGACAATATATCCTAAAGTAAAGCCCTTTTTAAGAAAAGAAGGGATTGCTTCAATTGAAAGCCAAGGCACATCAATAACTACAGAAAATGGCGCGTTAGAAACACCATTGGTTAACAACAAAGAATGTGCGTATGTTATTTTTGATGACAAAGATACTGCTCTTTGCGGTATTGAATCGGCGTATTTAGCAGGAGAAATTACATGGAAAAAACCAATATCATGTAGCCTCTATCCTATTAGAGTGCAGGAGTATAGTTCCTTTGCTGCAGTAAATTACCATAGCTGGTCGATTTGTAATGATGCCTGTGCTTTAGGCGCAGAATTAAAAGTGCCTACCTATAAGTTTTTACGTGAACCATTGGTTGCAAAATTTGGTGAAAACTGGTATGCAGAACTTGAAAAAATTGCAGCACAACATAAAAAGTAAATTCTTTGTTCGGTATCTTTTATCCGATAAAAGACAAGGCTAATTAGTTGAAAACCAACACTAAAAACCAAAATTACTCCTAACGCTAATAAACACAGCGCTTTAGCAAATTGTTAAAAACTTGTTGAAAAGCTATGTGTGTTTTTTTGCTATTTATTTGTCATGTTTTCCAATATTTGTAGGACATAAAAAAACACCCTAATCGTTAATAATTTAGTAGAAAATGTCGTCAGCAGTAGAGCCAATATTAAAAGAAAATAAAGATAGATTTGTAATTTTCCCTATCAAACATCATGATATATGGGAGATGTACAAGCAACAAGAGGCTAGTATTTGGACTGCTGAAGAGATTGATTTACACCAAGATTTAACGGATTGGAATGATAAATTAACCGATGATGAGCGTTATTTTATAAAGCATATTCTTGCGTTTTTTGCAGCTTCAGACGGGATTGTAAACGAAAACTTAGCAGAGAACTTTGTAAATGAAGTGCAATATGCAGAAGCAAAATTTTTCTATGGTTTTCAGATTATGATGGAAAATATTCATTCTGAAACATACTCTCTATTAATAGATACCTATGTAAAAGATGAAGAAGAGAAAGATAAGCTGTTTAGAGCTATAGAGGTGTTTCCTGCTATTAAAGAAAAAGCAGAATGGGCATTAAAATGGATTGAATCTCCAAGTTTTGCAGAGCGTTTAATTGCGTTTGCAGCTGTTGAAGGAATTTTCTTTTCAGGATCTTTCTGTGCTATTTTCTGGTTAAAGAAAAGAGGATTATTACCGGGATTAACTTTCTCAAACGAGTTAATTTCTCGTGATGAAGGTTTGCACTGTGATTTTGCAGTACACCTACACAATCATCACCTAATTAATAAAGTGCCAAAAGAGCGTATTAAAGATATTATTACAAATGCCCTAGATATTGAGCGTTCATTTATTACAGAATCACTACCAGTTAGTCTAATTGGTATGAACTCTAAATTAATGATTCAATACTTAGAATATGTAGCCGACAGATTATTAGTAGAGCTACAGTGTGAAAAAGTATATGGCTCATCAAACCCGTTTGATTTCATGGACATGATCTCATTACAAGGAAAAACAAACTTCTTTGAAAAAAGAGTTTCAGAATACCAAAAAGCAGGAGTGCTAAATAAAGAAGAAGGTAGTACGAAAATTAGTTTCGACGAAGACTTCTAAATAAATACTCACACCAATTTAATGTTAAATTGGTATAAAGCCCCGCTGTAAATACAGCAATACATTAAACAAAATATATAGACTAAATTAATTATAGTCAAAAACCATTAATATAATATTAAATGGAAGGGATTCCTTTCTTTTAAAAGCACTAAAAAATAAACAGTATGTACGTAGTAAAAAGAGACGGAGAGAGACAACCAATAATGTTTGATAAAATTACAGCACGAGTAAAAAAACTGTGTTATGAATTAAATGAATTGGTAGATCCGGTAAAAGTTGCTATGAAAGTAATTGAAGGGTTGTATGATGGGGTAACCACATCAGAACTAGATAACCTTGCTGCAGAACAAGCGGCTACCATGACTACAGCGCATCCAGATTATGCAAAATTGGCTGCACGTATTTCTATTTCTAACTTACACAAAAACACAAAAAAGTCGTTTTCAGAAACAATGACGGATTTGTATACTTATGTAAATCCACGTACAGAAAAGTTATCGCCATTATTATCAGAAGAAGTATATAATGTAATACAAGAAAATAAAAACCGTTTAGACGCTGCTATTATTTATAACAGAGACTTTAACTACGATTATTTCGGGTTTAAAACCTTAGAGCGTTCGTACTTAATGAAGTTAAACGGACAAATTGTAGAGCGCCCACAACACATGTTAATGCGTGTGTCTGTAGGAATACATATTAACGATCTAGACGCGGCTATAGAAACGTATAACTTAATGTCTAAAAAGTTCTTTACGCACGCAACACCAACATTATTTAACTCAGGTACGCCAAAACCACAAATGTCGTCATGTTTCTTGTTAACTATGAAAGACGATAGTATTGATGGTATTTATGACACCCTAAAACAAACAGCTAAAATATCGCAGTCTGCAGGAGGAATAGGTTTATCTATCCATAACATTAGAGCAACAGGTTCATACATTGCAGGAACAAATGGTACCTCAAACGGAATTGTACCTATGCTACGTGTGTATAATGATACCGCTCGTTATGTAGATCAAGGTGGTGGAAAACGTAAAGGATCATTTGCAATTTATATGGAACCATGGCATGCAGATATCTTTGATTTCTTAGATTTAAAAAAGAACCACGGTAAAGAAGAAATGCGTGCAAGAGACTTGTTTTACGCTATGTGGATGTCAGATTTATTCATGAAACGTGTACAAGACGATGCAGAGTGGACCTTAATGTGTCCGCATGAGTGTCCAGGATTGTATGATGTATATGGTGAAGAGTTTGAAACAATGTACACCAATTATGAAGCAGCAGGAAAAGGAAGAAAAACAATTAAGGCACGTGAACTTTGGGAAAAAATATTAGAATCTCAAATAGAAACAGGTACGCCATACATGTTGTATAAAGATGCAGCAAACCAAAAATCAAACCAGAAAAATTTAGGTACTATTCGTTCATCGAATTTATGTACAGAGATTATGGAATACACGTCTCCTGATGAGGTTGCTGTGTGTAACTTAGCCTCTATTGCCTTGCCAATGTTTGTAAAAGATGGCGAGTATGACCACCAGCACTTATATGAAGTAACTAAGCGAGTAACAAGAAACTTAGATACTGTAATTGATAGAAATTACTATCCAGTAAAAGAAGCTGAAAACTCTAACTTCCGTCACCGTCCGGTTGGTTTAGGGGTACAAGGTTTAGCGGATACATTTATTAAATTACGTTTACCATTTACATCAGAAGCAGCTAAAAAACTAAATAAAGAAATTTTTGAAACTATTTATTTTGCGGCAGTAACAGCCTCAATGGAAATCGCTTCAGAAAAAGGTGCTTACTCTACATTTGAAGGCTCTCCTATGTCAAAAGGAGAGTTTCAATACAACATGTGGGGTGTTAAAGATACCGAGTTAAGCGGTAGATGGGACTGGGAGTCACTACGTAAAGAAGTGATGACTAATGGGGTGAGAAACTCACTATTAATGGCGCCAATGCCAACAGCATCTACGTCTCAGATACTAGGTAACAATGAGTGCTTTGAACCATACACCTCAAATATTTATACCCGTCGTGTATTATCTGGAGAGTTTATTATTGTAAACAAACACCTATTAGAAGATTTAGTAGAATTAGGACTTTGGAATGAAGACTTAAAAGTCGCTATTATGCGTGCTAATGGTTCTATTCAGCATATTGATAATATTCCACAAGACATTAAAGACTTGTATAAAACAGTATGGGAGCTAAGTATGAAAGACATTATTGATATGTCTCGTGATAGAGGATTCTTTATAGACCAATCACAATCTTTAAACTTGTTTATGGAAGGTGCTACCATGGCTAAATTAACATCAATGCATTTCTACGCTTGGAAATCAGGACTAAAAACAGGAATGTATTATCTAAGAACAAAATCTGCTGTAGATGCTAAAAAATTCTCTTTAGATGTCGAGAAAAAAGCGGCACCTATTGTAGCAGAAGTTGAGGTTGCACAAGCAGAACGCTTAGTACAAAAACGTAAGGAAGTAGTACAAGCTGCAAACACAACAGAAGCAGAAGCTATTTCTCCAGAAGAATTTCAGAAAATGATTGCCCAAGCAAAAGAAGGGCAAGGAGATGACTGCCTAATGTGCGGATCATAGTCTGACTAATATATTGTTATACAAAAACGCCTTTCAAGTAATTGAAAGGCGTTTTGTAGTTAAAATAAGTTCTCTTGTGGTAAGTAGTGCTATTGCTCTAGAGATGTAATTTTGTCTTTTAATAATGTAATAAGTTCTTTTAGTTCTGAAATCCGAAACTCATACTGAGTAACCAATTGCTCGGGATATTCATTTTTTACAATAGCATTGTTACTGCCATTTTTGTTTTTCTGATTAAAAGTAATGCCTTGTTCTTGTAGTAATTCTAGTAAATCGAAGTCTAGTAATTCACTCAGTTTGGATAACTGATCTATAGATGGTTTGCTTTTATCACTCTCAAAATTAGAATAAGTGCGTTGTGATATTTCTAAAAAATCAGCTACTTCTTGTTGTGAAACACGCTTGTTCTCACGGAGTTTTTTTAACTTATATCCTACATGCATTGCTAATGGTTTTTTGCTAAAATAAGCATTTTTTTTCTGAATTTTAGCATTTTTAATAGGCTGTTTTTAAAATAAAGCATTGAACTTTATACCTAAGTTAACCTTTTTTGACATACTGTTAATTTAGGATGATGTATTATTTTAGCAGTAATCAAAAAAATGGAGCGTATTTAAAGCTGTCCTGCTTAAGGAATTAAAAATAAATTTGTAAATTGACTCATAATTTAGAATGAAAATACTGCTGTTTTAAGGTCGAAAACTAACCACTCAAGACCTAAATGGAGTATTTAATTTTAAATATTATGAAAAAATTAGTTTTTATCTTAGCATTTATGCTAACAGGAACAGTTGCTTTTGCAACAAATGATGTAGAAATTACAGAAAAGACTACTTCTGAAGAAGTAGTTCTTAGTTACGCATGTTTTCAGTCGGCTGATGCTGTTGCGAGTTTTGCAGGCGCTCATTTTGGTTTATCATATGCAGAAGAGCATGATGTTTTTCTACTGGCATATGACCGATGTATGTCTATGCAAGAATAACTAAAAAAGCCTTGGCATGTTTTTTGTGTCAAGGTTTAATATTATAGAAACATCTTAAAATCAGTAATTATGAAACAATTCTCAATACTAATCACCTTCTTTTTTACTATAATAACTTTTGGGCAACAAGCCACAGGTGTTGCTGTTTATAAAAAAATATTTCAACAACCCAAAATGAATTTAGACACCATTGCCAAACTAGATACTGAAGGGAAAACCTTTCTAAAAAAAAGTATAGAAGGAATTGATGAGGTTATCTCAGGATTTGAATACCAATTAAATTTTACGGCAACTAACGCATGTTTTTTTAAAAGAAAACAGATGAGTGTAGATGATGGTTCAGGTTTCAAACAAGAGATGGCCGACATTGTTTCAAAAACAAAAGGCACATATTATTATAATTCAGCAACGAAATCTGCTATACAAGAGCTTGATTTTTTTGGAGAAACAATACTAGTAATCACAGCGGCAAACGAAAATAACTGGGTGCTAACAAACCAAAAAAAACAAATTAACAATACCCTTTGTTATAAAGCCACCAAAACTAAAATTGTAGATACGCGAAGAGGCAAGGTAAAAAGAAATATAATAGCATGGTATGACCCAAGTGTTAATCTGCCTTTTGGGCCAGATGGTTATTTTGGATTACCAGGATTAATAGTTCAAGTAGTAGAACACAATGTAACAACCTATTTACAAAGCATAACTTTTGGAAAACAGCATAAAATTAAGTTTCCTACAAAAGGCAAGAAAATGACTGCAACAGAATACATGACATATTCTCGAGAGAAAATAGCAACTTATAGGAGGTAATTGTATGCTAAAAAAAGCATTATTTTTCATAGTAGCAATACTAAGCTGTGCATCCTATGCTCAAAGTATTACGATACAAGGGAAGGTTACGGATACACTGCAAAATCCATTAACTTATGCAAATATTATTGCAAGTCCTGAAGCCGATACTTCAATTCAGTTTGCAATTACAGATAATGCGGGAGATTATAATTTAAAACTTAAAAAAAATCAAACATACCAAATAACCGTTAGTTATTTAGGATATATAGCCCAAACCTATACAATTACAGCGCTTCAAAACCACACTAAAAACCTTGTACTACATCCCAGTTCAGAAAGTTTAGATGAGGTAACTATTAGCTATGCCCCTCCAGTAATTGTAAAAAAGGACACTACTATTTATAGTGTAGATGCTTTTACTACGGGTAAAGAAAGAAAACTTAGAGATGTGCTTAAAAAGTTACCTGCAATTGAGGTTGACCGTGAAGGAAATGTTACTGCTCAAGGTAAAAAAATAACAAAAGTACTTGTTGATGAAAAAGTGTTTTTTACAGGAAATAGTAAGCTTGCAGTAAATAACATACCTGCAAATGTTATTGATAAAATAGAAATTCTCGACAATTATAATGAGGTGGCATTTTTAAAAGGTCTAGAAGATAGCGATGAAATGGTCATGAATATCAAGCTAAAGGAAGATAAAAAAAATTTTATTTTTGGTGATATTGAAATTGGGGCAGGAGTTAAAGACCGATATTTAGCAAACCCATCACTATACTACTACAGTCCAAAAACAAGTATAAATGCCATAGGAGATTTTAATAATACTGGTATAAAGTCATTTACACTACAAGATTATTTAGAGTTTGAGGGTGGTTTAAATAAATTGTTTAACGATGCTAAAAGCTACTTTTCAATACTTAATAGCGACTTTTCACAATTCTTGGCAAACACAGATTTTACATCAAGCACTAACTATTTTGGAGCATTGAGTTTAAATCAAAAAATTAACACAACCACCAATTTGTCTAGTTATGGTATTTGGTCAGGCATACAGAATACTACAAAATTAGAAACAGAAAACAAGTATAATACACTTGCTGGTTTAATTGAAAATAGGAGCAACACAGGAAGTCAAAACAATCATTTTGGAATAGGAAAATTATCCTTAAAATTAACGCCTAGCAGCAAGGAGTATGTTGCATTTAGTAGTTATGTAAAAGTTTCAGAGAACGACTCAGAGCGTACTACGCTAACTGCTACACCAGAAAATAGTAATAGTATTAATTCTAAAAAGACTATTAAAAACAACTCTTTTAAGCAAGCGTTAGAATGGTATAAAAAATTTAGTAGTAAACAAACGATAAGTACACTGCTTAATTACCATTATCAAAAAGGAGCACCAAAAACCAACTGGTTAACAGATCAAGCTGTTTTTCAAGAATTGTTGCCAATTATTGAGAGTGATAGTTATGATGTTTTTAAAACAAAAGAACTAAAATCTCATGCCATTAGTGCGCTTATAAAAAAGTATTGGGTTTTAAACCGTTCTAACCATATATACCTTAGTCTTGGAACTCAACTTAATTTTGAAAATTTAAAAACAGATGAGTATCAAGTATTAGATGACATGAGTATTAACAATTTTTCATCTGCAGGGTTTGGCAATGACACAAAGTTACATTTTAATGACACTTATATAGGGCTTCAGTATAAAACTCAAATAGGAAGGTTAATGCTTAAACCAGGATTATTTTATCACAATTATTATTGGTCTATAACTCAAAATCCCATTTCGGATAAAAATCAAAAAACACTTTTGTTACCAGAGTTTATAGGTAAGTTTGAGTTTGCAAATTATAAAAAATTAAATTTTAGATACCATCTAAAAGCAGTATTTCCGAGTATCAAGCAATTGTCAAATCAATTTACATTATTGGATTTTAATAATATTTACCAAGGTGATAATCAATTAAAAAACGAATTGTATCACAGTGCCCAAGTTAATTATTCTAATTTTTTACTAGTTAAAAATTTGTTTTATAATCTTACTGCAAACTATCGTTTAAAAGAGCGCAGCTTTAAGAATATTACAACTATAGAAGGTATTAATTTTATATCTGTACCAATCTTGCTCAACAATCAGGATAGAAGATGGCATTTTTCTGGCGGACTTAAAAAAGGTTATAGTAGGTACAAATTTTCTGTTAAAGGAAGTGTTGTGTTGGCAGATTATGAATCGCCAATTAATGATGAGTTAATTTCTAGCACGTCTAGTAACTACACTCTTGATACTGGGCTTGAAATACGTTTTAAAAAACTGCCAGAAATAGAGTTGAATTACAAAAAATCATTTTCGGAATATAAATCAATAAGTATATCTCGTTTTGAAACGAGTGTTTTTGCTGCTTTTTTAGAATATGCTTTTTTAAAAGATTTCATTATAAAAGCGGACTATAGTTTTGAAGAGTATAAAAATAAAACCACAGGTAGCACGAATGTTTTTAATATAGCAAATACATCTTTGTATTATCAAAAAGAAGGAAGTCCTTGGGGTGTTGAACTGGGTATTACAAATATTTTTGATTTAGCATTTAAACAACGTAATTCATTTTCAGAGGTTTTAATTTCAGATGAAAAAACTTATGTCTTACCAAGAATAGTGTTGCTTAAAATTTTATATAAGTTGTAGTAAAGAGTATTGGTTTTTTAGTCTTTTTGCTTATTAAAAAACGCTATCGCCTCTTGTTTGTCTGCTGCTAATTGTGTTTTTAGTGCTTGTATGTTTTCAAACTTTTGTTCGTCCCTAATGCGTTTTAGGATAGATACTTTAATAGGTTGGTTGTAAATATCGTTGTTAAAATTAAACAGGTGTATTTCAATATGCTGGGTGCTGTTATTGTTTACGGTAGGGTTTGTGCCAATATTCATCATTCCCAAAACTGTTTTTCCTGCTATAATTGCCGTGGCAATATACACGCCGTTTTTAGGTATAATTTTGTAAGATTCTTCAATATAAATGTTAGCGGTAGGGAAGCCAATGGTTTTGCCAATGCCCTTGCCTTTATGTACTACTCCGTTTATCTGAAAAGGTGCTCCTAAGTACTTATTAGCCATTTCTAGGTCGCCGTTTTCTAAGGCAGTTCTTATTTTGGTAGAGCTAACCGAAACTGCATTAATGTCTTGAGCAGAGATTTCTTCAACAGTAAAATCATAGATTAATCCAAACTCTTTTAGGCTATCAATATTAGCTGTTCTATTGCGCCCAAACCTATGGTCGTAACCAATAATAATATGTTTAATATTTAGTTTGTGTACTAGAATATCACGTACAAACTCGGTTGCGGTAAGTCGTGAGAATTCTTTTGAAAACTCTTGAATAATCAAGCTATCAATGCCGGTTTGTTCTAAAAACGCTGTACGTTCTTTAATGGTGTGTATGAGTTTAATGTCTCCACCTTTTTGCAACACCATTCTTGGGTGCGGAAAAAAAGTAAGTACTACAGATTGTAGTCCTTTTTGAGTGCCTACCAATCGCTCTAGTATCTTTTTATGTCCAACATGTATCCCATCAAAAGTACCAATAGTTAATACTGTTGGTTTCTGAGATTGAAAATCTGCTATGGATTGAAAAGTAGTCATCTTATTTGCCATTATAACTGTTCATGGTAATATTCATTCCTGCCAATCCAAACGATTTTATAATGTCAACAGATTTATCAAGTCGTTCAGGGAGTAGTTTGTTCTCTTCGGCACTCCAGTTGCCAAGTACATAATCTACTTGTCGGCCTTTGCTAAAAGTGTCGCTAATACCAAAACGAAACCTATTGTATTTGGTAGTTTGTAATTGTGTTTGGGTGTCTTTTAAGCCATTGTGTCCGCCGTCGCTTCCTTTTAATTTTACGCGTAATGCGCCAAAAGGGAGGTTAAGGTCATCTGTAATAACAAGAAGGTTTTCAAGAGGTATTTTTTCTTTGGTAAGCCAGTATTGAATTGCCTTACCGCTTAAGTTCATATAAGTGCTTGGTTTTAGTAAAATAAAAGTTCTTCCTTTGAGTTTGTAAGTGGCAATGCTACCTAGTTTTTGGGTGTCAAAAGAGATAGATTCATTTGCAGCAAGGTGGTCTAAGATTTTAAATCCAATATTATGTCGGGTTTCCGTATAATCTTGTCCGATATTCCCTAAGCCAACAATTAAAAATTTCTTCATTTTTTTATAAAGCAATAATATATAAGTGTAAAAATAAAAAAAGCATTCAACAAAGTTGAATGCTTTTAGAAAATATTTATAGTCTTGTAATAAATACTGTTTTTTAAGCTTCTGCTTCTGCAGTAGCGCTATCAGAGTTAGCTTCTGCTTGAGCAGCTTTCATAGCAGCTCTAGATACTCTTACTTGTGCAACAACAGTGTTGTCTGCTTGTAAGAATGTGTATTTTTCATTTGTTAATGCAGTAATGAAAAGTTTGTTTCCAATTTCTAAGTCAGCAACATCAGCCTCAAGAAAATCAGGTAAGTTAGCAGGTAATGCTTTTACTCTTAATTTACGTTTGTTTAATGTTAATACTCCACCGGCCATAACTCCTTTAGGCGTTCCGACAACATTTACAGGAATGTTCATGGTAACAGCTTTGTCATCAAATAATTGATAAAAATCAATATGTAAGATTTTGTCTGATACAGGGTGAAATTGAATGTCTTGTAAAATAGCACTAATTTTTGTTCCGTTATCTAAAGCAATCACTACAGTGTGCGCGTTAGGAGTGTAAACTAATTTAGAAAATGCTAATTCTGGTGCAGAAAAATGTACTGCTTTGTCTCCTCCGTATACTACGCAAGGAACCATTCCAGCATTACGTAAGGCTTTAGTAGAAACTTTACCTACGCTTTCTCTTTGTGATCCGTTGATTGTAATTGATTTCATTGTATGTTTTAAAAAATTATTAATATCCCTAAATATAAGGGACGGCAAATGTAGTTAATTAATGTTAATTGTCAAGAATTACATTATAAATTTTTCGCTAATAGATTTGTTTTGATGAACACTCTTCATAACATCTGCAAATAATTGAGCAGAACTAATAACTTTTATTTTATTGCTTGTTTTTTCATGCGGAATAGAGTCCGTAACAATAAGTTCTGTTAGTTGTGAGTTTTCAATACGCTCAAAAGCATTTCCTGATAAGATTGCATGTGTACAAATGGCGCGTACACTTAATGCACCGCGTTCCATCATCATATCTGCAGCTTTGGTAAGTGTACCAGCAGTATCAACCATATCATCTACTAAAATAACATGCTGTCCTTTAACCTCGCCAATAAGTTCCATATGTGAAATGACGTTGGCTTTAGCACGTTGCTTGTAGCAAATAACAACATCACTACCCAATGCCTTAGCATAAGCATAAGCACGTTTAGAACCACCCATGTCTGGAGAGGCAATGGTTAAGTTTTGTAGGTTTAAAGCTTTTACATGCGGTAAGAAAATGGTAGATGCAAATAAATGATCTACAGGCTTTTCGAAAAATGCTTGAATTTGATCTGCATGTAAGTCCATTGTAATAATTCGTGTTGCACCAGCAGTCTCTAATAAACTAGCTACTAATTTAGCTGTAATAGGAACTCTAGGCTTGTCTTTACGGTCTTGTCTTGCCCATCCGTAGTATGGTAATACAGCTGTAATATGACGTGCAGATGCGCGTTTTGCGGCATCAAGCATCATAAGCATTTCCATTAAATTGTCGGATGATGGATGTGTAGATCCTACTAAAAACACCCTACGTCCTCTTACAGATTCTTCAAAAGAAGGTTGAAATTCACCATCACTATAAGTTGAAGTGATAACGTTTCCTAGTGTTGTTCCAAACGCTTTTGCAATTCTTCCTGCTAGGTCTTTACTCTGAGTACAAGCAAATATTTTTGGCTCTAATGTAGATTCCAACATTGTAATTTTTTTATGAAATTAGTATATGTGGCAAAAATAGGAATTTATGACTGAATATAAAGCTATTAAATAGCCTTCTTTTTTAAGAAAATGATTTTATAATAATTAAATGAATGCTAACACGAATATTTTACTATTTTTGCCCTCGCAATACACAATGCTCAAGTGGCGGAATTGGTAGACGCGCTGGATTCAAAATCCAGTTTCTTCGGAAGTGTGGGTTCGATTCCCACCTTGAGTACGAATAAATTAAAAGCAAGCTATATAGCTTGCTTTTTTGTTTCCAATTACTGTTTAAAAGCACATTCTCCATTCTTTTTTATATATTGCTACTCTTAACCAAAAAACCAAACCTAATGAAAAAACCTGCAATGTTTAAAACAGTACTATGTATGCTACTATTATCAGTATTATCTGTAGTAGCTCAAGAAAAACCTGTTGTTCACTTAGTAAAAAGTTATGTAGAAGCGTCTAATACCCTTTCGGCTTCTAAACAAATAAACAGCGTACTGTCGTTATTTGATGATAAGTATAAAAACAATACGTCATTTATAGGCTTATCTGGTGTAGTAAAAAACAGCAATTATAATTTTGAAGAATTTTCAGAGCAGTTATTAGCAAACATGACTGATAAAAGTTATGATTTTCAAATGACTATTACAGATATTGTATTTGAGTCTCAAAAAGAAAAATCAGGAGCAGTTTCAGCCTTAGTTGCTTTTGAAGCTAAAATAGATGGTAAAATAGCAGAAAAAGGTACCATGCTCATGAATATAGTAGCCGCTAAAGTTAGGGGAGACTGGAAAATAGTACAGAACAATACTGTTCGCGTATCTGAAGGAAGTGAAATAGGTAACTGTGTTTGTTATTTATTCTCTAAAGGAAGTGCTGCTTTTACAGCAGAAACATATTACCCATCTGGCGCAGAATACGATAAAGAATACCAATCATTCCGCTTAGGAACAATTGATGGTATGCGTGTTATAAAAGGAAATGACACTACATATACTTGGGATGAAAACGGAAACGTGTTTGATGGTAAACATAAAATAGGAAAAGCCATGTCATCTCAAGAAGCAGTGCAGAAAGTACTAACATACATCTATACCAAAGCTTGTACAACGATTGATTTTAATTAAGAGACGGTTTAAAACCACTCATAAAAGCCTTCAAAGTATTTTGAAGGCTTTTATTATTAGTGAGACTGTTCAGTGCACCATTCTGAGGTTTAACACCATTTATTACGTAACTTTGCACAATATGCCTTGATGGTTAAAAACACAACAATTAAAATGAAAAAACAATATAATGTTGTTATTATTGGCGGCGGTGCAGCAGGTTTTTTTACAGCAATTAATACTGCAGTAAACAACCCGGAATTACAAATTGCTATTCTTGAGCGAGGCAGTAATATTTTACAAAAAGTAAAAGTTTCAGGAGGTGGCAGATGCAATGTTACCCATGCGTGTTTTGATCCAAAAGAATTAACACAATATTACCCTAGAGGAGAAAAAGAACTGCTAGGACCTTTTCATCAGTTTTGCTGTGGTGATACGTTTGAGTGGTTTGACACTAGAGGTATCCCGCTTAAAATAGAAGACGATGGTCGTGTTTTTCCAGAAAGCAATAGCTCACAAACAATAATAGATTGTTTTGTAAACGAAGCAGAAAAACTAGGGATTACAGTATTAAAAAACCAAGGAGTAACGGCTATTGATAAAGCGGCCGACTTGTGGAATATAAGTACAAAAACAACACAATATGTTGCAGAAAAAGTTGTTTTTGCAGGCGGTAGTAGTCCTAAACTATGGAAATTACTAGAAAAATTAAATCACACTATCGTACCACCAGTACCATCATTATTTACCTTTAACACCGCTGATGAACGTATTAAAAATATTCCAGGGGTGGTTGTGTTAGATGCACAGGTTAAGGTGCTTGATAGTCATTTATCATCAAGCGGACCGCTACTAATTACCCATTGGGGTTTAAGTGCGCCAGCAATATTAAAATTATCGGCTTATGGTGCACGTGAGTTGGCAGAGAAAGATTACAAGTTTTCAATAGCAGTTAACTTTATAAATCAAAGCACCTCAGATAATCTCTTACAGCTAAAGGATATAAAGCAATCTTTGGCCAAGAATAACGTACAAAAGTACCCTCAGTTTTCCGTTCCAAAACGTTTATGGGCAAGCTTAGTGTCTGCTGCAAAAATATCCGAAACAACACGATGGGCAGATATTACAAAACCACAGTTAGATGACCTAGCAATACAACTAACAGCAGCAGTATTTCAGATTACTGGGAAAAGTACTTTTAAAGAAGAGTTTGTTACTGCAGGTGGCGTTAATTTAAAAGAAATTAATTTTAAACGCTTTGAAAGTAGGTTGCATAAAAACTTGTTTTTTGCAGGAGAGATATTAAATATTGATGCTGTAACAGGAGGCTTTAACTTTCAAAACGCTTGGACCGGTGGTTATTTGGTGGCAAAAGCCATAACGTCTTAACAATAAAACATATATTTGCCTAACTTATTTTATAAAAATGGACACTTCAGTATTTGAATTTTTACCCCTAACAAAAACGCTTAATAATGGCGCTATTACATGGTCTGCACCAAGTAATATTGCTTTAGTGAAATACTGGGGAAAAAAACCAAACCAAATCCCTGCAAACCCCTCAGTTAGTTTTACTTTAAATAATTGTAAAACAACGACCACATTACACTATAAAAAAAGAGAGACATTTGCTAACCCATATTGCTTTGAGGTTATTTTTGAGGGCAAAAAAAACGAAGATTTTAAACCTAAAATTAAGGCGTTCTTTACGCGTATTGAAAAATACGTGCCTTTTATAAAACAGTATGCTTTTACAATAGACACAAATAATACTTTTCCGCACAGTTCTGGTATTGCCTCTTCGGCATCAGGAATGTGTGCTTTGGCAATGTGTATCATGTCTATAGAAAAGAAATTAAACCCGTCAATTTCGGAAGATTACTTTATGAGAAAAGCATCTTTTTTAGCCCGTTTAGGCTCAGGAAGTGCTTGTAGAAGCGTGCAAGGAAGTTTAGTTTGTTGGGGAGAACACAAACAAATCGAAACAAGCTCAGATATATACGGCGTACCGTATACACATAAAGTACACGAGGTGTTTAAAAACTACCAAGACACTATTTTATTGGTTGATAAAGGAGAGAAACAAGTCTCTAGCACCGTAGGGCATGATTTAATGCATGATCACCCTTATGCAGAAAGTAGGTTTAAGCAAGCACATGATAATTTATCGAAATTACAAGATGTCTTTGCTACAGGAAACCTTACAGCGTTTATAGCAATTGTTGAAAGTGAAGCTTTAACATTACATGCTATGATGATGACAAGTATGCCATACTTCATACTAATGAAGCCTAATACAATGGAGATTATCACTAAAATTTGGGCGTTTAGAAAACAAACAGGACTACACGTTTGTTTTACACTAGATGCAGGGGCAAATGTACATGTACTATATCCTGAGTCAGAGAAAACACAGGCTTTAGAATTCATTAACACTCAATTAGTTGGCTATTGTCAAAATGCACACTATATTTGTGATGCGGTTGGTACTGGAGCAGAACAATTGATAATTGACAATTGATAGTTTTTGTGTTAGTTGATATATTTGAGTTTGAATATGAAAAAGCGAAATGTAATAAAAGACAAAAGTTTTCAGTTTTCAATAAAAATAGTTGAGATATATAAAATCTTGATTGAAACAAAACGAGAGTATGTCATGTCAAAACAGTTGCTTCGATCTGGGACATCAATTGGAGCAAATGTTAGGGAGGCAGAACATGCTGAAAGCAAAGCAGATTTTATTCATAAACTTTCAATTGCTTTAAAAGAAGCAAATGAAACAGAATATTGGTTAGATTTACTATATGAAACAGCGTATTTAAATGTATTAATGTATAACACTTTAAAAAAGGATATCACCGAAATATTAAAGTTGTTAATTAGTATCGTTAAATCCACAAAACAATAATTATTCATTAACAGATTGTCAATTAGCATGAAAGGACCTCTTTTTTATTCAAAAATATTATTATTTGGAGAGTACGGAATTATTAAAGATTCCAAAGGTTTGTCTATACCATATAACTTTTATAAGGGGGCTTTAAAAACGACAGATACACCGTCTGAATCGGCAAAGAAATCAACCAAAAATTTACTGAAATTTTCTAACTATTTAAAGCAGCTAGAACAAGAAAGTACAAGTTTGGCAGTGTTTAATATTAAGGCACTACAAGCCGATATTGCTAAAGGGATGTACTTTGACTCGTCTATTCCGCAAGGATATGGTGTAGGGAGTTCAGGCGCTTTAGTAGCCTCTATCTATGATAAATACGCACAAGAAAAAATTACTGTTCTTGAAAACCTAACCCGCGAAAAGTTAATTCAATTAAAGAACATATTTTCTCAAATGGAATCTTTCTTTCACGGAAAAAGCTCAGGATTAGACCCATTAAATAGTTATTTAAGTTTACCAATTTTAATAAACTCAACAGATAATATAGAGCCTGCAGGTTTGCCATCTCAACAAACAACAGGTAAAGGTGCGGTGTTTTTATTAGACTCCGGAATTATAGGAGAAACTGCTCCGATGGTTGAAATTTTCATGGAAAAAATGAAACAAGAAGGGTTTAGAAGTATGTTAAAAACACAATTTATAAAACATACTGATGCTTGCGTAGAAGATTTTTTAAAAGGAAATGTAAGCTCTTTGTTTGATAATGTAAAACAATTATCAAAAGTAGTATTACAGAACTTTAAACCAATGATTCCTGCCCAGTTTCATGATTTATGGAAGAAAGGTATAGAGACAAACGACTACTACCTAAAACTATGCGGTTCTGGTGGTGGCGGTTATATTCTTGGTTTTGCCTCAGATTATAAAAAGGCAGAAAAAGCGCTAAAAGACTACAAATTAGAAGTAGTATATAACTTCTAAAATTACACCCATGATTTCACGTAAAAACAAACTTATTTTAAAAAAAATAGTCAGTTTGTTTTCTGTTGTTCGCGGCTATAATATTCTGATGATTATATTGGCACAATACCTGTCGGCAATATTTATTTTAACAAAAGAAAACAGTATTTCTGCGGTCTTGTTAGACAGATACCTGTTTATACTAGTCTTGGCGTCATCATTGTCAATAGCCGCAGGATATATTATTAATAATTTCTACGATTCTGAAAAAGACCTCATAAACCGACCAAGAAAATTATTACTCGATAGATTGGTGTCACAACAAACAAAATTGGTAGGTTATTTTGTGTTGAATTTTATAACTGTATTAGTAGTAAGCTATATTTCTTTTAAGGCTGTCTTGTTTTTTTCTAGTTATATATTCATGATATGGTTCTATTCTCATAAGCTAAAAAAACATCTTTTTATAGGCAATATGGTAGCAGCAATACTTGCTGTAATACCGTTTTTTATAGTATTGGTGTATTATGCTAATTTTGAAAAACTGGTGTTTTATCATGGTGGGTTTTTGTTTTTAATGATTATAATAAGAGAAATCACAAAAGACCTAGAAAATGTTACAGGAGACTTAACATTAAGTTATAATACTATTCCGGTAGTGTATGGCGTGTTATTTACAAAAAGAGTAATTACAGTACTTACCTTAATAGCAATGGTATTATTAGCGGTGTTTACATCAAAATTTGATTTAGGAAAAATGAACTATTTCTTTTATGCCTGTATCCCAATTCTTCTTTTTTACACTGTTTTTTTATGGTTTTCTACCTCAAAAAAAACATATGTATTTCTTCATAATTTGTTAAAATTTTTAATTGTTCTAGGCGTGTTTAGTATAATTTTAAGCAAACCATCCTTGATTTTAAGCAGAATATAGTTTTCTTAGTGTATCTTTGCGCAAAATTTAGTATTCATGTCAAGCGAAAGAAGAACATCTGGTAACGGAAAATATAAAAAATCCACTACTAAAAAATATGCAGCCCCTAAATCAAGAGCGCCTAAACCTAAGGCATCGGTAAAGAAAGGAACTGCTGCGCCTGTAGTAAAAAAGGCTACAAATAATGAAATACGCTTAAACAAATACATTGCCAATTCTGGAATGTGTTCTCGTCGTGAAGCAGATATGCATATCTCTATAGGAAGTGTTACCGTTAATGGTAAGATTGTTTCTGAAATGGGATACAAAGTAAAGTTAGAAGATGAGGTTCGTTTTGATGGCGCAAGAATTAATCCAGAAAGAAAAGCCTATGTGTTATTAAACAAACCAAAAGGGTTTGCAACTACAGATAGCCAAAATAAAGGAAAAACAGTAATGGATTTAGTTGCTAATGCAACCAATTCTAGAATTAAGCCAATAGGGCGTTTGGGGAGAAATTCGACCGGATTATTATTGTTTACAAACGACGATGATTTAACCCGCAAATTTACCAACTCAAAAACTGGTGTTAAACGCTTATTTCATATAGAGTTAGATAAAAATTTAAAGCAAGAAGATTTAAAGAAAATTCAGGAAGGCTTAACGATTGAAGGGAAAAAAGTATCGGTTGTAGAAATAACTTATATAAATAATGCTCCTAAAAAAGAGATTGGAATCTCAATACTAAACACTGGTAATGGTGTATTAAGAACCATCTTTGAGCATTTAGGATATGATTTATTAAAAGTAGATTGTGTAATGATTGGAGACCTAACAAAGAAAGATATTCCTCGCGGACACTGGAAGCATCTTACCGAGCAAGAGCTTATAAATATAAAGCATTTTAAGAATTAATTTTAAAATGATTATTGTAAAAAAACGCCCTTATAGCTTATAGCAATAAGGGCGTTTTTGTGGGTGGTTTTATCCTAATACTCGTTAAAACCAAAGCAGCGTGTCATTTCCGTGAAGACGAAAATCTAAAACTTCAAAAACCAACAATTTTCAGCTTAGCATCTTGATTCTTTTCTCTTTTGGCTAATGTCTTTAGATAGTTATCGAAATCGCTATATTCACATATAGATTCCCAGTCAAAGCTGAGAATGACAAGCATTCAGTATAAGGAGCTTCTTGTGTGTGTAGTTTATACTTTAGAAGTAATTGATTTAACAAACACAAAACCAAACCCAACAACAAGCATTAGGTGAAAAGGTACAAGACCAAAATCTACTTCTTTAGCACCTCCTATAACGGTAACTAAGTAAGCGCTTGCTAGTCCGAAAATAAAATACAAAAACAGAATACCTTCAACAACAATGTTTTTAGAAATATTTTTACTGAGGTATTTATTGTTTTTCCAAGAGTCTTTTATGGTGCTAATATTAAATTTAGGAGTTCGTACAAACGGACTCTTTTTACCACGATGTCCCTCTAACACAGCAAGTGAATTATGTAAGGAGAATCCCATTGCAATAGAGAAAAAGGCAAAGAAATGTCCAATATAGTTAAAGAAGTTTTTAAACCCTTTCCCGTTAAGATTTCGGTACATAAACCAATAGCATATAAAAAAGATTAAGGTACTCATTACAAAAAAGCTCATTACAATAAAGTAACCTCTAAAATGCTCGTAATAATTTTTAATGTATAGCATTGGAATACTTAATACTGCTACAATAAATACATTCAAGAACATAGTGCTATTAAGCAAATGCATGATACCATGAAACTTTGTTTTAAAGGACAATTCTTTAGAACGAATAACGCGCTTTGCCATTTTTTGAAAGTTTTCAGCGCCTCCTTTGTTCCATCTAAATTGTTGTGATCTTGCTGCGCTAATTACTACAGGAAGTTCGGCAGGTGTTTCTACATGTTCGAGGTACTTAAATTTCCAGTGTTTTAATTGGGCTCTGTAGCTTAAATCTAAATCTTCGGTAAGCGTATCTCCTTCCCAGTTTCCAGCATCATAGATACATTCTTTACGCCAAATACCAGCTGTACCATTAAAGTTTATAAAGTGCCCTTTGCTATTTCTTCCAACTTGCTCTAGTGTAAAGTGTGCGTCTAAAGCAAAAGCTTGTATTTTAGTAAGTAAAGAGTAGTTACGGTTAATGTGCCCCCATCGGGTTTGAACAACACCAATCTCTGTGTTTTTAAAGTACGGTACAGTAAGCTGTAGCCAATCTTTTTGAGGTAAAAAATCAGAATCAAAAATAGCTATAAATGTTCCTTTTGCAATTTTTAAACCTTCTTTTAAGGCGCCTGCTTTGAAACCTTCTCTATTTGTTCGTGTAATATGAACAATATCTAACCCAGTTTTTTGTAATTCAGTAATTTGTGCTGCAGTGGTATGGATAGATTCATCAGTAGAGTCATCTAAAACCTGAATTTCTAACTTATCTTTAGGATAAGTAATTAGGGCGATGTTTTTTAATAAACGCTCCACTACATATAGCTCATTGTATAAAGGCAGTTGTATGGTTATGTAAGGCACTTCTTCAGGATTGTTTAAATCAAAAAGAACATCATTTGTTGTTTTTTTCTGTGCCTTTAAATAGTTTACAAGCAAGTTTAATTGCGCTAAAGCATAAAAAAGTATGATTAATAACGATATTGCGTATATCGCCATTATAAAGTACGAACTGTATAAAAGAATTGTATCCACGTTTATTTAAAAATATAAGTCAATGTTTTACCCGGGCAAATATAATGTCTTTTATTTTACCTAACACCTTTGATGTCCCAATTCTTTTTTCAGATTAATCAGGAGTTTCTTTATAGGATAAATTGGTCTTCAATGATTTAAGTTGTGCTTTTACAAATTACTCATAAGTTTTGTCATGCATATTTATGCGCATAATTTCCGGATATTGAATGCTTCAAAAGTGCTTAAATAGATAAAATTAATTAGACTACAAGTCTAATTAATTTTCAAAAATTTGTTGTGTTGTGACTTCTTTTTTTCTGATAATTCAGAAACATGTGCTTCAAAATAAAATTCAGAAACTAAGGCTAGTTTGTCGTTGCTTGGAAAATATGCTGGAACAGTTACACAACGTTTCTTCTTTGGGCAAGATAAATACTGTGGCCTACATGATAGAAAGCCAATTAAGAGAAACACAGTGCTAATTGTATAGATATGCCTAATGTAAGTAATGTTGTAGTTTGCTAAATTGACAAGGCGTTTCATAGTTAATTTTTTTAAAAGAATGAGATAAAGATACGACCTTAATAATACGTATACAACCCCTTCTTTTTTTAATAAAGAATTACTTAAAACTCTATTATAATTTTAATGGAGGGCACAATAGCCTAGTCGATATATTTGTAGCAACAACTAATTAATTAAGCTTTTTATTTGTTTAGTGTTTGTGTATATCAGTATATTTACACACAAGTCTAACTATTTATAATGGTTTTTCCGATTGTTAAAAAACAACCGGAAACCTCATAATGTTAGTTTTAAGTTGGTTTAAGGCACCTGTTTTACAGGTGCTTTTTCTTATAAAATATATAAACAGACAGAGTAATGTAGATTGAATATTATTGTATGTATTTTTTTTACTATATTTAAATGCAAAAAGCACCTTAATCTATGAGTATAGAAAAAGACATACAATCAAAAGGATTCTTGTCAATTCAAGAGAAAACCTATGTGAATGTAATTTATACAGGACTATTTTTTTATGCTCAGAGTAATTTATTTTTTAAAATATTTGATTTAACAGAACCTTCATATAATGCACTACGTATTTTACGAGGGAGTTATCCAGAAGCACTATTGTCAAATGATTTACAATCGCGATTATTACATAAATCTTCTAATGCAACACGGTTATTAGAGAAATTAGAACAGAGGTCATTAATAGAAACTACGCAATGTGCTGTTGATAAACGCCAATACTATAGAGCTATAACAGAAAAAGGTTTACTACTATTAAAAAAAATTGACCCCGAATTAAAAAAACATTGTGTAGATTTAGTGCGGATAGACAATGAAAATCAGGTAGAATTAAACCTGTTATTAGATAAATTACGAGATTTAATGTCTAGCTGAGAATTTAAGTAAAACTATATATTAATTAGTAGTGCTTTAAATAAAGCAACCAGGAAAACCAATGCAAATGGGTATATAGAACGTTTTAATCGTTTCTTTAGAGAAGATATACTAGACGCTTATTATTTTAACGATACTTATCAATTACAGAAAATAAGCAACAACTGAAAAGAAGAGTACAATTATAATCGCCCGTATAAATCTCTGGGCATAAATAATAATTATTTTTTAATTTAGAGGTGTCCTAAATAAGGAGAAGGCTACAATATATAACGAATTAAAATATGTTTTTAAACTAATTATGAGTATTGAAAAGGACATACGATCTAAAGGCTTTTTGTCTATCCAGGAAAAAACATATGTAAATATTACTTTTACAGGTTTGTTTTTTTATAACAAATCAGATGTTTTTTTTAAGCGCTTTAAGCTAACAGAACCTCAGTATAATGTTTTAAGGATTTTAAGAGGACAAGCAGGAAGGAAAATTTCTCCCACTGATATACAGTCTAGAATGCTGCAAAAAAATTCTAATGTAACAAGGTTGTTGCAAAAGTTAGTTAAAAAAAAATTGATTCTATATAATAGAAAAAAGAAAGATAAAAGATCTTATGAGTGTAGCCTTTCTAAAAAAGGAATTTCATTGTTAGATAAAATAGATAATGAATTAAAAATGCACTCTAGAGAAACTATTCGATTAGACGTAAAAAAAATGAAGCAATTGAATAGTTTACTTGATGAGTTGCGAAACAACCTCTTTGCTTTTGAGTTAGATGAATCAAGTAAAACTTAGTTTTTTTATTGAATATTTGGCTAATTATCTTGATATAAGCAAATCTTATTTGTATCTACAAATAGATTTTTACCCCTGTATGTCTCGTCCTAAATAACCGATACAGATTATTGGGCTAAGATATTTAAATTATTAGAGGGTAGCAAATTCATTTTTGTTACTCTCTTTTTTTGTTTATAGGTTTTAATTTTCAGTCTTCTTTGTTTGTGCATTTGTTCAGGAGTCAACATTGAATTTGATAAGTGTGGTCTATCCTTATTGTATATTTCTATTGCGTTTTTTACTAATTTTTTAATTATATCAAGGTTTAGATTATACTTGTTAATATCAAATTCTTGCTTTAAAATGCCATTAATTCTTTCAGCTATTGCGTTTTCATAGGGATCATATTTTTGAGTCATACTAGGTTGTATGTCAAATTTATCTAATAATTTTTGATATTCATTAGAACAGTATTGAATACCTCTATCAGAGTGGTGTATCAACGCTTCTTGTTTATATATTCTATTTTTAACAGCTTTATCTAAAGCACGTGTAGTTCCTTTTACACACAGACTATCAGACACATCATATCCAACTATTTTCTTGGAATAAGCATCTGTGATTAATGCTAAATACATAGGGTTCTTTCTGTTTCCTATATAGGTAATGTCTGACACCCAAATCTGTTCAGGTCTTGAGGGTGTTGTTGCACTAATGAGGTTTTGATGTTTGTAAAACCTATGATATGAATTGGTTGTAACATGATACTGCTTCTTTGGTTTTATAAGCATATGGTTTGCCTTAAGTATAGCAAAGAGCCTGTCTCTACCAACACCAATCTCTTTCAAAGGATCTTCTAGTTTATTATATAATTTACGTGTACCTAATTTGGGCATTTTCATTCTTATTTCTTTAACCATTTCTATTACTTTTTGAGCTTTTATTCGCCGCTTTTTTCTTGATTGATTAGCTCTATAATATACCTGCCTGCTAACCCCGAGTAATTCACAGGTAGAAACTATTGTTTCTTTGTGTTCTTCTTTGAAGGTGTTGATAACCCGGGTTTGGAGTTTTTTCTGATAGAAATATTATATTCTTTTTCCGCTAAATCAATCATCATGTCAAAAATGATTGCTTTTTTGTCTGCTCGTGAGACCTGATGCTCTAAGTGGGCTTTTTGCTTTTTTAGTAGACGATTTTCTTGTTCTAATTCAAGTAGTTTTTGTTCAGGAGTTTTTGGCATATTTGATGGTGTTTGGTTTTCCCAATCAAAGGTACCATATTTTCGGAGCCAACTAACAATTGTTGAACGTGCTTGGATACCATATTTACGAACAGCTCCTGTGGTGCTTAATTCTCCTTGTTCAATCTCTTGAACAATTTGTAGTTTTAAAGACATTGAATAGTCTTTCTGAGTACGCTTTATATAGCGTTCGGGGTTGTTTTCCATTTTTTAACGTTTTTATGTGTAACGCTATTTCAGGACGGGACATTATTGAAACGGCAAAAAATAGTATTGAAACATTTGATAAAATACTAAAACTCCGAGAGGAAGTAAATAAAAAATTAAGTAGTCTAGGAAGGAGGGCGAACAAAGGGCAAGCATTGGTAAACTATTTATACCAAATGCCTATTGTTGATGCGCAAAAAACAAGTAAGGTTACAGGACTCTCTCTTGCTTCTGCCTATAAATTACTAGACGATTTAGAAAGATTAAAAATTATATATGAAATGACTGGGGGTAAAAGAGGTAAGATGTATGCTTTTAAAGACTATTTAAACTTATTTAACTAATAATATGATTTTGAAAATAAAACACATAAAAGTGATACTAACCGCATTTACGGTATTATTTGCTTTTACTATAAAAGCCCAAGAAGTAAACGGTAGTTTTAAGCAATACCCTTTACAAAGCATAAAACTGCTTGGTTTTGAAGGTTTGAAGCCTTTTGCACTAGACAGCACTACCACAGATGCATTAGGAGAGTTTACACTGAAATACCCTGCTAACTATAAAGGAATGGGAGTGCTGCAGTGGGGCGCTAAAGAGTCTTTGGTGTTGGTGATGAACGAAAAAGTAATCAAATTAGAGGCAAACAATTTAAGTGCATCTGTATCTGTTCAATTCTTACAAAGTACAGAAAATAAGTATTTACAAAGCTATGCTCAGCAGCACAGTAAAAGGCAAGAAGCTTGGCCCGCTTGGCATCATCTAGAAAAAACCTATTCAGAGAATGATAATCTAAGTAAGCAACAGGATATCATAACAGTCATACAGCAAGAAAAAGAGCGTTTGCTTCAAGCGGATAAAGAGTATGTAAATGCCTTACCAAAAGAAAGTTATGCCAAATGGTTTATTCCTATGCGTCAGTTGGTGTATGATATGCCTCAGTCTGCACGCTATTATCCAAATCGTATTCCAGAAAATATTGCACAATTTAGGTCAATTGATTTTACCCATCCAAATTTTAAAACCTCAGGCTTGCTTAAAGATTTGTTAGAGGGGCATTATATGTTGTTAGAAAATATGGGGCAGCCTTTAGATAGTATTTATCAGCAAATGAACCTTTCTAGTGATTATCTGATTGAGAATTTGATGCCAAATGAACAAAATCTCAATTTAATAGGCAACCACCTGTTTAATTATTTAGAAAGCAGAAGTTTATTTACGGCTTCAGCACATTTGGCGGTGCAGTTACTGGCTCAAAATAGTTGTGAACTGGAAGATAAACTGATTAATAAGTTAGAGGCATACCGTAAAATGAAGGTCGGCAATATTGCGCCTGATATTTTATTTTCTGACGGGAATAAACTGAGTAATGGGCAACAAAAATATACTTTAGTGGTGTTTGGTTCATCAGAATGTCCTGCTTGCAAAGAAGCGTTTCCAAAATTACAAGCCTATAAGGAAAATTGGGAAAAGAAAGGAGTGGCTATACTATATATTTCTTTAGATACGCAACAAAACTTGTTTAAGGCACCGCTTTGGGCAACACACAGCAGTTGCGATTTAAAAGGATGGGACGGACAGCCTGCTAAAAAGTATCATGTTTTTGCTACACCCACCTACTTTTTGTTAGATAACAACAGGAGAATTTTAGTGCGTCCTAATAGTCCGGCCCATGCCAATGCTTGGGTTACACAAATGTTGCATGAATAGATTGTGAATAGATTATGGTTTTTTTTCCTGCTGATGAGTGGTTAATAAGTTCATCATAAGATGAAGGTGCCAATTAAGAATAATACTTAATCAATTTTTAAGCAACAAATTTCACAAAAGCTTTTTTCCTCTTTTACCTAGTGCTTTTTCGCTAATTTCTACATTGCTGTCATAGTGAGCCCCGAATACTCGGGGCGCGGCTATCTCTTCCTTTGTTGAGACTGCCACATTCCGTTGCACGGCATTCGCAGTGACGAATAGCTGAGAATGACAAGTGGTTTTGTGTTTTTTATTGTTTTGTCATTCCCGCGGAGGCGGGAATCCATTTTACAATGATTGTTTTTTAGTCTTTTTCATTTTGTCTTGATACAAAACGAACCAAAAAATCAATGCGCTATGAGGAAATTGCTAAAAAGCACCACGCACTCCCAAAGCTACATGCTAAAAGCTTCGCTTTGCACTTTCGCTTTTTCGTTTGTTATTTCTGCATATCGCCAGTGTGGCGTGTTATTTTTACATTCATTAGTGTCATTGCGAAGGAGGCACGACTGTGGCGATCTCTCTCTTGTTTGTCATTCCGTACTTGTTACGGAATCTATAAAAGAGTACATAAAATCTATAGACTGAACGAGGTTACTAAGCTTTTACATTGCGCTTGTCGAAATGTGTCGAAATGTGCCGAATTGCAATAAACCTTTGTTCATTTTTTTCATTGCTAAAAAAACGAACCTGTCAGACTGAGCTTGTCGAAGTCAAAAAAATCTAGCTTTCTGAATATTTATCTAAATTTATCTTTTGTCATCTAAATTTTAAGAACTCAACCCTAAATAAGTTTATAATATTTAAAAAGAAGGGTTTCAAACAGCTCAAAATTTTACGATGACTTCAATTCAAATTTTACAATAAACCTTCAAAGCGCAAAAACATGACTTTCTTTTCCCTTTTCCTTTTTCCCTAGTCCCTAGTTCCTTTTCGCTAGTCCCTTTTCGCTAATTTCTACATTGCTGTCTTCGCGAAGGAGGCACGACTGTGGCGATCTCTCTCTTGTTTGTCATTCCGTACTTGTTACGGAGTCTATGTATATCATCAGAGTTAGTGTTTACTTATTTTAGATATTGTCTTGTCATTCCCGCAGAGGCGGGAATCCATTTAACAATGATTGTTTTTTATTTTGTCTATTACACCAAATTTTACAATAAATCTTCAAAGAGCAAAACAGATAAGATGGCTTTTCCCTAGTGCCTATTATAGATTCCCAGTCAAGCTGAGAATGACAGCGCGTTTTATAGATTCCGTACTTGTTACGGAATCTATAAAAGAGTACATAAAATCTATAGACTGAACGAGGTCACTAAGCTTTTACACTAAGCCTGACTTTTGCTTATTAAGCCCAATTAAACGATGAAAAATTAGTAAAACTATATATTAATTAGTAGCGCTTTAAATAAAGCAACCATTTTAGGCTCTGCCTGTCCTGCAATTTTAATAATTTCTTCAATATTTACAGGTTGTAAATTGTCGGGGTCACACTCATCTGTTAATACAGAAATGGCAGAGGTTTTTAATCCTAAATGATTAGCAACAATCACTTCAGGAACAGTACTCATGCCTACAGCATCTGCGCCTAAAATTCCTAACATTCGGTATTCTGCTCTGGTTTCTAGTTGCGGACCAATAACACTTGCATAAACCCCTTCGTGAAGGGTAATGTTAAGTTGAGTGGCAAGGGTTTTTAGTAAATTATTTATGCTAGAATGGTAAGGTGATAATAGGTCTACAAATTGAGTGCCAAATTCACTTACATTAGCAAAAGCTAGTGGCGAGTTTCCTTGTAGGTTAATATGATCATCAAGAAGCATTAAATCTCCTTTATTATAGTTTTTATTTATGGCACCTGCTGCATTAGATAGAAGTAGTGTGTTAATACCCAACCCATGCATTGTTCTAATGCCATAAGTGACCTCCCAAGGCGAGTACCCTTCGTATGCATGAAATCGCCCAGACATAACCAGCACTTTTTTTCCTTCAATAGTTCCGTAAATTAATTTTCCTGAATGAGACTCAACGGTTGCTTTTGGAAAATATGGAATATCAGCATATGCAATTTCTTTTTCAATAGCAATTTCATGTACTAATTTTCCTAGTCCAGTACCTAAAACAATTCCCACTGTTGGGTTTTGAATGCCACTGTTTTTTAAAAACTGAATACTGTCTTGTAGCTGTTGTTTTTTCATATAACTCAATTATCAAATGCTAAATTTGCTTGCAAATTTATAAAATAGATTTCCAGCATTGTCATACTTTATATTTTTTTATCAGTAATATATGATTTATAAAGCATTAAAATCTTGTGATGGAAGTTTCATATAAATAGCGTATTTTTGCAAAATGATGAATGAACATAGGTTATCCGATTGGTTGCCAACAACCAATAAAGAAGTTAAAATCCGAGGATGGGATGCACTAGATGTTATCCTATTTAGCGGTGATGCTTATGTAGATCACCCATCATTTGGTCCTGCAGTAATAGGACGAATTATAGAGGACTGTGGTTTGCGAATAGCTATTGTTCCACAACCAAGTGTTACAGATAACCTCCAAGATTTTACAAAATTAGGAACGCCTAGATTGTTTTTTGCGGTAACTTCAGGTACTATGGATTCTATGGTTAGTAATTATACTGCAAGTAAAAAACAACGAGATAAAGATGCCTATACGCCAAATGGCGATAAAGGATTGCGTCCAGATTATGCTACATCAGTCTATTCAAAAATATTAAAAGAAAAGTTTCCAGATACACCAATTATTATTGGAGGTATTGAAGCTTCATTACGTAGAGTTACACACTACGATTATTGGAGTGATAAACTAATGCCGGATATTTTAACAACATCAAAAGCCGATTTGTTAGTGTACGGAATGGGCGAACAACCCTTACGAGACATTATAGGTTTATTAAAAAAAGGTGTGCCTTTTAATTCACTAAGAACAATAAAACAAACCGCATACCTTCAAGATACAACAATACCACTTCAAAAAAACAAGCATTGGGAAACAGTGTCAATAGCCTCTCATGAAGTTTGTTTGAGTGATAAAAAAATATTTGCGTCTAATTTTAAAGTTATAGAGCAAGAATCAAATAAAACTTTTGGAAACAGAATAACTCAAAAAGTAGCTGATAATACTTTAATTATTAATCCGCCATATCCTACAATGACAGAAAAGGAGATTGATAATTCTTTTGACTTACCATATACACGATTACCACATCCTAAATATAATAAACGAGGGCCAATATCAGCTTTTGAAATGATTAAGTTTTCTATCAATATTCATAGAGGATGTTTTGGAGGGTGTAGTTTTTGTACCATTTCTGCACACCAAGGGAAATTTATTGCTAGTAGAAGTAAGGCATCTATACTAAAAGAGGTTGATACGGTAGCAAATATGCCAGATTTTAAGGGTTATTTTTCAGATATTGGAGGGCCTTCAGCAAATATGTATCAAATGAAGGGTAAGGTGCAATCTATTTGTGATAAATGTGTAGCACCATCATGTATTAACCCTGTTATATGTAGTAATTTAGATACCTCTCACAAACCATTAACCGATATCTACCAAGCGGTAGATAAACATCCAAAAGTAAAAAAATCGTTCATTGGTAGTGGTATTAGGTATGACATGTTAGTGCCAGAATTTAATAAAAATGCAGACCCAAAAGAGCTCATGGACTATACCGAAGAGGTGCTTACTAAGCATGTTTCTGGTCGTTTAAAAGTAGCTCCAGAACACACTTCAGACCCTGTATTAAAATTAATGAGAAAGCCTTCTTTTTCTAACTTTCATCAGTTTAAAAAAGTTTTTGATAAAATTAATTTACGCAAAAAATTAAACCTTCAATTAATTCCATATTTTATATCAAGTCACCCTGCTAGTGAACTTGAAGACATGGCAAACCTTGCTGCCGAAACAAAAGATATGGGCTTTAAGTTAGAGCAAGTACAAGGATTTACGCCAACACCAATGACTGTTGCTACAGTTATTTATTATAGTGGATACCACCCGTACACACTTAAAAAAATGAAAACCCCAAAAACCAAAAAAGAAAAGGAAGATCAACATCGTTTTTTCTTTTGGTATAAGCCTGAAAATCAAAAATGGATTAGAAACAGCTTAAAAAAAGTAGGGCGTTTTGATTTAATTGATAGACTACTCCCTAAAGACACTCCAAAAGCGCAAAGCAGCTCAAAAGACTTTGTAAGTGTGTTAAAAAAAGGAGAACCATCTAAAAAAAGAAGGGGTGCTTCAGAAAAAAAATACAAGAAAAAAAGGCGCAGGTAGTCTAGTTCTGCAAAACGCGTGCAACCATTAAACAGGCAATACTTTACAATAAAGCCTTCAACGTTTTTTAAGAAAAACTGACATAAATCATGTTTTAACACAGCATTAAGAAATATATTTGCCTTAATAAAAGACAAAAAAGTCTTTTATTTTTATAACTAATATTAAAACTATGTTATCAAAGAAGCAAGCAAAAACCTTTTTTTTGGCAGGAACGGCAATAACCTTTCTAGTCTTTATTGGCTTGACCATTTATTCTTTTTCGGATGTAAATGATCAAACCAATCATGACAAACTTACCGAAGAAATTGTTAGAGGAAAAGTATTATGGGAGAAGAACAATTGCATGGGATGTCATACCATATTAGGTGAAGGAGGGTATTACGCTCCGGAGTTAACAAAGGTAATTGACAGACGCGGAGCTGGTTATGTGAAAGCTGCTCTAATGTCGCCAGTTCCTTGGGCACCAAACGGAAGAAAAATGGTGGCCTATGGGTTTTCTGACCAAGAAGCAAACGATTTAATAGCCTATTTTGAATGGATAGGTAATATTGACTTAAATGGCTTTGGAGAGGTTGTAGGTGTAGATAGAAAACGCTCTTCATTATCAAAATAATTTAAACATATAAATAAATATTATGAAATATAAATCACAAAAAGTAGCCTACTGGTTTTTTGCATTATCCATGTTGTTGTTTGGTTTACAACTAATATATGGGTTTATCATGGGGTTTGCTCACGCAGGGTATGATGGGTTACACGAATTCATTCCGTTTAATACAGCAAAAGCAGTACACTTAAATTTATTAGTAGTCTGGCTGCTATCAGGTTTTATGGGTGCAGCATATTATATTATTCCTGAAGAATCACAAAGAGAATTGGTTAGTGTAAAATTAGCCTATGTTCAACTTATTAGTTTAGCGCTAGTAGGTGTTGCTGCAATTGTAGGTTTTCACTTTAATATATGGGAAGGTAGAAAGTTTTTAGAAATCCCGCACGGACTAGATTATCTAGTAGTAGTAAATGTACTATTGTTCTTAGGTATTATTTTATTAACCCTATACAAAGGAAAAAGACGAACAACAACAGCCTTAGTGCTATCAATGGGGCTCCTGTTTGCAGCCTTATTGTACTTGCCAGGAATGTTACCTTTTGACAGTCAAGTAACTGATTCCTTTTTTCGTTGGTGGGTAGTACACTTATGGGTAGAAGGTGTTTGGGAATTAATTATGGGAGGTATTTTATCTTTCTTATTAATTAAACTTACCGGTGTTGATAGAGAGGTTATTGAAAAGTGGTTATACGTAATTGTGGGATTAACCTTTTTGTCAGGTGTATTAGGAACAGGACATCATTACTATTACATTGGTGTAAATGAAATTTGGTTAGTTGTAGGAGGAATATTCTCTGCACTAGAACCCTTAGCCTTTTTGGCAATGGCATTATTTGCGGTAAACATGTATCGTAAAGGAGAAAAAAAACACCCTAATAAATTAGCACTGTACTGGACATTAGGCGCAGCAATAGTGTCTTTTGTAGGCGCAGGATTACTAGGATTTGCGCATACACTTCCACAAACAAATTTATATACTCACGGAACTTTGGTTACTGCAATGCACGGACACTTAGCGTTTTGGGGAGCATATGCTATGATTGTATTGGCAATTATTAGCTATAGTTTACCAAACATGACTGGCCGAAAACTGTACGAAAGCGCAAGAGGAAGAATGGCTTTCTGGTTATCAAATATCGGAATGATTGGAATGACCACCGCTTTTGGAGTTGCAGGCGTTGCACAAGTATATTTAGAGCGTAAAATGAAAATGGAATTCATGGAAGTACAACAAGAAATAGAAATCCATTTTATAGTCTTAATTCTCTGTGCTACACTGTTTTTATCAGGAATCATTTTGTACATGATAGATTTTTATAAACACGGGCTTCCTAGCGATGAAGCTTTAGAGCAAACAAGCAATTAAAAAATAAATACCAAATACAATGAAAAACGTAAAAAGAATAAGAAGTAGTGTTATGCTTATTGCCGCATCAGCAATGTTATTTGTAAGCTGTGGTAATGCAAACAAAGAGAATAATGAAACTGCAACTATAGTAAAAGATGCCGCAACAATTGCAGTATCAGGAAGTATGGAAGCAGAGTTGACAGCGCCACCACACGTACCTGCACCAGTAGGAAATCGTGCTGCAAAAAAGCTGATTGTAAACATGGAAATATTAGAAGAAGAAGGCACTATGACAGATGGTACTACCTATATGTATTGGACCTTTGGAGGAACTGTTCCAGGAAGCTTTATTCGTACTAGAGTAGGTGATGAGGTAGAGTTTACTTTATCAAACCACCCAGATAATAAACTACCACATAATATTGATTTACATTCGGTTACAGGTCCAGGAGGAGGAGCAACATCATCTTTTGTAGCACCAGGACATGAAAAAACGTTTTCTTTTAAAACCTTAAACCCAGGATTATACGTCTATCACTGTGCTACAGCACCTGTAGGAATGCATATTGCCAATGGTATGTACGGACTAATTTTAGTTGAACCAGAAGGAGGATTGCCTAAAGTAGATAAAGAATATTACATTATGCAAGGAGATTTTTATACTAAAGGAGAAAATGGTGCGCCAGGATTACAAGCCTTTGATATGAAAAAAGCAGTTGATGAAGATGCAGATTATGTAGTATTTAATGGAAAAGTAGGATCCTTAACTGGCGATAATGCAATTACTGCAAACGTAGGAGAAACAGTGCGTTTATATGTTGGTAATGGTGGGCCAAACTTAACATCATCATTTCATGTTATTGGAGAAATTTTTGACAATGTACATGTTGAAGGCGGAGATTTGATAAACACAAATGTACAAACAACTTCTATTCCTGCAGGAGGCGCAGCAATTGTTGACTTTAAAGTAGATGTTCCTGGAACATTTATCTTGGTAGATCATGCCATTTTTAGAGCCTTTAATAAAGGTGCTTTAGGAATGTTAAAAGTAAAAGGGAAAGACAATAAAAAATTATATTCTGGAGTAAAACAAGAAGGCATCTATAACCCTGAAGGCGCAACAATACAAGAAATGCCAGATGACGGTAAAAAAGTAGCCACTCCAAAAGGAGAAAAATCATTAGCACAAAAAATTGCTGACGGAAAAAGCCTATACAATAAAACCTGTTTTGCTTGTCACCAAGCTAATGGAGAAGGAATTCCAAATGCATTTCCGCCATTAGCAAAGTCAGACTATTTAAATGCAGATGTTAAACGCAGTATTAGCGCAGTTGTAAAGGGATTATCAGGAGAAATTAAAGTTAACGGAACAACCTATAACAGCGTTATGACTAAACAAAACTTAACAGATGTTGAGGTAGCCGATGTATTAACTTATGTATATAATACTTGGGGAAATAACAAAACAAATGTAAAAGTAAGTACCGTTCAAGAAGTTAAAAGCGGGCATTAAATAAGTAATTATGGGAACCATTTCGAGACTGGCAATAGGCATACTGTTTTTTTGGATAACTAGCGCATATTGTCAATCCGAGATGGTATTAATAAAAGGAGGAACCTATCTTCCGCTATACGGAAGAGATTCCTTACAGGTCACAATTCCTGATTTTAATATGGATGTATATCCAGTTACAAATCAGGAATTTGTACGTTTTGTAAAAAACAATCCAAAATGGCGAAAATCAAAGTTAATTCAATTATTCGCCGATAAAAGTTATCTTATAAAATGGCCTTCAGACACAATAATAGGAGTTACACAGTCCCTAAAAGCACCTGTAACAAATGTATCATGGTTTGCTGCAAAAGCCTATTGCGACTGTCAAGGAAAACGACTGCCAACCGTAGATGAGTGGGAGTATGTAGCTATGGCTAATCAAACACAAGCAGATGCAAGAACAATTGAAACCTATAATGCCTATATTTTATCGTGGTATGAAAAACCAAAAACATTTAATAACACTATAGGAAGTACTTTTAAAAATTACTGGGGTGTATATGATCTTCATGGATTGGTTTGGGAATGGACAGTTGATTTTAATACAGTACTCGTTTCAGGAGAATCTCGTAAAGATGTCGACAATGATAGTAATCTGTTTTGTGGATCTGCAGCTGTAGGGGCTACAGATTTAATGAACTATGCCGCCTTTATGCGTTATGCAATTAGAGGAAGTTTAAAAGCAAAATTTACCATGCAAAACCTTGGATTTAGATGCGTAAAAGATGTTCCTCAAGAAAATTAAAAAAGAATTATAAACCTTATAAATACAGGCTATTGAGTCTGCCGAAATATGAAAAAAATAAGCCAAATATTATTTTTTGTTATCATTGCATTCGCTTTTGTAGATTGCTCAAATAAAACAACAGATAACACAGCGTTTCAATGCCCAATGAAATGTGAAGGAGAAAAAATAGACAGCAATTCGGAGAGTTGTAGTATTTGTAAAATGGACTTACAACCCATTGCTGTAAACACTCAAAAAGTAGAAACTACTATCTCAGAAACCTCAATATTTAATTTAACAAGTAGTTGGAATACCGAAGAAGGAAAAACCATTTATTTGAAAGAATTAAAAGGGAAAACCTTAGTTATGGTTATGATATATACGTCTTGTAAAGCTGCCTGCCCTAGATTGGTTGCCGATATGAGAAATATAGAAAAACAATTGCCCAAAAAAGCCCTTAAAAACGTACAGTTTGTATTGGTAAGTATTGATCCAGAAACCGACACAGCAGCGCGACTAAAAGCTTTTGCAATTGAAAACCTTATGGATGGCGAACAATGGACCTTCTTACAAGGAACACCCGATAATGTTCGTGAATTTGCAAATGTACTTGCAGTAAAGTATAAAGAAATTTCACCAATAGATTTCTCACACTCCAATATCATTAGCGTATTTAATACCAAAGGAGAACTCACACACCAACAAGAAGGCTTAGGTGTAGACAATACTGAAACAATTGCTAAAATTGTAGAAACTGCAAAAAATAATTAGGTCTAAGACACATATTATATGCTAAGCTGACAAATATCAGTGTTTTGCAAGATAACAACCCCTACCTTTACATAGTAAAAAGACAAAAAAGTCTTTTTTTAAAAATTAACATCATGAATATTACAACACAAACAACGGTGGCAGAAGTCGTTACTAAAAACATAAAAACAGCAGACATATTTAAAAAATACGGTATAGATTTTTGCTGTGGAGGAGGAATAAGTATTCAAAAAGCCTGCGAAAAGAAACAAGTAAACTACAATACGCTATCACAAGAGTTAGTTGCCATAGAAAACAAGATAACAAACACACATAATTACGATAGTTGGAACTTAAGTTTTTTAATAGATCATATTATAAATGTACACCATACCTATGTAGTAGAGAGTATCCCAATGCTATTGCAGTATGCCGAAAAAGTAGCTAGGGTACATGGTCATCATTATGTAGAAGTAGTAGCAATAAATAGTCTTTTTATTGATGTAGCACAAGAGTTATTGGCTCATATGAAAAAAGAAGAACAAATACTTTTCCCATATATAAAACAATTAGTCGCTGTGAAGGATTCCGATGCATCAGCAGGTAAACCACATTTTGGAACGGTAAATAATCCTATTAAAATGATGGAGGCAGAACATGAAAACGCAGGAGACATCTTTAAGCAAATATCCAAATTAACCAATAATTATACACCTCCAGAAAATGCGTGTAACACTTTTAGAGCCTTGTATGCAAAACTGCAAGAATTTGAACAAGATTTACACCAACATATTCATTTAGAAAACAATATTTTATTTCCAAAATCTATTCAATTAGAGAAGGATATTATTAAATAACCAATAAATATAATTACTATGAAAATATTTCTCTTAACCCTAACCATACTCCTTACAGGCTTTACAAGTTGTGAGGACAAACAAAACAACGACTTTATACCCACATTACCACCCATTACCCAAACAGGCGAAAACACCTTTGGTTGTTATATTGATGGAAAATTGCTAACTCCTCGTGATGGTGCGGGAGGTATTTATGGTATACCTAAAGGGATGATCTATTCTGGTATATCAAACCATTCTTATAATGAAATTGCAGTTCATGACCGCAAAAGTAATAAAGGAGGTTTGTTAAGAATACACATTGCAAATTTACATCAAAACGGAGAAGGTTCATTTGTAATTAATGAAAGTAATTGTAATCGTGGTCTTGACAGCCCTATAAACATAAATGTTTATTGTAGGGTGTATGATGAAACCGTACAACTATTTAAATGGTACTGCTCTATAGAAAATGCAGGAACTATTATAATAACGAAATATGACCTTGAAAACAGAATTGTTTCAGGAACATTTAGCTGTACGGTACAAAACCAAGACAACTCCGATGATCAAATAGAAATCACTGATGGCCGTTTTGATATTAGATGGGACACATTAGACCAAACTATATTTCCGTAAAATTTAAAAGCAAAAATCATGAAAAAATTATTTTCAATATTTGTATTCATTATAACTAACATATTGACCGTTCAAAGTCAAGTAATAGATAAATATTCAATTTCTGAAAAAGGAACAATCAATATTCTTTCTGACTTTTATTCTGAAGGGTTTGAAATAAATATTTTTTCTAAATCATACCTGTACACTATTGGATATTATTACGGAGAAGATTATGAATTTTTGGGAGACACTCCTACAGAAAAATACAATCAATTAAATTTATTGTTTGGAAAATATATTGACACAAAAAACAAAATTTTTAGATTTCAATACCAAACTGGAATTGGAATGTTTTGGGGAACATTAAGAACTGATGAGTATGATGAAGAAAATTCAAGTATTCTCAATAACGCATATTTTACAAAAGAAGTTTTAACGGTTGGTTTTCCAATTAAAATTGGCGGAAGATATATTCCATTTAAATTTTTAAGTATCGGTATTGATTTTCAAACAAATCTAAACTTTCAAAAAATTATATCTAGACCAATGTTAAGCTTGGAAATTGGAAAACTAAGGCGTTAAAAAAATAATCATTATGAAAAAAATAATCTTTCTATACGTGGTATTATTTTGTGCTAATGTAAATGCACAAATAATAGAAACTATTGACACCATTCAGAGTGTAGATACACTTATTGAAAACATTAACAAATCATCATTTACTTCTAATGTTTTATATAACAGAGTATATCCTATTGCAGAATTAAATGATTTTAATGAACAATGGAACAATACGTCTAACCTGACTCATTTTGAGCAAGCTTTAAAAGAACTCCATAAATCGTCTAATCAAACAAAGTTTGCACCCGTTGAAAATTTACGTGAAAACTACGCCCCAAAAACACACAAAAACATTATAGATGTAGGTGTTATAAACGCTAAGTTTCATATTTTAAATTATATGCCAAATGATGAAGAATCTGGAGCATTTCATTTTAACGGTACTATACTGTCTAAAATAAACAACACACCTTCTTTTTTAGAAAAACAGGTATTAATAATTGCCCCATTAAAAACAAGTGTTTTAGGGCAAAGCATTACGTTTAATTTTAAGAATGATTTTGTTTTTGAAGAAAATGACAATAAAGTAATAAATTTAACTGCTGACTTTAACACAGGAGCACAGTACGCAATTATTACTAATGGGGTATTCCTTGAGCAGTCTATACCCATACAATATTCTGAAAAAGGAGAAAAAACAATAACATTTACCGCAACATTTTCTAACGGAACAACCAAAACAACTTATGGTAAGCTACAAGTAATCTTACCTAAATTAGTTACACTAAATAACGGTATAGAAAATAGAAATGTAACCGCAACAATCCCTTTTACAGGCTATGAACCTAATGATGTTCCAGTATTAGGAAAAATAGATTGCCGTATTTTTTATCGTGGATTATCAGGAAATTATGAACAAACATTAGAAAAACCAATTGTAATTATAGATGGTTTTGATCCTTTTGATAAGCGTAAAATACAAGAATCAGACTACCCAGATGATGGAGAAGAACACCCCGATGCTATTGAAACATTGATGAGTTATAAAAGTGAAATAGGACAGCCATCAACATACTTAATACCATTATTACGTGAACTCGGATATGATGTTGTTATTGTAAATCACCCAGTATATGAAACTGCAAACGGGCAAGAGATAGATGGTGGTGCCGATTATATAGAGCGTAACGCTATGGCACATATACAATTGTATCAAGAATTAAATGCTGAGCTACTTACTAATGGTAGTAATGAACAATTAGTAGTTATAGGACCAAGTATGGGGGGGCAAATAAGCAGGTATGCCTTGGCATATATGGAGGAACATGATATAGACCATAATGTACGGTTATGGGTAAGTGTAGATAGTCCGCATTTAGGAGCAAACATACCTATGGCAGCACAGGCAAATTTATACTTTTTAGGTTATATACATGGAGATCAAAAAGCAAAGGATCAATATGATAACTTATTAAACTCTCCCGCAGGGAAACAACAGTTGTTATTACAGCATTCTTATAATAGTACTTCGTTTCCGCCATATTTTCAACAATACCATGCTAACTTGGAGAGTAATTTGTCAGAGTTTAGTGGGTTTCCTCAAAGCACAAGAGCTATTACGATGGTGAATGGTTCTTTAAGTAAAAGTAATCATTCTCCAGGTAAAAAAGTATTGGATATTAGAGGTTTTAAAGATTTTTTTTGGGGTACACACAAAGGATTTCAAAATCAAGAATGGTTTATTAAAAATCAAGGACAGAATAATCGTATCTTTTTTGGGAAAGTAAATAAAATAATTTCAGGGTATTCCATGACCACGACTCTTACAAACCCACTAGTTTATGGTTCCTTAGACGCTTCCTTAGGAGGTACTGCAAATGCTCATGGAAATATTAAAGAAGAACTAGTGATAGAGTTAGCGGAATTAGTAGACGATATTAGTGTAAGAACATATATACCTAGACACTCTTTTGTGCCAACAGTTAGTGCATTAAATTTTATAAACCCTAATTTTAATTGGGGACAACCACTCAACAGAAATTTATTATGCACAGAGGAAATTCCGTTTGACAATTATTATGGAGAACTTGGAGAAAACACTGCACACATTTCATTTACTGAAAAAAGTGCAAATTGGCTGTTTCAAGAGTTATCGGCAGACCCAATAAATGGTCCTTTTCCTGCACCAACGGTATATCTAACAAGCGACGACCTTATAGGACCTAAAGTAGTGTGTTATAATGAAACTCCTGTTTATTATTTTGAAGACTGTAAACTTCCGGGTGATTCAGTTACTTGGGAGGTGTCAGACAATCTATATATTCTTTCCTCAACCGATACTAGTATTACCGTAAAATCTACCAGTCAAGACACAGGTGCCGCGTGGATAAAAGCCGTTTTTAATGGCGAAATATTGGTTACTAAACATATAGTAGGTAAGCCTGCATTTAATTTTATAATAGACACCAATACAAATGATTCGTCAGTAATTCTAAACCCTATTGGTTTAACTTTAGGAGAACAAGAAATGACCGATTTGGTGTGGACACAAACTGGAGGGACAGGAAATTTACATTTAAATAATCTAAGAGCTTATAATTTAGGGGGTGGTGCTATATTTGGTAATGTAAGCATTACAAATACCTGTGGAACAACCATTAAACCTTTTTTAATTCCACCGCCAGAAGACGACCCTTGCGAAAAATTGCATTTAAATAAAACTGCTGATAATCGTTATAGAGTAGAGCGTAGCAATCCTTGTAATGATGATGATATACCTTATGTTATAGATAATGCAACATTGTTTAACGTATATGGTGTACAGGAGCAAGGAATTGAGTTTAATGAAGATGAGGTACAACTCGATAATCTAGAGGCAGGGACGATAAAAATTATACGTGCCCAGACTGAAGAAGGTAAAATAGTCGTGAAACGAGTAATTATAGACGAATAACGAATAATTTTCAATCAAAAAATAACTAAAACAATTACTATGAAAAAGCAACTTTTAACAACAGCACTTATTCTATTAGGAATAGTACCGCTATTCGCACAACAGTTTGATTTATCAGCCGAAGTTAGAGCGCGTTTTGAATACCGAGATGGATTTAAAACATTACTTCCAGAGCATGTAGATGCCGCAACATTTGTATCGCAACGCTCTCGTTTAAACTTTAATTACAAGTCCGAAAAATTACATTTTTTTATGTCTCTACAAAATGTAAGAGTATGGGGAGACGTACCAACTTTAGCAACATATGATGCCAATGGAAACTCTATACATGAAGCATGGGGAGAAGTGTTCTTAAAACCAAGCCTGTCTTTTAAGGTAGGACGACAAGAAATTATTTACGACGATCAAAGAATGTTTGGTAGTGTAAATTGGGTACAACAAGCAAGACGACATGATGCTTTTGTAGCAAAGTATATCCCAAATAAAAATAACAGATTAGATATTGGTTTTGCGTTAAATGAAAACTCAGAATCTTTGTCAAATCAAGATTATACCGTTCCAAACAACAAAGCCTTTCAGTATATTTGGTACCACACCAAACTAAAGAATATATCGCTTAGTTTTTTAGCATTAAATAACGGCTTGGTATATGATAATGCGGGTACTCAAGAAACGGCATACAACCAAACCATTGGTTCTAGAATAGTATATGCAAAAAGCAAACTAAAAACAAATGCTTCAGTATATTATCAAATGGGAGATATTGCAACTTCAGAACTAAAAGCATATAATGTTGCTGCAAATATGAGCTATAAAGTAGGTGCAAAATTTACCGTAGGTTTAGGGGTAGAATATCTGTCAGGAACAGACATGAACACAACAGGCACAACTAATAACTCATTTAATCCTTGGTTTGGAACTAACCATAAGTTTAATGGATGGATGGATTATTTCTATGTAGGAAACCATGGAAATTCAGTTGGATTAACCGATATTAATGCAGTAATTTCTTATAAAAAAGACAAGTTTTCAGCCAAAATAATGCCGCACCTTTTTGCCGCATCTGCAGATGTGTATAACACTAGTAATGAGAAAATGGATGCCAGTTTAGGAACAGAAATAGACTTTACCATGGCATACAAATTAAATAAAGAAAGTGCCATTAGTATAGGGTATTCAACATTATTTGCTACCGAAACAATGGAAGTGTTAAAGGCAGGAAGTAAAAACGACAATAGTTGGGCATGGGTAATGTTTACCTTTAAACCTCACTTGTTTTCAACTAAAAAATAACACCAAATAACAACATTGAAAATCGGAGTTAGAGCCATTTATATTCCCCATATAAACAAACTAACACTGGTTTTCTTTTTTAATAGAACTGAGATGCCTATTAATAGGTACAACACCCATAATGTATGAATACAGCACCTTATTACCATGCAGTAGGAAAAGAAATCACGGTTTTTGAACAAGCTTACAAAAACCAACTTCCTTTTTTGCTAAAAGGCCCTACAGGAACAGGAAAATCACGATTCATTTCCTATATGGCACACCAACTAAATAAAACACTTATTACGGTATCTTGCCATGAAGAAACCTCTTCAACAGATTTAATTGGGCGCTACATTATTAAAGGAGCAGAAACTATTTGGCTAGACGGCCCTTTAACAAAAGCAGTTAAAGAAGGCGCAATTTTATATTTAGATGAAGTTGCAGAAGCCAGACCAGATGTTATTGTAGCCATACACTCTTTAACGGATCATCGTAGAGAATTGTTTATAGATAAACTAGGAGTAACAGTAAAGGCACATGATAATTTTATGTTAGCCGCCTCTTTTAACCCAGGGTATCAACGTGGGTTTAAGGAACTAAAACCCTCTACAAGGCAACGGTTTGTAGCCTTGTCGTTTGGTTATCCTATACCAAAAGTTGAGGGAGAAATTATTGCTAATGAAACAGGAGTATCTAACCTTATTGCTGAAAAATTAGTAAACATTGCAATTAAAATTAGAAACCTAACAGAATTAGGACTTAGTGAAACAGTATCCACAAGATTACTAGTTGATGCTGCAAAATTAATATCAAGCGGATTACCAAAACGCCTATCGGTACATGTTGCTATAGTAGAACCATTAACCGATGACATTGAGGTTATTGAAGCGTTAAAGGATTTATGTGATTTAATGATATAAATAGCTAATGTTTGAGCCAGATGAGTACATATTTACCAAATTAGCCAACTATTTTAAACGGCGTGAAAAGCAACAATTGCATTTGCGTAAACATGCCGTAAACCTTAACGATATAAAACCAAGGCTAACCATTTTTGCTCGCGCAATAACGGGAGCACCTATTAATATTTATGAGGCCGAAAGAGAAGGGGGGTATAAAAGCACAAATTTTTTCTTACCAAAAACAATAGCCATATTTCCAGTAGCAACCAAAAATTTAAAATTTTACCTGTTTAGAACACTATACCTATCTATTCAGTACACTTTAAAGCTTAATTGGAATGACACTAAAGCACACACTCTTCAAGAATCTCAACAAAGCGCCTTAGAAGCCGCACCAAAAATACTACAAGCATTACAAGAACAATTTCCTGTTATTGAAAAATACCACCAACAATTTTTAAATTATTTTATTGAAAATACCAATACAAAAAAGAAACCAGATACTAGTTTTTTGTATGGAAAATGGATGCGAAATACAATTGAAAATACTCAAGAAGACACACAGAACACAACAATAAATAAAATAAAAAATCCGCAAAAAAATATTCCAAAAACACTTTTAAAATCTGCTGCAGTAGAAGAAATTATTTCAGTTCAGATTGATCAAAAACAACTAGAAGATGCCGTTTTACAACATCAATTTGAAAAAGTAGAAACTGCAGAAGAGTTTGGGGGTAATTTTAGAGATATGGATGGGGAAGATGACCTTGAAGACCATGCCAATGCATTAGAAGATATAAACATGAAATATACTGTTAGAGTAGATGATACTGCGCACTCGGTATATCAGGCAGATTTCATTGAAAACACGACTATTGCCGAAAGTGCTGCATCTGATGATAAAGGATATCATATTACTTATGATGAATGGAATGTTGCTACACGAAAATACAAGGAAAATTATTGTAAAATATACCCAAAAACACTGTTAAAGACGAATGCCAGTTATTATAACACAGTAATTAAAAATAACAAAAAAACGCTAAATGGTTTGCGAAAAATGTTGAGCACAGTAAATAATAAATTTCAGCAGCAACGTAAGCAATCGCAAGGAGATGAGTTTGATTTAGACGCCTTAACAGATGTGTTTGTTGCAATTAATTCAAGACAAACACCTTCAGAAAATTGTTATTTATCCAAGCGTAAAAAAGAGAAGGACTTGTCCATATTACTCTTACTAGACAGCAGTCTTTCAAGTGACGGATATGCTGCAGGGAATAGGGTTATTGATATAGAAAAGCAAGTAGCCATACTATTTGGCGAAATTTTAAATGAGTTTGCTATTGATTTTTCTATTAATACATTTCACTCTAAAACAAGAAACCATTCCTCATATATTACCATGAAAGGATTTGATGAGTCTTGGGATACAGCTAAATTTAAAGTGGGTGCTATTGACCCTAGCGGATATACCCGAATAGGCGCGGCACTTCGTCATTCAGGAGCGCTATTAGATACTAGAGACACCAAAAATAAATGGGTTATTTTACTTTCTGACGGAAAGCCAAACGACTATGATAAGTATGAGGGTAATTACGGAATACACGATGTAAAGCAAGCCTTACAAGAACTAAATGAACGCAATATACAGTCTTATGCATTAGCTATTGAGGCACAAGCAAAGTACTATTTGCCTTTAATGTTTGGTCAGAATCAATATCAAATTTTAAGTAGCCCAGAGGCATTATTACAATCATTAGTAAAACTATATGAAAAAATAAAACACCAAAGTTAATATGACTCTTAAAGTAAAACAAAACATATGGGTGTTACTAACTTTAATAGTAATGGTTAGTGTATATAATGCATTTATATATACCTCAAAAGAATCGGAGCAGCCTATTGTTTTGTCGGAATCAGCATTAAAAGGACAGTTGTTATGGCAAAAAAACAACTGTTGGTCTTGTCATCAATTATATGGGTTAGGGGGGTATTTAGGCCCCGATCTCACTAATATATACTCCTCTCCTAATAAGGGCAGTGATTATATCAAGGCATTTTTAAATAGTGGTATTAAATCAATGCCGAAATTTAATTTTTCAGCAGCAGAAAAAAATCAGTTAGTTGATTTTTTACAACAAGTAGATAGTACAGGGTATTACCCCAATAAAGCAGCTAAAAAACAGTTAAATGGTTGGATAACTTTACAGACAAAAGATGAAAAATAACACCGCTTTATTATTTATAATTATCGCATTACTAGCATTAATATCTGGAGTGTTTTTTGGACTATTTGCCGCGCTACAATATGTTTTACCGGAGTTTTTAAAAGCAAGTATTCCGTTTCATAAAATGCGCCCGCTTCATACAACAACAGTTATTACTTGGATTGTTTTAGCAGCCACAGGAATCATTTATTTTTTTATTACAAAAATTGAAAAAATAAGCTTGTGGTCTTCAAAATTGCATACAATACATTTACTGCTATTTCTAATGACAGGAGTAGGGATTTATGTGTCGTATTTTTTTGGAAAAATGGAAGGACGAGAGTATTTAGCTTTTACACCAATACTTACAATACCTATTCTTGTAGGATGGGTTATGTTTGGAATAAACTACTTTAAGACACTTCGTGGAAAGAAAAAAAACTGGCCAGTATATTTTTGGATGTGGGGCACTGGTATTGTTTTTATGATCTATCATTTATGCGAAGCCAATTTGTGGTTAATACCATCGTTTAGAGCACATTTTATAAAAGATACTATGGTACAATGGAAATCATATGGATCATTTGTTGGGTCATGGAATATGCTTGTATATGGTATTGCTATATATGTCATGTCAAAAATTAAAAAAGAGACATCGGTAGCACGAGGAAAAACGGTGTTTTTCTTTTATTTTTTGGGTCTAACAAATTTAATGTTAGGTTGGGCACATCATACCTATACGTTACCTACAGCACCTTGGGTGAGGCTCTTATCATACGCAGTTAGTATGACTGAATGGGTGGTGCTCGCACATATTATATACACCTGGAAAAAAAGCTTATCTAATAAAGAACGGCAAATACATACCATGGCATATAAATTTTTAATTGCGGCAGATTTATGGGTGTTTTTAAACATAATATTAGCACTGTTATTATCCATACCAAGCATTAATTTTTACACACATGGCACCCATATAACGGTAGCTCATTCTATGGGAACAACTGTAGGAATTAATACGTCAATATTATTAGGAGCAGTGTTTTTTGTATTGTCGAAATTTAAAAACATGCCAGTAAGTTTTTCAAAGTATAAGCTGGCATACTATCTATACAATAGTACTTTGTTTCTTTTTTGCTGTACATTATTATATGCCGGTATTCAGCGTAGTAATTGGACCTATGCAGAAGAAGGAACTCCTTTTTCGGTAATGCAAAACAATTTGCATCTTACGTATACTATCTTTTTTATTTGTGGGCTAGGCCTAGTAATAGCCATTTTATTAATAGCCGTTCCGCTACTACATCAATTTATTAAAATCACGAAGACAAAACCTTGTCTTAATAATTAGAAATTAAAACAAATGAATGCATTTATACCTATAGTTAATCAATTGCCTGAAGGGCACCCAGTACAGATATATTATCAAGAAAGTGCTTTAATACAAGACCTTCTACTAGAATTACATGACGTTGAAGTTGCAACTGATTTTCAAAAATATTGTAATATATTTAACCAACTAGCAACTATAGAAAAACGATTTACACGAAAAGAAAATCAGTTGTTTCCTTACTTAGAGAAACATGGTTGGAGTGGGCCTAGCAAAGGAATGTGGTCTTTTCATGATAACTTAAGAGCACAAATACGATTATTACAAGGCCATGTTTCTGAAAAAAACATTCCAAAAATCGAAGAGAATACACCATATCTAATAGATGGCATAAAGCGTTTGCTCAGTATTGAAGATGTGCGTTTGTTTCCAAAATCGATGGAACTTTTATCTAAAGACGACTGGGAAGAGTTTTATGAAGGCGATGAAGAAATAGGTTGGATGCTGTTACAAAAACCAGTGCCATTCCCTGTAAAAGAGTCGGCGTATATTCATCCGAGTAAAGATACTACCGATAGAAAGTTCTCTTTCAACACAGAAAACACATCACATTATGATGAGGGATATATGACCCCAGAACAAGTAAATTTATTGCTACAATTCTTACCAGTAGATATTACCTATGTAGATGAAAACGACAAAGTAATTTTTTATAACCGTGGCGCTAATAGGGTGTTTCCTAGAAGCAAAGGTATTATTGGTAGAGAGGTTCGTTTTTGTCACCCTCCAAAAAGCGTAGATATGGTATTACGTATTGTAAAAGAATTTAAAGAAGGAACTAAAAACGTAGCAGAGTTCTGGTTTAATTTTAAAGGACGAATCATACATATTAGATATTTTGCTATTCGCGACAAAAACAAGCAATACAAAGGTATTGTAGAAATGTCACAAGACATTACAGACATTCAAGAGCTAAAAGGTCAGAAACGATTATTAGATTGGGATTAAGCTAAAATTAAATACTTAAATTTTTTAAGGTAAGGGATCCGTTTTCTTGAATTTCTTTTGCAAACTTGGCAATTGTTTTTTCTTTAAAATCCAGTAATATTTTTTTCTTAAAAGGCGCTACAGTAAAATGTACTGGGCAAGGTGCTTTGTCATTACATTTAACAAGGCCTAAAAAACATTGGTCAAATTTTTGATTATCATCAATGCATAAAATCACATCCCAAATGGAATTGTTAGTATCTTTTTGGGTTAGATAAAACCCACCTTTTGGTCCTTTTACAGAAGAAATGAGATTACTTCTGCTGAGTTGTTGTAGTAATTTTGCTAAAAAAGGCTGTGGAGTATCTAGCTCCTCGGCAATAGCTTTTGCACCTATTTTATCATCTATAGATGAGTGAATAGCTAAATATAATACCGCTCTAATAGCGTATTGACAAGCGTTAGATAACATATAATTAATTGTTTAGGGAGTAAATATATGAAAAAAAGAGAATTTTGTATTTAATTGTAAAAAAATAATAGCATCAATTGTATTATGCAGAAGAATAAACAGTGTAAAAGCTGCTTCTTTGGTATAATATGATTTATATCATTGAAATTCATGGGAGAAAAAAACAACTTTGCAGAAGTTTAGCAATACTCAAGTACAATGACTATAGTAGAAAAAATACAAGAATTAAAAAAAGAAAAAAAGGCTGTTATTTTGGCGCATTATTACCAATCGCCAGAAATTCAAAAAATTGCAGATTATGTAGGAGATAGCTTAGGCTTATCTCAAAAAGCTGCAGAAACTACAGCCAATGTTATTGTATTTGCGGGAGTTCACTTCATGGCAGAAACGGCAAAAATAGTAAACCCTACAAAAACAGTTTTATTGCCAGATCTTACTGCAGGCTGTTCATTAGCAGATGCTTGTCCGCCAGATGCCTTTGCTAAATTTGTAGCAGCACATCCAAAACATAAAGTAGTAACATATATTAATTGTAGTGCAGAAGTAAAAGCATTATCAGATATTGTATGTACGTCATCTAATGCACTTAAAATAGTGCAATCTATTCCAGAAGATACGCCTATTATTTTTGCCCCAGATAGAAATTTAGGAAAATACATTATAAAGGAAACAGGTAGAGATTTATTATTATGGGATGGGAGTTGTATCGTTCATGAGGCGTTTTCTTTTGATAAATTGGTCAGTTTACATAAAAAACATCCCAAATCAATCATTATAGCACACCCCGAATCAGAAGCACATATTTTGGACTTAGCAACTTATATAGGTTCTACAGCAGGTATGATTAACTACGTAAAAAACCATGCTAATGAGTCGTTTATTGTGGCTACTGAAGCAGGGATTTTAGTAAAAATGCAAGAAGAAGTTCCAGGGACTGAACTCATTCCAGCACCCGCTAAAGATGACAATACCTGTGCATGTAGTGAGTGTGCATATATGAAAGTAAATACCTTACAAAAAGTGTACGACTGTTTAAAATACGAATCGCCACAGATTCAATTATCAGAAGAGATTCGTGAAAAAGCATTACTACCTATTAAACGGATGTTAGCCCTCTCAAAGTAAAATGAGACAGACCAATTACTTAGTTATAGGCTCCGGAATTGCAGGATTGAGTTTTGCTGTAAAAATGGCAGAAAAATTCCCGAAGCGTAGTATTATAATTGTAACAAAGAATGCCCCTGAAGAATCAAATACTAGATATGCTCAAGGCGGAATGGCTGTAGTACAAAATGTACAGTCAGATTCTTTTCAAAAACATATTACTGATACACTCATTGCTGGAGATGGCCTGTGCCAAGAATCGATTGTAAAAATGGTTGTAAAAGAAGGTCCAGAACGTCTTAAAGAGCTGATAGAATGGGGTGCAAATTTTGATAATAATGCAGAGGGGATACTTGATTTAGGAAGAGAAGGCGGGCATTCAGAAGATAGAGTAGTTCACCACAAAGACTTAACCGGATTTGAAATAGCAAGAGCCTTATTGCAATATGCAAAACAACTTAAAAACATTACAATACTATCTTTTCATTTTGCAATTGACCTCATAACAGAACATCATATTGGTGAGAAAAAAAATCAAAAAACAAGTTGTTATGGCGCATATGTGTTAAACCAACAAACTAAAAAAATAGATACTATTGTTGCCAATGCAACAGTATTGGCTTCTGGAGGAATCGGAAATGTATACGGACACACTACAAACCCTATTATAGCAACAGGAGATGGTATTGCAATGGCATATCGAGCAACGGCAAAAATAAGTAATATGGAATTTGTACAATTCCATCCTACAGCGCTATATAGTGCTACGCAAGAAGCTGCATTTTTAATATCGGAAGCTGTTCGTGGATTTGGAGCCCATTTGCGTACTAAAAAAGGAGAACGGTTTATGCTAAAATACGACACTAGGGCAGAATTAGCCTCTAGAGACATTGTATCACAAAGCATCGATAAAGAATTAAAAAAATCAGGAGATACAAATGTTTATCTTGATTGTACCCATTTAAATATAGAAGCGTTTAAAACACATTTTCCAACAATCTATAAAAAATGTATATCATTAAATATAGACCTAAAAACCACTTGGATTCCTGTAGTCCCGGCGGCACATTATTTATGCGGAGGGATTGATGTTAATGAAAATGGAAAAACAACGGTTAAAAATTTATTTGCTTGTGGAGAATGTAGCAATACAGGTTTGCATGGCGCAAACAGACTTGCTTCAAATTCGTTATTAGAAGCCTTAGTATACGCACATCGAATTGCGAAATATTTAGCAGGTAAGCCAATTAATTTTCCGAAACAACATATTCCTAAATGGAATGATTTTGATATATCGTCTTTCCAAAATAAACAATTTATAAATGCTTCTCGAGAACAACTACAATCTATAATGCGAAAAAATGTTGGAATAGTCAGGAGTACATCAGAATTAAAACAAGCAATACAATCCTTAGAGAGATTATATAACGAGGTATCTATAAAATATGCCACCTCAAAAATTAACACTGCACTCTGTGAGTTGAGAAACATGAGTAATATTGCACATTTAATCATGGGGCAATCTTTAGCACGAAAAACCAACAAAGGCGGCTATTTTAATAAAGACTATACTTAAAATAATCTAGCTGTTAATAACATTTTAATAACTCCAAAATAGGCACATAAAATAAGTAGAAATAATAAATATCTTTATAAAAGATAAAATAGTCTTTTTTTAAGTTTTAAAAGTATGAATTATTATGATTTTCAAGTTGTGTTTCAAGAAATTCCTGGAGAGATAAGTCTGTGTTTTTACATTACTGGTTGCCCATTACGTTGCAAAGGTTGTCATTCTCCATTTTTATGGAAAGCGGGCACAGGAAAAAAATTAACATTAAACCGTTTTGAATTTTTATTAAAAAAATACTCAACCCTTGCTACATGTATTGTGTTTATGGGAGGAGAGTGGCATAGTAAAGAATTAATTGAATGCTTAAAAAAAGCAAAATCGTATCAATATAAAACATGTCTGTACACAGGCGAAGATGATGTTTCTACAGAAATTAAAGACCAACTTACCTGGTTAAAAACAGGAAATTGGATTAGTAGTTTAGGCGGATTAGAAAGCAGTACAACCAATCAAAAATTTATAGCATTAAAAACAAACACATTACAAAACCATTTATTCACTAAAACCATCATTTCATGATTCAACTAACCAATGACCAAGTATTAAAAAAAATTAAATTTATAGATCAATATATCAATGCACAGAATGCTGCCGATGGTTCTACAGTAGACGCCAACGCAAATGTAACTTCAAAGAACATTGCTACTATGGAGGCAGAATTAAATAAAGATGTAAATATACAGGTGAATAGAGCGTTAATGAAACGTAAAATCAAGGCGCTCTTTGGCGAGGAGTTAGCAAATGAATATACAAGGCAAATAGAATCTCATGAAATATATGTGCATGACGAAACATCATTAAAACCATATTGTGTTTCTATAAGTATGTATCCGTTTTTATTTGACGGACTTACAAAATTAGGAGGAGAAAGTAGGGCTCCGCAGCACTTGGAGAGTTTTTGTGGAGAATTTGTAAATCTTGTTTTTGCGGTAAGCTCGCAATTTGCAGGAGCCTTAGCTACCGTAGAATTTTTAATGTACTTTGATTATTTTGCAGCAAAAGACTATGGTGAAAATTACTTACAAGACCATGAAAAATTAATAGGAAACCATTTGCAACATGTGGTATATGCTATTAATCAACCAGCAGCAGCAAGGGGCTACCAATCAGTTTTTTGGAACATATCATTGTATGACGAAGCCTACTTTACAAGTATGTTTTCAGATTTTGTATTCCCAGACATGACCAAGCCAACTTGGGAGAGTGTCAAAAAACTACAAGTATTTTTTATGAAGTGGTTTAATATAGAGCGCAAAAAAGCGATTCTTACTTTCCCGGTAGTTACCGCAGCGATGTTGGTGAACGATGGAAAACCGGTAGATGAAGAGTTTACAGACATGTGTGCTGAAGAGCTTAGTCAAGGCAATTCGTTTTTTATATATCAATCAGAAAATGCCGACAGCTTAGCATCTTGTTGTCGTCTGCGAAATGAAATTAGCGACAATACCTTTAGTTATTCTTTAGGCGCCGGAGGTGTTGCCACAGGCTCTATTAACGTGATAACTTTAAACATGAATCGTTTGGTTCAGAAAGGCGTAAATATTGTTGAGGAAGTTAGAAAAATTCAAAAATATCAGGTTGCCTATAGAAAGCTAATTGAAGCATATGAATCTGCAGGGTTGTTACCAGTATATAAAGCAGGGTTCATATCATTAGACAAACAATTTTTAACCATTGGTATTAACGGAATGGTAGAGGCAGCAGAAAGTCAAGGTATAGCAGCAAAAAATACTACAGCATATAAAACGTTTGTTAATGGCTATTTAAAAGCAATTTATGATGAAAATAAAAAAGCCAAACAAAACTATGGGTATATGTTTAATACCGAGTTCGTTCCTGCAGAAAATCTAGGTGTAAAAAACGCAAAGTGGGACAAAGAAGATGGTTTAAAAGTGTCAAGAGATTGTTATAATTCTTATTTTTATGTAGTAGAAGATCAAGACACCAATACTTTAGATAAGATACAATTACACGGCAATGATATTATACAATACTTAGATGGAGGGTCTGCTTTACATTTAAATTTAGAAGAAGCCCCAAACAAAGAAGGCTTTAAAAAATTAATACATGCTACGGCAGTGTCAGGCTGTAATTATTTCTGTTTTAATATCAGAATAACTATTTGCAATGAATGCGAACATATCGATAAAAAAACAACTTACAGTTGCTCTGCTTGTGGTACTAAAAACGTAGACCATGCTACGCGAGTTATCGGGTATTTAAAACGTGTTTCAAGTTTTAGTAGTAAACGTCAGTCAGAACATCAATTACGTCATTATCACGTAAAACACGGCAAGCAATTGTCGGATAAGCGAATAGAAAAATTATTACACCATCAGGAAGTTAAAAAGGCAGTAACATTGGCTAAAAGTTAATAAAATAGATAAGCATAAAAAAGAGGCGCTATTGCGCCTCTTTTTTGGTTTTAGTTGTTATCGTTTCAATGCTTTTGGGTTTAAAGATAAAAGCATCAGGATATGTTTTGCTAATAATTGTAAGCGCCCTATCGGCATCTAATTTGGTGCGGTAAGTGCCTATCCATACTTTATAGTTTGGTGTTTCATATACCATTTTTGAAGAGTCATCAATAAATGTTTTTTTGCAATCTAAAAGTGTTTCTCTAGCAGTACTCATATTACCAGAGTATGTTTGAATAGAAAAATGAGTATTCATTTGTCCGCTTTTTAATAAAGCCAAGCGTTTGTTTGCTAATTTTGTAATAGTAGTATCAACTTCAACATGTATTGTTGCCTCTTGAGCGTAGTTTTGGACACTCATAAAAACAACTAAAAGCGTTGTAATAAGGACAGTTTTAAAAGATAAGCGACTCATAATGAATTGTGTTTATACAAAAGTACGATTTTAGGCTGGTTTTACTTTGATAAAATCTTATTTAGAACTCGTATAAATTAGCGTTAACATTTCTATAACATTGAATAAATTAATCTTAAAATATTATTTTTGTCGGAACATTTTTTTTGGAAGTGGTCTTTTTTGGGCTATAATCAGAAAACATAGTAGAGTAAAAGTCGCTCTAATTAAGTAGTTAGAGATTATTAATAAATTACAGATACAGTACAGATGAAACAGGTTAAACACCGTAATTCAACGTCTAAATTTCTAGGTTTTTGCATGGCAATTGCACTAGTATTTTCTACCATTGCATTCGCTCAAGATGATGTAAAAGCAGGTAAATCGTTATTTAATTCTAATTGTGCAGCATGTCATAAATTAGATAAAGACATGACAGGTCCGGCATTAAGAGGCGTTGCTGATCGTTTAGAAAATGATTGGCTTAAAGATTGGATTCGTAACAGTTCAAAAATGGTAAAAGCAGGTGATGCTTATGCTGTTGAGATTACTGAAAAGTACAATAACACGCCAATGACGGCTTTCCCAGCTTTGTCAGACGCAGATATCGATAATATTTTAGCATATACCTCTCAAGAAAAACCAGCGCCAGTGGTGCCGGTTGTTAATGCTAATACACCTTCAGAGAATTCAGGTGTATCTACAGATATATTATTAGGTGTTTTAGTGTTGGTGTTATTGGTTTTAGTAGCAATGCTATTTTTGGTGACCAAAACACTATATAACCTTTCAGAGAAAAGCGGTATTACAGTTTCAAAATCAACGCCAATCTGGAAAGCATTTGCAAGAAATCAATTTTTAGTAATTGTAGCGGTAATAGGATTCTTATTATTCTCGGCATATCATGCATTCGGATATTTAATGCAGGTAGGTGTAGATCAAGGATACCAACCAGTACAGCCAATACATTTCTCTCATAAAATTCATGCAGGGGATAACGGAATTGACTGTAAGTACTGTCACTCAAGCGCACGTGTAAGTAAAACATCAGGAATACCAGCATTAAATGTTTGTATGAACTGTCATGAAAACATTTCGGAAGTAGCAGCAACAACTGCTGATGCAGACCACTCAAAAGAATTCTATGACAAGCAAATAGAGCTGTTATACGAAGCTACAGGATGGGATGGTCGTGCTTATACAGGAGAAGCGAAACCAGTAAAATGGGTACGCGTACATAACCTTCCAGATTTTGCATACTTTAACCACTCTCAGCACGTTACAGTTGCAGGAGTTGCATGTCAGAAATGTCATGGTCCAGTTGAAGAAATGGAAATACTAGAACAACACGCACCATTAACAATGGGTTGGTGTATTGACTGTCATCGTGATACAAACGTAAAGACAGAAGGAAACGAGTATTATACTAAAATACACGAAAAGTTACAAAAGAAATATGGCGTTGAAAAATTCACAGTCGCTCAAATGGGTGGGCTAGAATGCGGTAAGTGTCACTACTAAACAAAATACAATCTCGATTATCGAAACACCATCGGTTAACGGGTAAATAATAAAAATAGTAAAAAAAGACGGTGAGTTAAAGCGGTCTTTCAGTTATAAATAGATAATTAATATGGCATCAAATAAAAAATACTGGAAAAGTGTTGAGGAGCTAGATACAAATTCGGTTGTTGATTCAATTCAGCAAAATGAATTTCTTGAAAAAATTCCTACTACTGAGTTTTTGGGAGATGAAGATTCTTTAGAAGAATCATCAACAACACGTCGTGATTTTCTTAAGTATGTTGGGTTTAGTACTGCAGCAGCATCATTAGCAGCTTGTGAGGGTCCGGTAATTAAATCAATTCCTTACGTAGTACAACCAGAACAAATTCGTCCTGGTGTTGCAGATTATTATGCAACAACCATTGCAAACGGATTTGATTTTGCTAGTATATTAGTAAAAACAAGAGAAGGTCGTCCAATTAAAATTGAGCCAAATAAATTGGCTGGTACTAATGGTGGTGCAAGCGCTCGTGTGCAAGCATCTGTATTGTCGTTATATGACAATATGCGCTTAAAGCAACCAGTTGCCAATAATGAATTTGTCTATTGGTCGGATTTTGACAAAGCTATTGTTGAAAAATTAACAGCACTTTCTAAAGAAAAGAAAGAAATAGTATTGTTAACGCAAACATTTGCAAGTCCATCAACAACACAATTAATATCAGAATTTAAAGCAAAGTACGGAAACGTACGTCACGTAGTATATGATGCTATTTCTGAATCAGCAGCCTTAGATGCTTTTCAAGATAAATATGGCGAAAGAGGTTTTGCAGCATATAATTTTGAAGCAGCAGACTTAATTGTTTCTGTAGGTGCAGATTTCTTAGGAGATTGGCAAGGTGGAGGTTATGAAGGTGGTTATGCTAAAGGACGTGTGCCTAAAGCAGGAAAAATGTCTCGCCACGTTCAGTTTGAATCAAACATGAGTTTAACGGGAGCTAATGCAGATACACGTGTACCATTAACACCATCACAACAAAAAGTAGCCATAGCTAAATTATATGGTTACCTTTCTGGAACTGCTGTAGCAGGGTCTTTACCAAAGCACATTGAGGCGATGGTTAAAAAGACTGCTAATGAAATTAAAAAAGCAGGTTCTAAAGCTGTTGTAGTAACGGGAATACAAACAAAAGAAGCACAAACAGTTTGTTTAGCAATAAACGAAATGTTATCAAGTAAAGCATATAACACTGCAACACCTGTAAAAATCAGACAAGGTAGTGATGCTGCAATGCAGAAATTAGTTGCCGATGTCACTTCAGGATCTGTAAGCGCAGTAATTATGGCTGGTGTAAACCCAGTATATACTTTAGCAAACGGAGAAGCGTTTGGTGAAGCATTAAAAAACATCGACCTAACAGTATCGTTTACAGAGCGCGAAGATGAAACGTCTGCGTATGTAAGCTACTTAGGAGCAGCACCTCACTATTTAGAATCTTGGGGAGATGTAGTCTTTAAAAAAGGACATTACAGTTTAATGCAACCTACAATTAAACCATTGTTTGATACCCGTCAGTTTCAAGACGCATTGTTAAAATGGATGGGAAGTACAGAATCATACTATACATATATCAAAAATACATGGACTGCAGGTTTCTTAGGAGGATCTTCTTGGAACAAAGCATTACATGACGGATTATTGGTAAACAATGCAGTAACAATTGATAATCAAGAAGGAGATGTTGTTGCAACACCAAGTATAAGTGTAGCAGCTGCAGTAGCTAGTTTAGCAACATCAGTATCAAAAGGATTAGAATTAACATTATACGCCAAAACAGGTCTTGGAGATGGACAAATGGCAAACAACCCTTGGTTACAAGAGTTTCCAGATCCATTAACAAGAACAACTTGGGATAACTACTTAACCATGTCTCAAGCAGATGCTGATGAGCTTGGATTAAGTCTAGAACAAAGCACCTTCTTTACAGAAGCACGTAACGATGCTAATGGAGGGTTAAACGGAACTTATGCTAACGTAACAGTTAACGGAGTAACAATTAAAGCGCCAGTAATGGTGCAGCCAGGACAAGCAAAAGGTTCTGTAGGTATGGCATTTGGATACGGGCGCAAAGCAGGATTAAAACCAGCTATGCAAACCGGTGTAAGTGCATATAAATTATACGAAAACGCGAGTAAAGTTCAAAATGTAACAATTGAAGCAACCGAAGGTAAACACGAGTTTGCTTGTCTTCAATTACACAATACCTTAATGGGTAGAGGAGATATCGTAAAAGATACTACTCTAGAAGTGTTTAACACAAAAGACGCGGCCGTTTGGAACGCAATGCCTCATGTTTCTAAAGATCACGCCATGATACCGGTAGATTCTCCAGATGCTGACTTGTGGACCGCTTTTGACCGTAGTATAGGACATCACTTTAACCTATCAATCGACTTAAATTCTTGTACAGGATGTGGTGCATGTGTTATAGCATGTCACGCTGAAAACAATGTGCCAGTAGTAGGAAAATCAGAAGTACGTAGATCAAGAGATATGCACTGGTTGCGTATTGATAGATATTACTCTTCTCAAGAGTCATTTATTGGAGATGTAGATAAAAAAGAAGCTATTTCTGGATTAGCAAGTTCATTATCAGAATTCGGAGAATTAGAAAATCCATCAGAAAATCCACAGGTTGTATTCCAACCAATAATGTGTCAGCACTGTAACCATGCATCATGTGAAACAGTTTGTCCGGTAGCAGCAACCTCTCATGGTCGTCAAGGACAAAACCAAATGGCATATAACCGTTGTGTAGGAACACGTTACTGTGCTAATAACTGTGCATATAAAGTGCGTCGTTTTAACTGGTTCTTATACGCCGAAAATGATGAGTTTGATTACCATATGAATGATGACTTAGGTAGAATGGTATTAAACCCAGACGTAGTTGTTCGTTCAAGAGGAGTTATGGAAAAATGTTCTATGTGTATTCAAATGACACAAAAAACAATTCTTGATGCCAAACGTGAAGGAAGAGCAATTAAAGAAGGAGAATTCCAAACTGCTTGTTCTAATGCTTGTGATACAGGAGCAATGACATTTGGTGATATTAATGATCACGATAGTGACATTCATAAATTAGCAAATGATAATAGAGCATATCACTTATTAGAACACGTTGGTACAAAACCAAATGTAGTGTATCAAACAAAAGTGAGAAACGCATAAAAGAAAACTGATCGGTTTTCCGATTAAAGAGTACGCCCGTATTGGGCATAAAACGAATTAATAAGTAAAATAAATATAACCTATGGGGTCTCATTACGAAGCACCGATTAGAAAACCATTAGTTACTGGTAACAAATCATACCATGATGTGTCAGTAGATGTCGCTAGGCCAGTAGAAGGTCGTGCAAACAAACAATGGTGGATTGTTTTTTCAATCGCATTAGCAGCATTCCTTTGGGGAGTTGGCTGTATGATTTACACAATTTCAACAGGTATTGGAACTTGGGGGTTAAACAAAACCGTAGGATGGTCTTGGGATATCACCAACTTTGTATGGTGGGTTGGTATCGGTCACGCCGGAACATTAATTTCCGCAGTACTATTATTATTCCGTCAAAAATGGAGAATGGGTATTAACCGTTCTGCAGAAGCAATGACTATTTTTGCCGTTGTACAAGCAGGATTGTTTCCAATTATACACATGGGAAGACCATGGTTAGGATACTGGGTATTACCAATTCCAAACCAATTTGGATCATTATGGGTAAACTTTAATTCGCCATTACTTTGGGATGTATTTGCAATATCTACATACCTATCAGTATCATTAGTGTTCTGGTGGACAGGTTTATTACCAGATTTTGCAATGTTACGTGATAGAGCAGTAAAGCCATTTCAAAAGAAAATATACAGTCTTGTGAGTTTTGGTTGGTCAGGACGCGCAAAAGACTGGCAACGTTTTGAAGAAGTATCATTGGTATTAGCTGGTTTAGCAACACCATTAGTACTATCGGTACACACAATTGTATCGTTTGACTTTGCTACATCAATTATACCAGGATGGCATACAACAATTTTCCCACCGTATTTCGTTGCAGGAGCAGTATTCTCAGGATTCGCAATGGTAAACACCTTGTTAATCATTATGCGTAAAGTATGTAACTTTGAAGACTACATTACCATGCAACATATAGAACTAATGAACTTAGTAATTATGATTACAGGTTCTATAGTTGGGGTTGCTTATATTACCGAGTTATTTATGGCATGGTATTCAGGAGTTGAATATGAACAATATGCATTCTTGAACAGAGCAACAGGGCCATACGCTTGGGCATATTGGTCAATGATGACATGTAACGTGTTCTCACCTCAATTCATGTGGATTAAAAAGTTAAGAAGAAGTATCTTATTCTCTTTCATTATTTCTATTGTAGTAAATATTGGAATGTGGTTTGAGCGATTTGTAATTATAGTAACATCATTACACCGTGATTATTTACCATCATCATGGTCAATGTTCTCACCAACATTTGTAGATATAGGTATCTTTATTGGTACCATCGGATTCTTTTTCGTATTATTTTTATTATACGCAAGAACCTTCCCTGTAATTGCACAGGCAGAAATTAAATCTATTTTGAAATCTTCAGGAGATAAATACAAAAAAAACACCGATAGTCATGAGTAGTAACAAAGTAGTTCACGCATTATATACGGATGATGATGTGTTATTAGACGCTGTAAAAACAGTTAAAGATGCACACTATCATATAGAAGAGGTATTTACACCTTTTCCAGTTCACGGATTAGATAAGGCAATGGGGTTAGCGCCTACACGTTTAGCAATTACTGCATTTATATATGGAGTTATTGGTATTACAGTAGCTACGCTAATGATGAATTTTATTATGATTCAAGATTGGCCACAAGACATAGGAGGAAAGCCAAATTTTAGTTATTTGGAAAACATGCCTTCATTTGTGCCAATTATGTTTGAATTAACGGTATTCTTTGCAGCCCATTTAATGGTAATTACATTCTATATGAGAAGTAGATTATGGCCGTTTAAAGAAGCAGAAAACCCTGATGTTAGAACAACAGATGACCATTTTTTAATGGAAATTCCAGCAGGAAATGATGTGGAAGCACTACAGAACTTATTAAAAGAGACTGGTGCAGTAGAAGTTAAACTAATTGAAAAGCATTAATTATGACAAAGCATTTAGTTAAAGTAGTAGCAGTAGTCGCAATATTAGCGAGCGTATCATGTAAAAAAGATGCCGCACCTAATTATCAATTATTTCCAAACATGTACCAATCGGTAGGATATGAAACCTATAGCGAGTCGGAAGTGTTTAATAATGGAATAGAAGCGCAAACACCAGTAGAAGGAACAATTAAGCGCGGATGGATGCCTTACGGTATAGAAGATACTGTCGAAGGAAAAGCATTTGCAAAAGAGCACTTAAAAAGTCCGATTGAGGCAACTCAAGAAAATTTAGCAACCGGAAAAGAATTGTACGGAATTTACTGTGCAGTTTGTCACGGTAAAAGTGGTAAAGGAGATGGTAACCTTGTAAAACGTGAAAAATTCTTAGGAGTACCAAGTTACGCCGATAGAGACATTAACACGGGGAGTACATACCATACTATTTATTACGGATTAAATTCAATGGGGTCTCACGCAGGTCAATTAAATGAAAATGAGCGTTGGCAAGTAGCATTATATGTTACAAACCTTAAAACAGCCTTAACCAAATAAGAAAATTACAATAAGATATGTACGATTTTTCTAAAAAATTAAAACTGTGGGCCATCGGATGTATGGTTGTAGGTGCTGTTGGAATTGTAGCAGGTTTTTTAACTGCTCCAAATACAGTACAAGATGTAGAACAAATTTTATCTCATCAAGACGATCATGGTTCAGGTCATGATACAACTGCACACGAAGTAGATACAGCAAGTCATACAAATGCAGTAGCACATAATGACGAACACACAAAACACTTAGAGCATGTGTTACACCAATTGCAAAATAAACCATGGGCGGCACTATACGTAGCTTGTTTCTTTTTTATGATGATAGCGCTTGGAGTATTAGCATTTTATGCTATTAACCGTGCCTCTCAAGCAGGATGGTCGCCACTACTATTTAGAGTAATGGAAGGAATTACGTCTTACTTGCCAATAGGATTAATTATATTATTAGCTATCCTTGCAGCATCTACAGTAGGTCACCTAAACCATATCTTTGCATGGACAAACCCTGACTTAGTAACAGAAGGACATGAAAGTTTCGATAAACTTCTTTTTAATAAAAAAGGATGGTTAAACTCAGGTTCATTCATGTTAAGAGCAATAATCTATTCAGCTTGTTGGATTGCATACCAAATCATCTCTAAAAAATTATCAAGAGCACAAGATTTGGCTTCAGATGATTCTAACTTTAGAAAAAATTTCATCCTTTCAGCAATATTCTTAGTAGTATTTATTTACACAGAATCTATGATGTCATGGGATTGGTTAATGTCATTTGACCCACACTGGTTTAGTACATTGTTCGGATGGTACGTTTTTGCAGGAATGGCCGTAAGTGGTGTTACTGTAATTGCACTAGTAACAATTTTCTTAAAAGGAGGTGAAACAGATTACCTTCCAAAAGTAAACAATAGCCATATTCATGATTTAGCAAAATTCATGTTCGGATTTAGTGTATTCTGGACCTACCTATGGTTCTCTCAATTTATGCTAATCTGGTATGCAGATATCCCTGAAGAGGTAACATACTACGTAACACGTATAGAAGATTATAACTTACCATTTTTCGGAATGATAGCATTAAACTTCTTGTTCCCATTACTAGTGTTGATTAATAGCGATTTTAAACGTGTAAACTGGTTTGTAGTACTAACAGGAATTGTTATTCTATTCGGACATTATGTAGACATCTATACTATCGTTATGCCAGGAACAGTTGGTACACAATGGTCAATCGGATTATCAGAAATAGCATCAATACTATTCTTTTTAGGATTGTTTATATATGTTGTATTTACAGCACTTACAAAAGCACCATTAGAACCAAAACGTAATCCGTTTATTCACGAAAGTGAAAATTTTCATTATTAATATTAATTAAAACTATAAAGCAAAAGCAATGACAGTTTTTTTATACATAGTAGTCGCACTTTTAATTGCAATATCATTATGGCAATTATCAAAAGTCTTAAAAATATACAAAGCCTCTAAAGTAGATGGATCGGTAGCTAATAACCAAGACAATAAAACACAAGGAGGACTAATGTTAGCCTTTCTAATATTTTTATTTGTCTTTGTTGTATACGGTTTATACGCATGGGGAGATGTCTTATTAGGCATTCCTGCATCTGAGCACGGAACAACTTATGATTTGCTTATGGCAACATCATGGGCAATTATTTTCCCAGTATTCTTTTTAACACAATTTTTACTACACTATTTTGCCTTTAAATATCAAGGTAAAGAAGGTAGAAAAGCATTGTATTATTCTGATAACATGAAGTTGGAATTTGTATGGACTATTATACCTGTAATAACTTTAACAGGATTAATTCTGTTTGGATTATTTAGCTGGAACGATATCATGTCTTATGATTTTGAAGACGAGGAGCAACCAATTGTTGTAGAGTTATATGCACAGCAATTTAGTTGGACAGCCCGTTATGCAGGAGAAGATAATACATTAGGAGATGCTAACGTACGTTTGATAGATCTTGATGCTGTAAATGTATTAGGTTTAGATACGTCAGATATCAACTATAAAGATGATGTTATCACAAAAGAAATTCACCTACCAGTAGGTAAAAGAGTGCATTTTAAAATACGCTCACAAGATGTATTGCACTCAGCTTACATGCCTCACTTTAGAGCACAAATGAATTGTGTGCCAGGTATGGTAACAGAATTCTCTTTTATACCAACAGTTACTACTGCTGATATGCGTAAAGACGAAGCAATGGCTGCAAAGGTAGAAAAGATTAACGCTATTAGAGCAGAACGTAGAAAAGCAGGTGAAGACTTAGATGAATATGAGTTTGATTACATATTAATATGTAATAAGATTTGTGGTAAATCTCACTACAACATGCAAATGAAAATTGTTATCGATACACCAGAAGATTATAGGTCTTGGATGTTGAAGCAACAACAAGCAAAAGATGTTATTCAAATAGCAACAAAATAAACCCCTCGATTTAAATCTGTAAGCGTTAGTCAGTCCAGACAATCACTATCAGATATCGAAAAATTAACGCCTTTTTTGGCTGTCGCCCTGCGATTTAAAATAGATAAAGAACTATATAATTATACATAACACTATGTCACACGACGATCACGGACACCACAAAGAAACATTCATTACTAAATATATATTTAGTATTGACCATAAAATGATCTCTAAGCAGTATCTTATTACAGGTATTCTAATGGGAATCATTGGTATTGCAATGTCATTACTATTTAGATTGCAATTGGCATGGCCAGAAGAACCATTTAAAATAATGGAAATTCTTTTAGGAGACAGAATGGCTCCAGGAGGAGTGCTAGATGCTGATGCATACTTAGCCCTAGTAACAATACATGGTACCATAATGGTGTTCTTTGTACTTACAGCCGGACTTAGTGGAACCTTTAGTAACTTGTTAATTCCATTGCAAATAGGTGCAAGAGATATGGCTTCAGGATTCCTAAATATGGTGTCATACTGGTTGTTTTTCTTATCAAGTGTAATTATGGTTATTTCATTGTTCGTTGAAGCAGGACCAGCATCTGCAGGATGGACTATATACCCGCCATTATCTGTATTGCCACAAGCAATTCCAGGTTCAGGAATGGGAATGACACTTTGGTTAGTGTCTATGGCTATCTTTATAGCATCGTCATTATTAGGATCATTAAATTATATTGTTACTGTAATAAACTTACGTACAAAAGGAATGTCAATGACACGCCTTCCATTAACAATTTGGACGTTCTTTGTAACAGCAATTATCGGAGTAGTATCTTTCCCAGTTTTACTATCAGCAGCATTATTATTAATAATGGATAGAAGTTTTGGAACATCGTTCTACTTATCTGATATCTTTATCAATGGAGAAGTATTACATTACCAAGGAGGATCACCTGTATTATTTGAGCACCTTTTCTGGTTCTTAGGTCACCCAGAGGTATATATTGTATTACTACCAGCGTTAGGAATTACATCTGAAATTATAGCAACAAACTCACGTAAGCCAATTTTTGGATACCGTGCCATGATTGCTTCTATTATCGCAATTGCATTCTTATCATGTATCGTATGGGGTCACCATATGTTTGTATCTGGTATGAATCCATTCCTTGGTTCAGTCTTTACCTTTACAACACTATTAATTGCAATACCTTCAGCGGTAAAAGCATTTAACTATATTACAACACTATGGAAAGGTAACATACAGTTTAACCCTGCAATGTTATTTTCAATAGGACTAGTATCAACATTTGTATCTGGAGGATTAACAGGGATTATTTTAGGAGATAGTACACTAGATATTAATGTTCATGATACCATGTTTGTTGTAGCACACTTCCACTTAGTAATGGGGGTAACTGCAGTATATGGTTTCTTAGCAGGTGTATACCACTGGTTCCCTAAAATGTTTGGTAGAATGATGAGTAAAAAATTAGGATACCTACATTTCTGGATTACAGCAGTTGGTGCCTATGGTGTGTTTTACCCAATGCACTTTACAGGATTAGCAGGATTACCACGTAGGTACTATAACAATACAAGCTTCCCTATATTCGATGACTTAGCAGATATTAATGTAATCATTACTGTATTTGCATTAATCGCAGGTTTAGGACAAATTATATTCTTATACAACTTCTTTAATAGTATATTTAATGGAGAAAAAGCACCACAAAACCCATGGAGGTCTAACACATTAGAGTGGACTACACCAGTAGAGCATATCCACGGAAACTGGCCAGGAGAAATTCCTGAAGTACACCGTTGGTCATATGACTATAGTAAGCCAGGACATGATGAGGATTTTGTACCACAGAATGTTCCTATGAAAGAAGGTGAAGAAGAGTTACATCACTAGACACATATAAATGTATAAAAAGCGGCTTCATAGTAACTATGAAGCCGCTTTTTTATGCTACCGTTTTACGTAGAAGTATTCAGTTCTCAGTGTTCAGTGTTCAGTTCTCAGTGTTCATTGCTCCGCTTGTCTTTCTCGCGTATACGGGAATCCATTCTAGAGTGTTTTAGAGTTCCTGTTTTAGAATATGCTACAATCTAAAACTTCAGTTCTCAGTAAGTAGTAAACAGTATCAATCTATCTTCTAGTGTCTTTTGTCTTTTTTCACATAGAGGCTGCTTCGTTCCGTTGCACGTCATTCGCAGAGACACTCTTATTGTTTTTTGTCTTTTATCTAACATCTAACGTCTATCCTCTGGTATCTTTTATCTAACATCTAACGTCTATCCTCTGGTATCTTTTATCTAACATCTAACGTCTATCCTCTGGTATCTTTTATCTAACATCTAACGTCTATTCTCTAGTACCTTTTATCTATTTTCTTTTGTTTATTGTTTTTTTTATTTTCTAAAGTGTTCGTTTTCAGTGTTGTCGAAAAACTTTTAAATAAAGGCTTTAAAAAGTTTGTAATTGGATAAAAAAGGGTTGTATATTTGCACCCCGCAAAACACTTGATTAAGGTTGTTTTGTATGTTCTAAGAAGTCTTGTTGTTATTGATATTTTTCTTTGTTTTTGTTACTTTATTTAAGGATAAAAAAATAAATTAAAAAAATGTTGTGGGATAACAATAATGAGTGTATGTTTGCACCCGCTTAACGGCTAAGCTGTTTTAGTGAAGTTCTTAAAAATAGAGTTATAGGAAAGTAAGTTAGTTCAAGTCTAACAACTCAACAAGAGTTAAAGAATTTATTTTTTTTAACGTCTGACCTTTTAGTTAAGGTTAAGTACATTGACATATTGATTGACAGCGCGTATTATATGATACATATAATACAATAATAATTAAAGTAAACCATTTTGAGTATTTCGATTTAGTAGTTGTGAGATTTTTAATAATATTTAAAATTTAACGATGAAGAGTTTGATCCTGGCTCAGGATGAACGCTAGCGGCAGGCTTAACACATGCAAGTCGAGGGGTAACAGGAGTAGCTTGCTACTTGCTGACGACCGGCGCACGGGTGCGTAACGCGTATACAATCTGCCTCACACTGAGGGATAGCCCAGAGAAATTTGGATTAATACCTCATAGTATCATTTATTGGCATCAATAGATGATTAAAGGTTACGGTGTGAGATGAGTATGCGTCCTATTAGCTAGATGGTAAGGTAACGGCTTACCATGGCAACGATAGGTAGGGGCCCTGAGAGGGGGATCCCCCACACTGGTACTGAGACACGGACCAGACTCCTACGGGAGGCAGCAGTGAGGAATATTGGACAATGGAGGCAACTCTGATCCAGCCATGCCGCGTGAAGGATGACTGCCCTATGGGTTGTAAACTTCTTTTATACAGGAAGAAACGCATTTACGTGTAAGTGTTTGACGGTACTGTATGAATAAGCACCGGCTAACTCCGTGCCAGCAGCCGCGGTAATACGGAGGGTGCAAGCGTTATCCGGAATCATTGGGTTTAAAGGGTCCGTAGGCGGACTAATAAGTCAGAGGTGAAATCCCGCAGCTCAACTGTGGAACTGCCTTTGAAACTGTTAGTCTTGAGTTATTGTGAAGTGGTTAGAATATGTAGTGTAGCGGTGAAATGCTTAGATATTACATGGAATACCGATTGCGAAGGCAGATCACTAACAATATACTGACGCTGATGGACGAAAGCGTGGGGAGCGAACAGGATTAGATACCCTGGTAGTCCACGCCGTAAACGATGGATACTAGCTGTTCGGCCGTAAGGCTGAGTGGCTAAGCGAAAGTGATAAGTATCCCACCTGGGGAGTACGTTCGCAAGAATGAAACTCAAAGGAATTGACGGGGGCCCGCACAAGCGGTGGAGCATGTGGTTTAATTCGATGATACGCGAGGAACCTTACCAGGGCTTAAATGTAGATTGCATAGAGTAGAGATATTCTTTTCTTCGGACTATCTACAAGGTGCTGCATGGTTGTCGTCAGCTCGTGCCGTGAGGTGTCAGGTTAAGTCCTATAACGAGCGCAACCCCTGTTGTTAGTTGCCAGCGATTTAAGTCGGGAACTCTAACAAGACTGCCAGTGCAAACTGCGAGGAAGGTGGGGATGACGTCAAATCATCACGGCCCTTACGTCCTGGGCTACACACGTGCTACAATGGTAGGTACAGAGGGCAGCTACCCCGCGAGGGGATGCGAATCTTCAAAACCTATCTCAGTTCGGATCGGAGTCTGCAACTCGACTCCGTGAAGCTGGAATCGCTAGTAATCGGATATCAGCCATGATCCGGTGAATACGTTCCCGGGCCTTGTACACACCGCCCGTCAAGCCATGGAAGCTGGGAGTGCCTGAAGTCCGTCACCGTAAGGAGCGGCCTAGGGTAAAACTGGTAACTAGGGCTAAGTCGTAACAAGGTAGCCGTACCGGAAGGTGCGGCTGGAACACCTCCTTTCTAGAGAAAGAAAATTTCCAATTATAATAAATAAATAGGAGCACAATAATTGTGTTTACTTTAGCTGTTAATTAATAAAAGAACATATACTATAAAATTGAGTCCCATAGCTCAGCTGGTTAGAGCGCTACACTGATAATGTAGAGGTCGGCAGTTCGAGTCTGCCTGGGACTACAAAATTACGATTTATGAGTTGTGAATTACGATTTGCGATTTATGATTTTAAACAATTATATAGTATTTAGGAAATTTTAGAAGTTGAGGATTCATAATTCATAATTCTGAATTCACAATTCTGGATTCATAAATGGGGGATTAGCTCAGCTGGCTAGAGCGCCTGCCTTGCACGCAGGAGGTCATCGGTTCGACTCCGATATTCTCCACCATTCTTTAGGTTTTTTATTATTTGAATAAGATGTAATGTTTTTATTATTATCTGAAAGAATATAAGGGGCTGTTTTAACGAGAAAAACGTTCATTGACATATTGAGATTAAAAAACACGAGCGATAGCTAGGGCTAGGACCTAGTTATCAAACAAATTTAATAAGAATAATAGAGCATACGTATTATACATCGTTGTATAGTATGTGTGGTAATAAGTACAATAAGCAAAATAAGGGCGTATGGGGAATGCCTAGGCTCTCAAAGGCGATGAAAGACGTGATAAGCTGCGATAAGTTACGGGGAGGGGCACATACCTTTTGATCCGTAAATTTCTGAATGGGGCAACCCGGCATGTTGAAGACATGTCATCCTTTCGAGGAAGCAAACCCGGAGAACTGAAACATCTAAGTACCCGGAGGAGAAGAAAACAATAGTGATTCCGTTAGTAGTGGCGAGCGAACGCGGATTAGCCCAAACCAGACTTGTTTCGGCAAGTTTGGGGTTGTAGGACCACGATATCGAATATGTAATGAATTAGAATTAACTGGAAAGTTAAACCGTAGAGGGTGATAGTCCCGTATAAGTAAAGCGCATAAACGTAGTGGTATCCTGAGTAGTGCGGGACACGAGTAATCCTGTATGAATCAAGCGGGACCATCCGTTAAGGCTAAATACTCTTGAGAGACCGATAGTGAACCAGTACCGTGAGGGAAAGGTGAAAAGAACCCTGAATAAGGGAGTGAAAAAGATCCTGAAACCATACGCTTACAAGCGGTCGGAGCCCTTTTAGGGTGACGGCGTGCCTTTTGCATAATGAGCCTACGAGTTACCGATATTAGCAAGGTTAAGTACTTCAGGTACGGATCCGTAGCGAAAGCGAGTCTGAATAGGGCGAATATAGTTAGTATCGGTAGACGCGAAACCGTGTGATCTACCCATGGGCAGGATGAAGCTTTGTTAACCCAAAGTGGAGGTCCGAACCCGTTGACGTTGAAAAGTCTTGGGATGACCTGTGGGTAGGGGTGAAAGGCCAATCAAACTCGGAAATAGCTCGTACTCCCCGAAATGCATTTAGGTGCAGCGTTGATTTAAAGTTTTATAGAGGTAGAGCTACTGATTGGATGCGGGGGCTTCACCGCCTACCAATTCCTGACAAACTCCGAATGCTATAAAATGTTAATCAGCAGTGAGGGCATGGGTGCTAAGGTCCATGTCCGAGAGGGAAAGAACCCAGACCATCAGCTAAGGTCCCCAAGTGTATATTAAGTTGAATAAACGAGGTTCGTCTGCTTAGACAGCTAGGATGTTGGCTTGGAAGCAGCCATTCATTTAAAGAGTGCGTAACAGCTCACTAGTCGAGCGGACGAGCATGGATAATAATCGGGCATAAATATACCACCGAAGCTATGGATTTACGTTGAAAGACACGTAAGTGGTAGGGGAGCATTGTAGTGGCGTCGAAGGTTTTCTGTAAGGAATTCTGGAGCATCTACAAAAGAAAATGTAGGCATAAGTAACGATAATGCGGGCGAGAAACCCGCACTCCGAAAGACTAAGGTTTCCACAGCTATGCTAATCAGCTGTGGGTTAGTCGGGACCTAACGCGAACCCGAAAGGGGTAGTGGATGGACAACAGGTTAATATTCCTGTACCTGCTCTCATTAAAAGTGACGGAGGCGAATAGTTAGTGCGCACAGACGGAATTGTGCGTTGAAGGATGTGGTAACACTCCGATAGTACACCAAGGCTACGGCTGCGGTGATAATCTAGCGAATCGACTTCCAAGAAAAGCAAGAGAAGCAGCCCGTACCCTAAACCGACACAGGTAGTTGGGATGAGAATTCTAAGGAGCTCGAGAGATTCATGGCTAAGGAACTAGGCAAAATCGACGCGTAACTTCGGGAGAAGCGTCGCCCATCTTCGGATGGGCCGCAGTGAAAAGGTCCAGGCGACTGTTTATCAAAAACACAGGGCTCTGCTAAATCGAAAGATGATGTATAGGGCCTGACACCTGCCCGGTGCTGGAAGGTTAAGTGGAGTTGTTAGTATTTATACGAAGCAATGAAATGAAGCCCCAGTAAACGGCGGCCGTAACTATAACGGTCCTAAGGTAGCGAAATTCCTTGTCGGGTAAGTTCCGACCTGCACGAATGGTGCAACGATCTGGACACTGTCTCAGCCATGAGCTCGGTGAAATTGTAGTATCGGTGAAGATGCCGATTACCCGCAGCGGGACGAAAAGACCCCGTGCACCTTTACTATAGCTTCGTATTGACTTTGGATAAGTAATGTGTAGGATAGGTCGGAGACTTTGAAGCGGCGTCGCCAGGCGTTGTGGAGTCATTGTTGAAATACGACCCCTTGCTTATCTGAAGCCTAACTCCTTTTAAGGAGGACAGTGCGTGGTGGGTAGTTTGACTGGGGTGGTCGCCTCCAAAAGAGTAACGGAGGCTTCTAAAGGTTCCCTCAGTACGGTTGGTAATCGTGCGTAGAGTGCAATGGCATAAGGGAGCTTGACTGAGAGACATACAGGTCGATCAGGTACGAAAGTAGAGCATAGTGATCCGGTGGTTCCGCATGGAAGGGCCATCGCTCAAAGGATAAAAGGTACGCCGGGGATAACAGGCTGATCTCCCCCAAGAGCTCATATCGACGGGGGGGTTTGGCACCTCGATGTCGGCTCGTCACATCCTGGGGCTGGAGAAGGTCCCAAGGGTTGGGCTGTTCGCCCATTAAAGTGGCACGCGAGCTGGGTTCAGAACGTCGTGAGACAGTTCGGTCTCTATCTGCTGTGGGCGTTAGAAATTTGCGTGGATCTGACTCTAGTACGAGAGGACCGAGTTGGACTGACCTCTGGTGCATCAGTTGTTCCGCCAGGAGCATTGCTGAGTAGCTACGTCGGGAAGGGATAAGCGCTGAAAGCATATAAGCGCGAAACCCACCACAAGATGAGATTTCTTTAAAGGGTCGTAGGAGATTACTACGTTGATAGGTCATAGGTGTAAAGGCAGTAATGTCATAGCCGAGTGATACTAATAACCCGTATGCTTATGTACTTGCTCTTTTCTTATTATAATAACTGTTTTTTATATCTCAATATGTTAACTTATTAGCAGCTAAGCTGTAAGGAGTTAGTAAAATAACGAAAAGCGAATAGTAGTAACTAATCGCTAATCTCTAAAGACTAAATCCTAAAAATATAAGGTGGTTATAGCAATGGGGCTCACCTCTTACCTTTCCGAACAGAGAAGTTAAGCCCATTAGCGCCGATGGTACTGCAGTTATGTGGGAGAGTAGGTCGCCGCCTTCTTTAAAACCTCAATATCAATATGATATTGAGGTTTTTTTTTGACCTTTTTTTAAAAATGAATACTTCATTATACTTATAGGAAGATCCATATACACGCATTGTTTGTGACATGTACATCTGCTGCAACTTTCTTTATGGATATAGTAGCGTTATTTAAAATGAATAAATAAAAAACCCTATACTTTTTAAGTATAGGGTTTTTTATATTTAAATTGTCCCGTCCTGAAATAGCGTTACACATAAAAACGTTAAAAAATGGAAAACAACCCCGAACGCTATATAAAGCGTACTCAGAAAGACTATTCAATGTCTTTAAAACTACAAATTGTTCAAGAGATTGAACAAGGAGAATTAAGCACCACAGGAGCTGTTCGTAAATATGGTATCCAAGCACGTTCAACAATTGTTAGTTGGCTCCGAAAATATGGTACCTTTGATTGGGAAAACCAAACACCATCAAATATGCCAAAAACTCCTGAACAAAAACTACTTGAATTAGAACAAGAAAATCGTCTACTAAAAAAGCAAAAAGCCCACTTAGAGCATCAGGTCTCACGAGCAGACAAAAAAGCAATCATTTTTGACATGATGATTGATTTAGCGGAAAAAGAATATAATATTTCTATCAGAAAAAACTCCAAACCCGGGTTATCAACACCTTCAAAGAAGAACACAAAGAAACAATAGTTTCTACCTGTGAATTACTCGGGGTTAGCAGGCAGGTATATTATAGAGCTAATCAATCAAGAAAAAAGCGGCGAATAAAAGCTCAAAAAGTAATAGAAATGGTTAAAGAAATAAGAATGAAAATGCCCAAATTAGGTACACGTAAATTATATAATAAACTAGAAGATCCTTTGAAAGAGATTGGTGTTGGTAGAGACAGGCTCTTTGCTATACTTAAGGCAAACCATATGCTTATAAAACCAAAGAAGCAGTATCATGTTACAACCAATTCATATCATAGGTTTTACAAACATCAAAACCTCATTAGTGCAACAACACCCTCAAGACCTGAACAGATTTGGGTGTCAGACATTACCTATATAGGAAACAGAAAGAACCCTATGTATTTAGCATTAATCACAGATGCTTATTCCAAGAAAATAGTTGGATATGATGTGTCTGATAGTCTGTGTGTAAAAGGAACTACACGTGCTTTAGATAAAGCTGTTAAAAATAGAATATATAAACAAGAAGCGTTGATACACCACTCTGATAGAGGTATTCAATACTGTTCTAATGAATATCAAAAATTATTAGATAAATTTGACATACAACCTAGTATGACTCAAAAATATGATCCCTATGAAAACGCAATAGCTGAAAGAATTAATGGCATTTTAAAGCAAGAATTTGATATTAACAAGTATAATCTAAACCTTGATATAATTAAAAAATTAGTAAAAAACGCAATAGAAATATACAATAAGGATAGACCACACTTATCAAATTCAATGTTGACTCCTGAACAAATGCACAAACAAAGAAGACTGAAAATTAAAACCTATAAACAAAAAAAGAGAGTAACAAAAATGAATTTGCTACCCTCTAATAATTTAAATATCTTAGCCCAATAATCTGTATCGGTTATTTAGGACGAGACAAATTTTTTAAAGCTACTTGTTAGCCTCAGTAATATATCTTTTAAGCGCCATGGTCATTGATGGGCTTTCTGGTGATGGTGCTTTAATATCAATACGCAAACCTGCCTCAGTAGCAGCTTTTACGGTAGTGTTTCCAAACACAGCAATTCGAGTGTCGTTTTGTTTAAAGTTTGGGAAATTCTTTAATAAAGAATCAATACCTGAAGGGCTGAAGAATACTAGAATGTCATAGTATACATTTTCCAAGTCAGATAAATCACTAACTACGGTTTTATAAAGCGTCGCTTTTGTCCAAGTGACAGATAATTCATCTAATGTTGTTGGTATTAGTGACTTTAATTTATCTGATGAGGGTAAAAGAAAACTCTCGGTTTTATATTTCTTAATCAAAGGAACCAATTCAGGAAAAGTTCTCTTCCCTACATAAATTTTTCGTTTACGATATACAACATATTTTTGTAAATAAAAGGCTATTGCTTCTGACTGACAAAAATATTTCATACTATCAGGTACTTTAAAACGCATTTCTTCTGCAATTCTAAAGTAATGATCTACGGCATTTCTACTGGTTAAGATTACAGCAGTATATTGGCTAAAATCAATTTTTTGTCTTCGAATGTCTTTCGCTTCTATCCCTTCTACATGAATAAAAGATCTAAAGTCAACGGTTACCTTTTGTCGTTCTGCCAAATCAAAATATGGCGAATTTTCAACTTTTGGTGCCGGTTGAGATACTAAGATCGTTTTCACTTTCATACGCTCAGATTTTTAAAAATTCGTTACTACTAAATACCCTCCAATTAATATAGGAGCTATTTCGAGAGCGCAAAGATACAAAATAAAATAAAACCAGTGCTTTAAAATTAGTTTTTGATTGTATCGTATCACAATTAAAATACTTAGTAGATAGCAAGTTATGATAGTTCCAATACAGATATAGCTTATAAAAAGGCTAGGGAGTATAGTTTTGGAGATAAATAATAATGTTATTGGGCTAATTAAAATACTACTGAACGACAGTATGCTCTGTTTTTGAAATAGAATTTTAGAAAAAAAGATTGGCATATCTATAATTTCGACAACTACTCTTTTAATAAAAAAGAGCCCAGTAAGAAAGCCAATTATCAGGAATAAAATCCAAAAAAACGAGTAATTATTTTCGGGGTCAAGCCCTTGTGTAGCTATGTAAATAAACACTGCACTATTTAAACTAAAGAAAAGTAAAACTAGAAGCGTGAAAAAGCGTTGTTTTTTATCGATTTTTTGATATACTAAAAAATACTTCCCATTGATAAAGTTTTTAATAAAATCAAGAAATTGTTGCGGATATAAAACTTTAACACTCGTAATTAGTATGAGTAATCCTAACAAGATAGATGTATATAGCTGTGCGTGCTCAGTATTTCTTATAAAGAATTCCATTGAAAGCAAAACTACTCTTTTTAAAGGAATAATGTTCTTTAAATTCTTAATTGATGTTTGATTCCTTAATTGACTTGTATTAATTTAAGAAGATATTAGTATTTTAAAAAAATTAAATAGCGTATTTTTGTGGCTCTATGGGAACTACTTTAGTCATTATACCTACCTATAATGAAATTGAAAATATTGAATTGATTATAAGGGCTACATTTATGGAAATGCCAGCAACAGATATACTTATAATTGATGATAAATCTACTGATGGTACTGCAAGAAAAGTTTTACAACTACAAGAAGATTATACAGGGCATTTGTTCTTAGAGCAACGGTCAGGAAAATTTGGATTAGGAACAGCGTATATACACGGGTTTAAATGGGCGCTTTCTAAATCATATGAATATATATTTGAGATGGATGCTGATTTTTCACACAATCCTTCAGATTTGAAAAAATTATATAGCGCTTGCCATGTAGATGGGGCAGACCTAGCAATAGGTTCGAGGTATAAAACAGGGGTAAATGTTGTAAACTGGCCAATGAATAGAGTATTACTGTCTTATTTTGCATCAAAATATGTGCAACTTATTACACGAATGCCAATTAATGATGCTACTGCGGGATTTATATGCTATAAAAGAAAAGTGCTTGAAAGTATAAACTTAGAGTCCATTCAATTTATAGGTTATGCTTTTCAAATAGAAATGAAATTTAAGGCATACAGTAAAGGTTTTGAGTTAAAAGAAGTACCTGTTATCTTTACAGATAGGACTAGAGGAAAATCTAAAATGAATAGTTCAATTATTTCCGAAGCGGTATTTGGAATAATAAAAATGAAAATAAAAAGCATGTTTGCTTCAAAAAAATAAAAAATGAATAAAGTACTTATTAAGAACGCGAAAATTGTAAATGAAAATAAAATTTTTCAAGGAGATGTTTATGTTGAAGGAAATTATATTGTTGAAGTATCAGAACAAATAAGCGTAAAATCACCAGATGTAGTTGTTTTTGACGCAGAGGGAGAGTATCTCATACCGGGTATAATTGATGATCAGGTTCATTTTAGAGAGCCAGGTTTAACTCATAAAGCAACGATTGAAACAGAATCAAGAGCTGCAATAGCTGGTGGGATCACATCTTTTATTGAAATGCCCAATACAAACCCACAATCTACAACAGTTGTTGAGTTAGAAAAGAAATTTGATATAGCTAATGAAACATCATATGCTAACTATTCTTTTATGTTTGGAGGTACTAATGATAATCTGGAAGAAATAGCTAAGGTAGATCCAAAAAACGTAGCTGCAATTAAGTTATTTTTAGGGTCATCTACAGGAAATATGTTGGTTGATAACGAAGAAGTGCTTGAAAAAATATTTTCAAGTACAGATATGCTTATCGCAGTACATTGCGAAGACGAAGCTACTGTTAGAAGAAATACCGCGGAATATGTTGCTAAGTACGGTGATGATATTCCAATGAAATATCATCCAATAATTAGAAGCGAGGAAGCATGTTATTTGTCATCTTCAAAAGCAATTGCTTTAGCAAAAAAAACAGGCGCAAGACTGCATGTTTTTCATTTGTCTACAGGTAAAGAAACGGCATTATTTACCAATAAAATTCCGTTAGAAGAGAAGAAGATTACAGCTGAAGTTTGTGTGCATCATTTATGGTTTACAGATAAGGATTACGATAAAAAAGGAACGTTAATCAAGTGGAATCCAGCAGTAAAAACACAGGCAGATAAAGATGCTTTATGGGAAGCATTATTAGATGATAGAATTGATGTAATTGCAACAGATCATGCACCACACACTAAAGAAGAAAAAAACAATCCATATACTAAAGCACCTTCTGGAGGGCCGTTAGTACAACATGCTTTAGTGAGCATGTTAGAAGCTTATCATGATGGAAAAATTGGCTTGGAGAAGATTGTAGAGAAAATGTGCCATAATCCTGCAAAACTCTTTAAAGTAGAGAAAAGAGGGTATATAAAGGAAGGTTATTTTGCAGATATGGTCTTGGTAGACTTAAATAAACCATGGACAGTAACTAGTGACAATATTTTTTACAAGTGTGGTTGGTCTCCTTTTGAGGGGAATACTTTTAAGTCTAGAGTGTCACATACATTTTTAAATGGGCATTTGGTGTATAAGAACTTTAATTTTACCGAAGGAAAAAAAGGTATGCGTTTAACTTTTGACAGATAAGAGATGTATAGAGTTGTTATATTGTTATTATTGTTTTTAGTGTCTTGTGATAAGAATTTTGATACACCAAAACCGGATGTCGTTATTCCTGCTCAGGTTATGGAGGACATTATGTATGATATTAAAATTCTAAAAGCCGTTAAGAATAAACGATACAAGATTTATAGTGACAATAACATACAAGTAGCGCCATATATTTATGAAAAATATGCTATAGATAGCACATTGTTACGTGAGAATATTGCATATTATTCAACATTGACGTTTGAAAAAAGAATGTTATCAGCTAATAATATTAATGATAGAATTCAATTAAAGATGGGGTTGCTAGAAAAAGAAATTAAGGTAAATGATAGTATTCGTAAAAGAAATGATAGCCTTAAGAATCCTCAAGAAAAATATAAGAGTAGTGTAAGTCCTCCTGATTTTTTAATAAAAAAGCGTCTGCAAAAAAAACGTAGAAAATTTAGTAACGCCCAATAGGCTGAACTAAAAATCAAGTTTTTTAACAGAAAATTTTTCTTGAAGTATTGTTGAAATTGAAGTATTGTCTTTGTTTGTGTAAAACAAGCAGCTGGCCTTATGTTGAGGTCTATTTTTTTTATTCACGATGCTTTTTTCTACTTGTGTGGCTACGGCTTTTCCAGAATCTATAATTTGGATGTGTTCAGGTAATATTTTTTGTATTTGCGGAATTAAAAAAGGGTAGTGAGAGCATCCTAAAACTAAATAATCAATATTCCTTTTTATCATAGGGTCTAAGTACTGTTCTAGAAGCTCAGTAGTTTCAAGGCTGTCTTTTTTACCTTCTTCAATAAGCTCAACTAGTCCAGTTCCTGTTTGCTCAATAATAGTACTACTGTTGGCATATAGCTCAGCGGTATTGTGAAATAGATCACTACTCAGCGTTCCTTTAGTGGCTAAAATCCCTATTGTTTTTGTTTTGGAATTGAGTGCAGCAGGCTTTATAGCGGGTTCAATACCAACAAAAGAAACACTGTAGTTCTCTCGGAGGTATTGTATGGCATTTGTAGTAGCAGTATTACAGGCTACTACAATTAATTTGCAGCCCTTATTAATTAAGAATTCGGTGTTTTTTACACACAAATCAATAATGTCTTGTTTGTTTTTTTGTCCGTATGGGGCATTTTTACTATCTGCCAAGTAAATAGTATCCTCATGAGGTAGCTTTTTGTGGATTTCTTTCCAGATGGAAAGACCGCCAACGCCAGAGTCAAATATGCCTATAGGATTTTTGTTTATCATATTAAAAAAAATGTCATTACAAGGGTAAATATTGTAATGACATTTGGTGTTTTTAAGAAACTGCTTTGAGTTTCTTTATAATTGATTTTGTAAGTTTCTCTTCGGCATATGTTTTGTTTACCTCTAGTTTTTTGTCTTCACTACTAGGTAATTCAAACATGGCATCTGTTAAGATAGATTCACATAACGAACGCAGTCCTCTTGCGCCTAATTTATATTCTAACGCTTTAGTTACAATGTACTCAAGTGCATCATCAGTGATATTAAACTCAATATCATCCATTGCAAATAGTTTTTGATATTGCTTTATAATAGCATTCTTAGGCTCTGTTAAAATAGCCCTTAATGTTTTGCTGTCTAACGGATTCATATGTGTTAACACAGGTAAACGACCAATAATTTCAGGGATTAATCCAAAATCTTTAATGTCTTTTGGAATGATGTATTGTAGTAAGTTTTCTTGGTCGATACTGTCTTCATCTTTAGATGCGCTATATCCAACTGCTTGCATGTTTAATCGTTTAGTAATGGCTTTTTCTATGCCATCAAAAGCGCCACCTGCAATAAATAAAATATTTTCGGTATTTACCGAAATAAATTTTTGGTCAGGGTGTTTTCTTCCTCCTTTTGGAGGAACGTTTACAGAAGTTCCTTCTAATAATTTTAATAGTGCTTGCTGTACACCTTCACCAGAGACGTCTCTTGTTATAGAAGGGTTGTCGCTTTTACGTGCAATTTTATCAATTTCATCAATAAAAACAATTCCTTTTTCTGCTTTTTCAAGGTTATAGTCGGCGGCTTGTAATAGTCGAGTTAAAATGGTTTCTACATCTTCTCCTACATATCCAGCTTGGGTTAATACTGTAGCATCAACAATTGCCAAAGGAATGTTTAACATTTTAGCAATGGTTTTTGCCATTAATGTTTTACCGGTTCCTGTTTGTCCAACCATGATGATATTACTTTTTTGAATTTCAATATCGTCTTCATTTTTTGGTTGAAGGAGTCTTTTGTAGTGATTATACACTGCTACGGAGAGTACTTTTTTACTGGAGCTTTGGCCAATAATATACTCGTCTAAAAAGCTTTTAATGTCTTTTGGTTTACGTAGTTTAAGTTCTTCAGACAGCGCTTGCTGATCGTCTTCTGAGGTTTCTTCTAAAACAATACCATTTGCTTGCTCAATACATTTGTCGCATATATGTGCGTCCATTCCAGCAATTAAAAGCGCTGTTTCTGGTTTTTTTCTGCCGCAAAATGAGCATGATAATTCTTCGTTTTCCATGGGGTATTTGTATTATCGGGCTAAAATTTCGTCAATCATTCCGTATTCTTTTGCTTTATCAGCACGCATCCAATAATCTCTATCAGAGTCATTGTATACTTTGTTGTAATCTTGCCCGGAATGTTTTGCAATAATCTCGTATAATTCTTTTTTAAGTGTAAGTATTTCACGTGCTGTGATTTCAATATCACTAGCTTGTCCTTGTGCACCGCCTAAGGGTTGGTGAATCATAACTCTAGAGTGGGTAAGTCCTGAGCGTTTACCTTCTGCTCCTGCACACAATAAAACAGCGCCCATAGATGCTGCCATACCAGTACAGATTGTAGCTACATCGGGTTTTATAAATTGCATGGTATCATAAATACCTAATCCTGCGTATACACTTCCTCCAGGAGAGTTGATGTATATTTGAATGTCTTTTGAGGCATCAATACTTTCTAAGAATAGAAGTTGTGCTTGTACAACATTGGCCACTTGGTCGTTAATACCTGTTCCTAAAAAGATAATTCTATCCATCATTAACCTTGAAAATACGTCAAAAACAGCAACATTCATTTGTCTTTCTTCAACAATATTAGGGGTCATTCCTTGTGGGTACATACTACTAATGATTTTGTCGTAGTACATGCTGTTTATACCTTGGTGCTTTGTGGCGTATTTTTCAAATTCTTTACCGTAGTTCATGTGTTGTGTGTTAATGTTATAGAGGTCAATTTATGTAAAAAAAAGCGTCAAACAAAAGTTTAACGCTTTAAAGGTACTTAATTTTTGTTGTAAACTAGTTATATACTTCTTTAATGAAATCTTCGTAGTTTAATTCTTTTACTTTTAGTTTTACATTTTCTTTGTAAAAGGCTAATAGTTTTTGACTTACAAGTTGCTCTCCAAGTTTTTTAGCTTCTTCTTGGTTAGATAGTACTCTTGCAGCAATACCTTCTAATTCTTCATCAGATGGGTTTGTTTGTCCAAATTGTGCCATTTGAACTTTAATCATATCAATAGCGTATGCTTTTAAGTCTTCAAACTGAACTTTAATATCGTTATCTTTTAAGATTTTTCCTTCTATTAATTGGTAACGAAGTGCTTTCTCAGATTTTTCAAATTCATCGCGTGCTTCTTCAGCAGTTAATGGTTTTTCTCCAGCAGTTTGCATCCATTTTTCTAGGAATTTTTGAGGAAGATCAAATTTTGTGTTTTCAACTAAGTGTTCTGTAACATCGTTTAGTAGACGTTGGTCTGCTTGCTGAGAAAATTGCTTTTGAGCATCTTCTTGTAGTTTTGCTTTTAATTCGTCTTCAGAAGTTACGCTATCTTTACCAAATAATTTATCAAAGAATTCTTGGTCCATTTCGGCTAAGGCTCTGTTGTTTGTTTCGGTAATGGTAAAAGTGATGTCAATAGCAAGTCCTTTTGCTAATTCACGGTCAATTTTTAAGGCGTTAACTAGATCGTGTTCTTCGTTAAATAGGCCTTTTGTTTTTAGGGTAATTGTATTTCCAACAGCAGCGTCTAATAGTGCAGTAGCATTTTTCTTACCTTTAATTTTGTCAAAAGTTATTGTAGTGGTGTTATCAATATTGTTGTCTTCGTTTTTAAAGACACCTGTAATTTCGGTAGATTTAGTAACTTCTGTGGTAGGTGTTATTTTACCGTATTGTTTTCTGATGTTCTCTATCTGATCGTTGATTGTTTTTTTGTCAGCTACAATATTATATTGGGTAATAGCTTTTTTGTTTTTTAGAGACACGTCAAATTCTGGAGAGAGTCCTAATTCAAATTCAAATGAAAAATCATCATTATCCCAGTTTAAGTCTGCTTGTTCGCGAGGAAGTGGGTTTCCTAATAAGGCTAAATTTTCATCGGTTAGGTACTTGTTTAAGTTTTCCTGTAGCATTTTGTTTACCTCATCAACTAAAACAGCTTTACCATATTGCTTTTTAATCATTCCCATAGGAACTTGTCCTTTACGGAAACCAGGGATGTTTGCTTTTTTACGGTAATCTGCTAGTATAGTTTTTACTTTATCGGTATAATCTGCTTTTTCAATTGCAACTGTTACAACTGCGTTAAGCGAATCGATGTTTTCTCTTGTAATATTCATATATGCTCTATTTTATAATAGCTAAAAATTGGTCTGCAAAAATAATACAATTTTATGAGCTTGCAAATTTTTTAAGTCTTTGAATTTCAAGGGTGAATTTCAAGAGACATGGTTATAAAAAAAACATCCTCTATACAAAATAATGCATAGAGGATGTTGTGATTTGGTTTAGACTATTGTATTAGTCAATATATACTGTTGGGTATGTACCAGGGTTTGTTTTTGGTATTGTTGCGTTAAAAGCATTGTTAATACCTTCAATAATAATATTTGATATTACAGCGTAACCTCTTGCTGTTGGGTGAACACCATCTAAAGAGAAACCTCCACCTGTTGCAAAAGTAGATGTTACCATACCGCCATCAAAAGCGATACCACCATTTGCTAAGTCTTCCATTGCGCCTTTAGCATCTACTAAAATAACATTGTCATTTGCACTAGCTAAAGCGGCAATAGTTCCGTTGTATACTCCTTGTGCGGCAGCTATCATACCTACTTCATTTTCAGTCAAAACTTGTGCGTCATTTAAAGGTACTGCAACTCCAATTACAGAAGCAGGGTTAGCAGGGTCTGCTAAGGTTCCGATAACTGACATTGTTGGTAGCAATACTAAGTCATTAGCAGTAGCTTGTCTTAAAGAAGGGATTCCTAAGGCAGATAAGTCTGTTAAACTTTCGTCTTCAATAACCATAGCGTTTTGACCTTCAACAAAGTTGATTGTTCTTTGTGCAACTTCTGCAGCAGATATAGCGCTCATAGAAGCTGCTAATGCAAGACCGCCATTGTATGCAGCATAGTTAGAGTTTACGAATCCAGCAGTGGCTGCATCCATTGGGATTGGGTTGTGAGGTACAGTTGTAAAGTACGGGATAGTAGTTACATCTGGTAAGTTAATTACAACACCTTTAGCACCGTTTGCTGTTAAAGCATTTAATAAATCGTTGTATACAGCGCCAAATACGTTAGGGTCTGTAATGTCATTTGATCCGTATGTAGATGGGTCAAAGTTTCCTGTTTGGTCTACACCAATACCTCCAGAGGTTGCAAATGATAGTACATCATTGTTACCAATCCAAAGAGAGAAAAATGTAGGGTTTTGAGCAACGGCATCAGCAATAACTGTTGCGTTTGGCTCTGAAGCAAAACGTACAAAATAAGGGTTTGCAGCTCCAACAGACACTCCGGCAATGTTTCCGTAGCCAGGTGCTCCTAAATGGAATGACTTTGCTCCTGGAACTCCCATGTTATTCATAGGCCCAGTAAGTGTGTTTGCGATGTCTGTAGTTGGTGTTCCTCCTAAAACAGCAGGTGCTAGAGGGTCTCCACTTAATACATATCTATTGCTTGCAATTTGAGTTCCGCCAAGTAAAAGACCTCCAAGGTTGTCATTTACTAAAGGCTGTGTGAATTCTCCTCCTCCAGCATGGCTAAATTGGGTAGCCATAATGTTTGGGTAAGAGTATTTTTGTCCGTCAAGGTATAATGCGCCATCGGCATATCCTGCAGTTAAAGAGTTTCCGACAGCAACATAGTTACTAAGGTCTGCATCTCCAGAGGAGTAAAATCCTATGTTTTCAATTGAGTTGTCAAATTCAGGCTCACAGGCTACTAAACCTAAGGCCATAATTGCTAAGTATTTTATATTTTTCATTTGTACTTTGTTTAGTAGTTTATAATTTATATGAGATTCCTATACCTGGTGAAAATACAGCTGATTTGTATGTTCCTTCAAAGGAAACATTTTGTCCGTTTTCTTGGTAATGATCATATGAGTTTTCAATTTCATCAAACTGTAAGTATAATACAGAAGCATCAATACATAGTTTGTCGGTTATCTGGTAAGATAATCCTCCAGTGTAACCCATAGAATCGTTACGTGGTGTTTCTGGTGCAAAGTATCCGTCTTGTACAGGAGACTCGTCAAAATACACACCACCTCTAAGCATTAGCTTGTCTGTAGCTTCAAATTGTAATCCTAATCGGTATGTTGAAGAGTCTTGATAGTTTCTAGGGCTAACAGATGTTCCTGCAGCATTGTTAAAAGAAACGGTTAATGCTTCATAAGCACTCCATTGCGCAAAGTTATAGTCAAAAGCAAGTAAGAATTTACTAGTCATTTGGTATGATAATCCTAGCGTGATTTCTGCAGGCATAGGAAGCTCTGCGTTAAATGTAGTATCTGAGTAGTCTCCAGGCAAGCTTGCTGGTACATTTTCAAAATCAGCATGACCATCTTCTACGACCATATCAATTCTTGAGCGATAGTTAAGACCAATGTTTAATTTGTCAGTTGGTTTTACTAAAAGCCCTACAGAGTATCCCCATGCAGAAATTCCAGTACCTTCAACAGTAACATTAGCTCTGTTTCCTTCGGTGTCGGTTAAAGTTCTGTTTAGGTTTTTGTTAAAAACCACAGATCCTCGGGCATATATTGGCCCACCACCGATACTGAATTTCTCGTTCACTTTAAAAGCAATTGTAGGTTGAAAGAATATTGCTTTTAAGGCAATATTATTTACTAAGTGAGATCCTTCCCAGTCTTTCTCCCATTCTACAGAACTACCATATGGTGTGTAAACTCCAAAACCTACTGTAAAGTGGTCATTTAGTTTGTAGGTTGCATAAAAGTTAACAGGTGTTCCTAGAGGGTTATTTGTTTCAGCAGCATGTCCATAGGCTGCGTTTTCGTATCCTACTTGTCCAAAGATGGCACTTCCTCCAAGAGAAACATTAAATTTTCCGTCTAAGAAAGACATACTAGCCGGGTTAAAGAACACAGATTCTGCGCTACTAATTACAGCAACACCAGTGTGTCCCATTGCAAGTTGTTTTTGTCCTTGTATAGCAACTCTATAACCACCGGCATAAAGTGTTGATCCTACAAGAAAAAACAGTACAAAAGATAACAATTTTTTCATAATAAATATATATTTAGTTTTAGGTTAGTGTTTTCTAGGCTTAAAAATAAACCTAAAGACAAGCAATAGTACGAAAAAATTACAAAAAAGCCATTACTTTTTTGTAAAATTCTTGTGGGTTTTCTGCGTGTAGCCAATGTCCGGCGTTAGAAACGGTTTCTATTTTTGCCTTTAAAAAAGTATTTAAAATAAGTGCATCATCTTCTTTGGTAATGTAGTTTGAATTACCTCCTCTAAGAAATAATGTTGGTTTTAAAAAGGCGGTTTTTGCGCTCCCTTCAACAATCACTTCGTTGTATTTTTCAACTAAAACAGGAAGGTTAAATCGGTACTCAAAAGTGTTTTTGTCTTTGCGATAAACATTTTTCATCAAAAACTGAACAACACCAGGTTCTGGGATGTATTTAGATAATGTTTGTTGTATTTCTGTTCTTGAAAATTGTGTTGTAAAATCAACTTCAGACAGCGCTTTTAGAATATATTGATGGTGTGCTGGGTAGGATTTTGGTGCAATATCTGCGACAATTAACTTGGCTATAAGTCTAGGGTATGTTAAGGAAAATTCCATTGCTGTTTTTCCGCCCATAGAGTGCCCTAAAATGATACAGTTTTCTAATTGATAGTGATCAATGTAGTGCTTTAAATCTTGTGTAAGCGCCGCATAAGAAAACTCATTGTTGTGAAAACTTCTTCCATGATTTCGTTGGTCAATGAGATGCACCTCGTAATCTTTTGCAAAGATGTTTCCTAGTGTTTTCCAATTATCAGACATCCCCAAAAAACCATGAAGAATAAGAAAAGGTTGCCCGGAGCCTAGTATTTTAGAGTGCAAAAGAGTCATGCTGTTATTTTAGTTTGTTAAGGTAAAGGTTAACAACGTTCTCTAGTCCTAAATAAATCGATTCTGAAATTAAGGCATGCCCGATAGACACTTCTAGTAAGCCAGGAATGTTGTTTTTAAAGAAATGAATATTGTCTAGACTTAGGTCATGCCCTGCATTAACACCTAGATTTAGTTCATTGGCAAGAATGGCACATTCTGTATATGGCGTAATAGCATGTTCGTTTCCTTTGTTATATTCAGAAGCAAAATGTTCGGTGTAGAGTTCAATTCTGTCGGCACCTGTTTTTTTAGCGCCTTCAATCATTGTTATGGTTGGATCAACAAAAATAGATGTACGAATGTTATGGCGTTTAAATTCGCTAATAACATCGCTTAAAAAGCTATGGTGCGTAATGGTGTCCCAGCCAGCATTAGAGGTTAGTGCAGTAACAGCGTCTGGTACAAGTGTAACTTGTGAAGGTTTTGTTTGGAGTACTAGATCTATGAATTTCTGATTTGGATTTCCTTCAATATTAAATTCGGTCGTTACTAATTTTGAAAGATCTCTAGCATCCTGATAGCGAATGTGTCGTTCGTCTGGTCTAGGGTGTATGGTAATGCCTTGTGCGCCAAATCGTTCAATATCGGTTGCTGTGGTTAGTAAATTTGGAGTGTTTCCTCCTCGAGCATTTCTAAGGGTGGCTATTTTATTGATATTTACGCTTAACTTTGTCATAGTATAAAAATTGGACTACAAATTTAGGGTTAATTACTATAAAATAGTTAATTTGCAATATAAATTTACAGCAATATAATGAATTTAGAGCGCCTTATTATTAACGACATCACACCTGTGCAAATGCATAAAAAAATTGCGTCTATACAGCAGTTGTTTAATAATTTAGTATGCTCTCATGTTCCTGTTTTTAAAAAAGAGGTTTTTATAGGCTGTATGTCGGAGAACGATTTGCGTTGTTTTGATCCTGAAAAAACAATTGAAGCATATCAATATGCAGTTGAGTTTTTTTCGGTAAACAATACGGATAATTGGTTAGATGTTTTAGCGGCTTTTGCTCAGCATGAAACAAACATTATGCCTGTTCTAAAGGAAGATAGGTATATAGGTTACTATGAGTTAAAAGATATTATTAATTTGTTAGACCAAACCCCGTTTTTTTACGAGTCAGGAGCGGTTATTGTTGTTAAAAAAGCAATAGAAAAGTACTCTTTTAGTGAGGTTATTCAAATAGTGGAATCTAATAACGCAAAAGCGCTAGGGGCATTTGTTTCTAAAAAAGATGCTGATTTTATTGATGTTACGCTAAAAATAACCAATACAAACTTGTCTGAAATAATGCAATCCTTCCGAAGGTATGAATACAGTATTGTTTCTGGAGTAAAAGAAGATGTGTATCTAAAAGACTTAAAAGAACGCTCGGCGTATCTAAAAAAATATTTGAATATATAAGAACAATGGTAAGAGTTGCAATTTACGGATTATTTAAAGAAAACTTCCCAAAAGAGTGTGTGTGTATTGTACTAGGCGCTCTAGAAAAACACAAAGCAGAAGTGTATTTAGAAGAGTCTTGTGCAGAAGAGGTTAGAGCAGTTACAGGTAAAATGCATCAAACCTTTTCAGTAAATACGCCATTAAAAACTACAGTAGATTTTTTAATAAGCATTGGAGGAGACGGAACCATACTTCGTGCACTAACCTATATAAAAAATTCGGAGGTTCCTATAGTAGGGGTAAATACCGGTAGAATGGGGTTTTTAGCAACCATTCAAAAAAACGAAATTGAAACAGCAATTCATAAAATTATAGCTAACGAATATAAGATTTCTAAGCGCAGTGTATTGCAATTAACAAGCACATCAAAACACACGGAAATAGATGATGTTTTTAATTTTGCACTAAATGAAATTGCGGTAAGTAGAAAGAATACCACCTCAATGATTAAAGTTAAAACATATCTAAATGAGGCGTACCTTACTTCCTATTGGGCAGACGGGCTAATTGTTGCTACGCCAACAGGTTCTACGGGTTATTCATTAAGTTGTGGTGGGCCAGTAGTAGCGCCAGACGCTAAAAACATAGTGTTAACGCCCATTGCGCCGCATAATCTTAATGCACGCCCGTTGGTTATTCCAGATAATACTACAGTAGAGTTAGTAGTTACAGGTAGAGAAGACGAGCATTTGGTGTCTTTAGATTCTAAAACAATTACGGTAGCTAACGAAACGGTGTTAACCATAAAAAAAGCGTCCTTCTTTATACACATGATTGAGAGCAAGGAGGAAAGTTTTTTGCATTCTCTTAGAACCAAATTATTGTGGGGAGAAGATAAACGGAATTAAAACAATAAATAATCAGTTTTCATGTTTTATAGAAGTATTTAATAGCTAATAAAGAAGGCAAATGTATATATTTGCTTTTTTTGTAAATCAAAAAAGGTTAATCACATGAAAATATTATTGCGTATTGTAAGCATACTACTTATATCAAGTAGCAGTTTGTTTGGGCAAATTCACGAATTTGGAATATCGGTAGGTGGTACAAATGCAATTGCAGATGTAGGATCTGAGTTGTTTGTGAACCCTAATAATATTGCTTTTGGAGGTATGTATAGATGGAATAGAAGCCCACGACATTCTTATCGTTTTTCTGCAATGCATACACAATTAAGCGGTGATGATGCTAAATCTCAAGAGTCTAGAAGAAAAGAAAGAGGTTATGCTTTTAAAAACACATTAACCGAGTTAACTGCTGGAATGGAGTTTACGTTTTTAGAGTTTGATTTGCACGAGTATTACAGTCAGCGTTTAAAAACAACACCTTATTTATTTACAGGAATAAGCTATGTTAGTTATAGTGCCTTGGCCTTAGATGCGGGAGAAATATTGCCTTACAACTCGCATACTACTCTAGCTATGCCTATGGCAGTAGGAATTAAAACCATGATATCAAGACAATTAATTTTATCCTTTGAAATTAACGCTAGATATACTTTTACAGATGATTTAGATGGGAGCAACCCCGTACGAGATAAAGAAGAGTATGAATCCTTAAAATTCGGGAATTTAAATACTAACGACTGGTATGTGTTTACGGGTGTCACGTTAACTTATACTTTTGGAAAGAACCCTTGTTTTTGTAATTATTAACAATACGTATGAGCAACCTAAAGCAGATAAATTTAGAAAACAGCCCAAAACATATTGCTATTATAATGGATGGCAATGGGCGATGGGCAAAAAAACGAGGTTTATTACGTGTTTTTGGACATGAGCGTGGTGCCAAAGCTGTAAAAGAAGTTATTTCTGCGTCTGCAGAAGCCAATGTAAAACATTTAACATTATATGCTTTTTCAACAGAAAACTGGAATAGACCAAAAAAAGAAGTCGATAAGTTAATGACCTTGCTAATGTCTTCTTTAAAAAAAGAATTTAAAACCTTACACGATAACAATATAAAACTGTGCGCTATAGGTAATTTAGATGCACTCCCTGAAAAAGCAAAAACAGAATTATTATCGGTTATAGACAAAACCAAAAACAATACAAAATTAGTGCTAACATTGGCACTAAGTTATGGTTCGCGTGCAGAAATTGTTAAAACCGTTAAAGAAATTGCCGAGAAAGTTAAAAATAACATAATTTCAGTAGAAAATATTGATAATTCAATTATAAATGAACATCTTTACACGCACAATTTACCAGATGTAGATTTGCTTATTAGAACAAGTGGAGAACAACGCATAAGTAACTTTTTGTTATGGCAAATTGCATATGCCGAATTATATTTTACAGATATACTTTGGCCAGATTTTAAAAAAGAACACCTTTTTGAGGCGATAATAAATTATCAAAATAGAGAACGACGATTTGGAAAAACTAGCGAACAAATTAAGTAAACAAGTATATAGCACAGTAGCAATCATTATGTTAATGGTTTCTACAGTAACTGTGGCACAAGAAAATAACTTTGTATCAGGATCAAAATATACTATAGAAGACATTACAGTTGTAGGGAGTACAAGTTTTAACAAACAAACCGTAGTTACTTTTTCAGGACTTAGAAAAGGACAAACAATTGTATTTCCAGGAGAAAAAACAAGCGCTGCATTAAAAAAATTGTGGTCTTCAAATTTCTTTAGTAATGTAAGTCTTTACGTTACTAAGACAGAAGGTAATCTCATCTATTTAGAAATAGAAGTACAAGAACTGCCAACATTAAGTGAGGTAAAGGTTGTAGGTCTTAAAAAAACTAAGCGCGATGAGCTTGTAAAGGAAAACAAATTAACAAAGGGCGTTAAGCTTACAGAAAACCTGTTAACTACAACAAAGAACTACCTAAAAAATAAATATGCTAAGGAAGGGTTCTTGTATGCAAAAGTTCACTTAAACCCAATTATAGAAAAGGATTCTTTAGGTAAAGAGACTGCTAAGCTTGTTGTTACAATTGACAAAGGTAAAAAGGTAAAAGTGCAAAACATTGTTTTTAACGGAAACGAAAGTTTTTCTAACAAGAAACTTCGTAATTCAATGAAAAAAACAAAAGAGAAAGGTTTTAAAAACCCACTTAAAATTTTTACTAGTGCCAAGTTTATAGATGAAGAATATCAGGCAGATTTACAGCGTTTAATTAATTTGTATAAAGAAAATGGCTATAGAGATGTTCAGGTAAATGGTAATGCGCCAAAGGCAAATGAAAACAAAACGGTATCGGTAGATATTGATATTGCTGAAGGGAAAAAGTATTTTATTGGAAACATAGACTTTATTGGAAATACAATCTACTCAGATAGCTACTTAAAGCAAATGTTAGGGATTTATAAAGGCGACGTATATAACGGTGTACTTTTAGAAAAACAAATTGCAGACGTAGAAGATCCAGATGCACATGACTTAACAAACCTTTATCAAAATAATGGTTATATGTTTTCTAATGTTATTCCTGTTGAGGTTGGCGTACGTAATGATACTATTGATTTTGAAATTCGTATAACCGAAGGAAAACTTACCCGTTTTAAAAACATTACAGTAACAGGAAACGATAAAACAAACGACCATGTTGTCTATAGAGAATTAAGAACAAAACCAGGTCAAGTATATAGTAAACAAGATATTATTAGAAGTTTGCGTGAGCTAGGGCAAATGGGCTTCTTTGATGCAGAGCAATTAGTGCCAAACATTAAAAATCCAAACCCAAACGAAGGAACAGTTGATGTAGATTATAGCCTTGTTGAAAAAGGCTCAAGCCAGATAGAACTACAAGGTGGTTTTGGAGGTGGCGGTTTTATAGGAACCCTAGGGTTGTCATTTAACAACTTCTCTATTAAAAATATGTTTAAAAAAGAAGCATATACACCATTGCCAATGGGAGATGGACAATCACTGTCTTTAAGAGCACAAGCAAGTAGGTTTTACAGAACTTATAGTTTTTCTTTTGCAGAGCCATGGTTAGGAGGAAAAAAACCAAAGCAATTTTCGGTATCATTCTCTCATACAGAGCAATTTAGATATAACGCTATTCTTAGAGATGTAGATAAAAGTCAACGTTTTTTAATATCCGGATTAACAATAGGATTGGCAAAACGATTACGAGTACCAGATGATTATTTTACATTAAGTCAGTCAATTTCATATCAACATTATAACTTAAAAAACTATAATTCAGGAATTTTCAGAAACATAAGTAATGGATATTCAAACAACTTGTCTTACACGATAGGTTTATCTAGAGATAGTAAAGGGATTAACCCAATTTATCCAGAACGAGGATCTAAATTTTCATTAACAGGAAAATTCACCTTACCATACTCATTAATGAATGGGATAGATTATGAAAATCTTGAAAATTTAGAAGCCTATAAAAAGACCAATAGTCACGGAAACTATATTGATGACAACGGTGCTGTAGTAGCAAATTTTGAAGATGCAGCAGCAGATTTAAGTAAAGTAGATCAAGAACGTTATAAGTGGCTAGAATTTTATAAGATTAAATTTGAAGGAGATTGGTACACAAGTTTATATAAACGATTAGTATTACGAGCAAATGTAAACTTTGGATACCTTGGCGCATATAACGATGAAAGAGGAATTATTCCTTTTGAGCGTTTCTATGTAGGAGGAGATGGATTAGGGTCATATAGTTTAGACGGAAGAGAAGCAGTACGATTAAGAGGGTACCCTAACCAATCATTATCAAGTAACGATGGAGGAGTGATTTTTAATAAATTTTCATTAGAATTACGTCATCCAATATCAATGCAATCTGCAGCAGCAAGTATATATGCATTAGCATTTGCGGAGGCAGGTAACTCATTTGATAATTATTCGGATTATAATCCTTTTGATATGTATAGATCTGCCGGAATAGGAATTCGTATATTTATGCCAGCATTTGGACTTTTAGGAGTCGATTTTGCTCATGGATTTGATAAGCTTCCAGGACAAGCAGCAAAAAATGGTTGGGAGACACATTTTATATTAGGACGTGAATTCTAGCTTTTGGCACGATATTTTCAATTAATACCATATACTATGAAAAAAACAATTTTCACCATTATTTTTATAGGGCTTATATGCTTCGGTGTTCAAGCACAACGAAGTAATACAAAAATAGCATATGTAGATACTGAGTATATTTTAGAGAATATTCCAGAATACCAAGAAGCATTACAGCAGTTAGCTTCTAAAGTAGAAAAATGGAAAAAAGAAATTGATTTAAAAATACGCGAGATTGATAAGAAAAAGTTAGATTTGAGAAATGAGAGCGTATTATTAACCAGAGAACTTATTGAGGAGCGAGAAGAAGAAATACAAATCGAAGAAAGTGCTATTTTTGAATACCAACAAAAACGATTTGGACCAGAAGGCGATTTGTTTTTGCAAAAAAAGCTATTAACGCAGCCCATTCAAGACCAGGTGTTAATTGCTGTTCAAGAATTTGCAGCAACTAAAAAATACGATTTTATATACGATAGAGCTAATGGTGCTGTAATGCTATATGCTAATAAAAAGTATGATGTAAGCGATTTTATAGTGCGCACAATTACTCGATCAGCTAAAAAAAATAAGCAAAAAGAAGATAAAGAAAATAAAACAGCAGAAAAAAAATTAGATCCTAAGCGACAAAAAATAGCAGAAGATCGCGCTAAAGCAAAAGCTGAAAAACTGGCAGAACGTCAACGAATTCTTGATAAACGAGCAAAAGATAAGGCAGAACGTCAGCGATTACACGAAGAAAAAAGACAAAAATTACTTGATGAAAAAGCTAATGAAAACAGTAATACATCAGAAACACCAAAAGACGAAATAAACAATTAAAATAAATACAAACACTAATTAAACCAATACAATGAAACAATTTAAAACACTTTTAGCAGCAGCAATATTATTCTTAGGAGCAACAGCATTTACAAATGCACAGAGTAAAGTAGCGCATATTGATACACAAGAATTAATAGCATCTATGCCAGATATGATTGCAGCACAAAACCAATTACAACGTTTGCAAAAAACATACGAGCAAGACATTCAAACAATGGCTGTAGAGCTTCAAAATAAAATGAAGCAATATCAAGCAGAAGCGTCTACAAAAACCGATGCTGAAAATGAAAGACGTGCTCAAGAAGTACAAAGTATGCGTGATAACGTATTAAAATACGAGCAAAACGCACAAAAAGATATGGGAACTAAGCAAGAAAGTTTGCTAAGACCAATTATGGAAAAAGCGCGTGTAGCTATTCAAAAAGTAGCTAGAGCAAAAGGATACCAATATGTAATTGACTCAACAACAGGTTCTGGGTTAATTTTAGCAGATGGGCCAAACTTATTAGACGATGTAAAAAAAGAATTAGGAATGTAATTCACTACATTTAAAATAATATTAAAAAGGCCTTTTCATTTACTTGAAAAGGTCTTTTTTGTTAAAAAACAAAAACACATGAACTTAACAGAATTAGAGTCGCTAGTGGCTATTGTTGCAAGAGACATCACGCTTTCGGTACGTGATCGTTTAAAAGGAATTTGTCAGTTATTGCATGATAATGTTAATGCGTATGACTGGGTGGGGTTTTATTTTGCTAACCACCAAGAAAAAACACTGCATTTAAGCGCCTATGTAGGCGAAGAAACCGATCATATAGTTATTCCTTTTGGTAAAGGTATTTGCGGGCAAGTGGCTAATAGTAATGCTAATTTTGTGGTACCAGACGTCGCTGCTCAAGACAATTACATAGCCTGTAGTATTACTGTAAAATCCGAAATTGTTATTCCTATATTTAATAAAGGAATAAATATAGGTCAGATAGATATAGATTCTAATGCAATAAATGCATTCACTGCAAAAGACGAGCGTTTCTTAACTTTTGTAACTGAGCAAGTTGCTGTGTTGGTAAATGAGATACCTATGGCTAGGTTGTTGTAAAAATAATCCTTTTAATATAGTGATTTTTTAAACTATAAAAATTACTTTTGCACCTTTCAAAAACAATATCATTTTAAATGATATAACACAAGCAACACAAAAAATGAGTACAAAAGCAATTAAATCGGCATTAATTTCTGTTTTCCATAAAGACGGATTAGAACCAATCGTTCAAAAGTTAAATGAATTAGGGGTAACAATCTATTCTACCGGAGGGACAGAGAAATTCATTAAAGATTTAGGTATTAATGTTGTTCCTGTAGAGGAAACAACGTCATACCCTTCTATTTTAGGGGGTCGCGTTAAAACATTGCATCCAAAGGTTTTTGGAGGAATACTAAACCGTCAAGATCATGATGGTGATGTTGCTGAAATGAAAGAATACAACATACCGCAATTAGATTTGGTAATTGTTGATTTATACCCGTTTGAAAAAACAGTTGCCTCTGGTGCTCCTGAACAAGATATTATTGAAAAAATTGATATTGGAGGAATATCTTTAATTAGAGCAGCTGCTAAAAACTTTAAAGACACCGTAATTGTTTCTTCAATGGAACAATACGATTCATTATTAGAAACTATTACAGCAGGTAATGGAACAACAACACTTGCCGATAGAAAAAAATTAGCAGGAAAAGCATTTAATATATCATCGCACTATGACACTGCAATATTCAACTACTTTAATAAAGAAGAAGATGAGGTAGTGCTAAAAATGAGCGAAACAAACGGCAAAACATTACGTTACGGAGAGAACCCACATCAAAAAGGATTTTTCTTTGGTGAGTTTGATGACATGTTTAATAAATTACACGGTAAAGAGTTAAGTTATAACAACTTACTAGATGTAGATGCTGCTGTAAGTTTAATGGATGAATTTAAAGGAGAGGCACCTACATTTGCAGTGTTAAAACACAACAATGCTTGTGGATTTGCACAGCGTAGCACCATTTGTGAAGCCTATGTAGATGCATTGGCAGGAGATCCAACATCGGCATTTGGCGGGGTGTTAATCTCAAATACAGCAATTGATGTTGCCACTGCAACAGAAATACATAAATTATTTTGTGAGGTAGTTATTGCACCATCATTTAATGCAGATGCTTTAACTGTTTTAAAAGGTAAAAAGAACAGAATTTTATTGGTTCAGAACAGTATAGAGATGCCAAAAACAAATGTTCGTTCTTGTTTAAACGGTGTATTGGTACAAGACAGAAATATGGTAACTGATACCATTTCTGGTTTAGAAGATAAAACAACAACAGCAGTAACAGCAGCACAAAAAGAAGATTTAATATTTGCTTCTAAAATTTGTAAGCACACCAAATCAAATACAATTGTATTGGTTAAAGATAAGCAGTTGTGTGCAAGCGGAACAGGACAAACATCACGTGTAGATGCTTTAAACCAAGCTATAGAAAAAGCCACTAAGTTTGAATTTAATTTAAACGGTGCAGTAATGGCAAGTGATGCATTTTTTCCTTTCCCTGACTGTGTAGAAATTGCAGATAAAGCAGGAATTAAAGCAGTTATACAACCAGGAGGATCTATAAAAGATCAGCTAAGTATAGATTATTGTAATGACAATGGTGTTGCAATGGTATTTACAGGAACACGTCACTTTAAGCATTAAAAAGCAGTAAAGGTTTTAAATATAGCGCCGTGATTCTTTTCACGGCGTTTTTTTATGCTATTTTCAAAGTTTAAAAAGTATTATATATGCCTTAATTTTATTATCTTTGGTAGCTTACCGAGAAGAATTAATTTTACGCATTAAAATACAATAGTCATATGGGGTTTTTCGACTTTCTAACAGAAGAAATAGCAATAGATTTAGGTACAGCAAATACCTTAATTATACATAATGGAAAAGTCGTTATAGATGCACCTTCTATTGTTGCAAGACACCGTGTATCTGGAGATATTATTGCAGTAGGACAAGAGGCTAATTTAATGCAAGGTAAAACCCATGAAAATATTAAAACGATTAGACCATTAAAAGATGGTGTAATTGCCGATTTTGATGCGTCTGAAAAAATGCTAACCATGTTTATTAAAAACATACCTGCGCTAAAGAAAAAATTATTTCCGCCAGCACTTAGGTTAGTAATTTGTATTCCATCTGGGATTACAGAGGTTGAAATGCGTGCGGTAAAAGAATCTGCCGAACGTGTAAACGGTAAAGAAGTATATCTTATTCATGAGCCTATGGCAGCAGCTATTGGTATTGGTGTAGATATTATGCAGCCTAAAGGTAATATGATTGTTGATATAGGAGGTGGTACTACCGAAATAGCGATTATAGCTTTAGGAGGAATTGTATGTGATAACTCCGTTAAAGTAGCTGGAGATATTTTTACAAGTGATATTGTTTATTTTATGCGTACACAACATAACTTGTATGTTGGAGACAGAACAGCAGAGCGTATAAAAATTCAAATTGGTTCAGCAACCGAAGATCTAGAAACACCACCAGACGACATGTTTGTTCAAGGTAGAGATTTACTAACAGGAAAACCTAAGCAAGTTCAAATTTCATATAGAGAAATGGCAAAGGCTTTAGATAAATCAATTTTAAGAATTGAAGAGGCTGTTATGGAAACTTTAGCACAAACCCCACCAGAATTAGCTGCAGATATATATAACACAGGTATATACCTAGCAGGAGGAGGATCAATGCTTAGAGGTTTAGATAAAAGACTATCTAAAAAAACCGACTTGCCAGTCTATATTGCCGAAGACCCATTAAGAGCAGTTGTTCGTGGTACAGGTATTACCCTAAAAAACATAGAGAAATACAAAAGTGTTTTGATTAAATAAAAGCAGTAATGCAACAGGTAATTCTATTCTTAATACGTAAAAAGGAATTTCTATTCTTTATGTTCCTGTTTGCAGTTTCAGTAGGATTAACAATTCAGAAGCACAGCTATCATAAAAGTAAATTTGTGAACGCAACTAGTGCAATTACCGGGCGTGTATATGAGTTTAAAAATGAATTTTCTACATATTTAAATTTAGCTAATCACAATCAAAAATTACAAAACGAAAATGCACAATTACGTGCACAACTAAGTAATATAAATATAAATTCTGTAGAAAATTACCCAGAAGAAACCCCTTATGAGGTTATTCCTGCAAGGCTAATTCAGCAGAGTTATCATAAAAAAGAGAATATATTGCTTATTAATAGAGGTGCAAAACATGGTGTTGAGCCAGATATGGGCGTAATTACTACAAACGGTATTGTAGGTGTTGTTGCGTCTGTTGGAGAGGAATATGCAACAGTATTATCCGTATTACATACAGCCTCAAACATAAATGCACAGTTAAAAAAAACGAACCATATTGGCGCTTTAACATGGAATGGTGATTCACCTTTTCAGGTACAGTTAGAGGACTTTACTAAAGTTACTCCTGTAATAAAAAACGATACTATTGTAACGGGAGATTACTCAATTTTTCCGCAAGGCATCCCAATAGGGGCTGTTACTGAAGCTGTTTTAGACTATTCTCAAAATTTTTATAAGATACAGGTGCAGTTATTTGCAGATATGACCAATATAGGTCACGTATATGTTATTAAGAATACCGATAAAAAACTGATGACAGAACTAATTAGCCAACAAGCCAATGAATAAAGCAATAGTTGGACATATAGCTTTGTTTTTTGTGTTAATACTATTGCAAGTAGTGGTGTTTAACAGTATGTTTTTAGGCAACTACGTGCCGTATATGTATGTTTTGTTTGTATTGCTGTACCCAATTAAATCTAATAAAATATTATTCTTAGCAAGCAGCTTTTTATTAGGCTTATCGTTAGACTTTTTTCTTAGTTCTGGTGGAGTACATGCAGCAGCATGCACACTAATTGCATATGTTAGACCGTTAGTGTTAAAGTTTTCCTTCGGAATAAGTTATGAATATCAAACTATAAAAATTGCAGAAGCAACTATTAAAGAGCGTATTGCATATTTTAGTTTATTAATTTTAACACACCATACAGTCCTGTTTGTGTTAGAAATATATAGTACGTCATTACTATTATACGGGTTAAAAACAATTTTGCTAACAACTATATATAGTACAGTAATATGTTTATTGTTGGTAGCGCTATTTCGTAAACAAAGTCCATGAGAAAGGCCTTACTCTATATTTTAGTAATTGTTACTACAATTGTGTTTGTAGGAAGATTATTTTACCTTCAAATCTATGATGAGAGCTTTAAACATCAATCAGAAAACAATGCTTATAAGCGAATTTTAATTTCTCCACAAAGAGGACATGTATATGATAGAAACCAACAGTTGTTGGTTGCCAATCAGCCTTCATATGATGTAATGGTCGTGCCAAGAAATATTAAAAATCTAGATTCTATTTCGCTTTGTAAACTACTCTCTATTGATAAAGCGTATTTAAAAAAACAATTAAAAAGAGCCATACATTATTCTCCTAGGTTGCCTTCAATAGTTTTGGGACAACTATCAAAAGTTGAATACGCCTCATTACAGGAAAAAATCAGAAAATTTAAAGGTTTCTATATTGAAAAGCGTTCCGTAAGAGAATATCAAACAACTATAGGCGCAAATGTTCTAGGGTATATTGCCGAAGTCACTCCTCAAAAAATAGCTAAAGATAACTACTATAAACTAGGTGATTTATACGGTAAAGCTGGCGTAGAAAAATCTTATGAATCTATATTGAGAGGAAAAAAGGGGGTTAACTATCTTCAGAAAGATCATTTTAATAGAACGATAGGGCCATATAAAGACGGAAAATTAGATACACTCCCTGTTAAAGGTAATGATATTACTATTACGATAGATGCTGTATTACAAGCTTATGGCGAACAGTTAATGGTTAATAAACGAGGCGGAATTGTAGCAATTGAGCCAAGCACGGGAGAGATTCTTTCCTTAGTGTCTGCTCCAAGTTATAACCCAGCAGACTTAATAGGTAGAAAGCGTTCAAAAAATTTCACTAAACTATATCTTGATACTATTGCAAGACCATTGTATGATAGAGGCGCTCAAGCACAATACCCACCTGGATCACCCTTTAAGTTAATTAATGCATTAATAGGCCTAGAAGAAAATGTAATCACCCCAAACACTCATTTTGTGTGTAAAAATGGGTTTCATTATGGTGCTAAAAAACCATTAGGTTGTCATTGTGATTATGGCACTCATAACAATTTAAACGAAGGAATATTTGCATCTTGTAATGCCTATTTTGGAAACACATATAAAAGAATTATTGAAAAATATTCTTCTTCTGCTGAAGGATTAGGAAAATGGAGTACACATGCCAAGAGTTTTGGTTTGGGTAACTATTTAAACAATGACCTATCAGTAGGTAGTAAAGGTCGTATACCTGATGTTAAGTTTTATGACCGATGGTATGGGAAAAACCGCTGGAGAAGTACATTTACGATGTCTAATTCAATCGGACAAGGAGAAGTGCTTACTACGCCAATTCAATTGGCAAATATGACTGCTGCTATTGCTAATAGAGGGTATTATTATACCCCACACATCATTAAATCAATTACAGAAGATAATATCCCAGAGCAATATCAAGCAAAGCACCAAACAACAATTAGCAAGCAACATTTTAACCCAGTTATTGAAGGGATGTTTAATGTTTATGAGCATAAAGGCGGTACAGGATACTATTCAAGAATTGAGGGGATTGAAATTTGCGGAAAAACAGGTACAGCAGAAGTAAAAGCTAAAATTAATGGGGTAACTACGCAACTTACAGACCATTCTATATTTGTTGCTTTTGCTCCAAAAGACAATCCAAAAATTGCTATAGCTGTATTTGTAGAGCATGGCTATTGGGGAGGCCGTTGGGCCGCGCCAATTGCAAGTTTAATGATTGAAAAATATTTGCGAAAAACAATAAGCAGAAAAGATCTAGAGTTTAGAATGTTAAACGGCAGTTTACAAGAAGAATATGATAGCTATATTAGCGGAGAACCATTTACAATAAATAAGTAAAATGCGTAATAAAGGAAATATATTAGTCCGTATTGATTGGGTCATGGTAGCGCTTTATGCTGCTCTGGTCTGTATTGGTTGGATGAATATTTACTCTGCTTCATTTACTGAAGATAGTGTTGCGTCAGCTTTATCACAACCCTATGCGCGTCAGCAATTATTTATAGCACTTAGTGTACTGTTAATTATTTTAATACTCTCCATTGAAGCAAAGTTTTACGAACGCTTTTCAAGTATTATTTACATATCATCATTAGTCTCTTTATTAGGTCTGTTTGTTTTTGGAAAAAGAATTTCAGGCGCTATATCATGGTATTCTTTTGGAGGATTTAGTATACAGCCTAGTGAGTTTGCAAAAGCAGCAACAGCATTGGCAATTGCAAAATTTTTGAGTGATGTACAAACCACAATGAAATCAAATAAGGACCAATTTAAAATGTTTGTTATTGTGTTTTTACCAGCCTTAATAATTATCCCGCAACCAGACCCAGGAAGCGCATTGGTATATGCAGCATTTTTTATTGTATTATACAGAGAAGGTTTATCGCCTATATATTTAATGTTAGGTTTTTCTGGAATTGCATTATTTGTGCTAACCTTAGTATTTTCGCCAACAATAGTAAGCGCAATTTGCGCGATAATAATAGCAGTGCTATTTATTAGAAACAGAAAACGAAAACCTAAAAAGGGGCGTTATTTGATAGGGTTAACTGCTTGTGTGTTGTTAAGTTTCTCGGTAAATTATGTTTTTGAAAATGTTTTTGAACAGCGCCATAGAGACCGCTTTAATATTGTTTTAGGGCATACAGTAGATAATAAAGGAATAGGTTATAATACACACCAGTCTGAAATTGCCATTGGTAACGGCGGCTGGTTTGGAAAAGGCTGGTTAAAAGGCACACAAACAAAAGGGAATTTTGTGCCAGAACAACATACAGATTATGTGTTTAGTACCGTAGGAGAAGAATGGGGCTTTATAGGTAGCACCTTTGTAGTGCTACTTTTTATGTTTTTAATAATGCGAATACTTACTCGTGCCGAAAAACAAAAATCTAAATTTAGTAGGGTTTATGGCTATAGTGTTGCGGCAATATTATTTGTGCATGTAGCCATTAATATAGGAATGGTTATTGGCGTGTTTCCAACGGTAGGAATTCCATTGCCATTTTTTAGCTATGGCGGCTCCGGACTCTGGGGCTTTACAATACTCTTGTTTATATTTATTAAGCTAGACGCTAATCGTATTAATGAGTGGTAACTGTTTTATGTTATATTTAAAAAACACTAGGTAAAAAGTAAATCTTTTTGAGGTATTATCGCTTAACATCTAGGGCATCTCTTAAAGAGTTACCAATAAGCATAAATGCCATCACCAGACTCATAATAGCTACACCAGGAATAATAGCCAAGTAGGGTTTTCCTAGAATAATATAAGAGTAATGGTCTTTAATCATAGCTCCCCAACTAGGTGTGGGTGGCTGTGCGCCAATACCTAAAAAACTCAAGCCACTTTCTATTAAAATTGCCCCTGCAAAATTAGCTGAAGAAATTACAATTACGGGTGCTAAGATATTAGGAACAATATGTTTAAATATAATTCTAAAATCGGTGTATCCAAGAGCCCTCGCAGCGGTTACATATTGCATCTTTTTTACCCCTAGAACTTGTCCTCTTACTACTCTTGCAACTTCTACCCACATAGTAAGTCCTACAGCAATAAATACTTGCCAAAATCCTTTTCCTAGGGCTAGTGTAATAGCAATGACCAATAACAGTGTTGGTATAGACCATGAAATATTAATAAGCCACATGATAAAGGCATCAATTTTTCCGCCATAATAGCCTGCAATAGCCCCTGAAAATATGCCAATAACTAAAGAAATAAACACGGCAATAAATCCTATAAAAAAAGAAATTCGTGTGCCAATAATAATTCTACTGAGTAAATCTCGTCCATATTTATCGGTTCCTAGTATAAAGGTTTTATGGTTAATGTGTTGTTTAATAACCTCAGACCATTGTTTGTTTTTAAAAGCAGTATTTGTGATTTTTTTAGGGAGCGTTGCTCCTTTAGTTTCAGAGTATGGAATAACAAATAATTGATTTTCTGCAATGTAATAATCCGATATTGGAATATCTTGATGTCTTGTTTTATGGCCTAAAAAAGTCTTTTTAAAAAAAGACTCATCAACATTTATATTTGAGGGTATTGTGAGCATTTGCACAGAAAAACCAGGAGATTTAGAATGTATGGACACATGCATTTGATTTGCATTTTCTGAAGCATCAGGCGTAAATAGATATCCAAAAACAGCAATTATTCCACAAAAACAAATGTATAGAAAGCTTAAAACGCCCCAAAAATCTCGTTTAAACTTTCTAAAAGCTAAGCTGCTTAATGAATTTGCATGATTACTCATAAATACTAGTCCTTTAAAACAGTTTTAGGAGCAATATTAATGTTGCTTATTTGCAGGTCTTCCAGGACATTAACCGCCTCTTCAATATAGACATCTTTAGTAAGATAGGTATGCCAAGCATTTCGTTTTTCTGCTAGAGTAGTATCTTTTTTCATTAACACAACCTCATATGGTAGTGAAGTAAATGAAAGCGCACTAGTATATTCGTCTAGCGCAGTAAATTTTTTACTTATTTTTGAAGCAGTTTCTTTCTCGGCTAGATAATCATTGTATTGCAGAGAGATATTTACCTTGTCGGTTTGTGTTTTTATCCACTTGGCTTGTTTTTCTATCAGTTGTAACTGAGGGTTGTTATGCATGCGGGCATTACTTTTTTTAATGGTTTCCTCGTAGTTAATAAAACCACTCCAGTTTTGGTATTTGGCAGGGTCTATTTTATCCCAAGGCAAAGGGTTTACTTGGTCTTTTTCGCCAATATCAATAAAACTATAGCGATCTACTACCACAACATCACTTTTAACCCCTTCTAGTTGTGTAGAGCCACCGTTAATTCTGTAAAATTTTTGAGTAGTTACTTTTATCGCACCCACATCACTAGTTCCTTTTTTAACAAATCTATTTAAATCAAAAATATTCTGAACGGTTCCTTTTCCAAAGGTTTGTGCGCTACCAATAATAATAGCACGTTTGTAATCTTGCAGGGCTGCGGCAAGAATTTCTGAAGCTGAAGCTGATAGCTCATTTACTAATATCACCAATGGGCCGTCCCATAAAATGGTGTCGTCTGTATCAGATAATACTTCTTTTCTTTTTCCAGAAGATTTTACTTGAACAATTGGTCCGTCTTTAATAAAAAGTCCAGCCATATCAACCACTGTTTGTAAGGATCCACCACCATTATTACGTAAATCAATTACCAAGCCTTCCATGCCTTGTTTTTTAAGACGGATAATTTCTTTTTTTACGTCTGACGCAGCATTTCTGCTATCGGAATAATCAGTAAAATCTACATAAAATTTAGGAAGATTAATGAGTCCGAAGGTGTGTTCTCCTTTTGCAATTAAAGAGGATTTTGCGTAGGTTTCTTCAAGCTCTACAATATCTCTTTTAATTTGAATAACACGTATAGTGCCATCTACCTTTCTAATAGTTAAATGCACAATAGTGCCTTTAGGACCTTTAATGAGTTTTATGGCATCATCTAAACGTATACCAACAATATTGGTTGGCTCGGCGTCATTTTCTTGTGCTACTTTTAAAATAATGTCTCCTGCCTCTAATTCTTGTCCTCTCCATGCTGGCCCTCCAGATATAACAGAAACAATTTTTACTTCGTTTTTTCTTTTCTGTAATCGCGCGCCTATTCCTTCGAGTTTTCCAGACATGCTTTGATCAAAACGCTCTTTGTCTTGTGGTGCAAAATAAAAAGTGTGTGGATCAAAAACTTCTACAATGGCATTAATATAGTTAGTAAACCAGTCTTTTCGTTCTAAATCATCCATGATGGCATAGTAATCTACAAGAAATTCTTCGGTTTTTTGACGTGCTTTTTCTTCGGCACTAGCAATAAGTTTTTTTCTTTCATTTCCTATAGCGAGAGAATCTATAGCTTCTATCTCATCATTATAAGTGTCAATAGTAGAATATTTTAATTGTATTCTCCATCGATCTTCCATTTCTTTTTTTGTTTTTACATATGGCGTTTCTTCGTAAGAGGTATGTATAAATTCTTTTTTGTTGTAGTCAAAAGTATTTTTAATAACATTAAAAGATAGCGTTTCAGCTTCGTCCATACGCTGCATTAATCGTGTGTATACAAGATTAAAAAAAAGCAACTCTCTATTGTGTATTTGGTTGTCTATTTCATGCTCATAAGCTTTAAATTCTTTAATATCTTTACTGTAGAAATATCGTTTTAAAGGATCTAAACCGTCAATAAAATCAACAAATACTTTTTCAGAAAAGTCATCATTTATCTCTGTAGGGTTATAGTGTCCTTTTTCTAACACATAGCTAATTAAATCTAAGAGTAGACGATCTTTATCTGGGTCTTCAAATGTTTTATTGGTAAAGCTACAAGAGCTCATTGCAAAAATGCAAATAGCAACGGCAAACTTAGCATGAGATAACATAAACTGTTTCATAGGTTTTGTATTAAGGCAAATGCAGTCTTAGTAGTACTGCATTTATAAAGGTAGTAAGGTACAGAAAAAAATAAAATATGGACATACTATAAACTCCTAAAATTTTCATAAAAACAAGATAACGATTATAATTGCTATTTTTGTACTTTAGCAGACCTAAAAGCAATATGTAATGAGTAGAAAACCCCTTATTTTAATTACCAATGATGATGGTGTTACAGCGCCAGGTATTAGAGCGTTAATTGCTGTAATGCGTGAGTTGGGAGATGTTTGTGTAATTGCACCAGATAGCCCTCAGAGCGGAATGGGACATGCCATTACACTAGATTCTACCTTGCATGTTGAGTCTATTTCTAAAGAACCAAATGATGCGTTAAAAGAGTATAGTTGTTCAGGAACGCCAGCAGATTGTGTAAAATTAGCAGTGAATGAAATTTTAGATCGCAAACCAGATTTATGTGTTTCAGGAATAAATCATGGGTCAAATGCTGCTATTAATGTAGTGTATTCTGGAACTATGAGCGCTGCAATTGAAGCTGGTATTGAGGGTATTCCTTCAATTGGTTTTTCATTACTAGATCATAGCTGGAATGCAGATTTTGAGCCTTTAAAAAAGCATATTAAAACTATTGCTACACAGGTATTAACAAACGGACTTCCAAAAGGTGTTGTTTTAAATGTTAACTTTCCAAAGACAGCTATTAAAGGTGTTAAGGTGTGTAGACAAGCAAAATCTAATTGGATTGAAGAATTCGATAAACGTACCAGTCCGCAAGGAAAAGAATATTACTGGCTTACTGGAAATTTTGTAAATTTGGATAAAGGAGAAGATACCGATTTACATGCATTAGAAAATAATTACGCAACTATTGTGCCTGTTCATTTTGACTTAACCGCACATCATTTTATACAACAGTTAAACACTTGGAGTTTTGAACATTAAAAAAGAAGTATTAATAGGATTTATAATAGGAAGTATTTCCTGTTTAATTGGAATGGCAATCTGTTTATGGGCTGTTTCTGCAGTTCAGCAATCTGCATTTGTAGATGTTTATGTTCAATTGTATGAATCGGGTAATTTATGGATGCTAATTGCATTAGGAGCACTGTTAAACTTAGCTGTGTTTTTTGTGTTATTACAAAAAAATCAAGACTATAAAGCCAGGGGAGTTGTTTTGGCAACGTTAATAGCTGCGTTTACAAGTTATGCAATTTATTTTTTATAAAAAAAAAGACGCTTAAAAACAAATACACATGAAGTACTATATAATTGTTGGAGAAGCCTCGGGAGATTTACATGCTTCCAATCTTATGAAATCAATAAAAAAAGAAGATGCCCAAGCTGAATTTAGATTTTGGGGAGGTGATTTAATGCAAAATGTTGGTGGCACACTTGTAAAACACTATCGTGAATTAGCGTTTATGGGGTTTGTTGAGGTTTTATTGAACATAACTGCAATTTTTAAAAACATTAAGGATTGTAAAAAGGATATTGCAACATATCATCCAGATAAAATTATTTTTGTAGACTATCCTGGATTTAATTTTAGGATAATGAAATGGGCTAAAAAACGTCGTTTCGAAACACACTATTATATCTCTCCACAGTTATGGGCATGGAAAGAAAATCGTATAAAGGCGGTTAAAAGAGATGTAGATAATATGTATGTTATTTTACCTTTTGAAAAGGAGTTCTATGAAAAAAAACATCAGTTTCCAGTCCATTTTGTAGGGCATCCGTTATTAGACGCGATAGCCAATAAGGCAAAAGTTGATGCAGAGGATTTTAAAAAAAGACATCAATTAAACGATAAGCCAATTATAGCACTATTACCAGGGAGTAGGGCACAAGAAATAAAAAAGATGCTAAGCGTATTACTCTCTGTTGTTACAGATTTTAAGGATTATCAGTTTGTAATTGCTGGAGCGCCAAATCAGGAATACAATTTTTACCAGCAGTTTATAGCCAATAAGAACATTAGTTTTGTGTCTAACGAAACATATGATTTGCTTAGTCTATCTACAGCAGCCTTAGTAACCTCGGGAACAGCAACGTTAGAAACGGCACTGCTTAAAGTGCCACAGGTGGTTTGTTATAAAGGCAACGCTATTTCGTATTACATTGCTAAGCGTGTTGTAAATTTAACGTATATTTCATTGGTAAATCTTATACTAGATAAAGAGGCTGTAAAAGAATTAATTCAAGAAAAGCTGACGACTAAAAACCTAAAAACAGCGCTACAAAAAATATTAAACGACACCCATAGAAAAGAAATATTTAACGATTACCATGATTTAGAAAACATTTTAGGTGGTGCTGGCGCAAGTGATACTACAGCAAAGTTAATAGTAGGAAAATGATAAAAAAACAAATCATAATACTGCTTTTGGCGGTACTGTTGTTTTCTTGTAAATCGCATCCTAAAAAACATCGGGTTGTAAAAAAGAATAACACTACAACGGCAATTATAAGCAAGGCATTAAGTTATAAAGGCACTACATATTTATATGGTGGTACTAGTAAAAAAGGGATAGACTGTTCTGCTTTAATTCAAGCATCATTTAGGGCAGGCGATATACAGTTGCCACGTACTGCTTTTGAACAATACAAAAGCGGAAAAGATGTTTCTCTAAAAAAGATTCAAAAAGGGGATTTGGTGTTTTTTAAAACAGGTAAATCTCGTAAAATAAATCACGTTGGCCTAGTGGTTTCAATAACAGGTGGCGTTGTAAAATTTATTCACGCATCATCTTCTAGAGGCGTTATGATATCATCACTAAAAAATGGGTATTGGGCGTCGTGTTTTGTTAAAGCTAAGCGTGTGATGTAAATATTGAGTATATTAGTATATAATTTAACTTTTAAAATAGCAACACCGATGATTCAGAAATACTTAATAATTATTTTGCTTATCGTTTGCCAAATGAGTTTTGCGCAAAACGAAGAACTATTTAAAAGGCTTAGAGCAATACAGAATAGCGGAACAATATTTTATAATGTAGATGGAATTGATTTTACAAGTAAAGGCATTTATTCTGAATTCAACGCTAAAAACCTTAAAAAGGCTTATCGGAAAACTAAAATAAAAAAGAAAGACGTTAAGGTAACGGACACGCAGTTAAAATTTGAAAATTACAAAGTGGTCAATCGTGAAGAGTTAAAAAATGGTTTGGCTATAGTAAATGTAAATTATTTTGTTAAAAATAAATATAATCAAATTTCTGTTTTTTGGTTTGGATATTATAATAAAAGCAATCCAGAATTTGAAAGGCTGCTGATTAACTTGATCGTAAATAATGAAATTCCGAAATCGTGTTTTAGTAAAATAAAAATCGACAAAATCAACTTTGCCGGACGCGATATTGAGCTAGGTAATAATTGCAATTGGATGAATACAAATAACGTTCAATGTCCTTATTACGGGCAAATGAATTGGTCTGTACACAAAACAAAAGAAAGTGCTGATTTATCAATTCAAAACCAACTAAACCTGACCAAAACAAAAAATGGAGGGAAAGTAATTTCTGAAGAAGAAATTGATGTCGTTTTTGAAAAAATTGCTACAAAAGCAAAGAAAGTATATTATGATTTTACAGGAGTAAACTCGCTTTTAGCATCGATGTCTGGCGGAAAGAATTTGACTATCTACTATATTTCAGCAAAGGTTCGTGATAACTATGTTAGTTGTGTTTTAAGTTTTTGGAATAATGACATGATAAACCCAAGTGGATTGCCGCCATTACTGGAGCAAGTGATGAGTATTTCCGAATAAGAGTTGTTTACAGGTTCCCAACTAGCTAGAAATATATCCTAGGCAGCACACAATAGTTTTAAATTAAAAAGCCTCTTGAACTAAGTTCAAGAGGCTTTTTAATTTAAGGGAAATAATTTTACTAGTAAAAAATAGCTCTGTTGTCTTCAATAGTAGCGTTGTTTTTTAAAGCATCAATTACTTTAGTACCAACGGCATTAATATTGTTTGCAGCATCTTTAGCATATGCCTTATAAGATTCCATTTTAGGTGCTGGAGTGTGTTTGGTTATTTCAATAATATAAACACCTTTTTTCCCGTCAATTAAATTAGAAACCTGACCTGCTTTTAGAGCAAATGCAGTTCCAACAACTTTAGGTTCTCTTCCTGCGCCAGGTAGTGTAGGGTTTGCCATACTTACAGCATTAGCTAGACGTACAGTAGTATTGTTGTTTGCTGCAATATCGGCAAGTGTGGTAGCTTTAATAGCCTCTCTTAATTGCGCTGCTTTAGCCTCGTTTCTTAGAATAGGTAATACTTTAAATGAAGCGTCATCAGCAGACATTACACCACTTTCTTTTTTAGCATTTACACGAACAACAACGTAGTCTCCATTAATATCAAAACGCTTAATGTCTCCAATGTTTGTATCTTCATTAAACATCCATTTTACAATTTGTCTTTGAGACCCTTGTAGTCCTGGTAAATTTTCAGCTAAGGCATTTATTTTGTTTACTGGTTGTACTTTGTAGCTCTTGTTTTTTGCAGCAGTATCAAAATCACTTTCAGTGGCATCTACTTCAAACTGACTTGCTTCGGCATATAATGCGTCAATTGTTTTCTGAGAAGCTTCGGCTTTTACTGCTAAAGTAGCTACTTGGTATTTAAGTTCTTCTTTAGTGTCTTCTATTTTAATAATATGAAATCCGAATTGAGTACTTACTAATCCAATATTTCCTTTTTTATTGCTAAAAACATAGTCGTTAAATTCAGGAACCATTTGGTTTTCGTAAAACCATCCTAGGTCTCCACCTTTGCTAGCTGTTGGTCCGTCAGAGTGTTCAGTTGCAAAAGCAGCAAAATTAGTTGATGATTTTTTTGCTTCAACGAATAGAGTGTTTGCTAATGCTTCTGCTTCGGCTTTAGTTCTCGTTGCTTTTGGATTAGCTCTTGTTGCTCCTGTATAAGCAATTAGTACATGGCTTGCCTTTACAGAAGGCGCCATTTTAGTGCTGGTTAATTTTGCTATTTTTGTAAAACCATCAGCAGTATATGGTCCGTAAGTATCGCCTATTTTTAAAGCATCTACAGCGGTTTGTATAGGTGCTTCTAAATTGGTTTTTACTTGGTATGTTGCGTTGTATTTTATTGCAGAATGCTCATTAACAAACTCTTCAACACTTGTAGTGCTTTTAAATAATGGTAATAATTCATTTACTTTAGCGCTGTTTTCTGCTTCATCTTCTTTAGAAGGTGTTTCTTTAAACGATACAAATTGCACTGAAGCTGAGGCGTCTTCTTTAAATTGGTTTTTGTGAGCATTGATATATGCGTCAATTTTAGTCTTACCAATGTTGATTGTAGAATCTGCAATAGATGCATATGGTAAGTATACAAACTTAATATCTGCTAGGTCATTTTGCATTCTGTATGCTAGCTCTCCTTCTTTCTCAGTAGGTAAAGATGCTGCTTTAATTAAAGCGTAGTATAATTGTTGTTTTCCTGAAAAGGCAATGCCATCTTCTTGGTTTTCCCAAGCTTTAGGGTTTAATTCAACTTGTTTTTGGATTTCAGCTCTAAGTAGTGCTTCATCAAAATCTCCAGCCTCATTTTTAAATTGTGGTTGGTTACCATATGCATCTTTAAAAAGCTCCCACATTTGGTCTTTTTCAACTGTAATACCTAGTTTGTCAAGCTCTTCTTGAAGAACAACTCTTGTTACTTCTTGGTTAAATACTTGATCTGCAATTTGCAAAGCACTTTGTTGTCCGTTTTTTTGTTGCGCTTCTACTTGTCTAGCAAATGCTTCGGTGTGTATAACTTCATCATTTACTTTTGCTACGTATTCCTTTACGCCTCCATTTGCGAAAAAGTCGATTAATTTTGTAGGGTCAATTAAAAATGCAAATAGACCTAATGCTATTATAAAAATTAAAAAAACTGATTGTTCACGTATCTTGCTTAAGATTGCCATCTTGTATATGTTTTAATGTATTAAGGTAGCGAAAATAGTTTTTTTTTGTATAAAAAGAAAGGAGTTTGAATGAATTATTCTCAGTAATATTATTTGAGGGCTTATGAGGCTGTATGCGTAAAACTAACAAGAGGGTGTTTGTTGTATTTTTAGCTTGTTTTATTGGTGTTGCTCTTTAGGAAGAATACTTAATTCTACTAAATCTATTTTGCTATTAGAGGCTTCTAGAATAGTAAATATGTATTTCTGAATGGTAACTTGTTCGTTTTTTACAGGGATTTCTTCGGTGTTAAAAAGAATTAATCCGCCAAGGGTTTCGTATTGTTCTGCTTCTGGTAAGTTTAGCTTATAATGCTCGTTAATATAGTCAACATCATGGCGTGCAGAAAATTGAAAGGTATTGTTGTTTATTTGCTGTTCTGTTAGCTCAATTGTGTCGTGCTCATCTTCTATTTCGCCAAAGAGTTCTTCTATAATATCTTCAATAGTCATCATTCCAGAAGTACCACCATATTCATCTATAACTACAGCAATGCTTTTTCTGCGTTTAATAAGGGTGTTAAGCACCTCGTTAATAAGCATAGTTTCAGGCACAAACTCTACTGGGTGAATGATAGATTTAAGTGTTTTGGGTTTTTTAAACAAATCAAAGGAATGAATGTAGCCTATAATATCATCAACAGTGTCTTTGTATATAAGGACCTTTGTGAATCCTGTTTGTGTAAAAAGGGTTGTTAAGCTTTGTATGTTTTCATGTAATTCTACTGCCATTATCTCGGTGCGGGGTACCATAACTTCTCGTGATTTTACGGCAGAAAATCCTAAGGCATTTTTAAATAGTTGTATTTCTGAATCAACTTCTTTGGATTGGTCAATACCCTCCATTTGTTCAGATAAATAGTTGCCGAGTTCTGTTTTGGAGAAGGTTAGTTGCAGTTCATCTCCAGCTGTTTTAAAAAAGGTTTTTAGTATAAAATCGGAAACCCACATAGTTCCTGTAGAGATAAAATAGAATAGCAAGTAAAATAAATATGCAGGAATAATGCACAGTTTTAAAAGAGTACTAGCATAGATTTGAAAAAACACTTTTGGTAAAAACTCAGCAGTTAATAAAATGACTATTGTTGAAATAAACATTTGAATTAATCCGCTAAAATTAAGAATAATTGCTGCTATAGTATTGTTTAATGGTTGTAGTGTTTTTAGCCAGTCCATAATAAAATCTCCCATGTATAAACCATAAACAACTAACGCTATATTGTTCCCAATAAGCATTGCTGTGATAAATTTAGATGGGTTTTCGGTAATATTACGGAGAATGCTTGCAATGAGCCCTTCTTTTTTCTTTTCTAATTCGAGGTGAATTTTATTAGCAGATACAAAGGCCATTTCTATTCCAGAAAAAAATGCGGAAAAGAGTAGTGCTACCGAAATAATAATCAGTTGTGATGCCATGTTGTAAATGTACTAAAATTTAATTGGTATTGTATAGTTATGTGTGAGATGAAAAAAATCCTTTTAGTATGAGCTAAAAGGATTTTTTAAATGTATTATGATTTAAAAAGAATCTTAAAAATTATTTTTTCTTTAAGGTTTTCTTTACTTCAACTTCTTGGTAACATTCAATAATATCACCTTCTTTTATGTCGTTGTAGTTGTTTACTTGTAATCCACAGTCGTATCCTTTAGAGACTTCTTTGGCATCATCTTTAAATCGTTTTAAAGACGCTAAAGATCCGGTGTATATAACAACACCTTCTCTAATTAATCTAATACCACCTGCTTTAAGTATTTTACCAGAAGTAACCATACAACCTGCAATAGTACCAACCTTAGATATTTTAAAGGTTTCTCTAATTTCAGCATTACCTGTAATTTCTTCTTTTATTTCAGGAGAAAGCATACCTTCCATAGCATCTCTAAGATCATTTATGGCGTCATAAATAATAGAGTAGGTACGGATATCGATTTCTTCTTTATCAGCAACTTGTCTTGCTTTTCCAGCAGGACGTACATTAAATCCGATTATAATTGCTTCAGAAGCAGATGCTAATAATACATCAGATTCTGTAATAGCACCAACGGCTTTATGTATAATGTTGATTTGAATTTCTTCGGTTGATAGTTTTTGGAAAGAGTCAGTTAAGGCTTCTACAGATCCATCAACATCACCTTTAAGGATAATATTAAGTTCTTTAAAGTCTCCTAATGCAATACGACGTCCAATTTCATCAAGGGTAATATGACGTTGTGTTCTAACAGATTGCTCACGGTGTAATTGTGTACGTTTGGTGGCAATTTGTTTTGCTTCTCTTTCGTCTTTAAAGACGTTAAATTTATCTCCTGCTTGCGGCGCACCATCAAGACCTAAAATAGATACTGGTGTAGATGGGCCTGCCGTTTTAACACTATCACCACGTTCATTTTGCATGGCTTTTATTTTACCAGTATGTTTTCCGGCTAATAAATAGTCTCCAATGTTTAAAGTTCCAGCTTGTACTAAAATAGTTGATACATAACCACGTCCTTTGTCAAGAAATGCTTCTACAACTGTTCCGGTAGCCACTTTATTTGGGTTTGCTTTAAGGTCTAGTAATTCTGCCTCAAGCAATACTTTTTCTAATAAGTCATTAACACCTAGTCCTGTTTTTGCAGAGATGTCATGTGATTGTATTTTACCACCCCAATCTTCTACTAATAAATTCATAGCGGCAAGGCGCTCTTTTACTTTTTCAGGATTTGCAGCAGGTAAATCTACTTTGTTAATTGCAAAAACAATAGGTACTCCAGCTGCTTGTGCATGACTAATAGCTTCCTTTGTTTGTGGCATGATGTCGTCATCTGCAGCAATTACAATAATAGCAATATCTGTAACTTGAGCTCCACGGGCACGCATGGCTGTAAAGGCCTCGTGACCAGGAGTATCTAAGAAGGCTATTTTTTGTCCGCTTTCTAATTCTACTCCGTAGGCACCAATGTGCTGTGTAATTCCTCCAGATTCTCCTGCAATTACATTCTCTTTACGAATGTAATCTAGTAAAGATGTTTTACCATGATCTACGTGCCCCATTACGGTAACAATAGGTGCTCTAGAAACAAGGTCTTCTGGGTTATCTTCAACAACAACAATTGCATCTTCAAGATCGGCAGAAACAAATTCTACTTCATATCCAAATTCATCAGCAACAATTGCTAGTGTTTCTGCATCAAGACGTTGGTTCATGGTTACCATGATACCTAATGACATACATGCACCAATAATTTTAGTGTTTGGTACATCCATCATTGTAGCAACTTCATTAACAGTAACAAATTCCGTTACTTTTAATACTTTGCTTTCTGCATCTTGAGCTTCAATTTCGTCCTGTCTTTTCTGACGGTGTAAATCTCTTTTATCTCTTCTGTTTTTAACCCCTTTAGATTTGCTAGATCGGCCTTGTAGCTTTTCTAGTGTTTCACGTACTTGTTTTTGTACGTCAGCTTCAGAAGGTTCTTCTTTAACAACCTGTGCACGTCTTCCTTTACCGCTTTTATGTCCAGCATTACGGTTGTTTCCGCCGCGATTTCCACCACGGTTTCCTCCGGTACTATTAGACGTTCCTGGTTTTGTTATTCGTTTTCGTTTAGGTTTTTTATCAGCTCCTGCGCCTTTTTTAACTTCAGAAGGTTTCTTCTTTGGTTTGTTAAATTGCGATAAATCAATTTTTTGTCCGGTCATTTTCGGACCAGAAAGTTTTTGATACTGTGTGGTAACCTTTACATCTACTTCAGGAGTTTCTTTTGTTTCTACAACAACGTCTTCCTTTTTAGCGACAGGCTTTTCTTTTTTGACAACAGTTTCTTTTTTAACTGGAGCTGCCTTAGGGCTTTCTTTTTTCTTTTTAGCCGGAGGGTTAACTACGTTTAAATCTATTGTTTTTAGTACTTTAGGTTTTTGTACTTCAGCTTTTCGCGTTTCTATAGTAGCGGCTTCAACTTTAGGTGCTTTTTCAGTAGTTTTAGGTGCAGCTTTTTGAGGTGTCTCTGGCTGAGTTTTTGCTGTATCTAAAGCTATTGCTCCTACAGTTTTTGGTCCTGAAAGTGTTGCTTTTGCTTTTATTATTTCTTGTCGCTTAAGCGCTTCTTCTTGCTTAAGAGTTTCTTCTTGTTCGCGTTGTATACGTAAGGCTTCTTTTTCTTTACGTTTTTCTTCGCCAACCTCTTTAGAAGCAACTTTTTTATTTGCATCTACTTGAAATTGGTCAGAAAGTACCTGGTATATATCTCCAGATATCTTTGTAGTTGGACGTGCTTCAATTTCTATTCCTTTAGAACCTAGAAATTCTACAGCTCTATCAAGAGAAATATTCATTTCTCTTAACACCTTATTAAGCCTCATTACTTTCTTTTCAGCCATATAGTTAAATTTACCTCAATTTATTTCCCGTCTCGGGTTTAAACTCCGATGTTTCCGTCGGGATTTATGTATTATATTTTTATTCAATCCTCCGTATTAAATAGAGGAAAGCTGTGCTCTAATGTAGCTAATTCATGTGAATTAGTCTTCAAATTCTTCTTTTAATATTCTCATTACATCAAGAATTGTTTCCTCTTCAAGGTCAGTTCTTTTTACTAGGTCTGTAATGTCTTTGTCTAATACGCTTCTAGCAGTGTCTAACCCTACTTTTGCAAACTCTTGAATAACCCATGCTTCAATTTCATCAGAGAATTCTGATAATTCAACATCTTCTTCAACACCTTCTCTAAACACATCAATTTCGTATCCAGTTAACTTGCTTGCAAGCCTAATGTTTTGACCACCTCTACCGATTGCTTTAGAAACCTCTTCAGGCTTTAGCATTACTTCAGCTCTGTTTGTTTCTTCGTTTATTTTAACAGAAGTAACTCGTGCAGGGCTTAGTGCTCTTGTAATTAGTAACTGTGGGTTGTCTGTAAAGTTAATAACGTCAATGTTTTCGTTTCCTAATTCACGTACAATCCCGTGTATTCTAGCACCTTTCATACCAACACATGCTCCAACAGGGTCAATTCTGTCGTCATAAGAGTCTACAGCAACTTTTGCTTTTTCTCCTGGAATACGAACTACTTTTTTAACGTTAATTAATCCGTCAAAAACTTCTGGAATTTCTTGTTCAAATAATTTTTCTAAGAATACCGGAGCAGTTCTTGAAAGGATAATTACAGGTTTGTTTCCTTTTAGTTCAACGCTTTCAATAATACCTTTTACGTTTTCTCCTTTTCTAAAGAAATCAGAAGGGATTTGTTGCTCTTTTGGTAAGATTAACTCATTTCCTTCATCATCAAGTAATATGATTGCTTTGTGACGAATATGGTGTACTTCTGCAGTATAGATATTCCCTACAAGTTCTTTAAAGTGCTTGTAGATATTGGTGTTGTCGTGTTCGTGAATTTTAGAAATTAAGTTTTGTCTTAATGCTAAAATTGATCTACGTCCTAAGTCGATTAATTTAACCTCTTCAGACACGTCTTCGCCAACCTCAAAGTCGGGTTCAATTTTTTGAGCCTCAGACAATGAAATTTCTTGGTTAGGTTCTTCAACCTCTCCATCAGCAACAACAACTCTGTTTCTCCAAATTTCTAAATCTCCTTTATCTGGATTAATAATGATATCAAAGTTATCATCATCACCAAATTTCTTTTTTAAGGCATTTCTGAATACATCTTCTAAGATCGCCATTAAGGTAACGCGATCAATCATTTTGTCATCTTTGAATTCAGAAAAAGAATCGATTAATGCAATGTTTTCCATAACATTTATGTAATTAAAATTTTATTATCACTTTCGCTTCAGCAATATCGCTGTAAGCTATCTCTATACTCTTGTGAACTGTTACTTTTCCTTTCCCTACGGGCTTAGGTTCTCTAGCGTCCCACTCTAGTGTTATTATTGTATCGGTTGCTTTTGTAAGCGTCCCTTTTATTTCAGTATTATCGTTTAGACGCACAGCTAAGTTGCGACCAATGTTTTTTATGTATTGTCTTGTTAGTTTTAAAGGGCTTGTGGCACCGCATGATGTTACATCAAGGCCAAATTCCACTTCATCTCTATCAAGGTTCTGTTCAATAGCACGGCTAATAAACATGCAATCACTAACTGTTACGCCATTGTCTCCATCTAGTATAATACTTATTCTATTCTCAGTATCAACAGTAAAGTCAATTAAAAACAGCGATGGTTTTTCATCTAATCCCGCCTGAAGCAGTGTGCTAACTTGTTCTTTAAACATGGTAATTTAGTATAAAAAGAGGGGACATCTGTCCCCTCATTTATCATATTCTACATAAAAAATGCGTTGCAAATATACATCTTTTTTTTTAAAACGAAAACTTAATTAAAATCAAAAAAAATCAACTATGTTTTGTATCTTTATAGGATAATATAATCTTTTATAGATTTTCTTTAAAATGATGATTGTTATGCTAACCTCAAAAATATAAAAACATATGAATAAAATTTTAATACCTACAGATTTTTCAAAAGGCGCTGAGGCTGCTTTACAAGTTGCTGCTCAGTTGGCAAAACAACATAATAGTGAGTTGCATGTATTACATATGATGGAGTTTCCGTTAGATTTAATAGATGCATTGCATGAAAATAGTGAATTGCCTGAGGCTATATTTTTCATGAAAATGGCACATAAAAAATTCCAAGCCTTTTTAGACAAACCTTATTTAGAAGGCATAAATGTTATTGAAGGCATTCAGAATAATATGGCTTTTGAGGGTATTGTTGATACCGCACATAAGAAAGGTGTTGATTTAATTGTAATGGGGTCTCGTGGTGCTTCTGGATTTAAAGAAATGGTTATTGGGTCGAATACAGAGAAAGTTGTTAGAACTTCAGACATACCAGTTTTGGTAATTAAAACAGCAACCGAATCATTTGTATCAAAGAACATTGTTTTTGCAAGTGAATTTACAGAGGAATACAAGCCTGCTTTTGCAAAAGCAATTAATTTTGCAAAACAAGTTAATGCTACACTTCATTTGGTAATGATAAACACACCATCAGAGTTTTTAACAACTGCTGCTACGGAAGATCGTATGCAGAATTTTGTAAAAGACATTTCGTTTAAAAACTACACTTTACAGGTGTATAATGATGTGAATGTTGAGAAAGGAATTTTGAATTTCTCAGCTGCAATCAATGCAGATATTATTGCAATGAGTACCCATGGTAGAAAAGGGTTGTCGCATTTTTTTAATGGTAGTATTAGTGAAGACTTGGTAAACCATGCTAAGCGACCTGTTATTACCTTTAAAATATAGTTAACAACACGTTAGGTACAATGCGGAGCAATTAAGGAATATGCAAAAATGGACGATGCCAATTAGAAATTGGGGTTGTTCTTGACCAGCTTTTAGCTATAAACTGAAATCAGGATTGAACTATAAATAGTCCAATCCTGATTTTTTGAGTTTACCCAAGTTTTTGGGTAGTGTCCAGTTTGTTTTCTTAGAAATGAATATCAAATTGTAAACGGTATTCTAATCCTCCAGATTTGTGACCTGTTTCGTCACTATAGGTGATGTCTGACTGTACTTTAAGTTTATGTCCAACTAAATACTTTGACACACCAAACGTGTAGTAGTTTGTAGAGAAATCTGTTCCGTTAAATTTCACATTAGTATAGCGTCCTGCTATTTCAAAATTAGATTTAAATAAATAACCAAGTTGTGTGTTTATAGCATTTCCTCTTTTCACAACTTTGTTAGTTAAATTCCCATCAGAATCAGTTGCAGGAGTACCATCCATATTAACAGCAACAGCCTCATTAGCATCTCTGTTTGTGTATTCTCCCATAAAAGAAAAGCCATTGTATTTAAACATTGCGTCAACAAATACAGTATTCACATTTGTTTCATGATATCCTGTTTCGCTATCATTAATCATGTATTTTCCTTGACTACCTTTATCTTTAACAGCTTTGTCGTTTAAGTTATAAGTGGCTCCAATTGCTAGTTTAGGTGTTTTCTCTCTTTTTAAATCACTTCCACTATAGTCCCCTTTGCCATTAAACGCTCCAAAAGGAAGTAGTTCAATTCTAGCAGTGTACTGGTGACCTCCTAGGTTTCCTGTGGTAATGTTTCTCCCTTCTCCTTGAGAAATTGCAAACATATCTCTTACTAAGAATGTTTCACCTAACTTAAAGTGGTGTCTTAATTGAAGTCCTAAATCACGGTCAATATTAAAGTTGCTGTTTAATTTTGAGCGATCTACAAATTGTAGGTTTCCAGAAGAAACTACGCGTTCTCTGTTTCCAGGTAATTTTGTTTGACCAGCCCATAAGCTAAAGTTTTTGTAAAAATTCCATTTTACAACAGCGTCTAAAATGTACCTTGGAGCATTGCTGGTATACTCTGAAGCACCGCTAATATCTCTGTTAGATAAGCCTAATTCTAGTTTGTATGTTAATTTTGGGGTAAATGCAAAACCGCTAAATTTTAATCGGGCTCTTCGTACTAAAAAGTTACTTTCAGGTTTTGAAAAATCTCCGTTTTCATTAATATCCCATGCGTTTGTTGCTAAAAATTGCATTCTTGCACCAACTTTCATTGACCAGCTATTATCTTCTCCTACTAAGTTAAATAACCCTTTTCCAAATTTTGGACTATTTGATTCTTGAGCTATAGCAGATAAGCTAATTAAGATTAGTGCTACCGGTAAATAAATTTTAATTTTTTTCATTACGTTGTTTGTTTGTTTATTTTTTCATTGCAAATAACCGCAAATAATGTTAACTTAACGTTAAGTGTAGGTAAAGAAAAGAATATCATTTATAACACGTTTTTTTTTAAATATTTAAAGGGTCTATTTAAAAACAATTCGTTAATTCCTCTATATTTGCGTAAACTTCTTATGTTAAATGTTTAAATCATTTATTTACATATTCTTTTTATCTGTGCTAGTCCCATTAACGATCGTTAATGTGGAGTACGAGGCTATATGTATTACGAAGAATGTTAATGATGATGATAAAGAGGGCGCCGTTAAATATGTTGATGTTGAAGAAAGTGAAAACGATAAAGAAGAGTATTTTTCTGATTTTTTAGCGAGTTTAAGTGATGTTGTTTTAATTGATGTTACTGTTGCTTCAACCTTTATTATTGACAGTGCTTCTATTTATTCTTTGGATATTCACCTCCCCCCACCAAAATAGAAAATAATTTAAACGTTTTATTCTAAAGCTATTTATTAAAAGATTTAGAATAAGAATAGGTGAAAATAGATCTCGTTAGTAAAATATTTTCACCACGATTAGATTCAACTTTTTTTTATAAATACAACTTCATTAACAAAGTGAAGTTTTAATAAAGATTATTATATGTTTAAACATTTTAAAGGCGACTTATTTGGTGGTATTACCGCAGGTGTAGTTGCATTGCCATTAGCATTAGCTTTTGGTGTTAGTTCTGGTTTAGGTCCTAGTGCAGGATTGTACGGTGCTATTTTCGTAAGTTTTTTTGCCGCGCTATTTGGCGGAACTAATACTCAAATTTCGGGGCCAACCGCACCTATGACAGCTGTTAGTATGGTTGTTATTGCAGGGATTATTGCTGCTTTTGATGGCGATGTGTCTAAAGCACTACCCGCTATTTTAACGGTGTTTTTGTTAGCAGGATTAATGCAAGTAGTCCTTGGTTTGGTAGGATTAGGTAAATATATCAAATATATTCCTTATCCAGTAGTTTCAGGGTTTATGACAGCTATTGGAGTTATTATACTAATAACGCAAATTTCACCTTCAATAGGGTATTACCCAAAAGAAGATGTCGCGTTTGTAAGTCAATTTAACCCTCAGGCTAAAGAAGTTGTTTTAGAAAACATTTTAAAAGACGAAGTTGCTGAAGGGGTCCTGGTTGTAGAAAACTTTAAGGAGGTTGTAGTTCAGGCTGCAAATATTACTCAAGAACAGATTGATGCAGAATCACAAACATTGGCTAGCTCAAGTGCTTCAGGGGTACTAGGAACTCTTAAAATACTACCAAGAGCTTTGCAACACATTAAATGGCTAGAGCTGTTATTGGCACTAGGGACTATTCTTATTATTTTCGGATTTAAGCGTATTACGAACAAAGTACCAAGTACATTGGTAGCACTTATAGTAATGTCTGGAATTGCTGTAGGTTTTAATTTAGATTATAGACCAATACAGGAAATACCTGGAGGTTTGCCAATTCCAAACTTTGAAATTTTTACCGATTTTAAACTCAATAGTATTACGCCATATATTTTTACAGCACTTACTTTAGCGCTTTTAGGAGCTATCGACTCATTGTTAACCTCTGTTGTTGCAGATAACATGACCAAAACCAAACACAACCCAAACAAAGAATTGATTGGGCAAGGAATAGGGAATAGTATTGCTGCATTTTTTGGAGGTATTCCAGGAGCAGGAGCTACTATTAGAACGGTAGTAAATATAAATGCAGGAGGTAAAACCAGACTTTCTGGTATGGTAGCAGGAATAATGTTGCTTGTTATACTATTAGCATTAGGACCTATTGCTTCAAAAATCCCTGCAGCTGTTTTGGCAGGTATATTAATTACCGTAGGTATTGGAGTAATGGATTATAAAGGATTAAAAGCAATACCATACATGCCACGTACTGAAGTGATAATTATGATCGTTGTACTCGTGTTGTCATCAGTATGGAATTTAGTATATGCCGTGGGAATTGGTCTGGTAATTGCATCACTGATGTTTATGAAAAAAATGGGCGATTTAACAGCAGAACGTTCAGATGTAAAATCACTTAAAAACGAAAAAAGATGGTCAGATGAGCTCGGTTTTCCAGAATGTTTTGAGGAAGAAGTTTTTATAAAGCATCTAAAAGGACCTTTGTTTTTTGGTTCTACAAGTGATTTTCAACAATTATCAAGGCAAATACCAGATACAGCATCTATAATCATCATCAGAATGTCACGAATGCAATATATTGATCAATCAGGGTTATATGCCATGGAAGATGTATTGGTTGATCTAGTAAAAAACGGCAAAAAGGTGTTGATGGTTGGCGTGCCAAAACAGCCTAAATATATGCTTGAACGTATAGATATTATTCCAGATTTAATTCCAAAAGAACATCTATTCGAAAACTTTAAAGAATGTTTAATTTGGGTTAAACAAAACACTAAATTATTATAATATGAAAACACAAACAAAAATAACACAAAGTAACCTTACACCAAAAAAAGCACATAGCATGTTGGTTGAAGGAAATAAAAGATTCACTCAAAATTTAAAAGCAGAAAGAGATTTCCAAACTCAAGTTAGAGAAACAAGTAGCGGACAATACCCTTTTGCAGTAATACTTAGTTGTATAGACTCAAGAGTTCCTGTTGAGCATGTTTTTGATCAAGGTATTGGAGGTGTTTTTAGCGCAAGAGTTGCTGGAAATATTGTTAATGAAGATGTGCTTGGTTCTATGGAATACGCATGTAAAGTTGCAGGATCTAAAATAGTAGTAGTAATGGGACATACCAGTTGTGGAGCAGTAACCGCTGCTTGCGAACATGTTGAGTTAGGGAATATTACTGCATTGTTAAGTAAAATTCAACCTGCAGTTAATGCCGTTGATGCCGAAATGAGTAGTGATAAAGTAGAAAAAGTTGCTGCCATGAACGTGAAACTTTCAATTGAACGAATTAGAAAAGAAAGTTCAATATTAGCAACATTAGAAAAAGAAGGTGCAATAGAAATTGTTGGCGCTATGTATGATGTAAGTACAGGTGTAGTTAATTTTTATTAGCAAAACAAAACCTTTGCGCAATGCTACAGCATAGGGCAGGATTAATATACTAAAGGTAGTGATTTTATATCACTACCTTTTTTGTTGATACCCGATTAGAGTTACATAGCTTAACGCAGTCCTCATGTGTTAAGAGCTGTTTAATTGGTATTAGTTACAATATGCCCTTTGTTCTTGATTTTAAAAGCGTAGCGGTCTATTATCTTTGTCAGTCACTAGTATTCTTTATGTAGTATGACATATTTTAATGGTTGTAAATGACAAAACAATTTACAGATAGTATATATTTGTTTTACAAATTTTTAAAGTATGATGAACTGGGAACAATTACTGTCACTTAAACGATATGGTGATACCGAAAAGCGGGCACGAAAAGAGCAAGATGAAAACAGACTTGGGTTTGAGGTAGATTATGATAGAATTATTTTTTCATCAGCCTTTAGAAGCTTGCAAGATAAGACGCAGGTAATTCCTTTGTCAAAAACCGATTTTGTACACACGCGGCTTACTCATAGTTTAGAGGTTTCTGTAGTGGCGCGTTCATTAGGTAGAATTGTTGGAAAGCAAATTATAGCAAAATATCCAGAATTGAGTACGGACTTAGGGTATAAAGCAACCGATTTTGGTGCCATAACCGCAACAGCTGCATTGGCACATGATATAGGAAATCCGCCTTTTGGACATTCTGGAGAAAAGGCCATAGGAGAATTTTTTAAAACTGGAAAAGGAGTAGAGTTTAAATCTCAGTTAACGCCAAAGCAGTATCAAGACCTCGTTAGTTTTGAAGGAAATGCCAATGGTTTTAGAATTTTGTCTAACACAGAGGAGGCTTTACGACTGTCTTATGCCACCTTAGGTGCTTTTATGAAATACCCAAAAGAATCTTTGCCTGTTAAGCCAACAACGCATATTGCGGATAAGAAATATGGTTTTTTTCAGGAACAGAAAGAAATGTTTTATGATGTAGCTACCTCAATAGGGTTAACACAAACCCGTACTGGAGCATTTTCTAGTTTTTCACGACACCCATTAACTTTTTTAGTTGAAGCCGCAGATGATATCTGCTATACTATAATTGATTTTGAAGACGGTATTAATTTAGGGTTGATTAATGAGGAGTTTGCGCTAGAGTATTTAATTAAATTAGTAAAACATACTATTGATATAAAAAAATACCAAGGATTAAAAACAACAAAAACACGAGTAGCGTATTTACGAGCTTTAGCAATTAGTACGTTAATAAACGAAGCGGCCATTGTTTTTATGAATAATGAAACCGAAATTCTATCAGGAAACTTTGATAGAGGGTTATTGGATAGGTGTGCCTACGAACCTCAAATCACTGATATTATTAAGATGAGTGTTGAAAATGTATACCAGAGTAAAGAGGTGGTAGAGAAAGAATTGATTGGTTATCAGGTGCTTTCAAAACTACTAGAGGTGTATATTACTGCGGTGAATAACAAAACAATAGGTAAGCAAACAAATTATGATAAGCTTGTGCTAAAAACCTTGCCGGCGGATACTTCCTTTTTTTCTGAGGACTTATATATAAGGTTGTTGAGTGTGTCGAGTTATGTAGCGTCTTTAACGGATAGTAATGCGTTATTGCGATATAGAAAACTGATGGGCATGGTGTTTTAGGAGCCCTCAATAGTAGTTAAACAGAATATATAAAAAAAGCACAACCGTTAAGTTGTGCTTTTTGTGTTTTGAAAAAGATAAATAAATTATCCGATAACTTCTACTTGAGTAGCTATTTTTCCTTTTTTTCCGTCTTCTTCAGCGTATTCTACTTTATCTCCTTCGTTAAGAGATTCTCCGTCAATTGCTGTAACGTGAACAAAAATATCTTGTCCTGTTTCGTCGTTTGTAATGAATCCAAATCCTTTTGAATCATTAAAAAATTTTACTGTACCTGTCATTTTAATTGTATTATAATAATAATTGGTGCAAATGTATACTTATTATTTGTATTACAAGTCTTTTTTTAGATTTAATCTAAAAAAGTATCTGCCTCATCTTTAATTTTTTTAAACGTAGCGTCTGTAATCATATAGTCTTTTGCATTTTTGTTTTTGTATCTATGTACTATAAACAAAGGCATCCAGACTAAAAACAGTCCTAGTACTGCAACGCCAATATATGGGTTGTTGTTAATGTCTTGGCTGTAAAATCCGTAAGCACCAATAACTAGAATAATGCTAAAAATAAGGATTAATGCTATTTTCATTTGCTGCTAAGTTGTAAATGTAGTTCGTTTAGCTGTGTGTCATTAAGTGCTGCGGGAGCGTCAATCATAACATCTCTTCCTGAATTATTTTTAGGAAAAGCAATAAAGTCACGAATCGTTTCTTGTCCGCCAAGAATAGCAACCAATCTATCAAGTCCAAATGCTAATCCGCCATGTGGTGGTGCACCATATTCAAATGCATCCATTAAGAATCCAAATTGCGCTTTGGCTTCTTCTTCTGAAAACCCTAAGTGCTTTAGCATTGTAGCTTGTATTTCTTTGTCGTGAATTCTAATTGATCCGCCGCCAATTTCATTTCCGTTAAGCACCAAATCATATGCATTTGCTTTAACGTCTCCTGGAGCGCTTTCAAGAAGTGCTAATTGCCCAGGTTTTGGAGATGTAAAAGGGTGGTGCATTGCATGGTAGTGACCAGTATCTTCATCAAGCTCTAATAAAGGAAAGTCAATAACCCATAATGGAGCAAATACTTTAGGGTCTCGTAAGCCTAAACGTTCAGCAAGTTCCATACGTAGGGCGCTTAACTGCGCGCGTACTTTGGTAGTGGCACCAGATAAAACACAAATTAAATCTCCTGGCTTAGCGTTTGTCTTAGCGGCCCAATTAGCTAAATCATCTTGGTCATAAAATTTATCAACGGACGATTTAAAACTGCCATCTTCATTACATTTTACGTAAACCATACCTAGCGCACCAACTTGCGGTCTGCGTACCCAGTTAATAAGTTTGTCTATTTCTTTTCTGGTGTATGATGCTCCTCCAGGAACGGCAATACCTACAACCAACTCTGCGTTGTTAAATACTTTAAATTCTTTATGTTGTGTACAGCTATTAAGTTCGCCAAATTCCATTCCAAACCTAATATCAGGTTTGTCATTTCCGTATAAACGCATAGCATCATCGTATAGCATTCTAGGAAATTTTTCTATTTCAACACCATTAATTTCTTTTAATAGGTGACGAGTAAGTCCTTCAAAAATATTTAAAATATCTTCTTGTTCTACAAAAGCCATCTCACAGTCAATTTGTGTAAACTCAGGCTGTCTGTCGGCACGTAAATCTTCATCTCTAAAGCATTTTACAATTTGAAAATACTTGTCCATTCCACCAACCATTAATAGTTGTTTAAATGTTTGTGGCGATTGTGGTAGTGCGTAAAATTGCCCTTCATTCATTCGAGAAGGTACTACAAAATCACGTGCGCCTTCTGGCGTTGATTTTATTAAATATGGTGTTTCTATCTCAATAAATTCTTGGTCAGACAAATACTTTCTAACTTCCATAGCAACTTTATGACGAAAGATTAAGCTGTTTTTTACAGGGTTTCTTCTAATGTCTAAGTATCTGTACTTCATGCGTAGCTCTTCTCCACCATCCGTTTCATTTTCTATTGTAAAAGGGGGAAGTATAGCGGTGTTTAATACCTCTAATTTATTAACAAGCACCTCAATGGCTCCTGTTGTTAGGTTTGCGTTTTTTGACTCACGCTCAATAACAGTTCCTGTAACCTGTACTACAAACTCACGACCTAATGATCTTGCTTTTTCCATCATATCAGCAGGTGTGCGTTCTTCATCAAATATTAATTGTGTAATACCATATCTGTCACGTAAATCAACCCATATCATGAATCCTTTATCTCTAGATTTTTGTACCCATCCTGCTAAGGTAATTTCGGTATTAATATGTGAGGCGTTTAGTTCGCCATTTGTATGACTTCTGTACATAATTGTAAATTTGGTTGCAAATTTAGAAAGATATCCTTTTAAAACATATAAAAAACCGCCTATTTTAAGTTTAAACTTAAATATCGACATTTTAGGGACTGTAAAAAGCGAGTCTTAGTTTTTTTATAAAAATTGTAATAATAATGAGTAGCGCCAAACCTTTTTAATTATGAATATGATAAATACTAAGCGTGTTTGTTAATAAATTGTTAAAAATTAAATAAAATTATTGCCAAATAAGCAGTTAAATTTATAATTTAGCCCACAACTAATCTTAAAACCATAATTATGAAACAAGTTTTTAAACAAAAAGTGCTACTGTGCTTAATGGTATTATTCCCTTTAACACTCTTGGCACAAGGCGTTGTAACTGGAAGTGTTACCGAAGACAGTAGTAATAGTCCGTTAATGGGCGCAAATGTTGTCGTTAAAGGCACTACAAATGGAACTACAGTAGATTTTGATGGAAAATTCTCGCTAGATGTAAGTGCTTTCCCGGCAGTATTAGTAATTTCTTCTGTAGGGTATGAGACACAAGAGATTTCTGTGTCAAATGCACAAGAAATTTCTGTAGCACTAAAAGATGGTGTAGCACTATCAGAAGTAGTACTAGTAGGAAACCGTGCAAAACCAAGAACAATTTTAGATTCACCGGTGCCTATTGATAATATAGGTGTGGCAGAACTAAGAAATACTGGTAAGCCAACGGTAGATAAGATGTTAACTTATAAAGTGCCTTCTTTTAACTCTACAAATCAAGCAATATCAGATGCAACAGCGCATTTTGATCCAGCAGATTTAAGAGGATTAGGGCCAAGTAGAACATTAGTATTGGTTAACGGTAAACGTAAAAACCAAAGTGCTTTAGTGTATATTAATGACACTCCGGGTAAAGGAGAAGTTGGGGTAGATTTGAAAAGTATTCCAGCTGCTGCAATTGAAAGAATTGAAGTATTGCGCGATGGGGCATCAGCACAATACGGATCTGACGCTATTGCAGGTGTTATAAACATGGTATTAAAAAAAGACGTTGAGTTTACTACTGTAAATGCATCAACTGGTATTACCACCGAAGGCGATGGGTTTAACTATGGTCTAGATGTAAATACGTCATTTAAGCTTAATGATACAGGATACCTGAATATTACAGCAGGATATTATGAGCAAGAAAAAACAAATAGAGCAGGAACTCCTGGAGGAGATGGTTTGTTTGGTGTTATTTTTGGAGATGATGATATCTTAAACGGTACAACACCATGGTTACAAGATAATCCAGACTTAGGAATGACTATTGGTCAGCCAGAATTAACAAAAGCAAACATGTATTTTAATGCAGGCGTACCATTTAAAAACGGCGAAGGAGAGTTATATGCTTTTGGAGGAATGACACACCGTAAAGGAACAAGTTATGCCTTATACAGAACACCTTACTGGGTAGGTGACCCTCATAATTTATTGCATGAACCAGGAACAGAGTACCAAGGGTTTCAGCCAACTTTTGAAACAGAGGTTATGGATAACAACATGACTGTTGGTGCAAAGTTTAAACTAATTGGTTTAGATGTTGACGCAAGTATGACTTACGGTAGAAACGCAATGGATTACGAAGTTAACAACAGTATAAATCCAGATTTAGGTGCAGACAGTCCAACATCTTTTAACGTTGGTGGTTATGCATTTAGTAACAGGGTTACTAATTTAGATTTTTCAAAAGGTTTTGATAAGGTAAGCCTTGCTTTTGGTCTAGAAATGAGATCAGAACGTTTTATTTCTGAGGCAGGAGAACCAGACTCTTATTTTGGAGGTGGTGTTCAATCATTTCCAGGGTTACAACCAGACAATGCTTTAGATGAAACTAGAGACAACATGGGACTTTATGGAGATTTAGAATGGGAGCCAACAAATAAACTATTATTTGGTGGAGCAGTTAGGTATGAAGACTTTAGTGATTTTGGAAGTAATGTGTCTTGGAAAATGAGCAGTCGCTACAAATTAGGAGACAATAGGGGAGCAATAAGAGCATCTTATAGTACAGGATTTAGAGCACCATCATTACACCAAATATACTTGAGTAATATACAGACATTAGTTTCTGGTGGGACAGTATCTAATCAAGGAACATTTAACAATGTAGATCCTGTAATTAGAGACGGATTAGGAGTACCTCAGTTAACTGCAGAAACGTCTGAAAATTTATCTGTAGGTATTACATTTAAGCCAGTATCAAACTTATCCTTATCATTAGATTATTACAACGTAAATGTAAACGACCGTGTGTTATTTACAGGAGAAGTTGGGTTTGATGGTGATACAGGAACAACAAATCCGGTAGAGCAAATTTTAATAGATAACTCTATTACAAGTTTAAAGTTCTTTGTTAATGCAGTAAGTACCAATACGTCTGGTATTGATATTGTTGCAAATTATAGAAATATTGAGTTAGGAAAAGGAAAATTAGCAGCAACGTTATCGGCTAACTTTAATAATACTAAAATTGTAGGTACAATTAAAACACCTACATTATTAGCAGAAAACGGATATGATATTTTTAACCGTAAGGAGCAAGCTAGAATTACATCTTCTCGTCCAAAATCAAAAGTACTTTTTGGTTTAGATTATAAGATTAACAAGTTTAACTTTATGTTAAATAATACTTACTTTGGAGAGGTAACATGGCAACATGGTAACGATGCTAGTAAAGACCAAACTTTTTCTGGAAAAGTGATTACGGATTTAATTGTAAACTACGATTTATCAAGCCAATTATCAATGAACATGTCAATAAACAATTTATTAGATGTATATCCGGATGAGATAGATACAAAAGGTGATTTTGTAACAGACTTAGGAGGGCGTTTTAAATACCCTTGGGAAGTAAATCAGTTTGGATTTAATGGTACTGTAATTAATGCAGGACTAACATATAAGTTTTAATAAAGCATAAACAGTAACATGTTTAAAAATCAGCGGCTATCTGTAAAAGATAGCCGCTGTTGTTTTAAATAATTTAAAGTATTATAGTTTTTTTGCTAATCTCATTTTAAGTTTCATACTTAAAAAGAATACTATCGGAACAATAAATAATGTTAGAAAGGTTGCAATAAATAACCCGTAAATAACGGTCCATGCTAAAGGTCCCCAAAAGATAACATTGTCTCCACCAAAATAAATATTAGGATTTCCGTTACTAAAAAGCGTATAGAAATTAATATTGAATCCAATTGCTAAAGGTATCAGTCCTAAAATAGTAGTAATGGCAGTTAGTAGTACGGGACGTAAACGCGCCTTTCCAGATTGAACAATAATGAGGTGTAATTCATCTAACGACAAATAGTCTTCTTTAATCAATTTTAATTGCTCCTTTTTACGATTAATTAATAGCTGTGTGTAATCTAAAAGAACCACTCCGTTATTAACAACAATACCTGCTAGAGATATGATTCCCATCATGGTCATCATAATAACAAAAGGTTTTCCGGTAATAATTAACCCACCAAAAACACCAATTAAACTTAAAAAGACAGCAAGCATAATAATGGCTGGTTTTATAAGGGAGTTAAATTGAAAAATTAGGATAAAGAAAATTAAACCTAACCCTAAGAAAAATGCACCCATAAGAAAACTCATTTGCTTTTCTTGCTCTTCTAATTGCCCTGTATAATCTATTTTAATAGTATCGGGCTTTTCAGAAAACATTTTCATCTCGTCTTGTATTTTTGCAACAACAACATTGGCATCTTTATGACCAGACGCTAAAGCAGAGTAAACGGTTACCACTCTCTTGGTGTTTTTGTGTTTAATAGCATTAAATCCAGAGGTGTTTTTTTGTTTGGTAACGGCAGATACGGGCACTTCTTTAATTTGTCCGCTTGCCATATCTCTAAAAATTATTTTTTGGTCAAATAATGCATTGGTATTGTATTTGTCTGCACTGTTAAAACGTGTATAGATATCATAATCCTCTCCATTTTCTTTGTACACACCCGCTTTTGCTCCAAAAATTGAATTTCGCAATTGCATACCTACTTGTCCGGCACTAACGCCTAATTCGCCTGCTTTTTCACGATCTACCAAAACCTGCATATTGGGTTTAGATTTGTTAACATCAATTTTAAGCTCATCTATTCCAGGAATATTTTTTGCGTTGATAAAATCACGCATTTTTTCGGCTGTAATGATTAACTCATTGTAGTCATTTCCTTCTAATTCAATGTTAATAGGATAGCCTGCAGGAGGTCCGGCAACATCTTTTTCAACACTAATAGTTACTCCAGGGTAAATGCCTACAAGTGCTTCGTGCACTTGTTTTTTTAGCAACTTACTATCCATTCCACGACGATATTTGTACTCTTTCATCGAAGCAGTTATTTTTGCTTTGTGTGGCATTTCGGCACTAGAACCTCCATCGGTTTGTGGATTCCCGGCACCTTCGCCTACTTGAGAAACCGCACTTTCTACTAAAAAGTTATGGTCACCATCTTTATAGGCGGCTTGGTTTAAAACGGCATATACTTTTGTTTCAATATCTTTTGTAATAGCATTTGTTTTCTCGATAGCTGTTCCTTCAGGATATTCTATATATACAATAATCTGGTTTGGGGTATTGTCAGGAAAAAATTCTATCTGTGTGCGATTGTTTTTAATAGAAACACCAAAACCACCAAAGACTACAAATAGTAAAAGTATAGTTCCGAGGGTAAGTGTGTATGGACGCCATCCTTTTAAAAAAGCGCGTAATGATTTTTCGTAAAAGCGTTCCCATTTAACCAGTATTTTGGTTTGAAAATACGTGGCTGCCTTACGAAGTATAAACCTATATACCCATAGCATAATAGCCGTAACAATTAATATAGAGCCTAGGGCGCGGTATGGCCCTCCAATAATGAGTATTAATATTCCGAAGAGTGCAATAATCCCCGATGTTTTAATTATTTTAGATAACGGCATTTCATTGTCTTCAACAGTCATTAATTCTGACACTAGTACAGAATTAAAAAAGATGGCAACAAATAATGACGAGCCTAAAACTACGGAAAGTGTTATAGGAAAATAGATCATAAACTGACCCATCATTCCTGGCCACATTCCTAGCGGAATAAAGGCAGCAACAGTTGTTGCGGTAGATATGATTATAGGAAAAGCAATTTCGCTAATTCCTTTTTTTGCAGCCTGTGTTCTAGAAAGCCCTTCTTCGTCCATTAGTCGATATACATTTTCAACAACAACAATTCCGTTATCAACAAGCATACCGAGTCCCATAATTAGTCCAAAAAGAATCATGGTATTAAGCGTGTATCCTAGAGCGTTTAATATCATGAGAGACATAAACATAGACATTGGTATGGCAAAACCAACAAATAAGGCATTTTTAAAGCCTAAAAAGAACATAAGTACTCCAACAACAAGGATGATTCCGAAAATGATGTTATTTACTAAGTCATCTACCTGACCAATAGTTTTAGCAGATAGGTCGTTGGTAATGCTAATAGATAAATCACTCGGGAATATATTTTTCTCAGTTTGTTTTACTAATGTTTTTATTTTTTCTGCCGCGGCAACCATGTTTTTTCCTGAACGTTTTTTTACATCAAGCATTACAACAGGTGTTCCAAAAGCTCTGGCAAAAGTGCTTCGTTTTTTTTCTTTGAAAGCAACACTAGCAACATCTTTTAAGTAGATAGGGTTGTTGCGTTCGTTTTTTACAATAAAATGCTCTAGTTCATTAGGAGAATTTACTTCGCCTAAAACCCGAAGGGTGCGTCGTTGTCCATTAACAACTAAATTACCAGCAGATATGGTTGTGTTTCCGTTTTTTATGGCGCCAATAATATCATCAAAACTTACTTTTGAAGCCATCATTTTATAAATATCTACAGCAATTTCTATTTCTTTTTCTTGCGCTCCGCGAATATCTACTTGTTTTATTTCGCTTAAGCCTTCAATTTCATCTTCAAGGTATTCGGCAAATTCTTTTAATTTTTCAACGGTATAGTCTCCCGAAAGATTAATGTTTAGAATTGGCATTTCTTCTGAAAGATTTAAGTCAAATACATTCGGAGACACTTTTGCGCCATTAAAAGAGGGCCAATCTTCACTAGAAGTTTCAGTATCTATTTTGTCTTTTACTTTTTGCTTTGCAGTATCAACAGTAATATTTTCATCAAACTCAACAATTACAATAGAATAATCTTCTTGAGATGTAGAAGTGATTTTAGAAACGTTTGTTATTGTTTTTAGCTTTTTTTCAAGAGGGTTAGTAATTAGTTTTTCTATGTCTTCTGCAGTGTTTCCGGGGTAAACAGAACTAATGTATATTTTGGTTTCTCGTATTTCAGGAAAATCTTCTCTAGGCATTGAATTGTATGCCGAAATCCCTAGAAACAGTATCATACTAATTAAGACATAGATGGTAGTTTTATTATTAATTGCCCAAGAGGATAGTCCAAATTCTTTTTCGGTGTTTTTTTGTGTTTTCATAAGAATTTTATTTGTGTGCAATAATAGTTACTTCTTGTCCGTCCTTAATATTTCTTGCGCCTTCAACAATTATTTGCGCTCCAGGAGTAAGTCCTTTAAGGATTTCTACTAATCCGTCTTGTGTTTTTCCAGTGGTTACAAAAACTTTTTCGACATGATTATTTTTTGTGTCTGTTTTGGTTTTAATCTGATACAGATACTGTGTTCCTTGTGCGTTTTCAGAAAGTACGCTTTGAGGAATTAGCAACGCTGTTGCATTACTATAGTCGTTAACTTTTAGTTTAGCGGTAAGGTTGGGTTTAATTTCTTTTGCAGTATTTTTAATTGGAATTTCAATCTCAAAAGTTCTGTTTGCGGGGTTTATAAAAGCACTTACTTTGTCTATTTTTGCGTTTTGTGTTTTCCCTAAAACCGGAATACTAACTAGCACTTCTTTTCCTTTTTTTAGATGAGCAATATGTTTTTCAGGAACAGTTGTTTTTACATACATATTGTTAAGGTTAAGTATGCGAATAATTTGCGATTGCCCGGCAGCTACAACGCTACCTTTTTTGGCTATAACGGCGTCAATTGTTCCTGAAAAAGGCGCAACGATAGTTGTTTTTTGAAGTTGTTTTTTTAATTGATTAACAGCTTTTTGTTGTGCGTTATAAGCCGATTTTACTTGTAGAAATTGCATTTCAGAACCAATTTTTTGTTCCCATAAACGCGTTTGCTTTTCAAAGGTGATTTTGGCCAAATCTGCTTGTATTTGTAAGGCGCTAAGTTGTTGTGCTAATCCGCCATCATCAATTTTGGCTAATAATTGTCCTTTTTTTACATATTGCCCTTCTGTAACATAAATGTCGTATATAATTCCGGAGTATTCAGGATAAAGCATTAATAATTGTTTTGTGGTTACATTTCCTTGCAATTCTATATAGTGCTTAAATGATTGTTCTTTTATGGCCAATGTTGTTACCAAAGGTAATTTTTTAGAACGGTCAAATTTGTCTATTGCAGCATTTAGCTGTGCTAATTGCGTGGTTGTTTTTTGTTGAGCAGCTAATATTTCGGCTTTTTTAGTTTGCATAGCCGAAAGGTCATTTTTGGCGATTATAGCTGAGATATCGGTTTCTTTTTCGGTACATGCTGTTAGCAAGATAGAAAGGGTAAAAAGGATGTATATATTTTTCATAGCAGATTATTTAGTAGTGTTTGATAAGGTTTCTAATTGTGTTTTTTTAACAAGAATGTCAAGCATTGCTTTAAGGTATTCTTGTTGAGCAGCATAAAGTTGCATTTGTGCCTGGCGTAATTCAAAACTTGTTGCAAGGCCTTCGGTGTATTTAATGCTATTTTTTTGTTCAATACGTGTAGCAAGGGATAGGTTTTCTTTTGAAAGATGGAATTGTTCAATAGAAAAAGTATAATCACTATGTGCTGCGCTTAATTGAAAATGTAATTGCTCTTCTGTTTCGGTAAGGTTATTTTTAGATTTTTGAAATTCCATTTTAGCACGTTGTACGTTGGCCGCTTGTCTAAAAGAACTAAAAACAGGGATAGATAATTGTATGCCTGCTAATGATGCACCATACCACTTTTGAGCACTTGAGCTAAACTCAAAGTGTTGGTTATATGCGCTATATTCACCATTAATAAAAGCCGATAATGTTGGTAGTGCTTTGGCTTTTTCAAGTTTGAATAATAATTTCTTTAGCTGTGTGTCATTTGTAGCAATTTGGTAATCAATAGTTTTTGTAACGGTTACAGGGTTGTTATTGTGCAGTAAAGACTGTGTTGCTAAATCCTCTAAAGTGTTTTTTAAAACAAGAGTAGTCTTAATTGACTCCCCTAAAACAAGATTTAAAAATTTAGAGGCTATTTTTTGTAATCGCTGTGCGTTTTTATAGCCACTTTCAAGCTGTTTAAGTGTAATTTGTAATTGCTCTACTTGTTCTTCTTCAGCAAAACCATTATTAAAAACCGTTTGAGTTTCAGATAGGTTTTTTTGTAAGGCTTTAATGTTACTCTTATAAATACGAATACTTTCTTGAGAGAGTAGTACATTTCCGTAGGCATTAATGGTTGCTTTTCGGATTTCTAAATCCGTTTTTACTTTGGCATTTTTTGAAACTTCTAAATATACTTTTGCAGATTGTAAACCAACAATATATGAGCCATCAAAAAGCAGTTGTGTGGCAGTTGCAGAGGCACTCATGCTTTGTTTTTTTCCAAAGGCAAAAATTTCATCTACCCCATCATGATTCATGTCAGAAACATTAACTTTTTGTTTTAGCCAGTTTTGATAACTTAGTGTTGTAGATATTTGAGGGAGTCCCATAGCGGTAGCCTCCCATTTTATTTTTTTGGCAATATTAATGTCGAGTGCAGCATTTTTTACAGTTCTATTGTTTTTTAGAGCGTAATTAATAGCCTCTTCTAGAGATAGCTCTAGTGTTTTTTCTTGAGAAAATAGTGTTGCTGAAAACAGTATTGCAATACAGCAGCTGAGGTAGGTTATTTTATTCATAAGTATGTTTAGTGATAAGGGTGTTAATTATAGTAGCGCCTTTTTTGGTGCAAATACCACGCAAATGGTATTCAATATAGTATTCCATAAGTGTTTTAACAGTGTAATTTTCTTTAGGAAACAAGTCAGGGTTTTTAATAGCCATCATACCATTAAAGTATAGGCGTGCAATGAAATCTACATTAATGGTATCTCTATAAATTCCAAGGGCTATACCGCGATTTAAGTTCTTGGTAATGCAAGATTGTACTGTTTCAAATTGTTTGGCTTTTAAGTTTTTAGCTATTTCCGGATAATATTTTTGTAGCTGATATTGCGGAGATGATTTTTCGTCTTTTAAATACGTCATAACCGTTTGCTTAATGCTATAAATCTCTTCAATAGGGTTGCTTTCTAAGGCACAAATATGATCTATACTTGTAGAAATTTGCTCAAAAACATATAGCGATACGGCTTTTACTAAAGTTGTTTTAGTGGCATAATGTTGGTAAATGGTTTTTTTAGAAATCCCCATTTCTTGCGCAATATCATCCATGGTAACACTTTTAAAGCCAAGTGTAATGAATAAATCGGTTGCTTTTTTAAGAATAAGTTGTTGCATAATCGTTGCAAGGTACAACAGGAAACTTTAAAAACAATAAAAGTTTCCTAAGAATATATTTAAGAAAGAGATGAATAACCTATAGAATGGTTTAGTTTTGCTAAAAACTAGTTTAAGAATGTCAGATATTACTACTTACCGTTCAATATTTACTGCTTATTTACAAGATAAAGTTCAGACAAAATCACCTAAAAATCTGTATGAACCAATGACGTATATTATGAAGTTAGGAGGGAAGCGTTTGCGCCCGGTATTAACTTTAATTACGGCAGATATATTTGATACAGATTATAAAAAAGCGTTAGATGCGGCATTGGCAATTGAGATTTTTCATAATTTTTCATTGGTTCATGATGATATTATGGATGATGCGCCGTTGCGTAGAGGCGCTTATACTGTTCATGAAAAATGGAACTTAAACACCGGTATTTTATCGGGGGATGCTATGCTTATTACGGCATATCAATTATTTGAAAACTATGATGACGCTACATTTAGGGCATTGGCAAAAATATTTAGTAAAACGGCATTAGAGGTTTGTGAAGGGCAGCAATATGATGTTGACTTTGAAGAACGTAATGATGTTACTGAGGCAGAGTACTTAAAAATGATTGAGTATAAAACAGCTGTTTTGGTAGGCGCGTCAATGAAAATGGGTGCAATTGTAGCAGGGGCCTCTAAAGATGATGCTCAAAAAATATACGATTTTGGACGTTTATTAGGGGTTGCGTTTCAGTTACAAGACGACTATTTAGACGCTTTTGGAGATCCAGAAACTTTCGGGAAACAAGTTGGGGGTGATATTATTGAAAACAAAAAAACATTCTTATATCTAAAGGCTTTAAAAGGCGCTTCTAGCGAGGATAAAGCAAAACTGATAGCGTTATTTTCAGAGAAAACAACCGTTGATGTAGCTGAAAAAATTAAGTTTTCTAAAGCAATATTTAAGTCTAGTGGCGCTGCAAATCTAACTAAAGAAGCTATTAAGGCATATACATTGTCTGCTTTTAAGGTGCTAGACAATTTAACTATTTCTGAAGATAAAAAAGACTTGCTTAGGTCATTTGGCGAAAGCTTAATGTATAGAACAGTGTAATGAGTATTCCGGTTAAAATGAGTGACCAACTACTAGAAGACGCGCAGGGTAAAGCGCTGTATAAAAAATTAATACAACAGTTAAACAAGGACTTTTTGCTTACAAGCATACCGGTGTCTTTTTCTGAAACAGTTTTGCCTTCTCAATTAAAAACAATGTTATTTGCTACAATTAAGGATCTGATTGATGAACAATTTGAAGTGTTTTTAAATCTGTTGTATCGCATTGACTTGCCAGAGGCTAAAATCAGAAATTTACCCAAAGAAAATCACCAAGAATATATTGCTATGGTTTCATATTTAATTCTAGAACGTGAATGGCAAAAAGTGGTTTTTAAAAGTAAGTTTTCTTTGTGAAAATACAGCCTAATTTGTTTATCATCCATTTTGAAATTGGTATTACTGAAGCATATAGGTTAGGTTGATGTAGAAGTTTCGCCCTTTTCGTTTTAAATTATTCCAATCAGCATATGTTGTATAGTTTGTGTCAAGCACATTTTCAACACCATACCTTAAAATAGTTTTGTTGTTTTTTACACGAAAAGTATTCCCTAAATGTAAATTTATAATAGCATAGCTAGGTATTTCTTTTTCGCCAAAATTAATGCTGTAGGATCCTTTTTTTTGATTCCCTGTAATTTGTACTGAAGCATGTATTTTAGGAGTGTGATATGTAATATCAGCGCTATAAAAGAAAGGACTAATTAAGGGTAGATTTCCATAAGTATCTCCTGTTCCATGGGCATAACCAAAAGTTGCTTTTGCGTGTATTGCTTTTAAAAAACTATACTGGGTTTGTATACTCACATTGTACATGTTAGCATAGGGTAGTGCAATATATGTTTTTACGCCATTTGCCCCAATAGTCATAGCACTTAAGTCAGGGTTTATTTTTCCAATGGCATAGTTGTATATTTTAAAATAAGAGGCTTCAAAACTAAGATTAAATTGTTCTTTTTTGTAGCTGCTACTAAGGTTAAATTCAAGTGACTGTTCTTTTTTTAGTTTTGGGTTTCCTATGTAATCATAGCCGTCAAAACTATTAAATAAATAAAAACCATAAGCTTCACTAACAGAGCTGGCTCTTTGTCCATATCCTATGCCAAAAGAATGTTTTAAATTATTGTTTTTATAGGTGTAATTGGAAGAAAAACTCCCAAGAAGGGTGTTTTTTTCAGGCGATAAGTTCGGGTAAAAAATTTGCAAACTCTCCAGGCCGACAGTGTTTTTTATCGCATTTTTCTGACTTCCTAAACGTGCTGAAAATTGAATTTTTTGTTTTTTATTTAAGGCAATAACATCTTTTAAATATAGTCCTACATAAGTTGTTCTTATATCTGGCCAAGTATACATAAACATGTCGTTTTCATCAGGATTATTAGGGTACATTGTCATTTCGGCTAAAGAACGATTGTAGTGTGCTGTAATATTGGCTGTTAGTTGGTGTTTTTTTAAGGTTTTATGTAATTTTGAATAAAGCCCATAGGTGTCACTATATCCAGGCATATCCATGCGTATAGGAACATCAGGCCGTTTGGAGTCGTCCATAATATGCGTTATAGTATTGGCGTATACTTTTGTTTCCCAGTGTTGAATAAACGCATTCTTGTCTGTAGCATTATAATGATGCGCTAACGAAGCTATTGTTGCCGTTGCTAATGATACATCCATAGGCAAGGAAGGGTATCCAATGTTGGTAGCGCGGTCATGAATTATGGTGGTGTTTATGGCGTGTTTTTTTGATAATTGATGTCCAGATTGTAATGAAAAATTGTATTTTCTAAATTGGGAGTATAAAACCTCTTTATTATTACCAGCATTGTAGTTATCGGTGTCTCGGAAAATACCATCAATAGTAATGTAATGCTTTTTACCCGAATAAGTTACATCAAGACCAGTAGTGGTATAATTTCCGTTGGTTTCATACCCGAGGTCAATGACACTTTTTAATCCAGTATTTGTATAATGTGCTGTAGGGAGTTTTAGGTCAATTGCACCACCAATACTATTTCCGTTTTCAGTACCTTCTTGCCCAGAATGAATACTGACTTCTTTTAGATTTGAAACTGCAACATATGAGGTGGTTGGGTCCATTTTGTCTGTACATGCTCCGTAAATTTGCATTCCATCAATGGTTAAAGAAATACGTTCTGTGCTCATGTTGTTTATTGTTGGTTCCCAAGCATAACTTCCGCGTTTAATCATAGTAACACGGCTAGATTTTTCCAAATAGTCATCAATAGTTATTAATGATTTGTGTTGGTTTTTTTGACTTGCTTTTTTATTTCCAATAACAATAATCTCACCGAGTTTAGTGCTTGTGCTATCTTCTTTTGCTTGCTGAGCAAACAATACTGTAGTGTATAGGATAGCAAAAAGAATGGTGTGTACTTTTTTCATAATGAAAGGCAATTATTTTTCAGCGCCTTTACGTTCTTGTAAAGGCGCTGAAAAAAGTTAAAATTCTAAGTTGAGGTTTAAGCTACTTTCAATGTTTTCGGCTGTAACATCTTCTCCTTTAAGAAGTGTATTGTTGGTATTAAACAGTTTCAAGTTGAGCACCCAGTATCCGGTCATGGTTAATGATAGATCACCATGGTAAAGTGTGTCGTTAATAGAATAACTTAGATCTGTGTTGTTTGGTGAGCTATGATTTCCCATAGATGGCATACGTGGGTCTAGTGAAATACTATAATCACTTACCGGAGGAAAAGACATCATGTTTTCCATTTTGTAAAGTCCTGCTGTTAATGAATTTACCCCTATTGTTGGGTTCTCAGGTGTAATTAGGGCAATAATATACTTAACATCATCACTTCCCATAAATGTGGTTACATTTTTAGAAGCGTTTTGGTGAACAATAATTGTATCTTCAGCAGTATATGTAATATCGTTAATAGTATAGGTAAACGTAATAGACCAGCCAGAGCCATCAGTTTCTGTCATTTGAAAAACCAATGTTCCGTGGTATAGGCTATTGGTGCCTTCTTTTCTGACAATTGTTGATTTTGGACAAGAATGCGACATTGTTGTCATTTGCATAACAGGTATCCAATTGATGTTTGCGTCGTTAATGTAGCTTTCATCGCTATTGTTTTTTACTCGTATGGTAATATTGTTATGACCGGTATAAAAATTACCTGAAGAAGTGTAGAGTTCTAAGGTGTGTTCATCGGTAATAAACTCTTGTGCTTTTTGTAAGTTTTCCGTTTCATTAATACTGAATACAGCATCATCATCAGTATCACATGAGATGAATAAGCTAGATATTAGGACTGGTATTATATATAAAAATTTCATTTGTTTTTATTTAAATGTTAGAGGTAAGGAACGCTATTTTAAGCCATAGCAATCCTAGCTAAAAATGTTTTAGCGTGTTATTAGTTAATTTTTAATACTGGTAAAATTAACTTGTTATAGGAGGAGGAATATCAAGCTCATAGTGCACATTAATTACATGATATGCGCTATGATCAATAATGAAGTTTTGTAGATATTGTTGCTTAGGAACAACAACATCATTATTAGGTTGTATGTAAGCACATCTAAGTGTTTCAATAGAGATCTGCTGTAGGGGTATTTCTTGCTCTGCGGCAGAAGAAATGTTTAGCTTTTTTTTAAGTTGACATTTTCCGTTACATCCATTTTGAGCTTCTTTCTGTATACATAAGGTTTTTGCAATTTGTTCTTGGTTTACCACAAAATGTACTACAGTAACAATATTGCTAATGGCGTGTAAGCAAAGTATTAAGCTTAAGACAATGGCCTTAACGATATGTTTTTTAGCAGCGATCATTTACACAAAAATACAGCCTAATTTAGGCTTTGAATATGATTTTAGTCAGTGTTTAAAAATCTTTTTTACGGGCTTTTTTTAAGATGATTGCTACAGGAGAAATAACCCATAGACACAAGATGCCTATAGACGAAAACAGCCCAATGTTTGTTCCGAAAAATTGTTGAAAAACTGCTCCAGTATATCCCAGTAGGGCAGAAATGTCAAGTTTTAGTAAAATTAAAATTCGGGATAAATCAATAGGATTAAAAACGGTAGCTACTAAGGCAAAATTATCTAAAGGATATTCGCTAAAATAAATTAGTGAAATTAAAAACGCACCATCGTAAAGTACGGCCAGTGTCAACCATAGTACAATAGCATACCCAAATCCTTTAATTTTATTTTCGGTTGATAGCGAAATAGTATAGGCTAAGGCAACAAAAATAAAGTTCAAGAAAACACCCACGACCAATAGTAAAATAAAATTTGTAATTGTAGTGGAAACCAATAGACCGTATGCTAAAAATGGAATTCCTAATCCTAAGGCTAAGCTTAAACTTAGTGAAATGCTTAAGCCTAGGTATTGTCCAATAAAAATAGTATTTCTTTTTAAAGGTTGTGCTAAAAGCAGTTCGGTAAATTCTCTGGAGTTGTAATAATACATTACGCCAAAAATAGTAGCGATTAGTGGGGTAAGTATAATAATAATATTCATTAATGTAATTACTGCTTTATCAATATCATTATTTAAAAATAATAATACAAACCCGAGTAATAGGTAGAATGAAAAATAAACATAACTCCATCTACTTCTCATTAAGTCAAAAAAACTGTATGTTAATATTTTAAGCATATTGTTTAGATATTAAGTGGGCTATTGCCTGTTCTAAATTAGGGTGATTTGTTTGTGTTTTCAGTGCGTTAACACTTCCTTTAAAGTAAATAGTTCCGTCTAATAAAAACACAATTTCATCAGCCATTTCATCTACAAAACTCATGATGTGTGTTGTAATTAAGATGGTTTTTCCTTTTGTTTTTTCAAGTTGTATTAGTTCTTTTAGATGAATAAGAGCAATAGGATCTAAGCCTGTTGTTGGTTCGTCAAGAATGATAAGTTCACTATCAAACATGAAGACAAGAACTAAATTTACTTTTTGCTTGGTGCCTCCGGAAAGGGTTCCTAGTTTTTTATTTAAAAATGGTGTTAAGCCAAAAAGGTTAATAAGGTGTTGCTCATTTGCTGTTTTTGAGCGAAGGTTTTTAACCATGTTAATGAGCTCAATAACAGATAGGTTTTCTGGGAAATTTGCAATTTGTGGAAGGTAGTTTAGATTGTCGCGATACGCCCATTTTTTTAAAACAGAAGTGCCATCTAAAAGAATATCTCCTTTGTTTGGGATAACCATTCCAAGTAAACATTTTATTAGGGTTGTTTTTCCAGAGCCGTTAGGGCCCAAAATAGCAAAAACACCGCCTTTTGAAATAGTTAAATCCACACCTTGTAGCACGGATAGTTTTCCAAATTTCTTATGTAAATCTCTAATTTCTATCATCTATTTTTTTCATTATGGGTTTGCTGTCTACTAAGTTTGTAGGGGTAAATACAGGCGATACTTTTTCGGAAAAATTGATAACATCAATAAATAAACTACGCAAAAGCACTAATGATTCTGGTGTTTTACTAGTGATGTATGAAAAAAGTTTTACGGGCCTGTGTGGTACATCTCCAATACCATCTTTGTTTAAGTCATAGCCAGTGTATTCGCTCCAGTGGTTTGCTTCAAACTTGTTGTCATTAAGTTTGCTGTTGTATGCTAAATCAAAGGCATTATGCATAAAATTATTGTATTCAAACACATTTTTGTAGCAGCCACCATTAAACTTAACACCCCAACCATTTCGGATAAAATGATTATTGGTATAATTAACTCTGGAGCAGCCTTCAATATTAATGGCTATTGTATTTTGAGTAAAATAATTATTTTCAATTACGGCATCATTAATTTCTTTTAATAGGAGCCCATAAGAAGCGGTTCCCCAGTTAAAACGGAATGTATTATGATGCATTTTAAGATGTTTTGAGAACATAATAGCTACTCCTGCACCGTTGTTATTAAAGTCGTTGTGGTGGTATTCATTGTGATTTGAAAACATAAAATGTAACCCATAGCGTACATTTTCGGTACTGGTGTTATTCGTTACAAGGCTGTTTTTTACAAACTCAAAGTAAATACCATCTCTTAATCGTTTAACGCGATTATTGTTTACTCGCATGTGTGAGCTATGCCATATATGAATACCGTTACCAGAGTTGGCTTCGGTAACCGCCTGACTTGATATGGTATTGTTTTCAATATGTCCGTAATTTGACTTTTCAATTAATATACCAAAGAAAACATCTTTTAATATGTTATTTTTAATACTAAAATAGTTGCTTTTAGAGACTAAAATAGCAGCAAAATCTTTAACATAACTTTGGCCTACATTTATAATAGTAAACCCTTCAATTGAAAAATGATCAGAACTTATTTTAAAAATAGTTTCCTGATTTCCTCCGTCTACAATAGGGTTTCCTTCGCCAATTAAATGCAATGATTTATTGATAAGGATAATAGAATGTTCTTTGTAGGTGCCTTTTTTTACAAGAATACTATCTCCGTTTTTAGCAAGGTTTACTGCGTCGTTAATGGTTGTTACAGTACAGTTGCCACAAACAGTTATGGTGTTTGCTTTTGTGTAAAAGGATACAAGAAATAGGAATAAAAATCTCCAGCGCATATGTGGTTAATTTGAAAATTTTACTTTAAGTGTTTCCCAATTGTATAACGTTCCGCCGTGGGTTTCTTTAAGATTTTTAGCTGCGGTTTTGTTACTTACTGCGGAGAGGTATGCTCCCATTGGACTCTTAATTTCTTTACTAATAATATATGCTGCATTGCGAGCATCGATTAGCGTGCCAGGGTTTTGATAATCGGCAACTAATATATGTGCTAGGGTAGGTTCGTTCTGCTCGTCTGTAACGGTGTTAGCTAAACATTCAATGGCATCAAAAACAAATACTTTCCCTTTTTTGGTAACATATTGTGCTGAGTGTGTCTTGTCCACTACAGTCATTTTACAATAATGACAATTGTCTTTTCCGTAGGCAATTTTTTTCGGAGTAGGTGTGCATGCACTAAGTATAATGGCACACGTGATTATGGTGTATAGTTGCTTTTTCATAAATTATGATGTTTGTTTAGAAGATTTTCTTCCCATTAAAAAGGCAATAAAACTTAAAAGCATTCCTGTAAATAAAAAGTATGCCCCAATCATAGGGTAAGAGTGTGCTCTAAAGTTAAGAATGTCTTTTGAGCCTAGTAATGGTGGTTGAAAGCCCATTACAGACCCGTCTGGGTTTTTAAAGTTCATGATTGCTTTTGGATCTAAATCGTGTCCATAGTCATATTCCCATAAATAGAAATCATACATTCCTGCAAGACCTAATAAGGCCACTATAATGACCCATGCTAAAAATAATTTATGTTTTCCAATGAATCCTAAAACAATACCTAAGACTGACATAAAACCAATGACAATAGGAAATATTTTAAATTCAGGAATGGTTTCAGGAATGTATTTCATTCCAACATAATGATTCATGAGATTGATGTTTTTAATATCAAATTCATGGGTATCTTTAAACTTGTTAATATAAATGTCCATTCCTAATGGAGTAGGGTATTGTGGGGCTTCAAGAGTGATGTTCCATAACGGAAAGATAAATAATCCTAAAAGCAGGGAGGACCCTATAATCATTATAATGTTTGCTTTTTTCATAGAATAAAAATGTATTGTGTTTTGTGAGTATAAAAATACCCCTTTTATAGGGGTAATAATGTGACTTTTGTCACATTGGAGCTATTATTTTAATAAAAAAAGCGAATAGATTAACTATTCGCTTTTTGAGTATAATTTAAAAAAAAGTATCGAATTAAAAGTCTTCCTCTCCAGGGACTTCGTTATCTACTGTGAACTTTAAGGGAACGTCAGAGCCTTTTGCTGAAACACGAACATAGCCTTGCATTTCTTGGTGTAATGCAGAGCAGAAATCGGTACAATAAAATGGCCAAACCCCCACTTGTTTAGGTTCCCAGGTAAATGTCGTTGTTCTACCAGGCATAATTAAAAGTTCCGAAGTATTAGCTCCAATCATTGAAATGCCATGTGGCACATCATAATCTTGTTCTAGATTTGTTACGTGAAAGAAAACTTTGTCACCAACTTTAACACCTTCAATATTATCAGGAGAGAAGTGAGAACGAATCATCGACATGTAAATGTGTACTTCGTTACCTTTTCTAACAACAGTAGTTTCTGCTTCACTCTTAACAGCGTAAGGGTGTTTGTTGTCTTCTAAGCGGAATATCTTTTTAGAATTTGCAGCAACTTTTTCAGCAGCAATACCTGCAGCGTAGTGTGGTTCTCCGATGGTAGGGAAATCCAATAGCAATTCCATTTTGTCTCCAGAAATATCAAATAATTGCGCTGACTGACAAACTTCAGGTCCTGTTGGTAAGTAACGGTCTTTTGTAATTTTATTCATGGCAACTAAGTATTTGTCGTCAGGAGTTCTAGAGTTTCCTCCAGGAATCATAAGGTGTCCTACAGAGTAGTATACTGGGTGACGGTCAATTACTTTAAGGTCTTTAATATTCCATTTTACAACCTCTGACGATATAAAGAATGTGGTATATCCATTACCTCTAGTATCAAATTCAGTATGTAAAGGTCCTAAACCAGGTTGCTCTAAAGTACCGTAGTTAATTGCATCAAAGTTTAAAATTGGAATTCCATAACTTTCTCCATCAAACGCTTCGTTAGCAATTGCTTCTTCCATTTTAGTAAATGAGTGAATGGTCATTGCAGCAGCTAATTTACCATTACCAATAATGTATTCTCCTGTAGGGTCTACGTCACAACCATGTGGTGATTTTGGAGTAGGTAAAAAGAAAACAGCTCCAGGAACATCTTCAGGGTTAACAACAAGTACTTCTTTTTTCATTACTGTTGTGGCCATGTGTGTTGCATCATCCCAAGTATTGTGGGCATAGTTTGCAGGTTCTTTTTTACCCCCACCATTAGCCACATATTCTTCAATTTTTTTCCAGTTAATTGCGGCAATAAAATCTTTATCATTTTGAGAAGAGTTTACCTCCATTAGGGTGTTTGCTTCCTCTGTGTTATATGTAGAGAAGAAGAACCATCCGTGTGATTTCCCTCTACCAGGGTGTGATAAATCAAAGTTAAATCCTGGCATTCTTAATTGAAACTCAATATTCATGTGTCCGTGGTCAGGATCAATTTTTAAGAATGATAAGGTCCCTTTAAAGTTTCCTTTGTACTCATCAATAGGCATATCACGTTGTGGAACAGGAACAGCAAAACGAGTTCCGGCAACAACATATTCAGAGTTTTCGGTAACAAATGATGAAGAGTGGTTTCCGGCAGAATTAGGGATTTCAATAATCTCTTCTGTTTCAAAGGTTTCCAGACTTATACGTGCAATACGTGGGGTGTTGTTTTCGTTAATGAAAACCCATCGCCCATCAACTTCTCCATTGGTTTGTGAAATATCTGGGTGGTGTGAATCTCCCCAGGGTACAAGACCGTGTGAGGTCATTAACATTGGTTTTGTTTCCTCACTATATCCGTATCCTTTTTCAGGGTCTTGTGAGAATACTGGAATAACTCTAAACAATCGTCCAGACGGTAATCCATACACGGATAATTGTCCGCTAAAACCTCCAGAAATAAAGGCATAATGAGAATCGTGCTCTCCAGGAGCTACATACACTTTTTCTGCAGCATTACCGGTAAGTATTCCGTTGTTGTTACTTTTTTCAGCAGGCCCTCCGCAACTCACTAAAGAAGCGATTGCAATGGCTGCAATTGATTTGATAATTAGTTTCATAGTATTTAGTTTAATTGTCTTAAAAATTCTAATATGGCACGTGCCTCATCAGTAGTTAAATTTTGGTTTGCCATAGGAGCACTATATTCTTTTAGTAGTGCTTTAGCAGTAGGGTTTTTTGCCAACATCTCTTCAGGATTTAGCATCATGTTCATAATCCATTCAGGAGAGCGTCGTTTAGTAACACCTTTCATCTCAGGTCCGATATATCGTTTTTTAGTTTTATGACAAGCGGTACATTTAGATCTATACACTTCTTTTCCTTTTTCAACTAAAGCAGCATCAATAGTCTCTAAGGTCAATGTTTTAATAGGGCCAATTCCTTTGTCGTTTAGGTCAATTGTAATACTGGCTTTTGCTTCAGTTTTTTTAGTTTCTTTTTTTTCTGCTGGTTTTCTGGCAGCACGTTCCTTTCGAGCGGTAGGAGTTGCTTCTTCTTTTTTAGCATCGCCTCCACAGCTGGAAAACAATAGTGCAGCTAAGGCAAATAGTGCTAGGTTTTTTAAGTTCATACGTTTTGGTTTTAATTAATTAGTGGGTACTAGAACATCTGAAATTACATGAATCCATCCGTTACTAACCTTTACAGTTTTTAGAATTTTAGTTCCTCCAACATATAAGCCGTCTTCTTTTTTAACAACATCTAGGTAGTTTCCAGAGGCCATATATAACTTTCGGCCTTTTTTAGCTTCTTTCCTTAGTTGTTTTTCTGGGTAATTTGCAGGTGCAACATGGTTTACAAGAACATAGCCAAGTTTGGCTTTGTTTTCAGGTTTTAAAAGACTTTCTACAGTTCCTTCAGGAAGTTTGTCGAATGCTGCATTTACAGGAGCAAAAATTGTTAAAGGCCCGGCATTTACTACGGCATCTTCAACACCAGCAGCCTTAATGGCAACGACTAAAGTTTTAAAATCATCAAGTGATTTTGCTACCTGTAGCGCATTAGCATCTGATACACCATCAGCGACAGCTGCTTGTCCTTTATGCACTGTTTTTGTCACAGTTTCAGTTGTAGACGGTTCTGTTTTTGTAGTTTTATTGCAAGCGGTAAATGACATTACAATAGCGGTTAATAATAGAATAAATTTTGTGTTCATGATCAGTTATATTTTAATTATGAACAAAATTAAGGCAAGTATTTAGGTTTTTTCATGATAAAAATCATAAAAAAGACAAACTAGTCTTTTATTGTAAAAAGAGAGCGAACAAAACTAATAAGGATAAATTAGCATAAAAAAAACACGCTAAATTATATAAAAAATAATGCGTTGTTTTTCTGAATTGTTGTATTTTTGACCCGATTTTATTAGGGAGGTTCTAAAAAAATAATTTAACTTTTTTAGTTAACCGAACTAATCCCGCTTTTTTTAGCGGGATATTGATTTAAGATATCGATTTTAATCGGTCGATTTCTTATAATAAATTAAGGGTTCTGCCTTGAGGTTTGACCCCGTTATTTGCAGGCGTAATAAACTGCACGAATACATAAAAAAACACAACAGTTTGTACATGTATAACATTGATAAACAAAGGTTTTTTTTGTAAATTAAAAAGAGACAAGCGAAACATAATGGACAAGTATTCCTTTTTAAACGCAGCACATACAGCACACTTTGCGGCTCTGTATGATCAGTATTTAGTAAATCCAGATAGTGTAGAACCAAGTTGGAGAGCATTTTTTCAAGGTTATGATTTTGGTACAGAAACATTTACTGAAGATGCGCAAATAGCAACAATCCCTGAAAATGTATTAAAAGAGTTTCAGGTAGTAAAATTAATAGATGGCTATAGAACACGTGGTCACTTGTTTACCAAAACAAACCCTGTTCGTAATAGACGACAATATAAACCAACCCTTGCATTAGAGAACTTTGGATTATCAAAATCTGATTTATCTGAAACATTTGATGCAGGATCTATTCTTGGTTTAGGCAAAACAAGCCTGTCAGAAATTATTAAACATTTAGAAGCTATTTACTGCGATTCAACAGGTGTTGAGTACATGTATATCAGAAATCCAGAAGAAATTAAATGGATTCAAAACTGGCTAAATGTTAATGATAATTCTCCAAAATTTTCTGGAGAAGAAAAGAAAAACATCCTTAAAAAATTAAATCAAGCAGTTTCTTTTGAAACTTTTATGCACTCAAAATATGTAGGGCAAAAACGTTTTTCAGTAGAAGGTAATGAAACTTTAATACCCGGGTTAAATCACTTAATGGAAACCGCAACAAACAAAGGCGTTAGTCAGTTTGTAGTTGGAATGGCACACCGTGGCCGATTAAATGTATTGGCCAATATTTTTGGAAAATCTGCAGAAAACATTTTCTCAGAATTTGATAGTAAAGAATATGCAGAAGACGAACTTTTTGATGGAGATGTAAAATACCATATGGGTTGGACATCTTACCAAGAAGCCGATTCAGGAAAAATGGTTCGTATGGATTTGGCTCCAAACCCATCACACCTAGAAACAGTAAATACTGTTGTAGAAGGAATTTGTAGAGCAAAAATAGATAATGAACTAAAAGGTAATGAAAAAGAAATATTACCTATACTAATTCACGGAGATGCTGCAATAGCCGGACAAGGTGTTGTGTATGAAACCATACAAATGGCACAGCTTGACGGATATAAAGTAGGTGGAACAATACATGTGGTTGTTAACAATCAAGTAGGGTTTACCACTAACTATTTAGATGCACGTTCAAGTACGTATTGTACAGATATCGGAAAAGTAACCCTATCTCCAGTATTGCATGTAAATGCAGACGATGTAGAGGCAGTATGCCACGCATTTAGTTTTGCATTGGCGTTTAGAACACAGTTTGGTAGAGATGTGTTTATTGACTTGTTAGGATTCCGTAAATACGGACATAATGAAGGAGATGAACCGCGATTTACACAACCAAAACTATATAAATCAATTGCAAAGCACGCCAATCAGCGTGATATTTATGCAGAGAGATTATTAGCAGAAGGTATTATTGAGCAAGGCTATGTAAAACAACTTGAAAAAGAGTATAAAGACTCTTTAGAAATAGGATTAGAAGCCTCTAGAAAAAAAGATAAAACCATTGTTACCGAAATAATGGCAGCAGACTGGAAAGACTATACACTAGGTAAACTAGAAGATATTCAAGCGCCAGTTGATACTACATATAACAAAGAAAAATTAGATAAACTTGCCGAAGGTATTACAAAGTTACCATCAGATAAAAAGTTTATCCGAAAAATAGAACGCATTATAGCCGATAGAAATAAACGTTATTTTGAAACCGATACCCTTGATTGGGCTATGGGAGAACTATTGGCATACGGAACCCTAATGGAAGAAGGTTACAATGTGCGTATTTCTGGGCAAGATGTAGAGCGAGGAACATTCTCTCACCGTCATGCTATTGTAAAAACAGAAGAAGTAGAAGAGATTAACCTGCATAATACATTAGGATTAAAAGGTAATTTTGATATCTATAACTCACTATTATCAGAATACGGAGTTGTTGGTTTTGATTATGGATACGCTATGGCAAGTCCAAAAACACTAACCATTTGGGAAGCACAATTCGGAGATTTTAGTAATGGTGCACAGATTATGTTAGACCAATATATTTCTGCAGCAGAGTCTAAATGGAAAGTGCAAAACGGACTGGTAATGTTATTACCTCACGGATATGAATTTCAAGGTTCTGAACACTCTTCAGCACGTATGGAACGCTATCTGCAATTGTGCTCTAACTATAATATGATTGTAGCAGATTGTACTACACCAGCAAATATATATCACCTATTAAGGCGACAAATGAAATGGAATTTCAGAAAGCCACTAATAGTGTTTACGCCAAAAAGTTTATTGCGTAACCCGTTAGCAGTTTCTACTAAAGACGAACTATTAAATGGTCGTTTTCAAGAAGTTATAGATGATGCTACAGTAAATAAAAACAACGTAAAATCATTGGTATTCTGTACGGGTAAGTTTTACTATGATTTATTAGAAGAACGTACCGCAAACGGAAGAGAAGATGTTGCCCTAGTGCGTATAGAACAATTGTTCCCTCTACCGCAAAAAGAGTTAGATGCCATTATTGCAAGCTACCCTAATGTAACCGATTACGTATGGGCACAAGAAGAGCCTAAAAACATGGGTGCTTACGGATATATGCTAATGAATTTTGAATCGGTAAAATTCCGTTGTGCATCAAGAAACGTGCATAGTGCTCCGGCAGCAGGAAGCTCAACGCGTTCTAAAGCAAGACACAAAAAAGTAATACAGAGTGTATTTAATACACCAAAACAATAATAAATAAAAACAGACTAAACATTATATAGTTATGATTTTAGAAATGAAAGTACCTTCACCAGGTGAATCAATTACAGAAGTAGAAATTGCAGAATGGCTAGTAGAAGACGGCGATTATGTTGAAAAAGACCAAGCAATTGCTGAAGTAGATTCCGACAAAGCAACCCTAGAATTACCTGCAGAAATGAGTGGTATTATTTCCCTAAAAGCAGAAGAAGGCGATGCCGTTGCCGTAGGTGAGGTAGTATGTTTAATAGATACAAGCGCCAAAGCTCCAGAAGGTAATAAGCCAGCTGAAGCAGCACCAAAAGCTGTAGAGAAGCCAGCAGCAACACCTGCGCCATCAGCTCCTAAAACAAGCTATGCTACAGGAACACCATCTCCAGCAGCTAAGAAAATCTTAGATGAAAAAGGAATGGACGCTACTGCAGTAACTGGTACCGGACGCGATGGTAGAGTAACCAAAGAAGATGCTGTAAAAGCAGTACCAGCAATGGGAACACCAACAGGAGGTTCTCGTGGTACTGGGCGTAAAAAAATGTCTATGTTACGCCGTAAGGTTGCAGAGCGTTTGGTAGAAGCAAAAAATACTACCGCAATGTTAACTACTTTTAACGAAGTAGATATGCAACCAATATTTAACTTACGTAGCGAATATAAAGAAACGTTTAAGACCAAACACGGTGTTGGATTAGGATTTATGTCATTCTTTTCAAAAGCAGTTGTAAGAGCATTAGAATTATACCCTGATGTTAACTCTATGATTGATGGTAAAGAAATGATTACCTATGATTACTGCGACATTTCTATTGCTGTTTCTGGACCAAAAGGATTGATGGTACCCGTAATGCGTAACGCCGAAATGTTAACCTTTAGAGGTATAGAAGCCGAAATAAAACGATTGGCTATTAGAGCAAGAGACGGACAAATTACAGTTGATGATATGACAGGAGGAACCTTTACCATTTCTAACGGAGGGGTATTTGGATCTATGATGTCTACACCAATTATTAACCCACCACAGTCTGGTATTTTAGGAATGCACAATATTATTAACCGCCCAGTTGTTGTAGATGGCGAAATTGTAGCACGACCAATGATGTACCTTGCATTATCTTACGACCATAGAATTATTGATGGTAAAGAATCTGTAGGCTTTTTAGTAGCAATTAAAGAAGCATTAGAAAACCCGGTAGAACTATTGATGGATAACGATGTTAAAAAAGCATTAGAACTTTAATATTTAAACACTTAGTTTATAAGAAAGCCCTTGAGAAATCAAGGGCTTTTATTGTTGTAGGGTTTTTATTTCGTTTTCATATTCCGTTTGCTCTGGTGGGTAGTCCATTTTCACTCTTCTAATTATTTCTTCTCGATTATGAGCCCATTCAGGGTATTCAGTCCACTTTTTCTCATTTTTGAAATATATAACATTGAGCATTTTTCCAACAAGAATTTCTCTACTTATTTCAATTTTTTCCCATTCGTTATTTATCTTCTCTTCATAATAGATTGAATCTCTTCCTAAAGGTCGGGTTCTCCATTTTCGTTTATTTTCTTTGATTTTACAGAGTTGGAATCGAATCAAAAACCAAAAAAAGATAGGTTCTATAGAATAGGTGTTGGTTTTCCAGAATTAGTATATTTAGGAGGAGGAATACGGTTTTAATTTTTTGTCAATTTAATTACATTTCGTGTTATAATATTCTACTATCTCAATAAGTCTTTTTTTCTTAAAATCATCATTGTCAATTTTGTTAATCAATTCGGTGCAATCTAAGAAGTATCTCTTTGCTGTTTTCTTAAAACTCTTAAAGATATTTACAAAGAACTCATTGCTAGCTATTTTTTCATCCTCTCTTTTTATGTACATATTTACGTATTCATACGAATAATTATTCCCCCAATTTCCTGTATGCGTATTGAAAGTACTATTATTGACTCGAGATATAGCTTCATAAACTATAACCTTACCCTCTGCTAAAACCTTTAGTAGTTGTATCTTTTTTTTAGAGGTATAAACAGTAGCGTATTTTTCAACTTTTTTATCATTTTTAGTAATTGTAAATGAGGAAAAATCTTCTTTCTTATATTTTTTATTTTCTCCTTTTTTAGTCTTTTTATAAAAAACCTTATTTGTTTTGCTTCCAAGACCTGCCATTCCTTTGGTGGCACTCTCAAACTTAAGCCATCCATTTAGTGTATCTCCACTATGGAGAACTAAATCGCCTTTATGCCATTTATTCGAAAATGTTCCATTTTTGCCAAAACTAATTTGAGAATAAGTGTTGTTTGAAAAAAACACTAGTAGCCCTGTTGTTAACAAAGTTTTGATTCCAATTTTCATTCTGTGCATTTTTTAGGTTTAATTACTTATATCGTGTTCGTGTATGGTTTGTTGCAGTTTTCAGGCTCTAAGTTAATAAATTAAGCTTTATCAGAGAAAATTCCAACGGAATTTTCGCAAGTGATTACTGTTTTAAGTAATTAATTATACACCGTGTTGGCATTAGTTATTGAATTTTTAATAAAAAAATAACATTTTGACGTAACGTCGTTTCGTTTATTTCGTTTACATTTGTAGTAACTGATGAAAACTTAAACAAAATGGAATACTTTAACGACATAAAAAAACCTTCTAAAAAAGAGCAGATTGCTGCAATGGAATCATATAATGCTCTTGCTGCAACATTGGAAGAATTGCGTTCCGAAAACCCTGAAATAGAAATTGAGGAAACTTCTGAAAAGATTAAGATTCCTTTGAAGGCTCTTAAACTTTTAGCAAAAATGTTAAAGGCCACTAGTCAAGGTAAGCCGATTTCTTTAGTACCTATTGCGACTGAAATGACTACTCAAGCAGCAGCTGAGTTATTGGGTTGTTCGAGACCTCATTTTGTTAAATTACTTGAGAAAGGAAATATTCCTTTTACAATGGTTGGAAGGCATCGTAGGGTTAAATTTCAAGATGTAATGAAATATAAGAAAGAAATGAAATTGAAGCAGGAACAACACCTTATAGATTTAATGAAGTCTGATGAAGAATTAGGGTTATATGATTCATAGCGTACGTTTTACTTGTGTTCTTGACACTAATATTATTTATCCAATAGAAATCAGAGATTTATTGTTTTGGTTTGCACATTTTGATTTATTTACACCTAAATGGAGTAATCATATTTTTGATGAATGGCAAGATGTGATGGATAGAAAAGGAGTAACAGAAGAAGAAATTAAGAAAAGAACCAATGTTGCAAATTTAGCCTTTCCAGATGCGCTTGTAATAAATTATGAGCCATTGATTGAAGGATTAACCTTGCCTGATGAAAAGGATAGACACGTACTTGCAGCTGCAATTAAAACAAATGCAAATGTAATTGTCACAAACAATTTAAAAGATTTTCCAAAAGAATATTTGGCGTCTTTCGGATTAGTCGCAAAATCTGCTGATGATTTTATTGCAGATATAATTGATTTGAATCACGAAAAGGCGATAGAAGCTTTTAAAAAATTAGTCTTAAACAGAAGAAATCCAGATTTAGATGAGTACGAAGTTTTAGATAATTTAAGGAAGAATGGATTAAATGACGCAGCTAATTACTTACATTCTTTGATTTAGCTGAATGTATTCCATCGTGTTCATGTATGGTTTCTTGCGTTTTTAACGCTCTAAGTTAGCAAATAAATCACAGATAGAAAGTCCGCGAGGACTTTCGTAAGTAAGCTAGAAATTAGCAATTAATTTTATACGGTGTTGTAAGCTGGCTTTTCTATCCACTTTTTGATTTCAGCCACAATTATATCTGTATTTTCATTAACGTCTTTTCCTGTATATCTTAAAACTTGAAATCCTAATTCTTGAAGTTTTCTGTCAATTCGTTTATCTCGTTGAGCTTGTTCTTCAGTTCTTTCGTGATATGTATGTCCATCTGTATAAACGCACAATTTCACGTCTCTTTTCTCGATATAAAAGTCCGCAACAGTTAGTACTTCTTTAAAGTTGTTTTTCGGATTGTTATATGATTTTCCTGCGATTGAAATATTCTCGCCTTTCCAATTCAAAGGATATTGGGCTTCAAATCGAATATATTTTTTGTTTAATGCAAGAAATAATTTTCTTTCGAGAGGACTTTGTAAATCGAAAATACAAGTCAGACAATGGTTTGATAATTTATAATCACAATTTTGGCAAAGTTTATCTTCTGCATAATGTTTGTCAATTATGTTTGCTTTGTCATTCGTAATGTCTAATTTTTCGGCAGTCGTGGTTGATTCTATTAATTCCGAAATTTCGTCACGTAACTTTGTTAATTCCTTTAGTCCACAACGAATAGTTTTTTTCCAATTCTGTCCTTTTTCGGTTACAGAAATTAGATATTCGGTCGTTTCCTTTTCAGAATTATCATCGCTTATTAAATTCCGATATATTTTTTTGATTTTTTCAAATTCGATTGGGATTCTTGCCATAGTTTATTTTCAGTTATTGTCGTTTCTTTAGCTTGCTTACAACGTGTTCGTGTATGGTTTGTTGCGTTTTTCACGCTCTAAGTTAGTAAATTAAGCTTTATCAGAGAAAATTCCAGCGGAATTTTCGCAAGTGATTACTGTTTTAAGCAATTAATTATATGCGTTGTTGCCATTTCGTTGTTTATCAGAGTTCTATCTATTCTTGTTCGGTTCTATTTCCTCCAAACATTAAAATTTCTATTTTCTCAGTATCTCTATCTCCAACAGGATTAGTTATTCCGATATATAACTCAGTCGTTGCACTTTCTGTTTCTGCTACTAATTCTGTTTCGTCAGAATATTTTTCAAGTAATTTTTTCAATTCGCCAACAGTATTTAGTTGTTTGATATTTTTAATAAATATGCTTTCTTTCATTTTAAACTTGTTTTTTAATTTTATTCCGCAATATTTAGATTCTGTATTCATTTCAGTTTTCAGACTTGCTTAAATTCCTATTAATTATTTTCTTTTTTTCTTGACATCTCTAATTGTAAATAGCATTGCTGAAACCAAAAGTATATTTGATACAATTCCAGCAAAAGGTCCTTTTTCAAGATTATCAAAATCAAGTTCAAAAATGTTATAAATCATAAGCACAATACTTGTAATAATAATTAAGTATATAAAATAAATTTTTTTCAATTTTGGTTCAGTTTGAGTTTGTTCAGCCAATGAATGGCAATTAATTATACATAGAACTAGACTCCTCTTTGTTTAATTTACTGTCTTTTTTTAAAGGCAGTGAAATTTTATTAATAGAGTTACCCTTCCTTACAAATATACCTCTTATAAATCAGCTAAAAAACACCAAGTACTTGGTATTTTTTAAAACAACAAAAAAACATAACTAACTAGAATTCAGTAAAGTATGTTTTTTATGTAAAAATTAGAAAATTTTAAAATGTCTAAAAACAATAGAAAATAGTAATCGGAATACTAAAAATAAAGTTGTTTTAAACACAACAGTATCTTTTTAAAAAAAGAGAGAGAGAAGTATTGTTAATTTACTGTTGTACTTTGTAAAAGCACCTGTTTAGCTTTGTGAATATACTAGTATATTTGCAGAAATTATCTAGTATTTTTAATAAAATTATCTAGTATTTATTTATTTATAGAAATAGTACTATACTTATAAAACATAGTTAAACGCCCTTTAAAATAACGCTTGGTGGTAAGAGCTATAAATATACAAAAAAAAGTTCTAATAATGACTTTTATAGGAGGCTGTTGTAGTGCAAATTTTTATATTAAACACTTATAATAATAGCAGAGCTGTAGAGAAACAAAAACCAGACTTGTAAAACAAATCATTTTAAACAAGTTCTTGTTTTTTAATCACACTAATGCGCTTCCAGCCAATTTAGACCGCTACCCAATTCCACATCTAGCGGAACAATCATTTTAAAAGCGTTTTCCATTTGTGTTTTTACCATGTTTTTTAACTGAATTTCTTCGGTTTTAGGCACATCAAAAACCAATTCATCATGCACTTGTAAAAGCATTTTACTTTGGTAGTTTTCGGTATGTAATACTTTGTGTATGTTTATCATGGCCAATTTAATAATATCGGCAGCACTACCTTGAATAGGTGCATTTACGGCATTTCGCTCATCGGCAGCACGTACAATTGCATTTTGAGAGTTAATGTTTTTTAAATAGCGCCTACGGTTTGATATGGTTTCTACATAGCCATGATCTCTAGCAAAATCTACCTGACCTGCCATATATGCTTTTAGCTTTGGGTAGGTTTTGTAATAATTATCTATAAGTGCTTTAGCTTCTTTACGGGGTATGTTTTGTTGTTGTGCAAGGGTAAAAGCACCTTGTCCGTAAATAATACCAAAATTAACAGCTTTAGCATTACTACGCTGCTCTCGTGTAACATCATTTAAAGGCACGTTAAATACTTTAGCGGCAGTGGCTGCATGAATATCTTCGCCGTTAATAAAAGACTCAATCATGCTTTCGTCTTTACTTAAGGCCGCAATAATACGCAGTTCAATTTGCGAGTAATCGGCAGCTACTAAAATGTGCTGCTCATCTCTAGGTACAAATGCTTTTCGCACTTGTTTACCGCGTTCAGTACGGATAGGTATGTTTTGTAAGTTAGGATTATTAGAGCTTAATCTTCCTGTAGCAGCAACCGCTTGATGGTAATCTGTATGTACCCGTTTTGTATTAGGGTTTACCTGATTGGGTAGGGCATCTACATAAGTGTTTTGTAGTTTTATTAAACTACGCCACTTTAAAATATCTTGTATAATTTGATGCTCACCGAGTTTGCTAAGCACATCTTCGGAAGTAGAATACTGTCCGGTTTTTGTCTTTTTGGGTTTATCAACGAGTTTTAAATCTTCAAATAAAACAATACCCAGTTGTCTTGGCGATGCCAAATTAAACGTTTTATTAGCGGTAGTATAAATAGCTGTTTCAAGCGCTTTAATATCGGTAGATAAATCTGCCGATAGGCTATTTAAAAAAGTAACGTCTAGGTTAATACCTTCTAACTCCATAGCAGTTAATACAGGCACTAAAGGCATTTCTATAGTGTTGAATAATTGCTGGGTGCCTGTGTCTAACAACTGTTTTTTAAATTGTTGTTTTAATTGAAAAACAAGGTCTGTTTGTTCTACAGCATAATTGGTTTGCTGTGTTAAATCAATCTCTTGTAATAGTTTTTGATTTTTACCTTTTTTACCAATAATACTATACAACTCAATAGTTTCATAGTTTAAATAGTTACTAGCCAAAACACTTAATCCGTGACGTGTGTCAGGGTTAATTAAGTAATGCGCTAGCGTAGTATCAAACATTGGTCCTTTTACTAAAATGCTATAGGCATCTAGTATTTTGCAAGTTGTTTTAGTATTGTGACTGATTTTCTCGATAGCTTCGTTTTCAAAAAACGGACGCAAATCGTTTAAAAGTAATTGAGCGCTTTCTTGTGCTTTCGGAAAAGGAATATAGTATCCTTTATGGGCTTCCCAAGAAAATGCTATACCAATAATATGTGTTTCAAAAGCGTTTTGGGAGTAGGTTTCTATATGTACAGCAACGGCTGTTTGTTTTAGCAGTTGTTGTAAAAATAATTGCCTTGAAAAATCAGTATTAATATATTGATATACATGCGGACTGTTCTGTATGGTTTTATAACCATTATCTGCAAGCGCATCAGTATCATTAGTATTGGCGCCAAATAATGAAAATTGTCCTTCTTCAGCGGTGTTTTTAGGTGTTTCTTTAGGTGCTTTGTTGGTGTCGTTAGTTGGTACAACAGTTTTAGCAACAGTATTGGTGTTGTAAATACGCTCAAAAGTTTGTTGTAGCCTTCTAAATTCAAGGGTTTTAAATAACGAGGTTACTTCAGCAGTATTCGGACTCGATAATATAAACTCCGAAGCGTTAAAATTAACGGGGCAATCAAGTAGTATGGTAGCCAGTTTTTTTGACAACAAGCCAAGCTCGGCGTTGGCTTCTACCTTTTCTTTCATTTTACCTTTTAAATCGGCAGTGTTTGCAAGTAAGTTTTCCATAGAGCCGTAGGCTTTTAAAAACTTTTTAGCAGTTTTATCGCCAACACCAGGTAATCCAGGAATATTATCAACAGCATCTCCCATCATTCCTAAATAATCAATAACCTGTTCTGGGTGTTCTATTTCAAACTTTTTTTGAACCTCTGGTATTCCCCAAATTTCAATACCATTTCCCATTCTGGCAGGGCGATACATAAAAATATGTTCCGATACCAGTTGCGCAAAATCTTTATCTGGCGTAACCATATAAGTTGTAAACCCCTCTTTTTCGGCTTGTTTGGCAAGTGTTCCTATTAAGTCATCGGCTTCAAAACCAGCAACTTCTACTACCGGAATATCCATCGCTTTTAATAGCTGCTGTATATAAGGCACTGCAATTTTAATAGCTTCAGGTGTTTCTTGTCGGTTTGCTTTATACTCCGGAAACATATCGTTTCTAACATGACTCCCGCCTTTGTCAAAACAAACGGCTAAATACTCAGGTTTTTCTTTTCGTAAAATTTCAAATAACGAATTGGTAAACCCCATTATAGCAGAAACATCCATACCCGTCGAGGTAATTCTTGGATTCTTAATAAGGGCATAGTAGCCTCTAAAAATTAATGCAAATGCATCTAAAAGGAATAGTCTTTTTGGTGTAGCCATGGTTGTGTATTATGTGGTAAAGATAAAAATATATAAAATGTAACTACCGACGATTGTTAATTTTTATAAAATTAAAAAAACAACGCAACTACAATTTATTATCTTTGAAAAAAATACACCTTTATGTCACGCTTTTACATTGCCTTACTAATACTATCTGTTGTTTTTTTAGTGATCGAAATTTATGCCTTTCAAGCATTTAGAGTCCTTACTAAAAATAAGGTGCTTGCATTTGTATGGATTGTTGTTGCCTTATTAATATACGTGCAATTTTTTACAATGATATTTACTTACTCTCGTGCAGAAGGGCAAACAAAAGGGTTTCAATATTCGTTTTCAATATTGCTATTGTTTTTATTGCCAAAGTTAGTGTTACTACTTGCCATGTTTGGCGAAGATATATACAGAGTTTTTGTTAAGTTAATACGAGTGGTAACAGCTTCTGAAACACGTAGTTTACCAGGACGAAGAGCATTTGTAGCACAATTAGCGCTTGGTTTAGCAGCAATTCCTTTTGCGTCATTATTATACGGCATTGTAAAAGGAAAGTATAACTTTAAAGTGCTAAAATATGCTTTAGAGTTTGATGACCTTCCAGAAGCATTTGATGGGTTTACCATTACACAAATCTCCGATATTCACTCTGGGAGTTTTAAAGATAAAGACAAAGTGCAATATGCCGTAGATTTGGTTGCTAAACAGCAATCTGATATGTTGTTATTTACAGGAGATATAGTCAATAATAAGGCTGAAGAAATGACACCTTTTATAGATATGTTTAAAAAATTAGAAGCGCCTTACGGAAAGTACTCCATTTTAGGAAATCATGATTATGGCGATTATGCAGAATGGGAATCTAAAGCCGCAAAAAAACAAAATTTTGAAGCCGTTAAAGCAATACACTCAAAAATAGGATTCGATTTATTATTGAATGACTCTAGATTTATACATAAAGATAATCAGAAAATAGCTTTACTTGGTGTAGAGAACTGGGGACAAGGTTGGAAAAAAGCGGGCGACTTAGAAAAAGCAGCTACTCATGTAAAAAAAGAAGATTTTAAAGTGCTCATGACGCATGATCCATCGCATTGGGAATATAAAGTTAAAAACGACCCTCATAATTATCATTTAACCCTAAGTGGTCATACCCATGGTTTACAATTGGGTATTGAAATACCGGGGTTTATAAAATGGAGCCCATCAAGTTTAATTTATAAGCAATGGGCAGGGCTGTATAAAGAATTAGGACGATATATTAACGTAAATAGAGGCTTTGGTTTTCATGGTTTTTCAGGACGGGTAGGGATATGGCCAGAGATAACCGTTATACAGTTGAAGAAAGCAAATAAAAGTGTGTAAAAAGGCTTTTATAAGTTGAAATATAGTAGTATTTAATTTGCTGTTTGGAAGTTTATTTGTCTTAATGGCTTAAAAATGTTAACTTTGTGAGAGGTCGGTCTTTTTAGAGGCTGATATTGTAGCATTAAAAAACACGCGCATATGTCTAAATTTGGAAAATTAATTGATGCCACGGTTCCCGTATTATTAGATTTTTACACGGAATGGAATGAGCAGTCTGTAGCAATGCATCCTGTGCTTCGTAATGTTGCGGCGGCACTTGGTGATCGTGCAAAAGTAATTAAAATTGATGTAGATAAAAACGCAGAATTAGCTGAAGCACTTCGTGTAAAAGGCTTACCTACATTAATGATTTACAAAGAAGGTGAAATGAAATGGCGTCAATCTGGAGAGCAAGATGCTAATACTTTAATAGGTCTTGTTCAAGAATACGCATAATCTATATTGCAGTTCCTAAATAAATAAGGGATAGCTTTTAATTACATTTATAAAAAAAGGTGCAACTTTTAAGTTGCACCTTTTTTGGTATTAGTTGTTAGCGTACTTTAGTCTTTGTACGCTTCTAACAAGCTCATTGTAGCTTTAATTAAATCCTTTGTTTCTAACAACAGACTAAAATATAGTGTGGTGTTTTTAGGACTATCATCTTCAGTTCTTGTTCTAGATACTTGTTTCTTAATACGGTCATTTACTTCGTCTAGTAATTGTTGTTTCTCTGCCATAATAGCAGGGATATTATCAAAATCACGTTCAGAGAAAGTACTCTTTATTTTTCCAAACAATGTCTTTAACTGTTGCACAGTTTCTTTTAAGTCTTTAATCTGGTTAAAGCGTAACTTTAGGTGATTATTGTTTACATGCTTATGACTTGCTTTAGCAATATACTCTAGAGATTGCGACATGTCTTGTAAGTCTCCCAATACATTAATGTAAAAATCACTTGCTCCAACACTAGACTCGTCTAAGTTTTTAATGAAATAGAAAATGTTATCCTTTAATTCTTCAACCTCAGTATTTAACTTGTTTACTCCTTTTTTACTCTTTTTAAGTCCTACTAAATCTTGTTTAGCCAAACCATCTATAGTAGTGGTGTAAATCTTAGAAGCTCTACTTACAACGGCTCTAATGTTATCAGCACTTTCGTTAACAACACCTTGTATAGAACTGCTTTCCGCTTTATTAATACTGTCTTCTTCTTTTACAGCATTTGCTTTTTTACGGTGTGCTAGCATGTTTTTAATTAATAACATTGCAGTAAGAAGTAATAGTATAGGAACCATAACTTCTACATTCCAAGAAATTAAAAAGGCAACTGTAGCGGCAGCACAAAAGGCACTAATAGCAGTTAAGAACCATCCTCCAATAACATTTAATACTCCTGCAACTCTATATACTGCACTTTCAGCTCCCCAAGCTTTATCTGCTAAAGAGGTACCCATAGCTACCATGAAAGTAACATAGGTTGTAGATAATGGTAGTTTATATGATGTTGCTATAGAAATTAGTATTCCGGCAACCATTAAGTTTACAGAAGCCCTAACCATATCAAAAGCAGGTAGCTCATGTGTTTTACCTTTAGCTAATGCAATTGTTGGCTTTTCAAATTGTGAATCAATCTTATTAGTAACAGCAGTTGGTAAAATAGCCGAGAACCCTCTAGAAGCTAAAATAGAAACACGTACTAATCCTCTAGAAATAAAGTTTGGCTGAAAACGCTCTTTTGTTTCTCCTTGGCTAGATAGGTCTAAAGAGGTTTTTAAAACTTCTTTAGATTTTGATGATAACCATAAGGTAGCAACCATAATAATACTGGCAAGAAGTAACCAAAGTGTAGGTGTTGGTACTTTTTTACCTAAGGCATCCATAGCAAATTCTGATGCTGGAATACCAGAACCATTCCATGCTTCAAACGATTGCCATCCTGCAATAGGAACTCCAATAAAGTTCACCAAGTCATTACCTGCAAAGGCAAGTGCTAATGAAAAAGTACCTACTATAATAATAAGTTTATAAATATTCTTCTTAAAGAACTTCATGAATACATAAGAGAATGCAGTCCAAAAAATAAAGAAACCGGCAACTAGTTCAGCAACAAATGTTTCTAAATAGGTCTTAATAGTTAGTCCGTTTGTAAAGTCAAAACTTTTCTTAGCAAGGTCAGATCCTTTAATACCTTTCATTAATATAAAGTAAATCAATGCGGTTAAAGCAATACCTCCAAATAAAGCACCTACCCAAACGGCTTTCTTTTCGAAATGAAATGATAATAAAACACGAGATACATATTGTACAATAGCACCCACAGAAAAGGCTACAATTACAGAGAGTAGAATACCACCAATAATTTGTTTTGCTTTAGAAGTGTTTATGTACTCAAATAAATCTGTGTATTGTTGTGTGCTGTCGGCTCCAATTTTTAATAAAGCAATACAAACAGCTGCACCTAATAGGTTAAAAACAATAGAAACAGTTGTAGAGGTAGGCATACCTAAAGTATTAAAGATATCTAATAACAAGATATCAGTAATCATTACTGCCATGAAAATAATCATGATTTCATCAAACATAAAGTTTCCAGGAACAAAAATTCCTTTTCGGGCAACTTCCATCATACCACTAGAGAATAGTGCCCCACAGGCAATACCAATACTGGCAACAATCATAATTGTTTTAAATGATACTGCTTTTGATCCTATAGCAGAGTTTAAAAAATTAACGGCATCATTACTAACACCAACAACCAAATCGATTACCGCTAATACTCCTAGCGCAATAACCATTAAAAGATAAATATTATCCATACGTCTTAATTTTGTTTTTAAATAACGATGCAAACTTAACCGAAATAAAAAGGTTTAATGTTATGCTAATGTTATGAATTGATAAAATGTATGTTATATGTAGTGCTTTTTAGTAATACTAAACAGAATAAAGAACGCTTTTATTTTGCGTCGTTTTTTAGGAGATATAAAACACAAATAATGTATTTTTGTGTTTTAAAATTAGATAGTAATGTTACAAGTACCCTTTATTAAAGAAAACACTGCATTAATTGTTGAGCGATTACAAAAAAGAAATTTTGATGCCGCAGCAATTTTAGATGAGGTTATAGCCTTAGATGACAAAAGACGCAGCACGCAAGTAAAGTTTGATGATTCACAAGCAGAATTAAACAAACTATCCAAAGAGATTGGTATGTTGTTTAAAAAAGGGGAAACACAAAAAGCAACCTTACTAAAAGAAAAAACTGTTCAATTAAAAGAGTCAAGTAAAGCGTTACAAGAAGTAGTTGCTGCAACACAAAAATCTTTAAATAACCTATTGTACACTATACCTAATGTACCACATGAGTTGGTAAAAGCAGGAAATAGTGAGGCTGATAATGAAGAAGTTTTTGCTGCAGGACACATACCAGTATTGCATGACGGCGCACTACCACATTGGGAGTTGGCTAAGAAATATGACATTATTGATTTTGAACTAGGAAACAAAATTTCGGGAGCAGGATTTCCGGTATATAAAGGTAAAGGTGCACGTTTACAACGCGCCTTAATTTCATATTTTTTAGATAAAAATGTAGCTGCTGGATATACCGAGGTTCAAGTGCCACACATGGTTAATGAGGCTTCTGCAACTGCAACAGGTCAATTGCCAGATAAAGAAGGACAAATGTATCATGATGCACAAGATGATTTGTATCTGATTCCTACAGGAGAAGTGCCAGTAACTAACATTTTAAGAAACGATTTACTTTCGGAAACAGAATTGCCAATCTGTTTTACAGCATATACACCGTGTTTTAGAAGAGAAGCAGGAAGTTATGGTGCACATGTACGTGGATTAAATAGACTACATCAGTTCGATAAAGTAGAAATTGTACGTTTTGAGCACCCTGAAAAATCTTATGAGGCTTTAGAAGGCATGGTTGACCATGTTAAAAATATTTTAGAAGAACTAGCAGTACCTTATAGAATACTACGTTTATGTGGTGGAGATACTGGGTTTACAGCTGCAATGACTTATGATTTTGAATTGTTCTCAACAGCGCAAGACCGTTGGTTAGAAATTAGTTCAGTATCAAATTTTGAAACCTTTCAGGCAAACCGATTAAAAGTTCGTTACAAAGACGAGAACAATAAAAAACACTTGCCACACACATTAAATGGTAGTGCTTTAGCCTTGCCAAGAGTATTGGCAGGAATATTAGAAAATTGCCAGACAGAAAAAGGAATAAAAATTCCTGATTGTTTGGTGCCGTACACTGGTTTTGAGTACATTGATTAATTTGAAAGTGGTTTTTTAAAACCTCCTTGTTTATGCTTGACCAACAAATATTTGAGATAGATTCCGCTGAGGCGTTCAATAAAACAGCCTTGGCAGTGTTTGCACATCAATTTAAGCATAATAAAGTGTACCGTTCATTTTGCGATTTACTGCATCGCCACCCAAATGATGTTACTACAATTAATGAAATACCCTTTTTACCAATATCTTTTTTTAAATCAAGAACGGTAGTATCATCTACAGACCCTGTTAAGGCAGTATTTACAAGTTCAGGAACTACAGGTAGTCTTACAAGTAAGCATCAGGTTACAGATTTAGCATTGTACCAAAAAAGCTATATAACTGCTTTTCAGCAAACATACGGACCTGTTACAGATTATGTGGTATTGGCATTATTGCCATCTTATTTAGAGCGCGACGGCTCTTCATTGGTATATATGGTTAACGATTTAATTCAGCAATCTGCACATGCCGAGAGTGGTTTTTATCTAAATAACATTAATGCCCTTTGTAAAACTTTAAAAGAGCTTGATGCCCAAGGTAAAAAAGTGCTTTTGATAGGTGTTTCGTTTGCTTTGTTAGATTTAGTTGAGCAACACCAATTTGCACTAAAGCATACCATAGTTATGGAAACTGGAGGTATGAAAGGCCGACGCAAAGAGTTAATAAGACCTGAATTGCACGCTAGATTAAAAAAAGGATTTGGAGTGTCTGAAATTCATTCGGAGTATGGAATGACAGAGTTGTTATCACAAGCCTATTCAACAGGGAGTGGTGTTTTTAAGACGCCTAAATGGATGAAAGTATTGGCGCGAGATACGGAAGATCCGTTAACAATATTAAATAAATCAACTACAGGTGGTTTAAATATTATTGATTTAGCAAATATAAATTCTTGTGCATTTATAGCCACCCAAGATCTAGCAAAAGTCTTTGATGATGGCTCTTTTGAAGTGCTTGGAAGATTCGATAATTCCGATATTAGAGGATGTAACTTAATGGTTTTATAAAAACCTTTTTGTAATTAATCTCTATTCAGCTACAATAACATAGTAGTTTTTCTTACCACGTTGTAGCAATACAAACTTATTATTTATTAATTGTTCAGGGGTGATTGTAAACGCGTCTGTAACCTTTTCTTTATTAACCGAAATGGCATTTTCTTTTAATGCTCTACGGGCGTCTCCGTTAGATTTTAAAAAGCCAGTTTTTGCTGCTAAGGCACCAATCATATCTAATCCGTTAGTGATGTCTTCTCTAGAAATAGTGGCTTGTGGCACGCCATCAAACACATCTAAAAATGTTTGCTCGTCAAGAGATTTTAGGTCTTCTGAAGTCGATTTTCCAAACAATATATTAGCAGCTTTTATAGCATTGTCTAAGTCCGCTTTAGAGTGTACCATAGTGGTTACTTCTTCAGCAACCTTTTTTTGTAGCAAACGTAAATGTGGTGCTTCATTATGAGCTTTAATCAAAGATTCAATAGTGTCTTTGTCAAGAAAGGTAAATATTTTAATATATTTTTCAGCATCTGCATCAGAAGCATTTAGCCAATATTGATAAAATTTATAAGGAGAAGTTCTGTGTCTGTCTAACCAAACATTTCCACCTTCAGTTTTTCCAAATTTAGTACCATCTGCTTTAGTAATTAGCGGACAGGTCATAGCGTATGCTTTTCCTCCTGCAACACGACGAACCAATTCTGTTCCGGTGGTAATATTTCCCCACTGGTCACTACCGCCCATTTGAATTTTACAATTTTTTGCTCTGTATAAGTGTAAAAAATCATAGCCTTGAAAAAGTTGATATGTAAACTCGGTAAACGACATGCCTACTTTAGATTCAGCGCTTAAGCGTTTTTTTACAGAATCTTTGGCCATCATGTAGTTTACGGTAATATGTTTTCCAATATCACGTGCAAAATCAATGAATGAAAAATCTTTCATCCAATCGTAATTGTTTACCAATTCGGCTTTGTTTTTAATATCAGAATCAAAATCAATAAAACGTTCTAACTGCGATTTAATTCCGGCAATGTTTTTTGCTAAAGTTTCTTCATTTAACAAGTTTCGTTCTGCAGATTTACCCGATGGGTCTCCAATCATTCCAGTAGCGCCTCCTACTAAGGCAATAGGGGTGTGTCCTGCTTTTTGAAAATGCATTAAAATAATGATTTGTACCAGACTACCAATATGTAAAGACTCTCCGGTAGGATCAAATCCAATATATCCAGCAGTAGATTCCTTAAGTAGTAAGGCTTCAGTTTCTGGCATAATATCATGGAGCATTCCTCTCCAACGTAATTCTTCTACAAAATTCATCATAATTCAACTAAAATTTAGGCAAATATAATTCTATATCACGAAACAAAGAAAGGAAAATGGGTTTATATAAGGGGCTTTTTTAAGGAAAATATAACCCTGTAAGAAATCACTCTAGTTTAATAATTAAATTGTGCATTCTTAATTCGGAATAATCTTTAAATAACCAAAGTAGGTGTCTAAAGCGATGTAAATTCTGTTTTTATAATTTTATATAAGACGGTTTAGCTCTTCTAAAAATTCACGAGAATTAGATAGTCTTACAATTTTATTTTGTCCGCCAAGCTTGCTATTTTGTTTAAGCCAATTATAGAATAAACCTGATGGTGCTATGCGTACTTTTGGTAAAGAGAGCGTACTGTTATGTTGCCTCTTTGCCTCATAGTCTGAGTTAAGTGTTTTTAAAGCATTGTCTAATATTTGGGTAAAATTATCAATGTTTTTTGGCGGCACTTTAAATTCAATAAGCCACTCATGAGCGCCGTTGTTTTTGCCTTTCATAAAAATTGGCGCTACGGTATATTCTACAATTTCGGTTGCGGTGTTTTTACAGGCTATTTTTAGTGCAGTATCACTATTCTCAATCATAAGTTCTTCGCCAAAAACATTAATATGGTGCTTGGTACGCCCGGTTACTTTTATACGATACGGGTTTGTATTGGTAAATCGGATGGTGTCGCCAATTTGATAACGCCATAACCCAGCATTACTTGTAATAACCATGGCGTAATTAACGCCAATTTGCACTTCACTTAACGGAAGTATATGTTGTTGTGCACCACCAAAAGTATCCATAGGAATAAACTCGTAAAAAATACCATAGTCTAGCATGAGTAATAGTTCATCGGAATTATTTCTGTCTTGAATGGCAAAAAAACCTTCGGAAGCATTATAAATTTCGTAATAATTAAAATCTGGTGATGGGAATAATTTTTTGTACTGTTCTCTATAGGGCTCAAAACTTACACCACCATGAAAATAAACTTCGCAGTCTTGCCATAAATCTAATAAATGTTTGTGCTGGGTGTTTTCTAGCACATGATTTAATAACACGAGCATCCATGAAGGCACTCCTGCAATATTTGTAACATTTTGAGTGATAACTTCGTTAACGGTTGCTTGTAATTTATCTTCCCAATTGGTCATTAATGATATGGCATTGCTTGGGGTAGAACTAAATTCTGCCCAAAAAGGCATATTGTCAATAATTATAGCCGATAAATCTCCGAAAGTGCTACCGTTTTCTTGATAAAGTTGCTTGCTACCTCCTAAGCGTAAGTTTTTACCGGTAAATAGTTTTGAGTTTTCGTTATTGTTTAGGTATAAGCATAATAAATCTTTACTTGCCTTATAATGGCAATCGTCTAGCGCTTCTTGGCTAACCGGTATAAACTTGCTCTTTGCATTTGTAGTACCACTTGATTTGGCAAATAGCTTAATGGGAGCATCCCAGAATAGTTGTTGTTCTCCTTTTCTAGTTCGGTTAATGGTATCAGCAATAGACTCGTAAGTGCTTAGAGGGACTCTTGCTGTAAAATCACGATAGGAGGAGATGGATTTAAAATCGTATTTTTTTCCAAAATCAGTGTTTTTTGCACGTTGCACTAAATTTAGTAGCAACTCATGTTGTACTTCATTAGGGTATTTTAAAAAGAATTCTATTTGGTGAATTCGCTTTTTTAAAAACCAAGAGGCTACAGAATTTATAAGAGGATTTGGCATAAAACACGTATCTTTATGCCATAAAATTACTATAAAATTATTGATATGCAATACAAAGGGGTGCTACAGAAAATGCAAACAGAGCTGCAAGATACTATTCAGTATTATATGCTTCTTGATGATAATGTATTAAACATGAATCAGTTGATTGATAAAAAGCTGCATTTTTCATTTCAGAGCTATAGTTGTATGAACTGTAAAAAAGATAAAGAAATCTTTAGGCAGGGCTTTTGTAAGTCTTGTTTTTTTGAAGCGCCACAGGCTGGTGAATGGATTATGCATCCAGAAAAATCTACAGCACATTTGGGTATTGCAGATAGAGATTTGGAATATGAACAGCGCGTACAACTACAACCACATATTGTGTATTTAGCACTAAGTAGTAATGTAAAGGTTGGTGTAACTCGAAAAACACAAGTGCCTACCCGTTGGATAGATCAAGGCGCTATACAAGCAGTGCCAATTGTTGAGGTGCCTAATAGATATTTGGCTGGTATTGCCGAAGTTGCATTAAAAGACTATGTGGCCGATAAAACAAACTGGCGAGCAATGCTAAAGAACGAAGTGCCAGAAGTTAATTTATTAACAGAAAAAGCGGCATTAAAAAAACATTTACCAGCTGAGGTATTGCCTTATTTTTTAGCAGATTCACCGGTACTGGATTTAAATTTTCCGGTAACACAATACCCTTTAAAGATTAAAAGTTTAAACCTAACTAAAACCCCTGAGTATTCAGGTGTTTTAAAAGGAGTTAAGGGGCAGTACCTGATTTTTGAAGATAATACAGTGTTTAATGTTAGAAATAACGAAGGACTTGTGGTTGATTTAACAATAACTTAGCTTTATCATACAGTGTTCAGTATTTAGAATTGGCTATCTCATCCTGAACGGGTTTTAGGGTCTGGCTATTTCCAGCGTTCTAGTTTTGGAATTCCTCGGGTTAGAATCCATGCAACAATGCCATTCATACCGTCTTTTTTCATCATCTTAATGCACATTTTTTGCATTTTCTGAGGGGTATCTATTTCGTTAGCCATAGTAAACTCACCACTTTGGTAGCAGTAAGAACAGTATTTATCAGATTTTGATCCATCTTTTTCAGTGCCTCCGTTTCCAACGTCTTTGTTTTTAGGTATGCTGCAACTTTGGCAAAACTTGTATGTTTTCATTTGTAAAGTAATATGATGTGCCAGCAAGATACAAAATCTACCTTTTTAATTGCTAAAAATATCTACCCATATTCAGTTAACTGAATATAGTGACATAATTATATGTATTACATTTAGCATATGAAGGGAGTTAACCATGTTATGTTGCGACTAACTATTTGCTTAGTAATTGGTATTGTTTTAGGGTATTATACCCAATTTCAATATCAAATATTACTAATATTCTCTGTGCCTATAGTTGTTTTTTGGTGTATTGATCTTTACCGCGTAAGACAGGCTGCTCAAGAATCAATTCTTTTTGGTGTACTGTCTTATATATTAATGATTGGTGTTGGAATGGGGATTGTCTTTGTAAAAACACACCACAACCATGCATCGCATTACTCACATCAATTAAAAAACGGAAAGGAGCAAGCGTTAACAGTACAGGTGTATAAAAAAATGAAAACCACCGCTAATCGCATTACTTTTTTAGCAAAAGTAATAGGGGTTAATCCTGTGCCAACCACAGGCATTATAATGGTGCATGCGGATAGTACTCAGCTGATTGATATAGATAATGTTATTAGAGTTATTACAATTCCGCAACTTATTAGTGCGCCAAAAAACCCACATCAATTTAATTATCGTGCATATTTAAAGCAACAACAAATACATCATCAACTATATGTAAATTCTTCTAATTCCGTGCAACTTACTCCAGTATATACTGGATATGGTATGGCGCAAAAAATCCGAACTAAAATAATTGAAGGATTGCGTTTAAGAGGTGTTTCTGAAACCAATATAAGCATTATAAGTGCATTATTTTTAGGACAAAGGCAAGGTATGTCGGCTGATATATATGAACAATTTAAAAATTCAGGAAGCTTGCATATACTCGCTATTTCGGGCTTACATATAGGAATAGTAATGCTGTTGCTAACACTGTTTTTTAGTCCGCTATGTTATTTAAAGCACGGAAAAATGTATAGGGCAATTATAGTTGTAGTGTTGTTATGGTCTTACGCGTTTATTGCAGGAATGCCTGTGTCTGCAGTGCGTGCGGTATTAATGTGTACATTAGCAAGTGTAGCATTTTATAATACCCGTATATTAAGTAGCTATCAGGTGGTGGTATTGGCGGCATTTTTACAATTACTATGGAATCCGTATGAATTATTTTCGGTAGGGTTTCAGTTAAGTTATGTAGCGGTGATATCTATATTAGTATTCAGGCCTTTTTTCTCTAAAATATGGGAGCCAAAACGCTACATCACTAAAATAATATGGGATACATTCACCATAACAATAGCTGTACAAATAGGTATTCTGCCATTACTGCTTTTTTATTTTCACCAGTTTCCAGGGTTATTTTTAGTGTCGAACATGTTGCTTGTGCCATTTTTAGGGGTTTTATTGAGTATAGGCGGCGTCTGTTTAATTGCTATATATTTTAATAGTGCGCCCACAATATTCATTACAGTTTTTGAGTATTGTATTGGTATGCTACACGATGTAGTCTCTTTTATAGCAGAACAAGACCAATATTTAATAACCGATATTTCATTTCCTGTAGGATATTTAATAGTGAGCTATATGTTATTGTTTGCATTGGCGCTTCTTTTAAAAAAAGGGAGTTATAAACGAATCTTATATGTGTTACTGGCTGTTTGCCTTTTACAAGGGGTAAAAATTTACACAAAGCACTATTTTAACAAAGAAAAATGGGTGCTTTTTGCAACTTATAAAAGAATATTGATTGCTCATAAAAAAGGAAATCATTTAGAGTATTATACTACACAAGATTTGCGAGGGAAAGCCTTACAAACATTTTCGGAACAGGAGCATATAAAAACCCGTTTTCAAAAACCATTTCGGGAGGTATATCAATATAGGCAAAAAACTATAGTTATAATTGATAGTACAGGAGTGTATGCTTCTGGGATTAAGCCAGATGTTTTAATTATAGATGGCAGCCCTAAAATAAATTTAAACCGTGTAATTAAAGATTTAACCCCAGGTAAAATAGTATTTACGATTAGCAATTATAAAAATAAAGTATTGTCTTGGGAAAAAACCTGTAATACTAAAGGTGTTTTACATTATAATATGCGCAAACACGGTGCCTTTATATTAGAAGAATAAAAAAACAAATTTAAATATGTCTGCTATCTTGTTGAATAACAAAACCTTGCTAAAACCGAATAAAATAATATTAAAATAAATGTTTTTTTTCTTTGTGGTAAGTTAAATCTATTCTATATTTGCACTCGCTATACGCAAACGGTCTGGTAGTTCAGCTGGTTAGAATACATGCCTGTCACGCATGGGGTCGCGGGTTCGAATCCCGTCCAGACCGCAAAATAGCAAAAGCTCCGACACAGTTGGAGCTTTTTTTTGCTATAACAATAAGTTGTGTTGTTTGACAAATATAGTGTTTGTCAAAAACTGGTTTAGTAGTAAACCGATGGAAAGCTTCCCAAAATTCCTTTTTTAGAGGATCATCGGGAGCTTTTTTTAGTTTTTGGGCAATTCAAATAATATGAGATTGTGTACCTTTGCACAAATATTTAGTTTAGTATATGGAACACAGAGCAGGTTTTGTAAATATTATTGGAAATCCAAACGTTGGTAAGTCAACACTAATGAATGCGTTTATTGGTGAAAAACTATCTATAATCACCTCTAAGGCACAAACCACAAGGCATCGTATTTTGGGTATTGTAAATGGCGATGATTTTCAGGTAGTATTATCAGATACGCCAGGAATTATAAAACCCGCATATGAATTGCAAGCCTCAATGATGGACTTTGTTAAGTCTGCATTTGAAGATGCCGATGTGCTAATTTATATGGTAGAAATTGGAGAAAAGAGCTTAAAAGACGAAGCCTTTTTCAATAAAATTGCCCATTCAAAAATTCCTGTAATATTACTGCTAAATAAAATTGATGTTTCTAATCAAGAAACATTAGAAGAGCAAGTACAGTTTTGGGCAACAAAAGTGCCTACGGCTGAAATATATCCAATATCTGCTTTAGAAAACTTTAATGTACCTGAAGTGTTTGAGCGTATTGTAGAATTATTGCCAGTATCGCCAGCATATTATCCAAAAGACCAATTAACCGATAAGCCAGAACGCTTTTTTGTAAACGAGTGTATTCGTGAAAAAATACTATTGCATTATAAAAAAGAAATTCCATACGCTGTTGAGGTAACAACGGAAGAGTTTTTTGAAGATGATGATATCATCCGAATGCGATCTATAATAATGGTAGAACGCGAAACGCAAAAAGGAATTATCATAGGGCATAAAGGTGCCGCATTAAAACGTGTAGGTGTAGAGGCACGAAAAGATTTAGAAAAATTTTTCGGAAAGCAAGTACATCTTGAGCTGTATGTAAAAGTGAATAAAAACTGGCGCTCAGATGCAAGGCAGTTAAAACGATTTGGATACAATAATAAATAAGAAACCTTAGTAAAGGCCATAAGAATATGAGTAATATAGTAGCAATTGTCGGACGACCAAATGTTGGTAAATCAACCTTATTTAATAGACTAATTCAAAAACGTGAAGCCATAATAGATTCTGTTAGTGGCGTAACTCGCGACCGCCATTATGGAAAATCGGACTGGAACGGAAAAGAATTTTCGGTAATTGATACAGGTGGATATGTACTTGGAAGTGATGATGTTTTTGAGGCCGAAATTGATAAGCAAGTAGAACTTGCAATTGATGAGGCAGATGCCATTATTTTTATGGTAGATGTAGAGTCTGGTATTACCGGGATGGATGAAGATGTTGCAAAACTATTACGCCGTGTAAACAAACCTGTACTTTTAGTAGTTAATAAAGTAGACGCAGGAAACCGATTAAACGATGCTGCGGAATTTTATGGCTTAGGCTTAGGAGATTTTTTTCCAATAGCAAGTATTAGTGGTAGTGGAACAGGTGAGTTGTTAGATGCTTTAGTTGAAGCGCTTCCAGAAGTTGAAGAGGAAGAAGAAACCACTCTGCCGCGTTTTGCCGTTGTTGGACGTCCAAACGCAGGAAAATCATCGTTTATTAATGCCTTAATTGGTGAAGAACGTTACATTGTTACAGATATTGCCGGTACAACACGTGATTCGATAGATACAAAATACAATCGTTTTGGTTTTGAATTTAACCTTATAGATACAGCAGGAATTAGACGAAAAGCAAAAGTAAAAGAAGATTTAGAATTTTACTCGGTAATGCGTTCTGTACGTGCTATTGAATTTAGTGATGTTTGTTTAGTTGTTGTTGATGCCACTCGTGATTTTGACTCACAAGTACAAAATATATTCTGGTTGGCTGTAAAAAACAGTAAAGGCGTAGTGATTTTGGTAAACAAATGGGATTTAGTAAACAAAGACACTAAAACAGCAAAAGCTTACGAAGCACACATACGCGAACAAATTCAACCATTTACCGATGTGCCAATTGTATTTATGTCGACCATTACAAAACAACGTATTTTTAAAGCCATTGAAACAGCTGTTGAAGTATTTCAGAACCGAAGTAAGAAAATACAAACAAGTAAGTTTAATGAAACCATGTTGCCAATTATTGAGCGCACCTCACCACCGGCATACAAAGGAAAATTCATTAAGATTAAATACTGTATGCAATTGCCTACAAAAACACCACAGTTTGTGTTTTTCTGTAACCTACCACAGTATATTAGAGATGGATACAAACGTTTCTTAGAAAACAAATTGCGAGAGCATTATGGGTTTTCAGGAGTGCCAATTAAAATGTATTTTAGAAAAAAATAATAAAAAAGCCAAAAGAGAATTAGCGAACAGGTAAAAGTGTTAGCCGGTCTTTATTATTATATTTGAAAAGGTGATGTTATTACCAAGCCTAAAAGTTGGAATCACATCATAAAAAACATGTCTTTGCAAGAAGTGAGGTCATCACATTATCTCAAACATGAGAGTATTGTTTTAATAATAAAAATAAGTACGCAATATGGCTATAAAAGAAGAAATATTCTTACAAAGAATTGAACGGTTGGAGAAAAAAATTAAAAAGTACAAACGAGAGCGCTATGTTGGAGCTGTGATAGTACTACTGTTAATAGCTATTGAGTTGTATAATAATTTCGGCTAAATAAAGCAATATTGTTTCAGGCCTAAGAAAAGGGAAAGGGTTAATCCAATTGTTCCTTAAATTTTAGCAACTCATTTTTAACATGTGTTAGTTTTTCAATAATTTCAAGCGAGTCTAAAGGTTTTTTTCGGGACTCTTTCAGGTGTATTTTAGCGCCATCAAGCGTATAGCCTTTATCTTTTACTAGGTAATGTATTTGCTGGAGGTTTTTAATGTCTTCAGGCGTAAATTTACGATCTCCTTTAGCGTTTTTTTTAGGCTGTAAAACATCAAATTCTTTTTCCCAAAATCTAATTAGCGATGTGTTTACGCCAAAAGCCTTAGCTACTTCGCCAATTTTATAATATCGTTTTTCAGGAAGATGATGCTGCATTAATCTAAAGATTGATTTTCTTGTGCTGCCTTTTCAGACATTAAAATGTACTCTTCCGGAGTTAAATCGCCGTGATAAAAATTTATAGGATTTACTGCGCGTCCGTTTTTGTGTACTTCATAGTGTAAATGCGGTGCAGTAGATAATCCGGAACTTCCAACATAGCCAATAATATCACCACGTTTTACACGCCTGCCTCTACGAGTATTGTATTTACGCATGTGTGCATATTTGGTAACATAGCCAAAACCATGATCAATATATACAACCCTTCCAAATCCTGCCGAGTAAGATGCTCTGGTAACTTTTCCATCTCCGGTAGCATATATTGGAGTACCTCTTGGAGCGGTAAAATCCATCCCATTATGTTTTTTTCGGTATTTTAAAATAGGGTGCATTCGCATACCATACCCTGAAGCCATTCGTGTTAAATCTTTATTTTGAATAGGTTGTATAGCAGGTATGGCTTTTAGTAAAGCTTCTTTGTTTGCTGCCAAAGCTTCTATTTCATCTAAAGAGCGAGATTGTACTTCAATTTCTTTAGTAAGTTTATCAATCTTTTTAGTAGTACCAATTAGTATATCGGAGTATTTTGTACCCTCTAAGTATTGGTAACGGTTTATGCCTCCAAAACCAGCTTTTCGTTGTGCGGCAGAAATAGGGTTAGCTTCAAAATGAACGCGATAAATTTGCTCATCCCTGTCAGCAATGTTTTGCATAACTTGTTCTGCAAGTGCTATTCTTTTGTTTAGGTAAGTGTAGTTTAGTTGTAAGTTTTCGTTTTCACGTTGTAGCATCTTTTCTTTAGGGGAATCTATATAAGTTGCCGTAAGCAAATAGGTTAAGAAACCAAATAAAGCAGTAGTTGCTATAAAAACAATACCAAAGGCAAAAGCATGTCTTTTTTTACGAATAACCTTTTTGTAAGAAAGGGTTTCTGAATCATAATAATATTTTACTTTAGCCATAAGTTAAAAAGTGCTATTTTTGTGCGTTTAAAGGAAAACGTTACGCAAATATAAAAATTGTTTTGCAATAAAAATAGTAGTGTAACATAAGCTTAATATAATTACCGATGAAATCTCAAGACATACGATCTACATTTTTAAATTTTTTTGAATCTAAAACGCACAAAATAGTACCCTCGGCACCAATGGTGCTACGTGATGATCCTACTTTAATGTTTGTTAATGCAGGAATGGTTCCGTTTAAAGAATTTTTCTTGGGGCAAAAAAAAGTGGTGAATAGTCGTGTTGCAGATTCTCAAAAATGTTTGCGCGTTTCAGGGAAGCACAATGATTTAGAAGAGGTGGGAAAAGATACTTACCACCATACCATGTTTGAAATGCTAGGAAACTGGAGTTTTGGCGACTATTTTAAAGAAGAAGCTATAGCATGGGCTTGGGAGTTGCTTACTGAAGTGTATAAAATTGATAAAGATATTTTATATGTCACCATTTTTGAAGGTGATGAAAAAGAAGGTCTGGCAAAAGATACTGAAGCATATAATATTTGGAAAAAATATATTGCAGAAGACCGCATTTTATTAGGTAATAAAAAAGATAATTTTTGGGAAATGGGTGCGCAAGGCCCTTGCGGACCATGTTCTGAAATTCACGTAGATATTCGTTCTGCTGAAGACAAAGAAAAAGTATCAGGGGCATCATTAGTAAATCTAGACCATCCGCATGTTGTTGAGGTGTGGAATTTGGTATTTATGCAATACAACCGTAAAGCAAACGGAAACTTAGAAAATTTACCCGCAACACATATCGATACAGGAATGGGGTTTGAGCGTTTGTGTATGGTACTTCAAAACGTACAATCTAATTATGATACTGATGTGTTTACGCCTTTAATTCAGAAAATTGTAAATATCACAGGTGTTGCTTACGAAAAAGATGAAGAAACCGATATCGCTATTCGAGTTATAGCAGATCATGTGCGTGCGGTAGCCTTTGCTATTGCTGACGGACAATTGCCAAGTAATACGGGGGCAGGATACGTAATTCGTAGAATTTTACGCCGTGCCATACGATACGGATTTACCTTTTTAAATAAAAAAGAGGCTTTTATACACCAACTGGTAGAAACACTTTGTGCTGAAATGGGTAATGCATTCCCGGAGTTAAACACTCAAAAAACATTGATTTATAATGTTATAAAAGAAGAGGAGCAATCATTCTTAAAAACCTTAGAACAAGGTTTATTATTGTTAGAAAATATAACTGCTAATACTGTAGACACGGTAATTTCAGGACGAAAAGTATTTGAATTAAAAGATACTTATGGGTTTCCGGAAGATTTAACAGCATTAATCTTATCAGAAAAAGGATTAGAATACGATAAAGAAGCTTATAAAACAGCACTAAAAGAACAACAAAATAGAGGAAGAGAAGCTACTGCAATTGAAACTGATGATTGGAAAATTCTTTCGGAATCTACAGACGAAGAGTTTGTAGGGTATGATACTTTAGAAACTAGCTCAAAAATTGTTAGATACAGAAAAGTAACCTCTAAAAAAGACGGAGAACAATATCAGATAGTATTAAATACAACTCCATTTTATCCAGAAGGTGGCGGACAAGTAGGTGATAAAGGACAGATTTTAACTGCCGAAGGTGAAGTTATACCGGTACTTTCTACTAAAAAAGAGAACAATTTAATTGTCCATTTTACAAAAAAACTACCTGCCAATACAACAGCAGTACTTACAGCAAAAGTAAATGCAGAAAAGCGTCAGGCATCAGCAAGTAACCACTCTGCTACGCATTTGTTGCATGAAGCGCTAAGAACTGTTTTAGGAACACATGTAGCACAAAAAGGATCTATGGTAAATGCTGATTATTTACGATTTGATTTTTCTCACTTTTCAAAAGTTACTCCAGAAGAGTTACAACAAGTTAGCGATATTGTAAACACAAAAATAAATGCTCAAATACCTTTAGTTGAACGTAGAAACATCCCTTTTCAGCAAGCAATAGATGAAGGTGCCATGGCATTGTTTGGTGAGAAATATGGCGATAATGTTCGCGCAATAAAATTTGAAAGCTCAATGGAATTATGTGGGGGAACTCATGTAAAAAACACGAGCGATATTTGGCATTTTGTACTAAAATCAGAAGGAGCAGTTGCTTCGGGTGTTCGTCGTATAGAAGCCATAACAGGCGCTGTTGCAAAAGAATACTTTACAGAACAAGCGGCTAGTTTTTCAGCTGTAAAATTGGCGCTTAAAAACACCAAATCGCCATTAAAAGCAATTGTCACTTTACAAGATGAAAATACAATGCTTAAAAAGCAAGTGGAGCAGTTGTTAAAAGAGAAAGCAGGTGGTTTAAAAGATAGCTTAAAGCAAGAAATTACAACAGTTAATGGTGTAAACTTTTTAGCAAAACAAATTGATTTAGATGCTAAAGGAATTAAAGATTTAGCCCATGAATTAGGAGGTGAATTAGATAACTTGTTTTTGTTTTTTGGAGCAGAAAATCAAGGAAAAGCAACATTAACATGCTATATTTCTAAAAAATTAGCCGCAGATAAAAACTTACATGCGGGTACCATTGTTCGTGAATTAGGAAAGCACATTAATGGTGGCGGTGGCGGACAACCATTTTTTGCCACTGCAGGTGGTAAGAATCCAGCAGGTATAAATGCTGCTTTAGAAGCTGTAAAAAGTTATATTTCATAATCATAGGTTATGGAGCATAACTTTAGAACGCAAATACCCATAGAAAAACTAACGACTGTGGAAGTAGATAAAATAAGTTATGCGTCAAAAACACTGTTACTAGGGTCTTGTTTCTCGGAGAATATTGGTCAAAAATTTAAGTATCATAAATTTCAAGCAGTAGATAATCCGCTTGGAATATTATTTCACCCTAAAGCAATTGAGGTTTTTTTAAAACGTGTTGTTTTACAACAATTATATACAGAAGCCGATTTAGGTTACCACAACGAACAGTATTATTGTTTTGAAACGCATTCTTCTTGTAGTAGTGCTGATAAAGCAGAAATGCTTCAGGCGTTAAATACGAAAATAGCCGAAACATATTTGTTTTTAAGTACAGCGTCTCACTTGTGTATTACTCTCGGAACCGCATGGGTATATACACATAAAGCAACAGAGAAAACAGTGGCAAATTGTCATAAAATCCCTCAAAAAGAATTTAAAAAACAGTTGTTATCGGTTTCCGAAATAACAGCAAGTATTCAGGCTATAGAAAAAGCGGTTAAAGATGTAAATCCGTCATGTAATTTTATATATACAGTATCTCCTGTACGTCATTTAAAAGATGGGTTTGTAGAAAACCAACAAAGTAAAGCGCATTTAATAGCCGCTGTGCATGAGGTGGTTTCTAAGCAAGAACAATCTTCATACTTCCCGTCTTATGAAATAATGATGGACGATCTTCGAGATTATCGTTTTTATAAAACCGATATGCTACACCCAAATCAAATGGCAATAGACTATATATGGGATGTGTTTAAAAGTATTTGGGTACATGAAACCGCAACACCTACAATGGCGCGTGTTTCTGAAATTCAAAAAGGGCTAGCACATAAGCCATTTAATCCCAGTTCAGCACAGCATCAATTGTTTTTAAAAGCACTTGCTAAAAAACAAGACAGGTTAGTTGAGGTGTTTCCTTTTATGAGATTTTAAAATTAGTAATATCTGACTGAAATTATAGAATACTTTAAATACGCAGTTTAAACGTTTTTTTAATAGGGTATTTTGTTTTTATGCAGCAATGTACAATTGTTTTAAAACAACAGGTTTACTTCTAGATATACCGTTTATTTACAGCAAAGTCTTTGTTCTAATTTCTAACAGCGTAGCGGTCTAACATCTTTTATTGGGCAACAATGGTTTAAAAAGTCTGTCTATATAGCTGTTAACGATAATGTTTGTATAAAATTCGTTACATTGTAACGCTTAATAACGCAAAACCAGCAATGAAAAAAGAAACCCGAAAGCAAGAAATCATAAAAGCTGCCGCACTATTGTTTAAAGAAAAAGGATATAGCGCTGTAACCATGCGCGATATAGCACAGCATTTAGGGATTAAAGCAGCAAGTTTATACAATCATATTAAGGCCAAACAAGAGATACTAACTAGTATAATAGTATCATTAGCCGAAGAGTTTACTGCAGAAATGGATCAGATTATTGCTGCAGATGCTACAAATACCGAAAAACTAGAATTAATTATAGCGCTTCATGTAGCCATCACTACAAATAACCCTAATGGTATGGCAACATTGAATGCAGATTGGATGCATTTAGAAGAAAAAATGGAACATTATTTAACCCTGAGAACCAATTATGAGCAAAATTTTAAAAGCGTAATAACGGCAGGAATTAAAAATAATGAAATTAAAGCAGTTGACAGCAAAATAGTAACCCTATCAATTTTAGCAACACTACGCTCATTATATTTATGGCTTCCAGAAAGCGAACATAAAAATCAAGATACATTAACGGCAAGCTTAAGCGAAGTATTGCTAAAAGGCGTATGTTACTAAAGAGGTTTAGTTTTAAAATGAAAAGTATAATCAAAATAATAGTTGCATGATAGCAAAGACACCAAAACCACCATATTATGCTGTAATTTTTAGTTCGATACAAGTAAAAGACAGTAAGGAATATTCTAAAATGGCGGATAAAATGATTGTCTTGGCAAAGCAACAAGATGGCTTTATTGGTGTTGAAAGCGCAAAAAACGATATAGGAATAACAGTTTCATATTGGCGAGATTTAGAGTCAATAAAAAAATGGAAAGAAAATACCGAACATTCCGTAGCAAGAGAAAAAGGAAGAAATGAATGGTATAGTTCTTTTAAAACACGTATATCAAAAGTGGAACGCGATTATGAATTTGACAGAGAACAGTAGGTGAGTAAAATTTAGATGTAAGTCAGATAGTTAAGATCAAGTCTTTATTCTCAGTTCTAATAGCAAAGCGGTCTTAAATCTAAAATTTAAGAGACACATGTACAATTAAAATAAAACTTGCAAAATCAACTAACAAACGTTAGTTTTGAGGCATAGAAATGAAAACAATAATAAGTGATAACCACTTTTAAAAACACTATAAAATAATGGCTAATTTTTATAAATTACGTGTTAAAGCACTACATAAAGAAACAAAAGATACGGTTGTTGTAAGTTTTGATGTTCCTAAAGTAGCGCAACAACAATTTCAATATAAACAAGGACAATATCTAACACTTAAAGCGGTAATAAACGGCGAAGAGGTTCGTAGGTCATATTCACTATGCTCTAGTCCAGTTGAAAACAAATGGCAGGTTGCCATTAAAAAAATTGAAAACGGATTGTTTTCAACATACGCAAATGAAGTGCTTAAAGAAGGAGATGTTTTAGAGGTTTTACCGCCAGACGGAAAATTCTATGTTGATGTTGCTCCAGAAACTCCAAAAAACTATGTGCTTTTTGCTGCAGGTAGTGGTATTACACCAATACTGTCAATCATAAAAACACATTTAGCCTTAGAGCCAAATGCAACAATACAGTTGTTTTACTTAAATAAATCTGTAAAAACCATTATATTTAAAGAGGAAATAGAGGCACTTAAAAATAAATATCTAGAACGCCTAGAAGTGTTTTATTTCTTAACAAAAGAAAATAGAGGAATACCATTATTAAACGGAAGGTTTACATCCGAAAAATTACAACAACTAACCACAGAAATAATAAATGTTCCTATGGTTGGTGATGCGTTTATTTGTGGGCCAGAAGACATGATATTCCTGATAAAAGATAGTCTTGAAGCAACAGGGCTAGATGCTAAAAAAATTCATTTCGAATTATTTAATGCAGGAAATACAGCTGCTAATAAAAAACACATTGCTGAGGTTTTAGAGCACCAAGCCAATCATACCGAAGTTACTATTATTGATGGCGATAAAGAGTTTCATTTTGAAATGGATGTAGCAGATCACGATAATATACTAGATGCTGCTTTAGCCAATGATGCCGACTTGCCGTTTGCCTGTAAAGGTGGTGTTTGCTGTACATGTAGAGCAAAAGTTATAGAAGGTAATGTAGAGATGAAATTAAATTACGGTTTAGAACCAGATGAGGTAGCAGCAGGGTATGTGCTAACATGCCAAGCAGTACCTACAACAAATAAAGTAGTAGTAGATTTTGACGCTTAAAAATAGTAATTATATGGACGCCGCAACACAAGAAAAATTAGAAATCGCATTTGAGAAAAAAATTGCCGATGATGTACGCATTGAACCTAAAGATTGGATGCCAGAGAAATATAGAAAAACTCAAATTCGTCAAATCTCACAACATGCACATTCCGAAATTATAGGAATGTTACCTGAAGGAAATTGGATTACCAGAGCACCTTCATTAAGACGTAAAGTAGCCTTGCTAGCAAAAATTCAAGATGAAGCTGGACACGGATTGTACTTATACAGTGCAGCAGAAACCCTAGGGGTATCTCGCGAAGAATTGTATGAGCAATTGCATACCGGAAAAGCAAAATACTCAAGTATTTTTAACTACCCTACCATTACTTGGGCAGATATGGGCGCAATTGGTTGGTTAGTAGATGGCGCAGCAATAATCAATCAAATTCCTCTAATGAACACCTCTTACGGACCTTATGCAAGAGCAATGGTACGTGTGTGTAAGGAAGAAAGTTTTCATCAGCGTCAAGGTTTTGAAATCATGATTAAACTTACAGAAGGAACACCAGAACAAAAGGCAATGGCACAAGACGCCTTAAACAGATGGTGGTGGCCAGCCTTAATGATGTTAGGTCCTACAGATGCGGAATCTGTACACACAGAACAATCACTGCGTTGGAAATTAAAAAGAAAAACTAACGATGAACTTCGTCAGCAATTTATAGATCAAACAGTACCACAAGCCGAGCTGATAGGTTTAACCATTCCCGATCCAGATTTAAAATGGAATGAAGACCGAAAAAGCTATGATTTTGGAGCAATTGATTGGGATGAATTCTGGCAAGTAGTAAAAGGACACGGCCCTTGTAATAAAGAGCGTTTAAGCGCTCGTATAAACGCATGGGAAGAAGGAACATGGGTTCGTGATGCTGCTATGGCATATGCGGAAAAACAAACAAATAACAAATAAAAATAAACTCCAGTAGGAAAACTAAAATATAGAAATTATGAAAAATAATTGGCCTCTTTGGGAAGTATTTATACGAAGTAAAAACGGATTAGAACACAAACACTGTGGTAGCTTACGTGCTTCAGATGCCGAAATGGCACTTGAAAACGCACGTGATGTATATACACGTAGGTTAGAAGGTGTTAGTATTTGGGTAGTAGCATCAAAAGATATTACAGCATCAAACCCGGAAAAGAACGGAGAGCTTTTTGAACCAGCACAAGATAAAGCATACCGCCATCCAACATTCTATAATTTACCAGACGAATTAAAACACATGTAATGCAAAACGAAAATTTATATAAATATATTTTAGGAGTTGCAGATAATTCCTTGATCTTAGCACAGCGTATAGGGGAACTATGCGGTCATGGCCCAAGCCTTGAAACCGATATTGCCTGTACCAATGTGTCGTTAGATTTATTCGGACAAGTACGCAGTTACTATCAATACGCAGCAACATTAGTAGGAGAGGATACCACAGAAGATGATATTGCTTTTTTACGTCGTGAGCAAGAGTATAGAAATGTATTATTAGTAGAGCAACCAAATACAAATTTTGCCTATACAATTGTACGTCACTTTTTATTTGATGTATACCATTTATTATTTTTAGAGCAGCTACAAAGTAGTACCGATGATACCCTTTCAGCAATTGCTAAAAAATCAATAAAAGAGGTCAGCTATCACGAACGATTCTCTTCCGATTGGATAAAACGTTTGGGAGATGGAACATCAGAAAGTCGTCAAAAAACACAAGATGCTATTGATGGGTTATGGACGTATACCGACGAACTGTTTCATCAAACCGAAGCTGATAAGTTAATGGTTACTGAAGGTGTTGGGGTAGATGTTACCGTTTTAAAAACAGCCTACTATAAAAAAGTAGACAGTATTTTAACGGCCGCTACAATAAAAACACCAGAATTAAAATGGTTTCAAAAAGGAGGGAAACAAGGCGTACATACCGAACATTTAGGATATCTATTAGCAGACATGCAATATATGCAACGTAGTTTCCCTAATATGGAATGGTAAACAAGTAGTTGTAAAATGGATAAACCAATAATCGACATAGCATTACGGCCTATATTAGCACAGGTTTCTGATCCGGAAATACCAGTGCTATCCATTTTAGAAATGGGTGTTGTTAGAAAAGCACAATTGGTAAATGATATTGTTGAAGTAGTCATTACACCAACATATTCAGGTTGTCCGGCAATGGATGTTATTGGAGATGACATTAAAAAAGCCTTAAAAACACATGGCTTTGCAAGTAAGGTTAAGTTGGTATTATCACCTGCATGGACCACCGATTGGATTACAGAAAAAGGCAGAAATGCACTACTAGCCTATGGAATTGCACCACCACTAGATGCTGTTTCTGACAAGGAGGTATTATTAAAAGATAAAAAATTAGTAGCCTGTCCACAATGTGGATCAACTACTACAAAAATGATAAGTCAGTTTGGCTCAACAGCATGTAAAGCATTTTTTCAATGCGAAAGCTGTCTAGAACCGTTCGATTACTTTAAATGTTTAAAATAATGAGTTCAATTAATTTAAAAATAGAGAATAATGTAGCGTATTTAACGCTCAATCGTCCAGAGGTATTTAATAGCTTTAACAGAGAAATGGCACTTTCTTTTCAAGAAAAATTAGACCATTGTAAAGACAACGCTGATGTACGCGCAATTGTAATAATAGGAGAAGGAAAGGCATTCTGTGCTGGGCAAGATATTGCCGAGATTACAAATCCAGAATTAAACCCAGGATTTAAAGCAATTCTTGATGAGCACTATAATCCAATTATAACACGAATTAGAGCAATTGAAAAGCCAATTATTGCCGCAGTAAATGGTGTTGCTGCTGGAGCCGGAGCAAATATAGCACTGGCCTGTGACATTGTTATAGCACATGAAAAAGCAAGCTTTATACAAGCTTTTAGTAAAATAGGATTGATACCAGATAGTGCAGGAACGTTCTTTTTACCACGTTTAATAGGCTTTCAAAAGGCATCAGCATTAATGCTGTTAGGAGATAAAGTAGGTGCTGTTGAAGCAGAACGCATAGGAATGATATATAAGTATGTTGCTGCAGAAACTTTTTTAGAAGAAGTAGAAAAAACAGCAGTAAAACTTGCTAAGATGCCAACAAAAGCATTAGGATTAACAAAAAGAGTGCTAAACCAATCACTTTCTAATACGGTTGAAGAACAATTAGTATTAGAGTCTAAATATCAAATAGAATCTGCACAAACTGCAGATTATACCGAAGGTGTCAACGCTTTTGTAGAAAAAAGAAAACCAAATTTTATTGGTAAATAAATAAAAACTACAGTATTCAAAATTTAATAATATGAAAGTAGGAATTATAGGGTCAGGAACAATGGGGAGTGGTATTGCACAAGTAGCAGCAACCGCAGGATGCGCCGTTAAGATATATGATACCAATCAAAATGCTTTAGAAAAAAGTAGAGCGAGCTTAGAAAAAGTATTAGCCCGATTAGTTGTTAAAGCTAGAATTGATACCACTGAAAAAACGAGAATTCAAAGTAATATTTCATACGTAAGTAGTTTAAAAGACTTAGGAGATTCTAATTTAACTATTGAAGCTATAGTTGAAAATCTAACCATTAAACAAAAAGTGTTTTCGGAGTTAGAAACGTATGTTTCGGATAATTGCATTATTGCATCAAACACATCATCATTATCAATAGCCTCTATAGCAGCATCTTTGCAAAAACCAGAACGTTGTGTAGGAATTCACTTTTTTAATCCAGCACCGTTAATGAAATTGGTAGAAGTCATACCAGCAATACAGACAAGCAATGAAGTGCTTGAGCAAGCAACAGCAATAATTACAGATTGGAAAAAAATAGTAGCTATTGCTAAAGATACTCCAGGGTTTATTGTTAACCGTGTTGCGCGTCCGTTTTATGGAGAAGCATTGCGTATTTATGAAGAAGGTCTGGCAGATTTCTCTACAATAGATTACGCTTTAAAAACCGTTGGAGGATTTAGAATGGGACCGTTCGAATTAATGGATTTTATAGGTAACGATGTTAATTACACGGTTACCGAAACAGTATTTACGGCATTTTATTTTGACCCGAGATACAAACCATCTTTTACACAAAAGCGCTTTTCTGAAGCAGGATATTTAGGACGAAAATCAGGAAAAGGATATTATGATTACAGTGAAAATGCAGTGAAACCTAGTCCTGTGAAAAATGATGCTTTAGCAGAGATTATTTTTAATAGAGTATTGGTAATGTTAATAAACGAAGCCGCAGATGCACTGTTTTTAAATATTGCTTCTGCTGAAGATATAGATAATGCAATGACCAAAGGGGTTAATTACCCTAAAGGTTTACTGGCATGGGCAGATGAAAAAGGAATTGATTGGTGTGTTGAAAAACTTGATAGTATGTATAACGAATACCATGAAGACAGATACCGATGCTCTCCATTATTGCGAAAAATGAACACTGAAAAAAGCACATTTTTTTAAAATGAATTCAAATAAAATAGTACAAAAAATGTATGATAGCGACCATTTTTCTAAATGGTTGGGTATACATATAGATGCTGTTTCTGCAGGAAGTTGTCAAGTATCTATGACTATTAAAAAAGAGATGTTAAATGGCTTTGGAATAGCGCACGGCGGAATAACGTATTCATTGGCAGATACAGCTTTAGCCTTTGCTGCAAATACACATGGTAGACAAGCAGTTTCAATAGATACTGCAATTAATCATACAGAAGCTTTGCATGAAGGCGATAAAATTATAGCAATTGCAACAGAAGAATCCTTAAAAAACAAATTCGGATTCTACAGCATAACAATAAAAAAGAATGATACCATTGTAGCTTTGTTTAAAGGCACTGTGTATCGCACAAATAAAAATTGGGAGGAATAAAGTTTAAATATCCAAGTCTAAGATTGCTATAAAAACAAAATGTTACCCAGAACTTGTTTCAGGGTCTTAATATAAATATTTGAGATACTGAAACAAGTTCAGTATGACAGGCGAATGAATGCTGTTAGCGAAGATGGATATACAAACACTAAAATTTTAAATTTAAATGGAAGCATATATTATAGACGGAGTTCGTACTCCAATAGGGAAATACAAAGGAACCTTATCACCTGTAAGAACAGATGATTTAGGAGCGCTAGTGATAAAAGAAATTGCGGATAGAAATTCAAATATTCCTAAAGACGCTTATGATGATGTTATTATAGGTTGTGCCAACCAAGCCGGAGAAGATAACCGTAATGTTGCACGTATGTCCTTACTGCTAGCAGGTTTACCATATACCGTTCCTGGCGAAACAGTAAACAGACTTTGTAGTTCTGGTTTGTCAGCAATTATACATGCTAATAGAGCAATTAAAGCAGGCGATGGAGATGTGTTTATAGCAGGAGGAGTAGAACACATGACACGTGGTCCGTTAGCAATTTCAAAACCAGCAACAGGATTTGGTGGAGACTCTAAAATGTATGATACCACTTTTGGATGGCGTTTTGTAAATAAAAAAATGCATACTATGTACGGTACAGATGGCATGGGTGTTACTGCTGAAAATTTAGTAGAAAAATATAATATTTCTCGTGAAGATCAAGATGCTTTTGCTTACCGTAGTCAAATGAAAGCTACAAAAGCACAAGAGTCAGGACGATTTGCTAAAGAAATTGTAGCAGTTGAAATTCCACAGCGAAAAAAAGACCCAATCATTTTTGCAAATGATGAGTTTATAAAACCAACCACAACCCCAGAAATACTAGCAAAGCTACGCGGCGCTTTTAAAAAAGAAGGCGGTAGTGTAACAGCAGGTAATGCATCGGGATTAAATGATGGTGCTGCTGCAACAATTATAGCTTCAGAAGCTGCAGTAAAAAAATACGGACTAACACCAATGGCACGTATTGTAAGCTCAGCAGTAGTAGGGGTAGAGCCAAGAATTATGGGTATAGGCCCTGTAAATGCCTCCAATAAAGCTTTAGAAAAAGCAGGATTAACTATGAGTGATATGGATGTTATTGAGCTAAACGAAGCTTTTGCAGCACAAAGTTTAGCATGCATTCGCGAATGGGGATTAGCAGATGATGATGCTCGTATTAATCCAAACGGCGGCGCAATTGCAATAGGCCACCCATTAGGGGTTACAGGTGCAAGAATAGCCTATTCTGCAGCAGTAGAATTGCAACAAAAAAATAAGCGTTACGCACTAATTACCATGTGTATTGGTGTAGGACAGGGTTATGCTGCAATTATTGAAAACACAAATATATAAACCAATAAACGTAAAAGTTTAGAGCAGATTACATTTATTAATATGAACAAATTAGAAAACTACATAAACGGTCACTGGGTAGCAGGAGCAGGTAATGGAACACCAATGTTCGATGCTGTAACGGGAGAAATCATAGGGCACTCAACAACAGAAGGTTTAGATATTCCAAACGTTTTGCAATACGGTAGAACTAAAGGTGGTGAAAAGTTGCGTAAAATGACTTTTCAGGAGCGTGGAAATATGTTAAAATCTTTAGCACTTTATTTAACCAAACGTAAAAATGAATTCTATGAATTAAGTTACCGCACAGGAGCAACCCGTGTAGATAGTTGGATTGATATTGAAGGTGGTTTTGGAAACTTATTTGCCAATGCTTCTTTACGTAAACTATTCCCTAACCAACCTTTTCATGTAGAAGGAGATCCAATAGATTTATCTAAAGGAGGGCGCTTTATGGCACATCATATTCTAGTGCCTAAAAAAGGGGTAGCCGTTCATATTAATGCTTTTAACTTTCCTATTTGGGGAATGTTAGAAAAATGTGCAGTAAACTGGATGGCAGGTATGCCAGCAGTAGTATTACCAGCACCACAAACAGCATATTTAACTGAAGCCGTAGTACGTGTAATTGTTAATTCAGGAATCCTTCCGGAAGGCGCTTTACAATTGTTAAGCGGTATGACTAAAAACATATTAGATACTGTTGAGTCTCAAGATGTAGTAACATTTACGGGGTCGGCACATACAGGACGTATATTAAAAGCACACCCAAGATTAGTACAAGAAGCAGTGCCGTTTACTATGGAAGCAGATTCTCTAAATTGCTCTATACTAGGAAAAGATGCTGTGCCAGGAACTCCAGAATTTGATTTATTTGTAAAAGAAGTTCGCAAAGAAATGACGGTGAAAACCGGACAAAAATGTACGGCAATTCGTCGTATAATGGTGCCTGAAAATTTAGTAGAAGATGTGCAGGTAGCTCTAGCAAAACAACTAGATAAAGTCACTATAGGAGACCCACGCTTAAAAGAAGTTAGAATGGGGGCTTTGGTTAGTAAGGCACAAGTTGAAAGTGTTAAAAATCAAGTGGCTGCATTATCAAAAACCGCAAAATTGGTTTATGGTAATTTAGAAGAGGTCAATACAATTGGTGCAGATGCTAATAAGGGCGCATTTATGAGTCCTGTTGTGTTACGAGAAGACAATCCGTTTAAAAATACAGCAGTACATGAGCTTGAAGCGTTTGGACCAGTAAGCACAATAATGCCATACAAAGATTTAGACGAAGCAGTTCAATTAGCACAAATGGGTAAAGGTTCTTTAGTGTCATCTATTTTTACATTCGATGATAAAATTGCAAGCGATTATATTGTAGAGGCAGCATCACATCACGGACGTATTTTAGTAGGAAACCGTGAAAATGCAAAAACAAGTACCGGACACGGGTCACCATTACCACAACTTACTCACGGCGGGCCTGGTAGAGCAGGAGGAGGAGAAGAAATGGGTGGTATGCGTGGTGTAAAACACTACATGCAGCGCTGTGCCATTCAGGGTACACCAACAACATTAACCGAAGTTACTGGAATTTATCAGCCAAATGCCGATTATAAAGAAACAGATAAGCACCCTTTTGCATACCACTGGGAAGATATAAAACCAGGTATGTCATTAAAAACACATAACCGTACCGTAACAGATACCGATATTATTAATTTCGGAAACCTGACTTGGGATCATTTTTATGCCCATACAGATATAACATCTTTAGAAGGAAGTATTTTTGAAAAACGTACTGCTCACGGATACTTTATTATTGCCGCAGCCGCAGGGTTGTTTGTGTATCCCAATAAAGGACCAGTAGCTGCAAATTACGGATTGGAAGAGTGTAGGTTTTTACGCCCTATATATCATAACGATACTATTTACGTGCGTTTAACCTGTAAGGAACGTGTTGACCGTGATTCACGAGGTACTGAATTGCCAAGTGGTATTGTAAAATGGTTTGTAGAGGTTTTTGATCAAGAAGATGAATTAGTTGCCGTGGCAACAATTTTAACAATGGTTCAAAAAAAGAGTCCATTTGCAGTAATATCAAAAAAAACAATAGCAAGTTATTTAGATAAACTTACCAAAAGCACAAAAGCACAATGGGGCGATATGAACGCTCAACAAATGGTAGAACATTTAGAGTATTCGTTACGTGTAGCTTCAGAAGATGTTAAGAATGTAGCCATTGAAACTCCTGAAAAAATACTAGAAAAAGTACACGAAACAATTTATACACATGATCCAATGCCTAAAAATTATAAGGCGCCAAAAGTGTTAGAAAACCAATTGGCAAGTGTGCAATATCAAAATTTAGAAGAAGCAAAGGCTAAACTATTAGAGGCTTATGCCAATTTTGAAATATATTTTAAGGATAACTCAGAGATAAGAACTACGAATTCCGTTTTTGGAAACCTTACAAAATTTGAATGGGATTTAACCCACACAAAACATTTCAATCATCATTTTAAACAATTTGGATTGTTGTAATAAAATAAAACGAATCCGCAACAAATGCGGATTGACAAATAAAAAATATGACTAAAGAATACGTAAAACAAAACATTGAAAACGGAGTAGCAACGATTGAGTTTTTTCATCCAGCGCATAATTCACTACCAGGACATATACTATCGCAATTAGCAGAAACAATTACCGCAGCAGGAACAAACGCTGAGATAAAAGTAATTGTATTAAAAAGTGGCGGTGCAAGAACATTTTGTGCAGGCGCAAGTTTTAAAGAACTAATGACAATAAACGATGCAGAAACAGGAAAAATATTTTTCTCAGGATTTGCAAACGTTATAAACGCAATGCGTAAATGTCCAAAATTTATAATCGGACGCATACAAGGAAAAACCGTAGGTGGCGGTGTAGGAATTGCTTCTGCAACAGATTATTGTATGGCCTCTAAATTTGCAGCTATTAAATTGAGTGAGTTAAATGTAGGTATTGGCCCGTTTGTAGTTGGTCCTGCAGTACAAAGAAAACTAGGACTTACAGGAATGTCGCAAATTGCTATTGATGCCAACTCATTTTATTCAGCAGAATGGGCACAAGCAAAAGGCTTATTTGCTCAAGTATATGATACTACAGAACTTTTAGATGAAGCAGTACAGGCCTTTGCAGAAAACTTGTGTACATATAACCCAGAAGCTATGTCAGAAATGAAAAAAATGATGTGGGAAGGTACAGAACATTGGGATACACTATTGGCAGAACGTGCTATTATTTCCGGACGATTAGTTTTATCTGATTTCACAAAAGAAACATTGAAAAGGTTTAAATAAGGCAGGCATCTCACAGATAGTAAGTAGGTAATTAAAATATGATATATTCATTTAAAGGATTTATTCCTGTAGTTCATAAAAGTAGTTTTGTGCACCCGCAAGCTACTATTATCGGAAATGTAACCATCGGAAAAGATTGTTACATAGGTCCAGGCGCTGTTATACGTGGCGATTGGGGAGAGATTATATTAGAAGATGGTGTAAACGTGCAAGAAAATTGTACAGTACACATGTTTCCAGGAAAATCAATAACCCTTAAAAAAAGTGCCCATGTAGGACATGGTGCAGTGATTCATGGCGCAAACTTAGGAGAAAATTGCCTAATAGGAATGAATTCGGTTATTATGGATGATGCTACTATAGGTAAAGAATGTATTGTTGGAGCCATGTCATTTGTAAAGGCAAATGAGTTATTTGAACCTAGACAATTAATAGTTGGTAATCCAGCAAAAGCAATCAAAACCATTTCAGATGATATGATGGCTTGGAAAACTAAAGGAACACAACTATACCAACAACTTCCGGCCGATTGTCATGCTACCATGAAAGCAGTAGAACCCTTACGAGAAAAGCCAAAAAACACCCCAAAACAAGACGCGTTTTACAATACATTAAACGATTTTTTAAAGACATAATTACGATGATAGAAAAGGTTTTAGAAGCACTGAACCCCTTAAGAGAGCAATTAGTGCAACACCCCTTATACACACAGATTCATACCAGAAAAGATGTGCAGAAATTTACTGAAACACATGTGTTTGCAGTATGGGACTTTATGTCGCTATTAAAAGCATTACAACAGCATTTAACAGGTGTAGCACTGCCGTGGACACCTACAAAAAACCCTGTTACGAGACGCTTTATTAATGAAATTGTATTTGGCGAAGAAAGTGATGTTGATAGAAATGGCGTAGCTATGAGTCATTATGAAATGTACTTAGAAGCTATGCAGCAATTAGGCGCAAGTACCAATCAGGTGACCCAATTTGTTGCTCAAATTCAAAACGGAAATACAATTTCCCAAGCATTTAACACAATTAAAGCAAACCCAGTTGTAGAGGCATTTATAAACTTTACTTTTGAAGTAATTGCTACTCAAAAACCACATGTTATTGCAGCAGTATTTACCTTTGGTAGAGAAGATTTAATACCAGACATGTTTATTGAGCTTGTAAAAGGATTAGGAACAGCATCAGAAACCGACAAGCTTATTTATTACCTAGAACGCCATATAGAGCTAGATGGAGATGAACATGGACCAATGAGCTTAAAAATGATTGAAGAACTTTGTGGAGATGATAACCAAAAATGGGAAGAAGCAATTCACTATAGCAAACAAGCCTTACAACAGCGTATATTATTATGGAACCATATTTTAGAAAATAAGGAATTGTAATAACTGAGTTTTTTTAGTAATTTTACACCACACAAACTAACAGTTGTTAGTTACCAGATAAATAGCATATAATTTATGGCAACAATAGAGTTAAAAATGCCCAAAATGGGAGAGAGTATTAATGAAGCAACAATTATTAATTGGTTGTTTCAGGAGGGTGATACTATTGTTGTTGATGAAACAGTATTAGAGGTGGCTACTGATAAGGTAGACTCCGAAGTGCCTTCGCCATGTAATGGAGTGCTTACAAAGATACTTGTGCAAGTAAATGATGTTGTTCCGGTTGGTGCTGTAATGGCTATAATAGAAACCAATGAAACGGTTGCATCTACTTCTAAAAAAGAGGACGTTATTCCGGCGGTATCACCATCTATAAAAACAACGACAGTTGTAAAAAAGGATAATAATTTTCAAGTAAAGAATAGCCCTGATTCAGAAGCTTTTTTATCACCATTGGTAATTAGTATTGCACAGAAAGAAGGCTTAACCATAGAGGAAGTACAACGAATAGTAGGTACAGGAACAAATGGTCGTATTCGTAAAAGTGATGTAATGAGTTATGTTGCTAACAGAAAATATGCCTTACCAAGTCGCCCAGAAGTACCTATGGCAACTACTCCAAAATCTACATATAATGCCCCGCCAGTTACCTTTTTAGAAGGACATGATACGGTTATTGAAATGGATAGAATGCGTAAGATGATTGCAGATCATATGGTGTATTCAAAGCAAACGTCGCCACACGTTACGGCATATATAGAGGTAGATGTTACAAATCTAGTTAATTGGCGTAATGAAAATAAAATAGCCTTTCAAGAAAAACACAATCAGCGTTTAACATTTACACCAATATTTGTAGAGGCAGTAGCAAAGGCAATTCAAGAATTTCCAGGAATAAACGCCTCTATAGATGGTAATAAAATTATTCAGTATAAAGATATTAATGTGGGTATGGCAACCGCATTGCCATCAGGAAATTTAATTGTTCCAGTAGTAAAAAAAGCAGATACTAAAAACTTGGTATCCCTTGCCGAAGATGTCAATCAATTGGCAAATAACTCTAGAAATAATTGTTTAAAGCCAGAACAAATACAAGGGAGTACTTTTACCATTTCTAATGTAGGAACTTTTGGAAGCCTTATGGGAACGCCAATAATTAACCAGCCTGAAGTGGCTATATTAGCATTAGGAATTATTAAAAAAAGAGGAGAGGTTATTACCAATAATAAGGGAGAAGATGAATTGGCTATTCGTAGTATGATGTATCTATCATTATCTTTTGATCATAGGGCTGTAGATGGTTACTTAGGCGGTTCATTTCTAAGAAAAGTAGGCGATTATTTAGAACAATTTGATGTTAAAAGAACATATTAATGTTGCTATAGCATTATAAATTAGTTCTAAAATAAACAAAATTAAAAACGCAAAATTTTCAATACCTGAAGTATTAGGCCTGTTGAAAAAACACAATATAAAAGTTACCACGTAGCAAAAAAACATCCAAAATGGAAACAGGAAGACAACTATCTCAAGAGATTTTAAAAAAAGGATTTGCAAACCTTTGCACAGCAAAGGCAATGGCAAATTTGTATGAAGATAATTTTAAAGTAGTATCAAAATACGTGCATGCAACTTCTCGCGGACATGAAGCCATACAAACAGCACTTGGTATGCAGTTGTTGCCACAAGATTATGCATTTCCATATTACCGTGATGATGCTATGTTATTGTCTTTCGGAATGCGTCCGTATGATTTAATGTTACAGCTTTTAGCAAAGAAAAACGATCCTTTTTCAGGAGGGAGAACTTATTACTGTCATCCAAGTTTACGTGATGCCGATAAACCAAAAATACCACACCAATCCTCTGCAACAGGTATGCAGGCAATTCCTGCAACAGGAGTAGCTATGGGGTTTTGGTATAAAGAAAATATTGATATTAACGAAAAATCGTTAGCCGATAAGCCGGTAGCGGTATGCTCTTTAGGAGATGCCTCGGTAACCGAAGGGGAAATATCCGAAGCTTTTCAAATGGCAGCGCTAAAACAATTACCAATATTATATTTAGTACAAGATAATGGCTGGGATATTTCTGCAAATGCCGAAGAAACACGTGCGCAAAATGCCTATGAGTATGCCGCAGGATTCCATGGTTTAGAAGCAATGACCATTGATGGTGCCGATTTTACAGCATCTTATAACGCTGTAGAAAAAGCTTTAAAAATTATTAGAGAAGAACGTCGCCCAGTATTATTACACGCTAAAGTTCCTTTACTAAATCACCATACTTCTGGTGTGCGTATGGAATGGTATCGTGATGATTTGGAAGAAGCACGTTCCCGTGACCCATACCCAGTGTTAAAAAAGCAATTAGCTGATGCTGGTGTTTCAATAGATGATATTAACGCTATTGAAAATAAATGTATCAATACTGTGCAAGCAGATTTTGAAGCGGCTCAAAAAGCAGAAGATCCAAGCCCATCGGATTTGTTTACACATGATTTTGCCCCAACATCAATTACCGAAGAAAAAGGAGATCGTGCACCAAAAGACAAAGATGAGGTTGTAATGGTAGATTGTGCCTTGTTTGCTGTTGAAGAGCTAATGCAAGAACATAAAGAGTGTTTATTATACGGACAAGATGTAGGTGGGCGTTTAGGAGGAGTGTTTAGAGAAGCTGCTACACTAGCACAAAAGTTTGGAGATGAGCGCGTATTTAATACGCCCATTCAAGAAGCTTTCATTGTTGGTTCTACAGTAGGAATGAGTGCTGTTGGACTAAAGCCAATTGTTGAGGTGCAGTTTGCCGACTATATTTGGCCAGGCTTAAATCAGTTATTTACAGAAGTGAGTAGAAGTTGTTATTTATCTAACGGAAAATGGCCAGTATCTATGATTTTACGTGTTCCTATTGGTGCGTATGGTAGTGGAGGACCGTACCATTCATCTTCAGTAGAATCTGTATTAACAAATATCCGTGGTATAAAAATCGCCTATCCAAGTAATGGTGCCGATTTAAAAGGGTTGTTAAAAGCAGCCTACCATGACCCAAATCCTGTAGTGTTTTTAGAGCATAAAGGACTCTATTGGTCTAAAGTAAAAGGAACAGAAGCTGCTAGAACAATTGAACCAGCAGCCGACTATGTGCTGCCTTTTGGTAAAGCCAATACTGTGCAAGAAATATGGAAACAAGATACTGCCGAAACATTAACCGTTGTTACCTACGGTATGGGTGTACATTGGGCTTTAAATGCAACAAAACATCTAAAAGAAAACGTTGAAATAATCGATTTAAGAACCCTTTATCCTCTAGATGAAGACACAATTATTGCATCGGTTAAAAAAACAAAAAAATGTTTAGTGGTAACTGAAGAACCTACAAATAATTCTTTTGCAAGAGCGTTAAGTGGCTTAATTCAAGAAAAATGTTTTAGGTATTTAGATGCGCCAGTACAAACTATTGGTAGTGAAAACATGCCTGCTATTCCGTTAAATTCAACTTTAGAGCAAACTATGATTCCTTCTACCGAAAAAGTCAAAATAAAAATAGAAGAATTATTGGCGTATTAATCGTTTAGATATTTTTTAAATCGAATGCCCGTAATCACTCAAGACTTCGGTTTTTTGTCATACTGAGCTTTTACATTGAGCTTGTCGAAATGTGTCGAAGTATCTCGAACCGCCTATAAACAAGCATTTAGAGTGAGACCCTGAAACAAGTTCAGGGTGACAACTTGGTTTTTATGGCGCATTATGGGTATACAATTTTTTTAATAACTTTTGCAATAGCATTGGCAGATAATCCTACTGAATGGTGTAATTCTGATACGCTACCATGCTCAATAAAAGCATCTGGTATACCAAGTGTTTTAATGGTGTTTTTATAATTGTTTTTTGTTGCAAATTCGCTAATGGCACTACCAAAACCTCCTACAATTGTGCCGTCTTCTATGGTTATAATTGTAGTGTAGGAATCAAAGATGTGGGTCAGTAATTTGTAATCTAAAGGCTTTACAAATCTCATGTTAAAATGGCCTATTTTTTCTTTTGCAGTGTCTGGTAAAAGCGCTTGTACTTGCGGTAGTACATTTCCAATATGGCCAATTGTAAGCACAGCAATATCAGTACCGTTCTGTATACATTTACCTTGTCCTATCTCTATTTTCTGATAAGAATGATTGGTGTTTTTAGCATAAACTCCTCGCCCTCTAGGGTATCTAATAGCAATTGGATTTTCTAAACCGAGCTGTGCTGTATATAGAATATCTTGTAGCTCTAGCTCATTCATAGGGGAGAATACAATTAAATTCGGAATACAACGTAAGTAAGCCAAATCAAAAACGCCATGATGAGTAGCACCATCTTCACCAACTAGTCCTGCACGATCTAGGCAAAATATAACAGGTAAATTTTGTAAGGCAACATCATGAATAATTTGGTCATAAGCACGTTGTAAAAACGTAGAATAAATAGCGCAAAAAACAGTCATTCCTTGTGTTGCCATTCCTGCGGCTAAAGTTACGGCATGCTGCTCGGCAATTCCTACATCAAAAGCACGATTGGGTAGTACATCCATCATTGTTTTAAGCGAGCTTCCTGTGGGCATAGCAGGCGTAATACCTATAATCTTATCGTTCTTTAAAGCAAGTTCAAGTAATGTGTTTCCAAAAACATCTTGATATTTTAATGGAATTCCGTTGGTGTTTTTAGGAATTAAATCTCCCGTTTGTGCATTAAATTTACCAGGAGCATGGTAGGTAACTTGGTCTTCTTCGGCTTGTTTTAATCCTTTTCCTTTAGTAGTAATAACATGTAAAAACTTAGGGCCTTGTATGTTCTTTAAACGCGTTAATTCGTTGGTTAGCGCTGTTATATCATGACCGTTAATTGGCCCAGAATAGTTAAAATTTAAAGCTTCAAAAATATTATGTTGTTCGTTGTTTTTATTGTTCTTTACGCCAGTAAGGTACTTTTTTAAAGCACCAACGCTAGGGTCAATTCCTATAGCGTTATCATTTAAAATAACTAAAATATTTGCTTTAGATACACCGGCATGGTTAAGGGCTTCAAAAGCCATTCCACTTGCTATAGAAGCATCTCCGATAATGGCAATATGTTGTTTGTGAGTGTCGCCTTTTAAATTAGAAGCAATAGCCATTCCTAAAGCGGCAGATATAGAGGTAGAAGAATGTCCAACTCCAAAAGCATCATATTTGCTCTCACTGCGTAGCGGAAATCCAGAAATACCATTTAGCTGTCTGTTTGTATGAAATTTACTGCGGCGTTCTGTTAAAATTTTATGCACATACGCCTGATGTCCAACATCCCAAACCAATATATCGTCAGGTGTATTAAAAACATAATGTAGCGCAATACTTAACTCTACAACACCTAAGCTAGCCCCCAAATGCCCTTCTTTAGAGGCAACAACATCAATAATAAAGGCTCTTATTTCTTTTGCCAGTTGAGGTAATTGGTCTGTAGTAAGTGTTTTTAAATCGCTAGGATTAAATATACTATGTAGTAATTTGTTTGGCATAGGGCAAAAATAGTATTTTTACTCGATAATTGAGATTTAAATGCTTCGAAGCTTTTCTCATATTTTTTTAATGCTTTTACAAACACCTTATAAGTTATTGTGGGGTAGTCTATATTATGGAAGAATTATTTTCACATGAATATTTTATGAAAAAGGCTTTGCAAGAGGCTGAAATTGCTTTTGAAAAAGGCGAAATACCTGTAGGTGCTGTTGTTGTTGTAGATAATAGAGTCATAGCACGATCTCATAATTTAACAGAGGTACTGAATGATGTAACGGCACATGCCGAAATGCAAGCCATTACTGCTGCTGCTGATTTTTTAGGAGGGAAATATTTAAAAAAATGTACTTTATACGTAACACTTGAACCTTGCCAAATGTGTGCGGGGGCTTTGTATTGGTCTCAAATAGATGCTATTGTTTTTGGAGCAACTGATGCTTCTCGTGGTTTTATAACTAAAGGAACAACACTACACCCTAAAACAACTTATGTTAAGGGAATTCTAGCTGAAGAATGCAGTGATATTATGAAACGCTTTTTTGTTGAAAAAAGAGGGTAGCGTTCAGTATTCAGCCTACTGCCTTTTCACTAATTTCTACACATGTTGAGACTGCTTCATTCCGTTGCACGGGATTCGCAGAGGCAATAGAGTTGTTACCGTGCTGTCTTTGCGAGCCCCGATACTCGGGGCGCGGCAATCTCCTCCTTGTTTGTCTTTCTCGCGTAGGCGGGAATCCATTTTACAGGTATTGTTCTTTTCGCTTTTGCCTTCCGATAGTTATCGGGATAGCTAATGGCTACATTGGCATAGATTCCCAGTCAAGCTGAGAATGACAAGTGTTAATCCCCTAAAAATTTACTCATTAAAATATAAAGTCCTTTTTACAATAACAGCATCATTTACTACAAATGGTTTTGGAATCATATTAGCATCTCGTTTAGAAATATTTAATCCCGGATAACTCAATAAGTCGTTTGATGTTTCTAGCAATTCAATGTGTGGGTTTTCTGTTTTAGGGATAGTAAATTCAAGCACTAAGCTATCTTGTTTGCTAAGATAGTAAGTGGCTATTTTTTTAGAAGATTTTGCTGAGAAGCGCGATTTTTCATTTAGTTTAATAGGTGTACCGTTAATAGCAAACGAAGTAAAATCTGCTTTGTTATTAGAGCTAATTTCAATGGTGTTTAGATAACGTTGTGGTGTTAGTATTACTTTAACTCTTCGGTTAATTCCAACACAGGTATCTAATGCTTTTACCATACTTGTTTCTGGAATAGAAATTACAGGCGCAGCAGCAACTTTATTAAAGTTTGTACGGTATTTACTCCCAAAACTTATAGGAGCTTCTGTGGTTGTAGTATTGTTAAAATAAGAGTTTGTCCAGTCATCTAGCATCATGTCATAACTTAACCAGTAGGCTTGTTCTGTATTGCTATCTTGTAGGTAAACCAAACTATTTGGTTTTGGTTTTTCAGCAGTAAATTGACTGTTAAAATGCGCAACAATAAATACAATTATGGCAGAAATAAGCATTAAGTGACCTAGTATTTTTTTACGCCTTATACTAGAAAACAAACCTAGTGATAATCCAAAAATTACAGTTACTAAAACACTACTGGCAGCTACAATTTTAAGCCCTAGAGCAATGGGTAATTGCGGAATAAAGGGAACTAATATACATATGGTAGGAATACACAATATGGTTAATAATATTATTGGTGTTGTTTTTTTGAAAAGCACTATAGCAAAAGCAAGTATTGTAAAGTATAAAGGGATTACAAAAAAGCTAGCACCTTGAAGTATTTCGGCAAAAGCAATGTTAATGATTGCCCAAAAGAGGATTGGTGCTACAAGCAGTTCTGCAGTATTGGATTTGTGGTATACTTTTTTATAAATGTAACATAACACACTTAAGCTAAGGAGTACAAAAAACAGAATATACAGATGTCCGTTGTAAGGGAATCCGTGTAAAATTTCATTGTACTGCGGGTATAGAATTAAGAGTAGTTTCCATCCAAAAAAGCCAATAGCAGCATTTATAGTAAGTGCTGTAAAAAAGGCAATAAAACCTTTTCCGATAGATTTTAAACGGAGTTCTTTAGATAAAATACCATACCCTAATAATAATATAAAGCAGATAAACGCCATGATTGCCAATGGAAATATCCACGAATAAGGATAACTATGCATTCCGAAAATGGTGTTAAAATAAACACTGTTTTCGGTGCTATTTAGTTGGGTAAGATTGGTGTTTCCAAAATGCGTTAGCAAAGGCATTAAATAACTTGCTTGGTGAGATAAGGTGTTGTTGTCTAGTCGTTCAGGGGTATCTAAAGCGGTATGATAATCAAAATGGTCATCAATAAAGGCAAAGTTAAACCCTTGAATATTTGCATTTTTTCTAAATATGGTTAAGTCGGTATCATTGGGTAGTTTTTTGTAAATGCTATATGCCAATGAGTTTGCAACAGGAAATGTAGGATTTGCTTTTTTAAATTCGGAAATTAATTCTTTGTTGCCTTTGTTTGTTTCTAAAAGGGTAAAGGACGGGCCTCCACTTCCGCGTGCTTCAAAGTTAAGGACTAATCCAATATCGTTAACCCAAGGGTGTTTTTCTACAAATAATCTAGCACCAACCAAACCTATTTCTTCAGCGTCTGTAATTAAAATAATAAGATCGTTTTTAAGTTTTTCTTTTGATGAGATAAGCGCTCTAATACCTTCTAAAATAGTAGCAACACCACTTGCAGCATCACTAGCACCCGGTGAAGAGTGGTGGTGGCTGTCGTAATGACTCATTAGTACTAAGGCTTTAGAAGACTCTGTACCTTTAATCCGGGCAATAATATTTTGCGCTTTTGTAAAAGATCCCCAGTTGCTAGAACTATTGCCTTCTTGTATGTGTACATCAAGTCCCATTTTTTCTAAAGCATCACTAATATAGTCAATGGTTTTTTGGTGCGCTTTGCTGCTTACGCCATGTGGCGTATTTCCTATGGCATTGATATGTGTAAAAGCACGTTTGTTAGAAAACTGTGTTTCGGAAGGGTTTTCAATATAATTTCCTTGTGGCATTTGATTGCGAAGGCTAAAAAATGCAAGGGTAATAAGTACAAGTATGGCTATAATTTTTTTAATCATGATCTGGAGTGTTAGTAGGTTAGCTATTTCGTTTTACTAAGGCGTAATATTCTTTTTCTAAAGGAAGGTAACCTTGGTTATATACAAAATAATAAATAGTCCCTGCTTTGGTTGTGTATATGGATGTGAAATAATTAAAGTCAAAGCCTTTTTCAATAAGTTTACTTCGTGATGTTTTGGTTTTGTCGTTAGGATTTAACCCTTCTAAAATACGCCAATTTTTACGCAAACGATTGTTTACATTTCTGAGCATGTTTTTAGAATCCTTATTCATTCTATTGTTGTATTCGTTACGACAACTGTCATCACAGAATTTTTTATCGGCGCGCCCTTTTACGGGTTCGTTACATTCTAAACAAGTTTTCATATAATGTGTTTTTTTATTTTTTATAGAGATAGTGACCAATAATAGTATAGTCAAATAAGATGTCTTCAAGGACTTGCCCACTGCCAATATTGTGTACAATTAAGTACCGTTTCTTGTCACTAGATTTTATGTTAGAAACAATTCCGATATGGGTAATTGCACCGCCTAAATTCCAGCAAACAATTGCGCCAGGAAGATAATCATTAGGGTTTGTTGTTATAGGTTTTTTTATGCCGTGTCTGTTAAAAAATGTCATTAAGTTTAACACCCTTCTGTGGTCTATATTGGTATCGGGCTTTTTTAACCCCCATATTTTTGGATATAGATTAAAATGTTTAACCATATCTTCATGAACCTCTTTTTGTAGGTCAATGTTTGCTTTTCTGTATGTTCTAATAACAACATCTGTACAGACACCTTTGTTTTTTGGAACATCGCCATTTGGGTATGTGATACTAAAGTAACTAGGGTCATACTCAACAATATCTTGGGTTAATTCAAGAGCGTAGTTGCCTAGTTGTTTGGGGTACTCTTGTGCAGATACAAGGTTTACAAATAAAAAGCAAAGTAAATGTTGTTTTTTCATTTTTGTTTACAAGATACAAAAAAACCATTTACAAACGGTTACAATCACTTACAATTGTAAGTAAGCAGGTAACAACCGGATGTAAGAATGAAACAGTCGCATATTTGCAGTGTCGAAACATAAGAACTCGATAGTATTAACTGTTTAACCATTAAATATAATTATTATGAGCACATTAAGAAACAAAGTACAGTTGATTGGAAACTTAGGAACGCAGCCAGAAATCATCACTTTAGATAGTGGAAAAAAATTGGCTAAATTTACAATGGCAACCAATGAAAATTACAAAAACGCAAAAGGCGAAAAAGTAACCGACACCCAGTGGCACAATATTATTGCCTGGGGAAATACGGCGCAAGTTATTGAGCAGTATGTAAACAAAGGTGATGAGGTTGCCGTAGAAGGAAAATTAACCTCACGTAGTTATGACTCCAAAGATGGAGACAAACGCTATATTACGGAAATTGTAGTAAGTGAATTGCTAATGCTAGGCGGTAAAAAGTAATCTAGATTAGTGTTAAATGTCACAAAAAAAAGTCCATCATAACGATGGACTTTTTTGTATTGTATCTTACAGACATTATAGCATGTCGGCATTATAGCCTAAATAATCTACATTGGTTTCTTTAAAAATAACACCAAAATCTTCTAGTTCTTTTAGTATAGGTGTATAAACTTCTTTACTAATAGGGAGTTGCACACCAGGCGTTGTAATTTTTTTATTTAAAATAGCTAATGTTGCAATGGCAACAGGTAGCCCTACTGTTTTAGACATGGCAGTAAAAGTTTGATCGTCACCTAAAATAACCATTTTGGCGTCAATTTGTTTTTTCTCACCATTTAGTTCATAACCAAATTTATGATACATAACAATCATATCTTTGTCTTGAGCTTGTAGCGTCCATTTTTCTACTAATATTTTCTGAAGAATTTGTGCAGGTGTAGCATTCACTAGTCCAACTTTTTTGCTATTATCAAAAAGGTTAATTTCTAATAATTTTTCCCACATCACATCATCTTGGTCAATTTTTAAACTATGACGAAACTTAAGTTCTACAGAGTCAGATGAGTTATAAGGTAAAAATGAATTTACAAAATCACGATAAGTCATGTTTTCAGAACCTTCAATAGTGTATGAATCATCCGTCATACCTAATTGTACAAACATGTTCCATGCTTTTGAAAAACCAACACGTCTTATAGTACCTCTATATAGTGTAGCAATGTTATCTAGTCCGTAAATACTTCGATATTTTAGGGAATCTCTATTGGCGTAAGCTTCAAATTTCCCAAAGCCTTCAACAGATAAAAATTCTGTTCGTCTAAATAATCGGTTATACGGAATGTATTTATACTTGCCTTCTTGAATAAATTTAGCAGTACCACCTTGTCCGGCAAGCACAACATTTCTAGGGTTCCAAGTAAACTTATAGTTCCATAGGTTTGTGTCGCTCTCGGGTGCTACAAGTCCGCCGCAAAAAGATTCAAACAAAATCATTTTTCCGTTTTGCTCGTGAATACGATCAATAACTTGCATGGCGCTCATGTGGTCAAGACCAGGGTCAAGGCCAATTTCATTCATAAATACCAATCCTTTTTTTACAGCCTCGTCATTTAAAGCTTCCATTTCTGGGCTAATATATGATGCGGTAACCATGTGTTTCCCAAAAGTAATACAGTCTTTTGCAACTTCAATGTGGAATCTAGCAGGAAGCATAGACACTACAATGTCGGCATTTTTAACAGCTGTTTCTCTTTCGGCAGTATTAAAAATATCAAGCGTTATAGCTGTAGCATTACTGTTGTTTTTAATATGTGCTTTGGCATTTTCTAAATTTAGGTCGCCAATGGTAATGTGTAAGTTTTCGGTTGCAGATTTGTTAATTAAATAAGTAATTAAGTTTGATGCTGATTTTCCTGCGCCTATGATTAATATTTTTCTCATGCTTATATAAAGTAAATAGTCTTTTTTAATTGGTTTGTTATTGCAAATAAATTTCAGACATTTGTGTTGGTGTTTAAAGTGCAATAATTGTACGAGCAAATATATAAAACAACACCTAAGAACAGGTAGTATTATGGATAAAAAAATAGGAATTTCAGCAGTAATTTTAGCTTTTACAGCAATTGTATTAGGTGCTTTTGGTGCACATCAATTAAAAGAGGCTATACCAGAGGCAAGTTTACTGGCTTTTGAAACCGGCGTTCGCTATCAGATGTATCATGCATTACTGTTATTATTCTTGTCAGGAAACAATATGTTAACAGTTGTTCAGAAAAAACAAGTATATATTTTTACAGTAATAGGTGTTTGTCTTTTTTCGGGCTCTATATACTTATTGTCAACAAAGTTAGTTACAGGACTTAATTTACCATTTTTAGGCCCTATAACTCCAGTAGGAGGATTGGTGCTTTTAACAGCTTGGGCTATTTTGTTAAAAAGTTTTTTAAACTTAAAAAAGAGTTAAGTGTATTTTAGTATAATTTTTATACTTTTGCCCTTTAAATAATTAGATTTCTTCATTAAAAGTAATGTGAGAAATGATCAGAAATTAAACATAACAAGTACAACACAACCAATACTATTATTATGGCTGATAATGATACAAAAAAAGGAATTTCATTAGAACAATATGGAATTCAGAATGCTACAGTTCGTTATAACTTATCATCTAATGAGTTACACGATACTACCATAGCAAAAAAACAAGGTGTTGAAGCTGCTTCTGGAGCTTTAGCAGTAAACACAGGTGAGTTTACAGGACGTTCTCCGATGGATAGATTTATTGTAAAAGATGCAAAAACCGCAGATAAAATCTGGTGGGGAGACATTAATATTGCATTTGATAGCGATAAATTTCAAAAGTTATACGATAAAGTAACGGCTTACCTTTCAGAAAAAGAAGTATTTGTAAGAGATAGTTATGCTTGTGCAGACGAAGATTACAAATTAAATATTAGAGTAATAAATGAGTACCCATGGTCAAACATGTTTGCTTATAACATGTTCTTACGCCCAACAGCAGCAGAATTAGAAGGCTTTTCTCCAGAATGGACCGTTATAAACGCTCCTGGATTTATGGCAGATCCTGCGGTTGATGGTACACGTCAGCATAACTTTGCAATACTAGATTTTACTAGAAAAATTGCATTAATTGGTGGAACAGGATATACCGGAGAAATTAAAAAAGGAATTTTCTCTGCATTAAACTTTATTTTACCAGTAGATAAAAACACTTTACCAATGCATTGCTCTGCAAACGTTGGTGAAAACGGAGAAACGGCTATTTTCTTTGGACTGTCAGGAACAGGAAAAACAACCTTATCATGTGATCCACAACGTAAGTTAATTGGTGATGATGAGCACGGTTGGACAAACGAAAATACGGTATTTAACTTTGAAGGTGGATGTTACGCAAAAGTAATAGATCTATCTGCAGAAAAAGAACCAGAAATTTACAACGCTATTAAGCGTGGTGCTATTCTTGAAAATGTAGTATTCAAAAAAGACGGAAGTGTTGATTTTGAAGATACATCAATTACACAAAATACACGTGTAAGTTACCCAATTTATCATATTGATAATATTCAAGAACCATCTATAGGTAAAAACCCTAAAAACATCTTCTTTTTAACAGCAGATGCTTTTGGTGTATTGCCTCCAATATCAAAACTAACACCAGGTCAAGCAGCATATCACTTTATTTCTGGATATACAGCAAAGGTAGCAGGAACTGAAGCTGGAATTAACGAGCCATTACCAAGTTTCTCGGCTTGTTTTGGAGCGCCATTCATGCCATTACACCCTACAAAGTATGCCGAAATGCTAAGTGCTAAAATGCAAGAAGCAGGTGTAAATGTATGGTTAATTAACACTGGTTGGACTGGAGGTCCTTATGGTGTAGGAAACAGAATGAAATTAGGTTCAACAAGAGCAATGATTACGGCAGCATTAAATAATGAATTAGATAATGTTGAGTTTGTACAGCATCCAATTTTTGGACTAGATATGCCAACAACTTGTCCTAATGTGCCAGACGAGGTATTAAACCCAAGAGGAACATGGAGTGATGCGGCAGCGTATGATGCTAAAGCAAATGAGTTAGCAGCATCATTTAAAAAGAATTTTAAACAATTTGCATCATATGCAAATGACGACATATTAAAAGGAGGACCAATAGTATAATCGCAGGGCGATAGCCAAAGATTTATCTAGAGATATAAACACTCTTTTTAAGACTAAAATGCAAAGCCTCAAAATGTTTTTTTTGAGGCTTTGCGTTTTATGACCACTATAAGTATAAAAAGTTAACCAGATGAGTAGCACTAAAAAAACATATGTTTTTGATTTTGACAGTACATTAACAACCGTTGAAGCATTAGATGTATTAGCAGAAATTACACTGACTAACAACCCTAATAAGGACAACATTATTAATGAGATAATTGATATTACCAATAAAGGTATTGATGGTGATATATCTTTTACAGAATCATTAGAGCGCAGAATAAAGTTATTAAATGCTTCAAAAGAAGATCTAATTTTATTAACCGAACGATTAAGAGATAAAGTATCTAAGTCAATTATAGAGAACAAAGCATTTTTTGAACAGTATGCCGATGATATTTATGTAATTTCATGTGGTTTTAAAGAATTTATAGACCCTATTGTTGCAGCCTATAATATTCCTGCAAGTCGCGTATATGCTAATACATTTGAGTTTGACAAAAACAATAAAATTGTAGGTTTTGACTCAGAAAATCCTTTAGCAAAACATGATGGTAAAATAGAATGTTTACAAAACTTAAATTTACCAGGAGAGGTACAGGTAATAGGAGATGGTTATAGTGATTATGTTATGCGTAAAGCAGGGGTAGCGGACACCTTTTTTGCTTTTACCGAAAACGTATCGCGAGATAAAGCTGTTACAAATGCCGACTATGTTACACCAAATTTAGATGAATTTTTGTACGTTAATAAGCTGCCTAGAAATATATCGTTTCCAAAGCACCGTATTAAGATTCTATTGTTAGAAAACGTACATCCAGATGCTTTTAAAAGGTTATCGAATGATGGGTTTACTGTAGAGACAATATCTCATAGTTTATCGGAAGCAGATTTAATTGAAAAAATTAAAGATGTGCATGTGCTCGGAATTCGTTCAAAAACACAAGTCACTAAAAAAGTTATTGAATCTGCCAACAAATTAATGGCGGTAAGTGCTTTTTGTATAGGTACCAAACAAATCGACTTGGAGGCTTGTAAAAACAACGGAGTAGTCGTTTTTAACGCCCCATATAGTAATACCCGTTCTGTAGTAGAATTGGCTATAGGTGAAATTATTATGTTGCTTAGAAGTGTCTTTGCTCGTAGTATGGAATTGCACCAAGGACAATGGAATAAAACAGCCAAGGGGTCGAGAGAGGTTCGTGGTAAAATATTAGGAATTATTGGCTACGGAAACATAGGTAAGCAATTATCTATTCTTGCAGAAGGACTAGGAATGCAGGTGTATTATTATGATGTAGAAGATACGCTAGCGCTTGGAAATGCTAAAAAATGCACCAGTTTAAAAGAGCTGTTAAATATAGCCGATGTGATATCACTACATATTGATGACAATGCCGTTAATAAAAATTATATAGGCGCAGAAGAAATTAGTTGGATGAAAGATGGTGCTGCTTTGGTAAACCTTTCTCGCGGTTTTGTAGTAGATATAGAGGCCTTAAAAAGTGCCTTACTATCGGGGAAATTATCGGGAGCTGCAGTAGATGTTTTTCCTGTAGAACCAAGGGTAAATGGTGCTTTTGAAACAGCGTTAAAAGGTGTTCCTAATGTAATACTTACACCACATGTTGGAGGAAGTACTGAAGAAGCACAGCGCGATATTGCAGATTTTGTGCCAAGTAAAATTATGGCATATATCAATTCAGGAAATACTGTTGATGCGGTAAACTTTCCAAATATTCGCTTGCCACGCCAAGAAAACAGCCATCGTTTTTTACATATTCATAAAAACGTACCTGGTATTATGGCGAGTATAAATAAAGTATTAGCAGCTTATGAGTTAAATTTAACAGGGCAATACTTAGCAACAGACGCAAGCGTTGGTTATGTTATTGTTGATGTTGATAAAGAGTATAATAATGAAGTGCTTAATGCTCTAAAAAACATTGAAAATACAATTAAATTTAGAGTACTTTACTAAGACCCTGAAACAAGTTCAGGGTGACAGTTCTGAGGATGTTTTAGAGTGTTGTCATGCAGAACTAGTCTGTCATGCAGAACTAGATCACTGAGCTTTTACATTGAGTCCTTCGATAAACTCAGGATATCACCTGTCGAAATGTGTCGAAGTGCAGCATCTAACCTAATTCATATCCAAAACATGTAAGTTGTAGAGACCCTGAAACAAGTTCAGGGTGATAGTTCTGAGGGTGTTTTGGAGTGTTGTTACGTACACCAGTTTGCTATACTGATGTACATTGTCATGCAGAACCAGTCTGTCATGCTGAATTTGTTTCAGCATCTATTTTAAGCTTCATAAGTTATTAACGCCCTGAAATAACCTTAGGGTGACAAAAATATTTGCTAACTTGTACTATCTCCTCGTCAAGTCGCAGGTAAATCATACAATGTCAAAAAGAGTTTTTCATAACTACTGGGTTTATATCCTTTCCAACAAACCAAAAGGCACTTTGTATATAGGTGTTACAGGAGGTATAGATGATAGAATGGAAAGACACACAGAAGAGGTTGGGAGTGTATTTACTGCAAAATATAAATTAAAAAGACTTGTTTATTATGAAGAGTTTCAATTTGTACAAGAGGCTATTGCAAGGGAAAAACAGCTAAAAAACTGGCATCGTGAATGGAAAGTTAACCTTATAGAAAAGGAAAATCCAAATTGGGATAATTTATGGAAGCCTTTGAGTTCAAACTAAAGTATGTCATAGTGTATTGTCATACTGAACTAGTCTGTCATGCTGAATTTATTTCAGCATCTAACTTGATTCATATCCAAAATATGTAAGTTGTAGAGACCCTGAAACAAGTTCAGGGTGACAGATCTGAGGATGTTTTAGAGTGTTGTTACGTAGAACCAGTTTGTCATGCTGATGTACATTGTCAAGAAGAACCAGTCTGTCATGCTGAATTTATTTCAGCATCTATATCAATTAAAGTTTATAAGCTATTACTACATTTCCTCAGGAGCCAAAGTAATTTCTAAACCCTCTAGGTCTTCTGTTATAGGAATCTGACATCCCAAACGAGAATTGTCTTCTACATGAAAAGCTTCTGCAAGCATAGCCTCTTCATCATACTCCATTTCTGCTAAATCATGATTAGAGTTAACATAACACTGGCAAGACGCACACATAGCCATCCCGCCACAAGTACCAATAGTTCCTTCAGGAGCAAGTTCAAACCCTTTTACAACCTCCATGATGTTCATAGCCATATCGGTAGGTGCTTCAACAGTATGTAGAGTACCCTCTCTATCGGTTATATGTAAAGTAATGTCGCCCATTTTACAAGTCTTTAATATTTAATACCTGTTCTTTTTTTGCTATTTTTTTAGAGCCATCAAACCCTTCAACCCCGCCAACGGTGGTGTATTTCATAACATATTTTTTACCAGGATTAATACGTTTATATGCACTCTGGCACATTAATGTGGCCTCGTGAAATCCACATAAAATAAGCTTTAATTTTCCGGGGTAAGTATTTACATCGCCAATAGCATAAATACCCTCAATATTGGTTTGGTAGTCTAAGGCGTTATTTACTTTAATGGCATTTTTCTCTATTTCTAATCCCCAATTGGCAATAGGGCCTAGTTTTGGTAGTAAGCCAAATAGCGGAATAAAACAATCAGCTTTATGAGTGAATTCTCCTTGAGTTTTATGTTTTATTGTTACACTTTCAACGGTGTTAGTACCTTGAATATCGGTAACTTCAGCTTCAGTAACAAGGTTTATCTTTCCTAATTTAGCAAGTTCGGCTACTTTTTCTACTGAATCTAACGCACCTCTAAATTCATTACGTCTATGAACCAAAGTCACTTCTGCGGCAACATCAGCTAAAAATATAGACCAGTCTAAAGCAGAATCTCCACCACCAGCAATAACAACTTTTTTGTTTCTATATACTTCGGGGTCTCTAATAATATACGCTACGCCTTTATCTTCAAAATTAGTAATATTTGGGATAGGTGGTTTTCGAGGTTCAAAAGACCCTAGTCCGCCAGCAATAGCCACAATAGGGGCGTGGTGTTTTGTGCCTTTATTAGTGGTTACTATAAAAGTGCCATCATCAAGTTTATCTATTTTATCTGCCCGTTCACCAAGTGTAAAACCGGGTTCAAAGGGGGCTATCTGCGCCATTAAGTTACTTACTAAATCGCCAGCCAGTACCTCAGGAAATGCTGGAATATCATAAATTGGTTTTTTAGGGTAAATCTCAGAACATTGTCCGCCAGCTTGTGGTAAGGCATCTATTAAGTGACACTTTAGCTTTAAAAGCCCTGCTTCAAAAACAGTAAATAGTCCCGTTGGTCCAGCACCAATAATAATAATATCTGTAGTAATCATTTGTTGCATTTAATATAACACTGCAAAAATCTTAAAATTAATTGGCTTTCTGTGTGATTTTTATCATAAATGTAAGCTATTGAGAAAAAGCACTTGTTTTTAAACCTATTTTATGTAGTTTTGTACCCAACAATATAGAGGAAAGATTTGACTGATTGCGACCTCTCAAAAAAAACGCTAAAGCAGTGCAAACTCCTTTACGCCTTTTTTGTCAAATCAAAAAAAATGGATGCTAGTATAGTATCTAATTAATATTAATATATTTTTTTAAGAAGATGGCATATTTATTTACATCAGAATCCGTTTCTGAAGGACACCCAGATAAGGTAGCAGATCAAATTAGTGATGCGTTAATTGATAACTTTTTAGCCTTTGATCCAGAGTCTAAAGTAGCTTGCGAAACATTAGTTACTACAGGGCAAGTAGTATTGGCAGGAGAAGTAAAATCTACCACTTATTTAGATGTGCAAAAAATTGCACGAGAAACTATAAATAAAATTGGCTATACCAAAAGCGAGTATATGTTTGATGGAAACTCTTGTGGCGTGTTTTCGGCAATTCATGAACAATCGGAAGATATTAACCGTGGTGTTGACCGTGATTTAAAAGAGGAGCAAGGCGCAGGAGACCAAGGAATGATGTTTGGGTATGCCTCTCGTGAAACAGAAAACTTTATGCCATTAGGTTTAGAGTTATCACATAGAATTTTAAAAACATTAGCAGAAGTTCGTCGTGAAAATACAGACATTCCTTATTTACGTCCCGATGCTAAAAGTCAGGTAACTATTGAGTATGCAGATGATAATACGCCATTGCGTATAGATGCCATAGTAGTATCTACACAGCACGACGATTTTGATGAAGAAACAGCAATGTTGGCTAAAATTAAACAAGACATTATTAGCATTGTAATTCCTAGAGTAATAGCCGATTTACCTGCACATACACAAGCCTTATTTAATGATGCCATTACCTACCATATTAACCCAACCGGAAAGTTTGTAATTGGTGGCCCGCATGGCGATACAGGACTAACCGGACGTAAAATTATTGTAGACACCTATGGTGGTAAAGGCGCACATGGTGGTGGTGCTTTTTCGGGTAAAGACCCTAGTAAAGTAGATCGTTCAGCAGCATATGCTACACGTCATATTGCTAAAAACTTAGTTGCAGCAGGCGTTTGTAATGAGGTGCTGGTTCAGGTTAGTTATGCAATTGGAGTAGTAAAACCAATGGGTATTTTTGTAGATACCTATGGTACTTGTCCGTTTAATATGACCGATGGTGAAATTGCCGAAAAGGTAAGCGAAATTTTTGATATGCGCCCAGCAGCTATTGAGACGCGCTTAAAATTACGCAATCCGATATATTTAGAAACTGCTGCTTATGGCCATATGGGTCGTAAAAACGAGGTGGTAACCAAAACATTTACACAACCTAACGGAATTAGTAAAACAATAGAAGTAGAGCTATTTACGTGGGAAAAACTAGACTATGTGTCCAAAATAAAAACTGCTTTTGAATTAGCATAATTGACATATAATCTTAAATTAAAAAACCGCCATATATGGCGGTTTTTTAGCTTATAAAAAGAAGTGTTTAAATTAGTTATGAGTAATAAGTAGCGCAAAAACGTTATAAATTGAACGCTTAAGTTTTATAAATATACTAGTATATATTAATAAATTATGTAGTATATTTTTATAAAAGTACTAGTATATATTATAGGAAATAGTACTATATTTATAATATCTTTTTGATAGCCTTATAAACAGTACTTTTAAGGGTGGGGTATAAAGATACAAAAAAAGGAACAGATTTTTAACTAAAAAGTGTATTTATATGGCTATAAGGTATCGTGTAACTAAAAGAACAGACAGTATTAATAAAAAAGAAAAATTTATTATGCAGGCTGTAAATACTGGAACCATAGATTTAAATAGAATTAGTAAAGATATAAGTAATGAATGCACTTTATCTGTAGTAGATGTTAAGGCTGTAATTATGGCTTTAGGAGGTAAATTACAGCAGCATTTAGAGGAAGGCAAAATTGTAGACTTGGGCGAAGTTGGTAAGTTTAAAATAGGTTTTAAATGTAAGGCAGAAGATAGTGAACAGCTGCTAAGCCCTAAGCGTAGTATAAAAAAGTACCATTTAAACTACCAAGCCTCTAAAGAAATAAAACACCGTTTGAAAAATGCCATCATCACCTATAAAGAAGGTAGTAAGAGTAGGTAGTTTTTTTTGAATGCCTAACACAGAATGATAGTAGTATTGTGGCACTACGAATAGCGTGCAACGAAATGTGGCAGTCTCTGTGTGTGTAGGAATTAGCGAAAAGCCACTAGACAGTAGGCCGAACACTGAACACTGAAGTTTTGGATTCCCGCCTACGAGGGAAAGACAAGCAAGTACGGAATAACAAACCTGCATGTCATGCTGAATTTATTTCAGCATCTAAACTCACTAAAAACAAATTGCAACACCTAGACCCTGAAACCAGTTCAGGGTGACAAGGTCGCATGTCATGCTCTGCTTGGCTCTGATACTCTACCGTATGTACTTTTTGTGAAAATCCAATAAATGAACAGGTAAACACGATTAAAGAAATAAATAATTTCATGGTTGATTTTTTTAGATTAAACTATAGTTATTAAAATAAGCTCTATTGTATAAAATAGGGCTTTGATTCTCTAAAACGGTCATTCCATTTTTTTGCAGCATTAAGAATGTTAAAAGACACTGAAAAGGAGTGACTTCCTCCTGAATGATTAAATAGGTCTTGTAATGATACATCATACCCATAGCCAAAACTAGTCATGTCTGAAATAGCATAATTTGTAAAAATTCCAAGAAGAGATTTTGGCTGAAAATGAACTCCTATTAAAATCGAATTTTGATATGTTACAGATGTAGATAATAATGTTGCTACTGGTGCACCGCTAATAATTTGATTTAATACTTGCGCACGGAATGTGTATTCTTTTTTAAAGCTAGTAGTGTATCCTGCCACACTATAAAAATGTGGTTTCTTAACATAAAAACTAGTATTCTCTAAATCATTTATAGTGTGTGATATTAGGTTTGGAGCAGCGATACCTACAAACCATTTTTTTTGGTGCAGATAAGCCCCTACACCAATAATCGGTTTAAATAAAAAAGTGTTTCCATCATTATAAATTTCTTCATTAGGGTCATGAATGGTTAGTTGTTGATAGTCAATTTTAAAATGACTAAAACCTACTTTTAGCCCTAAAATTAATTTAGTGTCATCATTTAAGTATAGATGTAGGGCATAATTAGCTTCAGTATTCATGTTTTTTACTGCTCCAAAATCATCATTAAGGATAGACAACCCAACAGCGTGTTTTTCATTATGAAAATGCAACTGAGCATCTAAGGTTTGTGTAGTAGGCGCCCCCTCAAAACCAACCCATTGTGTTGAATATGTTCCTTTTATAAAAGAAGAATCCGTAACGCCTGTGTATGCAGGGTTGTAAAGACTAGGGTTATTGAAATAATCGGTTAATTTAATACCAGACTGTGAGAATAAAACCCCATAGAAAGATAGGAATGCTATAGTGTGAATAATTTTAAATTTATGTAACATATTATTTACTGTTTATAGTTAAGAATCCTTTTTTAGTAACATGTTTGTGCTGATAGGGATTGTAATATTTAAATATATATAAATAAGATCCTGTAGGCAGGTACTTATCAGGATTATAGACACCTTTAGTATTTGTTTTACCTCTAAAATATGTTGTTCCTTGGCCGTAATTTTGTTGTTGGTACAATAGCTGCCCATCTCGGTTATAGATTTCTAAACTATTACTAGGAAAAAACTCTACATGTTCTATATGCATATAATCATTTTGATTATTGTCATTTAAAGACAGGGCATTGTAGATGATAACCGTACAAGGAATAATAGTTGTTTGAATTTCTAATCGGATAGCGCTTTCGCAACCTGAAGACATATCGTAGTAAGTAGCGTAATAAGACATGTCGTTTTCTAATATTGTAGTTAAATTTAGTAGCACACCTCCGTTAGCTTCATCATACCATAAAACTTGATAGCCTAGTTCAGGAATGCTAATATCCTGTAACGTTTTATTATCCCCTAAGCAAAAGGTGTAATTGTTTGCTATTCCTTCTGGATTTGCAATATTCGTAATAGAAATAACTACCTCAAGTCTGTCTATACTCTCACAATTAACTATAGTTTGTGAGGCGTACACTATTTGCCCATCGGCTAGGGCATCAGTAGTATTGAGTGCTATTCCTGAGTCATTATACCATTGTAAATTACTTCCTGTAGCTACTAAATTATTAACCATTGCTGCATTACAAAAGGTTTGTGTTGAATTGCCTGTTGGTGCTAAAGGTTGGTTAATAGTAACAGTTACTTCAAGTCTGTCTATACTCTCACAATCATCTATAGTTTGTGAGGCGTAGACTATTTGTCCATCGGCTAGGGCATCAGTAGTATTGAGTACTATTCCTGAGTCATTATACCATTGTAAATTATTTCCTGTAGCTACTAAATCATTAACCGTTGCTGCATTACAAAAGGTTTGTGTTGTATTGCCTGTTGGTGCTGGGGTAGCATTAACGGTAATTGTGTAATATTCTCTACAAGTAACACCATTTGTAGTAACATCTACCCAGTATTCTGTTGTTTCTGATGGAGTTACATTTATTGTTGCTGTGGTTTCTCCATTACTCCATAAATAAGATGAGTTAGTTTGTGTGCTTGTACTTCCGTTATACAAGTCTTGTATTTCTTGAGAGGAAAGAGCTCGGTTCCAAATGCCAAATTCATCAATTTTTCCATCTAAAAACATCTGAGGTGAACCACCACTAATTCTTGTCCCAAATCTAGAAGAATTAGCATCAATAGCAAAACTACATTGTGATTCCACATAAGATGTAGAAACAATAGAGCCTCCTTGTGCAGAATATTGTAGAGATGTTGTAACTGCCACACCATTAACATATGCCTGTACATTTGAGTTTTCATACACAAAAACAACATCTGTCCATTCATTAGTATTAAAAGAATTTAATGGTGTTTTAGCAATAGAGTATTTATTACCATTAACATTGTTCGCCCACTTTATAACCAACTCATTATCAGAAGTAATTACAATATTAACCTCTTGCCAAAATTTAGTTTTTGTCCAAATCCCAAAATTTCCAACAGAATTTGTCTTAAATCTTGTAAAAGCTGTAAAAGTACTGACTTGTTGGGACGAAAGAAAAGCAGTAGCGAGTTGTACATAATCATTTGAACCATCAAAATCAATTGCATTGTTCGGTACACCTGAAACATTAGTTGTATAACCTGGCCCTTGTAATGTCCCGTTATTAGAACCAATTAAATCATCTGTATTATTACAAAAAGAATAATAAGCGTTTAACCCATTTATTAAAGTGCCAGCTGGAGCACTGCATAAATCCATATTTTGTGTAGCTCCTAAAACCTCTAAACCAACACTTTCTCCAGCACAAATATCTGTTTGCGAGGCAGTAATTTCTAGATCCATAATATTTACAACAACCTCTAATGTATCTTCACTCTCACAACCATTTTCAGTTTGTGAGGCGTACACTGTTTGTCCGCTAGTAAGTGCTGTAGTGTCAGAGAGTAGATTTCCGTCTGTGGCAGCATCATACCATTGTATATCAGTACCAGTAATAGCTATATCAGCTATAGTAGCCGCATCACAAAAAGTTTGTGTGGTATTTCCTGTAGGTGCTGGGGTATTACAAGGATTGTTTCCAAAAAGTGTTGTGATTTCAGCAGTGCTAAGTGCTCGATTCCATAATCCAAAATCATCAAGAAAACCAGTTAAATATTGAGAAATACCAGGGGAAACTGGATGAGCTGCCCCAATATAATTTGTAGCTGTTGAATTTCCTGCTGCTTGAAATTGGTATTCTAGCTGTGCTGCATTACAAGGGCCTTCTGCAACTGAAACAGCATCTATAAAGAGTTCTAATTGTCCATTTAAAAGTGTTACTGTTACCATATGCCACTCGCTAATTGAATATGCATTTGCATTACTGTTAATCCCAAAATAAGTCCCAGAACTACTGCCTCTAAAAGACACAGACCCATCAGGTTTCAACTGGAGAGAAATAGTTTTCCAGTAGCCCTCTTTAGCTGATATTTGATAATTATTATTAGGTAGTTGATCTACTTTAAACCAAACATTGTAGCTGAGCTCTGTCATTGCAGCACCTTCATAAAAAGTATCATTGAGTGCAATATGATCATTCCCATCAAAAGTAAAAGCGTTGTTAGTGTTCCCATACCTGTCTGTTGTTAAGCTAGCGCCGAATAATGTGCCGTTTACACCATTTACGATATCATCTGAATTCCCACAAAAGGGATAATAATGTATTAAACCGTTACTCAAACCAGATGGTAAATCAGAAACCAAACATATTGGTGATTGTTGCCCGTTAACAAGTTGAATGATAAGAAAGGAAAAAAGTAAAATTATTTTTTTCATAATGTGTTGGTTTTTAAAGTGTTTTTAGTGAAAAACTAAAGGAGATGATTGCTAATGTTATGGATATAAAAGCAAGTAAGGTGCTTAGTAAAAATAAGTAGTAACTTATCCTAAGTTCTTCCTTTGGGTGTTTTAAAAAATAATATAGGTGTTTGTCGAAGAAGTTTGCTTTTGATATTGTAACACATTCACCTTCGTTAGGAGAACCTATTTCACGAGCACTAGTGTAATCCAGAAGCGCTTGCTCTTTTTTTACTTCATTATATCCGCGTATTTTTCGTATAATACTCTTATCCTTATGTGTAATTTTTACAAGAGGTCGTTTGCTTTCAGATTGTATAAGTCCTTTTAGTTCATTGTTGTTAAAGTAAATCGTGTCAATTTTAAACTCTTTTTCCTTGCTTACTTGATGTGGTAATAATAATTTTTTTGTGTTCCCCATGTTCTAAGTTTTCATTTTCTATCCTAAATTTACTACAATCCACCGCTCTTTTTTTAATAAATAATTAGAAAGAATACATTCTAGTATTTTACTAAAAGGGGTATTTCTGCTGTTTTGGGTTGTTTTTTGTAAAACAGGTTATTTTCTTTAAACACCTTGTAAGCAATGGATTTAAGTTGTTTTATAGATACACGAAAAATACACGAAAGTCTATTTTAGTGTAGTTTGAAACCATTGTTAATTATAATTGCATTAAATTTGGTAAACGCTCAAAACGAGTGTTACAACTTTTCTAATTCATGGCATATATGTACCAATGTAAAAATGTTTTTATAGCCTTTATTTTTTTGTTTTCGGCAATTGCTACAGCACAACAAGACTTTATAATAGACAGTAACTATTTGCTGTTTGAAGATGCAAAAACAAAAGAGCCAGTACTCTTATATAACGATTCTACGCTGGTTAGGGGGCATGATTTTAAAACCCACCAGGCCATAGACTTTCCTAAGGGTCTAATCCCATCAGATTTTAACCACTATTCATTTCAATTGCAACAACGTAACTATATGGTAGATAACGGTTGTGGTGTTGTTATAGCATATAGTAACAATCAATTTACACGTATAGACAATTCTTTTCAGCACAAAAACCAATACGGCGCAGTGCCTTTTCAATACAAAAACGATATTTATTTATGGGGTGGTTACGGGATGTTTACGTTTAAAAACATACTTACCCAATATAGTTTTGATACCCATGAATGGAATGTTATAGAAATTAAAAACAGGAATTTAATAGAAGAAAGGGCTCGTGCAATAAGTGTACTTAAAGATGCTACCTTATATGTTTTTTCAGGGGACACTTTTGTAGGTAGTGATCTTACAAAAAGTGGTAAAATTAAAGATAATACGGTCTATGCCTTAGATTTACAAAAAATGGTTTGGAGCAAAAAAGGGCGTTATACGCCTTTAATTGATTTTACACCATCAGCACCCCAAAATACTTTTCAGAAAGACTCCCGCAGTTATATTGTAAAAACTGATATTCTGGAAATTGACCCTTTTAACAATACAGTAAACAGGTATAAATTAGCGGATTTTAAAAACATAAAGAGCATTCTATACCATAAAAAAACTAAAAAAGTAAGCTATGTGTACTTAGTATCTTCTGGTGAATTAAGAGTGTTCTCTGAGTCTTTTGAGTCTTTTAAAGGGGAGTTGATATCTTCAAAACAATTTTACCAGCCTGTAATTAATACTTCTTGGCTTATGTATGGTGGCGGAGGGGTGCTATTGTTGCTTTTTATAGCTATAGTATATGTTATGCTAAAAGGATATCATAAAAAGAGAAATGCATTAAGTTATAATAGCCAAAAACAAGCGTTTTATTATCAAACTAATACGGTAACATGCTTTAGCGATCTACAAAAAGAAGTGTTGGTGTATTTAACAAAAAACCAAGGACAATACGTGTTGCTTACTTCAATTAATGATATTGTTTTAAAAGGACATGAAAATGAAAACCATACAACTACCATAAAACGACGTGAGACCCTTTTAAAGGAATTAGCAACAGAATTAGGTGCGCTTTTGACAATAGATAAAAACAACGTAATGAGTACTCAAAAAAGTGCTAATGACAGACGTGTAAAGGAAATAAAGTTAAATATTGCTATTAGAGTTGTATAACCGGTTTTTTTTTAATGTTTGTAATAATATATGGTTATTGAATGCTTAACACTGAACACTGAAGTTTTAAATTCCCGCCTACGCGGGAAAGACAAGCAAGTACGAAATAACAAACCTGCATGTCATGCTGAATTTATTTCAGCATCTCAACTTACTAAAAACAAATTGCAACACCTAGCCTCTGAAACAAGTACGGAATAATAAAACCTGATGTCATGCTGAATTTATGTCATCATCTTAAATAATAATACACTACCTTTAGTGTATGAAAAATAACACCCTCATAAAGTTAGCGCTCCTTAGTGCTATTTTCTATTTAAGCGCCTGTCAGGACAAAAACATAATAACCCCTGTTACACCACCAGTTACAGGAACAATAACCACCACACTTACATTTGATGGGCTTACCCGTAGTTTTATACTATATGTGCCACAATCATACACAGGAACACAAGACGTACCTTTAGTATTAAATTATCATGGTTATACATCAAATGCTGAAGCACAAATGTATTATGGAGACTTTAGAAGCCTAGCAGAGAGTGAAGGGTTTATAATAGTCCACCCACAAGGTACACTACTCGACGGAGCAACGCATTGGAATGTAGATGGTTGGACTTTAGGAAGTACTGTAGACGATGTTGGGTTTACAGCAGCATTAATTGACTATATTTCGGAACGGTATAGTATAAACTCCAAAAAAGTATACGCAACAGGAATGTCTAATGGTGGTTATATGAGTTTTTTACTTGCTTGTCAGTTGAGTACTAAAATAGCAGCTATTGCTTCTGTTACAGGGTCAATGACACCGGAAAATTATCAAGATTGTAATCCGCAGCACCCAATGCCAGTTTTGCAAATTCACGGTACTGAAGATGGTGTAGTGTCTTATAACGGCGAAACTTGGTCAGAACCTGTTACTACGGTAGTAGATTACTGGGCAAATTATAATAACTGCGATGCGGATCCAATAGTAGTAAACTTACCCGATATAGACACCACAGATGGTAGTGTTGTTAAAACAATTACGTTTAACAACGGCAACAATGGTGTTGTTACCAGACACTATAAGGTTATAGGTGGTGGTCATAATTGGCCTGGAACCGTAGGTAATATGGATATAAGTGCTTCTAATGAGATTTGGGAATTCTTTTCAATGTATGATATTGATGGATTAATTGAATAGTATTAAGTGCAAAAAACAAAAAAGCACCTTCATTTTGAAGGTGCTTTTTTGTTGTGTTAAGAAACTCTACAAACCATCAATAATAGCATCATCTACTAAATTTGGTATAGTTACCGTTAATTTTGGTTCTGTTTTCATGGCGCGTTTTATAGCAAAGGTTGCCCCTTCATTTCTAGCCCAATTTCGTCTAGAAATACCATTGTTAACATCCCAGAAAAGCATTGCTTTTAAACGTTTTTTGGCAGCTTTACTGCCGTCAAGAACCATCCCAAAACCGCCGTTTATAACTTCTCCCCAGCCAACGCCACCACCATTGTGTATAGACACCCATGTGGCACCTCTAAAGCTGTCACCAATAACATTGTGTATGGCCATATCTGCAGTAAATCTTGAGCCATCATAAATATTGCTTGTTTCTCTGTATGGAGAATCAGTTCCAGAAACATCATGATGATCTCGTCCTAAAACCACAGTGCCTATTTCTCCTTTTTTAATAGCCTTATTAAATGCTTTGGCAATTTTCATACGGCCTTCAGCATCGGCATATAAGATACGTGCTTGTGAGCCTACAACTAATTTGTTTTCTTGAGCACCTTTAATCCACTGAATGTTATCAGTCATTTGTTGCTGAATCTCAATAGGGGATTCTTTTTTCAGCTTTTCTAAAACAGCACAAGCAATGGCATCGGTTTTAGCTAAATCTTCTGGTTTTCCAGAAGCACAAACCCATCTAAAAGGTCCAAAACCATAGTCGAAACACATAGGTCCCATAATGTCTTGTACATAACTAGGGTATTTAAACTCTCGTCCAATACTTGGTGTATCTGACATAACATCTGCTCCGGCACGGGATGCTTCTAGTAAAAAGGCATTTCCGTAATCAAAGAAGTAAGTCCCTTTTTTGGTATGTTTGTTAATTGCTTTTGCATGTTGACGTAAAGTTTCTTGAACTTTTTCTTTAAATAATTCAGGATTATTTGCCATCATGGTGTTAGCATCTTCAAAAGATATATCTGTTGGGTAGTACCCTCCAGCCCATGGGTTATGTAAAGACGTTTGATCTGATCCTAAGTCTATATGAATATTTTCAGTATCAAACTTTTCCCATACATCTACAACATTTCCTAGGTATGCAATAGAAACCACTTCTTTGTTTGTCATGGCGGTTTTTACACGTTTGCATAGGCTATCTAAATCTTCAATAACTTCATTAATCCACCCTTGTTCGTGTCGTATTTTGGTTATTTTTGGGTTTACTTCCGCGCAAACGGTTACACACCCTGCAATATTTCCTGCTTTTGGTTGAGCACCAGACATACCTCCTAAACCAGAGGTCACAAATAAACCACCCTTAGGGTCTTTTTTAATTTTTCTGAAACCATTTAAAACGGTAATTGTAGTACCATGTACGATACCTTGTGGCCCAATATACATATAGCTTCCTGCAGTCATTTGACCGTATTGCGTTACCCCAAGGGCGTTGCTTTTTTCCCAGTCGTCAGGTTGGGAGTAATTAGGAATCATCATACCGTTAGTAACTACTACTCTTGGTGCATTTTTATGCGAAGGGAATAACCCCATTGGGTGTCCAGAATACATGACTAAAGTTTGTTTATCGGTCATTTCCGACAAGTATTTCATGGTTAGTAAGTATTGTGCCCAATTAGAGAATACACCACCATTACCACCATAAGTAATTAATTCATGGGGGTGTTGTGCTACCGCATAATCTAAGTTATTTTGAATCATGAGCATGATGGCCTTGGCTTGCTCACAAGCACCAGGATACGCTTCAATAGGACGTGCATACATTTTATAGTCCGGTCTAAAACGATACATGTATATTCTACCATAGGTCTCTAGTTCTTCCGAAAACTCTTTTGCGAGTACCGTGTGGTGCTTTGCATCAAAGTATCGTAGCGCATTTCTAATGGCTAATTTTTTTTCTTCATCAGATAAAATAGCCTTTCGTTTTGGCGCGTGATTAATAGTGTTGTCGTATGTTTTTACAGGAGGTAATTCCGTAGGAATTCCTTGTTGTATGTGTGCTTTAAAAGATAATGACATGGTATTATTTTTTCTTTTTGGTTATATTGGTTTTTTTATTAAATCCGTAAGGGCAATGTCTGCACCCACTTTCACAGCAATACCCTCTTTTAAGATGGTATTGCTCGGTAAAACATTTATAACCTTCGGGGGTTATATAGTAATCGCCGTCTTCAATAGGGATTCGTTTTTTAATCATATAAGGACAAATATATCGTATTATGCGCTTGTTTTATGTAAATTTGCAGTAGTTTTTATGATAATGATAAAAAAAAAGTGTTCACTAGTCAAAATAACCCTATCATAATTCCTGAAACAGAAAACTACAACCTTTCAGTAAAAAGAGAAGACTTGTTAGGAGATGGTATTTCAGGAAATAAACTGCGTAAACTAAAATATAATATTGCAGAGGCCAAAGCAAAGGGTTATACAAAAATAATCACTTTTGGTGGTGCATACTCCAATCATATATTAGCGGCATCTTATATAAAAAAACATTATAATATAGATGTTGTTGGTGTTATACGCGGTGAAGAACTGTCATCTAAAATAGATGCCAATCCCACATTACAATTGGCAAAACAAAACGGAATGGAATTCTATTTTGTAAGTAGAGCAGCGTATAGAACAAAAAATACACCTGAATTTATAGCAGCACTTACCAATAAATTTGGAGACTGTTATATTCTTCCAGAAGGCGGTACTAATACGTTAGCCATACAAGGTTGTGAAGAGATTTTAACTCCAAAAGATAGTGTTTTTGATTACATTTGTTGTGCAGTAGGTACAGGAGGTACCATTTCTGGACTTATAAACTCGAGTGCCAATAACCAAAAAGTATTAGGGTTTTCAGCATTAAAAGGCGATTTTTTAATAGACGACATTAAACAACTAACAACAAAGAGAAATTGGGAGCTTCAAACCAATTATCACTTTGGAGGGTATGCCAAGGTAGATAAAACGTTAATTGATTTTATTAATACCTTTAAAAGCAACACAGGTATTCTATTAGACCCTATTTATAACGGAAAAATGATGTATGGCATATTTGATTTAATGAAACAAGGTTATTTTACGAAAAATACTAGTATTTTAGCCGTTCATACAGGAGGTACACAGGCAATATCTGGCATGAATATGTTATTGCAAAAAAAAGGACTTCCATTAATTAATAGATAAGCACAAAAAATGAATAAAGTACTCGTTTTTATGGGGGCATTATTGCTCGTTAGTTGTGGGGCAAGTAGGGTAGTAACCACTAAGGGTAATGTAAAAAAACAGCCAAAAGTTGTAGTAGTACAAACACCAAAAGTAACACAGCCTAAGCAAGAGGTTGTAGTTCCTAAAGATAAAATATCGGCATATATACAACAGTATAAAACCATAGCACAAACAGAAATGCAAGCACATGGTGTTCCTGCAAGTATTACACTTGCGCAAGGAATTTTAGAGTCTGGTTCAGGATATGGGTCGCTTTCAAAAAGAGCAAATAATCATTTTGGAATTAAGTGTCACGGTTGGAAAGGTGAAAAGGTTTACCATGACGATGATGCAAAAGGCGAATGTTTTAGAAAATACGCAGACCCATCAGAATCTTTTAAAGACCATTCTTTGTTTTTAAGCACAAGGAGTCGCTATGCATTTTTATTTAAGTTAAAACCAACCAATTATAAGGCATGGGCAAAAGGGTTAAAAAAAGCAGGATATGCTACGGATTCAAAATACCCAGCAAAGCTTATTAGTTTAATAGAGCGTTATAAACTATATGAGTATGATGTTCCTGTACACAAAAAGGAGGACGTTAAAAAAACACAAATAACCTATACTGTAAAAAAAGGCGATACGTTATATGCTATTGCTAAAAAGTACAATGTAGAAGTTTCCGCAATAATCAAAGACAATAATTTAAGTTCGCAAAATTTACATATCGAACAACAACTAATAGTAAAGTATTAATGAGTATATATAAACGAAGTAGTGCTTTGTTCCACGAGGCAACAAAGTATATTCCAGGCGGTGTAAATTCACCAGTAAGAGCATTTAAATCTGTAGGTGGAGACCCTATTTTTGTAAAAAAAGCCGAGGGCGCCTATTTGCATGACGAAGATGGAAATACCCTAATTGATTATATCAATTCATGGGGGCCAATGATTTTAGGTCATGCCAATAAAAAAGTAGTTGATGCAATTATTGAACGCACAAAACTAGGAACGTCTTTTGGAACACCAACAGAGATAGAAACCGAAATCGCAAAATTAGCGGTATCTATGGTGCCTAATATTGATAAAATACGATTTGTAAATTCAGGTACCGAAGCCTGTATGAGTGCTATTCGTTTGGCGAGAGGATTCACCGGAAAAGAAAAAATAATTAAATTTTCGGGTTGTTATCACGGACACTCAGATTCATTTTTAATACAAGCAGGTAGTGGCGCGGTAACCTTTGGCACTCCAAATAGTCCAGGAGTTACAGAAGGTACTGCAAAAGATACACTACTGGCAGAGTATAACAATATTGAAAATGTAGCCCAAGTTATAGCTGCTAATAAAGGCGAGATAGCCTGTATTATAATTGAGCCTGTAGCAGGAAACATGGGATGTATTTCCCCTAAAAAAGGTTTTTTAGAAGCTTTGAGAACTTTATGTGATGCCAATGGTATTTTGTTAATTTTCGATGAAGTAATGACAGGATTTCGTTTAGCAAAAGGAGGTGCGCAAGAATTGTTTGGGATAAAAGCAGATATTGTGTGTTTTGGTAAAGTTATTGGTGGCGGACTACCAGTAGGTGCCTTTGCTGCACGTAATGAAATAATGAATTATTTAGCGCCTTTAGGGCCGGTGTATCAAGCAGGAACACTGTCGGGTAACCCACTAGCAATGTCGGCAGGGTTAGCAATGTTACAACAGTTAAATAAAGATAAAGAAGTGTATAGTCGCCTAAAAGATAAAACCGATTATTTACACAAGGGTATGCGCAAGGTGTTTACTGATGCAGGTATTCCGCATCAGATTAACCAAGTTAACTCAATGATATCTATTCATTTTACTGATACCGAAGTTAAAGATTTTGAGTCTGCAGGACACGGTGATACACCACGATTTAAATCCTTTTTTCATGGTATGCTAGCTAAGGGTATCTATATAGCACCAAGCGCTTATGAAACATGGTTTATTTGTGATGCTTTAAGTTATGATGATTTAGATGTAACGATTAATGCTTGTAAAGAGATAGCAGAAACAATGTAAGTAATTACTTATAAGTATATAACTAAAAAAACCTTTCAAGATATGAAAGGTTTTTTTAGTTATTAGAAAACAAGGGTTACTTAGATCTTTGTTTCTGTTAATGTTAGGTATTTTTTAAACTGTGTAGGGTTTAAAACATCTTCTAACTGAGTTGTAAACGTGTCAATAATAGCTTTTCTTTTAGCAGCTATAAGTGTTGTGTTGTTTTCACGAGAAGCCTCTACTCTTAAAGCAAAAAGCTGACGCTCTTTTAACATATGAGCGTTGTAAATAGATTTTACTTGTACATCAGACAAATTAATGTCTTGTGACAATTGCTGTGCAAATGCTTTTGCATTTGTACTTAGTGCTTTGGTGTCTAAATTTTGTGCAATAGCACTATTTGTACTAGCAAGGCTAATTGCAAAAAAAGCAACAATAGCAATTAATTTTTTCATAATTGGGTATTTGGTGGGTTAATAAAGGTTTAAATGTAAGTAAAAAAACTGAAACAGTAATGATTAAGTTTAGAATTATAATTATTAACTACGTTCTATAATTAAACTATCGTCAGTTTTAGTAACTTTTGCTAATCCGTTTTTAGTTAATTCTTTTATGGCTTTATCCCATTTTTTGTTAGATAATCCTGATTTTGCTTTTAATTCATTCAAAGCTATAGAGACAGCTTTGGTTAAATTTGTTAAAATAGCTTTTGCATCATCACTAATTGCTAATGCTTTTTTTTCAGGCTTCATTTGTGGAAAAAACAACACCTCTTGTATAGAAGGGTTATCGGTTAAAAACATAATTAAACGGTCCATACCAATTCCTAGTCCAGAGGTAGGTGGCATTCCGTATTCTAATGCACGTAAAAAGTCGTTGTCAATAAACTCAGTTGCTTCATCGTCTCCTTTGGCAGCTAATTTTAATTGTGCTTCAAATCGTTCTCGTTGATCAATAGGGTCGTTTAGCTCAGAGTATGCATTGGCAATTTCTTTTCCGCAAACCATTAACTCAAAACGTTCGGTTAACTCTGGGTTATCGCGATGTTCTTTACAAAGCGGACTCATTTCTTTTGGATAGTCTGTAATATAGGTAGGTTGTATGTAGTTTCCTTCACACTTTTCACCAAAAATTTCATCAATTAACTTTCCTTTACCCATGGTTTCATCAACAGCAATTCCCATTTCTTTTGCTGCTGCACGAAGTTCTTCTTCAGACTTTCCTTGAATATCATATCCTGTAAATTCTTTAATAGAATCAGTCATGGTAACACGCTTGTACGGCGCTTTAAAGTCAATTTCTTGGCCGTTAAAAGTTGCTTTTGATGTACCGTTTACAGCAATAGCACAATGCTCAAGTAGCTTTTCGGTAAAGTCCATCATCCAGTTGTAGTCTTTATAGGCTACATAGATTTCCATGGCTGTAAATTCAGGGTTATGGGTTCTGTCCATTCCTTCATTACGGAAGTTTTTAGAAAATTCATATACACCTTCAAATCCACCAACAATAAGTCTTTTTAGGTATAACTCATTTGCAATACGCATGTATAGCGGTATGTCTAGGGAGTTATGGTGTGTAATAAAAGGTCTTGCAGCTGCACCTCCTGGAATAGATTGTAAAATAGGTGTTTCTACCTCCATATATCCAGCAGTGTTAAAAAAGTCACGCATTGCTGTAAACAATTTTGTGCGCTTTATAAAGACGTCTTTTACGTGTGGGTTTACAACCAAATCTGCATAGCGTTGTCGGTAACGCATTTCGGCATCTGTAAAGCCATCATGTGTATTTCCTTCGGCATCTACCTTTGGTAATGGTAATGGTTTTAATGATTTGCTTAGTAAAGTAAAGTTTTTTACAAACACGGTTTTTTCTCCTACTTGTGTTGTAAAAAGTGTACCTTCAATACCAATAAAATCACCAATATCTAAGAGTTTTTTGTAAACATCATTGTATAGTGATTTGTCTTCTCCTGTGCAAATTTCATCACGGTTAAAGTATACTTGTATACGTCCTTCTCCGTCTTGTAATTCTGCAAAAGAAGCTTTTCCTTGTATTCTTCTAGACATTAATCGCCCTGCAATAACTACCTGTTTATCCTCGGCAAAAGATTCTTTAATCTGTTTTGAGTTGGTGTTAACAGGATAAAGGTTTGCAGGATACGGATTGATCCCTAATTCACGTAACTTGGTGAGTTTTTCACGTCTGATTACTTCTTGTTCGGATAATTGCATTTGTATTTTGTTTAAAAAAATAAAGCACAAAATTAAGTAAAATCTATGTCTTAACTATGTTTTTACAAGAAAAAGGAAGCCGATAGTTTGTTTTAAAATGTAATATTTCTAAAAATGCTAAAAACAAGTATTAAAAGTAAGATGGCAACTAGTTTTTTAGTAGAAATATTTAGTTCGGGAAGTATAATTTTAAACGGCTTTAGAGTAAATGTTAAAAAAACATAGCCTAGTAGCGGTGCAAAGATATAGATAAGAATATTTTGTTTTGCGGCCTTAATAAAATTCCCGTTTAAAAGTTCGTGAAAGGCACGTTGTCCGCCACATCCAGGGCAATCCAGACCACTTATTTGTTTGCTGAAACAAGCTATGAATTTACCGGTGCTTTGAGCGGGGTTATAAGTATAAAAATACCATACAATAGCACCTACGCTGATAAATGCTATTATAGAAAGTAATTTTTTTGCAGTGTTTAGAAACACTTATAGGTTGTTGATTTGTTCAGAAATGATTTGAATCTGATCACTATAGTCATTCCAGTTTAAGCTAACAAAAATAACATTTAATAAAAATAAGCCAATAGCGATAAGGGCTAATATTTTTGCGTTTTTAGAACTGTTTTCTGCTCCTGAAAAATCATTTTTTTCAAACTTAGATTTGACCTGTGTGGCCATAACAACAGCAATAATACCAAGAATAAATCCACTGCAACAAGGTGAGCAAAATCCTAACATAAGCCCTGTAATAGCCAACCCCATATGGTTTTCTGGCATTGTCTGGTTTTGAGAAGTGATATTGTTTTCCATAAAAAAATAGTTTATAAGGTCTAAGATACTATTAATAATCGGTAACATAAACTTAAAAAGTAACACTTATATTAAAAAGTATAACAATGAGTATTTGGAGAGTAATTTTGTCGGTTTTATTTCCGCCTTTAGCAGTATTAGATAAAGGATGTGGGTCAGTAGTAATAGTATTTATATTAACATGTTTGGGTTGGATTCCTGGCGTAATTGCGGCATTAATAATATTAAACACCCCAAAGTCATAATAGCAGTAAAACACTATATTTATAGTATATTTGTGGCATATTAGCACATGGTAAAATGAATAAAAAAGTAGGTGTACAGTATTTAGGGCGAAAAGATTATAAGGACACTTGGGCATACCAAGAGTCTTTGTTTAAGGCTACTGTTGATACAAAAATTAAAAATAGGAGAGAAGATGCTAACCTAGAAACTAAAAATCATTTTTTATTTGTAGAACATCCGCATGTGTATACCTTGGGTAAAAGTGGCGATATGAGTAATTTGCTACTCAATGAAAAACAATTAGCAGCTAAAGGCGCTACATTCTATAAAATAAATAGAGGAGGCGATATAACCTATCATGGCCCAGGGCAAATTGTAGGTTACCCTATTCTAGACTTAGAAAACTTTTTTACAGACATACACAAATATTTGCGATTACTAGAAGAATCAATTATTTTAACCTTATTAGAATACGGAATAGCGTCTTCTCGCAGTAAAGGAGAAACAGGTGTTTGGTTAGATGTTGACACACCATTTGCGCGGAAAATTTGTGCTTTAGGAGTACGTGCAAGTAGATGGGTAACCATGCACGGGTTTGCACTAAATGTAAATGCCGACTTAGGTTATTTTGATAATATTATTCCTTGTGGAATAAAAGGAAAAGCAGTAACGTCAATGCATGTAGAGTTAGGTAAAGAAACACCTATAGCAGAGGTTCAAGAAAAAATACTTAAACATTTTAAAATACTTTTTGAGGCAACGCTAGTAGCTATACCAAATTAATTCATCCCGTAAATTAAAATACTATTGTTTTCGCCTTCAATGGCAAACTCTAAAGCAGCATCGTGATTCATATTTGTCAATGAAATTGATGACTTACCGTATACAGGAAACTGGTCAATCAACAAACCTTTAGTGGTGTATAAATATGATTTTTGCGTGTCCTTATCTGTAATATTAATGTAGGTGTTGTTTTTGTAATCAATTATCTTTGGGCTGGTATAATTTCCATAATCAAGAGATATGGTATTGTTGTTAATAGTTAAGTTATTATCTTCAAGTACTACTGTTGTTTTCTTGTAGTGTGTATAAGTGCTTGTTTGTGCTTGTAGCACTGTTTTTTTCTGACTTTTTCCGGTGCGAATATCAATGTGATAGATGTAGTTGTTGGCGTCTTTAAAGCTAAATCCATTGGTGTTTTCGTAACATTTAGTGTCACGATTAAAAGCATAGGTGTTTTTAAGTGATGTTCTAGATTTTCCTTGTCGGTTTATAATATGTATTGTACCGTTTTCTTCAGGGATTACAATATAATCTTTAGTGTTTTTTACCATATGAATAGGTGTTTGTAATATATTACTCTTAGTCTTTTTAAACTGAAAGCCTTTTACTTTTTTAAAACGATTATTATACATGTAAACTCGTTTTCCTTGAGAGATTATAAAACGATAATTTCGATTATTGTCGTAATCAAAAACAGCTAAAGGTAATAAGTTATTACTGCTAAATGCTTTATAGAAAGGATCTACTAACACGCCATTTCTATCCAAAACCATAAATTCATTTTCGGTAGTAAAAGCAAATTGTAATTTTTTGTTTTTATAAAGGTCTACTTGGTGTATTTTTCCTTGAATTTTACTGTTTAATTGTTTTCGCCATAAAATAACACCTTTGTTAGAAATAAGGTATAGCATATGTTGTTTGTCTTGAACAATTAACTCCTTTTGTTTGCTATGATGGTTGGTTACCCATTGTATATTAGATACTGGCGCAGCGTCTAAAGAGATGCTTTTAAGTTGAGAAATGCGAGGTGCTTTTCCTTTGTTTTTTAAAACCTGCTGAATGCTATAGTTAAATTGTGTGTGGTTGTCCTCATAGGTTATTTGTTGTATTGCTAACGGAAAATTACTCAGAGAAGTTTTTAGAATACTAGGGTCGTTTAGTGCATTAGCCAAAGTTTTTTGCACACTTTCTATTCGACTATTTTGGGTAATATGCACCTCTTTTAATAATGCTTTCTGACTCTTAATAAAATATTCATGTTGCGCTAAACTGGTATTGTTTTTATAATGCGAAATACAGTTTTCTAAAGTAGATACCTCTGAGGAGAATACTAAAAATTCATCAATGTAACAGGCGTACTTAGGCTGTATTATAGTAATTGATTCAGGAAAAGTAAATGCGGTATTTTTGTATATAGGAGTGTTTCTGTAGTTACTAAATATTGTTAATTCTGTTGACACATCGGTATTTAAAAGTCTGCATGCCCAGATAGTATTTGACCCTTCGGTTATTTTGGTAACCTCTGTACTATTGTCTATAAGTGTATTGGTAGATTCTTGTATGATTTCTGAAAAATTGAAAGACGTATAAGTGTTAAAATTTTCTGGTATAACAATGCTAACGGCGCTTTTTTCGGGGTTAGTATTACTCAATTTTTGTGCAAAAGAATGTGTTGTTTCTATACTTGTGGCAATACCATTTAAAAACAGACTATTGGCAGCGTCCATTTCAAGAGAGAGCCATTCAGAATGACCTAAGAAATCCATAGGGAGCAGAGCAGTTATCACAGCAGGTTGTTGTGTTGTGTTTATGTAAAAATTAAGTTTTCCAGAGTCACTAGTTCTAAATAATTTTTTAAGCGTAGGATTAGTGTAAACGCTTTTATTAATATGATTTCTAATTAAATTTTCAATTAACAACGCTGAAGAACTTATAATAAGTGTATTATTTAGCACTAAAGCGTAGGCATTGTAATTTTTTAACTTTTGATATGTTGTATTGTTATAGTTTATTTTTTCGGTACTATATTCAAGCGTATTGCCTTTGGGGTTAGATTTACTTGTAAAAACGTACTCCAATTCTTTGCCAACAATAGCATAGCTAATTAAAACGGAAGTATCAGATGATAGGCTATCTAAAAACTTAAATTCTTGTTGAATTTTGGTATAAGTTTTTGTGCTACTAAACTTAGATATAAACTCATTTTCAGAAAGATTGTTCTTTAATGATTCAATACTTGGCGCACTAATAATTGCTGTTGGTGTATTTGGAATAAAATCAAGGAGTGTACTTTTTTTAACGACTTGTTTTGTGCAAGAACCTAAAAAAATTAAAAAAGAGATGAAAAAAAACCGTGCGCTCATTTAATTAATGTTATTATAAATTGATGAAAAACAAAAATAGAAAACTTACCTGATAAGCAGATGGGCTATTGATGTTTTTTTTATGAGAGATATAAACTTTCTGAACGTTGCAGTTGGTATATAGACAAAAGGCATCAGACATCAGACAAAAGAATAAAGATACTAGAATTAAGACTGAACACCGAATAATGAAGTTTTAGATTTCCGTCTTCACGGAAATGACATGTCGCTCTGGCGATGTGCAGAAATAACAAACGAAAAAGCGGAAGTGCAAAGCGAAGCTTTTAGCATGTAGCTTTGAGAGTGAGTGGTGCTTTGCAATTTCCTTATATCGCATTGATTTTTTGACTTCGTTTTGTATCAAGACAAAATGAAAAAGAATAGAAACATTAGTATAGAAATTAGAAAGGAGTTACTGGACAAAAGAAAAGAACCTAGACGCTAGAATCAAGACTGAATACCGAACATTGAATACTGAAATTTTGGATTCCCGACTACGCGGGAAAGACAAGGGATATCTAAGTATATTATATGTCTAGCGTAAGTTGTTCGGGAAGTAATCTAAATGATTTTCGATGGTATTTTGTAGCGCCATATTTTTTAATAGCCGCTCGATGTTCTTTAGTAGGGTAACCTTTATTCTTTTTCCAATTGTACATAGGGTATTCTTCATGAATAGTCTCCATGTAAGTGTCTCGGTATGTTTTTGCTAATACAGATGCGGCAGCTATGCTAAGGTATTTACCATCACCTTTTATAATAGTTTCAAAAGGAATGTTTTTATAGGGTTTAAACCTGTTGCCATCTACAATAATAAATTCAGGCTGTGGTTGTAATTTAGCAATAGCACGTTGCATGGCAGTAATTGATGCGTTTAAGATGTTTATCTGGTCAATTTCATTTTCAAACACATGGCATACTCCAAAAGCGATTGATTCTTTTTCTATACATGGTTTTAATAAAACACGTTTTTTTTCACTAAGCTGTTTAGAATCGTTTAAGATATTGTTTGTAAAATTTGACGGCAATATAACAGCAGCTGCAGTAACAGGTCCAGCCAAACATCCTCTGCCAGCCTCATCGGTACCGCACTCTATTAGTGTTGATTGATAATTTTGTAATAACATAATGCTAAAATACAATTTTATAATAGTTAAAAGGATTGTATAAGAGGATTGGTTTTTGTTTTTTTAGGCGGGTTGAAAAAATGATAGTAGTTATTTAACATTTATAATAGTGTAGAATTTATATTTTAAGACTTACATTTGTATGGTTAATAAATTGAAAAGCATAACGATGAAGTTGTCTCATTATTTAGTTATATTATTGTTCTTAAGTGGCTTTACAGCAACTGCTCAAATTGATGGCGGAAGAGATCAAATGCGCGGTTCTTCAAAGGGAATACTATTAGAAAGTGATTATAGTACGGGTACTGACACTGATTCTAAAACAACTAAGAGTATTAAAATAGATACTAAGGCATCAGATTATAAATTTATATCAGAATTATCAGATACCACATATGTAGATACTACACTAAGTATTAAAAAAGAGTTTAGACATAATTATTTGCGTAAAGATTATTTTGAATTACTTCCGTTTTCAAATACAGGACAAGCATTTAATCGTTTGGGATATGATTTTATTTCTAAAAATAATACCTTCTCACTATTTGTTGCCCAAGCAAAACAGCATGATTTTAAAAAAGCATCAGACATTAGTTATTATCATGTGGCTACACCATTAACCGAATTGTTTTTAAAAACAACATTTGAGCAAGGACAATTGGCCGAAGGATTCTTTACAGTAAACACTACGCCACAATTTAATATAGCAGTAAGCTATAAAGGATTACGCTCTCTAGGAACATATAGGCATGCTAAAACAAATTCATCACAATTTATAACAGCGCTCAGTTATAACACTAAAAATGAACGATATAAGATAAAAGCACACATGTCTTTTCAAAGTTTAGAAAACCAAGAAAACGGAGGGCTTACCGAAACGTCTTTACTGTCGTTTAAAAATAAAGATGAAGAGTTTGATGATCGCTCTAGGTTTGAAGTAAATTTTGAAGATGCTACAAATGAATTGTCTTCAAAGCGATTTTATGTTTCACAAGAGTACAATTTAATTAAGCAACAAGATTCACTAGCAAACAATAGGCTGTCTGTTGGATACACTGCGTCTTTAGAGGATAAGAAGTATAATTATAACCAAGCATCAGCTCATGATTTTTTTGGAGCATCTTTTCTACCTAGTATTGCGGACGAAGTGCGTTTAGAACAATTTGTAAACAAGGCACATGTGTCATACTCAAACCAATCAATAGGAATTTTAAAATCGCATATTGCATATACCGATTATAATTATGGGTATAATAGTATTGTAGTGTTTGATTCTGAAATAATTAAAAATCGTTTAAAAAGCGGATTTACAACATATGGTATCAGTTACAATAAAACGAGTAATAAATTACAGGTTTCAGCTAATGGATTACTAAACTTAACAAGTAATACTCCAGGAAAACTATTAAACGCTACAGTATTGTATAGTCCAACGGAAAAACTAGATCTTAAAGGGAGCATTCAGTTAAAAGAAGCGCTTCCAGATTTTAATTTTCGATTATTTCAGAGCGATTATAAAAACTATAACTGGTATAGTCCAGATATGAAATTGGAGCATACAAATAGTGCGCAACTGGTGTTAGATGCCAAAAAAATTGGAACTTTTACAGCAAATCATACTGTATTAAAAAACTATACTTATTTTGGGTTAACTCCTGCTAACACTGTTGTTTCTCCAATGCAAGAGCTGAATGAAATAAAGTATTTAAAACTAACCGCTTATAAGGAGTTTGTATATGGAAAGTTTGCTTTAAATAATACGGTGCAATATCAAAAAGTAAGTCAACAAAATCAGGTGCTACATGTTCCAGAATGGTTGCTTAGGAGTACGGTGTATTTTACAGATAGTCTGTTTGGTGATAACTTGTTTTTACAAACGGGGCTTACGTTTCAGTACTTTTCAGCATACAACATGAATGCGTATGACCCGGTATTGTCATCTTTTTATAGTCAGTCAAACGCAATATATGGCGCATACCCAAGGATAGATTTCTTTATAAATGCCAAAGTTAGAAACGCAAGAATTTATCTAAAGGCAGAGCATTTAAATTCGAGTTTTACAGGTAACAATTTTTATAGTGCGCCAAATTACCCGTATAGAGATTTCTCTATTCGTTTTGGACTGGTGTGGGATTTCTTTTTATAGTGCTTATTTGTTAATAAACGCTGCAAGTAAACTATGAAAATGATGCACTCCTTTTTCCATATTAGGAGAAAAACGACCAGTATTATAGAACCTTGATTGTAGCCCTTTTTGTACGCCTTCAACCACAAACTCATCTTCACGTTCTACTTTATCTAATAAAGCTCCTGCGCCACTATTAAGTTTAGTTTTATCATAAACATAAGTGATAAAAGAAACTTTAGTTTTGTTAATACTTAATGGTTTTATAATGTTAATAGATAAGCCCCAAGGATAAAAGTTAAACATCATATTTGGGAAAATCCAATAATAGTAGGCAGCAACATTGCGTCCGTAATCAATATGATCTTTAGGTAAGTCAAACGTTTCTTCGGCACCTTCGGCATATCCAATTTGTAAGTTTACATGGTCATAGACCTCGGTAGTATAGCTTCCGTAGTCTAGTGCATTGTTTAGATCTTCATGCACAAACGGAATGTGGAAACCTTCCAAGTAATTATCGCAATATAAAGCCCAATGACAATTTACAATATAGTCTTTGTTTAAAGAGGTGTCTGGCTTAAATTCATGTAGTGGTAAAAAACCAATACGTTCATTCATGGTCTTTAACACGGCATCAAAATCAAATTCAGGATCTAGTCCTACAAAAAGGTGTCCTCCTAATTTTTTAATATCAAACTTATGTAAATGATCACATGGTCTAGGGAAGTCTTCAGCTTCTGTAAACTCAGGCATTTTTTTAAAGCTACCGTCTAATCCAAAACGCCTACCATGATACATACAGATTAGGTGTTTCGTTTTTCCGGGGTTATGAACTACTATATTTCCGCGATGTGTACATACGTTTGTAAGGCACTTAATGTCGTCATTTTTATCACGAACAACCAATAGTGGCTCGGTTAAGTAGCTGTCTAGTAGTACAAAGGGATATACGCTCTCTGTTAGTGGTACTAGGCTATTTTCATCGCCAATCCATTGCCATGATTTTACAAAAACCTTTTCTTTAAGTGCATCAAAAACCTCTTGACTTTTATAAAATGAGGCAGGTAATGTTTCTGCTTTTTTAATATCGGGGTTTATATAATAGTCTTTCATGGCGTGTTGTTTTTTTTAAGTAATACATAAAACGGAATACCTAGCATAAGTAGTAGGAAGCCCCAAAATACAATTTCTTGTCCGCAGCCAATGATAATCCAAATAGAAAAGCAAAAAGCAAACAAGGCAGTCATTATTTTTGTAGTAATTTTTTTTTGCTTGGTTTGGTATAATAAAATAGCAAAGCTAGCAGTAGAAAATAAATATGGTGTTAATACAGATAATGTAGAGAGCTTCATCATAAAGGTAAAGGCTTCTACTAAACTCTTAGAGTAGTTTATTAGCATTAGTGCAGAAACTAAAACACTAGAGAGTATAATTCCTGTTATTGGTGAGTTGTGTTTGTTTTGTTTTCTAAAAATGGCAGGAAATAGCTTGTCTTTAGCCGCTGCCATTGGAATTTGTCCTTGAATTAAAATCCAGCCGTTTAAAGCGCCTAAAGTAGCAACTATAGCTCCTGCAGCAACAAAATATCGTGCAGAATCTCCCCATATTAGTGCTGCAGTATCGGCAAAAGGTGCTGTTGATTTTGCAAGTACATCAGGCGGTATAATGCCCATAATAGCTATAGAGCTTAATATATATACAATGGCTGTAATACTGGTTCCGAATACGGTTGCTTTTTTAATGTTTTTTTCAGGATTTTTAATGTTAGCGCTCGGAATAGTGGCGCTTTCCATGCCTAAAAAAGCAAATAAAGTAAGGGTAGTTGTAGCTGTTATTGCAGAAAAATGACTTGTGCCACTACTGTTAAAAACAGTGAAATGATTAAAGTCTATATAGAATATTCCAACAAGTCCAATTAAAATAATTGGTGCTATTTTTAACACTGTTGTAATGAGTTGTATAGCAACAATTGTTTTGAGTTGCTTTGAGTTGACCCATGTAAATAACCAAATAAAAAATAGGCCGGTAGCAATAGCTGCAATAGTATTTGTGCCTAGTATAGGAAAAAAGACTTCTAGGTACCCAACAAGGGCAACTGCTATAGCAGCATTTGTACACCAGATAGAAATCCAGTAGCCCCAAGCAACCAAATATGCTGGAAATTCGCCAAGACCTAACTTTGTATATGCGTAAGGACCTCCGGAGGTTTGTGGTGCTAATTTACCTAAACCGCCAAAAACTAAGGCAAGAGATATTGCGCCTAAGGTAGCGCAAAGCCAACCTATTAAACTAATACCGCCATATAACGCTAATGTTGATGGTAACAAGAATATTCCTGATCCAATCATATTCCCTACTACTAGAGATGTGCTAGACCAGAATCCTATTTTTTTTGAATTTCCGATTATAGTGAGTGTTGTATTAGTTGTTTAGAATTGTGGTAGCACTAATACTAACATCTTCCCATGTTCTACTAATACCATCTTCACCCTTGTGTAATAACTTACAAGCGTTATGGAAAGTTTTAAATGCCTTATTGGTTTTCCAAGCCATTAAATCTTTAATGGTTCCGTTAAGAGTAACATTGTTTCCATCAATTTGATAAGTCATTGGAACGGGTATTGTTACGTTATTCATTTTTAGATGCAGAACCATGGTACCTTCCTTTTCATTACCCATGATATCGTAAAAGCGTCCAGAAAGCAATTGGGTGTCTTTCATCATTCCAAAAAATAATTGCTGAATTTTTGTGTCGCGACTTTCATCTTTAGAGAAAAGACTTGTAACCGGAATATCAAATGTAAGATTTGCAAAAGCCCCTTGTTTGGTGTCGCTTTTAATTTTGTTTGTAAATTTTATACTTGTAAAAATTCCTTTTACAGGTGTTTTTGCAGTTGTTTTATAGGCAGTCCAATGAATTTTAGTGGCCATTGGATTAACGCTAAAAGTAGTTTGTGCGTTGTTTGGTAATATTGCCTCTTGCTTCTCTGATTTTTTACAAGAGAAAAAGAGTACTAAGCATATTGCTAAAAGAGAAATTGACTTTTTCATAGAAACCGATTTTTAATTAATTAAACAAAACCAATGTCAACGTTGTACTTTTTAATAGTATCGTTGACTAACTCAATATAGGCTAATTTAGCATCATCTGGGGATAGATCCTTAATTTGTAACAGGGCATTCATCTTAAAAGCATTTCGTAACTCAACAGGGTCATTAGATGAGTAAAAAGCTGTATGATGAACAGTTGCTTGTTTGTAATAAGCATAAAACTTTAAGCGTAAGTCAACAGGAATCTGAACATTGTCCATTTCATTAGCAACTTTAAATGCTTTTAAAAAACGATTATGTAAATCGGTTGTATTACTCATTTATTGCTACAATTGTTTCGCCTCCTTTTACAACATCATTTAATTTTACGTTTAATTTTGTGCCAACTGGTAAAAATAAATCTACCCTTGATCCAAACTTAATAAATCCTGCATCTGTTCCTTGAACCACTTGCATGCCTTCTTTTGCGTAATTTACAATTCTTTTTGCTAATGCACCTGCTATTTGTCTATAAAGTATTTCTCCAAAGGTATTATTTTCAATAACAATGGTTGTACGTTCATTTTCTTCAGAAGCCTTAGGGTGCCATGCTACTAAAAATTTACCAGGATGGTATTTGCTAAACTTAACTAATCCGCTTAGGGCATATCGGGTAACATGAACATTAATTGGAGACATGAAAATAGACACTTGAAGTCTATTGTCTTTAAAATATTCTTTTTCAAAAACCTCTTCAATAACAACAACTTTTCCGTCAACAGGAGCAATAAGGTGTGCCTCATTTTGAATTGTGTTACGTGTTGGGTTTCTAAAAAATTGTAATACAATTATTAATAGAGAAAAAGTAATACCGTATATAAGGTATTGTGCAATACTATTGGTAATAACGTATTCTGTAGCTAAAAATATTGTTACAACAATAAAAAGTGTAGCTAAAATTATTCGGTGTCCTTCTTTATGAAACATAGTTAATTATTTGAAAGTATAAATATATAAATGGCGCAACAAAAAGCAGACTATCTAATCGGTCTAAAAATCCGCCGTGTCCGGGAATTAGATTACTGCTGTCTTTTATGTCTGCTTCGCGTTTAAATTTTGAGGCAACCAGGTCTCCTATAGAACCAAAAATGGTGCAAATAAGACTGGTAATAACCCAGTGTGTTAAGCTAAGTGTGTTACTAGTGTATGATATTACTACTGCTGTTAAAACACCAAATAATAGTCCTCCAAAAAACCCTTCAATGGTTTTTTTAGGGGATATTTTTTCAAACAACTTTCGTTTACCAAAATTCTTCCCAACCAAATAAGCAAATGTGTCATTAGCCCATATAATACTAAAAATTCCTAGTAAGATAATAGGGTTATATTGTTGGTCAAAGACACTTGGTATAAGTGCAATTAGTCCAAGCGGTATGCTAACATAGAGTAGTGGTAGTTGCTGTTTTAAAATTGTATTCTGACTAGTGTTTTGTAGTTTGAATAGTTTGTATGATAAGTATACGTGAGATATGGCAGCAATTATTGCAAAAATAATATACACACGTTCTAAACCTGAAGTTGTATTTTGAAATCCGATAAAATAAAATAAGAAAGCAAGTTGTATGTAGGCACGTACACCTTTTATTTTCATAATTCTATTGAGTTCCCAGCAAGAGATTATGGCAAATAAAAAAAGTAATAAAGTAAAAGCCTGACTTGAAAAAAACAAAGCAGCTAAAAGCAGTACTACATAGGCAAGTCCGGAGATTGCACGGATTAACGTTTCATTCATGTTATAAATCTTCTAATAGTAGCAAATATAGGTTTTTTGTACTACTTCCGTACGACATAAAATCGTTTTCTTTTGATGAGGTTTCGAAATGTTTTAACGTAGTAATATTACTAGGTAACTGTTTCTGATGGTGCTTTTTAATTGTTTGCAGTCCTTCGCTAATAGTACTCTTTAGTTGGCTTGTTGTCGCAAACAAAATAAAGTTATTAGGGAGTTCATTTAATTTTTGCTCTTTTATTTGATTAGAAGAGATTAAAATAGATCCTTTGTCTGCAATTAAACTTTCGCAGGCTGTAAAGAAAAATGAAGGCTTATCTTTGCTATACTTTAAATCGAGGGTTTTAACAAGTGTTTTTAAAGTGTCATTATAACATAAAACGTTGCTATCTTCCCAGCTATTCTCATTTAAGATAGCGTTAAAATATTTTAATAATTCTGTGTTGTTTTCACAATAAATAAATTTCCCTCCATTAGCCATAAAGTTATATGTAAACTGCTCGTCAATAGGAAGGTCAGTTTTGGGCATATATTTTCCGGACTCGCCTTTATTGCTCGAATTTTTATGGTCTGTTTTTTTGAAAAATTTTTTAAAAATCCTCATTAAAAGGGAAGTGGTTTTGTGCTAAGTACCAAATATATAAAAAACTTAATGTAATTGTGTGTTAAATTAAGTTTTTTATAAGGTAGGTTTATTCTTCTTCTTGATTATTTACAGGGATTTCTTTAATAAATGGTCTTTTCCCAAAAATAACCTCTAAGTCATCTTTAAAAATAACTTCTTTTTCAAGTAGTACCTCTGCTAGAGTTGTTAGTTTTTCTTTGTGTGCATCTAGTATTGATAAAGCGCGTTGGTATTGCTTTTCAATAATTTCTGAAATTTCAGAATCTATTACTTCAGCGGTTTTTTCGCTATATGGTTTTGTGAATCCGTTATCACTTTGCCCTGAAGAGTCATAGTATGTTAGGTTGCCTACTTTTTCACTCAAACCGTAAACAGTAACCATTCCTCTGGCTTGTTTTGTAACTTTTTCTAAATCGCTTAATGCTCCGGTAGAAATTTTATTAAATATAATTTTTTCGGCAGCACGACCACCAAGTGTGGCACACATTTCATCTAGCATTTGTTCCGGACGAACAATCATGCGTTCTTCTGGAAGGTACCATGCGGCACCTAATGCTTTTCCTCGTGGTACAATAGTAACTTTTACTAGAGGTGCTGCATGTTCTAGCATCCAGCTTACAGTTGCGTGTCCAGCTTCGTGAAAGGCAATTGCTTTTTTCTCGGAAGGTGTAATAAGTTTGTTTTTCTTCTCTAATCCGCCAACTATTCTATCAACAGCATCTAAGAAATCTTGTTTATCGATTTCTTTTTTCTCGTTACGGGCAGCAATTAGTGCAGCTTCGTTACAAACATTTGCAATGTCTGCACCAGAAAAACCAGGAGTTTGTTTAGATAGGAAGTTGGTGTCTAGTCCTTTTTTGATTTTTAAAGGTTTTAAGTGTACTTCAAATATTTTTTTACGCTCTCTAATGTCCGGAAGGTCTACGTATATTTGTCGGTCAAAACGTCCGGCACGCATTAATGCTTTATCTAGAACATCTGCTCTGTTGGTTGCAGCAATAACAATAACGTTGTCGGTTGTTCCAAAACCATCCATTTCGGTTAGTAGTTGGTTAAGAGTGTTTTCTCTTTCGTCATTACTACCTGACATTGCATTTTTACCACGAGCTCTACCAATAGCATCAATTTCGTCGATAAAAATTATTGCAGGAGATTTTTCTTTAGCTTGTTTAAATAAATCACGTACTCTTGAGGCACCTACACCTACAAACATTTCAACAAAGTCAGATCCTGATAAAGAAAAGAATGGTACTTTGGCTTCTCCGGCAACGGCTTTAGCTAATAGTGTTTTTCCTGTTCCGGGAGGGCCAACAAGTAAAGCGCCTTTTGGTATTTTTCCTCCTAAGGCAGTGTATTTTTCGGGGTGTTTTAAGAAGTCTACAATTTCTTCAACTTCTTCTTTTGCGCCTTCTAATCCAGCAACATCTTTAAAAGTTGTTTTAATATCGGCGTTTTGATCAAATAGTTTGGCTTTAGATTTACCAATATTAAACATTTGTCCGCCAGGGCCTCCTCCAGCACCTCCAGACATGCGTTTCATGAAAAATATCCATAATCCAAAAATAAGCACAAAAGGTAGTAGTCCAATAATAAAATCGCTAATAGTACTATCTTCTTGTTTAACGTCTAAGGTAAAGCTTAGATTGTTTTTTTCGCGTTGTACGGCAAGGTAATTTTCAAAATTTTGAAGATCTAAGTATTGTACTGAAAAGTCAGGTACTTTTCCTAAAAAACTTAACGATTTTTGTTTTGCATACTTGCTATAGCTGTCTTTTTTTAAGGCCTCTTCTGTTAGATATACATGTGCCAACCTCATGTTAGGGACAATTACAATCTCTTTAATGTCATTTTGCGGAACGTACTCTTTAAACTGAGAAAAACTTACTTCGTTTTGTGTAGAAGAGTTGTTAGACAGTATAAGGAGTAGTAGGAATATAGAGATAGCCCCATATATCCAATACATGTTAAATTTTGGTTTTTTAGGCGTATTTTTAGAAGTAGGCATAGGCTTTGTTTTTAGTATTTAGATTCAATAGAGGTGATTTTAGCATCACCCCATAAACCTTCAATGTCGTAATATTCTCTAATATGTGTTTGAAAAACATGTACTACGGTGGTTACATAATCCATTAATACCCATTCTGCATTTTCGGTACCTTCAATGTGCCAAGCCTTTTCTTTAAGTGCTTTACTTACGGTTTTTTGAATAGAGGCAGTAATGGCATTTACTTGTGTATTTGAGTTTCCGCTGCATATAATAAAATAATCGCATGCGGTATTATCGATCTCTCTTAAGTCTAATATATCAATATCATTTCCTTTTACTTCTTCTATACCTTTAATAATCATAGTAATTAAAGCATCGGAATTCTGGTTTTCTTGTGTCATTAAAATCTGTTTAAGCCTACAAAAATATTATTTTTTTGTCGTTTAATGGCTAGAATTATTATAAGTTTTACTTTTGTGGTATCAAAATAATAAAATTACATAGTACCGCGTCTACAAATAGCTATTTAAAAACATTGCTTGGCAGAGAAATGTTGTCTGATTTTACAGTAGTTTTTACTGAAAATCAGACTAATGGAAGGGGGCAAATGGGTAGTGATTGGGTTTCAGGCGCTGGAACGTCGTTAACCTTTAGTGTGTTCTTAGACAGTTCATTTTTAACTCTAAAAAATCAGTTTTATTTAAATTGCGCCGTAGCACTTTCGGTATATACTGTAGTGGAAAGAATAACACAACAACGCGTGGCAATAAAATGGCCGAATGATATTTTGTGTCAGCAAAAAAAAATAGCAGGTATTTTAATTGAAAACATAGTTAAAAATGCAAATACTACTCATGCTGTAATAGGAATAGGGCTAAACGTAAATCAAACCGATTTTAATAATTTGCCAAAAGCAACGTCTTTGTTAAAGTTAGTAGGTAGGTCGTATGATCTAGAATCATTACTTGTTTTAATAGTAAAAGAATTGCAGTTTCAGGTGCAACGCCTGAGAGCAGCGAAGTATTTAGAAATAGCGGCTGCATATGATGCTGTTTTGTTTAGAAAAAACAAACCTTCAACATTTAAAAATGCTAAAGGTGATTTGTTTATGGGGTATATTAAAAGTGTAAATTCATCAGGACACCTAGAGGTGTTGTTAGAAGATGAAGTTTTAAAAGAATTTCGATTAAAAGAAATTCAGTTACTTTACTAGATTGCAGCTAAATTATCTGACAGTTGTCCTACAAATTTAGTGATAGGTGCTTTTACCATCATTGCCATCATTGCGTTAAACTCTCCTTTAAAAGATAATTGAGTTTCTGTTTTTTCGCTGTCAATTTCAGTAAGAAAAGCTGTAAGTGTAAAAGGTAATTTATCGCTTGCTGCTTCTAAGGTAATTTGGTCTTCGGTCTGTTCTTGTAGGCGTAATTTAATTTCAGGCATTCCTTTTAATCCAAAAAGAAAAATATCATCTCCTAGAACTTCAAACTTTGCGCCCTCTGGCATTAATTGTTCGTAGTTTTCCATTTTTGTTAAAAACGATACAATAGTTGCTTTAGGTTTGTTAACAATTACTTTATTTCCTTCAATATTCATGTGTAAATAGTTTTAATTAGCTTTCCATTGCGAAGGGTTTTTTCTCCACTCTTGTAAAGTTTCTATGTCTTTTTCTGAAACGTAATTTGTGTCTTGTGCTTGCTCAATAAGGTTTTCGTAATTGCTAAGTGTGTACAAAGTAACATTAGCATTTTTAAAATTCTCTGTAGCAACATCAAAGCCATATGTAAATAGTGCCATCATACCTTTTACAGTAACGTTATGTGCTTTTAAAGCCTCAACAGCTTTAAGGCTACTCCCGCCAGTACTGATTAAGTCCTCAATAACAACCACGTTTTTTCCAGTGTCTAAGAATCCTTCTATTTGGTTTTTTCTTCCGTGTTTCTTTGCTTCAGGGCGTACGTATACAAAAGGGACTCCCAATTCTTCGGCAACTAATGCGCCTATAGCAATTGCACCTGTAGCAACCCCTGCAATAACATCTGGTTTTCCAAAAGCTTCAACTACTTGTGAGGCCAATTGTTGTCTTAAATACGTTCTTGTTTTTGGAAAAGAGAGCGTTACTCTATTATCACAATAGATAGGTGATTTCCATCCAGAAGCCCATGTAAATGGCGTGCTAGGTTGTAGTTTAATGGCATTTATTTCTAATAATGCTTCTGCCGTTTTTTTGGCAATTTCTTTGTCTAAAATCATTTTGCAAAATTACATCTTTTTATCTAAATACAAGGATAGATTTATAAAAATACCCTAACTTTAGCCTGTATTATAGCAAATCAATAAAATTAAAATGTATAAAGTTTTTGTAAATGACCGCCCAATAGTATTAACAAGTACAGTGGTTGAAGAATCTGGGTTTAAGGTGTTTTTACTTAAAAGTGTTGATTTAGATTATGTTATCCGAAAATTACAACGCAATGATTTTAATGAGGTGTATTTGTATCATCCAGACGCCACTAAGTTGTTAGCGTTATTTAAATCTAGATTAGGGTATATTAATGCAGGAGGAGGACTTGTTAAAAATAGTCAGGGAGACTTGCTTTTTATAGAACGAAACCAAAAATGGGATTTACCAAAAGGAAGAGCGGAGCTTGGTGAAGATATTGAAACGACTTCTTTAAGAGAGGTTGAAGAAGAAACAGGTGTTCAGGATTTAAAAATTGAACGATTCCTACAAGAAACATATCATATTTATAAACATAAAGGAAGGTATAAGTTAAAAATTACACACTGGTTTTTAATGAGTACAGATTATAGCGGAATCTTAACACCTCAGTTAGAGGAAGGAATTACTAAGGCAGTATGGAAAACTGTTCGCCAGTCCGAAGAAGCCATGTGTAACTCTTACGCAAATGTTGTACTGCTTACTCAGGGGTATTTAAAACAATTACAAGGCTTGTAAAATTCCTTAGAAACTAAAAATTACGATGAAAGTGTTGTTTATTTCTAAATAACACTATTTTTGCATGCTTAAAATAATTTGGCTAGTAAGCCAATGACCTAAAACGATAAGAATGAATGCATTAATACAAAAACACTCCGCAAACGCAAAAAACGATATTTTAGCAGGAATAACGGTTTCATTAGCAATGATTCCAGAGGTTGTAGCCTTCGCTTTTGTGGCGCAAATAAATCCGTTAATGGCATTATCGGGTGCTTTTATGATTGGGTTGATTACTGCTGTTTTTGGAGGAAGACCAGGTTTAATTTCTGGTGCCGCTGGTGCCGTAGCAGTTATTTTTGTGGCAATGATTTCTGAAGGACATACAAAAGGGATGCTTTTTGATCAGCCTGTAGAAAATATGGGATGGTATTACCTAATGGCTTGTGTTGTTTTAATGGGAGTTATACAGGTGTTAGCCGGTGTTTTTAAGTTAGGTAAATTTGTGAGACTAATTCCGCACCCTGTAATGATGGGGTTTGTAAACGGACTATCGATAGTTATTTTTTGGGCTCAAATAAAAATGTTTACGCATAAAAAGGTACAAGTATCTACAGCAGGTGTAAAAGAATATGTAAATGAGTACATGCACGGCACAGAACTTTATACAATGATTGGTTTAGTGCTATTAACAATGGCAATTATTTGGGGTTTACCTAAGTTAACTAAAAAAATACCAGCAGCCTTAACAGCTATTTTAATAACAACGCTTATAGTTGTGTTTTCGGGCTTAGATGTAAGTACTGTAGGATCTTATATTATTGAAGGTGGAGGTACTGGATTAAAAGGAACACTACCTACGCCAAATATGGAACTGTGGCAAAATCTACCGATTAACCTAGATACGTTTTCGTTTATATTACCATTTGCGTTTTTAGCGGCTTCTGTTGGATTAATTGAGACATTAATGACAATGAACTTAGTTGATGAACTTACCGAAACAAGAGGAAAAGGAAATCGAGAATGTGTTGCCCAAGGCGCAGGTAATATTGTAAGTGGTTTGTTTGGTGGTACTGGTGGTTGTGGTATGATAGGACAAACTGTAATTAATATTAATAACGGCGGACGTGGACGTTTGTCAGGAATAATGATGGCAGTAACCTTACTATCTTTTATTCTTTTTGCAGATAAATTAATTGAGCAAGTGCCAATTGCTGCTCTAGTTGGGGTAATGTTTATGATGGTAATTGAAACCTTTGCTTGGTCAAGCTTTAGAATTTTGAAGAAAATACCAAAATCAGACGCAGTTGTTTTAATTATTGTTTCTGCTGTTACAGTAGTGTACGATTTGGCAATAGCTGTTTTTGTAGGGGTAATTATTTCGGCGCTAGTATTTGCTTGGGAAAACGCAAAAAAAATTAGAGCACGTAAGCGTATAAAAGATGATGGAACCAAAGTGTATGAAATTTTTGGGCCATTGTTTTTTGGAAGTATCCAGGCGTTTAACGAAAAATTCGATATTAAAAATGACCCTAAAATGGTAGAGGTAGACTTTTTAGAATCTCGTGTGTCTGATCATTCAGCCTTAGAAGCCTTATTTAATTTGATAGAAAAATATGAAAAAGCAGGAAAGCAAATTAAATTAAAACATTTATCGGAAGACTGTAAAAACTTAATGGTAAAAGCGTCTCCAAAATTAATGAATGCTATTGAAGATGCTGTTGATGACCCTCGCTATAACGTAATGGCTGAAGGTGATTTTATATAAATTAAAACATAATTGATATTAACTAAAAAACAGCGCATTGCGCTGTTTTTTAGTTAATATCATAGGTCTAATATGTTTTTAGCCAATTAAAAATTGCTGTAAACCCATCTTGCTGTGCTTTTTCAGAAGACAAGAACACATCATGTTGTGCATTTTTAATTGCCGTAAGCGTTACGTTTGTTCCTAATTTTGGACCAATACGTTTCATATCTTCAATATCTAATACAATATCAGCGCTCATTACTTGTGCACTGTGTTTATTTGTTTTTATAGATTGCGAAGCGTGTAATAAAAGTATAGGTGCTTGAATATTTGATTGTAATAAACTTTGTTGTGCTGTTATAATAGCCGCCAACCATTTAAAGTAAGTAGGAAATCCTTTTATAGGCTTCCATGCTAGGTTAAAGTCCCACTTGCCATTAAAATCTTTGTGAATACTTTTAGGGTAAACAGGAGATAAGGCGCCGTTTACTTTGGCATAGGGCGATATTCTGGCTATTGTTTTAGCAACAAACCCCATTATTTTTTTTTCAAGATTGGTCTGATTTAAGTCTAAAAAAGGGGCGTTTAATATAATGCCGCTAACCTTGTTTTTGGCTACACCACTATTCATATAAGCACTTGCAATTAAACCTCCAGTAGAGTGCCCTAATAAATACACACCTGCGCTGTTTTTGCTAATTTGATTAATAGCAATGGTAATTTCTTCAAAATACTCGTTAATGCTTTTGCAGTAATTGGCCCGTTGATGAGGTAATATAGATCTACCGTATTTTCTTAAATCAATGGCATAGAAATCATAGCCTTTGGTAATAAATTCTTGGCATACATGTGGGTGAAAAAAGTAATCAATAAACCCGTGAATATACAAAACACTCTTTCGGTTTTTGGTGTTGTGTTTAGAAGAAAGGAGTGTTGCTATAACGTCTCCTTCGTAGTCAGGAGTAAGTGCAATAGTTTGTTGGTTAAAATCGGTTGCTAAGTTCATGAGGGGAATATAGCATTTTTTCAATCATGTAGCAATAGTAGTGCGCTGATTTTTATTGCGACTTAGTAAGTTAGTTTTTTAAACAAATCCCACATTACAATACCGCAAGTAACCGAAATGTTTAGAGAGTGCTTGGTGCCAAATTGTGGTATTTCAATACAGCTATCTGAAGCAGATACAATATCTTGTTGCACACCTTTTACTTCATTACCCATTACAATTGCGATTTTCTGATTTTTAGTGGGTTTAAAATTCTGTAAAGCAACCGAGTTTTCGGCCTGTTCAATACTTGCTATATGTACGCCATTGGCTTGCAGTTTTTTTAATACACTAATGGTGTCTTTTGCGTATTCCCAGTTAACAGTCTCTGTTGCGCCAAGTGCTGTGCGTTGTATGTCTTTGTTTGGGGGCACTGCGGTAATACCACAGAGGTATATTTTTTCAATTAAAAAAGCATCACTTGTTCTAAAAACAGAGCCTACATTGTTGGCGCTCCTAATATTATCGAGTATTACGATAATAGGTGTTTTGGAAGCGTCTTTAAATTCAGAAATTGTTTTTCTGTCTAGTTCGTTGTTTTTTAATTTTCTCAAGAGTAGCTAATTTAAGTTGCAAAATTGGGTAAAATAATTGGATTTTTACACGCTTTATTTCATAAAAAAAGCACACTTGAAAAGTGTGCTTTTAATAAGTGTAATGATGTTTTTATTTTCTTACTGCTTTAGCAGGTGTTTTCTTTTTTGCAGGAGCATTAGGGTTAGCTAATACCTTTCCTTTAATCTTTACTACTTTTACAGGAAAATTAGTAGCGTTAGAGGTTACTGTAATGCTTTTAGAAAAAGGGCGGTTTGCTCTTTTGGTATCATATTTAACCTTCATTACAGCAGATTCTCCTGGTAAAATAGGAGCTGTTGGTCTTGTAGGTACGGTACATCCGCAAGATCCTTTTGTGTTAGTGATAACCAATGGTGCATCACCAATATTTTTGATTACAAATTCACGTTCTCCGTTAGAGTTATAGGCTACTTCTCCGTAGTCAATTACTTCTTTTTCAAATGCTATTTGTGCGCCAGTTACTTCTTGTGCATTTGCTGTAAATCCAATAAATGCAACAAAAGCAACTAATAAGGTCATTAATTTTTTCATGGTTATTATAATTATAAGGTTAAGGTGTTCTGTTAGTTTTGGAACGATTCAAAAATACTAAATTTTATGAGTATTCATTAGAATTAAGTAAAAATTAAACAAAAATTAACAGTAAAGGAATGTGTAATTACTTGTTAAATTAATTAAATTCGCATAATCACTTAAAAAGTAAGCGCCTTGGCAAAAGCATCAAAAAAAGTAACTCCATTAATGAAACAATATAATACCATTAAGGCTAAATACCCTGATGCTGTGCTATTGTTTAGAGTAGGAGATTTTTATGAAACCTTTGGTGAAGATGCAATTATTGCTGCTCAAATATTGGGTATTACACTTACCTATCGTAATAATGGCGGTGAAAAAGTAGAGTTAGCAGGATTCCCACATCATTCTGTAAATACGTATTTGCCAAAACTAGTAAAGGCAGGAAAACGCGTGGCTATTTGTGATCAGTTAGAAGATCCTAAGCAAACAAAATCTATAGTAAAACGAGGGGTTACCGAATTAATAACACCAGGAGTATCTTTAAATGATGAGGTGCTAAACTCAAAATCTAATAACTTTTTAGCAGCAGTACATATTGGAAAAAAGAGTATTGGAGTGTCTTTTTTAGATGTCTCTACTGGAGAGTTTTTAACTACCGAAGGTAATCAAGAATATATCGATAAGCTACTTCAGAATTTTACACCAAGTGAAATTCTAGTCTCTAAACAGAAAAGAACTGCCTACTCGGAATTGTTTGAAGCCCATAGTCAGGTGTTTTATTTAGAAGATTGGATTTTTAAAAACGACTATGCCAATGAATTGCTTACAAAGCATTTTAAAACAAAATCATTAAAGGGATTTGGGGTATCGCAGTTACATGAGGGGGTCACATCATCAGGTGCTATACTGCACTATTTGTCGGAAACACAGCATGATAAACTAGCGCATATAACAACAGTTAATCGCATAGCAGAAGACGCTTATGTTTGGATGGATAGATTTACCATTAGAAACTTAGAACTGTATGGTTCTACCGCAATAAACGCAGTAACTTTATTAGATGTTATAGATAAAACAACCTCTCCAATGGGGGGGCGAATGTTTAAGCGTTGGTTGGCATTGCCATTAAAAAACGTCGCTAAAATACAGGAACGTCACCAGGTGGTATCTCATTTGCTAACGGCGTCTAATGTATATGATGGTATTTGTTTAGGTATTAAATCAATAGGTGATATTGAGCGTTTAATTTCTAAGGTGGCTACTCAAAAAGTAAGTCCGCGTGAAGTTGTTCAATTAAAAAACTCGTTACAAGCAATTGTTCCAATAAAAGACATAGCAACAAATAGCACAAATGCAGTATTAAAAAATATAGGAAAACAACTGCATGATTGTAATCAACTAATTTCTAAAATTACAGATACTATAAACGAAGAAGCGCCAGTGTTGTTGTCTAAAGGAAATGTTATAGCAACAGGAGTTTCAGTAGAATTAGACGAGTATAGAAGCTTGGCTTATTCTGGAAAAGATTATTTGGCTAAAATGCTGGCTAGAGAAACTGAAGCAACCGGAATTAGCTCCTTAAAAATAGCATCGAATAATGTGTTTGGATACTATATAGAAGTTAGAAATACGCACAAAGATAAAGTTCCAGAAACGTGGATTCGCAAACAAACCTTGGTAAATGCCGAGCGTTATATTACAGAAGAATTAAAAGAATACGAAGCAAAGATATTGGGTGCTGAAGAGAAAATAGCAGAATTAGAACAGCAATTGTTTTTTGATTTAGTTACATGGATGCTAACAACAATAAAACAAGTGCAAGACAATGCCATATTAATAGCTCAGTTAGATTGTTTGTGCTCCTTTGCTACCTTGGCGAAAGCTAATAATTATGTACTGCCAATTATAGATGATTCTTATGATTTAGATATTAAAGAAGGGCGTCATCCGGTTATTGAAAAACAATTGCCTATCGGTGAAACATATATTGCTAATGATGTGTTTTTAGATAGAGATACCCAGCAAATGATTATGATTACAGGTCCGAATATGTCGGGTAAATCGGCTATTTTACGACAAACAGCATTAATTGTGCTATTGGCGCAGATGGGTAGTTTTGTGCCTGCTTCAGCAGCTAGAATTGGTGTTGTTGATAAGATTTTTACCCGTGTAGGGGCTAGTGATAATATATCAATGGGTGAATCTACTTTTATGGTAGAAATGAACGAAACAGCATCTATATTAAATAATATTTCAGACAGAAGTTTAGTGTTGTTAGATGAAATAGGTCGTGGTACAAGTACTTATGATGGTGTGTCTATTGCTTGGGCAATATCAGAATATCTACATGAACACCCTTCAAAAGCAAAAACACTTTTTGCAACCCACTATCATGAATTAAATGATATGACCGAAACCTTTTCGCGTATTAAGAATTTTAATGTAGCGGTAAAAGAAACCAAAAACAATGTATTGTTTTTACGAAAACTAATAGCAGGAGGAAGTCATCATAGTTTTGGTATTCATGTAGCTAAAATGGCAGGAATGCCACAGCGGGTTATTCAAAAAGCAAATAAAATACTAAAGAAACTAGAAAAAAATCATTCTTCCGAAAATATTTCAGAAGGCTTACAAGAGGCACAAGATGACATGCAGTTAAGCTTCTTTAATTTAGATGACCCAATATTATCGGAATTAAAAGAAGAATTATTAGCGGTAGATGTTGATACACTTACCCCAATTGAAGCGCTAATGAAGCTCAATGAGATAAAAAAAATGTTACTTAAAAAGTAAATAATTTTGTTATTCCGTACTTGTTACGGAATCTAAGTATATCATAAGAGTTGGCGTTTATTTATTTTAGATATTCCTTGTCTTTCCCGCGTAGGCGGGAATCCATTTTATAAATATTATTTTTTTTCGCTTTTGCCTAGTGGCTTTTCGCTTACTTTACAAAAGACTACTTTACTCCATTTCACTCTATTCGCACTGGCATAATACTGTTGTCTTTGCGAGGAGCATAGTGACGCGGCAATCTCTTCCTTGCTTGTCATTTCAGTATAGACGGAAATTCAAAACTTCAAACCTAGACTCGTATAAGTTAATATTATATAATCGTAGAAATGTACTCTAATACTACGGCAGTGGTTCCGGTGTTTTGTGTAATGTAGGCGTTGTTTTTTTCGCCAGAAGATGTTCTAAAAGGACAGTCTGTAATTAATTGGTTTATGATAGCTGTGTATTCTTGTTCGTTAGTAGCTGCCAACGTCCCTTTGTTTTTTATCAAATCTATAGCTTCTTGAAATTTATGGTATTTCGGTCCAATTATTATAGGTGTTCCAAAAACAGCGGGTTCTAGAGTATTATGTAGTCCTGTTTTAAAGCCACCACCAACATAAGCAATATCTGCATAACTATAGATTTTAGTGAGCAAGCCAATAGTGTCAATAATAAAAACATCATAATCGGCAAGGTTTTTATTGCTGTATTCCGAGTATAGTACGGTCTTTAAAGAGATCTTTTCTTGTAGTGATTGTATGCGCGATGGGGTAATAGTGTGTGGTGCAATAATATGTTTTATGCCTGTGCTATTGTTTAGGTGTTTAAGGTAGATGTTTTCATCATCAGCCCATGAGCTACCATAGACAATAGTTGTATTGTTGTTTTTAAATTCGTTAATAAAGTCTAAAGTATTGTCTCTAGAGATGATTTCAGAAACCCTATCAAATCTAGTGTCTCCAGAAATAGTACTATTGGTAAAACCTATGCCAGCTAGTAGTTCTTTAGAAGTGTTGTTTTGGACAAAAAAGTGGTTAAAAGTGTTTAAGTACTGTTGCATCCATTTGCCATACCATTTAAAAAAAGATTGGTCTTTCCTGAAGATTCCAGAAACTAATAGGGTGGGGATATTGTTTTTCTGCAGCTGTTGTAGGTAGTTGGGCCAAAACTCATATTTTATAAAAACAACAAGTTCAGGGTGTGTAATTCCTAGAAAACGCTGTGCATTTTTAGGTGTGTCTAACGGTAGGTAGCAAATTACATCTGCTATTGGGTTGTTCTTTTGCACTTCATATCCAGATGGTGAAAAAAAAGTAACAATAATTTTATGTGTGTTGTATTGTTTTTTTAAAGCAGTAATAATAGGTAGTCCTTGCTCAAACTCTCCTAAAGAGGCACAATGAATCCAAATGGTTTTATTGGTAGGTAATATTGCTTTTTGTAAAGTGGTAAACACCTCTTTTCGGCCGTTTATAAATAATTTTATTTTCGGATTAAAGAGCGCAATTCCTCTTAAAGCAAGGCTTGCAAGCTGAGTGAAAAAAGTATAAATAGATAGCAATATGTAGTATGGTATATAATTATAAAGCTAAAATACATTTCTTAAATCAAAATCAAGACAGAAACAAATTGTATTTTGTATTTTTGACAAAAATCTAGAAAATTATAGCACAATGAAAAAGATACAAATGGTTGACTTAAAAGGTCAGTATGAGGGAATAAAAGATGAGGTAACTGTAGGGATGTCAGCAGTGTTAGAGAATACAGCGTATATAAACGGACCAGAAGTAAAGGCTTTTCAAAAAGAATTAGAAACATTTCTAGGGGTAAAACATGTTATTCCTTGTGCTAATGGAACAGATGCTTTGCAAATAGCTATGATGGGTTTAGGTTTGCAGCCAGGAGATGAGGTTATTACTGCCGATTTTACCTTTGCAGCAACAGTTGAGGTTATTGCGCTTTTAGGTTTAACACCAGTATTGGTAGATGTCAATCCAGATGATTTTAATATAAGTATAGCGGCTATTGAAAAGGCAATAACGCCAAAAACAAAAGCTATTGTTCCAGTACATTTGTTCGGACAATGTGCTAATATGGATGCTATTATGAAAATAGCAACTAAGCATAACTTATTTGTAATAGAAGATAATGCACAAGCTATAGGTGCAACATATGCATCTAAAAATGGCACAACACAAAATTCAGGAACCATAGGACATGTGGCATCAACATCATTTTTTCCTTCTAAAAACTTAGGGTGTTACGGTGATGGTGGCGCTATATTTACTAATGATGATGATTTGGCACATACTATAAGAGGAATTGTTAATCACGGAATGTACGAACGATATCATCATGATGTGGTAGGTGTAAACTCTCGTTTAGATAGTCTTCAGGCAGTAGTTTTGCGTGCAAAACTAAAAAGATTACCACAATATAGTAAGGCAAGACAATCTGCAGCAGCAAAATACGACGCTGCATTTAAAGGCATTTCAGCTATAGAAATTCCAAAAAGAAGCGGAGACCATGTGTTTCATCAGTACACCTTGAAGGTTACAGGTTGTGATCGTGATGCGCTAGTACAACACTTAAACGCAAAAGACATTCCTTGTGGTGTGTATTATCCAATTCCATTACATAAACAAAAAGCCTATGCAGATTCACGATATAACGAGGCTGATTTTCCAGTAACAAATCAACTCATAAAAGAAGTTATTTCATTGCCAATGCATACAGAGTTAACCGATACGCAGATTACTTTTATTACAGATACTGTAATTTCTTTTGTGACTCAATAAATTTTCTGAAAATGAAAATATTAGTAACAGGAGGGTTAGGGTATATAGGGTCGCATACGGTTGTAGCACTTCAAGAGGAAGGTTTTGAGGTTGTTATTATTGATAACCTATCTAATTCAACAATAGAGGTTTTAGAAGGGATTGAAAATATTACCGGAATACGACCTGAATTTGTACAACTAGACTTGTGTCACAAAACAGCAGTAGAAACATTTTTTAGTACTCACAAAAATATTGAAGGTGTTATTCATTTTGCTGCTTTTAAAGCAGTAGGAGAGAGTGTGCAGAATCCCTTAAAATACTATAATAATAATATAAGTAGCCTGTGTTTTCTGTTGCAAGAGATGGAAAAACATAGTATTCCAAATGTTATTTTTAGCAGTTCTTGTACTGTGTACGGAAAAGTTAACACGTTTCCTGTTACTGAGAACACACCACTGAGTAAGGCTTTGTCCCCATACGGGCACACCAAGCAAATAGGGGAGCAGATGCTTGTTGAGAGTACTGAAAGCACAGAAAACTTACAAGCAATCGCATTGCGTTATTTTAATCCCATTGGGGCGCATGAATCTGCCTGTATAGGCGAGTCTCCTAAAGGAACGCCTTATAACTTGGTGCCATATATTACACAAACTGCTGCCGGTATTAGAAAAGAATTAACTGTTTTTGGTAATGATTACCCCACAAAAGACGGTAGTTGTGTGCGTGACTATATTCACGTGGTAGACTTAGCAATTGCCCATGTAGTAGCGCTGAAACGTTTGCTTAAAAAGCAAAGCAAAAAAAGTTTTGAAACCTTTAATATAGGTGCAGGTAAAGGTTTTTCGGTGTTAGAGGTCATATCGGTATTTGAAAAAATAAGTCAGATAAAACTACCATATAATATTGCTAATCGACGTTCGGGAGATATTCCTGAAATATATGCCGACACAACATTGGCTAAAAACACCTTGGGTTGGACTGCAAAACGAAGCCTGAATGAAGCATTGCTTAATGCTTGGAAATGGCAATTAAAACAACAATAAAAATACTTTTTTATCTTTTATTTTAGAGAAATAAGCTTATTCGCTAGAAATGAGCGGTCTCTGAGGTAATATTTAGTGTAAAAAAGCATGTTATTTACGGTAATTTTTGTACTTTTACGCACTTATAAAAAATAAAATTAGAGCGGAGTATATTATGGCAGAGAAAGCAATCTTAGAAGTAAACGGTAAAAAATTAGAATTTCCAGTTATTGTTGGTTCAGAAAATGAAATAGCAATTGATATAAAAACATTACGTGGCGCTTCAGATGGCGTGATAACAATTGATCCAGGATATAAAAACACAGGTTCTTGTCAGAGTGGTATTACTTTCCTAAACGGAGAACAAGGTATATTACGATATAGAGGATATGCTATTGAGGACTTGGCTGAAAAAGCTAATTTTTTAGAAGTAGCTTACTTATTAATTTTTGGAGAATTGCCTACCGCAGCACAATTAGAAAAATTTGATACTGATATCAAAGCAGAAGCACATGTAGATGAAGATATCAAGCGTATTTTAGATGGATTTCCAAAATCTGCACATCCAATGGGTGTGTTATCATCGCTAACAAGTGCTTTAATTGCTTTTAATCCAACGTGTGTAAATGTTGACTCTGAAGAGGAAATGTATCAAGCTATTGTTAAAATAATGGCTAAATTTCCAGTATTAACTGCTTGGGCACACAGAAAAAGAATGGGACTCCCATTAGACTACGGAGATGACTCATTAGGGTATGTAGAAAACTTCATGAAAATGATGTTTAAAAAACCAAATGCAGAATACAAACATAACACTATTGTTAATGAAGCAATTGATAAATTATTAATCTTACACGCAGATCATGAGCAAAACTGCTCAACATCTACAGTACGTATTGTAGGGTCATCACATGCAGGATTATTTGCTTCAATATCTGCAGGAATATCTGCATTATGGGGCCCATTACATGGTGGTGCAAACCAAGCCGTAATTGAAATGTTAGAAGCAATCAAAGCTGATGGTGGAGATACTAAAAAATACATGGGTAAAGCAAAAGACAAGCAAGACCCTTTCCGTTTAATGGGATTCGGACACCGTGTGTATAAAAACTTTGACCCAAGAGCAAAAATAATTAAAGTTGCTGCAGATGAGGTGCTAGGTGCTTTAGGTGTAGAAGACCCAGTTTTAAACATAGCAAAAGGCTTAGAGCAAGAAGCATTATCTGACAGTTACTTTGTAGATAGAAAATTATATCCAAATGTAGATTTTTACTCTGGAATTATATATAGAGCATTAGGTATACCTACCGAAATGTTTACGCCAATGTTTGCATTAGGTCGTTTACCAGGATGGATTGCACAATGGAGAGAAATGCGTTTACGTAAAGAGCCTATTGGGAGACCACGTCAGGTATATATCGGTGAAACGCTAAGAGATTTTAAAGACGTGAAAAATCGTTAATAAACAAAAAGCGTATCGCATTTATCGATACGCTTTTTTTATATAAACACTATACAGTACAATGGGGACAACTATTAAAATAATTAAAAATAGATCTGATATTGGCGCGGGAACTCGCGGTTCAGATATGGGAGTAGATGCTATTGAAATAGCAGCAATTAACGAACGTAACGATTACTTTAATCAGTTTGATTTTGAAGATCTTGCAACCGAAAACGAGTCCATTTATAATAAAGTAACCAACTCTTTCGGAAAACGTATAGAACAAGTGTATAACCAGTGTTCTCGTTTAAGTAATGCAGTGCAAAAAAACATTGAAAACAATCAATTTCCATTAGTGCTTTCTGGAGACCATTCTTCAGCATTAGGAACTATTTCCGGAATCAAAGCAGCATATCCAAACAAACGTTTAGGAGTGGTCTGGATTGATGCGCATGCAGATATTCACTCACCATATACCTCTCCATCGGGTAATATTCATGGTATGCCATTAGCAGCAGCCCTGTCTGAAGACAACCTAGAAAGTAAAATAAATAATATATCTCCAGATACAGAACGTTTTTGGAACGCAATGAAAAACATTGGGTGTAAAGGTGCAAAAGTAGCCGCTAATGATGTTGTTTATTTTGGAGTTCGTGATACCGAAGAACCAGAAGATAAACAAATAGAGCGTTTAGGAATAAAAAACTATATGGTTGCCGAGGTGCGCTATAGAGGTTTAGAGGTTTGTGTAAACGAAACACTTAATACGCTTGCCGACTGCGATATGATTTATGTCTCTTTTGATGTTGATAGTATGGACTGCGATTTAATATCTTACGGAACAGGTACACCAGTTCCAAAAGGATTTGATCAACAAGAAATAATAGATATAATTAACCAGTTAGTAGCGTCTAAAAAAGTAGCTTCTGTTGAGTTTGTAGAAGTTAATCCTTTACTAGATTTTAAAGGAAATAAAATGGCAGAAACCGCTTTTGAGGTATTAGATGCGGTAACCAAAACAATAAAAACTCACATTTAACAAGATTACATAAAAGACTTATTGTCTGTAAAAATATACGAATGACACTTCAAGAAACCCTTAGTTTAAAAGTACAAGAAGCATTTAAATCACTTTATAAAAGTGTCTTGCCAAGCGTTGAATTTCAAGCAACACGAAAAGAATTTGAAGGAGATATTACCGTAGTTGTTTTTCCTATGTTGCGTGTAGTAAAAGGAAATCCTGTGCAAATTGGTGAAGCATTGGGACAATATTTAGTAGAAAACGTTGCCGAGGTAAAGTCTTTTAATGTTGTTAAAGGATTTTTAAATATCGTTATTTCAGATGACTACTACCGGTCTTTTTTTAATGCAATAAAGCGCACTGAAAACTATGGTTTTGTAGCACCAAATAAAACCGATAAAGCAGTAATGGTGGAGTACTCTTCGCCAAATACAAATAAACCATTACACTTAGGTCATATTAGAAATAACCTGTTAGGATATTCAGTAGCTGAAATTATTAGAGCTGCAGGAAAAACAGTGTATAAAACACAAATAATTAATGACAGAGGTATACATATTTGTAAAAGTATGCTGGCATGGCAGCGTTTTGGCAACAACGAAACACCAGAGTCAACAGGGTTAAAAGGTGATAAATTAGTAGGGAACTATTATGTAAAATTCGACCAAGAATATAAAAAAGAAATTAGTAGCTTAATTGCACAAGGTAAAACTGAGGAAGAGGCAAAAAAAGACGCCCCATTAATTAAAGCAGCCCAAGATATGCTTATAAAGTGGGAAGCTGGTGATACAGATGTAGTGGCGCTTTGGAAAAAAATGAATCAATGGGTGTATGACGGATTTGAAACTACATATGCCAATTTAGGTGTAGATTTTGATTCCTATTATTACGAAAGTAATACCTATCTGTTAGGAAAAGATAATATTATTGAAGGTCTTGAAAAAGGCGTGTTCTTTAAAAAAGAAGATGGCTCTGTTTGGTGCGATTTAACCGCTGATGGATTAGATGAAAAAATAGTACTACGTGCCGATGGAACTGCAGTATATATGACTCAAGATATAGGTACTGCTATACAGCGTATAAAAGATAACCCGTCTGTAGGTGGTATGATTTACACTGTAGGTAATGAGCAGGATTACCATTTTAAGGTGCTGTTTTTAATACTTAAAAAATTAGGATATTCATGGGCAGAAAATTTAAGCCATTTAAGTTATGGTATGGTAGATTTGCCTTCAGGAAAAATGAAATCTCGTGAAGGAACTGTTGTTGATGCCGATGATTTAATGTCAGAAATGACAACTACCGCTAAAGAAATATCTCAAGAGTTAGGTAAGTTAGAGGGGTATACAGATACCGAAAAAAACAAGGTTTATAATACAATAGGTATGGGTGCTTTAAAATATTACATTTTAAAGGTAGACCCTAAAAAGCGTATTTTATTTGACCCAAAGGAATCTGTAGATTTTCAAGGAAATACAGGTCCGTTTATACAATATACCTATGCAAGAATACAAGCAATATTGCGTAAGGCAACATTTGACTGTACCGAGAAAGTAACGATAGATTTACATGAAAAGGAAAAAGACTTGCTAAAGCAAATTGAATTATATCCAGAAACAATTCAACAGGCGGCAACAAATCAAAGTCCAGCATTAATTGCTAATTACACTTATGATTTGGTAAAGACATATAATTCCTTTTTCCAGAATGTATCCATTTTTGGAGCTGATACCGATCAAGAAAAAATATTTAGAGTACAATTGTCACAAGTAGTTGGTAACATTATAAAATCGGCATTTGGTTTGTTAGGTATTAGTGTGCCTGAGCGTATGTAATGCGTACAAGCCATGGGTGGCCTTGCCAGAAATAAAATAAAAACGAACATCTCGGTGAAATATTAATTAACTTTAATGTAATATATACAATACCTTATTTGTAGCAGTTACTAAAAGTTAAAACGATAACTAATATTTGGAGTTAAGCCTAATGCCTTTAAGGTAACAGTGTTTATCGAATCTTCGTTAGAAGATATATAGTGGCGATTAATGTCGTTTTTTGTATTTAATACATTTAGTACAGAAACACTTAAAGTACTCGTTGTTTTGGAGTGTTTAAATGTATAAGCTCCTGAAAAATTAAGTTGAAAATAATCACCTAGTCTATCATTGTTTGCTTTGTTGTAATTAATTTCTCCAGAAGGCAATGTTTCTGGTGTTTTTAAAGTAGTTGTTGTTTTTCCGGAATGCCATTTAGTGCCTATAGCAAGTTTTAGCTGTTTATATCTATAACTACTTCCTGTACTAATAAAATGTCTAACATCATTGTTGCTTAAAAAGGCTTCTCCGTTGTTTAGTGCCTTAAAAGTATAGTGGTTTTTTGAAAGCGTGTATGCAAACCAAAAATCAAAATAATTAGATTGTCTATTGAATAAAACATCAATACCCTTAATAAAATACTTTCCTTTATGATTGGTGTATTGGTATTGGTTATCAAAACCCTGACTCCGAGTTGTAATGCCATTTACTTGTTTTAGGTAGCCTTCAATAGTAATTAATAAATTGTTTTTTTTGTAATTTAACCCTGTAGATAATTGAGCGCTTTCCATAAGCGGAATGTCGGAATTATTAGCCAATACCCATCGTCTTTTTTCTAGTCCTAAAAAATCATTTTGTAATTCAATAATTTGTGAGGTTGTTTGGTTTTTAAGTTCGCCAAGTATTTCTAAGTTAATGTTTTTTGATAGCGATTGATTAAAGCTCAGGCGAGGTTCAAAAATAATTTTTTTAAATTTCTCAAAATAATTAATACGAATTCCAAGGTCTAGTTTTGTTTTTTTAGTACCAGAAACAAACTTATTTTCAGCATATATAGCCTGGTTTAGAATTACTTTTTTCTCTGTTTTTTGAAATAAAGGATTGGTAACGTTTTCGAGATTGGCAACACCAGTTTCAATAAGTTGATATCCGGTGTGTAAAGTATTTTTGTTGTTTAATAAAATTGTAAAATGGTGCTTTAAAGCAGTTTCCAAAACACCATTCTCTTGCGTTAGTTGTGTATTGTTGTTTTGGTTTATAGCATTTAAATTATAGTTGCTAATATATAATTGGGTTTTACTAGAGATGTTTTTTTTCCATTTTTTAAAATAATGAATGCCAATACCTAAATTTTGTTGTGTAAGTTGGCTATGGTGCTCTGTTGTTTCAATTGTTACTTTTTTAGTATGTGCTAAGCTGTTATGTGTGTTAATAAAACTGACACTGAGTTGTGATTTTTCTGAAGAGCGGTATATGACTTTTCCAGAGAAATCATAAAAGTAGAAATCAGTGCTTAATGAAGCGGTCTGATTAACTGTATTGTTGTTTATTTCGGTGTTTTGAAAAATATAATCACTATAACTTTTGTGTGTTGGTGTATTGATTAAATCTGTTATAGAACGGCGAACAGCTAATTGAATACTTGTTTTTTTTGTAATGTTTATTTTAGAAAAACCATCAATTGAAATTGCATTAAAACCTATTCCATAATTATTTTTGGTGCTAATTTTATCGGATAGCTTCATGTCAATCACACTTGAAATCCCATCGCCATATAAAACACTAGAGCCATTTTTGCTTAAAGAAACACTTTGGGTTAAAAACGGATTGAAGATAGAAATAAGTCCAAAAAAATGTCCAGATTGGTACATTTTAATATTCTCCCAGAGTATAAGGTTTTGGTCATGCATTCCTCCGCGAACAGTTAATCTAGCGGGTGTTTCATCAATGCTTGTTACACCAGGAATAAGTTGTATGGTGTGCAATACATCAGGGGTAGATAGCCCGGGAAATACATTTTGTTTTTTAGGGTGCAATAAAATACTACCGTTAGGTTTTTTGTAGAGTCCGTTTGTAAGGTATTTGGTAAGTGTAATTTCAGGAAGTATTTGTGTGTTTTCATCAGAAAATAAATTTTTCCTTTCGGGTTTAATTGCAATAGTGTTAGGGGTTAAAAATTCAAATAGCAAATCAGTTTCAGAACTTATTTGTAATAGAATATCACGAAGTGTTTTTGTGTTGCTAGGTGTTGTTATAAAAATGTCTTCAAGAAGTTTATCGGCGTATGAAAAGCTAACGTCATAATCTTGTTCTATCTTTTCTAAAATAGACACAAGAGCGGTGTTATTTTTTTCAGAGACTTGCGTATACCCTAAGGTGCTTCCTGATAAAAAATAGAATATAGAAAAAAACGTAATAAAATTCTTTTTAGTCACTCGTGATTAAAATAGAGTTATTGGTTTTAGAATATGTCAATCCTAGAGGAATTGTTATTGTTTTTAAAGCTGTATCAATATTTTTGTGTGTGCATTTTCCTGTAAAAAGGACAGAAAGGTCAATGTTCTTGGTTTGAATCTCTATATTGTACTGTCGCTCCATTTCATTTAATACATGCTGTAAAGGCACACTCTTAAAGCTGCTGCTATCTGTAATCCAAGAGGGTTGTGTAGCGGTTTCTTTTGAGCGGACTAGTTGTTTTTTATTAAGCAATAAAAAAGAGTCTCCGGGTAATAATATGGTGTTTTTATTTTGAGCATACACTTTAACAGACCCTTCATAGCAAATGACTTCAAAATAGTCTTTACGCTGTTTTACATTAAACATTGTTCCAAGAACAGTAACTATTCCTGATGTGGTTTTTACATTAAAAGTTTCGCCTTTGGCAACCTTAAAAAAACCTTCTCCACTAAGTGTTACATTGCGGTTTTTACTCCAGTCACTTTTGTTGTATACTAAAGATGATAATGCGTTAAGAGTAACTTGCGATGTATCTGGAAGACTAACAATAGTTTTTTGAGACGCAAGTGTTTCTGTAGTGTTGTTAAGTGTTAAGCTGTAAAAGTAAGCGCCAAAAGCAATTAAAACAACTGCAGCAACTTTGCTTAATTGTGTTGTCCATGCAAATCTTTTTCTAGCTTGAATACGGTTGTTTATGGCTAAAAACACCTGCTCAGTATCAAGTATAGGTGCTTTAAAATGTTGTAGCTTATTGCTTAATTTTTGCAATGAATCATATTCCTCAAAGGTTTTAAACTCTTCAAGTTCGGTAGCGCTTAACTCATGGTTAAGCCATTTTTTAATAAGGATATCTTTCTCCATAACAATTATATAACAATTCAGTTTGCAAAAGTCCTACTATAGATTGCTCTGTTTATTTAAACACATATAAAGAGTTTAAATAAACTCAATTTCTTTTCGTATTTTTTTTAAAGCAGTATAGATTCTTTTTTCAACTGCCTTTGTGCCAATCCCTAACATTGCTGCAATTTCTTTATGTTTTTTGCCTTCTATTCTATTTAATAAGAAAGCTACACGTTCATTCTCGGTTAATTTACTAATTGCATGTTGTAGTTTTTGTAGGTATTCTTTTTCTTCTAATAAAAACTCAGGAGTTTCATTGGTGCAATCTTTGGGTTTGTGTTTTTGAAACTGGAGTACTACTTTTTGGTGTTTTACCTCGTTTAGCATTAAATTATTAGCTACAGTAAATAAAAAACTTTTAGCTTTTTCAGGAGAAACTTTACTGCAGTTTTTCCAAAGTTTAATAAACGCCTCTTGGGTTTTGTCTTCAGGATTCAGGCGACTTCCAAATTTATAATATAAAAAATCATGAAGACTCTTAGCGTGCTTTTTAAAAAGCGCACTAAAAAGATGTTCGTTACAAATAGTATTATGTAGGTTTTTTTTCATGAAAAAAATATCTAGTTCAAAAGTATATAAAATTAATTAATTAAATTTGGTAGGGATTTTTGTTTTTAAATTGTTCTATTATTGAGGACGAAAAAAACATAACCCCTTAAATACATATATTATGAAAAAGTTAATAAAAAACCTATACTACTTACCGGTAGTCATGTTGCTAATTTTTTCTTCTTGCCAAGAAGAAACTTTTGAAGTTACGCAACCAGAGGAGCAAGAAACCCTAGTTCCAGAATCAAATTTGGTAACATTAATGACCCAAACAGCAATGCAAGATGGGTCTTATGATAATATTATTGATACCGCAAACTGTATAACCGTTAACCTACCTGTTACTGTTACTGCTAACGGCGTAGTAATTACAATTGTGTCTGAAGAAGGATATGATTTAATAGAAGAACTATTTGATGCATCAAGCAATGATGAAGATTCATTAGTGATCTCTTTTCCAATAACAATAACGTTAAATGACTATACGGAAGTTGTTATTAATAATGAAGAGGAACTTGAGCAGTTTATTGAAGATTGTGCAGGAGAAAATGAAGATGATGACGATATTGAATGTATTGATTTTCAATACCCAATTTCATTTTCGATTTATAGTACAACATTTCAGTATATAGACGACATGATTGTTGATAATGATGAAGAACTTTATGAATTTATAGATAATATTGAAGCTGATGTTGTGGTGAGTTTAAATTTTCCAATAACTATGATTTTAGCAGACGGTAGTACCGTAGTGGTAAATGATAACGACGAGTTATCAGCAGTAATAGAAGATGCAATGGACGACTGTGATGAAGATGACGATAATGACTGGAATGATGATGATGATTTAGAGGACTGCTTTGAAGATACTTACCTTGAAGTATGTGATGAAGATGAAACACTTGACAGCAGTACAGTAGTTAACTTAACAGATGCCTATGCAAACTGTAATGTAGCAGCTATATATACTGTAACGTATCACGAAAGTTTAGAAGATGCAGAATCAGGAACAAATGCTATAGCCGCTCCTGAGAACTATGCAGGTACAGATGGTGCAACCATTTATGTAGCGGTTACTAATATAAATAATCCTTCAGATCAAGACATATACGAGTTAGAGTTATATATTGAAAACTGTGATGATACAGATTGGAGTTGCTTTGAGGATGGGGTTATTGAAGTATGTGATGAAGATGGTACCCTTGATGGTATTACAACAATTAACCTGCTAGAAGTTTATGCAAACTGTAATGTGCCAGACGGATTTACAATGACTTATCACGTATCGGCACAAGATGCCTACCCTGGAGGAACTGCAATTGAGTATCCAGAAGTGTATACAAACATAACCGCATATAGTCAAACAATTTACGTGTTAATTTCAGACAATGATTCTAATAGTGGTAACATATATGAGTTAGAGTTATATATTGAAAACTGTGATGACACAGGGTCTTCTTGCGGAGAGTCCGATGTAATAGCATTCTTACAAGAGTGTATTTGGAATATAGAAAGCTATAATGGTGATGATAATTTAGCAGATTATGACTTAGCATTCTTAGATAATGGTGTTTTAACTGTTACAGACCCGAACGGAACAGTAACCACACATGACAATAATTCTTGGAGTGTGTTTACAGATGGTAATAGTGTTATATTATCGTTTGATTTTTCTCAAGATACTATAGGTGATATTAGTCAAACATGGACACTCACTTCATGCTCAGAAGATCATTTAGAGTTTTCTGGTCAAAACAACAACATAATGACTATGGAACGTGATTGCGATTAATAATTAAATAAAAAAGGGACAGTCCTTATATAATAAAATAATGTTTTTTACACTGTAAAAAACACCCCGACACTGAAGAAGAAACAGGGGGTGTTCTAAAAAAAACATTGTGCCATAAGCACATACTTCAGTCTGCGTTATCTTATAAACAAGGTAATAAGGGCTAAAGTATGTGCTTTTTTATTAACTCAAATTAAAACCAAAAACCTATGAAACTTAACACAAAAATGATCGCGTTACTCGGAATAATGGCAATATCTGTTGCCTGTGAAAAATCTGATGTACAAGTAAATCCATTACCTGGAGAAGAAAACCTAGAATTAGGCATTGAAAACACAATACCAGCCAGCCTAGGTAATGACTATATTGCTAATTTTAATCGTTATACAAAAGTTACAACCCCTAGCGGTGGAGCTATTCATATTGTAGCGCAAAGTAATATTACGGATGAACAAATAGTGCGTTGCAGAAGTATATTAGAGCATTATTTGCTTAATTATGAAGGTTCGCAATACGGGGCAGATAAGTCTGCTGTAGCAAATAAAATGGCAGAAAACAATGCTATTCTAGCTTTGCTTAACGGACAAGATGATGGTTCAAACCCTGTACAGGTAAATGCACAGCCTTTATATCAAAATGAAATTCAAGTAGAAGGACATGCATGGTATATGAATCAAAATTATGATTACAGAGATGCAGCTTATGAAGAAATTCTTCACTTTGTACATGACAACGGCATAGGTGTTGATGGAGCAAACACAATGCCTGGAGCGCTCCCGGCTTACCAATCTGAAATTAGAGCTGCACAACAAAACGGATTGTCTAATAGTCTTTGGGGTATAGGCGAGACAGATTGGATAGCAGAATTAACGGCAGAAAATAGTTTATCTCAAGAATACCTTGCTGCGGTAATAGATAGTTATTATGGGCTTTGGGGTGCATGGACAGGGAGCGCAACACACGGTATGTGGGGGCTATATGTAGGGAAAACAAGAATGGATATAGAAACCGATGATCCAATGGGTGCCGCCTTAATGGATAATAAATTCTTTCATCCGTACTTAACATATAACGCCAGAATTGATGCTAATTTAAATGGAAACTTTTCATTAAAGTTTGATGCATCTAAATCTTATACGCATCATTCAAGATATTTAAGAGATGTAACCCTTTTAGGGAACAATAATAATACAGTTACAGTTAATGAATTAAATAATAATATTACAGGAAACTCAGGCGCAAATACAGTTATTTTTTCCGGGAATTATTCAGAATATACTGTAACTACTTCTAATGAGGTAACTACAGTAACAGATAATATAACAAACCGCGATGGAGAAAATACTTTGCAGAATATTGAAAAGTTACAATTTGAAGACCAGACTATTAATTTATAATTAAAACCAAAAACCTATGAAACTTAACACAAAAATTATCGCGTTACTCGGAATGATGGCAATATCTGTTGCCTGTGAAAGCAAAACAGAATCAGTAATTACACCAACGGAAATAGCTCCGGGAAATGACCCTAACTTTACAATTGTTGCTAATAATGATGGTGTATTATCAAGCTATAATAGAAAAGTAGTAGTGTTTGGTATTGATATTTATGCAGTTCCAGCAGTAGAAGATGCCAAACTATTACATGCCGCAAATATATTAGCACAATACCTTGATAATGATGAAAACGACATTATCGATAACCAACTTGTACTAGATAAGATGTTAGAAAATAATGCTTTTATAGTCATGTGGAAAACAGAAGCAGATTTAGACATAACGCCACCTGCTAATAGAATTGGACAAGATTTAGGTAATGATGAAACAGTACCTGCTTGGCATACAAACGGACATACAGGGCAGTTTGATGCAGCCATTGAAGAAGTGTGGCATATTGTAACACATGCAGGTCATGAAAGTGCTTACCCATCTGTATTCGGGACAGGTATAGGTACAGAAATGTCTAACGCTATGGATATAGCGCGTGGCGGACAGTTTACAGTAATTCCAAACCCTTATCCAAATAATGCTTGGTACTCTTATTACGATCAAACTTGTGATTATGAATGCCAAGCAGGAGAATATTTTTATTGGGTAATGAGTGCAATGCTCGGCGCACAAGAAAATAGGTTAAACGAAATAGCCGACGAATGGCAGCTAAACACACCTGCTTTAGTACAAAGTACAGATGTGGCTGCTTATGCAATAATGAGTGACTTACAATATAAACTCCCTACTGTATTGCCCGATGGCACGTATAAACACTAAAGCAAAACCTTAAGCATATAAATAGTTAAACACCCACTTTATTGAAGCGGGTGTTTTTTTTTGTATAAAATAGAAATACATTCTTATAATACCATTCAAAATAGTAAATTTGCAGTTCTTGAAAAGTAAAAAACTATGTTTAATAATTTAAGTGAAAAATTAGATAAGGCGTTACATGTATTAAAAGGACATGGTAGCATCACAGAAGTTAACGTTGCAGAGACCTTAAAAGAAGTGCGTCGTGCATTACTTGATGCCGATGTAAACTTTAAAATAGCTAAAAACTTTACCAAAAAAGTAAAGGAACAAGCATTAGGAGCAAACGTACTAACAAGTCTACAACCAGGGCAGTTAATGGTTAAGCTAGTTAAAGACGAGCTTACGGAGTTAATGGGAGGAGATACTGCAGGTATAAATCTAACCGGAACACCTACAGTAATTTTAATGTCAGGTTTACAAGGGTCAGGAAAAACTACTTTTTCAGGAAAATTAGCAAACTATCTTAAAACTAAAAAAACAAAAAAACCATTATTAGTAGCTTGTGATGTTTATCGTCCGGCAGCCGTAGATCAGCTTCATATTGTTGGAGATCAGATAAATGTAGATGTGTTTTCAGATAAAGGAAATACAAATCCAGTAGCTATTGCACAAGCAGGTATTGCACACGCAAAGGCAAACGGACATAATGTAGTTATTATTGATACCGCAGGGCGATTAGCTGTTGATACCGAAATGATGGACGAAATTGCGGCTATTCATAGTGCTATAAAACCCCAAGAAACGCTATTTGTAGTAGATTCAATGACAGGGCAAGATGCTGTAAACACTGCAAAAGCCTTTAATGATATCTTAAATTTTGATGGTGTTATTCTAACAAAGTTAGATGGAGATACCCGTGGAGGAGCAGCAATATCTATTAAATCAGTTGTAAATAAACCAATTAAATTTATTGGTACTGGAGAAAAAATGGAAGCTATAGATGTGTTCCATCCTTCTCGTATGGCAGATCGTATCTTAGGAATGGGAGATGTGGTGTCGTTAGTTGAGCGTGCACAAGAGCAGTTTGATGAAGAAGAAACCAGAAAAATGCAAAAGAAAATTGCTAAAAATCAATTTGGTTTTGACGATTTCTTAAAGCAAATACAGCAAGTAAAAAACATGGGTAACATGAAGGATTTAATGGGAATGATTCCAGGTGCTTCAAAAGCCATGAAGGGTATGGATATAGATGATGATGCTTTTAAGCATATTGAGGCAATTATTTACTCTATGACTCCAGATGAACGTAAAAAACCAGCTGTAATTAATGCTAGTAGAAAAAAACGTATTTCAAAAGGAGCAGGTCGTTCTATACAAGAGGTTAATCAGTTGCTTAAGCAATTTACTCAAATGAGTAAGATGATGAAAATGATGCAAGGTGGCGGCAGTAAAAAAATGATGCAAATGATGCAGGGTATGCAAGGCATGAGGTAATAAAAAGTTTTAAGAAATAATACTATGATAATTTTAGACGGAAAACAGACAAGTAATACTATTAAAGATGAAATTGCTGTTGAGGTAGCGCAAATGAAAGCTAATGGTGAAAAAGTGCCACATCTAGCAGCAGTAATAGTAGGTAATGATGGCGCAAGCTTAACCTATGTTGGTAGTAAAGTACGTGCTTGTGAGCGTATAGGGTTTGAATCTACATTAGTGCAATTTCCTGATACAATTACAGAAGATGTATTATTAGCTAAAATACACGAATTAAATACTGATGCTGCAATAGATGGGTTTATTGTTCAGTTGCCTTTACCAAAACATATTAATGAGCAAAAGGTATTAATGGCAGTACATCCAGATAAAGATGTTGATGGTTTTCATCCAACAAACTTTGGTAAGATGGCATTGGATATGGATACTTTTTTACCAGCAACCCCATACGGAATTATGGAGCTTTTAGAGCGCTATAAAGTTGAAACAAAAGGGAAGCACGTTGTTGTTGTAGGGCGTAGCCATATTGTAGGTAGGCCAATGAGTATTTTAATGAGTGGTAAGGGCGCTGCAGGAAATGCAACAGTAACCTTAACACATAGTCATACCAAAAACTTAAACGAACTTCTTTTACAAGCAGATATTGTTGTAATGGCTTTAGGTAAAGCAGAATTCTTAACAGGAGATATGGTTAAGGATAATGTAGTAATTGTAGATGTAGGAATATCTAGAGTACCAAATGCTACTGCTAAAAGAGGATATGTTATAAAAGGTGATGTGGAATTTGATTCTGTTTCAAAAAAAGCAAGTCACATTACTCCAGTGCCTGGAGGTGTAGGGCCTATGACGATAGCAATGCTGTTAAAAAACACTTTATTGGCAAGATCACGCCATAGTAAAAAATAAATATATTTTTTATATAAATCACAAACGCCGAAAGTAATGCTTTCGGCGTTTGTGATTTATAATGTTATTTAATACTATCCGTTTTACTAGAGTCGCTTATTAAGAGGTTGAGTTCTTTTAACTCAGTAGCGCTTAAATCACGCCATTCACCCACTGGTACATCTAATAAGATATTCATAATACGAAGTCTTTTAAGTTTTGTAACCTCATAACCAAGATGTTCACACATGCGTCTAATTTGTCGGTTTAACCCTTGTGTTAATGTAATTTTAAAATCGTATTTACTTATAGGTTCTACTTTACATTTTCGCGTAACAGTATCAAGTATTGGAACACCACTTTGCATTTGTTTTATAAAATCATGCGTAACACGTTTATCAACAGTAACTAAGTATTCTTTTTCGTGATTGTTTCTGGCACGTAAAATTTTATTTACAATATCGCCATCATTAGTTAGTAGTATAAGTCCTTCACTAGGTTTGTCTAATCGTCCGATAGGAAAAATTCTAGAAGGATAATTAATGTAGTCAATAATATTGTCTTTTTCTACTCGTGTGTCAGTTGTACAGACAATACCAATAGGTTTGTTAAAGACAATGTAAACAGGTTTTTCGGTAGGTGAAGAAATTAGTTTTCCGTCGACTCTAACGTCATCTGTTGCGGCTATTTTTGTCCCCATTTCTGGTACAGTACCATTAATGGTTACTCGACCTTGATCTATTAACTTATCGGCAGCTCTTCTGGAGCAGTATCCGGCTTCGCTAAGGTATTTGTTTATTCGTGTTAATGGCGTGTTACTCATAGTACTGTGGTATAAAAAAAAGCTGTCTTTGTAAAAAGACAGCCTTATGAAAAATAAAGGCATTGCCTTTTATAGTGGTATTAATGTGCTTATAATTTAGCAAACATTTTTTCCATTTTTACTTTTTGCTCTGCTGCCAATTCAGCATCAACTAAAATTCTACCAGAATGCTCGTCAGTAATTACTTTTTTACGTCCTGCAATCTCAACTTGTACTTGAGGTGGAATAGTAAAAAATGACCCCCCTGCAGCACCACGTTCAATGGCAACAATTGCTAGTCCGTTTTTTACATTAGATCTAATGCGCTTGTATGCTGTCATTAAACGGTCTTCGATTTGCTTTTCGTATTTAGCAGATTTTTCTAATAAAGCAACTTCTTCTTTTTCAGTTTCTGCAAGAATCTCATTTAAGGTATCCTTTTTATGTGACAAATGATTGTCTTTAGCAGTTAAGTCTTCTTGAGCTTTTTCAATAACCTCATTTTTATGAGCTGTTTGTGCTTTGAATTCTTTAATATTCTTTTCTGCTAATTCAATTTCTAATTCTTGAAATTCTGTTTCTTTAGCTAAAGAGTTATACTCTCTGTTGTTACGAACATTATCTTGTTGCTTTGTATATTTTTTAATTAACACTTTTGATTCTTCAATAGCATTAGTTTTTGCGCTAATTTGTTCTGAAAGTGTTTCAACATCGGTATTTAGCTTTTCTACACGTAAGCTTAGTCCAGCTACTTCATCTTCTAAATCTTCAACTTCTAAAGGAAGTTCTCCACGTACACTTCTAATTTCATCAATACGAGAATCGATTAATTGTAAGTTGTATAGTGCTCTTAACTTGTCTTCTACTGAAATTTCTTTTTTCTTTGCCATGTCTTAAAAATAATTGACGGGATTGGTTTGAATCCCTGATAAAACGATTGCAAAATTAGGCATTTTTTTGCTAAGAAACTCATATAAAAGTGTTTTTGTGTATTGTTCACTTTCATAATGTCCAATATCACATAAAACAAGACTGTTTTCGGCTTGATAAAAATCATGATATTTAAGGTCTGCCGTTACATAGGCATCTGCTCCTGCTTGTTTTGCTGCGCTAATGGCGCTACTTCCAGAACCTCCTAAAACAGCTACTTTTTGTATTTTTTTGCCAAGAAGTTTGGAATGCCTGATACATGGGGTATTCATTTGAGTTTTTAAAAAATTTAAAAAGGCATCTTCTTTTAAAGGTGTTTTTAATTCACCAATCATTCCTAAGCCAATATCTTGATGTGTGTTTAGTAGTGCAGTAATTTCATAAGAGACCTCTTCATAAGGGTGTATGCTAAATAGTTGCTTGAGTATGTCTCCTTTTAAGTGCTGTTCAAAAATAACACTCAGTTGCGTTTCTTTTTCAGTGCTTAATTGTCCGGATTTCCCAATAGTAGGATTTGCGTCATTATTGGGTAAAAAAGTACCGGTTCCTTCGGTAGAAAAACTACAATTGCTATAGTTTCCTATCTCTCCTGCACCAGCTGTAAATAATGCATTGCGAACACTGCTAGCTGCAGCGGTGGGTACATATGTGGTTAGTTTATAAATAAAGGATTCTTTAGGTTGTAGAATACGCTGATTAATGAGTCCTAGTTGTTTGCAAATAGTGCCGTTAACGCCATGTTTAACATTGTCTAAGGCAGTATGAGTGGCATAAATAGCAATGTCGTTTTTTATAGCTTTATATACAGCTCTGTTAACATAATCTTGTTGGTTAAATTTCTTAATTCCAGAAAAAATAATAGGATGAAAACTGACTATTAAGTTGCATTTTTTTGCAATGGCTTCTTCTACAACATCTTCTAAGGTGTCATGTGTAATTAGCACACCTGTAAGTGCTGTGTTTTTGTTTCCTACAAGAAGGCCTACATTGTCAAATTGCTCTGCATATGCCAAGGGAGCAAGTGTTTCTAGGTGCTCTATAACATCTTTTATATACATAAATAGTGTGTTTTATTAAAGTGTGTATTATTGAAATAATATCAAAGATACATATTTATCATTTGCATGTACAACTTAGATAGTTTACTTTCGTGAAATGAGGATGTTTAGGTATTTATTATTTCCGTTTGCAATAGTATATAATGCGGTAACGGCTATTCGTAATTTTTTATTCGATAAAGGCTTAATGTCTTCTAAAGCATATGAGTTTCCGGTGTTAGCAGTAGGGAATTTAAGCGTTGGTGGTACAGGAAAAACACCAATGATTGAGTACCTTATTAACTTATTGCAGAAGGAATATACTGTAGCAACATTAAGTAGAGGTTATGGTAGAAAAACTAAAGGGTTTTTATTAGCAGACTCAAGTTCTAGTGCTATAAAAATTGGCGATGAACCATTGCAATTTTATTCTAAATTTAAGGGAATACATGTAGCTGTTGATGAAAATAGACAGCGTGGAATTGCTAAATTAGAGCAGTTAGTAAAGCCAGATGTGGTACTGTTAGATGATGCTTTTCAACATAGAAAAGTAACAGCAGGTTTGTATATTTTACTTACAAAGTATGATGCCTTGTTTTCGGAAGATTTTTTATTGCCAACAGGAAATTTGCGTGAATCTAAGCATGGTGCAAATCGTGCTAATATTGTAGTGGTTACAAAGTGCCCTAAAAATTTAAGTGTAAATGAGCAGTCTAGAATTAAAAATAAGTTAAAATTAAAAACTCACCAGCAGTTGTTTTTCACCACAATTGGCTATGCTGATTTTGCTGTAAATAGTAGAGAGAAAAAAAAGATTAATGATTTAAAACACACACAATTTACACTCGTTACAGGTATTGCAAATCCAGCACCTTTATTGGCGTATTTAAATGAAAAAGACTTAGAGTTTGAACACCTTTCATTTCCGGATCATCATAATTTTTCTAAGAAGGAGCTGTCAATTTTGAAAAAAAAACAAAGCATTTTGACTACCGAAAAAGATTACATGCGTTTAAAAAACGTACTAAACAACATTAGTTATTTGCCTATAGAAACAGTTTTTTTATCAGAAAGCACTGCTTTTGACAAGGCTGTTTTGACGTTTGCAAAATCAAAATAGTGATAAGCTAGTTTTAGTTATTTTGTTAACTGTGTATAAATTTTCTCGAAAAAAGTAGTTGATTTAAAAGGTTTTGGCAAAATATCGTTAAACCCTACAGCGTTAAACTTTATAATGTCTTCTTTCTCAATGGTGATTGCAGTTAGTGCAATGATAGGTATGGTTTTATTGAATTCTCGTATTTGTTTTACCGCTTCAATTCCGCCAATTCCAGGCATATGAATATCCATTAAAATTAAGTCAAAGTTATGTTTTTTTACTTTTTCAACGGCCTCTTCTCCATTGTCGGCAGTTGTACAGATGAGTCCTTTTTTTAGCAATGTTTTTTTTGTGATAAGCTGATTGATTTTAACATCATCTGCTAATAAAATACTTTTGTTTTCTAGCTTTCCTAAGAAATCATCAGAAAAATCGGGCACATCAATAACGCTTTCAATGGTTTCTTTTTTGGCGAGCTCAAAAGAGATGTCAAAATAGAAACAGGTGCCTTTTCCGGGAGTGCTTTTGAGTTGTATTTTACTCCCCATAAGGTCTAATAGGTTTTTTACAATGGTAAGTCCTAGTCCTGTTCCTCCGTATTTTCGGTTTATTTGAACAAACCCTTGAGAAAAACTTTCAAAAATCTCCTCTTGTTTGTCTAAAGGTATTCCTATACCGGTATCAGTGACTTCTATGTGTAATTTAATGTTGTTGTTGCTGCTTGTTTTTAATGTTTTAATGGTAAGATTAATTTTGCCATCTTGCGTAAATTTAATGGCATTACTTAGCAGGTTAATCAGTATTTGCGATAGGCGTAATGAATCTCCTAAAAGGTATTCTGGTATAGTATTATCAAAAGTTAGTTCTAGGGTAGAATTATTGTCTTCGGCAGATTTATTTAAGGCATATAATACCTCACTAGATAATTTTTTAAGATTGAAAGGTATTTTTTCAAGCTCAATTTTATTGGCTTCAATTTTATTTACATCTAAAATATCGTTAATAAAGTTTAGTAAATAGTCTCCTGAGAAACGCAATGTTTTTAAGTATCCTTTTTGTGCTTCTGTAGGATTTTCATCTAGCAATAAGTCTGTTAATCCAGTTACAGTGTATAACGGTGTTCTTAGCTCGTGCGTTATGGTTGATAAAAAATTAGCTTTTGCTTTTGTTGCTTTTTCGGCATCATTTTTAGCTATGGTAAGTTGATTGTTTGTGTGCTGTAGTAATTGGTTTGCTTTTTTTCTTTTGCGAATATTACTGTATAGAAAAATTAAAAAAGAGAAGAGTAGTGTTAAAAAAAGAAAACCTAAAAAACCTAAGATATTACTTTGTTTGAGTTCTTCTTCTCGTTGTTGTATTAACAAATTTTGTTGTTCTATACGTCGGTCTTGATCTGCAAAGTTTAGTTTTGCAATTTCTTCTTGGGTTAATCTATCGCTTCTTACAGAGTAAATGCTATCTCTAATGGTGTTGTATTTTTTTAGTAATATAATTGCACTTTCGGGGTCATTGTTAGATTCATGAATTTCACTTAAAATTTTGTATCCCTCGGTAATAATCCATGGAAAATTGTTCGTTTTTCCAATTGAAATTGCTTGCTCGCATGTTTGTATTGCTTGATTCTTTTTCTGTAAACCATTTAAGGTTTTCGATTTAAACAATAAAATTTCAGCATCGGTATATATTTTGGCAAACTTTTCTGCTTCTTTATGTGCATTGCTAAGTGTGGCATTTGCTTTTTTTAAGTTTCCTTCTTTAAAGAATAAAACCCCTTTGTTTTTTAATATTTCGGTTTGGTTACTAAAAAGTTGTAGGCTTTTGTAAATGCGTAAACCATCATCAAAATAATTTAATGCTTGCTTATAGTTTCCTAAATCTAAATGTATAAGTCCTTGTTCATTTCGGGTTCTTGCAAGCTCTTCTAGGTGTTTTTCGCGATGTTGAATTCTAGAGGCTTTGTTAAGCATGATTAGCGCATCATCTGGCTTATTGTCAAGACGAAGAATACTTCCGGAAACACGATATGCTATGCCTTCATATTCTTTATCTTTTATTTGTGTTGAGAGTATGATTGCGTTACTACAATGAATAATGGCTTCATCATAATCTAAAATTCCTTTTAAGTCTTTGGCACGTTCTAAGTGAATATATATTTGGTCTTCAATATCCTTATTACTTTGTGCTTGTATTACAAAGGTGTTTAAGATGAAGAAGGAAAGGAAAAGTAATCTGTATAAGCTGTTCATGAAAATAAAGATACACTTTTTCAGTAATTTCCATTAGAATAAAATTAAAATTTTAAAAAGAAGCGCTGTTCAGGTTTGTTTTATGATATGCGTTCAATTAGCTGAACCAGTCTATTGCTATATCCGGTTTCGTTATCATACCAACCTACAATCTTAATCATTTTTCCTATAACAGAAGTCAGTTGTGCATCAAACACACAAGAGTGTGGGTTGTTAATAACATCTATAGACACTATAGGGTCTTCGGTATATGACAAAATACCTTTTAAAGAGGTGTTTGAAGCCTGCTTAAATGCTGTGTTAATATCAGTGATAGTTACGTTTTTACTAACGTTAAATGTAATGTCGGTAAGTGAGCCATTAATTACTGGTACTCGTATTCCGCAACCTCCAATGCTGTTAGATAATTCAGGGAATATAGTGCTTAGTGCTTTTGCAGCACCTGTTGTAGTGGGTACTATAGATTGTGTTGCAGCACGCGCGCGACGTAAATCGGTGTGTGGCTGATCATGTAAACTTTGGTCTGTAGTAAAGGAGTGAATAGTGGTAATATAGGCTTGTTCAATACCACATAAATCATCAATAACCTTAATCATTGGCGCGGCATTATTTGTAGTACATGATGCGTTCGAAATAATATCGTCACTACCATCTAAAAGGTGGTCATTTACTCCTAAAACAACCATTTTAATATCGGGTGATTGTGGTGGAGCTGTAAGAATTACTTTTTTTGCGCCGTTTGTAAGATGTGTATTGAGTTGTTGACGGGTTTTAAACTTTCCGGTACTTTCAATAACAATATCTACGGCATAAGGTGTCCACTTTAGGTTGTTTAGTGTGTTATGATTGGTTAAAGGTATAGCTGTGCCGTTAACAATAATGTTACTTGTGTTGTGTGTTATGGTGGCATCACAAATACCGTGAATACTATCGTATTTTAGCAGGTGTGCTAAGGTTTTTGCGTCAGATAGATCGTTAATAGCTACAACATTTATCAAAGGGTTTTCTATAAGTAATCTGAAGAGTGTTCTTCCAATTCTTCCAAAACCATTTATTGCAATGTTGATAGGCGTGCTCAAAAAACGTATGTGTATTAAAGTATGTGTTTATGTGCTTTGTATGACGAACGTACTAGTGCACCACTTTCAATGTGTTTAAAACCAAGTTCTTTCCCAATTTTTTCATATTCAGCAAATTCATCTGGTGTAACATAGCGTTGTACAGGAAGATGTTTTTTACTTGGTTGTAGGTATTGCCCTATGGTTACAATATCTACATTTGCTTTTTTAATGTCGTGTAAGGTTTCAATAACCTCTTCTTTGGTTTCTCCAAGGCCAAGCATAATACCAGTTTTAGTTCTACGCTGTCCGTTGTCTTTTAAGTACTTTAGTACTGCTAAACTACGTTCGTATTTTGCTTGTATGCGTACCTCTCTAGTTAATCGCTTTACGGTTTCCATATTGTGCGAAATTACTTCTGGAGCAACAGCAATCATGGTGTCTAGGTGTTTTTCAACACCCTGAAAATCAGGAATTAAAGTTTCTAAGGTAGTGTTTGGGTTCATTCGTCTGATGGCCTTTACGGTTTCAGACCAAATAATGGTTCCCATGTCTTTTAAATCATCTCTGTCAACACTGGTTAGTACCGCATGTTTAATACTCATTAATTTTATAGAGCGGGCTACTTTTTCTGGTTCTTCCCAGTCTACGCTTTCTGGGCGTCCAGTTTTTACACCACAAAAACCACATGATCGGGTACAAATGTTTCCTAAAATCATAAATGTAGCAGTACCTTCTCCCCAGCATTCTCCCATATTCGGACAGCTTCCAGAGGTGCAAATGGTATTTAGTTTGTACTTATCTACTAATCCACGAAGGTCTGTATATTTTTTTCCAGTAGGCAATTTAACCTTAAGCCATTTGGGTTTTCCTTTAGGAGGTAAAACATTTGTTTGTTCAGTATTCATAGTGGTGTATGTAATAATAGTTTACAAAGATACTTAGAAAATTAGATTACACGTGTTTTTCAATCTTCTTTCGTTATAATTTCTGCTAATAATTTCCGAGCACGCAATAGTTTAATTTTAACATTACTCATAGGCTCGTTAATTGCAAGCGCAATTTCTTTGTAGCTCAGTTCTTGAAAGTAGCGTAATTGTATTACTTTTTGATAATGCGGTTTTAATTTTTTAATGTCACGCAGTAATTTTTCTAGATTTTGTTGGTTAATGAGCTTGTCTTCAGCCGATGGTGCATCATCAACAATGTGTAATAAACCATCTTTGCTATTGTAAGGATTGGCAGATTTTATACTGCTTTTATTTTTTCGTAAAATATCTAGATGAATGTTCTTGGATATGGTGATAAGCCACGTACTAAAAGTATATTTATCATCAAATAAATGTATTTTCTGAAATGCCTTAGAAAATGATTGAATGGTAATATCTTCGGCCTCAAATTCATTTCCGGTACGCTTTAACTGAAACTGATACACATCTTTCCAATAGTGATTCAATAAAAAGTTGAAGGCTGTTTGCTTGCCTTCTTTTGCTTCAAGAATTTGTTGTTGAATTAAAGAGTGTTTTTTATCCAATGTTTTGTTGTTGAAATACTATTGGCGATAAAGATACTTAATTGAAATAGATTTGAGAAAAAGACATTTGTTATAATGCTTAATTATCGTGTTCTGGTTTCTCACATGTTCCAAATTCTTCTGCGGGTTTACCGCAAAATCCACAAGGCTCTCCAGAATCATTTAGTACAGGGTTCTGACTAGCGCATGTCCCTGCAAATTTTCCGTCTTTTTTAGCCCAGATTTTAATAGCAATTCCTAAAACTGCTATAGCTAATAACCCTATGGTAAGTAAAAATAATTTCATGTGTTTATTTTTATTGTTTTTCAATTGTCACATGTAACTTTTAACAAAAGCATACGCTTTGGTGTTGAAATTTGGTTATGAAAGTTTCATGTGTAAAATTTAATACAAAGGTATTAAAATACTAATAATTATGCTGCTTGTAGCAAATAAATAATTTAGTGCTTAGTTGGTTTTTATTGACTTTTTATATAAAAGTTTTTGTCAACAGTAAAAGAGTTAATCTTTTCAGGGCTAGTAAATTCTTGTGTTGTAGTATTGGTTTTTAGCCAAACAGGCAAATTGTTAATCCAAACTTTTACAGGAATTTCTAAATTTTCAACGGCATTGGTAAATTGAAAAGAAATGTTGTTTTCATTTATAGTGTAGGTAAACTCTGGAATACGAATTGTTCGTAAGTATTGATCAAAAAAACCATTAAAATTTAGGCCTATTTTGTGAATTAAAAACTGTTCTACTTGTGCAGAACTAACTTGTTGGTGGTAAAAAACACGATTCATTTCACGCAGAATAAATCGCCATTTGTTGTCATCATTAACAATTTGTCTTAAGGTGTGCAGCATGTTAGCGCCTTTGTAATAGATGTCTCCTGAGCCTTCATTGTTAACGTTATATACGCCAATAAGTGGTTTATCGTTTAATATAGATCGTCGTGTTCCAATAACATATGTTTCGGCATCTTTTGTAGAAAAATGATAATCTAAAAACAAGCTTTCAGAATATGCCGTAAAACTTTCGTGTATCCACATATCGGCAGCATCTACATTAGTTATGTTATTGGCAAACCATTCGTGTCCGCTTTCATGTACAATAATAAAATCGAACTTTAAGCCTACACCAGTGCCACTTAAGTCACGACCTAAATATCCGTTGGCGTAATTATTTCCGTAAGTAACAGAGCTTTGGTGTTCCATGCCTAAGTAAGGCGCTTCTACTAATTTATAGCTGTCTTCATAAAAAGGATACGGACCAAACCAATGTTCAAAAGCTTCAAGTGTCATTGTAGCTTGTTTAAATTGTTTTTTAGCTTTTTTGAGGTTATGTTTTAGTACCCAATACTCACAGTCAAGTGCTCCTTTTTCACCAGCGTATTTTTCAGAAAAATAAACATAATCTCCAATATTAATATTAACACCATAATTATTAATGGGGTTTTTTACTTCCCATAAAAATGTTTTTCTATTGTTTTTTAGAGTACGGGTATTCGTTAATCGTCCGTTAGAAACAGCAGTTAGGTGGGCGGGCGTTGTAATTGCTATTGTTATGCCGTTATCAGGCTCGTCGTAATGATGGTCTTTGTTTGGCCACCATATACTAGCACCAATACCTTGATTTGCGGAAGCAATAAAATCAGTTCCGTTCTTGTCTTTTTTCCAGGTAATTCCTCCTGACCATGGTGGGTTTTTACTTTCGGTAGGGGTGCCTTCAAATAAAACGGTAATGGAATGTTGGCTACCAATACTCAAGTTTTTAGGAAATGTAACCCAATACACATAGCCTTCTCTCACAAAAGAAAGCGGCATGTTTTTGTGTGTTATAGCTGTGATTTTCATGGGTTCTTGCAGGTCTATTTGTAGTGTGTTGTTTTCGGATAACACTTCAAAAGAGATGGTATTGCTACCTGCTAGATATTTTGTTTTTGGAAACACTTCAACGTCTAATGCGTAGTGTTTTAAATTCCACCAAGCACGTTCAGGGGTAATACTGCCACGAAGGGTGTCTTGTCTGGTAAAATGTTGGGTGTGTTTAAATAATTCTTTTTGTGCAAAAGTACTAAAGGATATAAATAAGAAGATATATAAAAATGGTTTCATTGTATATGGCGTATAAATGGTAAAGATACCTTTTTTTGTATGTCCGCAAAATGTAGTAATCATAAATCTGATGTCATACGGCACTAGTTTAAGTATCTCAATCTACTAAAAAACTAAATTTAATGTCGAGATTCTGAAACTAGTTCAGGGCGGCAAAATTTGTTTTAGTAAATATTAACCTCAGGGTTAATTTCAATGCCAAATTTTTCAAAAACAGATGTTTTTATAGTCATGGCTAAATCTAATATATCTTGACCACTAGCAGAGCCATAATTAACTAAAACGAGTGCTTGATTTTTGTGTACTCCAGCATCACCAAATCGTTTTCCTTTAAAACCAGCTTGTTCAATTAGCCAGCCTGCGGGAATTTTTATTTCGGTGTCTGAAACAGTGTAAAAAGGCGCTTCAGGAAAGGCAGTGTAGAAAGTATTAAAGACCTCTGTTGATACAATAGGGTTTTTAAAAAAGCTACCACTATTACCAAGTAATTTAGGGTCTGGTAGTTTAGTTTCTCTAATGGTTATAACTGCGTTAGAAACATCGGTTATAGTAGGGTTTTTAATGCCTTTCTGTGCAAGTAGAACATCTATTGACCCGTAAGAGGTGTTAATATCATGATTGCATTTTTTTAATTTAAATGTAACATTGGTAATGATATATTGCCCTTTTAAATGGTTTTTAAAAACGGAACTTCGGTAGCCAAAATTGCAATCGGCCTTGTGAAATGTTTTAATTTTTCCGGTAGCAATTTCAATAGCCTCACAGCTTACAAAATGATCTTTTAATTCGGTGCCGTATGCGCCAATATTTTGAATAGGGGCTGTACCTACGTTTCCGGGAATAAGCGACATGTTTTCTAGTCCGCCGTAATTATGTTTCATGCACCATAATACAAATTCATGCCAGTTTTCTCCTGCTTGAACCGTAATGTGTGCGTAAGTATCATCTTGATTGTTAATTGTTTTTCCTTTTAGATTAAGGTGTACAACCAAGGCGTCTTCAATATTTTTGGTTAATAACATGTTGCTACCACCGCCCAATAAAAATAACGATTTAAAGTCTAAAGCAAGCATTGCTTGAATGTCTTGAGTATTGGTTACAGTTACAAAATTAGCAGCAGTAACATCAATACCAAAGGTATTGTAGTTTTTAAGTGATATGTTGTGGGTAATGATCAATTAGTTAGTCGTTATATTGTTGTAGTGCCTCCTTTAATATCGCTACAGAAGTAATTAAGTCGTTGTTGTTTAACACGTATGCAATACGAATTTGATTTAGCCCTACGTTAGGTGTAGCGTAGAACCCTGCAGCTGGAGCAACCATAATGGTTTCGCCATTTAAGCTAAATTTTTCTAGCAGCCATTGTGCAAAATTATCGGCATTTTTCACAGGTAGTTCTGCTATGCAATAAAAGGCACCTTTTGGAGTTGCTACTTTTACGCCATCAATTTCTGAGAGGGCTTTGGTTAGCGTGTTTCTACGAATAACGTACTCGTCAATAACATCATTAAAGTATTGTTGAGGGGTCTCTAGCGCTGCTTCAGCTGCAATTTGTGCGTATGTTGGAGGACTTAATCGTGCTTGTGCAAATTTTAAAGCGGTAGACATGAAGGCTTTGTTCTTGGATACAATACATCCAATACGTGCACCACACATACTATATCTTTTAGATACAGAGTCAATTATAATAGCGTTTTCGTCTAGTCCTTCTTCTGCTAATATAGAATGATGTGTTAATCCGTCGTAAGCAAACTCTCTATATACCTCATCGGCAACTAAAAAGAGGTCGTGTTTTTTAACAATTTTAGCTAGTTTCTGAATTTCTTCTTTACTATATAAGTATCCTGTTGGGTTTCCAGGGTTGCAAATTAGAATAGCCTTTGTTTTAGGGGTGATTAGTTTTTCAAAATCTTCAATAGGAGGTAATGCAAAACCATTATCTATAGTAGACATTACAGGAACCACATTAATTCCTGAAGCTGTAGAGAAACCATTGTAGTTAGCATAAAAAGGTTCTGGTATAATAACCTCGTCTCCTTGATCCATAATGCTACCAAAAGCAAATAGTAATGCCTCAGAACCACCAGTGGTTACAATAATATCGTTGTGGTCTACAGAAATATCATGTTTTTTGTAATAGGTGGCAAGTTTTGTACGGTATTCTTCAGAACCTTCAGAACGCGAGTATGCCAATACATCAAGCGTATTGTTTTTAATAGCATCAAGTGCAACCTTTGGTGTTTTAATGTCTGGTTGTCCGATGTTTAAATGATATACTTTTGTCCCTCTTTTTTTAGCGTCTTCAGCAAATGGCACCAATTTTCTAATTGGAGATTCCGGCATTGCAGTTCCTTTAACCGATATTTTAGGCATGATATTATCTTGTTTTATTGAAAAAAATACTCAAGGCGATGCCTTGGGGTTTCCTTTAAAAATGTCATTCCCGAGTATTCGGGAATCTAAATAACAGAATTTCGTTTTTGCCTTTCAAGAGCAAAATGAAACGAGTAAAACTCCTTTATGGCACTGCCTAGAGGGCAGTTCGTTTCAAGAGATTCTTTATTATGCCACAAAATTACATTTTTTTTAGAATAGAGTCTAACTTCAAGAGATTAATTTCAGACGTAGAATTAAAATATATGCGACGAATTTCGTATCTTTTAAGTTTATAAGTAACCTCAGAAAAGTATGATGCTGTATAAAAAGATATGTTGTTTTTGGATTGGTGTTGCTATAGGACTAAGCCTTTCGGCTCAAAATATATCTTCTTTTGAGTTTAGACCAGATAAAACATGTGTAAAAATACCTTTTGAATTACTAAATAATGTTATTGTTGTTCCGGTACAAGTAAATGGAGTGCCCTTGTCTTTTTTGTTAGACACAGGTGTTAAAGAAACTATTGTGTTCAATACTCATAAGGTAGATTCTCTAACACTATATAATACTAAAACGGTTTTGATTAAAGGCGTTAACAATGTTTCTATAGATGCTATACGATCAGAAAATAACACTCTTGAAATTAATGGATTAACAAGTAAAAATCATAGTGTGTTTGTTGCTTTTAATCAAGGTATAAATTTGTCATCGTATTTAGGAGAGGAGATACATGGTATTTTAGGTTATCATTTTTTTAAAGATAATATTGTAGAAATTTCATACATTAATAAGTGTATAAAAGTATATAAAAAAGGGAGATATAAAACACATTGGAATCATTATACAAAACTGCCTTTTATGCTTTTAAAAGGAAAGCCATATGCTAAGGCAAAAATAAAAGATAAATATGAGTCTTATTTGATTGATACAGGTATGAGTGATAGTGTTTGGGCTTTTAAAGAAGATAGTCTGAGTACTAAAAAACACGGTAGTTATGTTGATCATTTAGGGACAACTGTTTCTGGAGAAATTTCAGGAAAACGCAGTAAAATTGATCAGTTTTTATTTGCAGGAGTATCTTTTTATGATGTAAAAATAGCCTACCCATACACAAATGAATTAATAGCACGCATTCAAAAAAAAGACAATAGAGCAGGAACTATTGGAGGTGAATTACTAAAGCGATTCAAAATTATTTTTGATTACCCTAACAATGTAATGTATCTAAAAGCAAATAAGCATAAAAAGGCCCCTTTTGTTTATAATAAATCAGGTATTGTCTTGCTGCAAGTTGGCGAGGCAGTTAAAAATAATAGTAATAATGACTGGCTAAATAAATTAAAAGCAGCACAATTTGTGTCTTATGAAGATTTATCATACTTATTGAGTCCAGAATTTAGGGTAGATTATGTGCGTAAAAACTCTCCTGCCGAAAAAGCAGGGGTTTTAAAAAATGATGTGTTGTTAGAGGTGAATGGTGTACCATGTTTTAAATATACTTTATCGGAATTATATAGATTTTTTCATGCAAAAACCAACAAGAAGATTAAGTTAAAATTACAACGCGGAACACAAGTATTAACATTAGATTTCTATTTAAAATCACCACTTAAAAAATAATAGGATAGATACCCAGTAAAGAAAGCCTTAAATCGTTTTTTTAATACCCCCGATATAATTACTTTTGCAGATTACACTACAAATAAGCAGACTACACAATGAGTGATTTAGGACAATACAATGCAAAAGCAATAGAAGACAAATGGTATGCATACTGGATGGAGAACAAATATTTTCATTCTACACCAGATGAGAGAGAACCATATACTATTGTAATACCACCACCAAATGTAACAGGGATATTACATATGGGACACATGCTAAATAACACCATTCAAGATGTGTTAATTCGTCGCGCTCGTTTGCAAGGTAAAAACGCTTGTTGGGTTCCGGGTACAGATCACGCCTCTATTGCTACCGAAGCAAAAGTTGTAGCAAAACTAAAAGAACAAGGTATTGATAAGAATGACCTATCAAGAGATGAGTTTTTAAAACACGCATGGGATTGGACCAATGAGTATGGTGGTGTAATTTTAGATCAGCTTAAAAAATTAGGATGCTCATGTGATTGGGATAGAACAAAGTTTACCTTAGATGACGATATGTCTCAAGGGGTTATAAAAACTTTTGTAGACTTATATAATAAAGGTATGATTTATAGAGGATACCGTATGGTGAACTGGGATCCTGAAGCAAAAACAACGTTATCAGACGAAGAGGTAGAGCATATTGAACAACAAGGAAAATTATATTATATAAACTACAAAATTGAAGGGTCAGATGAAGTGCTTACTGTAGCAACTACTCGCCCAGAAACAATTTTAGGAGATACTGCCATATGTATTAATCCGAATGACGAACGCTTTACTCATTTAAAAGGTAAAAAAGCAATCGTACCTATTTGCAACCGTATTATACCAATTATAGAAGATGAATATGTTGATGTTGAGTTTGGTACAGGATGTTTAAAAGTTACCCCTGCACATGATGTAAATGATAAAGCACTAGGAGATACACATGGCTTAGAAGTTATAGATATTTTTAATGAAGATGCTACCTTAAATAGTTTAGGTTTACACTATCAAGGAAAGGATAGGTTTGTAGTTCGTGATGAAATTGCAGAAGAACTAAAAACAATAGGCGCATTATTAAAAGTTGAAACACACCTTAATAAAGTAGGGATTTCAGAACGTACTAAAGCAGTTGTTGAACCAAGGTTATCAGACCAATGGTTTTTAAAAATGGATGATTTGGTACAGCCAGCATTAGCTGCGGTATTAGAAAAAGATGATATAAAGTTATATCCTAAAAAAATAGAAAACACGTATCGCCATTGGTTAGAAAACATTAGAGATTGGAATATTTCTCGACAATTAAGATGGGGGCAGCAAATACCAGCTTATTTTTACGGCGATGGAAAAGAAGACTTTGTAGTTGCTGAAAATGCTGAAGAGGCATTAAAATTAGCACAAACAAAAACAGGAAATAATACATTAACAGTATCAAGTTTAAAGCAAGAATCAGATGTTGTAGACACATGGTTTTCAGCTTGGCTATGGCCAATAGCTGTTTTTGATGGTGTTAGAAATCCTGATAATAAAGAATTCGATTATTATTACCCAACAAACGACTTGGTAACCGGGCCGGATATTATCTTTTTCTGGGTAGCAAGAATGATTTTTGCAGGATATGAATTCAAAAATGAAAGACCATTTAAAAATGTGTATTTCACAGGATTAGTAAGAGATAAACAAGGCCGAAAAATGTCGAAATCATTAGGAAACTCTCCTGATGCATTAAAGCTAATTGATGATTATAGTGCAGATGCTGTACGTGCAGGAATGATGTTATTAAGTTCTGGTGCTGGTAACGATTTACTGTTTGATGAATCTAAACTGCAACAAGGAAAAGCATTTAGTAATAAGATTTTTAACGCTTATAAATTATTAAATGGCTGGGAGGTTAGTGTAAGTATTGTACAGCCCGAAGCTAGTAAAGTTGCATTGGAATGGTATAACTCAAAATTTCAGAAAGCATTCGCTGAAATTGAAGATCATTTTGAAAAATATCGTTTGTCAGACGCATTAATGACTGCTTATAAACTAATATGGGACGACTATTGTTCTTGGTTATTAGAAATGGTAAAGCCAGGATACCAGCAACCTATAGATAAAGTAACTTACGATGCGGTATTATTAGCCTTCGAAAATAACTTGAAAATATTACATCCGTTTATGCCGTTCTTAACAGAAGAATTATGGCACAATATAGCAGATAGAACTCCAGAGGAGGCATTAATAGTGTCGTCATTCCCTGAAAAAACAGCGATAAATAAAGAATTATTATCTGATTTTGAAATAGCTTCAGCTGTTGTGTCAGGAATACGAACCATCAGAAAAGATAAGAATATATCTTTTAAAGATACTATTTCGTTCTCTGTATTAAATAATGAAAAGGCAAGTACTCGTTTTGATGCTGTAATTACAAAATTAGGAAACTTATCAGCATTAAATTATGTTTCTGAAAAAGTTGATGGCGCATTAAGTTTTAGAGTAAAGTCTAATGAGTACTTTATTCCAATGGAAGGCGCTATAGATGTAGCTGCAGAACTTAAAAAGTTGGAAGAGGAATTAAAATATACTGAAGGGTTTTTAAAATCGGTACAAAAGAAACTATCAAATGAACGTTTTGTAAATAACGCTCCAGAGCAAGTAATTGCTAGTGAGCGTAAAAAAGAAGCAGACGCTTTAGCAAAAATCGATTTGCTAAAAAGTAGTTTGGCAGGCTTAAAATAAGTGCTCGGTTTTTAGTAAGCAGTATTCAGTTTCCAGCCTTGGATTTTAGTGTCTTGGCTCTTTTCTTTTGTCTAATGGTTATTTGCAAACTTCTTTATTCAAAGAATAGATTTTCAGTCAAGTTGAGGATGATAAGTGTTTTGCTTTTTGTATTGTTTGTCTTTCCCGCGGAGGCGGGAATCCATTTTATAATATTTTGGAGTTCCTGTTTCTAAAACATATTGCAGTCTAAAACTTCAAAGTTCGATGTTCGGCGTTCAGTATTCGATTTTCAAGAATAGATTTTCAGTCAGGATGAGAACTTGCATTGAGCTTTTACATTGAGTCCTTCGATAAACTCAGGATATCACCTGTCGAAATGTATCGAAATACTAATCTTTCGGTACAGACTACAATCACAGTTTCTTATCCATCATTTTAGTTCTTCAGGAATAAGACAAACAGGTATAGGTTTCATCTTGTGTTGATTACGGGTATTGTAGTTGGTATAAATAGAAAACACTTCTTTTTGTCGTCCCGAAAAGTCAGCAAGGGTTTTTCCTTGTTCTTGCATTTTCATAGCCCATTCTAGCTCATCATAGTTAGCGCCAATTTGATCTTCATCACTGCGTGTGTCTCCAAACAATCCATCAGAAGGTGCTGCGGTCATAATACTTTTAGGCACTTTTAAATGTTCGCCTAGCAAATAGACTTCAGATTTCATTAGATCTGCAATAGGGCTTAAATCTACACCACCATCGCCGTATTTGGTATAGAATCCTACGCCAAAATCTTCTACTTTGTTGCCGGTTCCAGCTACTAAATAGCCGTGTAGTCCAGCGTAATAATATAAATTGGTCATTCGTAATCTTGCTCGAGTATTGGCTAGAGCCATGTCAACAGTGGCCTTTTCTCCATTAAGAGACACCTCGTTTTTGAACGATTCAAAAACAGGGGTTAAATCGGTTCTAACAGCACTAACATTAGTGTATGTTTTTTTTAGATATGCAATATGCTCTTGAGCTCTTGTAACATGACTTTCTGCTTGGTGAATAGGCATTTCAATACATAATACATCAAGTCCTGTTTCTGCGCATAGTGTTGAGGTAACCGCAGAGTCAATACCGCCAGAAACACCAACAACAAAGCCATTTACATTGCTTTTTACCGCATATTCCTTAAGCCAGTTTATAATATGATTGCTGATTTTTTCTGTTTGCATAAATTATATTTTTGTAATCTTGTTATTGCTGCAATCTATTGTTTAAATTTGCAGCAATCAAAAATAATAGAAATTATTTGATTTCTATTATTTTAAAATTATAATATAATAGCGTGTTTATGAAGAAAATGTATAGTTTTTTATGTGTGTTATTTGTTTTTTCTTGCACGGAAACAGGTTCTGTTTCGTCAGAAATTACAGCAATTGACATGACGCTTACAGTAAAACGTTTTGATTACGATTTTTATCATGCAACTGCAACTGATTTTAGCGCCTTGCAAAAAAAATACCCTTATTTTATGTCTGGCAGCATAGAAAAGACAGATAGTATTTGGAAACAAAAAAAGCAAGACACTTTAGAGGTTTCATTGCTAAAAGAAACAAACAAAGCATTTCCAGATTTTAAAGCAGAAACAAAGGATTTAATTTTGCTTTTTCAGCATATAAAACATGTGTTTCCGAGTTTTAAAAAACCAGAAGTTGTTACCTCAACATCAATGGTGGCGTATCAAGACAAGGTGTTGCTGCAAGATAATATATTGTTAATTGCCATAGATACATACCTAGGTGCTTCACATGAGTTTTATGAGGGTTTGCCAAAGTATGTTTCGGATAATTTAACAAAAGAGCAGTTGGTTTCAGATGTAGCTGAATTGTACGCAAAAAAGTATGTGGTAGCAGGTAAACAACGACTGTTTGTTGAGCAAATGGTTTATTTTGGAAAATTACTATACATAAAAGATAAAATAATGCCTTTTAAATCTGAAGCATCTCGTATAGGTTATTCAGAAGAACAATTGTCTTGGGCAATAGCAAATGAACAGGAAATATGGCGTTATTTTGTAGAGAAGGATTTGGTTTTTAGTACCGATACGGCGTTGGCAAAGCGTTTTTTAGTACAGGCGCCTTTCTCTAAGTTTTATTTGGAGTTAGATTCAGAATCTCCCGGAATGCTAGGCCGATATATAGGTTGGCAAATAGTGCGCTCGTTTATGGAAAAGAATGACGTATCTTTGCAGGAATTAACACGATTAAGTGGTACAGAAATATTTAAAAAATCAACATATAAACCCAGGAAATAATGGCAAATACAATATCAGATATAAAATTAAAAATTGAGCTTGATGAGAATCGAGTGCCTGAAAAATTAAGTTTTACAGCTAAAGATGGCGGTGTAGAAAATCAGCCAGCTAAGGCGGTAATGTTGTCTGTCTGGGATGCAGATAAGCAAGAGTCTTTACGTATAGATTTATGGACAAAAGACATGCCTGTAGATCAAATGAAAATATTTTTTCACCAAACATTAGTAAGTATGTCAGACTCATTTAAGCGCGCTACTCAAGATGAAAAAATGGCGTTAACTATGAAAGATTTTTGCGACTATTTTGCAGAGAAATTAGAGCTTAAAAAGTAGTGTAAACTGTTTTTTTTTTTGAATGAGATAAATGAATGTTTTTAAAGTTTAGCCTGTGAAAAAAATTAGAAATCTAATTTTTTTCTTAAAAACAATATCTCATCTTTTAAAAATTGTATTTGATTTAAGTAGGCCTTCCTTTCATTTTCAAAAGATTCATTAATTACTTTTTCAACACTAAAAAAACCTTTTGAAGTGTCTTTGAAAGTATTGTTAAAAATGTGTTTGTCATCAAAAGTTAAAAGGTCTTTTATGTCTATGTCAAAAACAGTACAAATAGTGCTCAAACGATCAACACTAAGTTTAGTTTTATTGTTTTCAATATCAGAATAAGCTACTTGTGAAATACTTAATTGTTCTGAAACATAATCTTGAGAAAATCCTTTTAAAGTTCTTATTTTTCGTATTTTTTCGCCTATTAGCATAGTTTGTATTGTGTGTAATTAATTTCAAAGATAAAAACTTATAATTTATAATCGTTACTTAATGAAGTATAATTTGCTTTTCTTTTTTTTAATAAAGAATGGCTGTTTCTTTATGCTGTTGAACTATAAAATATAAAAGCTATGAAAAGATTAGGTGTAATTATAATGATGATATTTCTGTTCTCATGTGAAAAACAAGACTTTGCAGAAGGCAATAATACTTTAAATGAATCTACAGTTATAAATGGGAGGTTGTATTTTCCTACAAAGGATGATTTTTCAAAAGAATATAATGCAATAAAGAAAAAGACTGACAAAGAGATACACGAAAATGTATCAAGGTTTTACACAGAGGACTTTATTAGTTTAAGACCGATTGTTACAGAAGAAAATGAGCAAAAAGTATATGAAAAAATATTAATTAGAAAAGAAAAATTAATTAATAAATTGTCAAAAAATTCTAGTGGTTATAATCAATACATAGTTACAAACGATGAATTTATAGATGATATAGATGATTTGGAAGAAATTATTGGCGATGAAGCCTTTGCTAGTTTCTTAAATTCAGATAGGAGATGATATTTATAAGTATACTGATGTTGGATTGTTTATAACAAAAGACTATGCTGCGTTAGAAACATACTTAGATGTTAGAAATGTATCTAAAAACTTATTGATACGAACTGATGAGTCTGCTGTAAATGCTATAATAAATGAATTTCCAAATATTGGACAGACAATAATAGATGATGATATGAGTTATTTTAAAGGAGGGGATATGTATGAATTAGATGAAACTGGTAGTGGAGGTGGATCGTCTGGAGGAGGTTATTTGCCTCCAGTTTCAGCAGAACCATATGAGCCTTTTATTGCAAATTTACAACCTTGTGACAGCGAAAGTGGCTTATTTGGAAATTTATTTGGAGAAAATAAAAAATGTATAGATAAATATGAAAGTGATAGAAGAGTAAAGACAAAAGCTTTTAACTATAATTATTTTTTAGCTTATCATATAGGAGTAAAGGTAAAGCATCAAAAAAAAGGATGGACAGGCATTTGGAGGAAACAAGATGCTGATGAGATTGGGTTGATTGTTGAAAATGCTATTTTCAAATATGATTTTACAAGTATTATAGGTGCCACATTAGCAAACTTAAATCAAAGTCAAACATTTATATCACCAGATATGATTATTCCATCATCTAATAGAGGTTATTATGAAGTTCATTCTGGAATGAATGCATATAGTCCAGTTAGTTTTGATTATGTTTCAACATCGCCATATCCTTTTCCTATTTTTAATGATGATATAGTAATAGAAGCTTGGGGGAATAATAGTATTGTAGAATGGGCAGTTAATCAAGGAAACAATTTAATTACAAGAGATAAATTAAATGAATATGTATGGGGTACTGTTTATGATAAGAGTAAGAGTTTTCTTAGAGATAATACTACAAGCAGCAATTATGAATTGCCAAATAACAGAACAGTATTATCGAAGCATACAATAGGGGAGTTGTGGGTTCATAAAAGTTCTAAAGAGTTTAAGATAAATAGCGCAAAAGTTTCAGAAACGTATGATTGGGGGGTAGGAATAAGTATATCGCTTAATGTGAGTAATGGTTTTTCATTATCACAGGCTAATATTTCTCCATATAATCCCCAGAACCCAGAAGCTTTTGGAGTTAGATTATACGGTATAGCAAGAAAAAATGGAGAATGGCACGGTAGTTTACTTCAGTTTTAATGCTTAATTATTTCAAAAATAATATTTTTTTATAAAAAAATACTATTTTTGAATAATATGAGGTATATGTCGATGAAAAATTTGAGCATAATAATATTTATAATGTTCTTATTGCCAGTGTATTCACAGCATAAAAAACATGGTATTGTATATACAAATACTACTGTGCTTGAACTTGTGTTAAATAAAAAAAGCAGATACTTAAATGAACAAGCTGACTCTCATAAAGGGGGGGGGATTTCGGTTACATCTTTGCATGGGTTTTTTATATTAAAAAAAATATCGGTTTCAGTTGGATTAGAAATTTCTTTTAGTTTAAATGAATATTATAGAAGTTTACCTTTTATAGGAGAATTTCGGTTTTATTTTTATAATTACGGTGTTAAAGGGGTTTATCTGCTTTTAAACACAGGTAAAAATTTAGAAATAAGTAGTTTTAAAGGAGGGAAGACAGCTAAATTTGGGTTAGGTTATGTGTTTGAAGGAGAATCAAATTTTCTATATGTAGTAGAGTTTTACAACATTTCTAAGCAATTTTTAGGTTACAATATGGATAATAAAAATTATTCGATTGATGGATTAGGAGTTTCTTTTGGAATAAAATTTTAAATAAAAAAGCAAATGAAAAAAATAGTTATAAAGGTAATCATCTTATTATTTACAATAAACGGATTTTCACAGAATAAGCCAGATGTTTCTGTTGAGAAGTCACTATATGGTGTTCAGGTAGGTTTTTTAGGCGCTTGGTTGCATAATGAGGCAAGACTTACAAATACAATTGCACTACGTACAGAAATAGGTTTTCAGTCGGGTGTTTTTGGAGGTGCAGCATATAAAACAACCAATTTTATATTATTCCCAGAGTTAAGCGTTTCGTTACGATGGTATTATAATTTAGATAAGCGAAAAAGTAGAAACAAAACCACGCTTAAAAATTCTGCTAACTTTTTAAGTATTCGGTTTAATTATATCCCAGATACTTTTGTAATCTCTAACCTAGATGATATTAGTATATCTCAAAGTATTGCAATAGTTCCTAAATGGGCTATAAAGCGTACTATAGGGACTAATTTTACCTATGAAACAGGTATTGGTTTTGGGTATAGAAAGTATTTAGAGGCGGGTGTAGAAGGTAATGCTGTGTTAGATTTGCACTTACGGATAGGTTTGTCTCTTTAGAAAAAAAGATTAGTTCTCCATAGCATTATTAATGCCGTCTATATAAGTTAGTAATTCGTCTTTTCCGTTGTAGTTACTAGAAGAGGTAACAAAATGTTGCGGACACTCTTCCCAGGTCTCTAGTAAAATATCTTGATAACGCGCAATATTTCTTTTTAACGCATCGGGTTTTAATTTATCTGCTTTAGTGAAAATAATATTAAAAGGAATCTGGTTTGTGCCTAGCCACTCCATAAACTCAGTATCAACCTTTTGAGGTTCGTGTCTGCAATCTACCAAAACAAAAGCGCAAACCATTTGCTCGCGTTTTTCAAAGTAATCAGTGATAAATTTCTGAAAGGTTTTTTTAGATTTTTTAGAAACACGTGCGTATCCATATCCGGGTAAATCAACTAAAAACCATTGTTTATTAATAATAAAATGATTTATAAGTTGTGTTTTTCCAGGACGACCAGAGGTCTTTGCTAAACTTTTTTTATTGGTAAGCATATTTATTAACGAAGATTTACCAACGTTAGAGCGTCCAATAAAAGCATATTCGGGCAAACGGTCTTTGGGGCATTTTGACACCAAAGAGTTGCTAATTACAAATTCAGCAGATTTAATTTTCATGAGTTATCCTAAAGACAAAAGGTTTAAATATTACGTTCTTTTAACCAACCGTGTAATATGTTGTTAAAAGTGTCTGGGTGTTCCATCATAGCTGCATGTCCGCATTTGTCAATCCAAAACAAATCAGAGTTGGGTAGTAAGTCATGAAATTCTTCACCTACCTTAGGTGGTGTTACACCATCATTTTTACCCCAAATAATACATGTAGGCTGGTTCATGTTTGGTAAATCAGCTGCCATGTTATGCCTAATAGCACTTTTTGCAATGGTTAATACGCGTATTAATTTGTGCTTATCGTTTACAGATTCAAAAACTTCATCAACAAGTTCTTTTGTGGCTACTTTTGGATCGTAAAAAACATCTTCAGCTTTTTCTTTAATGTAGTTGTAGTCTCCTCGTTTTGGATATCCGTTCCCTAAAGAGTTTTCGTAAAGACCTGAACTTCCAACAAGCACCAATCCTTTTACGTATTCAGGATAAAGCTTAGCAAATACTAATCCAATATGTCCGCCCAGTGAATTTCCAGCTAAAATAACATTATCTAGCCCTTTGGCGTCTAAAAATCGTTTTACAAACTTGGCAAAACTTTTAACATTAGTGTTTAAAAGAGATTCGGTATATATTGGTAATTCTGGAATAATAACTCTGTATCCGTGCTTAGGAAAATAATTAGAAACCCCTTCAAAATTACTAAGTCCTCCCATAAGTCCGTGTAATATGATAATAGGGGTACCTTCTCCTGCTTCGATAAACTGATATTCTTTTTCTTTTTTAAGTGTGAACTTCATAAAAATTTGTGCTTCTAGATAATTATAACGGTTTATTATGGGGCGTTTTAATCAATAGCAAATCTACACTTTTTTTTTAACATAAAAGCGAGCCCATCTGCATATATAAAATAAAGAACCTATAGTTTTTAACAAGTTCATTCTCTAGGGTTTACATGGTTTTTGTGTTAAAGTGGTAAAACTTATTAACAAAGTGGTGTAAAGTGGTAAAATGTGGGAAAATTCTTCTTATATTTGAAAATAAATTAAACAGATACTGTTTTTGTGATAAATCTAATAGGGACATACGAGTGTAAAATTGATGCTAAGGGGCGTGTAATGCTTCCTGCTGCATTAAAAAAGCAATTGGCAACTGTTGTTGATAGTGGATTTGTGTTAAAAAGATCTGTTTTTCAGTCTTGTTTAGAGTTGTACCCGATGGCGGAGTGGAACGAATTAATGAAAAAGGTAAACACGCTAAACAGGTTTGATAGAAAAAACAATGATTTTGTAAGAAAGCTAACCGCAGGCGTAAAAATGATTGATCTAGATGTTTCTGGTCGTTTGTTGGTGTCAAAAGATTTAATAGGGTATTCTGGTTTAAGTAAAGAGATTGTTATTGCTTCGGCGGTTAACATTCTGGAAATTTGGGACAAGGATAAGTACGAGTTGGCAATAGCTGCTGCTGCAGATGATTTTGCTGATTTGGCAGAAGAAGTAATGGGAGATAAAAAAGAAGATAGCAATGGAGTATCATAATCCGGTATTGTTAAAAGAGAGTGTTGATGGGTTAAATATTAAGCCTGACGGTACATATGTAGATGTTACTTTTGGTGGCGGCGGACATTCTAGAGAGATATTGTCTCGTCTTAATGAAAACGGCAGACTATTTTCTTTTGATCAAGATGAGGATGCTGTTAAAAATAGTATTGATGATCCAAGGTTTACGCTAATTCATGAAAATTTCCGTCACATAAAACGTTTTCTTCGCTTTCATGGTGTTAGAAAAGTTGATGGTATTTTGGGTGATTTTGGAGTATCGTCGCATCAGTTTGATGAGGCAGGAAGAGGGTTTTCGATTAGGTTTGATGCAGATCTTGATATGCGAATGAGTAAAAAAATGACCCGTTCGGCACATGATATTGTTAATAATGCATCGCAAGATGAATTGCGCCGAATGTTTTCTGTGTATGGCGAGTTAACTAATGCAAAGGCTATTGCAGCCAAAATAGTAGACTCTCGAGACGAAAAAATAAATACCATTGCCGATTTTAAAACGATAGTGTCAAAATTTTTACCACAGCACGCAGAACACAAAGTGTTGGCTAAAATATTTCAAGCCATACGCATAGAGGTAAATGAAGAGTTGTTGGTTATTGAGGAGTTGTTGTTGCAGTCACCAGAATTGTTAGATAAAGGCGGTAGGTTGAGTCTAATTTCATATCACTCATTAGAAGATAGATTGGTAAAAAGATTTATTAGAAGCGGTATGTTTGAAGGTGAGCCGGAAAAAGATTTTTACGGAAACATATCAGTGCCATTCAAGAAAAAAGGAAAATTAATTATTCCTACCCCACAAGAAATCAAATTAAATAGCCGCGCACGAAGTGCCAAACTCAGAATAGCAGAACGCATTGAAGACTAATATACTACATACTATAAAGAGGCGATTTCTGGCAGATAGTGATGCCGTAAAGAACTGGCGCTTTATAGGTTTTTCAGTGTTCTTGGTGTTAATTGTTATTGCTAGTGCACACCAAGCAGAAAGCAAGGTGTATACTATAGCTAAACTAGATAAAGAGGTTAAAGAGCTTCGCTCGGAATATGTAGATGTAAGAGGGCAGCTAATGAAGCTTAAGATGGAATCTAAAGTGGCTAGAAAAGTACAGTCAAGAGGTTTAAAAACATCTGATGTTCCTCCAAAAAAAATTAAAGTTCAGATAATTAAATAGTGGTGTCGGTAAAACATAAAAGCATATTAAGTAAAGTATATGTTATAGCAATGCTATTTCTGATACTTGGTGGGTTTTTGTTTTATAAGTTGTTTAGTATTCAGTATGTACAAGGCGATAAATATCGTGAATTGGCAGATAGGTACACAATTAAAAAAGATGTTATTAAAGCAAATAGAGGTAGTATTTATGCTGACGATGGTAGCCTGTTAGCGACTTCTGTGCCAAAATATACTATCCGTTTTGATGCGGTTACGGTGTCAAAAAAGAATTTCTTTTCTAATTTAAATCCCCTATGCGATTCGCTATCTAGCTTGTTAGGTAAGCCATCATCTTATTATAAATCAAAGCTTAAAAAAGCACGAATTACAAAAAACAGATACACCTTAATTACTAGAGATTTGGGCTATTCAGAATATGTGCGACTAAAACAATTTCCGGTATTTAATTTAGGACCTTATAAAGGTGGTGTAATTGTGGAGCAACGCACTGTTAGAGAGCACCCAATTGGTGAGATTGCAAGACGTACTATAGGTTGGAAAGGTTCTGGCGCAGGTATTGAAGGGGCTTATGGAAACACCTATTTAAAAGGGGTTGACGGACAGCGCTTAAAACAGAAAATAGGAAAAGGACAGTATAAGCCTATTAATGATGAAAACGAGAAAGAGCCTCAAAACGGATTAGATGTTATTTCAACAATTAATGTAAATATACAAGATATCGCACATCATGCTTTATTAGGTCAGTTAGAAAAATTTGAAGCAGATCACGGTACTGTTGTTGTTATGGAAACTAAAACTGGTGAGGTAAAAGCTATTGCCAACCTAAAGAGAAATGCCAAAGGAAAATATTACGAGCAACTTAATCATGCTGTTGGAGAATCTCATGAGCCAGGATCAACATTTAAATTAATGGTTATGGTTGCTGCTTTAGAGGCTAAAGCAATAGACTCTAGTACAGTAGTAGATACAGAAAATGGCGTGTTAACTTTTTTTAAAAAATATAAAGTACGCGATTCTAGATTGGGAGGCTACGGTAAAATTTCTGCAGCGCGTGCTTTTGAGGTGTCTTCGAATACTGGTTTTGTAAAAATTATTCAGAAAGGCTTTGAAAAAGACCCGAAGCAATTTGTAAATAGGTTGTACAACATGGGGTTAAATAGCAAGTTAAACCTCCCGTTTAAAGGGGAAGGTACGCCGTTTATTCCGCATCCAAATGATAAAGGATGGAGTGGTATATCATTACCATGGATGGCATACGGCTATGGTGTGTCATTAACGCCTTTACAAGTGTTAACGTTCTATAATGCCATTGCAAATAATGGAGAGATGGTAAAGCCTCGTTTTGTTAAAGAGATTAGAGATTTTAAAAAGAGTACGCCAATAAAAACATTTCAAAAAGAAGTGTTGAATCCTAAAATTTGCTCAGAAAAAACTATTGGAGAGGTCAAAGAAATGATGAAAAATGTAGTGGTTCGTGGAACAGCAAAAAACATCTATACCAAAGACTTTTCTATGGCAGGAAAAACAGGAACCTCTACAGTAGATTATGGAGATAAGACTGCAAAAAAACAATATGTAGCTTCTTTTTCAGGATATTTCCCTGCCGATAACCCAAAATATTCTTGCATAGTAGTTATACATAAGCCAAATACTAAAATTGGGTATTATGGTAATGTTGTTGCTGCTCCTGTATTTAAAAAAATAGCCAAAAAAATATATACCGATACGCCTCTTGTAGATGAGGTGGTTATCAACACCCCAGCTCCAACGTCACTGTTAGATAGCTATGACACATATTATAAAAAAAGCAGAAAAGAATATACGACTATTCCGAGTGTTATAGGTATGAATGGTATGGATGCCATATCGTTTTTAGAAAATTTAGGACTTAAAGTACTTGTTAAAGGAAACGGAAAAGTATACAAGCAATCACTTTCTCCTGGACAAAAAATAGTTGACTCCAAAGAAATTGTATTAGAATTATCATGAAAGAATTAAAAGCCATATTAAATAATGTTGTAGCTCTAAAAATAATTGGAGATACTGCTATGTCTGTTTCAAAGATTGAATTTGATTCTAGAAAAGTTACTAAAAACGATTTGTTTGTAGCTTTAAAAGGAACCTTAGTTGATGGGCATGCTTATATAGATAAAGCTATTAGTTTAGGAGCTTCGGTAATTGTATGTCAAGAACTTCCAAAAGAAATAAACTCAGAAATAAACTCAGAAATAAACTCAGAAATAATCTATATCCAGGTTTCCGATGCCAATACAGCATTAGCACAGTTAGCTGCAAACTATTACGATAGTCCTTCTAAAAAAATAAAGTTGGTAGGGGTAACCGGTACTAACGGAAAAACCACCATTGCTACATTATTATACCAACAATATAAAAATGCAGGCTATAAAGTAGGGTTGTTATCAACCGTAAAAATTATGGTTAATGATGCGGAATATCCTACAATGCATACTACTCCAGATTCGGTGCTTATTAATAAGTACTTGTCAATGATGGTTAATGATGGAGTAGATTTTTGTTTTATGGAAGTGAGTTCTCATGGAATAGATCAAAAACGTACCGAAGGATTACAATTTGCAGGAGGGATTTTTACCAATCTAACACATGATCATTTAGATTATCATAATACATTTTCGGACTATAGAGATGTCAAAAAACAATTTTTTGATGCCTTGCCAAAAACAGCATTTGCACTAACAAACATAGATGATAAAAATGGCGAAATCATGTTGCAAAACACCAAGGCAAAAAAAGTAAGTTATGCGTTAAAGACTTACGCCAACTATACTGCTCAAATTTTAGAAAACCAATTTTCGGGGTTGGTTCTTAAAATTAGTAACAATGATATATGGACAAAGTTAATAGGTAGATTTAATGCTTATAATCTATTAGCAATATATGCTGTGAGCGATTTGTTGGGTATGGAGAATACAGAAAACCTTCGTTTAATAAGTCTGTTAGAAAATGTTAGTGGTCGTTTTGAGTATATCGTTTCAGAAGAACAAAAAGTAACTGCAATTGTAGATTATGCGCATACTCCAGACGCTCTTAAAAATGTCTTAGAAACTATTAATGCAATACGCACAGGAAATGAACAGCTAATAACTGTTGTGGGTTGTGGTGGTGACAGAGATAAAACTAAGCGTCCTAAAATGGCGCATATAGCTACGCAAATGAGTACTACCGCAATTTTTACAAGCGATAATCCACGTTCAGAAAATCCAGAAACCATAATTGAAGAGATGGAAGCTGGAGTACTGCCAGAAAATTTTTCAAAATCACTATCAGTTAGCAATCGTTTGCAGGCAATAAAAACAGCTTGTCAAATGGCTAATAAAAATGACATCATTCTAATAGCTGGTAAAGGACATGAGGCTTATCAGGAAGTTAATGGTGTGCGAACAGATTTTGATGATTTACAAAATGTAAAAGAACTATTCATAAAATTAAAAAAATAAGCAATGTTATACTATTTATTTGAATTTTTAGAACAGCAATATCAATTAACAGGCGCTTCAGTGTTTCAGTTTATTTCTTTTAGAGCTGCTTTGGCTGTTATGACGTCTTTGTTAATTTCAATGGTATTCGGAAAATACATAATTAATTTTTTGCGTCGCCAACAAATAGGAGAAACAGTAAGAGATTTAGGGCTTGACGGACAAAAAGAAAAGCAAGGTACTCCTACTATGGGTGGGTTAATTATAATAATAGCAACACTTGTTCCTGTGCTATTGTTTGCAAAGTTGACAAATATCTATGTCATTTTATTACTAGTTACAACTCTTTGGATGGGGACAATAGGTTTCTTAGATGATTATATAAAAAAGTTTAAAAACGATAAAGATGGGTTAAAAGGACGCTTTAAGGTGTTAGGGCAAGTAGGGCTTGGTTTAATAGTGGGTTCGGTATTGTACTTTAATGATGGTGTAACAATTAAAGAGCAGGTGTCTTTGCCAGTAAATGGTACTGAGGTAACTGTAGAAAACACAATAGCTTCAGAGGTGAAATCAACCAAAACAACCATTCCTTTTATGAAGCATAATGAGTTTGATTATGCCGATGTGCTAACCGCTATTAATGAGGATTGGGGAAAGTACGCATGGCTAGTTTTTATACCAGTCGTTATTTTTATCATCACGGCAGTGTCTAATGGTGCAAACTTAACAGACGGAATAGATGGTTTAGCGGCAGGAACCTCTGTAATATCAGTACTGGTATTAGGGTTGTTTGCATGGGTGTCGGGGAATATCATTTTTTCGGATTATTTAGATATTATGTATATCCCAAGAATTGGAGAGATGACCATTTTTGTAGGTGCCTTTGTAGGTGCGCTAATAGGGTTTCTGTGGTATAATACATATCCAGCACAGGTGTTTATGGGAGATACAGGGAGTCTTACTATAGGAGGGATTATAGCTGTAATTGCTATAGCGGTTCGTAAAGAATTGCTAATTCCAATATTATGTGGTGTGTTTTTAGCAGAAAATTTATCGGTGGTGCTTCAGGTGAGTTACTTTAAGTATACGCGAAAGAAGTATGGTGTGGGAAAACGTATTTTTTTGATGTCTCCTTTACATCATCATTTTCAGAAAAAAGGAATGCATGAAAGTAAAATTGTAAACCGATTTTGGATTGTAGCAATTATGCTTGCAGTAGTAACTATAGTAACACTAAAATTAAGATAAAAATTGAAATATGATTTTTGATTTTAGAAGTACGACACATGAAAGAAATAATTAAAAATAGAACAAAGAAATTTGCTGTTGATTGTTGGAAAATTTGTGAAAAATTACCAGTATCAAGAGAGTATAATGCATACTGCAGACAGTTAATTAGGTGTTCAAGTTCAGTAGGAGCTAATTATAGAGCAGCATGTAGAGCAAAGTCTACGGCGGATTTTATTTACAAACTTAAAATTGTAGAAGAAGAAGCAGATGAAAGCATGTATTTCTTGGAGTTATTAATTGAAGTACAGCAAAAAAACGACATAGAATTAAAAAGACTTCATACAGAAGCAAATGAAATAGGAGCCATAATAGTATCGTCTATTAAAACAATACGAAAACGAACTCACAAATCGTAACTCACAAATCATAAATCATAAATCAAAACTCACAAATCGTAACTCACAAATCATAAATCTTAAATCAAAATTCGCATATCGTAAATAAAAATTCACATATCGTAAATAAAAAACTCGTGGTTTTAGGAGCCGGAGAAAGTGGTGTGGGCGCTGCAATATTAGGAAAACAGCAAGGTTTTGAGGTGTTTGTTTCTGATAAAGGAGCAATACAAGAACACTATAAACAGCAATTGCTGAATAATGGTTTAAAATGGGAAGAATTACAGCATACAGCTTCAGAAATTGAAACTGCTAGTATAGTTGTTAAAAGTCCCGGTATTCCAGATAGTGTAGCGTTAATCGTATCGTTACGACAAAAAGGAATACCAGTAATTTCAGAAATCGAATTTGCAGCACAATACACCAATGCTACCCTTGTAGGAATTACAGGAAGTAACGGAAAAACGACTACCGCAATGCTCACGCATCATCTTCTAAAAGCAGATCTTAATGTAGGGCTTGCAGGAAATATTGGTGACAGTTTTGCAGCGCAAGTCGCCGAAAACAAACACGATAATTATGTGTTAGAGTTAAGTAGTTTTCAGCTAGATGGTATTGAAAATTTTAAGCCACATATAGCAGTAATTACCAATCTTTCTGAAGATCATTTAGATAGGTATGAATATGATTACAGCAAGTATATCGCCGCTAAATTTAGAATAACAAAGAATCAAACAGTAGCAGACTATCTTATTTATGATGCTGATGATTTAGAAATTGAAGCGTATTTAAACACCCATAATATACAAGCGACTTGCATACCATTTTCGCTTACAAAAAAATTAAAACAAGGCGTCTATTTAGACCAATCAACAATAATAATTCAAATTAATAATCAACATATTACTATGTCAATAAATAATCTTGCACTAACTGGAAAACACAATGTTAAAAATGCAATGGCATCTGCTGCAGTTGCAAATCTGTTAAAAATTAGAAAAGCAACTATAAGAGAAAGTTTGTCTAATTTTCAAGGCGTAGAACATCGTTTAGAGAAAGTGTTAAAAATTCAGAACGTACAATATATTAACGATTCTAAAGCAACTAATGTAAACGCGGTTTATTATGCTTTAGATAGTATGGACTCACCTACAGTATGGATTTTAGGAGGGGTTGATAAAGGTAATGATTACACGGAATTACTCTCGTTAGTAAATGAAAAGGTTAAAGCAATTATTTGCTTAGGTGCAGATACCGAAAAAATTAAAGACACATTCTCAGGTACGGTAGATTTATTTGCGGAAACAATGACAATGTCTGCCGCAGTTAAAATGGCTTATGAGCTTGCTGATAAAGGCGATAATGTATTGTTGTCTCCTGCTTGTGCAAGTTTTGATTTATTTGATAATTATGAAGACAGAGGAAGACAATTTAAAGCAGCAGTAAGACAACTATAATGAGTACGCTATTAAAACATATTCAAGGAGATAAAATATTGTGGACAGTCATAACGCTGTTGGCATTGTTCTCTTTTTTGCCGGTATATAGCGCCAGTAGTAACTTGGCGAGTTTATACGGACAAAATACGTTTAACTTATTGATAAAGCATGGTGTTTTTCTTTCGGTAGGTTTTATGGGTATGTTTTTTGTACATAGAATAAAATATCAAAAACTTAAAGGCTTGTCGCTTATTGCTTTGCCGGTAATAATCGTATTACTATTTATAACCCTCTTGCAAGGCACGACTATTGGTGGCGCAAATGCAAGTAGGTGGATTAGGGTGCCTTTAGTAGGTTTTTCTTTTCAGCCATCTGCATTAGCAGCGGTAGTGCTTATGGTTTATGTAGCGCAGTATTTAGCTAAAATGAAAAATAAAGTCATTACATTTAAACAAAGTTTTTGGGTGTTGTGGTTGCCAGTTGGTGTTGTGTTAATGCTAATTTTCCCAGCCAATTTATCTACTGCAGCCTTAATGTTTGTAATGGTGTTAATGCTATTGTTTTTGGGAGAATATCCTAAAAAATATATAGCAATGATTGTGAGTTCGGCATTTCTGTTTGTGTTGTTATTCTTTTTAGCAGCAAAAGCATTTCCAGAAGCATTTCCGAATAGGGTTGATACTTGGTTGTCTAGAATAGAGAATTTTTCTGATACAGAAGACACCGAAAAAGACTATCAAATAGAACGCGCAAAAATGGCTATTGCTTCAGGAGGACTAACAGGGTTAGGGCCAGGAAAGAGTATTCAAAAAAACTTTTTACCACAATCATCATCAGATTTTATTTTTGCGATTATTGTGGAAGAGTGGGGAATTGTTGTTGGCGGACTAATTATATTATCCTATTTATTTATGCTATTCAGACTAATTGTTATTTTGAATAGAGCAGAAACATTTTTCGGAAAATTAGTTGTAGCAGGTCTAGGGTTTCCTATTGTTTTTCAAGCATTTATTAATATGGGGGTTGCGGTAGAGTTATTTCCTGTTACAGGACAAACATTACCTTTAATAAGCTCAGGAGGGTCTTCTGCTTTAACAACTTGTTTGGCATTTGGAATGATTTTAAGTGTTAGCGCTTCATATAAAAAACAACCTAAAAATAGCTTAGAAGATAATCCGTTAAACGTATTACAAAACGCACAATGAAAACAATAAAATGTATCATATCTGGAGGAGGTACAGGCGGGCATATATATCCGGCTATTGCTATTGCAAATGAAATTAAAAAACGATTTCCTTTAGCTGAGATATTATTTGTAGGTGCAAAAGACCGTATGGAAATGCAAAAAGTTCCTGCTGCAGGCTATCAGATAAAAGGCTTGTGGATATCGGGTATTCAACGAAAATTAACATCGCTAAGTAATTTGTTGTTTCCGTTTAAGCTTTGTAGTAGTTTATGGAATGCAAAAAAAATAATAAAACAATTTAAACCAGATATTGCAATTGGTACTGGGGGGTTTGCAAGTGGACCATTGCTGTATATGGCAAATTATAAAGGACTGCCTACACTTATTCAAGAGCAAAATTCGTATCCAGGAATTACTAATAAATTGTTGTCTAAAAACGCTAAAAAAATATGTGTAGCCTATGATGGGTTAGATAGGTTTTTTCCGAAGAATAAAATACTTAAAACAGGAAACCCTGTTCGTCAAGATTTGTTAACAATAGCATCAAAAAGAGATGAGGCCCAAGCTTTTTTTAAGCTAGATAGTGCTAAGAAAACAATTTTGGTGCTAGGAGGAAGTTTGGGTGCTAAAAGAATAAATCAACTAATTAAAGATGAGTTGTCGTTTTTTAAGCAAAATGATCTGCAGTTAATTTGGCAAACAGGAAGTTTATATCACGAGCAGTATAAGCAGTATGATAAAACAAATAATGTGCAAACGCATGCTTATTTAAATAAGATGGATTTGGCTTACGCAGCTGCAGATATTATTATATCACGAGCTGGTGCAAGTTCGGTGTCGGAATTATGTATTGTAGGCAAGCCGGTAATTTTTATTCCTAGTCCTAATGTGTCAGAAGATCACCAAACAAAAAATGCGCAAGCTGTTACGGTTAAAGGTGCAGGGATATTGATTAAAGAATCTAATTTAACAACCAGTTTTCAGTCTGTTTTCCAAGAATTATTAACGGATGAACAGCAACAACAAAAAATGAGTGCAGCAATACAGCAGTTAGCACTTTCATGTGCGACAGCGTTAATAGTTGATGAGGTAGAAAAATTAATAAACAAAGTATAAATTGAATTTAAACACAATACATAACGTCTATTTTATAGGAATTGGAGGAATTGGCATGAGTGCTCTGGCGCGTTATTTTCATTCTTTAGGAAAGCGTGTAGGGGGCTATGATAAAACGCCAACAAAAATCACTACAGATTTAATAGATCAAGGCATGAAAATTCATTTCAATGATGCTATAAGTGAGATTGAAGAAGTGTTTAAAAATTCAGAAAACACCCTTGTGGTGTACACACCAGCAATACCAGATAGTCACAGTGAGTTGAGTTATTTTAAAGCTAATAATTTTAAAGTTCAGAAACGTGCCCAAGTACTAGGTTTAATTACAAAAGATACGTTTTGTTTTGCAGTGGCTGGTACACACGGAAAAACAACAACATCTAGTATTTTAGGACATATATTAAAAGTTTGTAATGCCGATATGACTGCTTTTTTAGGAGGAATTACAGAAAATTATCATTCAAATTTAATTCTAAACGGAAATAAAATATCGGTTGTAGAAGCAGATGAGTTTGATAGATCTTTCTTGCAGTTATCTCCAGATGTAGCGTGTATAACTTCAATGGATGCAGATCATTTAGATATATACGGAGAAGCGTCTGCTTTAGTTGAAAGTTTCTTAGAGTTTTCAGAAAAATTAACTGATACTTCAAAGTTGTTTGTAAAAAAAGGATTGCCATTAAATGGCGTTACTTATGCCGTAAATGATACTGCAGACTATAGCATTCAAGATATTAGTGTTAAAAACGGAAGTTATGTTTTTAGTATTCAGACACCTACAGAAAAATTTAAGGACGTGGTGTTTAACTTGCCGGGGCATCATAATTTAGCCAATGCATTAGTCGCTTTTGCTATGGCTTATGATTATGGTTTTGATGCAAAAACATTAATAAAAGGCTTGCAGTCTTTTTCGGGAGTAGAAAGAAGGTTTACGTATCAAATAAAAACAGATAAAAATGTTTTTATAGATGATTATGCGCATCACCCAACAGCTATTGATGCCGTTTATCATGCTGTAGAGGAGTTGTATCCTAATAAAAAAACAGTAGTTGTGTTTCAGCCGCATTTATTTAGCAGAACACAAGATTTTGCACAAGATTTTGCGTCAAGCTTAAGTCGGTTTAACACAGTAAGGTTGTTAGATATCTACCCCGCTAGAGAATTGCCAATAGAAGGCGTTACATCGGAATGGTTATTGTCAAAAATCACCAATGCTGATAAAAAAGTAATTGGTAAAGACGCTATTTTTTCAGAAGTTATAGCCTCAGAAGCGCCTATTGTAATTACCTTAGGGGCAGGAGATATTGGCGTGTTGATTTCTGATCTTAAAAACAAATTAGTAAACTACTGGAAATAGATATATTGATGAAAAAAAAATGGATTACAAAAACACAAGTGCAAACAATTAAATTGGTTTTTTTGTTGCTATTTATTGCTGTGGTGTCAGCAGCAACGTCTGTTAGAAATAATGCCCGTTTATTAACAGAAACACCAATAGTTTTTGAAAATCCAGATCAGCCATTAATCTCCGAAAAAACGGTTAATAAGTTGTTAATACAAAATAAAGACAGTGTAAAAAACATAGCAAAAGAAACCCTAAATTTGAAAGCATTAGAGACAAGACTGCTTGCAAATCCGTATATCAGAAATGCAAATGTTTATGTCGCTGTAGATGGGGAGGTTGGCGTGTATATAGAGCAAAAAACACCACTTGCAAGAGTGCAAACTTCCGAAGATTATTACATTGATGAGCAAGGAAAACGAATGCCTATTTCATCAAATTTTTCGGTGCGTGTTCCTTTGGTAACAGGAACGGTTACTAAAAAAACATTGCCCGATGTGTTTGCATTGGTAAAAAGCATTACAAATGATGTTTTTTTTAAAAAACAAATAACAGGAATTGTAGTATCAGACAAGAAATATATGCTGCTACTTCGAGAATTTAATTTTGTAGTTGATTTTGGTACAACGCAGCAAATGAAAACAAAATTAAATAATTTTAAAGCTTTTTATAAAAAGGCATTAAAAGACTCAACAATAAATACATATAAGCGCGTTAATTTACAAATTGCATCACAAGTGATTTGCACCAAAAAATAAGCTATGGAAGACACTAAAATTGCAGTTGGATTAGACATAGGAACAACAAAAATTGTTGCCATGATTGGTCGTAAAAACGAATACGGGAAATTAGAAATTCTCGGAATTGGTAAGGCCAAAAGTTTAGGGGTGCATAGAGGTGTGGTAAATAATATTACCCAAACAATACAATCAATACAGCAAGCGGTTCAAGAAGCAGAAATGTCGTCTGAGTTAAAAATATCAGATGTAGTAGTCGGAATTGCAGGGCAGCATATTAGAAGCATACAACATAGCGATTATATTACCCGAACAAACTCTGAGGAGGTTATTGATGAGGCAGATATTAATCGTTTAATTGATCAAGTGCGCAAACTGGTAATGCTTCCTGGTGAAGAAATTATACATGTTTTACCACAAGAATTTAAAGTAGATGGTCAGGCAGAAATCAAAGAGCCTATAGGGATGTATGGGTCACGTGTAGAAGCTAATTTTCATGTGGTATTAGGGCAAACACCATCTATTAGAAATATAGGAAGGTGTGCTAAAAATGCAGGTTTATCACTAGAGGGGGTTACTTTAGAGCCATTGGCATCATCAAGCGCTGTATTAAGTCAGGAAGAAAAAGAAGCAGGTGTTGCGTTGATAGATATAGGAGGTGGAACAACAGATTTGGCTATTTTTAAAGACGGCATTATTCGCCATACAGCAGTTATTCCTTTTGGAGGAAATGTAATTACAGAAGATATTAAAGAAGGCTGTGCAATAATAGAAAAGCAAGCCGAATTGTTAAAAATAAAATTTGGTTCTGCATGGCCAGGAGAAAATAAAGAAAATGAAATAGTCTCTATACCTGGACTTCGTGGTAGAGAACCAAAAGAAATATCATTAAAAAATCTTTCTAAAGTCATTCATGCCAGAGTTGTTGAAATCATAGAGCAAGTTTTCTCTGAGATTAAGAATTACGGATGTGAAGAACAGAAAAAGAAACTTATTGCTGGTATTGTAATTACCGGAGGTGGCTCTCAGTTAAAGCACATTAAGCAGTTAACAGAGTATATTACCGGAATGGACACTAGAATAGGGTATCCTAATGAGCATTTAGCAGGAGATTCAGACGAGAAAACAGCAAGTCCGTTATATGCAACAGCAGTAGGACTAGTAATGGAGTCTATAGCACTGCAACAAAAACGCCAGCAATTAGAGTCGGAAGTAGAATCGCCTACCGAAGAGTCGGTGTCAGAAGAAGAAGTGGCAGCGCAAGAACCAGTAGAACAAAAAGAAAAGAAGAGTTTTCTTCAAAAATGGTCTGATAATTTTAAGGACTTTTTAGACGCACAAGAATGAGTAAAACACTAAATAATAGAATGATGAGTAGCAACGCAGAATTCGGAGGTATATCGTTTGATTTACCAAAAAACAAATCCAATGTTATTAAAGTTATTGGAGTTGGTGGAGGTGGTAGTAATGCCATTAACCACATGTTTAAATCGGGTATTAATGGGGTAGATTTTGTAATCTGTAATACAGATTCTCAAGCCTTAGATAATAGTGCAATACCCAATAAAATACAGTTAGGAGTATCTTTAACTGAAGGACTCGGAGCAGGAGCAAATCCAGATGTTGGAGAGCAATCTGCTATTGAGAGTTTTGAAGATATTAGAACTATGCTAGGGGTAAATACTAAAATGGTATTTATTACTGCAGGAATGGGTGGAGGTACTGGAACTGGGGCCGCACCAATTATTGCAAAAATGGCAAAAGATTTAGATATTCTTACAGTAGGAATTGTTACGGTGCCTTTTCAGTTTGAAGGAAAGATGCGTAACGAACAAGCACAGGCAGGTGTTGAAAAGCTGCGTAAAGAAGTCGATTCGCTTATTGTCATAAATAATAACAAGCTAAGAGATGTATATGGTAATTTAGGATTTAAAGCAGGTTTTGCAAAAGCAGATGAGGTTTTGGCTACTGCTGCCAAAGGGATAGCAGAGGTAATTACACATCACTACATGCAAAATATTGACCTTAGAGATGCCAAAACAGTATTATCTAATAGTGGGTCTGCAATTATGGGTTCTGCAACAGCTTCAGGAGCAAGCAGAGCAAATGAGGCTATATATAAAGCCTTAGATTCACCATTATTGAACGATAATAAAATTACAGGAGCCAAAAATGTATTGTTGCTAATCATTTCTGGAACAGAAGAAATTACAATTGATGAAATAGGAGAGATAAATGAGCACATTCAGGCTGAGGCAGGAAATGGTGCAAATATTATAATGGGTGTTGGCGAAGATGAAAAGTTAGGAAGCGACATATCAGTTACTATCATTGCTACTGGTTTTGAAGCCGATCAGCAAGACGATATATCAAATACCGAAACAAAGAAAATCATACATGCTTTAGAAGAAAATCAAAAGGCAACACAGCAGTTATCTTCAGAGAGTGTTGTGGCAAAAACAGTGTTTTCGCCCCCTGTACAAAAAGCGGTTAAAACAGAAGAAAAGGTCATTCGTCATACCTTGTTTGATGAGGTAGAGGTAGAAGAGATTTTGCCGGCGTCAAATTTAGTAGCTACAACAGAGTCTATTGCAAATATAGATGTGGTTTATGAAGAGCTTACTCAAGAACCAATAGTTGAGGCAGAAGAATTTGTGATTACTTCGGTGAATGATATAGATGTAGTAGATGCAGAAATACTAAAAGTAGATGCTGTTTCTGAAGTAGAAGTACCTCAGAACGATGACATGTTGTTTTCGGTAGACACATCTTTAGAGACTTCCGAAGAATTGTTTGAGCCAGCAGCAGCTGCCAATCACGAAAAAGTGGTATTTCAGTTAACTGATGAGCAAATTTGTGATATCATAGTAAATGAGTCTGTAGAAGTTGTTTCTTTAGATGAGCAAAACGAGGAAGGTGTTGTTCGTTATAGTTTAGAGTGCACGGAAGAAGAATCAGTTGTTAAAGATAAAATAGAAGAGCCGTCTATTGAGATGCATCTATCAACAGAACCATCTGCTAAAGTAGATAGCCCTGAGCCGTCTGAAAGCACAGACCCTTTTAATAGTTCTATAGCTGAAAGCGTGAAACTAAGAGCTGATGTACGAAGAAAAAAACTTAAAGAATTTAACTACAAGTTTCGTCACAATGCTGTAAATGTAGATGAAATAGAAAAAGAACCAGCATATAAACGAATGGGTATCGATTTAAATGAGTCTGATGAGTTAGGGAGTGAAGTGTCACGAACAACAATAGGTTTAGACAGTAATGATGATGTGCAATTAAGATCAAATAATTCGTTTTTACATGACAATGTAGATTAGTTAAAAACCGAAAGAAATGAGTTTACAATCAAAAATAATGCTGCAGCTTAAAGCAGCAATGAAAGCTAAAGACCAAGTGGCGTTAACGTCATTACGGGCTATAAAAGCCGCCTTGTTGTTGGCGCAAACAGCTTCAGGGTCTAAAGAAGAATTATCAGAAGCTGAAGAGTTAAAGCTTATTCAGAAACTGGTAAAACAGCGTAAAGATAGTGCAGCGATTTTTATTGAGCAAAACCGTAATGATTTAGCAGCACCAGAATTGGAACAGATTAAGGTTATATCGCAGTTTTTGCCAGCTCAACTATCAGAAGAAGAAGTAGGTGCTGTTGTACTGCAGGTTATTTCTGAAACAGGGGCAAGTAATATGAAAGACATGGGTAAGGTAATGGGGCTTGTAAATGCCAAGCTTGCAGGTCAAGCCGATGGCAAGTTAATTTCTGTATTGGTAAAAAAACACCTATTGTCATAAGTATACCGGCTGCGTAGTTCAACTGGATAGAATATCAGATTTCGGCTCTGAGGGTTGGGGGTTCGAATCCCTTCGTGGTCACGAATAAACAAAAAAGACAAACGTCAAATCAAGCTTGCTTGAATTTGAAAGTTTGTCTTTTTTGTTTTCAAAGGTTTTTTGTACTTAACACTAAACCCTTGATTTACTTACGTCTACAAGTAAATCATATTGAATTCTATTGATGTTGAATAAGTTTTTTGTCTATATAGCTTTATATAAATGAAAAGAGTTTTTGAGAAAATATATACTGAATTTATTCCTGTAGAGGAGTGGAAAAGTATTGACCGGATAGCAATAAAAATTGTTAACAGGAAATAGCTCAGCGTGTTCATTTTTAGGCATGATGTTTTTACTTAGAAAAAAAACACCTTTCAAGTTGATAATAAAGTAGAATTATCGTTATTTGTAGTATAAGTGTTTTTAGTTAAAAAATAATACAGTTCGGATAGTATATGGAGCCAAAAAAAATAGCAGTTATAGGTTTAGGGTATGTAGGACTGCCATTAGCTGTAGCATTTGCTAAAAAACATAGAGTTATAGGTTTTGATATAAATAGCCAGCGTGTGGGGCAGTTGAGGCTAGGAAAAGACCATACTTTAGAAGTGTCTACAGGAGAGTTACAAGAAGTGTTGTGCCCTTCATTAGAGTCTTTTAATACTACAAGTGCAGGTTTGTTGCCGTCTTCAAAAACAGATTTACTTGCTACGGCAACAATATACATTGTTACAGTGCCTACGCCTGTCGATAAAAATAACCGTCCCATCTTAACCCCATTGATTAAAGCATCTGAAATGATAGGGAAGGTCTTGAAAAAAGGCGATACTGTAATTTACGAATCTACGGTATATCCAGGATGTACAGAGGAAGACTGTGTGCCAGTATTAGAACAGGTAAGCGGATTAACCTTTAATACCGATTTTTTCTGCGGGTATTCTCCAGAGCGTATTAATCCGGGAGACAAAAAACACACAGTCACAAAAATTAAAAAAGTAACTTCCGGCTCTACGCCAGAAATAGCTACAGAAATTGATGAACTATATAAGAGCATTATTACTGCAGGCACGCATAAGGCAAGCTCTATAAAAGTAGCTGAAGCTGCAAAAGTAATAGAAAACTCACAACGCGACATTAATATTGCATTTGTAAATGAGTTGGCTAAAATATTTAGTAAATTAGATATAGATACGCATGATGTGCTAGAGGCTGCTGCAAGTAAGTGGAACTTTTTGCACTTTACGCCAGGGCTAGTTGGCGGACACTGTATAGGGGTAGACCCATATTATTTGGCGCAGAAAGCACAAGAGGTAGGTTATCATCCCGAAATTATATTGGCAGGCCGCCGAATGAATGACTCTATGGGGGGGTATATTGCTGCTGAGGTCGTTAAGTTAATGGTAGGTAAAGGTGTTTCTGTAAAAGGTGCTAATGTATTAATGCTAGGAATCACGTTTAAAGAAAACTGTCCGGATGTCCGTAACACAAAAGCCATTGATGTGTATAAAGAATTAGCCTCTTATCATATGAATATTGATGTATATGATCCTTGGGCAAATAAAGAAGAAGCTAAAACAGTGTTTAATATTGATTTAAAAAACAGTATTGAAAATCAAAAATACGACGCTATAGTTTTAACTGTAGCGCACCAAGAATATTTAAATATAGATTTGTTAAAACACAAAACACCTAATGCTGTGGTGTATGATGTAAAAGGTGTTTTAAATCCAAATCAAATAGACAAACGATTATAAGTATGTATAATAATAAATACCATACAATAGATATTTTAACCTGTAGTTTTTTAGTTACAGGAGGTGCAGGTTTTATAGGATCTAATTTAGTAGAGTACCTTGTAAAATGGGGCGCTCAAAAAATAGTAATATTAGATAATTTTGCAACAGGACATCGTAAAAATATTGCGCCGTTTTTAAAAGAAGATTCGGTAACACTTATAGAAGGTGATATTAGAGATTTAGAAACTTGTCAAACAGCTTGTAGAGGAATAGACTATGTGTTTCACCAAGCGGCATTAGGCTCTGTGCCACGCTCTATAAAAGACCCAATAACCTCAAACGAGGTAAATGTAACAGGTTTTTTAAATATGCTGGTTGCAGTAAGAGATAATAATGTAAAGCGTTTTGTGTATGCCGCAAGCTCTTCAACTTATGGAGATTCTAAAGGTTTGCCAAAAGTAGAGCATGTTATAGGTAAGCCATTATCGCCTTATGCTATAACAAAATATGTAAATGAATTATATGCCAATATCTTTAGTGATAGTTATGGTATAGAAACTATAGGATTGCGTTATTTTAATGTGTTTGGACAGCGCCAAGATCCTAATGGTGCCTATGCTGCAGTAATACCGTTATTTGTTAAGCAGTTAATAAAAAAGCAGTCGCCTAAAATAAACGGAAACGGTGAGTATTCACGAGACTTTACCTATATAGATAATGTGGTGCAAATGAATATGCGTGCTATAAGCGCTACAAGCCCCGAAGCAGTAAATCAAGTATATAACACTGCTTTTGGAGAACGCACAACGCTAAATCAATTGGTAGCAGCACTAAAATCAAGTCTGTCTAAACATGATAATAGTATTGCAGATGTGCCAGTGCTATATGGTCCTAATAGAGTGGGAGATATACCACACTCATTGGCATCTATAGAAAAAGGAAAGCAAAATCTAAATTACGCACCAAATTACTCCATTGAAAAAGGATTAAATGAAGCGGTTAATTGGTATTGGGAGAATTTATAGGGAGAAAGTATGTGTGGAATAACAGGTTTTTATCTGCGAAATAAAATAAAAAACTCTGAGGAGCGTATTCATGCTATGAATACTGCTATTGAGTATCGGGGCCCTGATGCTGCTGGCATATATGTAGATAATGGAAATATTGCTTTAGGTCATAGAAGATTGTCAATAATAGACACTTCAGAATCTGCTAATCAACCAATGAAATTAGAGGAAATTCATCTTGTTTTTAATGGTGAAATTTATAATTTTAATGAAATAAAGAAAGAGTTGTCTTTTGAATTTAAGACACATTCAGATACTGAGGTAATACTAGTCGCAGTTAAAGAACGCGGGTTAGATTGGTTTTTAAAAAAGGCTAATGGTATGTTCTCTATAGCTATTTATAATAAAAAAAGTAAGGAGTTAATAATTGTAAGAGATCGCTTAGGTATAAAACCTTTATTTTATTACCATGATGATGAAAAATTAATATTTTCATCAGAAATAAAAGCAATACTTTCTAGTGGTTTAGTGAGAGCTGAATTTAATGATTTAGCAGTAGATGAGTATCTTGCAAACCGATATATAAGAGCACCATATACTTTTTTTAAAGATATTTGTCAGGTTCTTCCAGGAACATATATTAAGTTTAATGAAAACCTGGAGGATAAAAAAACTGTTTATTGGGAATTACCCTCAGAGTTTAATACTGATGAAAAATATGATGAGACTGCATTGTTAAATCAGTTTGAGTCGGCTGTTACAAAAGCTATTAAGTATAGGTTAATGGCAGATGTGCCCTTAGGAACCTATTTAAGTGGCGGGGTAGATTCAAGTTTGATTACTGCAGTGACATCACAATTGCAAAAAGAGTCTATAAATACGTATACAATTGGTTTTCCAGAACTTAATGAATTTGAATATTCGAAAATTATAGCAAAAAAATATAATACAAATCATCATGAGTTACTTATGAGTAAAGATGATTATGTTAATAATTGGGAAAACTTGATAGGTTTTAAGGATGCGCCGTTGGGGGTTCCTAATGAAATTCCATTGGCTGTAATGTCAACAAAATTAAAACAAAAAATTACGGTTGTTTTGTCCGGCGAGGGAGCTGATGAGCTAATGGGAGGATATGGTAAGATTTATAGAAGTCCTTTTGAGTTCGAAAATTATACAGGTAATCTAAGTTTTTACGATTATTTTATTTCAAAATATGAATATGTGCCTAGAAAGATGCGTGATGCCTTAATAAGCACCCCAAAAGAATATAGGCAGGAGTTTGATGAAAAAATAAAAAAGAATTTTGAACAAAGGAGTAATGAAGAAAATGTTTTTAAATTTTTTCATGAATATCATGTAAAAGGTCTTTTAGCAAGAGTAGATATGACTACAATGCAAGCTTCGGTTGAGGCAAGGGTACCTTTTTTAGATCATAAACTAATAGAATTTTCATATTCAAAAATACCATATAATTTAAAATTAAAGTGGATTTCTGAATCGGCAAAAAAAGAAGCGAAAAATATAGAGGCAAATGTGTATAGTGAGGTGTTAGATACCCCAAAATATTTACTCAGAAAACTATCATATAAATATCTCCCAGAAGAAATTGTGGATAGAAAAAAAGTAGGTTTTCCTGTGCCTTTATCAAAGTGGTTTGAAAATTTAGAAGAATTAGCAAGTCAGACTTTACCAAAAGCAACTTGGTTAAAAGAAGGAGTATATAAGAATTTGATATTACAAAGTAGAAAAGAACAAAGAGCAGGTCAGATATTATGGATGTTTATTAATATAGAATTGTTTAAGCAAAAATATTTCTCTAAAGAATGGAGATGGTAAGTATATGAAGGATAAAAAACAAATAATAGGTTATACAACTGGTGTATATGATTTATTTCATGTAGGTCATTTAAATTTACTCAAAAACGCTAAAGGACTCTGTGATAATTTAATTGTTGGGGTTACAAGCGATGAATTGGTTTCTTATAAGAATAAAAAAGCAGTGATTCCTCATAATGAGCGAATGGAAATTGTTAGAAATATAAAATTTGTTGATGCTGTAGTGCCGCAATACGATATGGATAAATTTAAAATGTGGGAGCGTTTAAAGTTTGACGTAATGTTTGTTGGCGATGATTGGTTTGAAACTCCAAAATGGAGAGAACTAGAAGAAGAGTTTAAAAAAGTCGGTGTTAAGATTATTTTTTTTCCATATACAAAAGGAGTATCATCAACTATAATAAATGAAACTTTAAAAAAATTGAGAACAGAATGAAAGTTTTAAGACTTAGTACCCACCCTTCAAAAAACAATCATGGGGTAGGACTTCATTCATCTAAAATTGCAGGGTCTACAAAATATAATTCAATATTTTTAACCCCAAATGTATGTTTAGATACGCATTTAAAACCTGTTGGGTATAAGTTAATTACATCTTCGGTTTTGTTTAAAAAACGACCAGTTGATGTTTTTGTTTTAGTAAAAATAATATTTCATTTGGAAAGATTATTTTTACTATTAAAGTTTTCCTTATCAGGAATAAGGCAGTTGTATAAACAAAAAATTACAATTGTTCACATACATTCCCCAATGTATAGTATGGTGGCGATGTGGGCAAAATTGCTAAGGATACCAACATGTGTCACTTATCATGGAACAGATTATTTAAGGGTTAAAGACAGTAAATTTTATAAATTCATTTCAAATAAATTTATCGATAAAGGCTTCTGTATATCACCACATATGATGCCAGAAATGAAGCATTTTCATAAAGAGGTAGAGTATATTTATAATGGATTAGATTTTGAGGTGTTTAAAAATAACGAGCGTAAACGGTCAAAAATAATTTTTGCAGTTGGCGCGTTAAAAGCAGAAAAGGCATATGTAAGTTTAATAGAGGCTTTTAAAGTGTTCTCGGAGATACACCCGGAATACACCTTAGAAATAGCAGGAGAGGGGCCTTTGAAAAGTGAAATTCTAAAATGCATTAAAAACAACAACTTAGTTGATAAGGTGTTTTTATTAGGGCATTTAAATAAAACTGAACTGGTAAATAAATATAACCAAAGTGAAGTATTTGTATTATCCTCTAATTCAGAAGGTTTTCCAAAGGTTATTCTAGAAGCGCTTTTTTGTGGTTGTAAAGTGATATCAACAGACGTAGGAAGTGTAAGTAGTTTTTTGCCTAAAAAATATATAATATCTAGTAATACAAAAGAGAAGCTAAAGAGTTATTTATCGTTTATAGTTAAGGAAGATAAAATGGAGGTAAACTTAGATGAATATAAAAAAACATACTCATGGGAGAATGTACTACAAAAATATGAAAAAGCATATGATCAGCTTACAAGAAGTAAAAAATAGATGTAAAAGAGAAAATGCAAAAGAAAATAACCAGTTGCACTGGTTTTCTTCGATGTTTTCAATATACTTTTCATATTTCTTTATTCGTTTAAAACTAACTGCAGATCAAGTAACGATTGTGTTTTTTTTATTGGGATTAACAGGAGCTATATTCTATAGTACAAATACATTATTGTGTTCGTTGCTAGGGTATTTGTTTTTTAGATTGCATATCATTGTAGATATGTCTGATGGCGATGTGGCTAGATTTAATAAAAGTTATAGCATACGGGGCGCATATTGGGATGCTATGATTCATTCAATATTGAACCCTTTATACTGTATAGCAATAAGTTTTGCGATGTATACAAGGTTTGATGATGTCTTTTTTTTACTATTATCTCCGTTTATGGCTTTGAGTGCTGGTTTGGTCATGGCAGTTAAAAATAATTATTATAAAGCCTGTTACTTTAATAACTTACAAAAAGAATCTGTTAAAAAGAGCACCCCTAAAAAAAATATAAAATATTGGATGTTTTATATAGCAAGTGAGGTGCTAAGTATGGAAGGTTTTGTGTTAGGTGCTGTAATTGTTACAGCAATAAGCACATTATTTGTAGTTAAGATGTATATGTTATTGTTTTTATTAGCGAATATATTAGTGTGCTTAATTAAATTTTATCAATTATCATATACCGGAAAAACATTTAGTAAAAGTTAATGAAATATGTATTGCCCACACAAATTTCAATTGCATTTGTACAATTTGTAATTGTTTTTGCGCTACTTCGCTTTAAAGGCGTAGAGGCCTTAGGTCACTATGGTTTAATAGTTTCAATACTAAACCCCTTACAACAATTTTTTAAACTCGGAATACCAAAGCTAATAGCACTATCAGTTAATAATCCTGATGTGAAAAGATTAGCAAGATATGGCTATATTGTAGCGGTGGTTTTTTTAATAAGTACAGCCCTTTTTTCTAATATAGTATATAAAGGAGAATATCAGTTACTTTTCCTGATTGTTTTAGTGCAAAAAGTTATTAATAATGTACGCGATGTCACACATGCTTTATATATAAGAGAAAAGTGTTTTAAAAACTTTTTCTATAGTGGTTTTATATTTAATATGCTTTCAGTTATTGTTTTTTTAGTCACACAATATTGTGATTATAGTATTGAAAAATCGTTAATTATGGTTTGTGTAATATTATTATCCGGAGTGTTTATTGATTTATTTTACCTAACACTAGCATTACATTATAAAAATGAAAAAGTAACAAAGTATATTTCTAAAGCGCTAATTAAACAATCGGTTAAACAATCTGTTTCAGATGCTGTAAATACATTAAAATCAAGTATGCCTAGGTACGTTATAATGCATTTGTTTGGGTCTGTAATGCTAGGGGTATATGTGGCTATTTCACAAGCAGTTTCTGTGATAGAAGTCATTAATCAAGCATTACTTAAGTATAATTATAAAAATCTAACAGACAGTTTTGAATCTTCTATAAAAAGTTTTATTAAAATTGAATTTAAAATTTATAAAAAAATAATAATTCTTTCTACGCTGGCAATATTGATAAATGCCCTTATTGGAAAGCAGCTAATAATAGCTTTTTTAGACAAGTCTTTAGAGGAATACTATTGGTTGTTATTGTTGTTGATAACAGATAGGTGTTTCTCAATGCTAAATTCAATACCCAAAACAACATATGTTTTATTGAAAAAAATTGAAATTAATATTGTTATTCCATTACTATTTGTTTTTGCAATAGTGGTTTTATCATTAATCCCTCAAGGTTTTAAAACACTAGTTTTTAATTTAATGGTATTAAATGCTAGTTTGTTTGCTGTAAATCGTTGCTATATTACCTACTTAATTAATAAAAGAAAATGTTAGAATCGTTATTTATTGTAGAATTACTTCTAATGCTAGCAATTGCCACTAAAAGAGGGGTGATAAGTACTGCTTTTATCGTTTTTGTTGTGTTCTTCTTTTATGGACAAGCATTTTATATAGACTATCTCATTTCAGGGCTAAAAGTAATTGAAGTATCAGGAATAGGTATTTTGCGTATTAATGATGATAATTATGTATATATATCAATACTTTACTTTTTCTTTTTGTTAACATTTTCAATAATAGTTTTGGTTAAAAAAAGTGTAAAACCAATTGCTGAAGTGAAAAGAGAAGTGGTTTGTAATAAACAATATATGCAGTTATTATATGTTGGTATAGCATTAATAGCTATTTATTCAATAGGTAATTTAACTCTTTTAACGAGGTATGAGAAAATTGAGTTTTTAGGGGCTAATAAAATAATAACAACACTTTTAAGTTGCGCAATGTTAGGGGGAATTATCATGCAGTTAAAGAAAAAAATATTTTCTAACAAGGATTATTTGAGTTTGGTGTTAACCATATTTATAGTTGTTTACGGACTTGTTGAGGGAGGGAGAGAGCTTTTTGTTTATACAGGATTGTTGGTTTTATATTTTAGGGCTGGATATAAAATAAAACCCCTACATGTTATTTTAGTGATATTTGCTTTGTTTCTAGTTACAATATGGAAACCATTCTCTATTTATGTAGTACTATTAGACGACTTTGATGCTTTTGTAGATTACATGTCACACAAGTATGTTTTTCGTTTAACCGATATAGACCCTAAAGCCTCTATACTTTTACTGTCAGAATATTTTAATAACAACATTGTTTTTGATGATTTAAAGTATAGTTATTACGTTAATACCGTGAGTCAGTTTTTTTCGGCAATTGGCCTTATGGAATATCAAAGTATAGGAAGACGAATAGTCGCATATTTTAATTCTGACCGATATTTTGATGGAGGGGGATTTGCTTTTTCAGGAATACTAGAATCTGTTTTAAATTTCAGCTATGCTGGCCCAATAATTTTAGGAATAGTTTTAGGGAAAATATCAAATTATATTGAAAAATATAAAGCAAAATGTCATTTTCACTATGCGTTGTTTTCTATCTTTTTTATTATACTGGCAATGAAACTTGTTAGAACAGAATTAGCAGTTGTTTTAAAGATATACCTATTGCCAATGATTGTCGCATATTATGTGTTTTATAAATTTTCACTAAAAAGAATAAATTAAAAAATGGCAAAAATTCTAGTAATAGCAAATACGGCATGGAATATCTATAATTTTAGAATGACACTCATTTCTGAATTGCAAAAGAACGGACATGAAGTAATTGTTGCCGCCTCATATGATATGTATGAAAAGCATATAAAAGAAAGAGGCATACAATGCTGTGATATTAAAATGAATCAAAAAGGAACAAATCCTTTCTCAGATTTTAAAATAATAAAACAGTATCGAAAATTATTCAAAACTGTAGCACCAAATATTGTTTTAAGTTATACTGTAAAACCTAATATATATGCTAGTTTAGCACTAGTAAAAATAAAGAATATATATATAATTAATAATATAAGCGGGTTAGGGACGCTATTTATAAAAAAAACAATATACTCATTAATAGGAAAATGTTTGTATAGGCTAGCATTATTACGAAGTAATTGGGTGTTTTTTCAGAATAGAGATGATGAAAAGTTATTTGTAAATTCCAAACTGGTAAGTAATAAAAAGACATCTGTTATACCTGGCTCAGGAGTTGATACTGAAAAATATAGAGTAAAGCGGAATATTAATAAAGGGAAAAAAATACTTTTTGTAGGGAGGTTGATTGGTGATAAAGGAATTGTTGAGTTTTTTAAAGCCTCCAAAATAGTGTCAAAAACACACCCTGATGTACAATTTATAATAGTTGGCGAATTAGGAGCTAATAATAAAACAGCTATATCAAAAGAGGTCTTAGAGTGTTATTTGAAGGAAACAAACGCTGTTTTTTTAGGGAAAAGAGATGATATGATACCTGTTTATAAAAATGCAGATATAATGGTGTTACCTTCCTATAGAGAAGGCTTGTCAAAAGCCTTGCTGGAGGCGGCTTCAATGTCTTTACCAATCATAACTACAAATGTTCCTGGCTGTAAAGATGTTGTTAAAGACGGTTATAATGGTTATTTGTGTGAAGTGAAAAATTATGAATCATTAGCAGAAAAAATACTTGATATGTTGTCTTTGTCAGGTGAGGAACGAATTGAATTAGGAAAGAGTGGACGAGATTTTGCAAAAAATAATTTTGATGAAAAATTGATGTTCATGGAGTATTTAAAAAAAATAAATTAGTACATGTTAGAATATAGTTTTACTCTCGTAGTATTGGTGTTAGTGTTAAATATGTATTTTTATTTGGCTAAAAAAAACAATATAATTGACAGACCAAACAGCCGTAGTTCACATACGGTTATTACAATACGAGGTGGTGGAATTATATTTTTTATTGCAACACTAATATGGGCTGGAATTACAGGAGTTTTGGATACTCCTTTTATATTAGGCTTGTGCTTAATTTCCTTAATTAGTTTTTTAGATGATTTACTAACATTGTCAAACAAGATTAGAATAAGTGTACATATATTTAGTGTTCTCCTAATATTATATCAGTTAGGATTTAGCGAGTTCTCAATTATACTTTGGCCTTTAGTACTTGTTTTGATTATTGGTTGGATAAACGCCGCTAATTTTATGGATGGCATAAATGGCATGACAGTATTATATGCACTTACAGTATTAGCGTCTTGTTACATGATTAATATAGAAACAGCCTATATAGAAGAATCATTGCTAGAGTATATAGTATTAGGTTTACTCGTTTTTGGCTATTATAATGTTCGAAAAAAAGCCAAGGTTTTTGCAGGAGATGTAGGTAGTGTGAGTATAGGTTTTATATTAGCATTTATAATTACGTCGTTAATACTAAAAACTCAAAACTGGCAATATACTTTACTATTAAGCGTTTATGGTGTAGAGACTGTAGTAACTATTTGTCAAAGATTATTAAAAAGGGAAAATATATTTAAGGCCCATCGCACACATTTGTATCAATATTTGGCTAATGAGCTAGGATACGGACATGTTATAGTAAGTTTGGGGTATGCCATTACTCAATTGATTTTAAATATTATATTGGTGTTCATTATTATTCCAGAGAATAATAGTTTATGGGGCGTAGGGTATTTGCTTGTTCAAGGCGTAATTTATATAGGAACTAAGCGCAAGGTGCTTAGAAGAATAAAATAATGTTTAAAGAAACAATTTTAAAACACATAAACAGACACGCCTCCCGTTGGGTTGTATTTGCTATAGATATAACTATAGTAATCCATGCTTTTGTATTGGCATATCTAGTTCGGTTTAATATGTCGTTTAATTTTGATTGGCAACATTTGCAGTACCAACTTCCAGTTGCAATAATTGCTTCGGGACTTAGTTTTTTATTTATAGGGTCTTATAAGGGAATTGTTAGGCATACAGGGCAACAAGATGCTGTAAATATATTTAAAGCAATAAGTTTATCCGTTGTTATATTAGTTGTATTGGTATATCTAAACAATATGTTTGGAATTGTGCCACAATGTACTATACCGTTTTCTATCATCATTATTTATTACTTGTTAAGTGTTATATTGCTTATTGCGAGTAGGTATGTGTTTAAAATGGCATATAGAACAATTATTAAAGGCTTGCGTCCTCAAAAAAACACCTTAATTTATGGGGCAGGAGATTCAGGATTAATCACCCATACCGCAATCACAAAAGAAAATAACAGTCCATATAATGTTGTTGGTTTTATAGATGATAATCCTTCAAAAGTGGGTAAAACTATTGACGGAATAGCAGTATATGCTAAAAAAAATATTACAACAGCATTTGTGCAGAAGAAAAACATAAAAGTAGTTATAGTATCCATTCAAAATATAGCACCATCAGTATTAATGGCGCTAACGGATGAATTGTTAGAACATAATATAAAAGTTAATATTGTTCCTTCAGTAAAAGAGTGGATAAATGGGTCTTTAGCAGTAGCACAGATAGCAGAGGTAAAAATAGAAGATTTGTTAGATAGGGCTGCCATACAATTAGATAACCCTGTTGTAAAAGAAGAGCTATCTAATAAAACTGTTTTTGTGACAGGCGCTGCGGGTTCTATAGGTTCAGAAATAGCTAGACAAATTACAAACTGCAATGTAAAGCAGTTAATTTTGATTGACCAGGCAGAATCGGCACTGTACGATTTACAACAAGAATTTAAACAAAAAAGTAAACAAAATTCCACTGCAATAGTGTCTGATGTTCGAGATGCTGTTAGAATGGAGCATCTGTTTAAAACATATCAGCCAGATTTTGTGTTTCATGCTGCGGCCTATAAACACGTTCCCTTAATGGAAGAAACACCCTATGAGTCTGTACGAATTAATGTTTGCGGCACAATGCTGTTGGCAGACTTGTCGGTAAAATATACTGCTGAAAAATTTGTAATGATATCGACTGATAAGGCTGTGAATCCTACCAATGTTATGGGGGCTACTAAACGAGTCGCTGAAATGTATATAGCCTGTCTTGAGGGTATAAGTCAAACAAAATTTATAACCACCCGTTTCGGAAACGTATTGGGGTCAAATGGCTCTGTAGTGCCATTATTTAAAAAACAAATTCAAGAGGGCGGCCCGCTTACGGTTACCCATAAAGATATTACACGCTATTTTATGACCATACCCGAAGCATGTCAGCTGGTTTTAGAGGCAGGAATAATGGGTAATGGAGGGGAAATATATGTATTTGATATGGGAGAATCGGTAAAAATCTATGATGTAGCTCTAAAAATGATACAATTATCAGGGCTAAAATTTCCGAAAGATATTGATATAAAAATTACTGGTCTGCGCCCGGGAGAAAAACTGTATGAGGAGTTGTTGGCTACAAATGAAAATACCATAACCACCCATCATGATAAGATTATGATAGCTAAAAGGCAAGAAGTTGAAACTGATCATATAAAAAGGACTATTGAAAAAATATGTACTGTAAATGCAGCGCAGCAAAATCCAGAAGTGGTTAAGTTGTTGAAGCAATTGGTACCGGAATATGTGTCAAACAATTCAACGTATGAAGTGTTAGATGATAAATATGAATTGAAATAATTGTAAAACCGTTTTTCTATCATACTAACTTGTTTCAGTATCTCAAGTGCTTGTAAAGATGGAACTTCTATCGAGACCATGGGACAGGCTCAGGACGACATGTTACACCTATGGTAGCTGACGTATATATATAAAACACGAAATTTACCCAGTACTAGTAATGAAAAGCTTATTTTTACACCTCAAAATAAAAATTAAAGAATGAAAAATAACATAATACTACTGTTACTTGCAGTGCTATTTATAACTGCTTGTGCGTCAAAAAAAGAAATATTATACTTTAATGATGCTAAAACACAAATGAGTGTTGCTATAGATTACACAAGTACATTAATTCAGCATAACGATATATTGAGTATTCAGGTCATGGCATTAGTGCCAGAAACTGCTATTCCTTATAATGTAATAGCTACACAAACCACAACAATAAATGTGGAGCAATTAAAACTATCGGGATATTTAGTGTCAAAAAATGGAAGCATTACATTTCCCGTATTAGGAGAGTTATCGGTAGCTGGGCAAACGCTTCAAGAACTACAAGATACTATTACAACAATTTTAGCAGATGACGGACACCTAGTGTCGCCAATTGTAAAAATACGTTTATTAAATGCTAAAGTTACAATATTAGGAGAGGTAAATGCACCAGGAACCTATTCGTTTACAGAGCAGAATATTACATTGCCACAAGCACTAGGTTATGCCAGAGATTTAACGATTAATGGTAAGCGTACCGATGTGTTGTTGATTAGAGAAGAGAATGGTGTTAGAAAAATAACTCATATAGATCTTACTGCGGCAGATTTGTTTTCTAGTCCGTATTATCATATTAAGCAAAACGATGTGATTATTGTTAATCCAAATATTGCAAAAGTTAAAACAGCAGGGTTTGTGGGTAATATAGGAACAATATTAACTATAGCATCACTAATGCTGAGTTCGGTTATTTTACTAACACGCTAATTGAAAAGAATTCCTTGGGACGTTACCTCGAGGATAGCTCGTTTTAAGAAATTCGTTATTAAAGTCTTTAAACAAACAACTAATGAGAGAAGATATAACAACAGGTCAACTAGAAGATAATATAGATATTAAAAAAGAATTACAAAAATATGCACGCCATTGGTTGTGGTTCTTACTGAGTATAATAATAGCTGTTTTTTCAGCATTCATTTATTTAAGATATGCACAGATTATATATAAGACTACTGCTAAAATAGAAATATTAGATGTGTCCGAAGAAATATCAATGCCAGGATTAGATGATTTTTTTGGTACTTCGCGCATTAATTTAGAAAATGACACAGAAGTCATTCATTCTACACGGCTAATGACTAAAGTGGTTAAGGCGTTGGAGCTAAATACGCAATATTATTCACAAGGACGCCTTATTGAAAGTGAATTATGGAAAGAAGAAGTGCCTTTTAATGTTACTCCAATAGCTGATTTAGATACTTTACAAACCTCAAAAAACTACTTTATAACCTTATCAAAAGAAGGGTATGTATTTAAAACGATTAATGGCTTTGAGTCGGTTGTGGAAACAAAATCGCTAAATAAGCCTATTGACTCCTTTCCGTTTGTAATTTCGGAACAAGCTTATAGAGGAAAAAGTGCCATAGGAACGACTTATCGGGTGTCTTTTTTAGCAACAAAAGATGTTGTTTCTGGAGTGTTAGCGGGCTTAAAGGTAACTTCAGTAGGAAAAAAAAGTCAGGTATTAAGTTTAGAGATGTCTGGGAGTAACCCAAGGAAAGTGGCGGCCACTATAAATGAGGTTATTCGTCAGTTTGATTTAGATGGTATTCAAGACAGACAAGTAGTCTCTCAACGTACTATAGATTTTGTAGATAGTAGGTTTGTATACTTAACTAAAGAATTAGATTCTGTAGAACTTACAAAACAAGATTTTAAGGCAGAAAATAGTATTGTATATATTGAGGCTGATGCACAATCGAGACTTGTCGCCAAAACAGCATCGGAAAATGAAGTCTTTGCTCTTGAAATGCAATTAACTTTGGCACAATCACTATTAGATTTACTAAAAAAAGACACAAAATTATTACCCGTAAATATTGGTATTGAAAACACGGCAATAAATACCTTAATTGCTAACTATAACGTTACTACATTAGATAGAGATAAATTAATTTTAAGTGCAGGCGCAAATAATCCAACGGTAAAGATTGTAGAGTCAAGTATTTTAGACTTAAAACAAAATATTAAAAATACACTTGTTGCGCATATCACACAATTAGAATTGTCTGCTGCAAAATTGGCTGTAAAAAACAAAATTGCTTCTGGTGCAGTATCAAGTATTCCTAGTAAGGAAAAATTATTGAGGGCTATAGAGCGACAACAACAAACAAAAGAGGCGCTATACTTATTATTACTTCAAAAACGAGAAGAAGCAGCCATTAGTTTAGCCATTACAGCGCCATCTGTTAAAGTGGTAGATTATGCCATTACAGATAGGTTGCCAGTTAGCCCTAAGCGACAAATAATTTATTTGGCAGCAATACTATTGGGAGTTTTGGTGCCGTTTGGTGTTTTGTATATAATATTTTTATTTGACACAAAAATTCACAACAAGCAAGACATAGAGAGTGTAACGCTTAATGTACCAGTTGTTGCAGAGATACCAGGAATAGTAGGGGAAGAAAAATTGTTTTTAAACCCACAAGATAGAACTATTCTATCAGAGGCATTTAGAATATTGAGTACCAATGTAAATTACTTGTTACCTAAAAATGAAAATAATGGTGCAAGTATAATTTATGTAACCTCTACAATTAAAGGGGAAGGAAAAACATTTGTTGCCTTAAATACTGCATTGGCATTTTCAAGTCTTAATAAAAGGGTATTAATTATAGGGGCAGATGTTAGAAACCCGCAAATACACTCATATTTTAATGTAGATAGAAATAAAAAAGGATTGTCAGATTACCTGCATGACAATACTACTAATTGGGAGTCATGTGTACAGAAAGACTTGATAGGTACAGGGAATTTACATATAATTCTATCAGGAGCTATACCGCCTAATCCAGCAAGTCTATTAACTAATGGTAATTTTGAAGAATTGTTAAATAAAGTAAGAAAGGAGTATGATTATGTTATAGTAGATACAGCACCTACCATTTTAATTACCGATACTTTACTAATTTCAAAATTTGCAGATGCTACGCTTTATGTGACGAGAGCAAATCATACCGATAAAAAATTATTAGATTTCCCAAAAGACTTACATGATAAAAAGAAATTAAATAACATGGCCTTTGTAGTAAATGATGTAGGCGCAGGAAGTTCTTATTCATATGGGTACGGATACGGATACGGATATAACTATGGCTATGGCTATGGTTATGATGATGTAGTAAAAAAACAACCTTGGTACTTAAGGTTGTTTGAGAAATAATAAAAAAGGAGAAAAATAAATTTATTTTTCTCCTTTTTTATTATACAGTTTTTATGTTGTCACCCTGAAACAAGTTCAGGGTGACAACATAGTTTTCTAAAAATTAAAAAGACTATTTCTAGAGAAGGCCAGTTCAAGTTCTTTTATATTTTTGATGATGACAGGTTTTTTAAAAGCTTTAATGTGTCGCATATGGTGTATGTCGCTTCCTACAAAATCAATCATGTTGTGTTGTAATAATTGCTGTGCTGTTTTTGTTACTGAGGGACCGTAATAGCCTACTGTAGATAGTAAGTTTAGTTGAAAAAGACAGCCAGCATCTTTTAACTTTTTGTAATTGTTAAAGCTGTTATGGTAAAACAAATACCGCTCTGGGTGCGCTAATATAGGTAGGTATCCTTTGTGTTTTAATTTAAAGATGATATCAAATAACGCCACTGGAGGATTCATGTATGACATCTCTATTAAAATATATTTGTCTTTAATAGGTAGTATAGTGTTGTTTTCAATTTGCTCTAACAGAGAAGGGTCAATATAATATTCGGCAGAAATTTTTGTTGGAATAGTGGATAGGTTCTTATTATAAAGATGTGTTTCTAAAACTTCATGAGCATTTTTAATACTATCTTTGGTGTTGTTCCATAGTCCTGGAAATATGTGTGGTGTACCAATGGCTTGAGTAATTCCCATTGCTTTCATTTCAAGGAGTAGTTGTTCACTTTCACTACAATTTTTAGCCCCATCATCGATACCGGGTATAAAATGAGAGTGAATATCGATAAAGCCTTTTGGAATTAGACTAGAAAGCACTGGCTTTGATTTAAAACTAAAAAACATATTAAAAGTGGTGTTAATTAAAGTTTAGTACCCTATTGCTAATGTAGTAGTAATTTATCATAAAAAACCCTGTCATGCTGAATTTATTTCAGTGTCTCTTGGGTATTCTGCTAGTTTAATGAAAAAACAAGATTCTGAAATACACTTGTCTGTCATTAGTAGGTTGAGATTTTACGATATTAAAAAAGCCTCATATATATATGAGGCTTTTAAAGTGTTTGTATGTTTTTTTTTTTAGAAACGGATAATCATTTCAGCAGTATGCTGAATGTGGTTCCCCATTAAGTCATTATCGCTTAATTTCCATTTACCTATTGTTTGTAAGCGTAATCCAATGTTTTCTTTTAACCAAAAGTTAAACCCTAAACCAAGATTAGCTGTAGGGAAAGTTTCGTCAACCATAGTTGCTCCAGCACCTACTACAGAGTATGCATCTAACCAGTCTAAACGGTCATCTCCAAAAATGTATGCACTATAAAATAATTTAGCAGAAACATCTGTAGCAAAGTATAATTGGCTATTTTGAATAGTTTCTCCGTTTTGAACATTTTCTTTGTCTAAAACGTTAATGGTAACTCCAAAATTAGTAGCTACAGCTTTGTTCCATCTTTTTTCAAAATTTAAAGAGTTTAAAAAGATAGGAGTGTTCCATGCTGAGGTATCAAGTACATCTTCAACACCATCTCCAGAATTATCAATTGTATTTATTCCAAAACCTAAGGTCCAAGAATTATCCATCTGTGCAGTTGCTATTGTAGAGAATAGTAGTACTGCTAATAAAGTTATTTTTTTCATAGTTAAAATATTTAAGATAAAAGTAATGTTTTTTTTGAACCCAACAATGACTTTGACTAAATAATCAAGTATTTGCAAGGCTTTTCAATGTTTTTATGGTTTTCTGTTGATTTTCGGATTTAAAAACAAAACTTCCGGCCACCAAAACATCAGCTCCTGCTGCGGTTAGCTTAGCTGCATTCTGGTCGGTAACACCTCCGTCTATTTCAATTAAGGTGTTGGTGTTTTTTTTGAGAATTAATGATTTAAGGTTTCGTACTTTGTCATAAGTATTCTCTATAAAAGATTGTCCGCCAAATCCAGGATTCACACTCATAATACAGACCATGTCAATATCTTGTATAACATCTTCTAATACCGAGATGTTAGTATGTGGGTTTAAGGCAACACCAGCTTTCATGCCAGCAGCTTTTATAGCTTGAAGAGTTCGGTGTAGGTGAGTACATGCTTCATAATGAACCGTAAGTATGTCGGTACCTAGATCTGCAAAGGTTTGTATGTATTGATCTGGGTTAACAATCATTAAATGCGTGTCGATAGTTTTTTTAGCATGTTTACAAATGGCTTTTAAAACAGGCATTCCAAAAGATATGTTAGGCACAAAAACACCGTCCATAATGTCAATATGAAACCAATCGGCATCACTATTGTTAATCATTTCTACGTCACGTTGTAAGTTTCCGAAATCTGCAGCTAGTACAGAAGGCGCTATTAGTTTGTTATCCATAATAGTGGTTTTTGAAAAGGTTTTTATCCTAAATATGTTTTTAAGATCTTACTACGTGAAGTATGCTTTAAGCGTCTTATTGCTTTTTCTTTAATTTGTCTTACACGTTCACGTGTTAAATCAAAAGTTTCACCTATTTCTTCTAGAGTCATTGGGTGTTGGTCTCCTAGTCCGAAGTACAAGCTAATAACATCTGCTTCACGAGGTGTTAATGTTTGTAATGCTCTTGTGATTTCTGTGCGTAATGATTCGTGTAGTAATGTACGGTCTGGATTTGGTGATTCGCCAGAGCGAAGTACATCATATAAGTTAGAATCTTCTCCTTCAACTAAAGGCGCATCCATAGATACGTGTCGTCCGGAATTTTTCATAGATTCTTTAACATCATTAATAGTCATGTCAAGCTCTTTAGCTATTTCTTCAGGTGAAGGCACGCGTTCATGGGCTTGCTCTAAAAATGCAAATGTTTTATTAATTTTATTGATAGAACCAATCTTATTTAATGGTAGTCGTACAATACGTGATTGTTCTGCAAGTGCTTGAAGAATAGATTGACGAATCCACCATACGGCATATGATATAAATTTAAAACCACGAGTTTCATCAAATCGTTGTGCGGCTTTAATTAGTCCTAAGTTTCCTTCGTTAATTAAATCTGGAAGTGTTAGTCCTTGGTTTTGATATTGTTTTGCTACAGAAACAACAAAACGCAAGTTGGCTTTGGTTAATTTTTCTAAAGCAATTTGATCACCTGCTTTTATGCGCTGTGCCAATTCTACTTCTTCATCTGCAGTAATTAAGTCAACTTTACCAATTTCTTGTAAATACTTGTCTAAAGAGGCGGTTTCTCTATTGGTAACCTGTTTGGTGATTTTAAGTTGTCTCATTTTTTGTGTCGCTTTTTAAGTGGTTGTACTTGTTATACGTTACTGTTGTATTTTTTGTTACAAAAACACACTTCTTTTTATTAAAAAATGTCTCGTCCTAAATAACCGATACAGATTATTGGGCTAAGATATTTAAATTATTAGAGGGTAGCAAATTCATTTTTGTTACTCTCTTTTTTTGTTTATAGGTTTTAATTTTCAGTCTTCTTTGTTTGTGCATTTGTTCAGGAGTCAACATTGAATTTGATAAGTGTGGTCTATCCTTATTGTATATTTCTATTGCGTTTTTTACTAATTTTTTAATTATATCAAGGTTTAGATTATACTTGTTAATATCAAATTCTTGCTTTAAAATGCCATTAATTCTTTCAGCTATTGCGTTTTCATAGGGATCATATTTTTGAGTCATACTAGGTTGTATGTCAAATTTATCTAATAATTTTTGATATTCATTAGAACAGTATTGAATACCTCTATCAGAGTGGTGTATCAACGCTTCTTGTTTATATATTCTATTTTTAACAGCTTTATCTAAAGCACGTGTAGTTCCTTTTACACACAGACTATCAGACACATCATATCCAACTATTTTCTTGGAATAAGCATCTGTGATTAATGCTAAATACATAGGGTTCTTTCTGTTTCCTATATAGGTAATGTCTGACACCCAAATCTGTTCAGGTCTTGAGGGTGTTGTTGCACTAATGAGGTTTTGATGTTTGTAAAACCTATGATATGAATTGGTTGTAACATGATACTGCTTCTTTGGTTTTATAAGCATATGGTTTGCCTTAAGTATAGCAAAGAGCCTGTCTCTACCAACACCAATCTCTTTCAAAGGATCTTCTAGTTTATTATATAATTTACGTGTACCTAATTTGGGCATTTTCATTCTTATTTCTTTAACCATTTCTATTACTTTTTGAGCTTTTATTCGCCGCTTTTTTCTTGATTGATTAGCTCTATAATATACCTGCCTGCTAACCCCGAGTAATTCACAGGTAGAAACTATTGTTTCTTTGTGTTCTTCTTTGAAGGTGTTGATAACCCGGGTTTGGAGTTTTTTCTGATAGAAATATTATATTCTTTTTCCGCTAAATCAATCATCATGTCAAAAATGATTGCTTTTTTGTCTGCTCGTGAGACCTGATGCTCTAAGTGGGCTTTTTGCTTTTTTAGTAGACGATTTTCTTGTTCTAATTCAAGTAGTTTTTGTTCAGGAGTTTTTGGCATATTTGATGGTGTTTGGTTTTCCCAATCAAAGGTACCATATTTTCGGAGCCAACTAACAATTGTTGAACGTGCTTGGATACCATATTTACGAACAGCTCCTGTGGTGCTTAATTCTCCTTGTTCAATCTCTTGAACAATTTGTAGTTTTAAAGACATTGAATAGTCTTTCTGAGTACGCTTTATATAGCGTTCGGGGTTGTTTTCCATTTTTTAACGTTTTTATGTGTAACGCTATTTCAGGACGGGACAAAAAATAGATATAAAAAAACGCCTCATATTTATGAGGCGTTTTTATTAGTTTTTCCTTGACAAAAATTAAGAATCTACTTTTTGAGTAGGTTTCTTGTCTTCTCTTGGAGGTCTTGGTAAAAGCGCTTTTTTAGAAACTTTCTCTTTTCTAGTTTTAGGGTCTCTACCAAAATATTTTACATCAAATACATCACCCATATTTACGACGTCTGTAACATTTTCAGTACGTGCCCATGCAAGTTCTGAAATATGAAGTAATACTTCGTTTCCTGGTGCATCTTGATATTCAACTACAGCACCAAAGTCTAACATTTTGATAACTTTTACACTGTAAGTGTTTCCTACTTTTGGTTTGAAAGTAATAGAGTCTATTTTTGCTAATACAGCATCAATACCGTCTTGTCCAGTTCCTAAGATTTCTACAATTCCTTCTTCAGTAACAGGGTCTTCGTTAATAACGATTGTACATCCTGTTGCTTTTTGTAATTCTTGAATTGTTTTTCCTCCAGGTCCTATTAAAGCGCCAATAAATTCGTTAGCAATCACTTTAGTTACCATTTTTGGTGCGTGTGCTTTAACGTCGTCATTAGGTGTTTCAATAGTGTCTGTTAGTTTACTTAAGATATGTAAACGACCATCACGTGCTTGTTTTAGTGCATTTACTAAAATTTCGTATGATAATCCTTTGACTTTAATATCCATTTGGCAAGCAGTAATTCCTTCTGCAGTACCTGTAACTTTAAAGTCCATGTCTCCTAAGTGGTCTTCGTCTCCTAAGATATCAGATAATACTGCATAGCGGTCACCATCAGAGATTAATCCCATTGCAATACCAGACACTGGTTTCTTCATTTTAACACCTGCGTCCATTAATGCCATTGTACCAGCACAAACTGTTGCCATTGAAGAAGAACCGTTAGATTCTAATACTTCAGAAACAACTCTTACAGTGTAAGGGCAATCTGCAGGAATCATTCCTTTTAAGGCACGTTGTGCAAGGTTACCATGTCCTACTTCTCTACGTGAAGTTCCTCTTAATGGGCGTGCTTCTCCTGTACAGAAAGGAGGGAAGTTATAGTGTAAATAGAATGTTTCTTCACCTTCGTAAGTTGGCATATCTATTTTGTTTGCTTCTCTTGATGTACCTAAGGTTACAGTTGCTAATGCTTGTGTTTCTCCTCTTGTAAATACCGATGATCCGTGTGTTGATGGTAAGTAATCTACTTCACACCAAATTGGTCTGATTTCTGTAGTTTTACGACCATCTAAACGTAGTCCTTCTGCTAAAGTTAATTCTCTAATTGCAGTTTTGTTTGCTTTGTTAAAGTATTTACTTACTAAGCCACCATATTCCGCTAACTCTTCTTCTGTAAAAGATGCTTTTACGTCTTCTTTTACTTCTGCAAATGCAGCTGAACGTTCTGCTTTAGAGGTTCCTTTTTTAGCTATTGCATAACATTTGTCGTATGCTATAGCGTGAATTTTATCGGCTAATTCATCGTTAGATGCTTCAGGTTCGTACTCACGAGTTTCTTTTTTACCAAAAGCTTCTGCTAAACGTACTTGTGCAGCACATTGAACTTTAATAGCTTCGTGTGCAAATTTAATAGCTTCTGCCATTTCTTCTTCGCTACATTCGTCCATTTCACCTTCAACCATCATTACAGAATCTGCAGATGCACCAATCATCATATCAATGTCTGCTGCTGCTAATTGTGTTCTACTTGGGTTGATGATAAACTCACCGTTAATTCTTGCTACACGTACTTCTGAAATTGGTGTTTCAAAAGGAATGTCACTTAATTGAATAACTGCTGAAGCTGCTAAACCTGCTAATGCATCTGGCATAACGTTTTCGTCATGAGACATTAACTGAATCATTACTTGTGTTTCTGCGTGATAATCTTTTGGGAATAGTGGACGTAAAACACGGTCTACTAAACGCATTGTTAATACTTCACCATCACTTGGACGAGCTTCTCTTTTAAAGAATCCTCCAGGATAGCGTCCTGCTGCTGCAAATTTTTCACGGTAATCTACGGTTAATGGTAAAAAATCAACATCACTTTGTTTGTAGTTAGATACTACAGTACATAATAACATTGCTTTTCCCATCTGTACTACGACAGAACCATGTGCTTGTTTTGCTAATTTTCCTGTTTCGATAGAAATTTCTCTTCCATCGCCAAGGTCTATAACCTCTTTAAATACTTTTGGAATCATAATTTTTTTTAATTTTAATTAAACATTGGTTGTGTTGTAGTAGTTGTGGTCCAATGAAAAACATAAATACGCTTCTTTAAAATACGCTAATACTAAATTAGTGGTTTAGTATTGTAATGAAAAAGAGAGGCGTAAAGCCTCTCTTTTTTGATTATTTTCTTAATCCTAATTCTTTAACAATTGCACGATATCTTAAGATATCTTTTTTCTTTAAGTAATCTAATAAGCTTCTTCTTTTACCTACTAACATTACTAATGAACGCTCTGTGTTAAAATCTTTACGATTCTTTTTTAAGTGTCCAGTTAAGTGGTTAATACGTTCTGTAAATAAGGCAATTTGTCCTTCTGCAGAACCAGTGTTTTTAGAGTCTCCTCCGTGCTTTGCGAATAATTCCGCTTTAGCTTCTTTTGTTAAATACATGCTAATATTTATTTAAATGATTGTTATGTAGCGATTATGATTGTCATAACCGAGCGGCAAATATACTATAACTATTAAAATACCGCAATAAAATACAGAATAAATGTTTCTGTTAAAAAAAAGCATACTGTATTAGTTAGCCGATTTGCTGTGATATAAAAAAATCCGTTCTATGGAACGGATTTTTTTATCGGAGCGCATAATTACTTATGCTCTAATATCATTGTTTTGAATTAAATCTATATATAGGTTTAACTTGTCTTTAAGTTCCTTGCGAGGTGTAATGAAATCTAAGAAGCCATGCTCTAATAAAAACTCTGAAGTTTGAAATCCTTCAGGAAGTTCTTTTCCGGTAGTATCTCTTACAATACGTGGTCCTGCAAAGGCAATTAATGCGCCTGGTTCAGAAATATTAATATCTCCAAGCATAGCAAATGACGCTGTTGTTCCTCCGGTTGTAGGATCGGTACATAATGAGATGTATGGTATTTTAGCGTCTGCCAATTGTGCTAGTTTTGCAGATGTTTTTGCCAATTGCATTAGTGATAAGGCTGCTTCCATCATACGAGCACCTCCTGATTTTGAAATAATCATAAAAGGAATGTTGTTTTTTAAGGAATAGTCTGCGGCACGGGCAATTTTTTCACCGACTACAGATCCCATAGACCCTCCAATAAAACTAAAGTCCATACAAGCAACAACTAATTTTTTACCTTTAGATTTTCCTACCGCAGTACGAACAGCATCTTTTAGGTTTGTTTTTTTGGTAGCATCTTTTAGCCTATCGGTATATTTCTTTTTGTCAGAGAATTTTAATGGATCTTTAGATGTTAGATTCTCATTTAATTCTTTGTATTTATTGTCATCAAAAAGAATTTCGAAGTATTCATTACTTCCAACTCTAACGTGGTATCCGTCTTCTGGACTTACATAAAAGTTAGCTGCTAATTCTTCGGTATCAACAATTTTTCCGGTAGGAGATTTGTACCATAATCCTTTTGGAGTATCTCTTTTCTGTTCGGTTGCTGTTTGTATTCCTTTTTCTTTTCTTTTAAACCAAGCCATAGTTGTGTGTTTTTAATTATAAACCACGGTTTATAGTGTGTTTATGTTGTTTAAATCTTCAAAAGCCTTAATAAGTCTAGTGATAAATGTTTCTTCACCAGCTCTAAGCCATTTTCTTGGGTCGTAATATTTTTTGTTTGGAAGTTCTTTGCCTTCCGGGTTTCCTATTTGTGTGTTTAAATAGGCTTTGTTTTCTAGAATGTAATCTTTTGTACCTTGTGTAAATGCAAATTGCATATCAGTATCAAGGTTCATTTTAATAACACCGTAGGTGATAGACTCTTTTATTTCTTCAATAGTAGATCCAGACCCACCATGAAATACAAAGTTTATAGGGTTTGCTTCAGTGTTGAATTTTTTCTGAATATATTCTTGAGAGTTTTTAAGAATTTTCGGGGTAAGTACTACGTTTCCTGGTTTGTATACGCCATGAACATTTCCAAAGGCAGCAGCAATAGTAAATTGGTCACTTACTGTCATAAGTTCCTCATAGGCATATGCTACTTCTTCTGGTTGTGTGTATAGCTTTGAAACATCTACGTCAGAATTATCTACGCCATCTTCTTCACCTCCAGTAATACCTAGTTCAATTTCTAGTGTCATACCAATTTTGCTCATTCGCGCTAAGTATTCTTTGCAAATAGCAATATTTTCTTCAATTGGTTCTTCAGATAAATCAATCATGTGTGAACTGTATAAAGATTTTCCAGTTTCTTTATAGAATTGTTCACTAGCATCTAGTAATCCGTCAATCCAAGGGAGTAATTTTTTTGCAGCATGATCTGTATGTAAAATTACAGGTATGTTATAGGCCTCAGCAAGCATGTGTACATGTTTTGCTCCGGCAATAGCTCCTAAGATAGCAGCTTTTTCATCTTTATTAGATAAGCCTTTTCCTGCGTTAAACTGCGATCCTCCGTTAGAAAACTGAATAATAACAGGAGAGTTTACTCTTGCGGCAGCTTCCATAACAGCATTTACGCTGTCAGATCCAACTACGTTTACAGCTGGTAAAGCAAATCCTTTTTCTTTTGCATAGTTAAGAATTTTTTGAACCTCTTTTCCTGTGGCAACTCCGGGTTTTATATTGTGACTCATTATTAATGGTATATGTTTTTGTAAAAAATAAAGTACAAAAGTACTAAAATTAGTGTTGTTAAAAAGGATAATTTATCCCAAAATTATAAACAGCATTTTTAAAGTTGTAATTTCTGAACCATTTTTTGTTTGTTTGATAGGGTTCATAGGTTTTAAAACCAACATCAAAACGTAGTATAAAGAAATTAAAATCATATCTAAACCCTGTTCCAGAGCCAATTGCTAGGTTTTTAAAATCGCTAAAGGAACTAAATATTCTATCAGGGTCATCTTCGTTATCAAGTACGTTCCAGATATTTCCGGCATCTATAAAAATAGCGCCTTTTAAATCTCCAAAAATATCATATCGCAATTCTACATTTAATGATATTTTCATGTTTGCTTCATTAAACTCATTTCTACCATTACTACTTCCGGGACCTAAGGAATAGGCGTCCCAAGCTCTATTGTCATTGCTTCCTCCAGCAAAAAAACTTCTTGAAAAAGGTATTGAGTTTGCATTCCCATAAGGTATTGCAATCCCAAAGAAACTTCTAAAAGCAAGAATATTATTGTGAGATAGGTCCCAATTTCTAATATAGTCTATTTCGGTTTTTATATACTGTGAGTAGGCTACGTTAAATAATTCATAGCGGTTGTCACTATCTTTATTTAGTTTTAGTGCTTTGGATAATAAGGAGGTTGTATTTCCTGCAAACTCAATTTTGAATCCTAGTCTACTAAACTCTTTGTCTAACAAGTTTTGCCTAGAATTTCTTGTAAATGAATAGCTGGTAGTGAATATAACGTTGTTTTTGGTTAGTCGTGTTTGTCTTTCTTCAATATTTCTAATTTCTTGAAGTTCACTATCGGTAATCATTGCGGCTACTGCTGGCGGAAGATTTTCGGTAAGTGCATCATTAATAAATTGATTGGTGTCTTCAGGAATACTTAAATCACTAGTAGTATATAGGGTGTTTATAGCAATGTTGTTAAGTCTGTTGTAGGAGTTTGCATAGACGTTAAAATATTTGTCGGGATTTAAATTTCGTACAAACTGTGTATTGAATAAGTCAAACCTGTGCGTGGTTTTTTTAGAGGAGTACCAAGTGTAATTTAGAATACCTGTAAAAGTAGTTTTGTCTAGCCCTATGTTTGTTTGTGTACTAGCTCCAAGACTCATATGTGTGGTAGGAGACATCTTTTTAGGGATTATTTTTGCGGCATTTATAGGAAAAAATATCCTTGGAAAGGAGAGTTTTATATCTGCTCCAAATTCTCGCACATCAAAAAATTGATCGGTATTGTCACTAGCATCTTTAGAGGCGCCAAAAGCGCCTCTAAAGGCAACCTGTAGTGTTTCTGCTCCTCGAAACACATTTCTTGCCAGTAGCGAGGTGCTTAATGAGAGTCCTACGTTTTGAATGTTATTGTGTAGAGCATCAAGATTATATGCTAGCTCAAACCGTTTTAAAGGACTCAATAAAATGTTTGCAACTAAACTGTTGTTAGTGCTATCCCTAGGGTCTAATTTGTATTTTATAGTTGGGTATTTAAAGGTTTTTAAGTTGTTTAACTGTTTTAGCGTTAAAGATTTATCGTAGTCTTTATAGAGGCTATTTGGTTTAATAAAAACAGCATTTGTAATTGCTTTTGGCTTATATCGAAGTTTTCCAAAACTGTACAATTTGTAATTGTGATATTGGGCAGAGTCTGTAAAGGCACTATCTATATTTTGATATTTAAAATCGGTATAAATACGTACATCGCTTATTTTATAGGGTTTATGAGGAGCGAAATAAGAACTGTCTAGGGTTTTTATTTGTTGATTTTTTATAATAGTCTCTATTCGGTAAGTATGTTTAATAGAGTCATAGATGTTTTGAAAAGAGATGCGGTCTTTTTTAAAAAAATAAAAACCAGCGTTCCGTAAAACATTGGTAATGTGTTCACGCTCTTTTATAAGTGTATTATCGCTATATTGTTTGCCTTTTTTTATGAAAGAGAGGTGTTTGTTTCTTTCTAAGATGTCGCATATTTCTGTGTTGTTGATGCGTTGTTCTAGTGAGTCAATGTGGTAAGGTTTTCCGGTTTTTAAATAATAGCTTACCGTAGCTTCTTTGGTAGAGTCTTTGGCTATTTTATAGTTAACAATAGCGTCTTTCCATCCATTTTGTTGGTAATATCGTTGTATGTTTTGTGCACTAGCATTAATTTTTAATGAATCTATAAGTACTGGGGCTTCTCCAGATTTTTTTAGCCAGTTATGAAACCCCGTATGTGATTTTTGTAAGGTTTTGAATTGCTTAGGCGACAATAACTTAGTTAAAAACCGAGCTGTTTTTGGGTGATTTTTAGACCATTCTAAAAAAGAGGAATCAGGATTTTTATTTGCAAGGTTGTAAATACTGAGACGTAGGGGTAGTTTTAAAAACCGACTGTTTGGTTTAGATTTTAGTAAAGCTTCAAGCTTTTCATCAGTGTTCTCATCAGTATTTATTAAAATTTTATTCTCTGAAAGAATGATTTCGCCTTCTTTCAGGTTTTTGGTAACACTACATGAAATAAAAAATGTAGATATTACCAGAATAAGTGATATTTTTGCTAAAAAAGGTTTCAATAGAATTGATTAAAATAAATTACCTAGAGCAAGCTCATATGGTGTTTGTAAAGAAAAAGTATTGAAAATTACAGCGTAAGATTCAGAATACTTAAACCTCGATTGTTAATATGTCTCATATTATTGAGTCAAAAATACATTAATTTGAATGGTAAGCAAAAGTAGTATCACATTAATAAGAAGTTTAAAACAAAAAAAATATCGTTTACAGCATAAAATGTTTGTTGTAGAAGGGATTAAAACGATTAATGAATTTTTAAATTCGTCATATGAGTGTTACGCTTTGTACACGACATCTTATTTTGATGGGTTAGCAAAAAATAACCAAGTACTTGTTTCAGAAAAAGAACTTCAGAAAATAAGTTTTTTAAAACAAACAAACTCTGCATTAGCGGTGTTTAAGATGAAAGATTCTTTAGCAGCAGATACGTCAAAACTGCTAGTAGCTTTAGATGGTGTTCGCGATCCAGGTAATTTAGGTACAATTATTCGTTTGTGTGATTGGTTTGGGGTAACAGACTTGGTATGTAGTCTAGATACAGTAGATTGCTATAACCCCAAAGTGGTACAAGCAACTATGGGATCATTAACAAGGGTTAATGTAAGTTATGTCGCTTTAGAGGAGTATTTATTGTCATTGTCAGACATACCTGTTTATGGTACATTTATGGAAGGTGAAAATGTGTACGAAGTGGCTGCTGATACAAAAGGGATAATTGTTTTAGGAAATGAGGCCAATGGTATATCTGAAACTATTAGAGCACTAGTTTCTCATAAAATTACTATTCCTAAATTTGGTGCAATTCAAAAAACAGAAAGCTTAAATGTAGCAATGGCAACATCTATTGTGTTAAGTGAGTTTAAACGAAAGTGTTTGTAGTTACTGTACTGTAAAATTCAAGAAAATTCCGCGGGTTCTCATACTACTAATGTTTCCAGTCCACGGACTGCTAGGGCTATTGTCGTATTTTAGCTCATTTCCAGTAGCAAACACGCCTCTTATAGAAGGTGTAAATTTAAAGTACGGTAGATAAAAGTCAATCCCAAATCCTAGTTCCATAAAAGTAGGGTATTTTCGCATCCTGAATGTTCCGGCACTATTGTCATCAGCACTATTTTCATTTGCAGAAAGATTAATTGCAGTAGATATTCCGGTAATTAAAAAAGGCTTAAAGTTATTTATGCGTTTGGTACTTATCTTTAATAGTATAGGTAAATAGACATAAGTCGATTTTACTTCTCGTTCCGCGTTAGCAGTGTTTGTAAAATCTATGTCAGAAGTGCTATAGCTTTCTGGGTACTGTAATGTTCTTGTGGTAAAAGATAATCCTGGTTCAAACCTTAAATCATAATGGTCGGAGATACGAAGGTTACCTATTAATCCAACATTAAAGCCAGTACTTGTTTTAACAGCAATATCTTTAGGGTGATTGTTGTTTTTGTATTGAAACTTAAAGTCTAAACTGTTAACTCCAAGATAGTATCCATAGCTTAGAGCCTTATTGTCATAGCTATTCCTGTTTCTGACTTTTTTCTTGCTGAATAGTTGTCCGTATGAACTGCTGAAAAAGCATATAAGTAATAAGGTGAAAAATAATTTCTTCATAGATTTATTTACTAGCGGTATAAATTGAGGCTACGCCAAATGTTTGCGGGTAATCCTGAACACTTATAAACCCAACTTTTTGTAAAATATTGTTTAGCGCTTTACCATACGGAAAATTTGCAGCAGATTCCGATAGATATCCGTATGCTTTTTTGTCTTTTGAAAATAGTTTTCCAATAAGTGGTAGTATTATATTTGAATGAAATAAATAACCTTGTTTAAAAGGGAATTTTGTTGGCACAGCAGTTTCTAAAATAACAAATGTTCCGTTAGGTTTTAATACACGTAGTATTTCGGATAATCCAGTTTCTAATGTTTCAAAATTACGGACACCAAAAGACACGCTTATGGCATCAAAAGAGTTGTCGCTAAAAGGTAGTTTTTCGGAGTCTCCTACAATTAGTTTAATACGATTTTCAAGCTGTTCTTGTGCAACCTTTTTTCGTCCTACAGATAACATTCCTTCAGAAATATCTAACCCAACAATGTTACTAGCCTTAGTGTTCTTGGCAAACATAATGGCTAAGTCTCCAGTTCCAGTAGCAATATCTAAAATTGAGTCGGCGTTTTTGTTGCGAACAATTTTCACAACTTTTTTACGCCATTTCTGATCAATTCCAAAAGAAATAACCCTGTTTAAATCGTCGTATTCTTCTGATATAGTGTCAAACATTTTAGTGACTTGCGCCTTTTTTCCTAAGGAGGAGTCTTTGTAAGGGGTTATATTTTTTGACATGGTATAAAAAAAAGTTTTTGCGAAATTACAACTTAAAATTAGTTTCTACCAAACTATTGAGTTAGATATCTAAAGTATTCAGTGTTGGTATTCAGTTTTTAGTGTTCATTACTCCGCTTGTCTTTCTCGCGTAGGCGGGAATCTAAGAATAACAAGTCTTCAGTCTAAATGCCTAGCCTCTTTTCTTTTGCCAATTGCCTTCTTTCTAATCTCTATTCTAGCATCTTGGTTCTTTTTTAGTTCATTTTAGTGTTTCTTTTAAATAAAATTTATCTTTGTACTCTTAATAGGTTACTTTTCATTGCTTTTTAGTGATTTTTTGCTAACGTGTTAAGACAAAAAAATAACTCATGAAAATAATCATTGCTGGAGCAGGAGAGGTAGGGTTTCACTTAGCAAAACTACTTTCTTTTGAAGCACAAGATATTACCCTAATAGACTGTAATAAGGAAAATTTGTCTTATGCAGACAATCATTTAGATATTAGAGTAATTAAAGGAGATGCAACATCTATAGCTGTGTTAAAAGACGCACAAGTTGCTACTACCGATTTGTTAATAGCGGTAACCTCTTCAGAAACAACAAATATTACAGTATGTGTATTAGCAAAGCAATTGGGTGTTAAAAAAACCATTGCTCGTATTTCCAATTCAGAATTTATTGAGCATAAGGAGGAAATGCAGTTTTCTAAATTAGGAATAGATGAGTTAATTTCTCCAGAGTCATTAGCGGCATCAGAGATAGAGTCGTTGCTAAATGAATCGGCATTTAATGAGCGATTTGAATTTGAGGGTGGCGCACTAACAATGTTCGGGTTGAATTTGTCTCGAAACGCATCATTTGTTGGTAAATCTGTAAAGCAAGCAGCCCAATTACTTCCAGAAATACATTTTGTACCTATAGCTATTCAGCGTTTTGGAACGCAGTACACAGTTATACCAAGAGGAGATACTATTTTTAAAGAGAATGATCAGGTTTATTTTGTAACAGCATCAGGAGGTGTAGATGAGTTGTATCGTCTCTCCGGAAAAACAAAAGAATCTATTAAAGATGTTATGATATTTGGGGGGAGTAGTATTGGTGAAAAAACAGCTAAAAACCTTTGTAATCATAAGTTTAATGTAAAGTTGCTTGAAAAAAACAAGCACCGTGCATTTGAGCTAGCAGATGAGTTACCAAATGCATTAGTTATTAATGGAGATGGTAGAAATGTAGAACTGCTTAGTGAAGAAGATATTAATGAAATGGATGCTTTTGTAGCAGTAACAGGAAACTCAGAAACCAATATAATGTCTTGCCTAATGGCAAAATCTAAAGGCGTCAAAAAAACAGTAGCATTGGTAGAAAATATTGATTATTTTCAATTATCTCAATCTATAGGAGTAGACACTTTAGTAAACAAAAAATTAATTGCTGCAAATGCAATTTTTAGATATATCCGAAAAGGAGAGGTGGTAGCCTTAACACAACTCAATAATCTTAATGCAGAATTATTAGAATTTGAGGTAAAAGAAAGCGCAAAAATATGCAATAGTTATATAAAAGATCTTTCTTTTCCAAGAGCTGCTATTATTGGAGGGATTATTAGAGACGAGGAAGGTATGATTGCATTAGGAGACTTTAAAATTCAAGCAAAAGACAAAGTTGTTGTATGTTGTTTACCAAGAGCCATATCAAAAGTTGAAAATCTATTCCAGTAACCTTATAATACATTGTGAAAAAACTAAACACTAAAATAATCTTTCATATTATGGGGGTATTGCTACTATTTAATGGTGGCTTTATGCTTATAGCAGCGCTAATCAGTTTTTTGTATAAAGATGGTGTAACAATAGATATTTTATTGGCAGGATTCTTTTCTATTACTGTTGGTGTATTGGTATTGTTGCTCACTAAAAATCATAAAAAAGAACTTAAAAAGCGAGAAGGATATATTGTAGTTACTTTTGGATGGCTACTAATAACCTTATCCGGAACACTTCCTTATTTGTTTACAGGGGCTATACCTAATTTTACCAATGCTTTTTTTGAAACAATGTCGGGGTATACAACTACAGGTGCTTCAATATTAAACAATATAGAGGCCATGCCAAAAGGCATATTGTTTTGGCGTAGTATGACACATTGGATAGGCGGGATGGGAATTATTGTTCTTGCAGTAGCCATACTACCTTTATTAGGTATTGGGGGTATGCAGTTGTTTGCCGCAGAAGCTCCAGGACCAAGCACAGATAAATTGCATCCTCGTATTACCGATACCGCAAAACGGTTATGGCTAATTTATGTAGGGTACACTATTGCCGAAACAATCTTGCTAAAGTTAGCTGGAATGACATTTTTCGATGCTATCAATCATTCATTAGCAACCTTATCTACGGGAGGGTTTTCTACAAAAAATGCAAGCATAGCCCATTGGAATGACACACCAATAATACAGTATATTATTACCTTGTTTATGTTTTTAGCGGGAACAAATTTTGTATTGAGTTACTTTGCTTTTAAAGGAAAGGTTCAGAAAATAATAAAAGATGAAGAGTTTAAATGTTATAGTATATTCATGGTGCTATTTACAATACTCTGTGCTTACGTTGTTTATACTCAGGCAAATGTTGAGGTGTCGGCATACCATCCGCAAGTTTTAGGAAGTTTTGAAAGCGCTTTTAGGCATTCTTTATTTCAGGTTGTGTCTGTGGTAACAACTACAGGTTTTGTGAGTGCAAATTTTACAGGATGGACGCCCTTTTTATCGGTGTTCTTTTTTGGATTGATGTTTGTAGGAGGCTCTGCAGGGTCTACAGCAGGAGGCGTAAAAGTAGTTCGTCATTTGGTAATGATTAAAAACGGATTGCTAGAGTTTAAAAGAACATTGCATCCTAATGCAGTCATACCAGTGCGCTATAATTCTAAAGCAATTTCAAAAGAAATTGTATTTAATGTACTGGCATTTTTTATACTATTTATGTTGTTGTTTGTTATTGGGGCGTTAGGACTTGGTGTATTAGGCTTAGATTTTGAAACAGCAATTGGTGGAGCAGTATCTAGTTTAGGTAATGTAGGTCCGGCTTTTGGAATGTTAAATCCACTATCAAATTTCGAGCAACTACCAGCATTGGCTAAATGGTGGTGTGCATTTTTAATGCTACTGGGTAGGTTAGAACTTTTTACAGTGCTAATTGTATTTACACCTTTCTTCTGGAGAAATAGGTAGTCAGTATTTAGTGATTGGTGTTTAAAGCATCAGCATTCAGTTAGTTGTCATTCTCGCATATGCGGGAATCTTAAGTGAATAAAGAAAAGAGATTTCTTTTCTCAAGGCGAAGGCAGCATTCAGTTATAATCCATAATTTAAAGGCCTTACATCTTTATCTCTTCATTGTTCAATGCTTGCTAATTTTTTAGTTATAAATGTTTTGTAGAAGTATTGTTGTATCTTATGGCAATGAAAGAAGATTTTTTGCATTACATATGGCAATATCAAAAATTCACGAATCAATCGTTACTTACTGAGCAAGGTAAAAAACTACAAGTATTAGGTGTTGGTGAGCTAAATACAGATTCCGGTCCAGATTTTTATAATGCACAACTGGTATTAGGAGATCAAAGATGGGCAGGAACAGTTGAGGTGCATATAAAATCATCTGATTGGTATGTACATAAACACCACCAGGATATTGCATATAATAATGTTATTCTACATGTGGTTTGGGAGGATGATATGCCTCTGTTTGATGTAAATAATAACCCTGTAGAAACCTTAGTATTAAAAGGTAAGGTGTCTCTAAAACTACTTTCGGTATATGCTAATTTACTTGCTCGTAAAAAAAGAATCCCTTGTGAGGCACAGTTACAAGGCGTCTCGACTTTTACAATTAATTTTTGGAAAGAAAAACTGCTTGTACAGCGTTTAGAACGAAAGGCACAGATAATTAAAGAACAATGCGTCTCTTATAAAAATGATTGGGAGGCTGTTTTGTTTGAAAGTTTAGCAGAGAATTTTGGGCTAAAAATTAACGCAGCGCCATTTGGTCAGTTAGCAAAATCAATATCGTTCAAAGTTTTCAAGAAAGAATTGAGAAGTACATTAGCAATAGAAGCATTGTTGTTTGGTCAGGCTAATTTGTTGTCTAAAAAAATTGATGATACATATTACTCTGAGCTACAGTTAGAGTATAAATACTTAAAACAAAAACACCAATTAAAAACAGCACCAGTAGTTTTGCAGTTTTTTAGATTGCGCCCGTCGAGCTTTCCTACAATTCGATTATCGCAATTTGCTAGTGTATATTTGTTAAACAAGAATTTGTTTTCTAAAATTATTGAAGCAAAAACAGTCAAAGACATACAAGAATTATTTTTAGTATCTGCAAGTAGTTACTGGAATGATCATTACGTTTTTGGAAAAACAAGCGCAAAGCGACAAAAGAAAATAAGTAAGTCATTTCTGGATTTACTCATTGTAAATACAATAATCCCTATAAAATACATGTATGCTAAAAGCATAGGTGTAGATAATTTTGAAGAGTTGCTAATGTTATTTAGGGCAATTAAACCAGAAAAAAACAATATAACTAAAACGTTCAGATCTTTAGGTGTGTCGATTAAAAATTCGGCAGATAGCCAATCGCTTATTGAGTTAAAAACAAAATATTGTAATGCACATAAATGTTTGCAGTGTGCTATCGGAAATAAATTATTAGGTAAAGGTGCCGAACAATAAAAAAGTAGTATTTTGCACATTACAATTATAAAGTAAATATGATTGCAATAAATTATATGAGAGTGCGGATAGTGATTGCCTCTTAAAAGGCTCTCAAATTTAAAATACATGAAAGTAAAGAGTATTATAACATCTAAGTTTAGGGTGGCTATCTTGTTAATAATGAGTGTGCTAGTGATCGGGGTTTTAGGTTATAGGTTTATAGCGGGGTATACATGGGTAAACTCATTGTATATGACGGTTATAACATTATCAACTGTTGGTTTTGGAGAAGCGGCACCACTAAATGAAGCAGGAAAGTTATTTGCAGTATTCTTAATATTGTCTTCAGTAGCTACATTTGCATATTCGGTAACTGTTATTACTGAATATTTAATGAATAAAAATTCTTTTGAACAGTTTAAAAACAGGAAAATGAAAAAGAAAATTCAAAAATTATCCAACCATGTTATTATTTGTGGTTATGGACGAAACGGAAAGCAAGCTGCTCAAAAGTTAGCGACTTATAATCGTCCGTTTGTGGTTGTTGAAAAAGATAAAGACTTGATAGATAAACATGGTGAAGATGTGTTGTTTGTTAATGGGAACGCAAATGAAGACGATGTATTGTTGGAGTCAGGTATTGAAAAAGCACATAGTATAATTGTAGCCTTACCAAATGACGCTGATAACTTATTTGTAGTATTGTCGGCTCGTCAAATAAATAGTAAGATATGTATTATTAGTCGTGCATCACAAGAAACGTCATATAAAAAGTTAAAATTAGCAGGCGCAAACAATGTTATCATGCCAGATAAAATAGGAGGAGATCATATGGCGTCGTTAGTAGTCATGCCAGATTTGGTAGAGTTCTTAGATAATCTTTCTATTATTGGCGGTAATAAGGTAAATGTAGAGGAAGTAGCTATTGAGGCTATTACTACAAGTGCAGCTCCGAAAACCATAAAAGATCTTGATTTTAGAAACATAACAGGTTGTAGTGTTATAGGTTACAAAACACCAGACCGAGAGTATATTATTAACCCAGAGGCAGATACTGTTTTGTTGCCTAAATCAAAAATAATTGTGTTAGGGCGTCCAGAGCAAATTTTAGCACTAAATAAGCGGTATGATATATAAGGTGAATAACGGATTTTTAAGTTTTAAATTTTAATATCCGTTATTTTTTTACCATATTGCTACACCAAAAATAATTACACTTTAATTAATCGAATAAATTATACAAAATGAAACGTAAAATACTCTCATTGCTATTTATGATATTACCAATAATAACTTTTGCACAAGACAAGGGTTTAGATCAAAAGTTTAATGATGCATTCAAGCCTATAGCAGATGCATGGGGAGGTTTTGTTTTTTATCCTGTTTCACTAGGAGAGTCAAAAATGCCAATTGTAATTATAATGTTATTGCTTGCAGGGCTAGTATTTACTATTCTTTTTAAATTTGTAAACATTCGTAATTTTCCAATATCTATAAATATTTTACGCGGAAAATATGATGATATAGACCACCATGAAATTGATGAAAAAGCAATGGTTAATGTGGTAGATGGAGATGCGGTAGATACTATAGCGGTTGAAGGTCATGAAGGAGAGGTAAGTCACTTTCAGGCATTAACAGCAGCGTTATCTGGAACCGTAGGATTAGGAAATATTGCAGGAGTTGCTATTGCAATTTCTATTGGAGGACCAGGAGCAACATTTTGGATGATTGTAGCAGGATTGTTAGGAATGTCATCAAAATTTGTAGAATGTACCTTAGGAGTAAAATATAGAGATGTTGGTGAAGACGGAACAGTGTTTGGTGGACCAATGTACTACCTTAAAAAAGGACTAGCAGAAGTAGGTAAAGGAACTTTAGGTAAAGTATTGGCTGTGATTTTTGCAGTAATGTGTGTAGGAGGATCTTTTGGAGGAGGAAATATGTTCCAAGCAAATCAAGCAGCACAACAATTTAATACAATGCTAGGGGTTAACTCTACATCTGCAGGAGTTATTTTCGGAATTATTATGGCTATAGTTGTAGCAATTGTTATTATCGGAGGAATTAAGCGTATTGGTAGTATTACCGAAAAAATAGTGCCATTTATGGTAGGGATTTATTTCTTAGCAGCAATAGTAATCTTAGTTGTAAACTATGATGTTTTAGGAAGTGCATTTGTTCAAATTTTTGACGGGGCATTTAATGCAAAAGGAATTTCAGGAGGTGTATTAGGAGTTTTAATTGTTGGATTTCAACGAGCAGCATTTTCAAATGAGGCGGGTGTTGGTTCTGCAGCCATAGCACACTCTGCAGTAAAAACAAAATATCCAGCTTCTGAAGGTTTAGTAGCGTTATTAGAACCGTTTATTGATACAGTTGTAGTATGTACAATGACTGCATTAGTAATTATTATTACTAACGGAGATGGTAGTATTATGGAGTACGGTGTTAAAGCACCAGACGGAGTATTAGCAACATCAAAAGCATTTGCTTCGGTAATACCATGGTTTCCATACGTATTAACTGTAGCGGTAGTATTATTTGCATTGTCTACAATGTTATCATGGTCATACTACGGATTACAATCTTGGATGTTCTTATTTGGGCGTTCAAAAGCAGCCGACTATTCATACAAAATTTTATTTTGTATCTTTATCGTAATAGGTTCTGCAGTAAGTTTAGGAGCGGTAACCGATTTCTCAGACGCCATGATTTTTGCAATGGCAGTACCTAATATTATTGGGTGTGTAATTCTATTCCCTAAAGTTAGAGAAGAATTAGCAAAGTATTTAAAAGCAATTAAAGGCTAAGCAAACGTATTTTAAAACTCTAATACGGTTGTTTGTGTTTATTAAACAATCGTATTATGACAGATATTAAATCCCACTTCGTGTTTACTAAACAACAACGTAGTGGGATTTTTGTATGTATATTACTTATTGCCCTCTTGCAATGTGTGTATGTGTTTTATCCGGTAAAACCAATAGCAGAGTTAACCACACAAGATAAAGAGTCGTTGTTGAGTGTTCAGAAGGAATTAGATAGTCTTAAGGCGATAGCAAAATCTCAGAAAAACAAAACACACCCTTTTAATCCTAATTTTATAACCGATTATAAGGGGTATATGTTGGGGATGTCTATTACAGAAATAGATAGGTTACACAAATATCGAAAACAGAACAAGTATGTAAATTCTGCATTAGAGTTTCAGAAAATAACCAAAGTGTCCGATTCATTATTAGCCGCTTTGTCGCCAAATTTTAAATTTCCAGATTGGGTAGTTAAAAAGAACAAATCGTATAATAAAACTGCCTATCAGCGAAACTTGAATAGCGCTACCGCAAAAGATATTTATACAGCTACCGGATTATCGTATAGAAAAGCCTATCGGATTATAAATTTTAGAGATCAATTAACAGGTTTTTTGAGCTTGTCACAACTAAAAGATGTTTATAATATATCAGCAGAAGAGATAAATATTATAAAATCAAAATTTGAACTTCAAACAATTCCTGAAATTCAAAAAATAAACATTAATTTAGCACCCGCTTCAGAATTGGCATCAATAGCATATATTAGTGATTATTTAGCGCTTAATATTGTTGACGAACGTGTATTGCGAGAAGGGTTTACATCCTTAGATGAATTGCGTTTTGTGTATAGATTTCCAGTTGAAAAGTTAGCCCATATAAAATTATATTTGACAATACAGTAAAACCTATAAGTAATGAGTACAAGATATTTCACAGAAGAGCATCAACTTTTTAGAGAAAGTTTACAAGATTTTTTAAAGAAAGAAGTCGTTCCGCATATTGATAAATGGGAAGAGACAGGAACCGTAGATCGATTTATTTGGAAAAAATTTGGAGACATGGGGTATTTCGGATTGGCATACCCAGAAGCATACGGCGGTTTAGATTTAGATTTATTCTATACCGTAATATTATTAGAAGAGTTGCAGAAAATAAACTCAAGTGGTTTTGCAGCTAATATGTGGGCACATGCATACTTGGCTATGACCCATCTTAATAAAGAAGGAAATCACGCTATAAAGGAGCAATACTTAGCGCCAAGTATTGCAGGAGATAAAATAGGTTGTTTGTGTATAACAGAGCCTTTTGGAGGGTCTGATGTTGCAGGAATGCGTACAACTGCGGTTAAAAAAGATGATACTTATGTTATTAATGGCTCTAAAACCTTTATAACAAACGGCGTATATAGTGATTATTTAGTAGTAGCAGCTAAAACAAGCCCAGAATTGGGAGGAAAAGGGATGAGTATTTTTGTAATGGATAGAGATACACCGGGAATTTCAGCTACAAAATTAGATAAGTTAGGTTGGAGAGCGTCTGATACTGCAGAAATAGCTTTTGATAATGTTGTGATTCCTGCTTCAAATTTAATGGGAGAAGAAAACCAAGGCTTTCCGTATATCATGCAACACTTTGCTTTAGAGCGTTTGGTAATGGCAATTAACGCACATGCAAGAGCAGAATACGCAATAGATTATGCAATTGATTATATGGGGCAACGTACAGCGTTCGGAAAATCTATAGATAAATTTCAAGTATTGCGTCATAAAATAGCCGATGCAGCTACCGAAATGGAAGTGTGTAAAGAATTTAACTATTCGGTAGCTAAACGATTAAACGATGGTGAGTATGTGGTAAAAGAAGCTACAATGTCTAAGTTAATGTCTACAAAAATGGCCGATGCTGTTATTTATGAATGCTTACAGTTGTTAGGTGGTTATGGGTATATGGAAGAATATCCAATGGCACGACTATTACGCGATAGTCGACTTGGTCCGATTGGAGGAGGAACTTCTGAAATATTACGAGAAATATTAGCCAAAATTATTATAGATAAAAAAGAGTACAAACCAGCAACATAACTTCAAGGTTAAGGAGTTGTTGAAAAAAAATATACTAGGCTAGGTTAAATAATTATCAATTAATAATTGTCAGTTATAAATTAATAATTACATTTGCCGCCTGAACGCTAAAAGAGAGGAGGTTAAGACATATGTTAATTATACCAATTAAAGACGGAGAAAACATTGATAGAGCTTTAAAGCGCTACAAGAGAAAATTTGATCGTACCGGTACGAAGAAGTCACTTAGAGAACGTAGATATTTCGCTAAACCTTCTATTGAGAACAGAGCTAAAATGAAAAAAGCTCAGTACATTCAAGGACTAAGAGATCAAGAAGAAGTATAAGCTTCTTAAATAAGAGAATAATTAAAACCGTTTTGTATATTTGATATACAAAACGGTTTTTTTTATGCCTCAATTTTTAGCGTATACAGATTATCTTTCTCTTGAAAAAAAATGCTCATCACATACCGTATTAGCATATACTAGAGATGTAAAATCTTTTGCGCTATATTGTTTGTCGGAATATGAATCAGATGATATATCTAATTGTTCTTATGCGCAGATAAGAAATTGGATAGTGTTGCTCTTGTCTCAAAAAAAAGACAATAAAACAATTAACAGAAAAATAGCCTCTCTTAAAAGCTATTATAATTTTTTATTAAAGACCGAAACAATAAAAGTATCTCCCTTAGTAAAGCATAAAGCCTTAAAAGTGTCAAAAAAAATCCAAGTGCCATTCTCTGTAAAAGAAATGGAGCAGGTGCTTTTTGATATGTCTTTTGAGGATAGTTATAAAGGAGTTCGTGATTGTTTAATAATAGAAATGTTTTACGTTACAGGAATCAGAAAAGCAGAGCTTATTGCATTGCGATTAAAAGACATAGATTTACAATTAAAGACAATAAAGGTGTTGGGAAAGCGGAATAAAGAACGAATTATTCCACTAACAGCGGCTACAGTTTTAAAAATAGAACACTATTTAAAGTACAGAAATCAGCAATTTGGTTCCAACAAGGAGACGCAGTTGTTTTTAACACAAAAAGGCGTTAAAATATACAATTCTCTTGTCTATCGGATAATAAATGCGTACTTTAGTAGAGTATCTTCTAAGGTAAAAAAGAGTCCGCACGTATTGCGACATACGTTTGCAACACATTTACTAAATGAAGGTGCTGATTTAAATTCAGTTAAAGAATTACTAGGGCATACAAGTTTAGCAGCTACTCAGGTGTATACACATAGTAGTATGGCAAAATTAAAAGAAGTGTATGGTCAATCACACCCTAGAAATAAAAAATAATAACACCCACTTAAAAAGAAAGATTATGAAAGTAAACACACAGTCAGTAAATTTTGTAGCAGATCAGTCATTAATAGATTTTGTGCAAAAAAAAATGGATAGGTTAGAGCATTTTTTCGATAAAGTAATATGTGCAGATGTGTATATGAAAGTAGAAAATGTAAGTGAAAAAGAAAACAAAGTGGTAGAGGTTAAATTAACGGTTCCAGGAGATTCGTTTATGGTAAAAAAACAATGTAAAACATTTGAGGCAGGGCTAGATTTAGTCTCGCAATCTCTAGAGCGTTTGCTAAAAAAACGTAAAGAAAAATTACGAGCACATGCTTAGGTAAAAAAAAAGCAAAAATAGTTTTGTAAAGAAGAATAATTACATACATTTGCAGTCCGTTAGAAATAGCGGGCTTTTTTTATATTCAAAAGGCCGATGTAGCTCAGCTGGCTAGAGCAGCTGATTTGTAATCAGCAGGTCGGGGGTTCGAGTCCCTTCATCGGCTCAAGTTTTAAGTATTAAAATACTGACTTGAAATATAAAAATGTTCTTTGAATATATTGAAAAAAAATGGGGAGATTCCAGAGCGGCCAAACGGGGCGGACTGTAACTCCGCTGTCTTTCGACTTCGTAGGTTCGAATCCTACTCTCCCCACCAATGTTTCTGTGTATGCAGAAATACGATTTTTTAAAACCGAGTAGTTAATACGTCAAGCTTCAACTTTTGAATATTGAAGAAAGGTTTTAAAATTGCGAGAGTAGCTCAGTTGGTAGAGCGTCAGCCTTCCAAGCTGAATGTCGCCGGTTCGAACCCGGTCTCTCGCTCAAAGAGTGAATGTCGTCACGCCTAAAAGCGTGATCTCTCGCTCAAAGAGTGAATGTCGTCACGCCTAAAAGCGTGATCTCTCGCTCAAAGAGTGAATGTCGTCACGCCCAAAAGCGTGATCTCTCGCTCAAAGTAAAACAAGTTAAATACAGTTTGTTTTACTATTCTTGAAAAAGAATGCTAATTAATATTTAAACATTCGTGTTTAGGTATGGATTAAGCCGGTGTAGCTCAGATGGTAGAGCGCATCCTTGGTAGGGATGAGGTCACGGGTTCAAATCCCGTCATTGGCTCTAGTAGTTAGTGAATAAAAAAGAGAATTAAGATTAACACTAATATAATAACTAAGAATAAAAATTAATAATCATGGCTAAAGAAACATTTGACCGCTCGAAACCGCACTTAAACATCGGTACAATTGGGCACGTAGATCACGGTAAAACTACATTAACTGCTGCTATTACTACGGTATTGGCTGCTGCAGGACTTTCTGAGGTGAAGGACTTCGATCAAATCGATAACGCACCAGAAGAAAAAGAAAGAGGAATAACAATTAATACATCTCACGTAGAGTATCAAACTGCTAATCGTCATTACGCTCACGTTGACTGTCCAGGTCACGCCGATTACGTAAAGAACATGGTAACAGGAGCTGCTCAGATGGATGGAGCTATCTTAGTAGTTGCTGCTACAGATGGACCAATGCCTCAAACTCGTGAGCACATCTTATTAGGAAAACAAGTAGGTATTCCTAGAATTGTTGTTTTCATGAACAAAGTAGATTTAGTTGATGATGAAGAACTATTAGAATTAGTTGAGATGGAAGTAAGAGAATTACTTTCTTTCTATGACTATGATGGTGATAATGGACCAGTTATTGCAGGATCTGCATTAGGAGGTTTAAATGGTGATCCAGCTTGGTCTGAGAAAATCATGGAATTAATGGAAGCTTGTGATACTTGGATCGAGGAGCCGTTAAGAGAAGTAGATAAAGATTTCTTAATGCCTATTGAAGATGTATTCTCAATTACAGGTCGTGGTACAGTAGCAACTGGACGTATCGAAACTGGTATTGCAAATACAGGAGATTTAGTAGACATTATTGGTATGGGAGCTGAAAAGTTAACATCAACAATTACTGGTATTGAAATGTTCCGTCAAATCTTAGATAGAGGTGAGGCAGGAGATAATGCAGGTATCTTATTAAGAGGTATAGCAAAAGAAGATATCAAAAGAGGTATGGTAATCTGTAAGCCAGGTTCTGTAACTCCACATGCTAAGTTTAAAGCAGAGGTTTACGTTCTTAAGAAAGAAGAAGGTGGACGTCATACACCATTCCATAACAACTACCGTCCACAGTTTTACGTACGTACAACTGATGTAACAGGAACAATTAACTTACCTGCTGGAGTTGAAATGGTAATGCCTGGAGATAACTTAACAATTACTGTTGATTTACACCAAGCTATCGCTATGAATGTAGGGCTACGTTTCGCAATCCGTGAGGGTGGTAGAACTGTAGGTGCAGGACAAGTAACAGAAGTTTTAGATTAATTTTAATCTAAAAATGTAAATAATTTTAGGCTAAGGTATCTCGTTTTTTACGGGATACCTTATCTAAATAAACGGGATTAGCTCAGTTGGTAGAGCACTGGTCTCCAAAACCAGGTGTCGTGAGTTCGAGTCTCTCATCCCGTGCAATTAAAACATAAGAATAAAGTAAAATGAGTTATATAAAAGAATCTTTTAAAGAATTGAAAAATAATGTGGCATGGCCAACATTAGCCAATGCACAAAAGTTAACTGTTGTAGTAGCTGTATTTTCTATTCTTTTTTCTCTTGCTATATGGGGAGTAGATACTGTTTTTTCTACATTAGTTGAAGAGTATTTCAACTTAATGAAGTAATTTAATAAAATACTGTAGTATGAATTGGTATGTAGTTAGAGCCGTAAGTGGAAAGGAAAATAAAGTTAAAGATTATATCGAAACTGAGATTTCTAGACTAGGATTAAATGAATTTGTAGAAGAGGTATTAGTACCTACAGAAAAAGTTGTTCAAATCCGTAACGGAAAAAAAGTTAATAAAGAAAGAGTTTATTTTTCAGGGTATATCATGGTTAAGGCTAACTTGGCAGGTGAAGTACCACATATTATTCGTTCAATAAACGGTGTAATAGGGTTTTTAGGTGAGGTAAAAGGAGGAGATCCAGTGCCATTACGTAAATCTGAAGTAAACAGAATGCTAGGTAAAGTTGATGAACTTGCAGTTCAAGACGATAGTGTAGTTATTCCTTTTGATATAGGAGAAACTATAAAAGTTATTGATGGACCATTTAATGGATTTAATGGAACTATTGAAAACGTAAATAATGAAAAGCGTAAACTAGAAGTAATGGTTAAGATCTTTGGAAGAAAAACACCATTAGAACTAAGTTTTATGCAAGTTGAAAAAGTATAATATTTGTTACACTAATATATTATTAAAACCGTCTTTATGCTTCAAAACAATAAAGACAACTAAAATTTAAACAATGGCAAAAGAGTTAAGTAAAGTAGTTAAGCTACAAGTTAGGGGAGGTGCAGCGAATCCGTCGCCACCGGTTGGACCCGCTCTAGGTGCTGCTGGTGTAAATATCATGGAATTCTGTAAGCAGTTTAACGCTCGTACACAGGAAAAACAAGGTAAAGTACTTCCAGTTGTGATTTCGGTTTACAAAGACAAATCATTTGAATTTGTAATCAAAACACCACCTGCAGCAGTTCAATTATTAGAAGCGGCAAAAATTAAAAAAGGTTCAGGAGAGCCAAACAGAAAAAAAGTAGCTAATGTTTCTTGGGATCAAGTTAAAACAATTGCAGAAGACAAAATGGTAGATTTAAACGCATTTACTATTGAATCAGCAATGAGAATGGTGGCAGGTACTGCACGTTCTATGGGATTAACTGTTTCTGGAGGAGATGCTCCTAATTAATCTAAAAGTATTTAAAAAATGGCAAGATTAACAAAAAAGCAAAAAGAAGCACAAGCAAAAATCGAGAAGAATAAAGCATATTCTATCGCAGAGGCTTCAGTTTTAGTAAAAGAAATTACAAACGCTAATTTTGATGCATCAATAGATGTAGCAGTAAGATTAGGTGTAGATCCTAGAAAAGCTAACCAAATGGTTAGAGGGGTGGTAACATTACCACACGGAACAGGAAAAGATGTTAAAGTATTAGCATTAGTTACTCCAGATAAAGAAGCAGAAGCAACAGCAGCAGGAGCTGATTATGTTGGTTTAGACGAATATCTAGCAAAAATAAAAGCAGGGTGGACTGATGTTGATGTAATTATTACAATGCCTTCTGTAATGGGTAAATTAGGTCCTTTAGGACGTGTATTAGGACCACGTGGTCTTATGCCAAACCCAAAAACAGGTACCGTAACTATGGATGTTGCTAAAGCAGTAACAGAAGTAAAAGCTGGTAAAATTGACTTTAAAGTTGATAAAACAGGTATCGTACACGCTTCAGTTGGAAAAGTATCTTTTGATGCAAATAAAATTGAAGAGAACACACAAGAATTAATACAAATGCTAATGAAGCTTAAACCAGTAGCAGCAAAAGGAACTTACGTAAAATCTATGTTTATGTCAAGTACCATGAGCCCATCTATTGAGTTATCATTAAAAGAAGCAACTATTTAATTAGCAGTTAAAAACTTTATATTATGACAAGAGAAGAAAAATCATTAGTAATAGAAGACCTAACTGCTCAACTAGCCGAAAACGCAAACATTTATGTAGCGGATATTTCAGGTTTAGATGCAGGTACAACGTCTGACTTAAGAAGAGCTTGTTTTAAAGCAGGAGTTTCTTTAGCAGTAGTTAAAAATACATTGCTTGTAAAGGCAATGGAGGCTTCTGACAAAGAATTTGGTGACCTTCCTTCAGTATTGAAAGGAAACTCATCATTGATGTTCTGTGAAGTAAGTAACGGTCCAGCAAAAGTAATCAAGAACTTCCGTAAAAAAGCTAAACTACCTTTATTAAAAGGAGCTTACGTTGAGGAGTCAGTGTTTATTGGAGATGACCAGTTAGATACATTAGTAGATATCAAGTCTAAAGAAGAATTGATTGGAGAAATCGTAGGATTATTACAATCACCTGCTAAAAACGTTATTTCAGCACTTAAATCAAGCGGTGGAACAATAGCAGGAATTCTTAAAACATTATCTGAAAAATAGATAATACAAGCAAGTACGCACTTAATAACAAATATAATTTAATTACAACATTTTAAAACGATAGAAAATGGCAGATTTAAAAGATTTCGCAGAACAATTAGTAAACTTAACAGTAAAAGAAGTTAACGAATTAGCAGACATATTAAAAGACGAGTACGGTATTGAGCCAGCAGCAGCAGCAGCAGTAATGGCAGGTCCAGCAGCAGCAGGAGAAGCAGCTGAAGAGCAAACTGAATTCGACGTAATCCTTAAAGCAGCAGGTGGTTCTAAGCTTGCAGTTGTAAAATTAGTTAAAGAATTAACTGGTTTAGGATTAAAAGAAGCTAAAGGAGTAGTAGATAGCGCTCCAGCACCAGTAAAAGAAGGTGTATCTAAAGATGAAGCAGAAGCTTTAAAAGCCTCTTTAGAGGAAGCAGGAGCTGAAGTAGAGTTAAAGTAATTTATACTCTTTAACATACAAAGGTTTAGGTCTTAGGAATGCTCCTATGGGCCTAAACCATTTTGCGTATAATAAATATACGCTTTTTGAATTATTTTTTTTTAATATAATTTCTCAATATTGATGTTAGCAACGCCAAACGAAAGATTGAATTTTTCATCTGTATTAAACAGACCCGATTATCCAGATTTTCTAGATATTCAAATCAAATCATTCCAAGATTTTTTCCAACTGGAAACAAAATCTGACGAAAGAGGAAATGAAGGGTTGTATAATACATTCATGGAAAATTTTCCTATAACAGATACCAGAAATCAGTTTGTATTAGAATTCCTTGACTACTTTGTAGATCCACCACGTTATTCCCTTCAAGAATGTATTGAAAGAGGATTAACTTACTGTGTGCCTCTTAAAGCAAGATTAAAACTGTACTGTACAGACCCAGAACACGAAGATTTTGAAACAATAGTTCAAGATGTGTATTTAGGAACAATACCATACATGACGCCAAGTGGTACATTTTGTATTAACGGAGCAGAACGTGTAATAGTTTCTCAATTACATAGATCGCCAGGAGTATTCTTCGGGCAATCATTTCATGCAAACGGTACAAAATTATACTCTGCAAGAGTAATACCTTTTAAAGGATCTTGGATTGAATTCGCAACGGATATCAACCAAGTAATGTACGCGTACATTGATAGAAAGAAAAAATTACCTGTTACAACACTATTCAGAGCAATAGGGTTTGAACGCGATAAAGATATCCTAGAATTGTTTGACTTAGCTGATGAAGTTAAAGTAAGCAAATCAGGACTTAAAAAATTACTAGGACGTAAATTAGCAGCCCGTGTTCTAAACACATGGCATGAAGATTTCGTTGATGAGGATACTGGAGAAGTAGTATCTATTGAACGTAATGAAATTGTATTAGATCGTGACACAACACTTGATAAAGAAAATATCGTAGATATTCTTGAATCAGGAGTTAAAACAATCTTATTACATAAAGAAGAAGGTCAATCTGCACAATATGCTATTATTCATAATACATTACAGAAAGATCCAACAAACTCAGAAAAAGAAGCCGTAGAACATATCTACAGGCAATTACGTAATGCTGAACCGCCAGATGAAGAAACGGCAAGAGGTATTATAGATAAATTATTCTTCTCTGACCAACGTTACAACTTAGGTGAAGTAGGTCGTTTTAGAATGAACAAAAAATTAGGACTTGATATCGACATGGATAAAAGAGTCTTAACAAAATTAGATATCATTACCATTATCAAATACCTTATTGAGTTAATTAACTCAAAAGCGGAAATTGATGATATTGATCACTTATCTAATAGACGTGTAAGAACAGTAGGAGAACAATTATCACAACAGTTTGGTGTTGGATTGTCTCGTATGGCACGTACCATCCGTGAACGTATGAATGTACGTGATAACGAGGTGTTTACACCTATTGATTTAATTAACGCGAAAACACTTTCGTCAGTAATTAACTCATTCTTTGGTACCAACCAATTATCTCAATTCATGGATCAAACCAATCCATTAGGAGAAATTACACACAAACGTAGATTATCAGCATTAGGACCTGGAGGTCTGTCTCGTGAAAGAGCAGGATTTGAGGTGCGTGATGTTCACTATACACACTACGGACGTTTATGTCCAATTGAAACGCCTGAAGGGCCAAACATTGGATTAATATCGTCATTAGCAGTATATGCAAAGGTTAACTCTTTAGGATTCCTAGAAACACCATACCGTAAGGTAGTAGATGGTGTGGTTGATTTTAAAGAAACACCAACATATTTAAGTGCTGAAGAAGAAGAAGGAATGAAAATTGGTCAAGCAAACAATCCAGTTGCTGCCAATGGTAAAATAGAAGCCGAAAAGGTAATTGCTAGAATGGAAGGAGATTTTCCAGTAGCATCACCATCTGAAATTAATTATGCAGATGTATCACCTAATCAAATTGCCTCTATTTCTGCCTCATTAATTCCATTCTTAGAACATGATGATGCCAACCGTGCATTAATGGGTTCTAACATGATGCGTCAGGCAGTACCATTATTACGACCTGAAGCACCAATTGTAGGTACAGGACTAGAAAAACAAGTTGCAAAAGACTCAAGAGTGTTAATTAATGCAGAAGGTGCTGGTACAGTTCAGTATGTAGACGCAAATACAATCACTATTAAGTATGACAGAACAGATGAAGAAGCTATGGTTAGTTTTGATTCTGATGAAGTAACATACAACTTAATTAAATTTAGAAAAACCAATCAAGGAACATCAATTAACCTAAAACCAATTGTTAAAATTGGTGATAGAGTTGAAGAAGGACAAATTCTTAGTGAAGGTTATGCCACACAAAAAGGAGAACTTGCCCTAGGAAGAAACATGAAAGTAGCCTTTATGCCTTGGAAAGGGTATAACTTTGAGGATGCCATTGTAATTTCTGAAAAAGTTGTTCGTGAAGATGTGTTTACATCAATACATATAGATGAGTACTCATTAGACGTAAGAGATACCAAATTAGGAAACGAAGAGTTAACTAATGATATCCCTAACGTATCTGAAGAAGCTACCAAAAATCTAGATGAAAACGGAATGATCCGTATTGGAGCAGAAGTTAATCCAGGAGATATCCTTATTGGTAAAATTACACCTAAAGGAGAATCAGACCCAACACCAGAAGAAAAGCTATTAAGAGCAATATTTGGTGATAAGGCAGGAGATGTAAAAGATGCCTCATTAAAAGCATCACCATCTTTACACGGAGTTGTTATCAATAAAAAGTTATTCAAGCGTTTAGTTAAAGATAAGCGTAAGCGTAACCAAGATAAAGAAGAGTTAGTAGCAGTAGAACTTAAATACGAAACTAAATTTGAATCTCTAAAGAGTGTTTTAGTTGAAAAATTAGGATCTATCGTGTCTGGTAAAACGGCACAAGGTGTATTTAATGATTTAGGAGAAGAAGTATTGCCAAAAGGTAAAAAATACTCTCTTAAAATGTTAAATTCGGTTGATGACTATACACACCTTGTTAGTGGAACATGGACTACTGATAAAACAATAAATGCACTTGTAAAAGAATTATTGCATAACTATAAAATTAAAGTTAACGATCTTCAAGGTGCACTTAGAAGAGAGAAATTTACCATTGCAATTGGAGATGAATTACCAGCAGGTATTATCAAATTAGCTAAAATTTATGTTGCTAAAAAACGTAAATTAAAAGTTGGAGATAAGATGGCCGGACGTCACGGTAACAAAGGTATTGTAGCGCGTATTGTTCGTCAAGAAGATATGCCTTTCTTAGAAGACGGAACACCAGTTGATATTGTATTAAATCCACTAGGGGTACCTTCTCGTATGAACATTGGTCAAATTTATGAAACTGTTCTTGGTTGGGCAGGGAAAAATTTAGGCAAAACATATGCCACACCAATTTTTGACGGGGCAACTCTAGATCAAATAAATGAAATTACTGATGACGCAGGAGTACCTCGTTTCGGACATACACATTTATATGATGGAGGAACAGGAGAACGTTTTGATCAAGCTGCAACAGTAGGTATTATCTATATGTTAAAACTAGGTCATATGGTAGACGATAAAATGCACGCGCGTTCTATAGGGCCATACTCATTAATTACGCAACAACCTTTAGGAGGTAAAGCGCAATTTGGAGGACAACGTTTTGGAGAGATGGAAGTTTGGGCTTTAGAAGCATATGGTGCCTCTGCAACCCTAAGAGAAATCTTAACTGTAAAATCTGATGATGTAATAGGTAGAGCTAAAACTTACGAAGCAATCGTAAAAGGAGAGCCAATGCCAGAACCAGGATTACCAGAATCATTCAATGTATTAATGCATGAATTGAAAGGATTAAGCTTGGATATTAGATTAGAAGATTAACAACGAGTTTCAAACATTAAAAACATATTTTTTAACTTTTATTGCATCATATTATGGCAAGAAAACAAGATAAAAATACAATAAAGAGATTTAATAAAATCTCTATCGGATTAGCTTCTCCTGAGTCAATTTTGGCAGAATCAAGAGGTGAAGTGCTAAAGCCAGAAACAATTAACTATCGTACACACAAACCAGAACGTGACGGATTATTCTGTGAACGAATTTTTGGACCTGTAAAAGATTATGAATGTGCTTGTGGAAAGTATAAACGTATTCGTTATAAAGGAATTGTTTGTGATAGATGTGGGGTAGAAGTAACCGAAAAGAAAGTACGTAGAGACCGTATTGGGCACATTAACTTAGTTGTTCCTGTAGCACATATCTGGTACTTCCGTTCTTTACCAAACAAAATAGGATACCTATTAGGATTACCATCTAAGAAATTAGATATGATTATTTATTACGAACGTTATGTTGTAATTCAAGCTGGTAATGCTACAAATGCAGAAGGTGAATCTCTTAAAAAAATGGACTTCTTAACCGAAGAAGAATATTTAGATATTTTAGAGAAATTACCACAAGACAATCAATACTTAGATGACACTGACCCAAATAAGTTTATCGCTAAAATGGGAGCAGAATGTTTAATTGATCTGCTACAGCGTATAGATTTAGATGCCTTATCTTATGAATTAAGAGATAAAGCAAATAACGAAACATCTAAACAACGTAAAACTGAAGCATTAAAAAGACTACAAGTTGTAGAATCTTTAAGAGATGCTAATAAAAACAGAGAGAATAATCCAGAGTGGATGATCATGAAGGTTATTCCAATTATTCCACCAGAATTAAGACCATTAGTGCCTTTAGATGGTGGACGTTTTGCAACCTCTGATTTAAATGACTTATACCGAAGAGTAATTATTCGTAACAACCGTTTAAAACGATTGGTAGAAATAAAAGCTCCAGAAGTTATTTTACGTAATGAAAAGCGTATGTTACAAGAATCTGTAGATTCACTATTTGATAACACACGTAAATCATCTGCAGTAAAAACAGAATCTAACAGACCATTAAAATCATTATCAGATTCCTTAAAAGGTAAGCAAGGACGTTTCCGTCAAAACTTATTAGGAAAACGTGTAGATTATTCAGCACGTTCGGTAATTGTTGTTGGACCTACATTACGTTTATACGAATGTGGATTACCAAAAAACATGGCGGCTGAACTATACAAACCTTTTGTTGTTAGAAAATTAATAGAAAGAGGAATTGTAAAAACAGTAAAATCTGCTAAGAAGATAATAGACAGAAAAGAGCCTGTTGTTTGGGATATTCTTGAAAACGTAATAAAAGGTCACCCAGTACTATTAAACCGTGCCCCTACATTACACCGTTTAGGTATTCAAGCATTCCAACCAAAATTAATTGAAGGAAAAGCAATACAATTACACCCATTAGTATGTACGGCATTTAACGCCGATTTTGATGGAGATCAAATGGCAGTTCACTTACCATTAGGCCCAGAAGCAATTCTTGAGGCACAAATGTTAATGTTAGCATCACATAATATACTTAACCCTGCAAACGGGCAACCAGTTACCGTACCTTCTCAAGATATGGTACTTGGATTATATTATATGACAAAACTACGTAAGTCAACTCCAGAACTAGAAGTAAAAGGAGAAGGACTAACATTCTATTCACCAGAGGAAGTTACTATTGCTTATAATGAAAAAAGAGCAAATATTAACGCTTCTATTAAAGTTAGAACAAAAGACTTTAATGATAACGGAGAATTAGTATACAAAGTTATCGATACTACCGTAGGTAGAGTATTGTTTAATGAAGTAGTTCCTGAAGCTGCAGGATATATTAATGAGGTCTTAACTAAAAAAGCCCTTAGAGATATTATCCATAATATATTAAAGGTAACAAGCGTTCCTGAAACAGCTGATTTCCTTGATAGAATTAAAGATATGGGGTACTCATTCGCCTTTAAAGGTGGATTATCATTCTCATTAGGAGATATCATTATTCCAGAAGAAAAAGGGAAAATGGTAGCCGATGCAAACGCACAGGTAGATGGTATTATGGGTAACTATAACATGGGACTTATAACAAACAACGAACGTTATAACCAAGTTATTGATATCTGGACTTCTACAAATGCTGCATTAACAGAACTTTCTATGAAGAATATTTCTGAAGATCAGCAAGGGTTTAACTCAGTATACATGATGCTTGACTCTGGAGCAAGGGGTTCTAAAGAACAAATTCGCCAGTTAACAGGTATGCGTGGATTAATGGCTAAGCCTAAAAAATCTGCTGACGGAAGTGGTGCTATTATTGAAAACCCAATTCTTTCTAACTTTAAAGAAGGATTATCAATTTTAGAATACTTTATCTCAACGCACGGTGCACGTAAAGGTCTTGCCGATACAGCACTTAAAACTGCCGATGCAGGATACTTAACACGTCGTTTAGTTGATGTTTCACAAGATGTAATTGTAAACTCAGTAGACTGTGGTACTTTAAGAGGATTAGATGTAACTGCGTTAAAGAAAAACGAAGAAATCGTAGAACCATTAGGAGACCGTATATTAGGTCGTATAGCACTTCATGACGTTGTTAACCCAGCTACAGGAGAAGTTATTGTTGCTAATGGGGAGCAAATCACAGAAGCAGATGTAGATGTGGTTAGTGCTGCTCCAATAGATACAGTAGCAGTTCGTTCTGCATTAACATGTGAGGCAGAAGTAGGAATCTGTGCTAAATGTTACGGACGTAACCTAGCAACCGGTAAAATGGTACAACGAGGAGAAGCAGTAGGAGTTGTGGCAGCACAATCTATTGGAGAGCCTGGTACACAGTTAACACTACGTACCTTCCACCTTGGAGGAACAGCAGGAAATATTTCTGAAGAAAATAGCCTTAAAGCTAAATTTGATGGAGTTGTTGAAATAGATGAATTACGTACCGTAAAAGGAGAAGATAACGAAGGTAAAGCAGTTAATATTGTAATATCTCGTACGTCTGAAGCACGTTTAGTTGATAAAAATACAGGAATTGTATTGGCAACTAACAATATACCTTACGGAGCATTTATCTACGTAGCTGATAAGCAGTCGTTGAAAAAAGATGATATTATTTGTGAATGGGATCCATTTAACGGAGGTATTGTTTCTGAATTCTCAGGAAAAATAAAGTTCGAAAACATTGAGCAAGGTGTAACTTACCAAGTTGAAGTTGATGAACAAACAGGATACCAAGAAAAAGTAATTTCTGAATCAAGAAATAAGAAAATAATTCCAACATTAATTATTTTAGGTAAAGGAGATGAAGTTTTACGTTCATACAACTTACCAGTTGGAGCACACTTAATGATTGATGATGGTGATAAGATTAAAGCAGGTAAAGTATTAGTAAAAATACCGCGTCAATCATCAAAATCAGGAGATATTACAGGTGGTTTACCTCGTATTACAGAATTATTCGAAGCACGTAACCCTTCTAATCCAGCAGTAGTTTCTGAGATTGATGGAGTTGTATCTTTCGGTAAAATAAAACGTGGTAACCGTGAAATCATTATAGAATCTAAATTAGGAGAGATTAAAAAATACTTAGTTAAGTTATCTAACCAAATTTTAGTTCAAGAAAACGATTTCGTTAAAGCTGGTATGGCATTATCTGATGGGTCAATTACACCAAAAGATATTTTAGCAATAAAAGGACCATCTGCAGTACAGCAATACTTAGTAAATGAGGTACAAGAAGTATATCGTTTACAAGGTGTAAAAATTAATGACAAGCACTTTGAGGTTGTTGTTAGACAAATGATGCGTAAAGTTCAAATTAATGACTCAGGAGATACTATTTTCTTAGAAAATCAATTGGCTCATAAATCAGACTTTATTAAAGAAAATGATGCTATTTACGGAATGAAAGTTGTTGAAGAAGCAGGAGACTCAGAAGAGTTAAAAGCAGGACAAATTATTTCGGCAAGAGCATTAAGAGATGAGAACTCTATCTTAAAACGCGCAGATAAAGCACTTGTAATTGCAAGAGACGCAGTACCGGCAACGGCAACACCAATCTTACAAGGTATTACAAGAGCGTCATTACAAACAAAATCATTTATTTCTGCAGCATCGTTCCAGGAAACAACTAAAGTATTAAACGAAGCAGCAGTAGCTGGTAAGATTGATTCATTAGAAGGATTAAAAGAGAACGTTATTGTAGGGCATAGAATTCCAGCAGGAACAGGAATGAGAAACTACGAAAAAATTATCGTAGGTGCTAAAGATGAACTTGAAGCAATGACTGAAGAAAAAGTTGAAGAAAACCTTAGTTAAAACAAATGGAGGATACAAAAAACAAAAAAGAACCGCAAATAAACATTGAGCTAGACGCTGATGTGGCACAAGGAATTTATTCTAACTTAGCCATCATTAATCATTCGGTTTCAGAATTTGTAGTAGATTTTGTAAGTATCATGCCAGGAGTTCCTAAGAGTAAAGTGAGGTCAAGAGTCATCTTAACACCACAGCATGCAAAACGATTGTTAAATGCATTACACGATAATGTAAATCGATTTGAAGCAACTCATGGGAAAATTAAGGATTTTGAACAGCCACCAGCCCTAATGAATTTTGGGCCTACTGGTGAAGCATAATAAAAAAACCGAAACGTTAACGTTTCGGTTTTTTTTTGATTTCAAGATATTTTAAAATAACAAGTATTTTTAGGTTCTAAAATTCACTTGTAAAGTGTAGCTTAACACTTGGGTATTTTTGCTGTGTCATTTGTAAAGAAAACATAGAGTCAGCAAAAAAGACCAACTGACCGCTCTTGTCTTTGGCTAAAAACTTTTGTTTTACACGTTTAAACTCTTTAAATTCTGTACTGTTTTCATCTTCCGTAGCTACCCAGCAAGCTTTGTGAACATTTACATTTTCGTAAGTGCATTTTGCACCATATTCATGTGCTAATCTATACTGTATAACTTCATATTGTAACGCACCAACAGTACCAATAACTTTTCTTCCGTTTAATTCTAAAGTAAATAACTGAGCAACGCCTTCATCCATTAGCTGGTCAATACCTTTATACAACTGTTTTGACTTTAAAGGGTCAGCATTATTAATGTATCTAAAGTGTTCTGGAGAAAAACTAGGAACTCCTTTGTATTGTAGAATTTCACCCTCAGTTAGTGTGTCTCCAATTTTAAAGTTCCCCGTGTCATGTACACCAACAATATCACCCGGATAGGATATATCTACGATCTCTTTTTTATCTGCAAAAAAGGCATTCGGACTAGAAAACTTTACCTTCTTGTTGTTTCTAACATGTAAGTATGGGGTATTCCTTTTAAAAACACCAGAAACAATTTTGATAAAAGCCAATCGATCACGGTGCTTAGGATCCATGTTTGCATGTATTTTAAATACAAATCCAGTAAATTTTTTCTCATCTGGTAAAACCGTTCTGGTGTCTGATGCTTTTGGTCTTGGTTCAGGCGCAATATTTACAAAACAGTCTAATAGTTCACGAACCCCAAAATTATTTAATGCAGAACCAAAAAATACGGGCTGTAAAGTACCATCTAAATATTCTTGTTGATTAAATTTTGGATATACCTCGCTAACCAACTCCAGCTCTTCACGTAATTCATTAGCGGCAGCTTCTCCAATATGTTGTTCTAGATCAGGGTTTGAAACATCATCAAAAGCAATAGTATTTGTAATGTGTTGTTTACTTTCTTCAGAAAATAAATTAATATTTTTTTCCCAGATGTTATAGATGCCTTTAAAATTGTATCCCATTCCTATAGGAAAACTTAATGGCGTAACACGTAATCCAAGTTTTTGTTCAATTTCATCTAATAAGTCAAAAGCATCCTTACCCTCTCTGTCCATTTTATTAATGAATACTATCATAGGTATGTTACGCATCCTACAAACTTCAACTAATTTTTCGGTTTGTGCTTCAACCCCTTTAGCAACATCAACAACAACTATAACACTGTCAACAGCTGTTAGTGTTCTAAATGTATCTTCGGCAAAATCTTTATGCCCAGGAGTATCTAAGATGTTTATTTTTTTTCCATCATACAAAAACGCAAGAACAGATGTTGCAACCGAAATTCCACGTTGTCGTTCAATTTCCATAAAATCAGAAGTAGCTCCTTTTTTTACTTTATTAGACTTTACTGCCCCTGCTTCTTGGATAGCCCCTCCAAAAAGTAATAGTTTTTCGGTTAAAGTGGTTTTACCAGCATCGGGATGGGAAATGATTCCGAAGGTTCGTCTTTTTGAAATTTCGTCTTGTATACTCATGTATCTGTTTTTTGCAGTTGCAAATGTACTTATTTAAACTTGAATTTTAACTAATATATAAAGTGCTAAATACTTTTATATTGCAAGAGACTAATCTTGCCCGATGTTCAGTTCTCAGTGTTCATTGCTCCGCTTGTCTTTCTCGCGTATGCGGGAATCCACTCTAGAGTATTTTCGAGTTCCTGTTTTTAAAATATACTACAATCTAAAACTTCAGTTCTCAGTTCTCAGTATTCAGTAAACAGTAAACAGTATTCAGTATTCAGTAAACAGTGTTCAGTTCTCAGTATTCATTGCTTCACTTGTCTTTCTCGCGTATGCGGGAATCCATTCTAGACTGTTTTAGAGTTTCTGTTTTAAAATATACTACAATCTAAAACTTCAGTGTTCAGTTCTCAGTGTTCAGTAAGCAGTATCAGTCTATCCTCTGGTATCTTTTATCTAACATCTAACGTCTATCCTCTGGTATCTTTTATCTAACATCTAACGTCTATCCTCTGGTATCTTTTATCTAACATCTAACGTCTATTCTCTAGTACCTTTTATCTATTTTCTTTTGTTTATTGTTTTTTTTATTTTCTAAAGTGTTCGTTTTCAGTGTTGTCAAAAAACTTTTAAATAAAGGCTTTAAAAAGTTTGTAATTGGATAAAAAAGGGTTGTATATTTGCACCCCGCAAAACACTTGATTAAGGTTGTTTTGTATGTTCTAAGAAGTCTTGTTGTTATTGATATTTTTCTTTGTTTTTGTTACTTTATTTAAGGATAAAAAAATAAATTAAAAAAATGTTGTGGGATAACAATAATGAGTGTATGTTTGCACCCGCTTAACGGCTAAGCTGTTTTAGTGAAGTTCTTAAAAATAGAGTTATAGGAAAGTAAGTTAGTTCAAGTCTAACAACTCAACAAGAGTTAAAGAATTTATTTTTTTTAACGTCTGACCTTTTAGTTAAGGTTAAGTACATTGACATATTGATTGACAGCGCGTATTATATGATACATATAATACAATAATAATTAAAGTAAACCATTTTGAGTATTTCGATTTAGTAGTTGTGAGATTTTTAATAATATTTAAAATTTAACGATGAAGAGTTTGATCCTGGCTCAGGATGAACGCTAGCGGCAGGCTTAACACATGCAAGTCGAGGGGTAACAGGAGTAGCTTGCTACTTGCTGACGACCGGCGCACGGGTGCGTAACGCGTATACAATCTGCCTCACACTGAGGGATAGCCCAGAGAAATTTGGATTAATACCTCATAGTATCATTTATTGGCATCAATAGATGATTAAAGGTTACGGTGTGAGATGAGTATGCGTCCTATTAGCTAGATGGTAAGGTAACGGCTTACCATGGCAACGATAGGTAGGGGCCCTGAGAGGGGGATCCCCCACACTGGTACTGAGACACGGACCAGACTCCTACGGGAGGCAGCAGTGAGGAATATTGGACAATGGAGGCAACTCTGATCCAGCCATGCCGCGTGAAGGATGACTGCCCTATGGGTTGTAAACTTCTTTTATACAGGAAGAAACGCATTTACGTGTAAGTGTTTGACGGTACTGTATGAATAAGCACCGGCTAACTCCGTGCCAGCAGCCGCGGTAATACGGAGGGTGCAAGCGTTATCCGGAATCATTGGGTTTAAAGGGTCCGTAGGCGGACTAATAAGTCAGAGGTGAAATCCCGCAGCTCAACTGTGGAACTGCCTTTGAAACTGTTAGTCTTGAGTTATTGTGAAGTGGTTAGAATATGTAGTGTAGCGGTGAAATGCTTAGATATTACATGGAATACCGATTGCGAAGGCAGATCACTAACAATATACTGACGCTGATGGACGAAAGCGTGGGGAGCGAACAGGATTAGATACCCTGGTAGTCCACGCCGTAAACGATGGATACTAGCTGTTCGGCCGTAAGGCTGAGTGGCTAAGCGAAAGTGATAAGTATCCCACCTGGGGAGTACGTTCGCAAGAATGAAACTCAAAGGAATTGACGGGGGCCCGCACAAGCGGTGGAGCATGTGGTTTAATTCGATGATACGCGAGGAACCTTACCAGGGCTTAAATGTAGATTGCATAGAGTAGAGATATTCTTTTCTTCGGACTATCTACAAGGTGCTGCATGGTTGTCGTCAGCTCGTGCCGTGAGGTGTCAGGTTAAGTCCTATAACGAGCGCAACCCCTGTTGTTAGTTGCCAGCGATTTAAGTCGGGAACTCTAACAAGACTGCCAGTGCAAACTGCGAGGAAGGTGGGGATGACGTCAAATCATCACGGCCCTTACGTCCTGGGCTACACACGTGCTACAATGGTAGGTACAGAGGGCAGCTACCCCGCGAGGGGATGCGAATCTTCAAAACCTATCTCAGTTCGGATCGGAGTCTGCAACTCGACTCCGTGAAGCTGGAATCGCTAGTAATCGGATATCAGCCATGATCCGGTGAATACGTTCCCGGGCCTTGTACACACCGCCCGTCAAGCCATGGAAGCTGGGAGTGCCTGAAGTCCGTCACCGTAAGGAGCGGCCTAGGGTAAAACTGGTAACTAGGGCTAAGTCGTAACAAGGTAGCCGTACCGGAAGGTGCGGCTGGAACACCTCCTTTCTAGAGAAAGAAAATTTCCAATTATAATAAATAAATAGGAGCACAATAATTGTGTTTACTTTAGCTGTTAATTAATAAAAGAACATATACTATAAAATTGAGTCCCATAGCTCAGCTGGTTAGAGCGCTACACTGATAATGTAGAGGTCGGCAGTTCGAGTCTGCCTGGGACTACAAAATTACGATTTATGAGTTGTGAATTACGATTTGCGATTTATGATTTTAAACAATTATATAGTATTTAGGAAATTTTAGAAGTTGAGGATTCATAATTCATAATTCTGAATTCACAATTCTGGATTCATAAATGGGGGATTAGCTCAGCTGGCTAGAGCGCCTGCCTTGCACGCAGGAGGTCATCGGTTCGACTCCGATATTCTCCACCATTCTTTAGGTTTTTTATTATTTGAATAAGATGTAATGTTTTTATTATTATCTGAAAGAATATAAGGGGCTGTTTTAACGAGAAAAACGTTCATTGACATATTGAGATTAAAAAACACGAGCGATAGCTAGGGCTAGGACCTAGTTATCAAACAAATTTAATAAGAATAATAGAGCATACGTATTATACATCGTTGTATAGTATGTGTGGTAATAAGTACAATAAGCAAAATAAGGGCGTATGGGGAATGCCTAGGCTCTCAAAGGCGATGAAAGACGTGATAAGCTGCGATAAGTTACGGGGAGGGGCACATACCTTTTGATCCGTAAATTTCTGAATGGGGCAACCCGGCATGTTGAAGACATGTCATCCTTTCGAGGAAGCAAACCCGGAGAACTGAAACATCTAAGTACCCGGAGGAGAAGAAAACAATAGTGATTCCGTTAGTAGTGGCGAGCGAACGCGGATTAGCCCAAACCAGACTTGTTTCGGCAAGTTTGGGGTTGTAGGACCACGATATCGAATATGTAATGAATTAGAATTAACTGGAAAGTTAAACCGTAGAGGGTGATAGTCCCGTATAAGTAAAGCGCATAAACGTAGTGGTATCCTGAGTAGTGCGGGACACGAGTAATCCTGTATGAATCAAGCGGGACCATCCGTTAAGGCTAAATACTCTTGAGAGACCGATAGTGAACCAGTACCGTGAGGGAAAGGTGAAAAGAACCCTGAATAAGGGAGTGAAAAAGATCCTGAAACCATACGCTTACAAGCGGTCGGAGCCCTTTTAGGGTGACGGCGTGCCTTTTGCATAATGAGCCTACGAGTTACCGATATTAGCAAGGTTAAGTACTTCAGGTACGGATCCGTAGCGAAAGCGAGTCTGAATAGGGCGAATATAGTTAGTATCGGTAGACGCGAAACCGTGTGATCTACCCATGGGCAGGATGAAGCTTTGTTAACCCAAAGTGGAGGTCCGAACCCGTTGACGTTGAAAAGTCTTGGGATGACCTGTGGGTAGGGGTGAAAGGCCAATCAAACTCGGAAATAGCTCGTACTCCCCGAAATGCATTTAGGTGCAGCGTTGATTTAAAGTTTTATAGAGGTAGAGCTACTGATTGGATGCGGGGGCTTCACCGCCTACCAATTCCTGACAAACTCCGAATGCTATAAAATGTTAATCAGCAGTGAGGGCATGGGTGCTAAGGTCCATGTCCGAGAGGGAAAGAACCCAGACCATCAGCTAAGGTCCCCAAGTGTATATTAAGTTGAATAAACGAGGTTCGTCTGCTTAGACAGCTAGGATGTTGGCTTGGAAGCAGCCATTCATTTAAAGAGTGCGTAACAGCTCACTAGTCGAGCGGACGAGCATGGATAATAATCGGGCATAAATATACCACCGAAGCTATGGATTTACGTTGAAAGACACGTAAGTGGTAGGGGAGCATTGTAGTGGCGTCGAAGGTTTTCTGTAAGGAATTCTGGAGCATCTACAAAAGAAAATGTAGGCATAAGTAACGATAATGCGGGCGAGAAACCCGCACTCCGAAAGACTAAGGTTTCCACAGCTATGCTAATCAGCTGTGGGTTAGTCGGGACCTAACGCGAACCCGAAAGGGGTAGTGGATGGACAACAGGTTAATATTCCTGTACCTGCTCTCATTAAAAGTGACGGAGGCGAATAGTTAGTGCGCACAGACGGAATTGTGCGTTGAAGGATGTGGTAACACTCCGATAGTACACCAAGGCTACGGCTGCGGTGATAATCTAGCGAATCGACTTCCAAGAAAAGCAAGAGAAGCAGCCCGTACCCTAAACCGACACAGGTAGTTGGGATGAGAATTCTAAGGAGCTCGAGAGATTCATGGCTAAGGAACTAGGCAAAATCGACGCGTAACTTCGGGAGAAGCGTCGCCCATCTTCGGATGGGCCGCAGTGAAAAGGTCCAGGCGACTGTTTATCAAAAACACAGGGCTCTGCTAAATCGAAAGATGATGTATAGGGCCTGACACCTGCCCGGTGCTGGAAGGTTAAGTGGAGTTGTTAGTATTTATACGAAGCAATGAAATGAAGCCCCAGTAAACGGCGGCCGTAACTATAACGGTCCTAAGGTAGCGAAATTCCTTGTCGGGTAAGTTCCGACCTGCACGAATGGTGCAACGATCTGGACACTGTCTCAGCCATGAGCTCGGTGAAATTGTAGTATCGGTGAAGATGCCGATTACCCGCAGCGGGACGAAAAGACCCCGTGCACCTTTACTATAGCTTCGTATTGACTTTGGATAAGTAATGTGTAGGATAGGTCGGAGACTTTGAAGCGGCGTCGCCAGGCGTTGTGGAGTCATTGTTGAAATACGACCCCTTGCTTATCTGAAGCCTAACTCCTTTTAAGGAGGACAGTGCGTGGTGGGTAGTTTGACTGGGGTGGTCGCCTCCAAAAGAGTAACGGAGGCTTCTAAAGGTTCCCTCAGTACGGTTGGTAATCGTGCGTAGAGTGCAATGGCATAAGGGAGCTTGACTGAGAGACATACAGGTCGATCAGGTACGAAAGTAGAGCATAGTGATCCGGTGGTTCCGCATGGAAGGGCCATCGCTCAAAGGATAAAAGGTACGCCGGGGATAACAGGCTGATCTCCCCCAAGAGCTCATATCGACGGGGGGGTTTGGCACCTCGATGTCGGCTCGTCACATCCTGGGGCTGGAGAAGGTCCCAAGGGTTGGGCTGTTCGCCCATTAAAGTGGCACGCGAGCTGGGTTCAGAACGTCGTGAGACAGTTCGGTCTCTATCTGCTGTGGGCGTTAGAAATTTGCGTGGATCTGACTCTAGTACGAGAGGACCGAGTTGGACTGACCTCTGGTGCATCAGTTGTTCCGCCAGGAGCATTGCTGAGTAGCTACGTCGGGAAGGGATAAGCGCTGAAAGCATATAAGCGCGAAACCCACCACAAGATGAGATTTCTTTAAAGGGTCGTAGGAGATTACTACGTTGATAGGTCATAGGTGTAAAGGCAGTAATGTCATAGCCGAGTGATACTAATAACCCGTATGCTTATGTACTTGCTCTTTTCTTATTATAATAACTGTTTTTTATATCTCAATATGTTAACTTATTAGCAGCTAAGCTGTAAGGAGTTAGTAAAATAGCGAAAAGCGAATAGTAGTAACTAATCGCTAATCTCTAAAGACTAAATCCTAAAAATATAAGGTGGTTATAGCAATGGGGCTCACCTCTTACCTTTCCGAACAGAGAAGTTAAGCCCATTAGCGCCGATGGTACTGCAGTTATGTGGGAGAGTAGGTCGCCGCCTTCTTTAAAACCTCAATATCAATATGATATTGAGGTTTTTTTTTGCAATAAAATCAACTAGAATAAATACCTTCCTGTTATTATAGTGTTTCGTTTAGATATTTGACTTCTATTTCATTAGGGTGCTACTATTATTTTTATATTTTTGTATATATGAAGGAAGAAATGGTAATTTTAGTAGATAAAAATGATAACCAAATTGGGCTGATGCCAAAAATGGAAGCGCATGAAAAAGCTGTGCTACACCGTGCATTTTCCGTTTTTATAATTAATGCTAAGAATGAATTAATGTTACAACAGCGCGCTATGCACAAGTATCATTCGCCAGGATTATGGACCAATACATGCTGTAGTCATCAGCGTGATGGTGAAAGTAATATTGCTGCAGGTAAGCGACGTTTATATGAAGAAATGGGCTTTGAGACAGAGTTAAAAGAAACAATTTCATTCATATATAAAGCACCATTTGATAATGGGTTGACAGAACATGAACTAGATCATGTAATGGTTGGTCATTATGAGCAAGCGCCAGAGATTAATTTAGACGAAGTGTCTGATTGGAAGTGGATGGATATAGGAGCTGTTAAATTGGATATTACCAACAATCCAGCACAATATACAGCATGGTTTAAAATAATTTTCGAAAAATTTTATACAACATTAACGTTAAATTAAATGAATTTAAAAGTAAGCAGAAAAGCACATTTTAACGCAGCACATCGTTTGTATAGAAAGGATTGGTCTGACGAAAAAAACACTGCTGTTTTTGGAAAATGTAGCAATAAAAATTTTCATGGACATAATTATGAGCTTATTGTAAGTTTAATAGGCCCGATAGATATTGAGACAGGTTTTGTTTACGATATGAAACGGTTAAAAGAACTTATTGTAAAGCATGTAGAAGCCCCATTAGATCATAAAAATCTAAATTTAGATGTGCCATACTTTAAAGATCATAATCCTACTGCGGAAAATATTTCGATATATATCTGGGGTATTCTTAAAAAGGAGCTTCCAGATCATTTAACCTTGGAGGTTACATTGTATGAAACTCCAAGAAATTTTGTAACCTATTCTGCATAAATTATGGTAAAATGGTATCCTATAAAATTTTCACCTATTCTTAAAGAAAAAATTTGGGGAGGAGAAAAATTAAAATCAACACTCGGTAAGCAATCTAAAAAGGATAATATTGGAGAAAGTTGGGAAATATCATCTGTAAAAAACAATGAATCCATTGTTTCTAATGGTGAGTTTAAAGGAAAAACACTAAAGTATTTAATTAAAAAATATAAAGGAGAGCTGGTTGGTGCCACCGTGTATAATACATTTAAAACAAATTTTCCTTTGCTAATAAAATTTATTGATGCTAAAACAGATTTGTCGGTTCAATTACACCCGAATGATGTTTTGGCTAAAAAACGCCATAATTCATTTGGAAAGACTGAAATGTGGTACATTATGCAAGCAGAGGAAGCGTCTCGCTTAATTTTAGGCTTTAAAAATGGGGTAAGTTCGCTAGACTATCAAGAGCATTTAAAAAATAAAACTTTAGAGAGTATTTTGAATGAGGTGCCGGTTACAAAGGGTGATGCCTTTTTTGTGCCTACAGGAACAATACACGCTATTGGAGAAGGCGTTTTGTTGGCAGAAATACAGCAAACATCAGATATTACCTATCGTGTATATGATTGGGATAGGCTAGATGATAAGGGTAAACGCAGGGCACTTCATAAGCGTGAAGCTTTAGGCGCTATTAACTTTGGGTTTAAAGGTGATAAAATGGTTTTTGATGCTGTTGAAAACCGATCTAACCCAATGGTATCTTGCAATTATTTTACAACAAACTATGTGCACATTACTAACACAAAAGAAATGAGTAATAAAGGTATAGAGTCTTTTGTTGTTTATATGTGTATAGAAGGGGAAGCTACTTTTTCCGGATATGAATTTGAAGAAACGATTAGCCTAGGCGAAACGGTTTTAATACCTGCATCATTAAAAGAGTTTGAAATAAGAACAAAAAATGTAAAATTTTTAGAAGTTTTTATATAATAGTATAAAGGGAATCTTTACTTTTGCCTCAGCTTAAAAAATATAATTATGGCAAGTATTAAAAATTTAAAAAAAGACGTGAATTTTGTTTTTGGAGATATTATTGAAACAGTATATATCTGGCAATTAACAAACCCTGAAAAAGAGCTTTCTGCTTCAGAGGAAATTATTGATGAAGCAATTGTTGCTTTTGATGAGTCAATGGATGCAATTAACGCGAAAAACATTGATAATAAGAAGGTTCACTTTACAACATTAAAGAAAACAATAGAGGACAAAGGACGTGCTTTAATTGATAAAATTAATAAGTTGTAAAAAAAATAAGAAAGGTGTTGCAAATGTAAAAATCAAGTTTATATTTGCACCCGCAATGCCGATGTAGCTCAGCTGGCTAGAGCAGCTGATTTGTAATCAGCAGGTCGGGGGTTCGAGTCCCTTCATCGGCTCTAAAAGCACTAATCATAAAAGATTGGTGCTTTTTTTTTGACATTAATTACTGTCATATAATAACTAAAAATGTGTAATATGATTTCATTATCTTTATCAGAATGGACTTCAAAATTAAGTCAGCATACAAATGCTATAATATTAGATGTTCGTACACTTGATGAGCATCTAGAAGGCGCTATTCCTACCGCAATACAAATCAATGTAAAAGAGCCACAATTGTTCTTAGATGCCATTGCTAAATTAGATGCTAGTAAGCCATTTTTTTTATACTGCCAGTCTGGCTCCCGCAGCTTAGAGGCTAGTGCAGTATTAAATTTATTATGTAATATAAACACCACTTACAGTCTTGAAGGTGGGTATGAAGCTTGGTTGATTTCACAACAATCTTAAAAAAAATCTATGAAATATTTTAGTCTATTATTTTTAATTGTTTTTTCTTCTTGCGCACAGCAAAAAAAAGATTCAATTAAATTATTGCCTCCCCAAGAATTTTCATTAAAAATGTCTAATAAGCATATGCAGCTAGTAGATGTTAGAACACCAAGCGAATGGGATAAAGGAATGATTGATAATGCAAAAGGGGTAGATTTTTGGAATGATACTTTTAAGGATAAAATTCTAAAACTAGATAAGACACTTCCTATAGCTGTTTACTGCCGTAGTGGCCGCCGTAGTGCTCGTGCAGCAAGACTATTACATGAATTGGGTTTTGTTGAAATATACGACCTAGAAGGCGGGTATTTGGCATGGAAAGACGCTATGTAGCATCTCTTTATAATCTATTAATGTATTCTACTAGTTTTTCTTGTATAAAATATTGCCAACCTATAACGGCACTTTCTCTCTTAAATTCAGGAATATTGTCTGGAAAGTTTTCAATTACAGTATTGGTTAACTTTAAAAGTGTTTGTGTGCCTACTTTACTTAGTTTAAATGTAACTAGAGCACTTCCAGGATAGCCTGTGTAGCTCCAATGATATACTATTTTTTGATTACTGATGACTTCTGTTAGCCTCCATACGTGAGGAAATAATCTGTTGCCAACTTGAATATTAAAACTTGTTTCAAAACCTGCTATAGGTTTAAATTCAGGAATGTTATCAAAAAACCATTTTCTCATTTCATCACATACTGTAATAGCATACCATAAAGTTGATGGTGGCGCATTAAAAAGTTGTTCTATAACAATTGGTTTGTCGCTTGTTTTCATGATCTTAGTTTCCTGCTAATGGTGTGCCGAATAACCCCACACCAAGTTCTGCCCAAATAAGGAGGATAATAATAAGTATAATACTATAAATGAGTAGTTGGGTTTTTCGCTTGTTTTTCATAGTAATATGTGCGTTGTTGTGCTTTCGTATTTCAATTATTTCGGATTTGCAATTTGACCACCAATAGCCCAATCTCCTTTTTTTACTTCCTCAATAACAACCCACTGTCCTTGTCGTGTTTTTTCTCCACATACATCAATTAAAGCTTCAGTCACTTTTTTAAGCATCTCTTTTTTCTGTTCGTTAGTGAATACATTTTCAATAACTCTTATTGTAGTAAATGGCATATGTAATTATTTTAGGTTAATAGATTCAAAATTATGATTTTGCTTCGTATGAAGTACAACTTTTGTTAAAGATACTAAAAAACAGTGCATAAAAAAACCGAAACAATTGTTTCGGTTTTTTTGTTACTTGTTTTCAATCCATTTACGGGCATTTACAAAAGCTTCTAGCCAAGGCGAAACCTCATCTTGTCTTCCGTCTGGGTAATTTGCCCAGTTCCATTGAAATATAGAGCGCTCAATATGTGGCATAGTTACTAAATGACGACCATCTTTTGAGCTCATCATGGCAACGTTATAGTCAGATCCGTTTGGATTTGCCGGATAACCTTCGTAACCATATTTTGCAGCTATTTCATAATTGTTCTCTTCTTTAGGTAAGCTAAATTTTCCTTCTCCGTGAGATATCCAAACACCTAAGGTTGTACCTGCTAAGCTACTTAACATAACAGAGTTGTTATCTTGTATTTTTACAGATGTAAAATTACTTTCGTGTTTTAAAGAGTCGTTATGAATCATTTTTCCATGTACATCATGCTCAGGGTTAACCAAGTCTAACTCCATAAATAACTGACAACCATTACAGATTCCTACAGAAAGTGTGTCTTCTCTTTTAAAGAAGTTTTGTAAGGCTGTATTTGCTTTTTCATTGTATTTAAAAGCACCTGCCCATCCTTTGGCAGAACCTAAAACATCAGAGTTTGAAAAACCTCCAACTGCTCCAATAAACTGAATATCTTCTAGTGTTTCACGACCAGAGATTAAATCGGTCATGTGTACATCTTTTACATCAAATCCAGCTAAATACATGGCATTTGCCATTTCACGCTCACTATTACTTCCTTTTTCACGAATAATAGCTGCTTTTGGTTTGTTGTTTGAAGTGTTTCCTATCATTTCTGACACGTTTCCTGTAAAATGTGTAGGAAATGTATAGTCTAATGCTTGATATTTATAATTGATAAAACGTTCTTCTCCTTTGTTGTTAGCACATTGTTTTGCGTCTAAAAGCGCAGATGTTTTAAACCAAGTGTCTCTTAATTCTGCAATAGGAAATTCAAATGAGTCTTCACCATTTGTAAGGTTTAGTGTATTTGATTCTGTTACTTGACCAATATTAAAAAATTCAATATTATTTTTTGCAAATATATCTTCAATACTACTATCGTTAGCTTGTATTACAATTCCGTTGTTTTCAGAAAATAATAATTTGATAGAATCAACTTCATTTAATGCTGTTAAGTCAAGATTTGCTCCAATGTTATTGTTGGCAAAACAAAGCTCTAGTAAGGTGGTTATAAATCCTCCAGAAGCAATATCATGTCCTGCTACAATTTTATTTATTTTGATTAAGTCCTGTATAGTATCAAATGCTTTTTTAAAGAATTTAGCATCAGTAATTGTAGGTGTTTCGTTTCCTATCTTGTTTATAGCTTGTGCAAATGATGATCCACCAAGTTTATAGTTGTCTTGTGATAGGTTAATGTAGTAAATATCTCCTTTTCCGGTTTTAAAAACTGGCTCAACAACTTTGGTAATATCATTACAATTGGCAGCAGCAGAGATAACTACAGTACCTGGAGAGATAACCTCTTCATTAGGGTACTTTTGTTTCATTGACAAAGAGTCTTTTCCGGTAGGTACGTTTATACCAAGTGCAATCGCAAAGTCAGATATACCTTTTACAGCGCTGTATAAACGAGCATCTTCTCCTTCGTTTTTACAAGGCCACATCCAGTTAGCAGATAAAGAAACACTGCTTAAACCATTTTTAAGTGGTGCCCAAATAATATTAGATAAACTTTCTGCAATAGCATTTCTACTTCCTGCAACAGGGTCTATTAATGCGCTAATAGGTGCGTGCCCGATAGCAGTAGCAACCCCTTCTTTTCCTTTATAATCTAATGCCATTACACCAACGTTGTTTAGTGGTAACTGTAATGGTCCGGCACATTGTTGTTTAGCAACACGACCACCAACACAACGGTCTACCTTGTTGGTTAACCAATCTTTACAAGCCACTGCTTCTAGCTGTAGCACTTGAGAAAGATAGTTGTTTATATTTGCTACTGAGTAGTCTAAGTTACTGTAGTTACGAGTAACGGTGCTATCAGTCATTATTGTTTTTGGAGAGCTACCAAACATGTCGCTCAACTCTAAATCCATAGGTTTTTCGCCGGTTGTGTTTGACTCAAACGTAAAACGGTCGTCGTTGGTAACATTTCCTACTTGGTACATTGGAGCGCGTTCACGGTCGGCAATACGCTGTAGGGTTTCTACATCTTTTTCGCCAATAACTAATCCCATGCGTTCTTGAGATTCATTTCCTATAATTTCTTTAGCAGATAATGTAGGGTCTCCTACTGGTAGCTTATCTAGGTCAATTTTACCACCGGTTTCTTCTACTAATTCTGACAGACAGTTTAAGTGTCCACCTGCACCGTGATCATGAATAGATACAATAGGGTTAACATTACTTTCTACCATACCACGAATAGCATTTGCAGCACGCATTTGCATTTCAGGGTTAGAACGTTGTATAGCGTTTAGTTCAATTCCTGAGCTAAATTCTCCGGTGTCTGCAGATGATACTGCGGCACCTCCCATACCAATACGGTAATTATCTCCTCCTAATAAAACAATTTTATCACCTTCTTTTGGTGTGTCTTTTAGGGCTTGTGTTGTTTTTCCGAAACCAATTCCACCTGCTTGCATGATAACTTTATCAAAGCCTAGTTTTCTAGCGTCTTCTTCGTGTTCAAAAGTTAATACAGAACCGGTAATTAATGGCTGTCCGAATTTATTTCCAAAATCAGAAGCACCATTAGATGCTTTTATTAAGATGTCCATTGGTGTTTGGTATAGCCACTTGCGTTCAGCCATAGCTTGTTCCCAAGGTCTGTTTTCTTCTAAACGAGAATATGAGGTCATGTATACTGCAGTTCCTGCTAAAGGTAAAGAACCTTTTCCTCCTGCCAAACGATCTCTAATTTCTCCACCTGCTCCGGTAGCAGCACCATTAAAGGGTTCTACTGTAGTAGGGAAGTTATGTGTTTCTGCTTTTAGTGATATTACAGAATCAAAGCTTGATTCTTGGTAAAAATCAGGTTTATCGGCAGATTTTGGTGCAAATTGAGTCACTTTAGGACCTTCAATAAAAGCAACATTATCTTTATATGCAGATACAATTCCTTGCGGACTTTCTGCAGAGGTCTTTTTTATAAGCTTAAATAATGAGCTAGGCATTTCTTTGCCATCAATAATAAAAGTACCATTAAATATTTTATGTCTACAATGTTCAGAGTTTACTTGTGAAAAACCAAACACTTCAGAATCGGTTAATTTACGACCTATTTTTGTAGCTAAATTGTTTAAGTAGTTAACTTCTTCATCGTTTAAAGCTAATCCTTCTTTAGTATTAAAGGCAGCAATGTCGTTAATTTCTAAAACTTCTTCAGGTTGTATGTCTATAGTAAATATATTTTGGTCTAAAGCATCAAATTTTTGAGAAAGCATTGGGTCAAACGCTGTAAAGTTGGCTGAAACGCTTTTAAACTCTTCAATTCTAATGATTCCTTCAACACTCATGTTTTGAGTGATTTCTACGGCATTGGTACTCCATGGTGTAATCATAGCAGCTCTTGGCCCAACAAAAGATTTGTTAAGTTTATTTGCGTCTAATTTAGGTTGATTACCAAATAACCAAGTTAGTTTTTCAATTACTGTGTTAGAAAGTTCTTTTGTTGTTTGAACAGCGTAGATAGTACTGTTTGTGTTTCCAAAGAAATGAATCATTTTTTAAGGTGTTTGATGTGTTGTTTTTAAAAAGGCAAAAATACACATTTTGTTGGTGATATGATATAAAAAAAGCGACTATTACAGTCGCTTTTTAAAGAAGTTATAAAATTGTTAGTTAACAACTATTTTTTTAATAGCGCTAGCTGTTTTGGATTGTATTTTTAAGAAATAAAGTCCTTTTGGAAGTTTGTATGGTGTTACAAATTTTAAAGTATGATTGTTATTGTTTATCTCTTGTGTAAACAGTTCTTTTCCGCTAATTGCGTATAATGTTACTTTTTGAATAGCGGTGTTTCCTCTGTTTATATAGATTACTCCTGACTGTGTAGGGTTTGGGTAGATGTTAAGCTGTGAAGCATAAACATCATTTATACTTAGTACACTACTCCAGATATTACTTGCCCATTCTGGATGGTCTATAAAAGGGTTTCTGTTGCCTTGAAAAGTATGTGCAGCATTGTTCCGTTCCACTTCTTTTTGACTAACAGGGTCGTTAGTGTGCCATGTTACTAAAAGATTAATATACCAAGTTTCATAGAATTGATCACTTGTTCCGTTTAGTGGGTTATTGCTGTCTGATGGTGAATCCCAACCAGAGTCATTCCAATTATCTTCATAGCGTACTGCAAAATATAACAGCATACGTGCTACATCTCCTTTAAATTCATCAATAGGTTCAAATACAGTACCAGTGTAGCCAGGAGAGATACAATTTCCTAATTTTGAGCCATTCATTGTAGGGTTAGAAATCCCGTTTTGTGAAACAAGATTTGTGCCTACATCGCCAAACATATAATTGCTTCTAAAACCATTTACCCTTCCGTCTGTTGGAGGTACATGGTGTATATCAGAACGCATTGGGGATTGACTGTTAAAAAAACCTTGAGGAAAGATATGTTCTTTGTTGTAGCAAACGCCTTCACCATTGTAGTTACCACACTCATCGCTAGAAAACGTGTAATTATATGGGTCACTCCCTGTAGGGTTTTCAGAATAAATATCTAGAATAGTGCCATCGTTCTCATAGTGGGTGTCAAGATCAGAGTTGGCGTATTCTGCATCTAAAGCATTATATCCTTGATCAACATGGCCATTGGTAATAATGTTTTTTAGTTGTGTTTTTAAAGTATAGCCACTACCTGTTGCGGCATCATAATATCCGCTAGGAATTTGTGCCTGAAGTGAGTAACTTATGAGTAATAATAGTAGATAAAATTTATTCATCATTAATATGTTTTCAATAGCGTTATATTATTTTTTCCGCTCTAGTAATGCCATGTAAAAACCATCATATCCACTTTCATGAGCAAGTACTTTTTTGTCTGATACAAAAGAGAATTCACTTCCGTTTTCAGAGGCTAAAAATTGTGAAACTTGATCTTGGTTTTCAGATGGTAAAACAGAACAGGTTGCGTATACTAGCTTTCCGCCTGGTTTAACCATTTTAGAATAGCTACATAAAATATCTTGTTGTGTCTTTCTAATGTTATCCAAAAACTCTGGTTGTAATTTCCATTTAGAGTCTGGGTTACGTCGTAAAACACCTAAACCACTACAAGGGGCATCAATTAAAACCCTATCGGCTTTGTCGTATAGTTTTTTAATTGGTTTTGTAGAGTCAATTGCTTTTAAGGTAACATTATGTACGCCTCCTCTTTTTGCACGAACTTTTAGTTTACGTAATTTACTTTCGTAAATATCCATAGCAACAACTTGTCCTTTATTTTGCATTAATGCTGCTAGGTGTAAGGTTTTTCCTCCGGCACCAGCACAAGTGTCTACAACTTTCATTCCAGGTTGTACATCTAAATAAGCGGCAACTAATTGAGATGAGGCGTCCTGTACTTCAAACCATCCTTTTTTAAAGGCTTCGGTTCTAAAGATATTGGCACGCTCAACAAGTTTAATGGCATCTGGATGTTTTGGTAATGTAACAGTTTCAATACCTTCTTCTGATAGCGATTTTTGCAAGGCTTCTTTGTCTGTTTTTAGCGTATTTGTACGTAATATAACTTCAGCTTGTATATTTAAAGCTGCAATTTCATTAGTCCATTTTTTTTCTCCAAGTTCTTTAACACCTAATTCATCAATCCAATCAGGAATAGATTCTTTAAATTTTCGAGTATTAGATAACTCATCAAACCTACCTTTAATTCTTCTAGATGGTGTAGGTTCTATTTGCGTCCAGTCTGGTAGTTCAATACCTCTCAGTACACACCATACGGAAAATAATCGCCATAAATTAGGACGTGTAAAAGGTTCTGAAACCTCAGCAATTTCAGCATATAAGCGTTTCCATCTAATGATGTCATAAATGGTTTCTGCTACAAATTTTCTGTCGCGAGAGCCCCATCGTTTATCACGTCTTAATGCTTGTTCAACAGCTTTTCCGGCATACATACCTTCATTAAAAACATCTCTAATGCTGTCAATTACGGCGTATGTTAAGTTTCTATGTAATCTCATTTTTGTCCTAAATATTATATATGATGTAAATCAGGCTACAAAAGTATTGTATATTTACCAAAAATGAATGTTATGTATCGATTATTATTAATTATAATGTCTTGTATCTTGTTTTTGAGTTGTAAAAGAACTTTAAAACCTATTTCTGCAGTTGAAATTAGCACAGTAATGGCGGATAAGTCATTAAATATCCGTGCATTATCTATACAGAATGATACCATTGTAGTCGCAACATCTGATGGGCGAACTTTACAAAAAGCAGATGCCGATGTGTTGTTTTATGCATTGTATAAAAAAGATACGATAAACAATCCAAATTTTAGAGCAATAGCACAGCAGGCAAATAATGTGTTTACATTAAGCATAGGAAGCCCTGCGCTACTTTATAAAAACGGAAAATTGGTGTATACAGAAACACATAAAAAAGTGTTTTATAATGCAATGCAATTTTGGAATAACCAGGAAGGGATTGCTATGGGGGATCCTACGGATAATTGTTTGAGTATATTAATTACTCGTGATGGGGGAGAAACTTGGCAAAAAATGCCTTGTAGCGCACTACCTAAGTTAGTTGATGGCGAAGCTGCATTTGCAGCGAGTAACACAAACATAGCTATTATGGGAGATAATGCTTGGATTGCTACTGGAGGAAAAGGGAGTAGAATTTATCATACCGCAGATAAAGGCAAAACTTGGTCTGTTTTTAATACGCCAATTATTCAAGGAAAAGAAACAACAGGAATGTATTCGGTAGCTTTCTATAACGAGTTTTTAGGCTTTGCTATTGGAGGTGATTATACTAACCCAGAAGCAGCAATAAAAAATAAAATTCGTACGGTAGATGGTGGTAAAACTTGGCATATCGTTGCTAAGGGGAGTCCTCCAGGCTATAGAAGTTGTGTGCAATTTGTGCCAGATAGTAACGGAAAAGAATTGATTGCTGTGGGCTTTAAAGGTATTGACTACTCTAATGATTTTGGAGAAACATGGGTGCATCTATCAGACGAAGGATTTTACACCATAAAGTTTTTAACTGATAGAATTGCTTATGTAGCAGGAAGTGGTAGGGTAGCGCGTGTGGTATTTAAGTAATACGTATTGAGTAAAATTATTGTGTCATTCTGAACTTGTTTCAGAATCTATAACGTATTAATTTAAGATTCTGAAACAAGTTCAGAATGACAATCTTTACTAAGATGGCTCTTTATATGTTACGCCATTTCTGGAGGCATTGGCGGTGTTGGTGGCTTAGAGCCTTTATGGTTTCTAAACTTACGCAAAAGTGTTTTTTTAAATTCATGCCCTGCCTTTTTTAATAAGATAATTTTTTTAGCAGAAAGCACTTTCTTTAATCTATGAACTAAAGCTGTTTCTTCTTCGTGAATTTTTTGTTGAATTTTCATTGTTTTAGCAAGTAAAACAGTAGCTTCTTTTTCGGTAATAGTCTCTAAGTTTTGCTGTGTTTTGCTGTGTAGTTTTCGAGACGCTTTTCTCAGTTTTTGAATCTTTTCTTGTGATTCATTATAAATAGGCCAAAACTGCTGTGCTTCTTTACTTGTTAAGTCTAGCTTTTGAGTAATAAAAGCAATTTTTAAAGCCTCTATTTTTTCTTTCTTTACACGTTGTGAAAACGCAGTATTCAGACAAAATAGTATTAGTAAACATGTTGTAAGTCGTTTCATAGGATTTGTTTTTAAAGGGTTATGTTATAATTTAAAATCAGCATAATCATCGTCGGTTGTATTATCTGATAAATATTTAAAAAGGATGTTGTCTTGTATGGTTAAAAAATCTATTCGATCAATATCTTGATTGTTAATGGCATATAACTCAATGAGGTCTTCAGTAGTAAAGTCGATATTGTCAGAGTTTATATAGCTTTCTAATGCAGTATACTCAATATTATTAAAATTAATGTCAGTAGTGTTTTTAGGTAAAAAAACAAAAACACTTAAGAGAAGCATGGCTGCTATACTTGTACTATAAGCTATTGTTTTTAGACTAAACACCTTTACTTTTTTAGGAGTTGCTACAACAAAATGCTCAAAATAATGATCAGGTGTTTTAAACCCAGTCTTAGGTGTATCAATACAATTAAAAATGCGCTCTTCAAGCGTGTTAAAATAATTGGGAGGTGTTTGAAATCCTGTACTTGTATGTTTGTCTTTTAATGTCATTTGTTAATTAGACGATAGTTAATTGAAAAGGTTTAGTCTGCAGTAGTATTTAGTAAATAGTTTTTTATTTTTTGCTTAGCAATATGGTATGACGCTTTTAAAGCGCCTACAGACGTGTCTAGAATTTTGGACATATCAGTATATTTCATTGCATCAAAATATTTCATATTAAAAACCAGTTGTTGTTTTTGTGGTAAACTGGCTACTGCTTTTTGTAATTGTAATTGCACATGGTCTCCATCAAAGTAAGGATCACTACTTAGGTTACTTAGTATATTATCTTGTACTTCTTGAATGGTGCATTGGCGTTTTTTTGCGCGTTTATTGATATGGGTAATGGCTTCATTAGTAGCTATGCGATACATCCAGGAGTAAAGTTGGCTATCTCCTTTAAATTTGGAGATGTTTTTATAAACCTTTATAAAAGTGTTTTGTAGCACATCGTCTGCATCAGCATGGCTAATTACTATTTTTCTAATATGCCAATATAAACGTTCCTTGTATATCGATACTAGATCGCTAAAGGCGAGGTGTAAACTTTTAGGGTCTTTTAATCGGTTTAATAATTGTTTTTCGGTCATTTTTTTTGGCACTATACACTATAAGACTCTAAGATACTTAAAAGGTTTAAATGGGGTGAAGGTTTGTTAAAAACCCGATAAAAAGCAGTTTATTTCAGATTAAGTGCAAAAAAACTTGTGAGATATGAATTCTTGCCTTATATTAGCAGTATAATTTAAAGATTAGTGTTGGATATTATTTATTGAAAGCCCCAATTCAGTAAATAATTGTAAAAGAAAAAAAGGCGAAACCATGGTTTCGCCTTTTTTTATTATGCTATAGATTGCATGTTAACGAGGTTTTTATATACCCCATTTTTTAGTAGAAGTTCTTGATGTGTGCCTTGTTCAACAATTTTACCTTTTTTCATAACAATAATAACATCAGCATTTTTAATAGTTGATAGTCTATGTGCTATGACAATAGAGGTTCTGTTTTTCATCATGTTTTCTAGTGCCACCTGAACCAATTGTTCGCTCTCGGTATCTAAAGCTGAAGTAGCTTCGTCTAATATCATTATAGGTGGATTTTTTAAAACTGCTCTAGCAATAGCTAGTCTTTGTTTTTGTCCGCCAGATAATTTTCCGCCACCATCACCAATATTGGTGTCAAATCCGTTAGGAAGGTCTTTTATAAACTCATAAGCATTTGCTATTTTAGAAGCTTCTAAAACTTCTTCATCTGTAGCATTTTCAGCGCCTAGTTTTAAATTGTTTTTAATAGAGTCGTTAAACAAGATAGAGTCTTGTGTTACAAGACCCATTAAGCCTCTTAAACTCTCTTTTTTTAGATCTGTAATAGGCGTTCCGTCAATAGAGATGTGTCCTTTATTGCAGTCGTAAAATCGGGTCAATAAGTTTGCAATGGTAGACTTACCACTCCCTGATTGTCCAACTAAAGCAATAGTTTTTCCTTTTGGAATTTGAATTGAAAAATCTGATAGAACGTAGTCGTCTTCGTACTTAAAGGAAACATTTTGTATGTTAATTCCGGTAGTAAAATCGGTTTTAGTTATGGCGTTAGCTTTGTCGGTTAATGGCGATTTGGTGTCGATAACTGACAAAACCCTATCTGCTGCTGCATTACCAGCCTTTACCTTGTAGCTGGCTTTTGATATGGCTTTAGCGGGTGTTAAAATCTGATAAGCCAATACTATAAAACCTATAAATTTAGTGCCTGACATGCTTTTTTCAACCAATACCATGTTGCCGCCATACCATAATAATACGGCAATCGTAACAATACCTAAAAACTCGCTTGTTGGCGAGGCAAGGTTTTGACGATGCCCAAGGATATTTGCAAAATTAAAAAACCGGGTAGTAGATGCTTTAAATTTTTTGGTAAAAAAAGACTCTGCATTAAATCCTTTAATAACTCGTAGTCCGCCTAAAGTTTCTTCTAGGGTAGATAAAAACATCCCTTGCTCATTTTGTACATTTTCAGAGTGTTTTTTTAAGTGTTTTCCTATTTTGGAAATGATAAATCCAGAGATGGGAATAAACAAAAACACAAATATCGTAAGTTCTGCACTTAAGTAGAACATAGATGATATTGCAAATAAAATAAGTAAAGGTTCTTTAATAATTAGCTCTAATATGGATAATAATGAAATTTGAACTTCATTAACATCGCCAGAAATTCGAGCAATTACATCTCCTTTTTTCTTTTCGGAATAGTATGCTATTGGTAAATGTATTATTTTACTATACACTGCATTTCGCAAGTCTTTTAGTACTCCATTTCTTAAAAAAGTAATAAAATAAAGCCCCAGATAATTAAAAATATTTTTGAGTAAAAACATACTAATAATTACAGCAACCATATATAATAAAGCGCGTTGTGGTCCATGCACTTCAGTAGTAGAGGTGATAAAATAGTTTAAGGAGTTTTCAACAAAACCACCTAACTCTCGAATTGTTGTATACGTAGGTTTTACAGTTACTTTAGGGCTCTCGCCAAACATAACATCTAGCATTGGTATTAGCGATATCATTGCTAAGGTGCTAAAGAGTGCATAAAAAACATTACTGATAATATTAAGTACCGCATATTTTTTATAAGGTAGTATAAAAGGTTTTAACTTTTTTAAGTACTCCATAATTAGTGTATGTTTAAATCCGTTATAATAGCTTGTATTTTTTGGTCAGCTTTTTGGTTGGTTTCCTCGTGTTCTTCTACACTATGTAGTGTTTCTTTAACGCTAATGTAAAACTTTATTTTTGGTTCGGTTCCACTTGGCCTACAAGCAATTTTACTGCCGTCTGCAGTGTAATAAATTAATACATTTGATTTAGGAATCTCAATAGGAAACTCTTCATTAGTAATACAATTTGTCATGACAGACGATTGATAATCTTCCATCATAATAACTTTTGAATTGTTGATTTCGGTTAAGGGTTTTTCCCTAAAATCGATCATTATTTGTTTGATTTCTGCCGCACCAGCAATGCCTTTTTTAACTAAAGAGACTAAGCTTTCTTTATAAAACCCATGTAGTACATATAGTTTTAGTAATTCTTGATATGCGGTGCTGTTATTTGTTTTTGCTTGGCTAGTAATTTCACAGGCCAATAAGGCAGCTGTAACGGCATCTTTATCTCTAACAAAATCACCAACCATGAAGCCAAAACTTTCCTCTCCACCACCAATAAATGCTTGGTTAGGGAAATCATTAATCATTTTAGCAATCCATTTAAAACCAGTTAACCCAACTTTACATTCTACGCCATAGTAATCTGCTAGTTCTTGCATCATAGGTGTAGATACTATTGTAGAGCCTACAAAATCGTTGTCAGATAGTTTTCCTTGTCTTAGCCATTGTCCAATTAAAAAATCGGTCATTAATATCATGGCTTGGTTTCCGTTTAATAATACTAGTTCATTATTATTGTCGCGAACTGCAATTCCTACTCTGTCGGAATCTGGGTCGGTACCAATAACAATATCTGCTTGAACTTTGTTGGCTAGTGCCATAGCCATTTCTAAGGCTTCGGGTTCTTCAGGATTAGGCGATTTTACTGTAGGAAAATCACCATCAGGTGTAGCTTGTTCTTCAACAATGTGAATGTTTTTGTACCCGGCACGTTTTAGTGTTTCGGGTAATATTGTTATAGATGTACCGTGTAATGCCGTAAAAACAATAGATAGGTTGTTACGCTCTGTAGCTTCAAAACTACCATTAGCTACAGCTGCATTTATAAAAGCCTCATCAATGTTTTTGTCTATTAGTTTAATTAAGGTTGGATTGGCACTAAAATTAATGTCTTCATATGTTATGTTTTGAATGGCATTAATAATTTCAGAATCTTGAGGGGGTACAATTTGTCCGCCATCATTCCAATATACTTTATATCCGTTATATTCTGGTGGATTGTGTGATGCAGTTAACACAATACCGCAGTCGCAGTTTAAATGGCGTACTGCAAAAGATAATTCTGGGGTAGGACGTAAGTCTGAAAACAAGTAGACTTGTATTCCGTTGGCAGAAAATACTTCGGCAACCAATTGCGCTAATGCTTTAGAGTTGTGTCGGCAATCATACGCAATGGCAACTTTTAAGGCTTTGTTGGGGTGTTCTTGTTGTAAATAATTAGCCAGTCCTTGTGTGTTTTTACCAAGAGTGTATTTGTTTATACGATTTGTTCCAACGCCCATAATACCACGCATTCCGCCAGTTCCAAAGCTTAAATCTTTGTAAAAGCTTTCAATAAGAGCTTCGGGGTTATCTGTAAGAAGAGTGTTTATTTTTTGTTGTGTATTTTGATCAAATGTAGAAGTTAACCAAGTGTTTACACGATGTTGTATTTCTGGTGATAGTTGCGTCATTGTTATATTTTGTAAGCTACAAAGGTAATTTATTTAAATAAATCAGAATGGTTTTAGTAGGATAACTCTAATTAGAGATTGGTTTTTTACAGTCCTAATTTCTTAGCTACTTTGTATCGTTCTTGTGTGTTGTTTCTCATAACTAACTCGCCTAAGAATCCTGCAATAAATAATTGCGATCCAATAATCATGCTTACTAGGGCAATGTAGAATTGCGGACGCTGGGTAAGTAGTCTGCCACCTGGGTTAAGGAATAGTTTATCAATACCTAAGTATAGAGAAAATCCGGTACCTACTAAAAACAAAACAGTTCCTAAAGCACCAAAGAGGTGCATTGGTCGCTTTCCGAATTTAGAAAGAAAAGAGATGGTTAGTAAGTCTAAAAACCCATTAATAAAACGATCCATACCAAATTTTGTTTTTCCGTATTTTCTGGCTTGGTGAAGTACAATTTTTTCGCTAATTTTTTTAAACCCAGCATTTTTTGCTAAAACAGGAATATATCGGTGCATTTCGCCATATACATTAATGTTTTTAACCACTTCTTTTTTGTAGGCTTTTAGGCCACAATTAAAATCATGTAGTTGTACGCCAGAAGTTTTACGGGCACACCAATTAAATAACTTTGAAGGGAGATTTTTTGCAAAGAAAGAGTCGTAACGTTTCTTTTTCCAGCCTGAGATTAAATCAAAACCATCAGCAGTAATAAGCTTATAGAGTTCAGGTATCTCTTCGGGGTTGTCTTGTAAGTCGGCATCCATTGTAATAATAACATCTCCTTGAGCTTCCTTAAAACCAATATGTAAGGCTTGTGATTTTCCGTAGTTTTGTAAAAACTGAATACCTTTTACGCTAGGGTCTTTTTTAGAAAGGCTATTAATGATTTTCCAAGAGTTGTCTGTAGAACCGTCATCTATAAAAAGTATTTCATAAGAAAAACCATTGGATTGCATGACTTGTGCAATCCAATGGTGTAATTCAGTTAGCGATTCATCTTCATTAAGAAGCGGAATGATTACGGAAATATTCATAGTTTACTATGCGTTCTCGTTATCTTTTTTTAAAATAAGACCTCCAATTAAAGCAAATATGAAACCAAAAATAAGGTTACCAATTAATGCTCCTGCAAATGAAATCCATGGTGAAGAGAATTTACCTCCCATTTCACTAATCATTTCTAGTTGTTCACTAGACATTTCAGGGTTTTCTTCAATCATTTTTTCAAGTTGTAATTCTTGAATACGTGAAAGATATTCGGGATCAATATATGATAAGAAAATTAACTGATAGATAGAAGCAATAATACCCCCTACTAAAGCAATGGCAATTCCTACTTTTAATGATTGTGATAACGAAATAAGTCCATTATTTTCTGTTCTGTATTTTTTGATACCTAAAACAATCATTGCAATCATTACAATAATACCAGCTAATCCACTAATAAAACCTGTTTCTAGAGGCATGTCAGCCATATAGGTAATTACTGAAATAGCAATTGTAATAAAACCTAAAGTTGTTCCGTAATTTACAGCGATTTTTTTAATTGAATTTGTTTCCATAGTTATATGATTTTAATTGTTGATTTGTGTTTTAAAATTTGCTTTACAAATATATCATTTGTTTTTGGAGAAATGTAAATTTCGTCATACTTATTATGCTTTATAATAAGTCCTTTTGTGGCAGTGGCAGGTTTTAGTCCCACCCAAAGGGTTTTGTTTACATGAATTTCGGTAATGTTATCTAGAGCTATACGTCCTTTAAAAGGGCCACAGGCATAAATTAAATGGGTTTTATTTAAGGTGTAATGTGTTCCAAAAAACACCCAGCTAATAAAAACAGCTGTAATAAGTGTTACAATAATACTAATAATAGTTTCAGTATTTTGTTCTGGGGCAGTTATACTATAGTAAAGCGGAATAGACAGTATAATACATACTAATAGTATTGTAGTTTTAAAAAGAAGGTCTTTGCGGCTTAAAAATGTCATAGATTAGATGCTTTATAAAGTTGGTAGTCAAAGATAATAAATTGTTACGGAAAAAACTTTTAAATATTTATGGCATAAGTTTTTTGGAATAGATAAAAAGTAATATATTTGCACCTCGAAAATGTTAAGATTAGAAAAATGAAACAAGGTTTACATCCAGAAAATTATAGAATGGTAGCATTTAAAGATATGTCAAACAATGACGTGTTTTTAACAAAATCTACTGTAGATACCAAAGAAACTCTTGAAGTAGACGGAGTTGAGTATCCATTATTTAAATTAGAAATTTCAAGAACGTCACATCCTTTTTACACAGGTAAGTCTAAATTAATAGATACTGCAGGACGTATTGACAAGTTCAAGACAAAATACGCAAAATTCAAAAAGTAATTTTTGCCCCTTACACAAAAAGCCTTCGAGAAATCGAAGGTTTTTTTTTATACCTGCATTATAAAAAGTACCTTTGAAACTCAATAATGAAAGCATTAGCATGAACTATATTCTTTTTGATGGCGCAGTAAGAAACCAATTACTACCATTTACATACACAAGACCCGTTGCAGATATTCGTATAGGAATTTTAACTATTCGTGAAAAATGGGAAAAGCACTTGGGTTTTTCGACTTCTACGATAACAGAAGACTATTTGTCTGAAAAGCATCCAATGGTAGAGTTTGCACAAAACATTATGATTAACGCTTCGTTTTTGCCTACAGAATCAGTAGTGTCAAAAATAAAAAATTTGGCCGAAAAACAAGCCCTTTTATATAATGACGAAATAGTAGCATTTTATACAACTGATACACAAGAAACAGTTGACTTTGATGAGTATACTGTAACAGATTTAGCAGATGAGTTAATACAGATAGCAAACACATGGGATATTTTCTCAAAAAATGATATCGCAATTCAAATGGATTTTGATTTGCTAACTAGCGAGTCTGTCTCGCAGCCAATACCAGATTTTGTGCACTGTATTAATAAAGAGCATATTTTTATTGAAGAAGGAGCAAAGGTTTTTGCAACGTCTTTAAATGCAAGTAATGGTCCAATATATATAGGTAAAGATACTGAGGTTATGGAGGGTTGTAATGTTCGTGGTCCTTTTGCATTATGTAATAATGCAACATTAAAAATGGGTGCAAAAATATATGGCGCTACTACTATTGGGCCTCATAGTAAAGTAGGTGGCGAAGTAAACAATTCTGTTATTATGGGCTATTCTAATAAAGGTCATGACGGTTTTTTAGGAAACGCCGTTTTGGGGGAATGGTGTAATATAGGTGCAGATTCTAATAACTCAAACTTAAAAAACAACTACGCAGAAGTTCGTTTATGGAGTTATGAAACTGAAGGGTTTGCTAAAACCGGATTGCAATTTTGCGGTTTAATGATGGGCGATCACTCAAAATGTGGTATAAATACTATGTTTAATACGGGTACTGTTATAGGAGTTTCTGCAAATGTTTTTGGAGGAGGATTTCCACGCAATTTTATTCCAAGTTTTAGTTGGGGTGGTAGTAGTGGGTTTACCACTTATTTAACTAAAAAAGCTTTTGAAGTTGCTGAGGTGGTTATGGCTCGTAGAGATTTGCCATTTACTGAAACAGATGCTGCTATTTTAACACATGTATTTGAGGAAACAAGTAAGTATCGAAAAAGTTAGCTCGAAATTAATTTTTTAACACACGTTTTAGATGTAATAAATTAATAGGATTGCCATCTAATCCTGTAATGTTTTTTTGAGAAAATCGTAAAACCTGATCATAGTATAAAGGAATTACCGGTGCTTTCTGAATAAGAATACTATCCATTTTTGTGTATAAGGCATGTCTTATCTCGGTATTGGTTTCTTGTAAGGCTGTTTCATATAGCAAATCAAAAGTATCATCTTTAAAGTGCGTGTAATTAGGGCCATTAGGCGTAAAGTTCTTGCTATAAAATAGCGACATGTAATTTTCTGCATCGGGATAATCTGCAATCCAACTTGCTCTAAAGCAATCTAATTTTCCGGTAGTTTTTTCTTCTCGTAGGGTTGATGAGGTTAATAGATCAATATCTACTATAAGTCCAATTTTTTCGAGTTCACGCTGTATGTATTCACACAAATCAATATAATTACTATTGGTAGAAATTGTTATTTTAGGATTAGTAATGCCGCTTTCTTTTTGGAACTGTTGTACTAAGGTTGCTGCTTTTTCTGGTTGATATGTAAATCCCTCTTGGTTATTAAACCCAGGAAGCCCTTTAGGAATAAACCCGTTTTCTGCAGGTGTGCCAATGCCATTACGTAAGTAGGTAATCATTTTTTTTCGGTCAAAACCATAATTAATAGCCTTTCGGATTAACACCGATTGTATTTCAGGAAGTTTACTATCCATATAAAAACCAAGATACTCAGTGTTTAAATAATCTCCTGAAAACATGGTAACAGTGTTTTTGTGTTTTTCGCGAAGCGTGCCGCTAGTGGTTAAAAGTTCATCTTTATAAGAAGGGTCTATTCCTGAAATGAAATCTAAATTTCCTTGAGCAAATTGTAAAAACTCACTCTGTTTGTCGGTCAAAAATGAAATGGCAATAGCTTCTAGATAAGGAAGGTTTTTTCCATATTTGTCTTTTTCGTAATAATCATTGTTCTTTCGCAACACTAATTTTATATTTTCTTCCCATCGCTTAAATTTAAAAGGACCAGTACCTATTGGATTGTTTCTAAAATCTATTCCGTAGTGCGTAATAACCTCTTTAGGAACTACCGAACAATACTTCATGCTTAGAAGTCCAAGAAATGCGGGGAAAGCTTGTTTTAATTCAATGACAAAAGTAGTGTTGTTTGTGGCTTTAAAAGAAGAGACTTGTTGTAAAACCCAGCTTCCTGGAGAGGCTATTTTAGGGTCTATGAGCCTGCTAAAGCTGTATTCAAAGTCATAGGCAGTTGCTGCTCGTGTATTATTTTTAAACAGAAAATTTTTGTGAAAATAAGCATCATCTCTTAGGTGAAAAACATATGTTTTTCCATCGTTAGATATAGACCATTTAGTGGCAATGTCAGGCTTAACCTGTAAAGCATCGTTTAATTGAACTAAGCCATTAAATAATTGATTGCAAGCCCAAATACTAGCATTGTCTTTTGAAAACGCAGGGTCTAAGGAGCTGATATTTCCGTATTCATTATACCTAAAAACAGTAGTATTGTCTATTGTTGTGTTTTTTGAGCCACAGCTTGTAAAAATTAGCAGAAGCGTAAAATAATAAATAGAAATTTTAAGGAGTGGTGCTATTTTCAAATCAGTTATTTAATTGTATTTTTGCCCAAGTTATAAAATATAGTAATACAATTATAAAATTTATATTACTATAAAAAGAATAGCACCAATTTAAATACGCATTGCATGCAAAAATCAAAAAAAGTAGCTTTTTACACACTTGGGTGTAAATTAAATTTTTCAGAAACATCTACCATTGCAAGAGATTTTAGTAATGAGGGGTTTAGTCGTGTGGCATTTACTGAGAAAGCAGACATCTATGTTATTAATACCTGTTCGGTAACGGAAAACGCAGATAAGCGCTTTAAGAGTATTGTTAAGAATGCGCAAAAATTAAATCCAGATGCTTTTTTAGCGGCAGTAGGGTGTTATGCGCAGTTAAAGCCAGAAGCGCTAGCAGCTGTTGATGGTGTTGATTTGGTTCTTGGTGCTACCGAAAAATTTAAGCTCACAAGCTATATTAATGATTTGTCAAAAAATGAGCAAGGAGAAATTCATTCTTGTGAAATTGAAGATGCTGATTTTTATGTAGGCAGTTATTCTATAGGTGATAGAACACGAGCGTTTCTAAAAGTGCAAGATGGTTGCGATTATAAGTGTACTTATTGTACTATTCCGTTAGCGAGAGGTATATCTCGTAGTGATACTTTGCAGAATGTGTTAGATAATGCAGCAGAAATATCAGCAAAAGGCATTAAAGAAATTGTACTTACTGGTGTAAATATTGGTGATTACGGAAAAGGAGAGTTTGGTAACAAAAAACATGAACACACGTTTTTTGAATTGGTTCAGAAGTTGGATGCTATAAAAGGCATACATCGCGTTAGAATATCTTCAATAGAACCTAATTTGTTAAAAGATGAAACAATAAATTTTGTAGCAAATTCAAATAGTTTTGTGCCTCATTTTCATATTCCCTTACAAAGTGGTAGTGATGAGTTGTTAAAAAAGATGAAACGCCGTTATTTAAGAAAAACATATACCAACAGGGTTGATGCTATAAAAACACAGATGCCAAACGCTTGCATAGGGGTTGATGTTATAGTTGGTTTTCCGGGAGAAACAGATGAATTATTTTTAGAAACATATAATTACTTAGCAAACTTAGAAATCTCATACTTGCATGTATTTACCTATTCTGAACGACCAAATACTGAGGCAGCAGAAATGGATGGTGTAGTGCCAATCTCAGTTCGTAAAAAAAGGAGTAAAATGTTGCGTGGATTATCAGTAAAAATGCGAAGAGTATTTTATGAAAGTCAGTTAAATACAAACCATACAGTGTTGTTTGAAAGTGAAAACAAAGAAGGCTATATTCATGGGTTTACTGAAAATTATGTAAAAGTAAAGGCGCCATGGAATCCTGAATTAGTAAATACACTTCATGAAGTTTGTTTAACAACAATTGATGAAGACGGACTTGTTCGTTTTCAGTTTAAAGAATAGACAAGTTGCTATTCGGGTGGTATTTGTAAATTTTGACTATACTAAATCTTAATGCCTACAGGGAGTAGGGCTTTGTATTGCTTGTTTTTTCGCATAAACGAAATTAACTCAGTACATGTAGGTACTAATTTAAGGTTTCTGTCTTCAACATGCTTAAAAACACAGATAATAAACTGGTTCTGAAAATCAGTCGCTGTAATTTCCTCAGGGATATTTATTTTAGTTAAGAAAATTTTCCGTTCTTGTAAGGAGTATTCAATAATCGCTAAATGAGAGTCAATTGTAGTTTCAAATTGTCTTAAAAAGGTATTGTCCTTTAAGGTAATTTCTAAAGACATGATTGTTGGTTTTTTTGGTTTGCTGTTTTGGTCTAAAATGTGCTAAATATCTCAAAAACAGATTATAAAGATAATGTATATATAATAGATTAACAAGTTTAAAAGACTATAAAGTAAAAATCAAGCGTTTTAAAGAGTTGTTTCTTCTGAACGATACTACGTCTATATAAAGAATGAACCCAACTATAACTCATATATACTGTATTCCCGGCATGGCTGCAAGTACAGCAATATTTGAAAGAATTAATTTGCCAAAACCTCAATATCAAATTCATTATTTGCCTTGGTTGCCTCCATTAAAAAATGAAACAATTTCGGATTATTCGTTACGAATGTCTAAAAAGATAACGCATGAGAGCCCAGTACTATTAGGGGTTTCTTTTGGGGGAATCATAGCGCAAGAAATTAATAAGCATGTTGCTGTTTGCAAAACAATTGTAATTTCAAGTGTTTTACATGAATCCGATTTTCCATTATACATGAAAATAGCAAAAAAGACTCGGTTATATAAATTATTGCCATTGCAATTATTGGCAAGGCCGTCAGTTTTAATGCGATTATTGTTTTTGAAAAAAAGTAATCAAAAAGAAAAACTATTTAAAAAATATATGTCGGTTACTGATTCAAAATATTTATCTTGGGCTATTCATTGTATGTTGCATTGGCAGCAGACTCAGCAGCTTAAAAATGTATTACATATTCATGGTAAAAAAGACATTGTGTTTCCAGTAAAGAATTGTTCTAATAAACCTGTTTTAGTCGAAAACGGCACACATATAATGATTGTAAGTAGATATAAAAAAATAAACGAACTGCTGTTGAAATACTTAGGTTCTTAAAATTAAAAAGTAATATGAAAATAACAAAATCGATAATAGCAATATTTGTTTTAATTACTGCAGTTGGATTTCTAGCAAGCGCAAAACGCTATAGTACTGATGGAACCAAATCGGTAGCTACCGATACTACTTTTGTAAAAAACTATAAGGTATATGCATTAACTTTACCAGAATCATTAAGTTTTGCTGGAGAGGTAGTGCCTTTACAGTTGCCAGATGTAAAAGAACGTATAGATAGAGAATTTTTGGTAAACACCTATTGGCAATCTAATGGTTTTTTAATGTTTAAGCGCGCTAATAAATACTTTCCTATTATAGAAAAAATATTAAAAGAAGAAGGCGTGCCTGATGATTTTAAATACTTAGCTGTAATTGAAAGTGGCTTAACCAATATTGTATCGCCAGCGGGAGCAAGTGGTATTTGGCAGATTATGAAGGTAACAGGTAAGGAGTATGGTTTGGAAATCAACTCAAATGTTGATGAACGTTATCATTTAGAAAAGTCAACACGCGTAGCCTGTAAATACTTGAAAGAAGCTAAGGTGCGTTTAGGAAGTTGGACGCTTGCTGCAGCAGCTTATAATGGCGGAATGTCTGGTATGGAACGAAAACTAGAGAAGCAGCAGGTGGCAGGGTATTATGATTTGTTGCTAACAAGTGAAACATCTAGGTATGTGCCAAGAATAGTAGCTGTAAAGTATATTTTACAACAGCCGGATAAGTTTGGGTTTAGTTTTAAAACAAGTGATCTGTATCAGTATGTGCCAACAACCTCGGTTAAAGTAGATACAGTAATTTCAGACATTGCTACATTTTCAAAAAAACTAGGAATCAATTATAAAATATTAAAAATTCATAATCCTTGGCTTCGTGAAGGACATTTAAATAATAAAACCCGTCGTTTGTATGAAATTAAAGTTCCCAAAAAAGGATACTACACCTATTAACATGGAAACAATATTTTTTTTAATCTGTATTGGTTTGGCTGCTGGTATTTTAAGCGGAATACTAGGTATTGGAGGTGGTGTAATCATGGTGCCATTACTATTGTTGTTAGGGTTTTCTCAATACCAAGCACAAGGTACAAGTTTGGCTGCTATGTTGCCGCCAGTAACTTTGTTAGCAGTATTGCAATATGCTAAAAACGGATATGTAGATTGGAAAATGGCATTGATAATATCAGCCACCTTTATAATAGGAGGGCTTTTGGGATCAAAAATAGCAGTAATGATTGATGAGCGATTATTAAAGCGTTTGTTTGGCTGCTTACTTTTGGTAGTCGCTGTTAAAATGATTGTAGGAAAATAATAAAATAGGTTACAAAAAAAACTCGAAACAGCTGTTTCGAGTTTTTTTTGATAAGAATATAAGATTATTTGAAGTATGAAAAATCTTCACCATCTTCAATTTTTAAAAGTGTCTCATATATTAATTTAATAACATTTTCAACATCATCACGATGTACCATTTCTACAGTAGTGTGCATGTATCGTAGAGGTAGTGAAATTAGCGCAGAAGCAACACCGCCATTACTATAAGCAAATGCATCGGTATCTGTTCCGGTTGCTCTTGATGATGCCATGCGTTGAAAAGGAATGTTTTTTTCTTCGGCAGTATCAGTAATTAAATCACGTAATTTTTGTTGTACAGCAGGTGCGTAAGTAATTACAGGACCATCACCCATTTTTGTTTCACCCTCAGTTTTCTTCTCAATCATTGGGGTTGTAGTATCATGGCAAACGTCGGTAACAATAGCCACGTTAGGTTTAATGGTGTGCGTAATCATTTCGGCACCTCGCAAGCCAATTTCTTCCTGAACAGAATTGGTGATGTATAGTCCAAACGGAAGTTTCTTTTTGTTTTCGTGTAATAAACGTGCAACTTCAGCAATCATAAAACCACCAGCCCTATTATCTATAGCTCTACAAACAAACTTGTTTTTGTTTAGAACATGAAATTTATCTGGATATGTAATAACACAACCTACATGAACGCCAAGAGCTAAAACTTCTGCTTTAGTGGTGCATCCAACATCAATAAAAATATTATCTAATTTTGGTGCTTTTTCAGTGTTGCCTTTTCTGGTGTGAATAGCTGGCCAGCCAAACAAACCTTTAACAATTCCTTTTTTAGTATGTATGCTTACTACTTTTGATGGTGCTACTTGATGGTCGCTTCCTCCGTTTCTAATAACATATATTAATCCGTCGTCAGTAATATAATTTACATACCACGAAATTTCGTCGGAATGCCCTTCAATTACAACTTTAAATTTTGCATCAGGATTTATAACACCAACAGCAGTTCCATAGGTGTCGGTAATAAAGGTGTCTACATATGGTTTAAGGTAGTCCATCCAAATCTTCTGTCCTTCCCATTCGTATCCGGTAGGTGAAGCGTTATTTAAGTATTTTTCTAAAAAAGAAATTGATTTTTTAGTTAATATAGATTTTTTTGCCATTTGATATAAAAATTTAAATGGCAAGTTAGCCATTTTTATACGCTTCACAATTTATTATAATACTTAATTTAGTAAATTTGGAACGATTATAGTGGTTTATTGAAAAACGCAAATAAATGAAATTATTAACTTATCTATGTGTAGTCTTGTTTTCGGCAAATGTCTTTGGGCAATTGAAAAATATAGAGCAAGATTCTACAACCTATTATATAGTAGAGGGAGACTCCTTATATAGTAGCGCAATAGATTTAGAAGGTGTCTTTCTGCTTAAAAAAATTAAATTTTGCGACAGGCATGATAGAGTTAAATATCTTATTTTAAAACGAAAAGTTATTAAGGTGTATCCTTATGCAAAATTAGCTGCTGAAAAATTAATGAACCTTCAAGGAAATCTAAAAAATATAAAAAAGAAGAGTCAGCAAAAGCGATATACTAAGCGAATCCAGAAATATATTGAGCAAGAGTTTTCGGCAGAGCTTAAAAAACTAACACGAACAGAAGGGCAAATTCTAGTGAAGCTAATTCATAGGCAAACAGGAATGGTTACTTTTGATTTGGTAAAAGAAATAAGAAGTGGCTGGCGTGCGTTTTGGTATAATACCACCGCAAAAATGTTCGACATATCTCTAAAACAGCGTTATGACCCTGAAAATATTCAGGAAGATTATTATATAGAAGATATTCTAACACGTGCTTTTATGAATGGTAAGTTAGAGTCACAACCCAGTGCGTTGGACTTAGATTTTTTAGAAATGTCTAATCAGTGGGTGTATTAAAAGCCGCTTTTTTATGCTACCGTTTTACGTAGAAGTATTCAGTATTCAGTTCTCAGTTCTCAGTATTCAGTAAGCAGTGTTCAGTAAACAGTATCATTCTATTCTCTAACATCTAACATCTACCGTCTAATTCTTGTCCTCTTTTGCCTTTTAACTACTTTCTATTGTCTTTTTTTATTTTCTAAAGTGTTCGTTTTCAGTGTTGTCAAAAAACTTTTAAATAAAGGCTTTAAAAAGTTTGTAATTGGATAAAAAAGGGTTGTATATTTGCACCCCGCAAAACACTTGATTAAGGTTGTTTTGTATGTTCTAAGAAGTCTTGTTGTTATTGATATTTTTCTTTGTTTTTGTTACTTTATTTAAGGATAAAAAAATAAATTAAAAAAATGTTGTGGGATAACAATAATGAGTGTATGTTTGCACCCGCTTAACGGCTAAGCTGTTTTAGTGAAGTTCTTAAAAATAGAGTTATAGGAAAGTAAGTTAGTTCAAGTCTAACAACTCAACAAGAGTTAAAGAATTTATTTTTTTTAACGTCTGACCTTTTAGTTAAGGTTAAGTACATTGACATATTGATTGACAGCGCGTATTATATGATACATATAATACAATAATAATTAAAGTAAACCATTTTGAGTATTTCGATTTAGTAGTTGTGAGATTTTTAATAATATTTAAAATTTAACGATGAAGAGTTTGATCCTGGCTCAGGATGAACGCTAGCGGCAGGCTTAACACATGCAAGTCGAGGGGTAACAGGAGTAGCTTGCTACTTGCTGACGACCGGCGCACGGGTGCGTAACGCGTATACAATCTGCCTCACACTGAGGGATAGCCCAGAGAAATTTGGATTAATACCTCATAGTATCATTTATTGGCATCAATAGATGATTAAAGGTTACGGTGTGAGATGAGTATGCGTCCTATTAGCTAGATGGTAAGGTAACGGCTTACCATGGCAACGATAGGTAGGGGCCCTGAGAGGGGGATCCCCCACACTGGTACTGAGACACGGACCAGACTCCTACGGGAGGCAGCAGTGAGGAATATTGGACAATGGAGGCAACTCTGATCCAGCCATGCCGCGTGAAGGATGACTGCCCTATGGGTTGTAAACTTCTTTTATACAGGAAGAAACGCATTTACGTGTAAGTGTTTGACGGTACTGTATGAATAAGCACCGGCTAACTCCGTGCCAGCAGCCGCGGTAATACGGAGGGTGCAAGCGTTATCCGGAATCATTGGGTTTAAAGGGTCCGTAGGCGGACTAATAAGTCAGAGGTGAAATCCCGCAGCTCAACTGTGGAACTGCCTTTGAAACTGTTAGTCTTGAGTTATTGTGAAGTGGTTAGAATATGTAGTGTAGCGGTGAAATGCTTAGATATTACATGGAATACCGATTGCGAAGGCAGATCACTAACAATATACTGACGCTGATGGACGAAAGCGTGGGGAGCGAACAGGATTAGATACCCTGGTAGTCCACGCCGTAAACGATGGATACTAGCTGTTCGGCCGTAAGGCTGAGTGGCTAAGCGAAAGTGATAAGTATCCCACCTGGGGAGTACGTTCGCAAGAATGAAACTCAAAGGAATTGACGGGGGCCCGCACAAGCGGTGGAGCATGTGGTTTAATTCGATGATACGCGAGGAACCTTACCAGGGCTTAAATGTAGATTGCATAGAGTAGAGATATTCTTTTCTTCGGACTATCTACAAGGTGCTGCATGGTTGTCGTCAGCTCGTGCCGTGAGGTGTCAGGTTAAGTCCTATAACGAGCGCAACCCCTGTTGTTAGTTGCCAGCGATTTAAGTCGGGAACTCTAACAAGACTGCCAGTGCAAACTGCGAGGAAGGTGGGGATGACGTCAAATCATCACGGCCCTTACGTCCTGGGCTACACACGTGCTACAATGGTAGGTACAGAGGGCAGCTACCCCGCGAGGGGATGCGAATCTTCAAAACCTATCTCAGTTCGGATCGGAGTCTGCAACTCGACTCCGTGAAGCTGGAATCGCTAGTAATCGGATATCAGCCATGATCCGGTGAATACGTTCCCGGGCCTTGTACACACCGCCCGTCAAGCCATGGAAGCTGGGAGTGCCTGAAGTCCGTCACCGTAAGGAGCGGCCTAGGGTAAAACTGGTAACTAGGGCTAAGTCGTAACAAGGTAGCCGTACCGGAAGGTGCGGCTGGAACACCTCCTTTCTAGAGAAAGAAAATTTCCAATTATAATAAATAAATAGGAGCACAATAATTGTGTTTACTTTAGCTGTTAATTAATAAAAGAACATATACTATAAAATTGAGTCCCATAGCTCAGCTGGTTAGAGCGCTACACTGATAATGTAGAGGTCGGCAGTTCGAGTCTGCCTGGGACTACAAAATTACGATTTATGAGTTGTGAATTACGATTTGCGATTTATGATTTTAAACAATTATATAGTATTTAGGAAATTTTAGAAGTTGAGGATTCATAATTCATAATTCTGAATTCACAATTCTGGATTCATAAATGGGGGATTAGCTCAGCTGGCTAGAGCGCCTGCCTTGCACGCAGGAGGTCATCGGTTCGACTCCGATATTCTCCACCATTCTTTAGGTTTTTTATTATTTGAATAAGATGTAATGTTTTTATTATTATCTGAAAGAATATAAGGGGCTGTTTTAACGAGAAAAACGTTCATTGACATATTGAGATTAAAAAACACGAGCGATAGCTAGGGCTAGGACCTAGTTATCAAACAAATTTAATAAGAATAATAGAGCATACGTATTATACATCGTTGTATAGTATGTGTGGTAATAAGTACAATAAGCAAAATAAGGGCGTATGGGGAATGCCTAGGCTCTCAAAGGCGATGAAAGACGTGATAAGCTGCGATAAGTTACGGGGAGGGGCACATACCTTTTGATCCGTAAATTTCTGAATGGGGCAACCCGGCATGTTGAAGACATGTCATCCTTTCGAGGAAGCAAACCCGGAGAACTGAAACATCTAAGTACCCGGAGGAGAAGAAAACAATAGTGATTCCGTTAGTAGTGGCGAGCGAACGCGGATTAGCCCAAACCAGACTTGTTTCGGCAAGTTTGGGGTTGTAGGACCACGATATCGAATATGTAATGAATTAGAATTAACTGGAAAGTTAAACCGTAGAGGGTGATAGTCCCGTATAAGTAAAGCGCATAAACGTAGTGGTATCCTGAGTAGTGCGGGACACGAGTAATCCTGTATGAATCAAGCGGGACCATCCGTTAAGGCTAAATACTCTTGAGAGACCGATAGTGAACCAGTACCGTGAGGGAAAGGTGAAAAGAACCCTGAATAAGGGAGTGAAAAAGATCCTGAAACCATACGCTTACAAGCGGTCGGAGCCCTTTTAGGGTGACGGCGTGCCTTTTGCATAATGAGCCTACGAGTTACCGATATTAGCAAGGTTAAGTACTTCAGGTACGGATCCGTAGCGAAAGCGAGTCTGAATAGGGCGAATATAGTTAGTATCGGTAGACGCGAAACCGTGTGATCTACCCATGGGCAGGATGAAGCTTTGTTAACCCAAAGTGGAGGTCCGAACCCGTTGACGTTGAAAAGTCTTGGGATGACCTGTGGGTAGGGGTGAAAGGCCAATCAAACTCGGAAATAGCTCGTACTCCCCGAAATGCATTTAGGTGCAGCGTTGATTTAAAGTTTTATAGAGGTAGAGCTACTGATTGGATGCGGGGGCTTCACCGCCTACCAATTCCTGACAAACTCCGAATGCTATAAAATGTTAATCAGCAGTGAGGGCATGGGTGCTAAGGTCCATGTCCGAGAGGGAAAGAACCCAGACCATCAGCTAAGGTCCCCAAGTGTATATTAAGTTGAATAAACGAGGTTCGTCTGCTTAGACAGCTAGGATGTTGGCTTGGAAGCAGCCATTCATTTAAAGAGTGCGTAACAGCTCACTAGTCGAGCGGACGAGCATGGATAATAATCGGGCATAAATATACCACCGAAGCTATGGATTTACGTTGAAAGACACGTAAGTGGTAGGGGAGCATTGTAGTGGCGTCGAAGGTTTTCTGTAAGGAATTCTGGAGCATCTACAAAAGAAAATGTAGGCATAAGTAACGATAATGCGGGCGAGAAACCCGCACTCCGAAAGACTAAGGTTTCCACAGCTATGCTAATCAGCTGTGGGTTAGTCGGGACCTAACGCGAACCCGAAAGGGGTAGTGGATGGACAACAGGTTAATATTCCTGTACCTGCTCTCATTAAAAGTGACGGAGGCGAATAGTTAGTGCGCACAGACGGAATTGTGCGTTGAAGGATGTGGTAACACTCCGATAGTACACCAAGGCTACGGCTGCGGTGATAATCTAGCGAATCGACTTCCAAGAAAAGCAAGAGAAGCAGCCCGTACCCTAAACCGACACAGGTAGTTGGGATGAGAATTCTAAGGAGCTCGAGAGATTCATGGCTAAGGAACTAGGCAAAATCGACGCGTAACTTCGGGAGAAGCGTCGCCCATCTTCGGATGGGCCGCAGTGAAAAGGTCCAGGCGACTGTTTATCAAAAACACAGGGCTCTGCTAAATCGAAAGATGATGTATAGGGCCTGACACCTGCCCGGTGCTGGAAGGTTAAGTGGAGTTGTTAGTATTTATACGAAGCAATGAAATGAAGCCCCAGTAAACGGCGGCCGTAACTATAACGGTCCTAAGGTAGCGAAATTCCTTGTCGGGTAAGTTCCGACCTGCACGAATGGTGCAACGATCTGGACACTGTCTCAGCCATGAGCTCGGTGAAATTGTAGTATCGGTGAAGATGCCGATTACCCGCAGCGGGACGAAAAGACCCCGTGCACCTTTACTATAGCTTCGTATTGACTTTGGATAAGTAATGTGTAGGATAGGTCGGAGACTTTGAAGCGGCGTCGCCAGGCGTTGTGGAGTCATTGTTGAAATACGACCCCTTGCTTATCTGAAGCCTAACTCCTTTTAAGGAGGACAGTGCGTGGTGGGTAGTTTGACTGGGGTGGTCGCCTCCAAAAGAGTAACGGAGGCTTCTAAAGGTTCCCTCAGTACGGTTGGTAATCGTGCGTAGAGTGCAATGGCATAAGGGAGCTTGACTGAGAGACATACAGGTCGATCAGGTACGAAAGTAGAGCATAGTGATCCGGTGGTTCCGCATGGAAGGGCCATCGCTCAAAGGATAAAAGGTACGCCGGGGATAACAGGCTGATCTCCCCCAAGAGCTCATATCGACGGGGGGGTTTGGCACCTCGATGTCGGCTCGTCACATCCTGGGGCTGGAGAAGGTCCCAAGGGTTGGGCTGTTCGCCCATTAAAGTGGCACGCGAGCTGGGTTCAGAACGTCGTGAGACAGTTCGGTCTCTATCTGCTGTGGGCGTTAGAAATTTGCGTGGATCTGACTCTAGTACGAGAGGACCGAGTTGGACTGACCTCTGGTGCATCAGTTGTTCCGCCAGGAGCATTGCTGAGTAGCTACGTCGGGAAGGGATAAGCGCTGAAAGCATATAAGCGCGAAACCCACCACAAGATGAGATTTCTTTAAAGGGTCGTAGGAGATTACTACGTTGATAGGTCATAGGTGTAAAGGCAGTAATGTCATAGCCGAGTGATACTAATAACCCGTATGCTTATGTACTTGCTCTTTTCTTATTATAATAACTGTTTTTTATATCTCAATATGTTAACTTATTAGCAGCTAAGCTGTAAGGAGTTAGTAAAATAGCGAAAAGCGAATAGTAGTAACTAATCGCTAATCTCTAAAGACTAAATCCTAAAAATATAAGGTGGTTATAGCAATGGGGCTCACCTCTTACCTTTCCGAACAGAGAAGTTAAGCCCATTAGCGCCGATGGTACTGCAGTTATGTGGGAGAGTAGGTCGCCGCCTTCTTTAAAACCTCAATATCAATATGATATTGAGGTTTTTTTTTACAATAAAATCAAATGACATCTCATATCTGATGACTAATCGAGTGCTTCAGGGGTATAAAACCTTAAAACACAAACTTATGCCATATAAAAAAAAGCCACGCTAATAGCGTGGCTTTTTGTAGGCGATTATCATGTTAATCATGACAACGAAATGTAGTAGGATTGTCTATGTATTTAATAATTTTGTCTATATTGTATTCTCCTCTCAAAGCATAATATTCACCATTAGGATTAATGATAACATAACTTCCGCATGCGTAATGTATCGGGAAGAATGTTTTTTCAATACTCGTTTCTTTAGAGCTATACCACTCTAGTTGTTTTCCATAATTTTCAGTACCTTCAATTTTTTTATAGATAAAAAATTGTTGAACATTTTTCTTTTTACCAATTCGATGGTTATAAATTCGATACTTCCTTTTTTTTATATTTTTGTTTCCTGTAGAATTACAAGAATCTTCTCCAGGATAGTAATTAATAACAATGGTAGCATTGTCACTAAATACTTTCCCACTAATGGCTTTTAGTTCATTTTTTAATTGAAGATGTTCTTCTTTTGAGAGTACACCTCTTTTTTGTCGTAGCGCTCTAACATTAATTACTTTAGTTGCTAATTCAAACCTTATAAGGTAGGTGTTTTTTGTTTTTGGAGCATAAAAAGCTTCTTTTGTGATGTAGTTTAGATCATCATCTGTGTATAGTTCTTTTTTTTGTGCAAAGATATTGCAGAGTGATAACCCAATAAGTAGTAGTGATATTTTTTTCATGGTATTTAAGTTAATTACTAGGAGTAATATTGTTGTTCTCTAATACCTGATTAAATACATCAATGTTTTTTTGTGCTTTCATTTTGGAGTAGATAATATTAATGAGTTTTTCTGCATCTGTTCTATAGGGCGATTTCTGTGCGATATATAAGTTGTATGCTTTACACATATAGTCTAATCCTTTTTCGTAATCGTTTAAGGCTGTTGCATAAATATTCCCAATGCCATAAAATACTTCAGGGTTGTTTTTGTCAATATCTGAAAGCCTTTCATAAGCTACTATTGCTTTTTGATATTCCTTTTTATATTGATATACAATTGCTATATTTTGTAAGGGCATTAAGCCATTAGGGTTTATGCTAAGTGATTTTTCATAAGCAGCTATAGCTTTGTCAAAATCATTTAAACGGCGATAGCTAAGACCTAAATTGTCCCAGGCAAACGCAAAATTTGGCGATTCTTTAACAGCTTTTTTATAGTACTTAACTGCTTTTTTGAAATCTCCTTTTTTGGATTCTTCATAGCCTTTGGTATATAGATCCATTGCTTTGTTACTTTCAGATAGCGAGTTTTTACTTAATTTTTCTTCTGTAGCAATTTTTTCTTTTAAACTAGTGCAATTTCCCATAAGATAGCGCTCTATTTCATAATAGTATTTTTGATACTCTTTTGAGCCTTTATTAATTACGATGTTTATTTCACTAACGCTATCGTTTAAATTTTTTCTAATGTCTTTTAATTTTATGCCAGTTTGATAGACTGCTACTTGTTTAGAGATACAGCTGCTAATTTTTGCTGTTAACTCACTTTTTGATTGATTAAAAGTTTGTATGGAGTCTATACAGTTACAGCTTTCGTTGCTAATACTTGATAAGAGATCATCAAGTTTTTCTTTTTGAGAAAATAAACTACAGGTGTGCAATCCGATAAGTAGTAGTAATAGTTTTTTCATAATAAGTATGTCTAGATTAGTTTAAGACTTGATTGCCAACATGTAGCCAATTCCAACTCCAAAATATGTTATATCCTTGTTAATACAAATAACAGGAGAAAGGCTTAGTCCGAAAATTCGCGTTATTGGGAATTCTATTTTAGGGTTAATTAAAAGGCTAAAGGTGCTATGTTTATGTTGATCAAAAGTGTAATTTCCGCCTAGATTTATAATGGTAGGCTCAAGCTTTACCCAATTTGTAGGAGTGTTAATTAAAGAGTATGCAACACCTAGCCCCATATTTAGTCTGATATTTTTAGATTTATTTAAATAATATATTTTACCAATATAACACTGATAGTTTAAAACAATATCATGGGGACTTGTTAAACCTAATAAAAGAATGTCTGTTATGCCAGATTTGTAATCTGATGGTGTTGATTTAGATGACCTAATGTTTGCAGAGAATCCTAATTTAAAAGTATAATCATTTTTATTGATATAGTTGATGTTTATGTCTGATCCAAAAAATGTTCCTGAATTTATATCTGCAGAGAAATATATACTATCTTCTCCTAAAAACTGAGCAGAAACACTTTGACTAATGCTCCATAGGAGTATAATTGTAATAATTTTTTTAAATCTTATTTTCATTTTAGTACTAACTAATGCTTAGCTTAAAGATATATAATAGCTACGTATTATGCAAATTGTTTATGCAGTTAGTTAATGTCCAGGAAATTAGCAATTATTTGTTTTCCTTCTGGGCTAAGGATAGATTCTGGGTGAAATTGGACTCCATAAATAGGGTAATGTGTATGTGTAACCGACATGATGTGCTGCTTTTCATCTGTAGCGGTAACCTGTAGGTTTTTAGGAAGTGTATTGGGGTTTACTACCCAACTATGGTAGCGTCCTACGGTAATTGTGTCAGGGAGGTTTTTATATAATAGATCATGATTGTGTTTAATGTTTATAGGGGTAGCTACACCGTGATATACAGTGTTTAGGTTGGTAAGAGTTCCTCCAAAAACTTCACAAATGGCTTGCATGCCTAAACATACTCCTAGTATTTTTTTGTGATGTGCATAGGTTTTAATAAGATCCTTTAATATGCCTGCTTCATCTGGTAATCCAGGGCCAGGCGATAAGATAAAGGTGTCAAATTCGGATAAACTATCTATATCAATACAGTCATTTCTAAAAACAGTTATAGGGCTATTGGTAAGCTCTTCAATGTAGTGAACTAAATTGTAGGTAAATGAATCATAGTTATCAATAACGACTATCTTTCTCATGTTTTATTTGAAATTTCGTTGGCGTTTGGCCTCAAAAATAAGAATTCCTGCAGCTACGGAAACATTCATAGAATCGATTTCTCCTTGCATTGGAATATTAATATTTTGTTTTGCAGCAATACGCCATTCTTCAGATAATCCATCGGCTTCTGTACCTACAATGATTGCTGTTGCAGTGGTGTAATTTTCAGCAGTATAGTTATTTGAGTTTTGTAGGGTAGCGGCGTAAATATTAATGTTATTCTTAACTAAATAATTAATAATTTCAGTCGTTGTTCCTGTTGCTATTTTGGTTGTAAATACACAACCTACGCTTGAACGGATGATATTAGGATTATATAAATCGGTTTTTGGGTTTGCAATAATAACAGCATCAATATTTGCAGCATCGGCAGTACGTAAAATAGCGCCAATATTACCTGGTTTTTCAGGGGCTTCAGCAATTAATATTAACGGATGATTGTTGTGTAAATCAATGTTTTTTAAGCTATGCTGGGGTGTTTTAAATATAGCAATGCAACCTTCGGTAGAACTTCGGTATGCAATTTTTTGATATACTTCTTTTGAAATCTGTGTCAATTCCTGCTCTGAAATACGTAGAGCGCTAAGTTTTTGAACACTAATAAGTCCTTCATAAAAAAGAACGTTTTCTAAAGTATAGCCACCTTTTAACGCGAGATTTATTTCACGTAGTCCTTCAACAACAAATAATCCTTCTTTTTTTCGAATTCTTGATTTTTCTTGTAATTGAAGCACTTTTTTAACCAGTGCATTTTGTGTACTACTAATGTGTTGCATGGCACAAATATAGTGAAGTTTTATCTAGTAAAAACATGGTGGTATGTAATAAAATAGCAAATGGTTATTGGTGCTTTAAAAGGTGTTTTTTATTAATGATTATTCCAATTATTGAAAGTCATTTCAAATTTTATCTCATCATTTCCGTGCGTTCCAATCTCTTTCCATTTTGATTTTCTATAAAAGATTTCGGCTCTTGTATTTGGCTCGGTACCTAGCCATACAGTAGCTTGGGTTTGCTCAAAATACCAGTTGAGCATTGTATCATGAAGTTTTTTACCAATGCCTTGTTTTTCAAATTCAGGCTTTATAAAAAGCGCCCAAATATTATTGTCTTTTAAATCTACAATTGAAAAACCTACAATTTGTGTATTAATCTCGCACACCCAACCTTTTCCGCGTGTTGTTATAAATGCAATGCAGTCTTCATTTGTAACTAAACTTGGATTTGAAAGCACATTTTCGGTAACAGCGTTTCTTACAATTTGAATCTGTGTTATATCGTTTACTTGTGCTTCTCTAAAAATCATTCATGAAAAACTATTTACTTTGATCGGTGTATTTTTTAGTGTAGCGCTTATGTAATTTAGTTTGATGGCTTTCAAGACTAATTAACCTACCTTGAATAAAGGCATGACTAATATTGTTTGTTCGCATATCAAGTGCATCTCCTTCTGATATAAATAGGGTAGCATCTTTACCAACTGTAAGACTTCCGGTGGTATCTGAGATTCCTAATACTTTTGCGGCGTTTAATGTGATAAGCTGTAGTGCTTGCTCTTTACTTAATCCGTGTGCTACACAGGTACCTGCGTAGAAGGGAAGGTTACGGGTGTTCATGCGTTCCATATCGCCACTTGTGTTTAGGCAAACGGTAACACCTGCGTTGGTTAGTAAGGTGGCTAGTTTGTAGGGCATATCATAATCATCATCGTCGTTAGACGGTGTGCTGTGTACGCGTTGTAGTACAACCGGAATATTATGTTTCTGTAGTAGATTGGTTATTTTATAACTTTCATAAGCTCCTACCAAAACAAGATCTATGTTTTGTGTTTGACTAAATTGAATAGCATCTAATAGCTGTCTTTCGTCTTCGGCGTGGATAAATACTTTTTTGATTTTATGAAATACGGGAGTCATACTATTGTGTATAATATGTGCTTTTGTATTGTTGTTAAGGCGCGCGTTTTTAAAGAACTGCACTAGTTTTTTAACTTGTTTTTCATAATTTTTATTAGGGGTGCTGGGTGCGGTAGACCACCAAGTATGGTTAAATGTGTTTGGCCAATTAATATGTATGGCATCATCTTCTTTAATGATAGCATCCTCCCAGTTCCAAGCGTCTAATTGTACAATAGAGGAACTTCCGGAAATTCGTCCGCCTCTAGGTGTTATTTGTGCTTGTAGTACGCCGTTTGGACGCATAGTTTCAATGATTTTAGATTCAGTATTGTATGCTATGATACTTCGAATATGTGGATTGAATGTTCCTAACTCTTCACTGTCATCAGAAGCACGTACGGCATCAATTTCAACTAAACCTAAAGTTGTATTAGGTGCAATAAAACCGGGATATATGTGTTTTCCTTCGGCATAAATAATGTCTCCTTTTAAAGGAATTTTAGTTGTTAGTGCATTGGCTACAGCGGTAATTTTACCATCTTCAAAGAGCACTAAAGAGTTGTCAATGACTTGTCCGTTACCAATGTGTGCGGTTGCGCCAATAATAGTAACTGCTTTTGTTTGATTATCTCCTGGGGTTTGTTGTGCATGGGTTATGGCACAGTAGGCAAGAAATAGGTATACGATATGTTTCATATTTATATGTTTTAAAATCTAAATTATATTTTATTGAAAATCTCCTTCAAAATCGCAATGAATATGTGGTTTTGCTGCTTTTTTAGGGGCTTGTGTTTTTCCACCGTTATTTTTGTGATTCAGCATTAGGTTAATTAAGTGGTTACGTTCTTGTTTGATTTCGTCTCTAAGTTGCTCATCTCTTTTTATATCAAAATAAACAATTCCTTCAATGATGGTTTGTTCTGCTTTTGCATAGATAGACAAAGGATTATCGCTCCAAAGTACCACATCTGCCTGTTTACCAACTTTAACACTTCCTATGTTATGATCTAAATGCAATAGCTTTGCAGGGTTTAGGGTAACAAACTTCCAAGCGTCTTCTTCACTAACACCACCATATTTTACTGCTTTAGCAGCTTCTTGGTTTAAGCGTCGGCTCATTTCAGCATCATCAGAATTAAACGCAACTGTAACACCTTGTTCATGCATAATGGCACCATTGTAAGGAATGGCATCATTTACTTCATATTTATATGCCCACCAGTCGCTAAAAGTAGAGCCTCCTACGCCGTGAGTTTTCATCTTGTCCGCTACTTTGTAACCTTCAAGAATATGTGTAAATGTATTGATGTTAAAATTGAATTGCTCTGCAACTTTCATAAGCATATTAATTTCGCTTTGTATGTAAGAGTGACAAGTAATGAAACGCTCTTTATTTAAAATTTCGGCAAGTATTTCTAATTCATCATCTTTACGATATTTTGCGCCACTTTTCTTTTTAGCGTCATATACTTTAGCGCGTGTAAAATAATCAATATATACTTGTTCTACACCCATACGTGTTTGCGGAAACCTAGAATAACTATTCCAGTTACTTTGCTTTACGTTTTCTCCTAGAGCAAATTTAATATGCTTTGGAGCATTAGGGATAAGCATATTGTTAGGGGTTTCTCCCCATTTTAATTTTATTAAAGCTGATTGTCCTCCGATAGGATTTGCAGAGCCATGTAAAATTTGAATGGTAGTTACGCCTCCTGCAAGGTTTCGGTAAATATTTATATCAGATGATTTTACAACATCTGCAATACTTACTTCTGCAGAGGAGTTTTGTCCCCCTTCATTAATTGATGATGCTGCAATGTGTGAATGCTCGTCAACAATACCAGCGGTTAAATGCTTTCCTGTTCCGTCAATAATACGTGCGTTTTTAGAGGTAATATTATCGCCTATTTTTTTAATAACGCCATCTTTTATTAAAACGCTGGTGTTCTTTAAGATACCTTCTTTTTCATTAGTCCATACGGTAACATTTTTAAAAAGAAGTGTTTCTTGTTTGGGTTTTGTCTTAAACCCGTATGCCATATTTGGGTAGCTAAGTGCTACGAGTTCTGGAGAATTGGTTTTTTTCACCTCTTTTTTAGCAGCGTCTTTCTTTTCTGTTACTTTTTTTAGTGTTGCAGTAAAAGTTGTGTTTGTACCATTTGCTAATATAGCTTTTCCTGAAATCAGTTCTTTTTGGTCTTTTATTTTAGTAATTAACCTCGTGTAATTAGTGGCTTTGTTATCTAAAAACTGAATATTTAGCCAATTGTCTTTAAAGCTAGTTTTGCTGCTAAGAGTAGTACTGTCTTTTGTGATTTTAGCTTTTATTTTTTTAGCTTTTCCTGAAAGGTTTAACGTATATGTTTTATCATTTATAACAAGCTCGTATGTTCCTGAGAGTTGTGTAGGGTTCATGTCTTTAAAACTATTTTTCTTACCCATAATCCAATGTTCATAGATTGTAGATTTAGGATTAAAAATAGCGCCAGAGCTAATCATGAAATTGGCGTAGCTTCCTTTTTTTAGAGTTCCGGTTAACTTGTCTTTGCCTAGTATTTTAGCAGGTGTAGTGGTTAGCGCTGCCAAGGCGTCTGTATTGCTTAGCCCATGCGTAATAGCATTTTTAATTTGTTTTCTGAAGTTACCAATTTTTTTTAATTGATGTGCCGATAGCATAAAAGGAATGTTGTTTTTAGCAAAAGCACTAGGGTTTGTTGGTGCAAGGTTCCAGTGTTTCATATCTTTTAAAGAGATATTGTTTGCTAAAAAAGGGTCGTCAACATCATATGCTTTTGGGAAGTTTACAGGAAGAATGTAAGTTGTGTTAGTGTTTTTGATAGCGTTTATGCGTTGGTACTCATCACCACCACCAACAATAATATAGTCAATGTCAAATTCGTTCCCTAGTTTGTCAACACGTAAATCATTAAGCCAACCGCCTGCTTCAAAAATCTGAACCTCTCGTTGATTGTTAATAAAAGCTTCTAAAGATAAATCTTTGGTGCTTACGTGCCCTTTGGTATACCAATTTGCATCGTGATGTACTTGCCTAATTAGTGCCATACCTCCCATAATAGAGCTCGGGTATGATTGGTTAGATAGCTTACTTTTAGAAAACGATAGGTATTGTGCAGATTGTTCATCTATAATTTGTGTAGCCGTATTTCCGTTTTGGTCTAAAGCCACTAGGGTTCCTGTACCGCTAATAACTCCATCAGAAACATGAGTGTTTACCACTCCAAAACCAGCTTTTAATAAATCGTTTGCTTTTTTGTTGTCGTACAAAAACTTGTCAAATGTGTTTGTTTCTGGGCGAATATGATCATTCCAATAATAACCTGTTCTGTTAGCATCATATTGAGGTGATCTTGATCGTGTTCGTTTTGGAGTAGTTGTACCAAAAGTACTATGAATGTCAATAAACGAAGGGTAAACATGTTTGCCTTTTAAGTCAATTACCTCAATGTTTTTTGGGATATTAATATCTGTTCCAACTGCTGTAATAATATTGTCCTTAATAATTAAAACACCATCTTTAAGTGTTTCTGTTGGGCTTACAAAAATGGTAGCATTGGTAAATGCAAAGCTTGTTGCTTCGGGTGTTTTTACCCCATTAGTTTTTGGGTGGTATTCTTGAGAAAAGGTGCTACTACTAAAAAAAAGGAGTAGTATGCTTAGTTGAATTACTTTCATGTGTTTGAAATTTTAAGGATATAAATATAAAAATAAATAGTTTACAAGTCGTTTTTCAAGTTATAATTAACAAGTAAGGCTACAACTTTATTATAGCTTTTAATACCAGTTTTTTGTTTTTTACGCTTTAAAAACAAATCAAATGTATGCTTAAAAATAGGTTCAAACGGATTCTGATATGCGTTCCAAAACAAGCTATTTTCTTTATAGTTCTCTAAAACACCTTTATGTATACTCTTCTTTAAAAGGGCATATTGGGTGCTGTCTCTTTTAGATAATTCAAATAAGCAATGTCTTAACGCAAAGGTGTATCCGGCGTATTTAAAATACAAATCACGATTGTTTATGCTAGCAAGAAAGCCAATAAAATTTGTTTCGTTTTCAGCAGCATAGCCAATCTGATGCCCCTGTTCATGACTACTTACTAAAGGAATTGTGCCTTTAGGAATTAAATAATTTACCTGTGCCTCATTGGTAAAAGGGTTTAAATAGCCGCTAAAGCCCATATAGCTGAGAGGGAGGGAAAATAATGATGTTTTAATACTAGGCTTTACGCAAGCTAATTGTGGGTGTATTGTAGCAAGTTGCGAATACCCTTGTTGTGTTTTAGTGAAGATTTCTGAAATTTGATACGGTATAACTACATTACTACTATCGTTTTTAGCAAGTTGCATTTGTAGCTTGTTTGTTTTTTTGATGAGCTTTTTTGTTAATTCGATAAGCGCTTCTGTATTGTAACTTTGCTCTAGACCTAATGTTGTGTGTAATGGTTCACGATAGTAGTTTAGTCCCCAGAGAATATGAAAGCAAAAATAGACAACCGATAAAAAAGCGAAAAATGAAACAGTTACGGTTTTGGTTTTTTTGAGAAGTAATGGTAGATTTTTAAAACACCACCATATACTATATAAAATAATAAAGCCATAGCATATATCACCAAACGAAAAAGGAATCCAACCTAAAGAAATTCGTAAAAACATACTTATGTATGGGTATATGCCAGTGCTGTAAAATTGTTCTACAAGTTGTGGGTGTTCTGAGAGTATTTCAATAAATAATACTTGTAAGGGTAATGCAATTGCTAGAACTGCTTTTGTTTTTCTTAGCATAGAAAGTGTTTGGTAAAAGATAAAATCTAAAATACAAAATACAAAAAACAATAAAAATAAAGACATATTTGTATATAGATTCTTTCAAAAACTTCAGTATTCAATATTCAGTGTTCAATGTTCGGTATTCAGTGTAACCTATTTTTAAACACTGGTAATATTAATTCTGCAGCACAATAGTAGAATGTTAATTAGGTATTAATTATCTTTGCCACATAAAATTTAAAAAACACACCATGAATCAAGATATAAGAAACTTAGCGCCAAAAGCGGTATGGAATAAATTTGCCGATTTAAACGCAGTACCTCGTCCTTCAAAAAAAGAGGAGCGTGTTATTGCTTTTATTAAAAACTTTGGAGAGCAATTGGGTTTGCCAACAACGGTAGATACTGTAGGTAATGTTATTATTACCAAGCCAGCAACTCCAGGTTTAGAAAACAGAAAAAAAGTAGTCTTACAGTCGCATTTAGATATGGTACATCAAAAAAATGCAGATACAGACTTCAATTTTGATACCCAGGGTATTGAAATGTATGTTGATGGTGATTGGGTACGAGCAAAAGGCACTACTTTAGGGGCTGATAACGGGCTAGGTGTAGCAACAATGATGGCGGTCTTGGAATCAGATACTATTGTGCATCCAGCTATAGAGGCTTTGTTTACAATTGATGAAGAGACAGGAATGACTGGTGCAATAGGTTTAAAAGGTGGATTACTTACAGGAGATATCCTTTTAAATTTAGATACTGAAGAAGATGATGAAATTGGAGTAGGTTGTGCCGGAGGTATAGATATTACAGCTACTAAAACGTACACAGAAGACAGTACGACTAGTGATATGTTAGGATATTCTATTACTATTAACGGATTAAGTGGAGGCCACTCAGGAATGGATATCATTAAAGGGCTAGGAAATGCAAATGTATTTATGAATCGTTTACTGTTTAGAGCCTATGAGCAATACGGATTACAGGTTGCTCATATAAACGGAGGGAGTTTACGTAATGCTATTCCACGAGAAAGTGTTGCGGTAGTAGCAATAAAATCTGCCAATAAAGACGCTTTTGAAACAGGGATTGCTGCTATTGCAAACGCCATAAAAACAGAATATGCGACTTTAGAAAAATCTTTAAATATAGTTGTGGCGCCAACAAACTTACCAAAGAAAGTTATGGCGGTTGACGCACAAAAAGGACTTGTAAAGTCGGTATATGCAGCATTAAATGGTGTACATAGAATGAGTCCGGATATTGAGGGTCTTGTAGAAACATCAAACAATATTGCAAAAATTAATGTTGCAGACGGTATGGCTTCTATAAAATGCTTAACACGCTCATCGGTAGATACTAATAAAGACGACTTGGCAAATAAACTAAGTGCTTGTTTTGAAATGGGCGGATTTACAGTTGAGTTGTCAGGAGCATACCCAGGATGGGCTCCAAAAATGGATTCGTCAATAGTAAAGCTTACATCAGCAGTATATAAACGTATAAACGGAGAAGAAGCACATGTAGCAGCATGTCATGCAGGTCTAGAATGTGGTATTTTAGGTACGCATTACCCAGAAATGGAAATGGTTTCATTTGGGCCTACCATAAAAGGCGCACACTCACCAGATGAGCGCGCAAGCATATCTTCAACACAAAAATACTGGGAGTTCTTTTTAGAAGTGTTAAAAGAAATACCTGTAAAGTAAATACAATACAGTTGTTAAAAAGCGCAAATAGGCATACCTATTTGCGCTTTTTTTGATTTTAAGATTATGCTTTAATCTTTTAAAAATACTAACAAAATACATTGTATATTTGTAGAAAATAGAACATAAAATGAGCTTAACCTTACATAAACCAATTTGTTTTTTTGATTTAGAAACCACAGGAGTTCAAGTCGCTAAAGATAGAATTGTAGAAATATCAATACTAAAAGTATTTCCTAATGGGAACAAAGAAAGTAAAACATGGTTAGTTAATCCGGAAATGGATATACCTGCCGAAACTACTGCCGTACACGGTATTACAAATGAAAAAGTTGCCAATGAACCAACATTTAAAACCTTAGCGCCTACTGTGTATCAAATGATAAAAGATTGCGATTTGGCAGGGTTTAATTCAGACCGATTTGATATTCCTTTATTGGCAGAAGAGATGCTTCGTGCCGAAATTGATTTTGATATGAAAAACACAGTAACGGTAGATGTACAAACCATTTTTCATAAAAAAGAACAGCGCACATTAAGTGCAGGATACAAATTTTACTGTGATAAAGATTTAGATGGGGCACACTCCGCAGAAGTAGACACTAATGCTACGTATGAAATTCTATTGGCACAATTAGAGCGTTATCCAGATTTAGGAAAAAACATAAAAGATTTAAGTGCGTTTAGTACTCGTAAAAAGTCAGTAGATTTTGCAGGTTTTATAATATTTAATAAAGACGATAAAGAAGCATTTAGCTTTGGGAAGCATAAGGGTAAATTAGTAGAAGATGTTTTGCAAAAAGAGCCAGGTTACTATAACTGGATTCAGAATGCAGACTTTCCGCTATACACGAAAAAAGTACTGACAGCAATAAAATTAAGAGGACTTAGTAACAAGTTTTAAGACACCATCACATGAAAATAATTTGTATTGGACGAAATTATACCGAGCATATTGCGGAATTAAAAAACACAGCGCCAAGCGAGCCTGTTATCTTTTTAAAACCTGATACATCAATACTTTTAAAAAAGCAACCATTCTTTATTCCGGATTTTTCAGACGAAGTACATCATGAAGTTGAAGTGCTGGTAAAAATAAATAGGATAGGGAAATATATAGACGAAAAATTTGCACATAAATACTATGATGACATTAGTTTAGGTATAGATTTTACAGCTCGTGATCTACAGCAAAAACTAAAAGAAAAAGGCTTGCCTTGGGAAAAATCAAAAGCATTTGATGGTTCTGCAGTAGTTGGAAATTGGGTGTCTAAAAACACCGTTTCATCAGTAGATGATATATCGTTTTGCTTAACCAAAAACGGAGACACAGTTCAACAAGGAAACACAAAAAACATGCTCTGGAAAATAGATGCGATTATAGCCTACGTATCGCAATATTTTACCTTAAAAATAGGCGACATTATATTTACAGGAACACCGTCAGGAGTAGGTAAAGTAATGCCAAATGATACATTAGAAGGCTTTTTAAATGACAACAAAATATTTTCAATACGTGTAAAATGAAACCATATCAATTAGATCAAATAGAAGCATTAGCAGACGGAGACCAAGAGTTTATCTTAGCCATTATACATGCTTTTTTAGAAGAAGTGCCAGAAGCTGTGCAACAAATACAAGAGGGTCTAAAAGAAAATAATCATTATAAAGTTTATCAAAATGCTCATAAAATAAAACCAACCTTGTCTTTATTTGGTGTTAATCTGCAAAAAGAAATTTTAGCCTTACAACATTGGGGAGAACATAAAGAAACTTCAAAAAATTGTAGTGAAGAGTACACTTTATTATTCAATAAAATAACTGAAGTGGCAAAGGCATTGCAACAAGATTATCCGTTATAACATATAGCTATGAAGGCAGTAATTATAACTATTGGAGATGAGATTTTAAACGGACAAATTACTGATGCCAATTCGCAGTTTATAGCAGAAAATTTAACAGCTATTGGTGTGTCGGTTGTTCAAATAATTTCCATACAAGATACAGAAAAAGCTATTGTGTCTGCTTTAACCTTAGCCGAAAACATAGCAGATGTAATTTTACTTACAGGAGGCTTAGGCCCTACAAGAGACGACGTTACTAAGCAAAGTATATGCAAGTATTTTAATGATGTTCTTGTAGAAGATAGTGATGTTTTAAAGCAAGTGTCAGCTGTTTTAAGAAAAGAGGTGTCAAGTTTATTATTAGTAAATAAACAACAAGCTTTAGTGCCATCAACGGCTTTAGTATTGCCAAATAAAAATGGTACTGCGCCAGGAATGTGTTTTAGTCGCACACAAAAAATGTTTTTTGTACTTCCAGGAGTGCCTTTAGAGATGAAAGCATTGCTGACAGATTTTGTTTTACCAAAAATACAGAAGGAAGCTAAGTTACCGTTTATATACCAAAAAATAATATTGACTCAAGGCATTGGAGAAAGTGCGTTAGCAGATTTAATTTCGGACTGGGAGACAACATTGCCGCCACAAGTTAAGTTGGCATATTTGCCAAGTTTTGGTTTAGTAAGGTTGCGTTTGTCTGCTAAAGGAACACATAAAAATGAGATAATTACCCTTGTTGAAGACGCATTAGCACAGGTACTACCAAAATTGAAAGCATTTATTGTTGGTGGTGATAATGATACGCCAGCCACTGCAGTAATTAAACTGCTGCAATCCTTGCAAAAAACAATAGCAGTAGCAGAAAGTTGTACAGGCGGATTAATAGCTTCTGAGATGACACAGCATAAAGGCGTTTCTGCGGTGTTTAAGGGTGGGGTAACAGTATATCAAACCCAAACTAAATCTGATATATTGGGAGTTGATGCGAGTTTAATTGAAAAGCACTCGGTAGTTAGTGAACCTGTGGCTGCCGAAATGGCAAAAAAAGTGCAGCAGAAATTTAACTCAGATTATGCTATTGCTACAACCGGAAATGCAGGTCCTACTAAAGGAGATTCAGGCGTAGCAGTAGGAACAGTTTGTATAGCTATTGCAACGAAATTAGAAACTAAGACTTATACATTTAATTTTGGGTCGCCTAGAAACAAAGTAATTCACCGCGCAAAAAACCAAGCATTTTATTTATTACGAAAAGAAATTCTTAGCCTTAATTCCTAGAAATAATGCTGTTTAGCATTGTTAAAGTGCTAATAGAGTAAAATACTTGAAATATTTATGCTAATTTATTTGTGTAATGAATGAAAAGGCTTAAATTTGCACCTCGTTTAGAAATAACTAAAGTAAAGTAGAGATGTCAAGAGTTTGTGAACTTACTGGAAAAAAAGCAATGGTTGGGAACAATGTTTCTCACGCAATGAATAAAACAAAACGTAAATTCCACGCGAATTTATTAAAGAAGCGTTTTTATATCCCAGAAGAGGATAAGTGGGTAACACTTAAAGTTTCTGCTGCGGCATTAAAAACAATTAATAAAAAAGGTATTGCTGCAGTAATCAAAGATGCTAGAGCAAAAGGATTTTTAAGCAAATAATTTTCAACGTTTAAAAGACAAGAGAGATGGCTAAAAAAGGAAATAGAGTACAAGTAATATTAGAATGTACAGAGCACAAAGCTTCAGGACAAGCTGGAACGTCAAGATACATTACAACAAAAAATAAAAAGAACACTCCAGAAAGATTAGAGGTTAAGAAATTTAACTCTATCTTAAAGAAAATGACTGTTCATAAAGAAATTAAATAAGGTTAGTTATGGCAAAGAAATCAGTAGCAACGTTACAAACAGGATCTAAAAGATTAACAAAAGCAGTAAAGATGGTAAAATCTCCTAAAACAGGAGCGTATACTTTCGTAGAATCTGTTATGCAACCAGAATTAGTTAAAGACTGGTTAGCAAAAAAATAATCTTTTAAATATTTATAAAAGTATTATAAGCTACTTTCTAATATATTAGAAAGTAGCTTTTTTGGTATATAATATTTATGACCGTATCTTTGGTACGATATAAGCACCCACACAAATGAGTTTTTTTAAAAAAATATTTTCTAAGGATAAAAAAGAAACCCTTGATAAAGGTTTAGAGAAATCAAAATCATCATTTTTCACTAAGTTAAGTAAGGCTGTAGCAGGTAGAACTACGGTAGATGCAGATGTTTTAGATGACTTAGAAGAAGTATTGGTGTCTAGTGATGTTGGGGTTGCCACAACTCTTAAAATAATAACCCGTATTGAATCTCGTGTAGCAGAAGACAAGTATTTGGGTACTGAGGAGCTTAATAGTATTCTAAAGGAAGAAATAGCAAACTTATTATCGGAAACAAATTCTGGAGAAGATACAAGTTTTACAATACCCGAAACCAAAAAACCATATGTCTTAATGGTTGTTGGTGTTAATGGGGCAGGAAAAACAACTACAATAGGTAAATTAACACATCAGTTTCATAAACAAGGACTTAAAGTAGTATTAGGCGCTGCAGATACTTTTAGAGCAGCTGCTATAGATCAATTACAAGTTTGGGCAGATCGTGTAGGAGTGCCTTTGGTAAAACAAGCTATGGGTAGTGACCCTGCTTCGGTAGCTTATGATACACTAGCTTCTGGTGTTGCACAAAATGCCGATGTTATAATTATCGATACTGCAGGACGTTTACATAATAAAGTAAACTTAATGAATGAGCTAACTAAAATTAAGCGTGTAATGCAAAAAGTAGTTAATAATGCGCCAGATGATGTGTTGCTAGTACTAGATGGTTCTACCGGACAAAATGCTTTTGAGCAAGCCAAACAATTTACTGCAGCTACAGACGTAACTTCATTAGCAGTAACAAAATTAGATGGTACTGCAAAGGGTGGGGTAGTTATTGGTATTTCTGATCAATTTAAAATCCCTGTAAAGTATATTGGTGTAGGAGAAGGAATTGAAGATTTACAAGTATTTAATAAATACGAGTTTGTAGATTCATTTTTTAAATAAACACCTATTTTTTATAGCAAACAGGAATTAATTCTCCTTTAGCTAAAGCATATCGTTTAATATCGCTGTCCGATAATGTTGCAGTAAAATCTACAGCATCTACTGTAAAACCTACACTGCGTAATGTATTAAAGTAATCTAGTCCATAAATGCGCACATGGTCATATTGCTCAAATATCTTACTGCGCTCATCTTTATCAGTAATACTGTCGTCTTCAAAAGTATATGCTCTAGATAAATCTTGTGGTACTTGTAGTATAGCCATTCCATTCGGTTTTAAAACACGATATAGCTCTTTCATTGCTTTTTTGTGATCTGGAATATGCTCTAATACATGGTTGCAAAAAATAATATCATAGCTGTTCTCTGAAAATGGTAAGTTGCAAATATCTGCTTTTACGTCTGCCAGTGGCGACAGTAAATCGGTAGTCGTATAATTAATGTTTTTGAGTTTTTTAAAACGTTTATAAAAGCATTGTTCGGGTGCAAAATGCAATACTTCTTTAAGTGATTTATTAGTAAAAAAATCGGTTTTTTGTTTTAGATATAACCACAATAAACGGTGTCTTTCTAAAGATAGCGTTGAAGGCGATAGTACATTGTTTCGTTGAGTAGTATATCCGTAAGGTAAAAAAGAACGATAACCTTTACCATTAATAGGATCTGTATAAGTGTTTCCTCTTAGAAAAAAGGATAATAGCGGTCTTATACCATAACTTAGACGAATTAAAAATGGACGTGGTATAGTGTTTAGTATAAACTTAAAAATGTATTTCAAAGCAACTAGGTGTTACCAGTTTAAAAAACCTTTAAACTTGGTGTTGGTTAATATTTTGTAAATTAAAACAATACCAGCAATTAACTTTGTAATAGTACCTGCTATTAAAACTATGTGAGCGCCTTGCCAATGCATGATTTTAAAAAGACCTCCAGTTAGATTTAGTAATAATCCGAAAATAAATAAGGAAAGAATATGTTTTATTTTTATCATAGAATTATTTTTTACGGAATTCATCTTCCTCGGTACTGCTAATGCCTAATGCCTCATAAATATAATCAAAAGTAGAGAGTAGTTGAGGTTTTCCGTTTACGATAGCAACATCATGTTCAAAATGTGCCGATGGCTTGCGGTCTTGGGTTAATATAGTCCACCCATCTCTTAAAAATTCTACTTTATGTGTTCCTAAATTAATCATAGGTTCTATGGCTACAACTAATCCTTCTTTGAATTTTTTTCCACGGCCGCGTTTTCCGTAATTGGGCATTTGTGGATCTTCATGCATGGTGGTTCCTAATCCGTGTCCTACAAGTTCTCTAACAACGCCATAGCCGTGTTTTTCGCAGAAATTTTGTATTGCAAAACCAACGTCACCAACACGGTTATTTTCTTTGAATTCACGAATACCAACGTATAGGCTTTCTTTAGTAGTGTCTAATAATTTTTTTACATCAGGAGCTACCTCGCCTACTTCAAATGTATAGGCATGATCACCATAATAACCATTTAAAATACTACCACAATCTACCGAAAGAATATCGCCGTCTTGTAGTGGTTTATTGTTAGGAATACCGTGAACAACTTGGTCGTTTGGCGAAATACATAAGGTGTTCGGAAAATCGTATAATCCTAAAAAACCAGGAACAGCCCCAAGGTCTCTAATATGTTCTTCTGCTAGTTTATCTAAGTATAATGTGCTCACTCCAGGTTTAATTTCGGCTGCGATTATTCCTAATGTTTTAGAAACGACTAAAGCACTTTTGCGCATTAATTCAATTTCTTCTGCAGATTTTAATTTCATCATATCATTATAACTTTTGGGTAAAGATACTAATTTATAGCATTAAATAATTATGCTGTAAAAAATGTTTTCAAACATGATTTTTAGCATGTTTTAGTACGCCATTTACATATAGTTTTGTAGTGATAAAATAATATAGATATGTATAAATCCGTATCAGCATCAGAAGCTGTAAAAATTATAAAATCAAACCATAGGGTATATATTCAGGCTGCAGCTGCAGCCCCTCAAGTGTTAATAGATGCAATGACTGCGCGTCATGAAGAGTTAAGAAATGTAGAGGTAGCACATTTGCACACAGAAGGTAGGGCGCCTTATGCAGATCCTAAATACAAAGATAGTTTTCATGTGAATTCTTTTTTTATAGGTAAAAATGTACGACATACTCTAAAAGCAGGTAATGGTTCTTATACTCCTGTTTTTTTAAGTGAGTTACCAATTTTGTTTAAGCGAAACATCGTTCCTATTGACGTTGCTTTAATACAAGTATCTCCTCCAGATAAGCACGGGTATTGTTCGCTAGGTGTTTCGGTAGAAGCAACTTTGGCAGCTATACAAAATGCAACTTATGTTATAGCTCAGATTAACAGTAAGATGCCTCGAACCCATGGTGATGGAATTATTCATATTTCAAAATTAGATGTTTTTGTGGCACATGACTCTCCAATTCATGAACATGCTTTACCTGCACCTAATGCAATTGAAGATAAAATAGGTGATTATATTGCAGAGTTGGTTGATGATAAAAGTACTTTGCAAATGGGAATAGGTAGTATTCCGAATGCAGTATTATCGAGATTAGGAAACCATAAAAATTTAGGTTTACACACCGAAATGTTTTCCGATGGTGTAATTGATTTGGTGCTAAAAAATGTAATTAATGGTGATTTTAAAGGAGTTAACCCAGGTCGTGCCATGGCAACATTTTTGATGGGCACACAAAAATTATATGATTATGTAGATGATAATCCGTTTATAGAAATGAGGACGGCAGATTTTGTTAACGACGTTTCTATTATTAAACAAAACCCTAAAATGATAGCTATAAACTCTGCAGTAGAAATTGATTTAACAGGTCAAGTTTGCGCAGACTCTATTGGAACAAAAATGTATTCAGGGGTAGGAGGACAGATGGACTATATTCGAGGTGCATCACTTAGTGAAGGCGGAAAAGCAATATTAGCACTACCATCTCAAACGGCTAAGGGAATTAGTAGAATTGTACCTTTTTTAAACAAAGGAGCAGGGGTTGTAACTACTCGTGCCCATGTTAACTATGTTGTTACGGAATATGGTGTTGCAGATTTGTATGGAAAAACAATAAAGCAACGTATTAATGAGTTGGTTAAGATAGCCCATCCAAATCACAGGGAATCCATTGCAAAAACCTTTTTCGATAATATTAGGTAGTGTTATGTTTGCTGGTTTTAAAGCAGTGTATCTAAAGTCATAGCTTCTGGTTGTTTAACACCTATCAGTTTTAAAATAGTTGGCGCAATATTTCCAAGCACCCCATTAGTAACCGTTTTAATGTTGTTATCAACAACAATTAAGGGTACTGGATTTGTGGTGTGCGCTGTATTTGGGCTACCGTCTTCATTAAACATTTTTTCGCAATTTCCATGATCGGCAATAACGAGTGTGGTGTAGTTATTTGCTAGTGCGGCTTCAATAACTTGTTTGGTGCAAATATCGGTTGCTTCGCAAGATTGTATTGCGGCATCCATACTACCCGTATGTCCTACCATGTCTGGGTTAGCAAAGTTTAAACAAATAAAATCTGCTGATGCTTTATGTAATTCAGGAATAATAGCCTTTGCAATATCGTAAGAGCTCATTGCAGGTTGCAAATCATAAGTCGCTACTTTTGGTGAAGGACATAAGATGCGTTCTTCATTTTTAAAAGGTGTTTCTTTTCCGCCGTTAAAGAAAAATGTAACATGGGGGTATTTTTCTGTTTCTGCAATGCGTATTTGTGATTTTCCAGCATTTGAAAGCACTTCTCCTAATGTGTCTTTTATGTTTTCTTTATCATATACAACATGAATTCCTTTAAAAGAATCATCATAATTTGTTAAGGTGGTAAAGTGTAAAGGTATTTTTTTTATGTCCACTTCTGGGAAATCATTTTGTGTAAGTGCATTGGTTAATTCACGACCTCTATCGGTTCTGAAGTTAAAGAAAATAACAACATCATCAGGTTGTATTGTTGTTACAGGAACATTATTTTGGGCAAGTACTATTGGTTCTAAAAATTCATCTGTAACACCATTGTCATAACTAGTCTTAATAGCGGTAATTACATTGTCTGTTTTAGTACCTATACCGTTAACCATAAGATTGTATGCCTTGGCAATGCGCTCCCAACGGTTGTCTCTATCCATGGCATAGTAACGCCCAATAACGGAGGCTAGCTTAGTATTTGTGTTTTTGAGGTGTTGCTGTAAGTCGGTAATATGTTGCACTCCAGACTTAGGATCTACATCTCTTCCGTCTGTAAAAGCGTGTACATAACTATTTATACCGCCAAAGTTTTCGGCAGCAGTAATGAGCCCTTTTAGGTGATTGATATGTGCGTGTACACCTCCGTCAGAAACAAGCCCCATAAAGTGAATGTTTTTCTGATTTTCTTTAGCGTATTTAAATGCATTGATAAGTGCTGGCTCATCTTTTAAAGTATTATTCTCTACTGCAAGGTTTAGTTTTGCTAAGTCTTGATATACAATTCTTCCAGCTCCAATATTCATATGTCCCACTTCACTATTTCCCATTTGCCCGTCAGGTAAGCCAACATTCATACCATGCGTTAACAAGGTAGTGTTAGGGTATTTCTTGTAAAGACTATCTATGAAGGGTGTTTTTGCATGGTGAATTGCTGAGGTGTTTTTATCTTCAGGAATCCCCCAACCATCTAAGATTAATAGGAGTGTTTTTTTGTTCATGGTACACAAATATTTAGGCTACAAAGGTACAAACAAAATTAAAGAATAATATGCAATACTAAAATTATACGATTAATGATTTTATTAAGAGCTTATTGATTCCAAAAGTCATTAATGCGGATAATTTTTTTGTTAAATCCATCAATATCTCGTAATCCTAAAACAATATCTTGGTGGTTTGGAGACCAGTCAAAATCTGAGGCATTTCCAACAAGTGGTTCATTTGGAGGGTTTATCCACGTTAATCGTTCTCGATTTGTACCATCAAGATCTATTTTCCAATAATCTTTTACAGGTTTTCCGTTGCTTGGTTGCTCAATGTCTTTGCTTGAAGCAAAAATAATTTGATCCTCATTAGGGCTAAAGGTTGCAAATTCATCCCAATGATTGTCGTTGGTGAGTTGTAAAAAAGTATTTGTAGGAATATTGTATGAAAATAATTCCATTTGAAAATAATCACTACTTTCAACTATTCCAGAGAAGAGTATTGTGTTTCCGTTGTCAGAAATATCATTTACTTCATATAATTGCAGGTTTCCAGGTTGCATTGTAATAATATTAGAAAGAGTTGGAACGCCGTTATTAATTGTAAAATCGGCAAGTTTTATTTCCCAAAAACCAGGTTGTCCTTGTCCAAACTCCCAAGGGATTCTGGTTTCTGCCCAAACCATTTTTGAGCCATCACTTGTAAAATGTGGATGTAGTAAGCCTTCTCCAGCTCCGGTAGAATAGATTTTATGGAATGTTGTTCCTTCATAATTCATAACCCAGAAGTCATTATTTAGTCCAATACCAGGGTTTGTAAGGTAATTATGTGTGGCTACTGTTCCTAATTGCCCATAATCAGGGTTAGCGGCTTGAAAAAAGATTAGGTTTAATGTAGGGTGTGCGGTTGGTTGTCCGTTGTGTTCAGGTAAATTGTCGTTTCCATCAGTTAGATTTGTAATATTTGTTCCGTCTGGATTCATGCTAAAAACATCTAAAAATCCGTCTTCAGATGTTTTATCATACAAAATAACATTATGTATGTGAGACCAACTTACGCGTCCACCATTTTCGCTTAAAATGATATACTCTGTACTATTATCATCTATAGGTGTAATACTAATTTCATCAGTTGTACAATTAATGAATAAAACGCTTAAGAGTGATAGGTAAAAAACTTTCATATTCATTTGACTTATTTTTTAGACAAAGGTTTAATGAGGTTATACTCCATTTTAATATGTGTACCTACGCTAGGTATTTCAAAGGTATTGCCGTGAGTGGTAAACCCGAATGCCTTATAAAAAGATACTGCAGTTGTGCGAGCATTGCACCAGAGTAAATTAACCTGTTTGTTCTCTAGTATGTCCATTCCTTTTTCAAGCAATACATTACCCAGTTTTTTACCTTGAAATTTTGGTAATAATGCCATTCCTCGTAATTGATATTGTACTGTTTCCGTACTGTGGTTACTATTGTTTTTCATATAGCTAGCCACACCAATTAGCATGCTGTAATAATATAGTCCTATATGAAATGTATGTATGTCGTTATCGCCATCAAAAATACAAGCGTCTATGGGGTAGCCCTTTCTTAGTACTTGATTACGAATAGCAAGGGTGTCTTTTGCTGTGATTTCTTTTGCATAAACAAGTGTGTTTTTAAGTTGATAAACACCATTTTTAGTTAAAGTGAATCCGTTATTGAGGGCTATTTTTTGTCCGATATTATTTTCTGCTACTATATGGGTGTTAATTTCAGGTGTTCGTAAAACATTAAAAGCGTATAAAATAATTCCTTTTAGGACTTCGGTAGCAAATCCTTTGTGCCAATGTTTTTCAAGTAGATAAATACTCAAATCACTCTCTGGATTTTTGTTTAGTTGGTAAAAGGAGCAATAGCCAATTAACTCGCCTTGTTTGGTATCGCAAATTACCCATGTACCAAAACTATTGGCAGATTCTCTATTAAAAAATGTAGTTGCCTCTGCCAGTTGACTAAAAGGCTGTAGCTTGGTGTTTTTAGCTATGGCAGTAGAATTATGTATTTTGAATAATTTTGGAACGTCATTGGCAGAGATGTTCCTTAGATATAAATTTTCGGTTTCAATAATTCGGCTCATAATAAGTCAATAATTCGTTGTAAATTTGAAATGATTGAGAACTCAAAAATACACAATAGCACATGAATATTTCGATAAAAATTTTATTAAAAGAAGATATTTTACAAATACTCCCTTTAATGCTAGAACATACTAATGGGTCAGTTTCTGAAGCGTTATTAAAAGAGCGGTTTTTAGACATGTCTGAGCAGCAGTATGAGTGTGTAGCCATGTATGATGATGATTTGCTAATAGGCGTATCGGGCTTGTGGTTTATAACGCGCCATTATTCTGGTAAGAGCGTAGAGCCAGACCATGTATATATTGCTAATAATTATAGAGGTAAAGGCCTAGGGAAGCAGTTGTTTGATTGGATACATGCCTATGCAAAGAGTAAAGGTTGTTTAACATCTGAGCTAAATACATATGTGCAAAATTTTCCGTCACATAAGTTTTATTACAGAGAGGGCTATGAGATTTATGGCTATCATTTTTACAAAACACTATAGAGAAATTGAATTTTACAAAAAGCGTTTAAGCTACTATATTGATTTGTAGTGAATTGAATTTTTTTTGAATTTTTTTAATGAAAATGTTTGGAAATAACTGCTAAAAGAAGCTATATTTGCCGAACGATTGCGAGAGTAGCTCAGTTGGTAGAGCGTCAGCCTTCCAAGCTGAATGTCGCCGGTTCGAACCCGGTCTCTCGCTCAAAAACAAAAAGACCATCTACTTAGATGGTCTTTTTTTATTTAAATACCCTAATACTCGGGAATAATGTTTTTAAAGGACACCTCCGAGGCAGCGCTTTGAGACTTATTTATTGTTGTTAAAAAACTTAGGCAAGCCTTTTAATAGTTCTACATCTAATTTTTCTTTTTCTAGAATACTAACAAGTTTGGCTACTTTTAACGGCGTCATATTGTTTCCTAGTAGTCTAATTATTCCAAAGCCTTGTTCAGGATTACTCCCAAATAGAATAACTTCATCAATGCCATTCTCAGAACCAATATAAGATACAACTGCCTTGTTGCTATTATCGTTAAATCGGGCTAAAGGCTTGTATTTAGAGTCTTTTAAAATATTTAAAACAGTTTCGCGTTCTGCCTGAAATTGTTCTTGGTTACTTGGGGTGCTTCTAAAGGCTAGAATATTTAGTTTTTCTACAGAATCAAAAGCTTGTTGTTGCCTAGAATTTAATGAGTCGCGGTTTACATTTAATGTGCTCATAGGAACATTAACAATTAAAAACTGCTCGTTTTCTTGTTGGTCAACATAATATTGCTGTAAGGAAGGCGTGTTGTTGCAACTACTTAAAAGTAGTGCAATACTAAGCGCTCCAAAAAAGGATTTTAGTAGTGTCATGATTATTTGTTTTTAACGTTTTTTAAATGCTTTCCTCCAGGAATATTCATTTTTGAAGTTAGCTTAGACACTTGATTTAAATCAAAATCTCCTATTAAAGTTAGTAGTACGGTTTCTATTTTACTATCGTTAACGGTTAAATCAGTGTTTTGAACAAACATTAATAGTTCACTAACCTTAGTACTGTTACTACCTTCTTTTACATAAAACTTAATGTTAGCATCGCCTTCTTTTACGCGCATAAGTTCTTTTAGTGAAGACTTTTTAAGGTAAGTAGCCATCATCTTTTTCATTTTGGTTGCACTGGCTTTGTTGTTGCTTACAAATACTTTTAAGCTGGTAATATTTCTAATTAGTTCAAGATATTCTTTTGCTTCAGGGTCTTCAGTATTGATGTCAATATTGCTCATTAAGTTAAACATATTGGCATTTACAATAACAGAAGTAACGTCATCTAGATCTTCTAAAGAGTCAAAGTAACTTTGTGCAGTTACAAATAATGGCGTTATGCTTAGAGCAAGGATTAAAATTAATTTTTTCATGATTTTTAGTTTTTGTTTGCCTATTAGTAGGCAGGGTTATTAATTTGATTTAAAAATTTTATTTTTAGTAATAGTATAAGTGTTTAGGTGTTGTACGTTTTTAGCACCATGGTTAAAGTTAGTCGACATAAATTGAAGTGCTTTTTTTGTTTCGTAATAAGCTAAAAGCGCTTCTTCTTTTTCTGTTTGCTGCTGTATCATTTCTTTTGTGAAAAAACCTAAAAGAAGTAAAGTACTTGCGGCTACAGCAGTCCATTTATAAAATGAAAACGATGTCTTTACTGTTGTTGTTCTAGCACTTCTAGTCTGCTTACTTTTTTTAAAGTATTTAAATAATGGTTGATACGATAATAAATGTGTAGCTACATTATCTGTAGAAAAATACTGTGCCAATTGTTGCTCTTCTGCAATTGTTGTACTAGCTTCTAAGTACTTTTCAAGTAACTGCTCAATGTTTTCTGTACTCATAATTATGTTGTTGTAGCAATTGTTTTTTTATCGTTTTTCGAGCTCTTGATAGTGTAACACGTACAGTAGCTTCTTTTAAATGTGTGATTTTTGCAATGTCGGAAAAAGCATATTGCTCTAGATCTCTTAATTGCATTACTACACGCTGTTGTTCTGGTAGTTGGTTTATTAATTTTTCAATTAATGTATAACTGTCTTTTTCTTCCAGTTGTTTGTCAATATTTTTAGTGCCATCAGCGTAATTACTGTGCACCAAGCTAATAGTATTGGCTTGTTTTGATTTTAACCGATCAAAACAGTAATTTTTAATCATTCGCATGGCAAAAGCCTCAACATTGTCATACGTGTTTATTTTTTGTTTGTTTTTCCAAAGCCTCATTACCATTTCCTGAGTGGCATCTTCTGCTTCTTCATTAGATATCAATAACCGCTTTGCTAATCGATATAGTTTGTCCTTAAAAGGTAATACCAAGTTTAAAAAATCGGTTTGGGTCATCTATAATACAATTGTTTCTTATTATTAAGACGATTAATATTCTAATTTGTAACAGTATAATAAGATTATTTACACTAAAAGTCTTAATTTTAGATGCTAAGATGCAATATTTTACCAAAATTAAGAAATGAAGTATATTAATAAACCCCTGTTTTTAGGCGTATTTATGAGTATCATGACTATTGGATGTTTTGATGATCATGACGATATAATCTTACCAGCAACAAACACAGAAATTGGCGATTTTGTATGGAAAGCCATGAATCTATTTTATTTATATCAGCCACAAGTTTCTGATTTGGCAGATGATAGATTCGAGTATCAATCAGATTTAAATAATTTTATAGCAGATTTTGATAGTCCTGAATTATTATTTGAATCTTTAATTTATGAGCGCCAAACAATAGATAAATTTAGTTGGATTGTAAACGACTATAACGCACTGGAAGCTTCTCTTGCAGGTGTGTCTAAGAAGAATGGTATGGCGTTTGGTTTTTTTGCAGACCCCGATACCAATAGTAATCATGCATATGGTTATGTGCGTTATGTACTTCCTAATACAGACGCTAGTACAAAGGGAATTGTTAGGGGCATGGTTTTTAGTCATGTAAACGGAATGCCTATAACTTATAATTTGGCAGATAATACGTTAGCTCCTAGCATTAGTAGCGCTTTATCTCAAGACAATTACACCATAACTTTAGCTGACTACAATGGGGTAGTGGTGACACCATTATCTACAACAGTAGAATTAACAAAAGCTACCATTGCTGAAAACCCAATATTCCATTCTTCAATTTTAGAGGTGTCAGGTATAAAAATTGGCTACTTAGTGTATAATCGTTTTACAGCAGATTATGATGATCAGTTAAATGCTGTATTCGCTAATTTTAAAAATAGTGGAGTTACCGAGTTAGTGGTAGATGTCCGTTATAACCCTGGAGGATCGGTACATAGTGCTATAACCTTATCTAGTTTAATAACAGGGCAGTTTTCGGGGCAAGTATTTAGCACAGAACAATGGAACCCTAAATGGCAAAGTTACTTTGAAAGCAATGCCCCGTCTCAATTGATAAATCCGTTTATAACTCAAACAACAAGCGGACAAGCATTACATGGCTTACAACTTTTAAAAGTATATGTAATTACTACAGGTAGGTCGGCATCGGCAAGTGAGTTGCTTATTAACGGACTAAACCCGTATATTGATGTAGTGCAAATAGGCACTGCTACAGCAGGAAAATTTCAGGCCTCAATAACATTATATGATTCGCCTAATTATAATAAAACAGGTGCTAATCCAGGACATACATATGCTTTACAACCTCTGGTGTTAAAATCGTTAAATAGTATAGGGTTTACAGATTATAGCACAGGATTTACACCAAGTCCGATGTATGTTTTAACAGAGGATTATAGTAATATGGGAGTTTTAGGTAGTACAGATGAGCCACTATTAGCATTGGCAATTGTAAACATTACAGGTAATGACAGGCCTTTTTCATCGGGCGTAATAAAACTTAAATCAATTCCATTTAAAGACAATCCTTTTGAGGATATAATGTTTGTGGACAATATGGAATGATTTTTGTACTCATAAAAAAAGTAATTAAAACACAAAAGCCTTTCTAATAGAAAGGCTTTTGTGTTTTAAGAAAAAGGAAATATTAATTAAAATAAATTCCTCCCGGAATTACCCCTACTGTAATAGATTGTATTTCTGTAGCATCATTTATGTCAAAAACAGTTAATGTTCCGTTGCTAGAAAAATCAACAGCATCAGTAGTATATAATCTATTGTTTTTAACTGCCATTGTGTAAACAGGTGTGTTTAGTAGCGGCGTTGTTGGTAATTCTATAGCGTTTTCATCCATAACAAATACATTTCCGTTTATGGCATAGTATAGAATTCCGGCTTCATAAGACAAGCTGTTTGGGTGTACTGAAGCGCTTAATTCATGTGTAATTTCAAGGCTATTATCGCTAGTGTTTATTTTTATTAATTTACCACCTGTTTCAGATCCAGTCCAAGCAGGAACACCTTCACAAAGTACCCAAATATTGTTTTCGGTATCTATGACCATTTCATCTGGCACATCACCTACAGTAATTGTGTTTACCGTATTATCAGTAGTATTAATGATTGAGATAATATTGTTTTGATTCCAACCACCTTTATGCGATACATATAAGGTATTGTTGACTACAAGCATTTTTTCAGGACCTTCTCCTACCGGTATAGTACTTTCAATAGTGTTTGTAAGTAAGTCAATTACAGCAATAAAATCGTCCGTTGCATCGGCAGCATCACCCCAATTACTAATATAGCCCTTAATGCCATTAGTAACAAAAGCTCTTGGGTTATTTAAACCAGTTTCAATAGTGGTTTCTTTCTCAAAAGAATAGCGATTTACAATAGTTGCTTTATGAGAGTTATTCGCAATAATATATGCTTTAGAGTCGGTAAACCCGATTGATTGTACAATGTTTCCTAAGTTATCATCATTAACTGTTTGATACACTGTATGTGCTGTGCTTGAAAAATCTTCCGAAATAAAACTAACCGTACCTGCGCCTGTACCAAAAGGGCCTTCGTTACTAATGAGCACCCCGTTTTGGTAGTCTCCTAAGGGTAGTGGCTGAAAGTTTACGCCCTCGTCTTCTGTACATGAGGTAAAAGAAATACCTACGGTAAGTAGGGCTAAGAATAATTGTTTTGTATTCATTTTAGTTAAAATTAAAGGTTAAATATAGTAAATAATTAGTGTTTGGCATGGGCCTAGCAGCTGTTAGCTCATAGTTTTTGTTAAAGATGTTTTTTAATTTTCCGGTGAGCTGCAGTTGGTGTTTTTGTATTGAAAACGCGTAAGAGAGTCCAATGTTTGCAATAGTGTACGGTGCAATACTATTTTGATGATCGGTTGTTGTAAAAACACGGTCTGTAATTGTTTGCTCGTAATAGCATTGTAGTGCTTTGTATTTGTAATGTATTGTAGCATTTAGTTTATGTATGGGCACATAAATGAGTTGCTTATTAGTTTTTTGGTCAATAGCTTTGGTGTAGCTGTAATGGCTACTTAAATTAAATAGATGTTTTTGCACTTTAAAAGCCGACGTTAGACTTGCTTCTAGTCCATAATTATTAACCTTACTAATGTTTTGTGCTTGCCAGATACCATCTGTGTTTGGAGTCCATTTAATCATATTATCAGACGCGATATAAAACCCAGAAAAGTTTGCTGTAATGCCTTTATATTTAAGTTTATTAGAAAAAGATGCTTGATAAGCTGTTTCGGGTAGTACATCTGGGTTTCCTAATCCGTTCCAGAACAAATCATTTACGGTTGGCGTTCGGTAGTTTTTAGAGGCATTAAACTGCATTGTATAGGCGTTATTCATTTTAAATTTAGCCGTAAAATTTCCTACAAATGGCACTTGGTATTGATTGTTGTATTCCTTTCTAACGCTAATACTGTATTGTAATTTGTTGTATGGTAAATGGGTAAAAGCAACAATTCCGGCAATACTTTTGCTTGTGTTTTTAATAATATCATCGCCACTTGCTTGTATATGTTTAGCATCAATAGCCGTATGAAAGTGTATTTTTCTTGAATATTTATGAATAATATCAATAGCAGTAATGTAGCTTATAGCTTTGCTGCCCGTGTATAAGTGTAATTTATTTTTATTATTATAATACGTAAAATTTTCATGTAGTCTTGCTAATTTTAAGGTGTAGCTTGTCTTTTTTTCTTGATGTTGCCATGTTCCCATAATTTTATGGTTAACATCATCTAGCTTACTATTTGAAGGCGCATAAAGTGTTCTTGATAGTTCACGCTCACTAGTAAAATAATTGGCATAGACTTTAAACTCATTTTTTTTAGAAGGCTTATAGCCATAATGCATTCCAAAAGTTGTGTTAGTCAGGTTTCCGTTATCGTTAAACAAAGATGTATCTAAAAACGGATAGTTGTTTTTAGCGTTTTGATGTTTGGCGTATGCATTTATATAGTGCTTTTTATTAGCTTTTGTTGTGCTAAATTCTTGAATGTAATTTTCATAACTTCCTATAGCAGTTGTAAACCGATGATTTAGCTGTTTTTTAAAGTTAAACAGATGCTGTAAGTGCACGCTTCCGCCAATAGCCCCAGAACCGTAAAATACACTTCCACCACTGTTTTTTAAAGAAATGGAGGACACTCCAGATAATGAAAGGTTATTAAAATCTACCTGTCCAGTAAGCGGGGAGTTTATAGAAATGCCATTCCAAACAATTGAAGTCTGTGAGGCGTTTGTACCTCTAAATGATGGCGAGGAGACCATACCTAATCCGTTTTCTTTAAAATGGATGGTACTATGTTGTTGTAATATTTCGGTTACTGTAGCAACTTGTTTCTGGATGTTTTTTTCTGAGCGTTTGTATGTTGTAACAGTATCAATATATTGCTGTAGCCTTACGTCAGTAATAGAAATTGTATCTAATGCAAGTGTGTTATAATCCTGTGCATACGTAGTGGTACACAAGAATAGGCAGAATAATAAGTAATGCAATATATGTTTCATAATAGTATCGAGTTCTTCTCCAGAAAATATCGAAATTATAATTTGTTGCATTTGGCAGGTCTCCTGACTTACATCTTATTGGCTACCTTCCCATTAAAAATAACAGTGGTGTAGAGTGTGCAATAAGTGCCTTTCGGCAAAGTTTACAGTTGCTGGGACAGTTTAAGAATAGTATTGCTACGCACTTAATTCCCTTTTAATTTTCAGTTAATTACAATACCCAATCGTTTAATATTAGGTGTGTCAATAAAAGTGTTTTTAAATAACTTTATTGATTATGAATTGACATAAAAACCAAATGCACTGCAAAAATACGCTTAATAGTTGGGTTTTAATTGTAAAAAAATAAAAGAATTTAAGACGCTGTAAGCAACAGTAGTAATATGGTATTTTTCTCAGATTAAATATTACTTTTGTGTTATGCTAAAAAAATCTTTATACATTTCGTTAATATGCTGTTTTGTATGTTGTACAAACACATCAAAAGAGCGTACTAATACAATAAAAGATACCACAACAATAGTCCGTTATGCCAAAGGGTTTACTATTGAGAAGCACGAAGGGTACAGTGTGTTAACAGTACACAAACCATGGCCTAATGCAACAAAGTCGTTTCAGTATTTGTTATTAGAAAAATCAGCAGATATACCTAAAAATGTACAGCATGATGCGCTTGTTAGAGTGCCTGTAGAAACCATTATAGTTACCTCAACCACACATATCCCTGCGTTAGAATTGTTAGATGAATTAGATAAGTTGATAGGATTTCCGAATACAGAATATATATCTTCTCCAGTAGCAAGAGAACAAATTGAAAAGGGAGAGATTAAAGAGCTCGGAAAAAATGAAAACATGTCTATTGAAACAGTAATAGACCTACAACCAGATGTTTTAGTAAGTTTTGGGATTAACGGACAAAATAAAACTTTAGATGCGATTCAAAAAGCAAAAATACCAGTGTTGTATAATAGTGAATGGATTGAACAACATGCTTTAGGACGTGCCGAATGGATTCATTTTTTTGGTGCACTTTTTAATAAAGAAGCACAAGCGGCTGAGGTTTTTAATCAGATAGAAAAGGACTATAACGCTGCAAGAAATTTAGCTAAAACGGCACAGAATGTACCTACAGTGTTTAGTGGTATGCCTTATAAAGACACCTGGTATATTCCTTATGGAAATTCATGGGCTTCACAGTTTATAAGAGATGCAAACGGAAAGTATTTATGGGAAGATAGTAAAGGTAAAGGAAGTATGACCCTTAATTTTGAATCTGTTCTAGAACAGGCAAAAACAGCTGATTATTGGATTGCTATTGGAGATTATCAGACTAAAAGTCAATTGGTAAAAAGCAATGCGCATTATCAAGAGTTTAATGTGTTTGCAAAAAATGGTATCTTTATGGCTAATAAAAAAGGTAAAAGTAAAGGCTTACTGTTTTATGAACAAGCACCCTCTAGACCAGACTTAGTGCTAAAAGATTTAATTAAAATTTTTCACCCAACACTATTGCCCGAGTATGAACCATATTTTTATACCCAACTAAAATAAATTGACACCCACACGAACATACCGTATCCCTTTTATAGTATTAAGTATATTATTGCTTATTTTTTTTGGAATAAACATTTCAATAGGTACAGTAATGATTCCTTTAAAAGAGGTGTTATTAGCACTTTTAGGAGATGAGAGTGTTAAAAATTCTTGGCAATATATTATTATGGATTACCGTATTCCAAAAGCCATTACCGCAATTGTTGTTGGTGCAGGGTTAGGTATTTCAGGCTTGCTAATGCAAACAATGTTTCGCAACCCTTTGGCAGGGCCGTACGTATTAGGCTTAAGTTCTGGTGCAAGTTTAGGGGTGGCCATAATAGTGTTAGGAGCAACCTTGTTTTCTGGCGCTTTTGGTGTTGTGTTAATGTCTAAGTGGAGTTTGGTTGTGGCATCGAGTATAGGGAGTTTACTAGTGTTGTTAGCAGTAGTCCTAGTGAGTATTCGTGTAAAAGATACCATGGCTATTTTAATTATAGGACTCATGTTTTCAAGTGTTACTGCGGCAATAGTAACAGTATTGTCATATTTTTCAACTGCAGAGCAATTACAACGCTACCTGTTTTGGAGCTTTGGAAGTTTAGGAAATGTAACTTGGAATGAGCTCTATATTTTAATTGGTATGTTTATTACAGGAATAGCATTGGCTATTGTTAGTATAAAACCATTAAATACATTGCTGTTAGGGGAGTCTTATGCACAAAGTTTAGGGTTGAATATAAAAAAACATCGTTTTATACTTATTCTAGCTACCAGTATTTTAGCAGGGAGTATAACCGCTTTTGTTGGTCCAATTGCGTTTATAGGGCTAGCGGTACCGCATGTAACCAAGTTAGTGTTTAACACTTCAAACCATAAAATATTAGTGCCTGCAGTACTGCTTTCAGGAAGCATATTGTTGTTGGTGTGCGATAGTATTTCACAACTACCAGGAAGTGATTTCACACTGCCTATTAATGCTGTAACATCAATAATAGGTGCTCCGGTGGTGATTTGGCTATTGGTTAGAAAAAAGAAATTATTTGTATAATGGCAGCAGTAAATCACACCGTACTAGAAATTAAAAACCTAACAATAGGGTATGCGTCTAAAAAAAAGACTGTACCTGTTGCAAGTACCCTTAATTTTGAATTAAAAAAAGGAAGCCTTGTAGGGTTAGTAGGCGAAAATGGCGTTGGGAAATCTACACTGCTAAGAACACTAACAAAAACACAAAGTAAGTTAGGCGGACATATTTATATTAACGGAGAAGATCTTTCTGTGATTTCTACACAAGCCCTCTCAAAAGCGTTAAGCGTGGTACTTACTGAAAATGTATCGCAAACAAATTTAACCGTACAAGAACTAGTAGCAATAGGCAGACAACCATATACCAATTGGATAGGGACATTAACCGAAACCGATAAGCAAAAAACTAAAGCAGCACTATTAAGTGTTCATATAAGTGATTTGGCAGATAAAAAATGTTATGAGCTAAGTGATGGCCAATTACAAAAAGTAATGTTAGCACGCGCTTTGGCTCAAGATACAGATATTATTATTTTAGACGAGCCCACAACTCATTTAGATATGTACCATAAAGTATCGGTGTTAAAACTATTGCAAAAACTAGCCAAAGAGACCCATAAAACAATTTTATTTTCTACCCATGAAATTAATGTTGCTATAGAATTATGCGACGATTTAATTGTGATGAAAAAAGAAAAAATGCATTTTGGAACGCCTCAGCAACTTATTGAACAAGGTGCTTTTTCGGCACTATTCCCTTCAGACTTAGTAAGCTTTGATAGTGAAAATAAAATATTTAAAATAAAATAACAAGAACACTTTTACCGCTTAAAAGAAACAAGTATATTTAGTCTGTTATTTTAAAACCTATAACACCCCTTTATTTATGAGCGACATATTAATAACCTTTATCATTGGTATAATATTTGGAGGCCTTGGCTTTTTGATAGGAAAACACATTGCAGGCCTTAAAAGTAACACTGAAGCCACACGTATAAGCGAACAGTTGTTGCTGCTAGAGAAGCAGCTAGAAAACTTACAAGAGCGTTTGCAAAAAGAAGACGCAACAATAGAAGCGCTCAGAAAAGAAAAGGAGATTTTATTAATTAATTTAGCAGAGCAAAAAGTAGCTTTTGAAAACTTGAAACTAAATAGTGATACCCAACAACAGGAAACTGAAAAGTTACAAAAGAAATTTACTACAGAATTTGAGAACTTAGCCAATAAAATTTTAGAGGAAAAAACAACAAAATTCACAATACAGAACAAAGAAAATATTGCCACAATTTTAAATCCACTAAAAGAAAAAATTGATGGTTTTGAAAAAAAGGTTGAAGACACACATAAAGAAAGTATTAGCCATCATGCCAGTTTAAAACAGCAAATTTTAGGCTTAAAAGACTTGAATGAGCAAATGAGTAAGGAAGCAGTTAACCTAACAAAAGCTTTAAAAGGCGATAGTAAAATTCAAGGAGATTGGGGAGAAACACAACTAGAAATTTTATTAGAAAAAGCAAACCTTACCAAAGAGATACACTATACCACACAAGGCGGGTATAGAGATCATGACGGAAAACTAAAAAAGCCTGATTTTATTATTAATTTACCAGATGATAGACATTTAATTATTGATTCTAAGGTATCCTTAACCGCATATGAATCTTACGCTAATGCTGAAAATACAGTTGAAAAAGAAGCGCATTTAAAGAAGCATATGGAGAGTATGCGTAAGCATTTTAAGGACTTAAGTAGTAAAAAATATGCCAGTTTATACGAGATTAATTCTCCAGACTATGTTTTAATGTTTGTGCCTATTGAGCCAGCTTTAATGGTAGCCTTAAACAAAACAAACGATTTGTATTTAGAAGCTTTAGATAAGAATATTGTACTGGTATCAACCTCTACATTGCTAGCTACTTTAAGTACAATAGCATCTATGTGGCGACAAGAAAACCAAAAGAAAAATGTACTAGCTATTGCAGAGCAGGCTGGTAGATTGTATGATCAATTTGTAAACCTAACAGAAGATTTAATTAAAGTAGGGAATCAGTTAAAAACAGTTCAAGGAAGTTATGATTCTTCTATGAAAAAATTAACAGGAAAAGGAAACCTAGTTACTAAAGTGGAAAAAATTAAAAAACTAGGTGCAAAAGCAAATAAAAGTATAAATAAAAACCTGTTAGATAGGGCCTTAGGAGAATAGTAATCTTTATACTAGGATAAGAAGTGCTTGTTGTTTTAGTAATTAATTATACACGACTTAAAGTTACATTTTGTTAATTGCTCCTCTGCCGTTGGTTACACTTCTACAGGTTACACCCTGGGTTTATCGAAGGGCTCATTACAGGAAGACGAGCGGGGCGGTTTTTTTTTGCGGGCTTTAATATTTACTAACGACTTTTAGGTGTTACAGTACGGCCTATTTTCTACTAGCAATGAGCATTGCTAATTCTTTACCATAAATGGTGTTTTTTGCTTTTTTAGATAGTCCGTTATAAATAGAATCTAAATAAATGGGATTGGCTTCTGCTATTTCGCGAGCGCCAATATAAGCAGCAACACTACTTCGTTTATGTTGTAACGCAAACTGAATAGCTCTGTGGTACTTGGCTTTTGTTAGTTGCATTAATTCTTTATCTAAACGCACAATATCGTCTTCGTTATTATTGGCTTGTGCTTGAATAAAAGCCATATTTGTTTTTATGAGTTTCTGGTTAACATGAGATAATGAACTTTGGTATTCGTGGTAAATCCTGTTATTCTTACTGCCCTCTATAATAACTTTTCCGTTTAACTTATTTAAGTGTGTGTTTAGATTTAGTGTGCCTTTTTCTCCAAAAAATGTTAAGCGGTCATTATAGTCGTTACCATCTACTTTATCTACATAAATATAAAATAATTCTGGAGCAGTAATGGTGCTACTTAGCACAAAAGAGTCTGTGCCGTTTAGTACAACAGAGTCAAGGTTTATTAAGCTATCGTTACTTATTTTCTGTAAATAAACTGTTCCTTTTTTTAAACCGGTAATAGTGGCTTCAATGCGCATTTCGTGTTCGTTTTTACAAGAAATAGTACTGATGGCTATAATGATAAGGAGCGCTAATTTTTTCATTTAAAAAAGTTTTAGATATAGATACAAATATGCAATTATTTTTAATTGTTTTTATCCTGAAACAGCAACAATTTCCATTAAAATAGTACAGCCAATTGCTGCAAGGGTACCAATTGCATATCCAACAACAGCTAGTAATACACCAACCGTTGCTAATGATGGGTGAAATGCAGCTGCTACAATAGGAGCAGAGGCAGCGCCACCAACATTTGCTTGACTTCCAACTGCTAAAAAGAAATAAGGAGCCTTAATTAGTTTGGCCATTAAAATTAATATAATTGCATGTATGCTCATCCAAATAATACCAATAAAAATTAGTTTTGGATTGTCTAAAATCATAGATAAGTCCATTTTCATACCAATAGATGCTACAAGAATGTAAATAAAAACACTTCCAAATTTACTGGCACCAGCGCCTTCGTAATTTTTTGCTTTTGTAAATGATAATCCAATAGCAATAAGTGTGGCAATAGAAATCATCCAAAAGAAGCTAGACCCCAAAAAGGTAAGCATGTTTCGGGTAAATGCAGACTCAATAGTAGCTACAAAATTACCACATAGCGGTGCTAAATACCCCGACCCAAAATGTGCAAGACTAACCGCTCCAAAGGCAATAGCTCCCATAATAACCATATCGGTAACTGAAGGATTTCTAGAAACGCTATTAGTAAAAGTAGACATTTTTTCTTTTAATGCCTCAATAGATGAGGTGTCGGCATTAAGCCATTTGTTTATTTTTTTAGATTTTCCGATACCAATTAATAAAATAGCCATCCATAGGTTGGCAACAACAATATCTACAAACACCATTCCGCCATATAGCTTTTGGTTATAGCCGTAAATTTCAAGCATAGCCGTTTGGTTGGCACCACCACCAATCCAACTTCCTGCAAGGGTAGAGAGTCCTCTCCATACAGCATCTGCGCCAACGCCACCAACTGCTTCTGGAAACACCATTGCTACTAATAATATAGCAATAGGGCCGCCAATAACAATACCAACGGTACCGGTAAGAAACATGACTAAAGCACGCCATCCGAGGTTAAATACTGCTTTTAAATCAATGCTTAAGGTCATTAGTACTAATGCAGCAGGTAATAAAAATCGACTTGAAATATAGTATAAGTTTGAGCTGTGTTGTACAATTTCTCCTTTATCTGAAGTTGTCTCCCATTCTGGAGATATAAGTCCTAAGGTTGTCCATAAGGCAGGAATCATATAGGCCATAAATAAGCCAGGAACTATTTTATAAAATTTACTCCAAAAACCAGTTGTTTTTGATTCGGTATAAAAAATGAAACCCAAAGAGAGCATTAGTACTCCAAATACTGTGGTGTCATTTGTTAAAAAAGGGATGTGACTCATAATTAAAATTAAATTTGATACTGCGCAAAGTACAAAAATAAAATGGTAGAATACAATTTTATAACACCGTGTAAAAAGATAAAGCTTATTGTTTTAAGCTTGTTCAACTATTTGAGAGAATTATTGATTGGAATACTTTAAAGTTCTTTTGTGTTCTCGGTTTAGGTAATTATTAAATTTTGAAGGTATTTCAATATGATAACTACATTGTTTGTTGTTAATAGGATGTGTAAAATGAATTGCTGTGGCTGCTAAAAAGAGTCCTTTGTGCATCATGATATTGTTTGAGGCATATAGTTTGTCGCCCACAATAGGGTGTCCTAATTCTGAAAGATGAATGCGTAATTGGTGTGTTCGTCCTGTTTTGGGGTGTAATTTTACTAAAGACAGATAATTGTTTTGCAATGCGGTTATTTGTCGTACGGTTTCAAAAAGGGTTGTAGCTTCTTGTGAGTTTACAGGAGTGTTGATTACTCCTTTCTTTTGAATGCTTCCTACAACAACTGCATGGTATTCTTTTTTAATACTTTTTGCTTCAAATTGCTTATGTAAGTGTATTTGTGCAGTCTTGGTTTTTGCAATGAGTAATATGCCACTAGTAGGGTTGTCTAGACGATGCACAGGTTTAGGAAAGTTTAAAGCGTCGGACTTTTGAGACTCTGTTAAATTAAATGGTAGTGCATTTTCAATAGTTTTATAATAATTACCATTGGTAGGAAACCCCGCAGGTTTATTAATAACGGCTATATCGTTATCTTGAAAAATAACAGTTAGCTGTAGTTGAAATATTTTTTTAGGATTAGTATTGTGTGCAATTAACTCAATACATTGTCCGGCTTTAATCCAGTTGCTTGTTTGTGCTACTTGCTGATTAATTAAAAGGCTGTTTTTTGCAATTGCTTTTTTAACGGCACTTCTACTTTGCAGTTTCTCAAATACAGTACCTGCATATTCTTGTAATCGAATATGATAGTCTCCAGGAGGTACAATATGTTTTTCGAGAATAATCATAAAAAAAACCTCTCAAGAAGAGAGGTTTTAAGTGTTTTATCTGTGTATTGTTTGAGTTCTGTCTGGTCCAACAGAAACAATTTTGATTGGGATTTCTAACTCAGCTTCTAAAAAGGCAATGTAATCATTTAACTCTTTAGGAAACTGACTCGCTTCAGTCATAGCAGTTAAGTCTTCTGACCAGCAGTTAAACTTGCTATATATTGGCGTTACATTTTCCGGTTCAATATTGTATGGTAAATGTGTAATAGTTTCTCCTTTGTATTTGTATGCAGTACATACTTCAAGGCTGTCAAATCCAGAAAGTACATCTCCCTTCATCATCATTAATTGGGTTACGCCATTTACTTGACAAGCGTATTTTAACGCTACTAAGTCTAACCAACCACAACGTCTAGGGCGTCCGGTAACTGCTCCAAATTCACGACCAATTTTAGCCATTTCAAGACCAGTGTCATTAAATAATTCAGTAGGGAATGGTCCAGATCCTACACGAGTAGTATAGGCTTTAAATATTCCGTAAACATCATTAATTTTGTTTGGGGCAACACCTAATCCAGTACATGCTCCAGAAGCAGTTGTGTTAGATGAGGTTACAAACGGATATGTTCCAAAGTCAATATCAAGTAATGACCCTTGTGCACCTTCAGCAAGAATTGTTTTACCTGCTTTTAAAGCTTGGTTTAAATACTCTTCACTATCAATAAATTGTAATTCTTTTAAGGTTTCTACAGCTGTAAAAAACTCAGCTTCCATTTCTGCTAAATTGTATTCTAAGTCAATATCATAAAAGTTAATCATTGCTTCATGCTTGTTGGCTAGTGCTCTGTATTTTTCTTTCCAGTTGTTTAGCTCTAAGTCACCAATACGAATTCCGTTTCTTCCGGTTTTATCCATGTATGTTGGTCCAATACCTTTTAGAGTAGAACCAATTTTGGCTTTCCCTTTAGATGCTTCAGAAGCCGCATCTAGTAAGCGGTGTGTTGGTAAAATAACATGTGCTTTTCTAGAAATAATTAATTTAGCTTTATAATCAATATCAAATTGGTCTAAACCTTTTAATTCTTGTACAAAAACAACTGGGTCAATAACTACACCGTTACCAATTACGTTCATTGCTTTTTTATGAAAAATTCCTGAAGGAATTGTTCTTAAAACGTGCTTTATGCCATCAAATTCTAAGGTGTGCCCTGCGTTAGGACCTCCTTGAAAACGTGCTATAATGTCGTAATCAGCGGTTAGTACATCGACGATTTTTCCTTTTCCTTCGTCTCCCCATTGTAAACCTAGTAGTAAATCTACTGCCATTGTATAATATTTAGTGTGTTGTTATGATTTTTTTTTAGTCCCGTAAAAATATAAAGAATGATTGTGTATATCAATATCAAATATATCTTCAATTGTTTTTTTTATTGATTGTATTCGTGGATCACAAAATTCTAAAACATCTCCTGTGTCTGTAAGTATAATGTGGTCATGATTTTTATCAAAGTACGATTTTTCGTAATGCGCTTGATTATCACCAAACTGATGTTTTCTTACAAGACCGCAATTTAAGAGCAATTCAATGGTATTGTATAGTGTAGCACGGCTTACTCGATACTTCTTCATTTTCATCATAATGTATAATGATTCAATGTCGAAATGCTCGTTACTACTGTAAATCTCATTTAATATTGCATATCGTTCAGGTGTTTTACGATGCCCTTTTTCTTCTAGGTAACCTGTAAAAACAGCTTTAACGATTTCTTGATTGTTGTCTTTTTCTTCCATTATTTAAAAAATTGGAACGGGCAAATTTACAATTATTTATGGCATTATCAATCAATTATTTTTTATAAATGATGTTTAGTTTATTAACACTATGTGTATAATGTTTTTTTTGTGTTTATGCCTTTGTTGTTCTTAGCTTCGTTTTACTTTATCAACTCCGTTTATTTTAGTAATATTTTGAATTAATTTGTCAATAGATTTTTTGTTTTTTACAGACACTAAAATTTTACCAATAAATAAGCCATCATTTGTTTCGAAGCTTATTTTTTTCATGTTAACACTCATGTTATTTGAAACTATTTTGGTAAGGTTATTAATTAATCCTAATTGGTCAATTCCGGTAATTGTAAGGCTTGAAAAGTATTCTTGCTGAGAAGAGTCAATCCACTTTGCTTTCATAATACGATACGCATAATTGGCTTGTAGGCTAACAGCATTGGGACAAGTTTTTTTATGAACTTTAATGCCCTCACTTACCGTTATAAATCCAAAGACCTTATCGCCAGTTATGGGATTACAGCAATTTGCCAATTTGTAATTAAGCTTTTCTTGCTCTTTTCCGAATACTAATAAATCGTAATTTTGTGTAATTATGGGCTTGTTAAGTTCTTCGGTAGATTGTTTTTTACGAACCCTCTTTTTAAAGAAATTAATAAAAGAATTGTTTTTGTCTGATGCGTATTCTTTTAGTCTTTTATTTTCAAGTGTTCCTAAGCCTGCTCTGTAAAATAGATCTAAACTTGTTTTTAAGTTAAAAAATGCGACTAATTCATTAATACTTTCTTCGTTTAGAGTTATTTTAAGGTGTTTAAGTTTTCGTGCAAGTAATTCTTTTCCATCAGCTGCAACATTTTTTTTATCTTCGTTTAAAGAAGATTTTATTTTTGATTTTGCTTTTGAGGTGGTTACATAATCTAACCAGTTTGGACTAGGTTTTACGTTTTCAGCAGTTATGATTTCTACTTGATCACCGCTTTTTAAAATATGACTTAGCGGTACTAGTTTTCCGTTTACTTTTGTGCCTTTTGTTTTAAATCCAACCTCTGTGTGCACACTAAAAGAAAAATCTAATGCTGTAGCACCTTTTGGTAAAGATTTTAAATCTCCTTTAGGAGTGAATACAAAAATTTCTTTGGCGTATAGGTTAAGTTTAAAATTTTCTATAAAATCTACAGCGTTTGTTTCTTGATTTTCTAGGGCTTCTTGTAATTTTGCGAGCCATTCATCAAGTCCGCCTTCATTTTTTTGCGAGCCTTGTTTGTATTTGTAGTGTGCTGCATATCCTTTTTCGGCAATCTCATTCATGCGTTCAGAACGAATCTGTACTTCTACCCATCTGCCTTTTGGCCCCATTACAGTAATATGAAGTGCTTCATATCCGGTAGATTTTGGAGATGAAATCCAGTCTCGCAATCTAACGGGGTTTGGACGATAATAATCTGTAACAATAGAATATATTTTCCAGGCAATAAATTTTTCTTGGGCTTGAGTGCATTTATATATAATACGCACTGCAAATTTATCATAGACTTCTTCAAAACGAACAAGTTGTTTGTTCATTTTTTTATGAATTGAAAAAATAGATTTTGGACGTCCCTTTATTTCATAACTAATTTTTTCGGAATCTAATTTATTTTTCAGGGAGTCATTAAAAATAGTAATGTACTCTTGTTGCTCCTCTTTAGATTCTTCTGTTTTTTCAAGAATATTATTGTAGGCGTCTGGATTAGTGTATTTTAAGCTAAGGTCTTCTAGCTCGGTTTTAATATTATATAAACCCATTCTGTGCGCTAATGGCGCATAGATATACAGTGTTTCTGAAGCAATTTTTTCTTGTTTATATGCAGGCATTGATGCCATTGTTTGCATATTATGTAGTCTGTCGGCAATTTTAATAATAATTACACGTACATCATCATGCAATGTGAGCAACATTTTCCTGAAGTTCTCAGCTTGTAAAGACACATCTGTATCCTTTTTTAGTTGAGATATTTTTGTTAAACCACTAACAATTCTCGCAATAGTTTTACCAAATAACCGCTCCATGTCTTCATGGGTATAGTCGCTATCTTCTACAACATCGTGTAATAATGCTGCAGCTATGGAGGTGGCGTCTAGCCCAATTTCTGCCGCTACAATCTTTGCAACCGCAATAGGGTGAAAAATATAAGCCTCTCCACTTTTTCTGCGTTGAGGTTTATGTGCGTCTACAGCAGTATTAAAAGCCAATCGAATTAATTTCTTATCATCTTCCGTAAGCGATTGGTAGCTTATCTTTAATAAGTTACGATACTCGTTAGCTATGGCTGTATTTTCTTGTTCTAATTCTGCCTCTGTCATAAATCTAAGATAGCATAACTATGGCAGTCTCACAACATTTTTATAGTAAGTATTTAAAGCTTGCCGAAAAAAATCGATGTATATTTGCCGCAGCTATTAGAACGTGTTAATAGTAGGGGGTGATTACAGATAAAACTTTCCTTAAAACAAAATTGCTTTTTTAAAGCAGGCCGCAAACTTATAGGTAGCGGTTATTGATTAAAAATATAAATATGTCATTCGAATCATTAGGATTATCAGATGCTTTAGTAAAAGCAGTTCATAAAAAAGGGTATACAAAACCTTCACCCATTCAAGAAAAGGCTATTCCTTTAGTGCTAGAAGGGAAAGATGTATTAGCATCTGCACAAACTGGAACTGGAAAAACAGCAGGGTTTACTTTGCCAATGTTACATGTTTTAGCAGCCCATAATAAATGGAAACGCAGGCCAATACGTGCCCTAGTGCTAACGCCTACAAGAGAATTAGCGGCTCAAGTATATGAAAATGTACGTGAGTATAGTGAGTATTTAGATATAAGATCTATGGTTATTTTTGGTGGTGTAAAGCCAAAGCCACAAATACAAGCTTTGCGCAGTGGTGTAGATGTTTTGGTAGCTACTCCTGGTAGATTATTAGATTTACATAACCAGAAAGCATTATCTTTAGGTAAAGTTGAATTTTTGGTATTAGATGAGGCCGATAGAATGTTAGATATGGGTTTTCTTAGAGATATAAAGAAAGTTTTAGCGTTAATACCAAAAGAAAAGCAAACCTTATTGTTTTCAGCTACCTTTTCGCCAGAAATAAAATCATTTGCAAGCAGTATATTAAATAATCCAGTAGCGGTTGAAGCTGCTCCAGAAAATACCACTGCAGAGAAAGTTATTCAAAAAGTATGTCGTGTAGATAAAGGTAAAAAGACGTCCTTAATTATTAAACTAATTAAAGAAGGACAGTGGAAACAAGTATTGGTTTTTACGCGTACCAAACATGGCGCTAACAAATTAACCGAAAAAATGAATAAAAATGGCATTACAGCTGCTGCTATTCATGGTAATAAAAGTCAAAACGCACGAACTAAGGCATTGGCAGGTTTTAAAACAAACAAAGTTAGTGTGTTGGTTGCAACAGATATTGCTGCAAGAGGGTTGGATATACCGTTGCTTCCGCATGTTGTAAATTTTGAGTTACCAAACATGCCAGAGGATTATGTACACCGTATAGGACGCACAGGTAGAGCAGGGGCTTCTGGAGAAGCGCTATCTCTAGTTTGTGGTGAAGAGCGCGAATATCTAAAAAGTATAGAACGGTTATTAGGAGAAAAAATACCTGTAAAAAATATTGAAGGATTTGAGCCTAGTAAAGAAGATTTAGAGAGTGCTCCTATAAAAGGAAAGGCTCAAAAACGACACTCATCTAACAAAAATAATAATCGCAGAAGTAATAATAGAGGTAAATCTTCAAATTCAAAACGACCTTCTCAACGCCGATAGTATAACGATGGAACAACAACCAAACAACCCATTACATGGTGTAAAATTAGCTACAATATTAGATGAACTAGTAGACTATTATGGTTGGGAACATCTAGGGTTTAAGATTAAAATTAATTGTTTTAACAGTAATCCATCAAAAAAATCTAGTTTAAAGTTTTTGCGACGCACACCATGGGCAAGAACAAAAGTGGAAGATTTATATTTGTATATGTTGCGTAAAACTAATAGGTGATACTATTACAGTGATAAGCCTTCTATTTGCTGGGTATAGTCATACTGTAAGTCCTCATGCAATGCCATTATTTTTTTCTCTATTCCAGAAATTTCTCGGTGATAAATATTTTGAAGTACAGTATTGTTTTTAATACTAGGACGCATTACTTTAAGTTGCGCACAGCAATGTAGTAATAATTCAATTTCGGTTTCTTTTTGTTTGGTGTAACGACAATACCGTTTTGTGTTACGAAATATTTTCCGAACACTTTTTTTTATAAAATAGTAGGTTTTGGTATTGATGCCCTCAAACTGTTCATTAATGCCTTCTTTTACACTTGTTATAAAATGTTGCTCATCATCGGAAAGAAATAATAAATAGGTTAGTAATTCCTTATTTTCTTTTTTAAACTTGGTTAATCGTAAGCACAATTGTAATAACTCATCATATGATTGATGGGTTAAACCATTTTTTAATTCTTTTAAACTAGCGGTTTTCATAAGTGGCGATTAATACCAACGTTTTTTGTTTTTTTTAGCCCCATCAGACTTTCTGCTTTTTTTATACTTGCTGCCTGATTTTTTATGAATAGGTGCTTTTGCTTTTGGGTCTAAAGGGTATGGGTGCTGGTCTTGTACCGGAAGGTAATTGTCAATTAATTTTTGAATATTGATAATGTATGTTTTTTCATCTGCAGAGCACAAAGTGTATGCAATACCTTTATTGCCGGCTCTACCTGTGCGCCCTATACGATGAACGTATGTTTCAGAAACACTTGGCACATCAAAATTAATAACATTATCGAGTAGTTTAATGTCTAAACCTCTAGCAGCAACATCAGTAGCAATTAGAATGTTAACAGTACCTCGTTTAAATTGATTTAAAGATTCTTGTCGGTCACTCTGGCTCTTGTCGCCGTGTATGCTGGCGACTTTGAAATCGTTTTTTAACAAAGATTGTTCAAGTTTTTCAACACCATATTTTGTACGCCTAAAAATAAGAACAGTACCTTCAATATTATTTCTTAATAGGTGTAAACACAACTCAATTTTTTTTGGTTTCGGAGTGTAGTATAGTAATTGTTGTACAGTCTTTGCAGTAGATGAGGTAGGGGTAACAGCTACTTTTTCAGGGTTTGTTAAAATAGTATCTGCAAGGCTAACTACTTTGTGTGGCATTGTTGCTGAAAACAATAGTGTTTGTTTATTGCTAGGGCATAGGCGTTCAATTTTTCTAACATCGTCTATAAATCCCATGTCTAGCATTAGGTCAGCCTCATCAAGTACTAAAGTTTCAATAAAACTCAAGTTAATACAATCTTGTTTGTGTAAGTCTAATAGCCTTCCGGGTGTAGCAATGATAATATCAACACCATTTTTAAGAATTTCTTTTTGTGGTTCAATAGAAGCTCCTCCAAAAATAACTGTTGACTTTAGACTAGTATGTGTACTGTATTTTTTAAAATTAGCATTGATTTGTATAGCTAATTCACGTGTTGGACTAACAATAAGTGCACGTGTTTTTTTTGCTTTTTTTCCAGACTCTTGTTTGTCAAAAAGCAATTGTAATATAGGCAGGGCAAATGCGGCCGTTTTTCCAGTTCCAGTTTGAGCAGATGCAATTAAATCTTTTTTTGCTAATATAATAGGGATAGCATATTCTTGAATAGGAGTGGGGCTATCGTAGTTTTTTTCTTCGATAGCTTTTAGAATAGGTTTATTTAGCTTAAGGTCTTTAAATTGCATAGGTGTTTTATATGTGCCAAAGATACAGAAAAAAGCATAAAAAAACCATCTACTAAAAGCAGATGGTTTAATGTAAACTATTTTTATTTTAATCTAGAAACAGTATCTGTTTTCTTCGCTTACTTTTTCTGCTATTTGCTTTCTTAAAGCAACAACATTAGGATAGTTTGCGTATTTAGTAAAACGTTTAAGTCCCATTAACATCATACGTTGCTCATCTCCTTCTGCAAAAGAAATAATACCTTCTTTAGCATTTTTAATAATAATTTCAACAGCATTATATAGGTATAATTGAGACATTGCTATTTGATGCTTTTGGCTCTCTTCTCCGTTTCGTTTTGCGTTTTTCTCAGTTCTTAGAATAGCCGATTCTGCCATGTATATTTCAATTAAAATATTAGACGCTGCTGTTAAGAGTTGTTGATGCTCTTCTAGTGCTGGTCCGAACTTCTGAATAGCACCACCTGCAACCATTAAAAATACTTTTTTAAGCTTGGTTAGAATTTCTTTTTCTTCTGAAAATAATTCAGAATAGTCTGGAGTATCAAAAGATGGTATACCAGTTAATTCATCAGCAACTGCCGTAGCAGGTCCTAGTAAATCTACATGTCCTTTCATGGCTTTTTTAACAAGCATTCCAACAGATAGTAGTCGGTTAATTTCATTGGTTCCTTCGTAAATTCTTGCAATACGAGAATCTCTCCAAGCAGATTCCATAGGGGTCTCTTCAGAGAATCCCATTCCTCCAAAAATTTGAATTCCTTCATCTGCACAAGCTTGTACATCTTCAGAAACAGCTACTTTTAAGATAGAACATTCAATAGCGTATTCTTCAACACCTTTAAGTTCTGCTTCTTGGTGTGAGTTTCCTGCAGCTTCACGCATGGCAATACGGTCTTCAATGTTTTTTGCTGCTCTGTATGATGCAGATTCACCAACATATGCATTGGTAGTCATTTCTGCTAATTTTAATTTTATGGCACCAAACTCTGATATAGGTGTTTTAAATTGTTTACGTTCGGTAGCGTATTTAACAGCCTCGGTAACAACACGTCTTTGTGAGTCTAAGCAGGCTGCAGCTAATTTAATACGACCTACATTTAAAGCATTCATGGCAATTTTAAATCCGTTTCCTCTTTCAGAAAGCATGTTTTCTGCAGGGACTACTGTGTCGCTAAAAAATACCTGACGGGTAGATGAAGCACGAATACCTAATTTGTGTTCTTCTTCTCCTAAGGTAATTCCGTTTGGATTAGCAGCATCATACTCTACAATAAAACCAGTAATATTTTTATCATTTTCAATACGAGCAAAAACAATCATAACATTACAAAAACCTGCGTTTGAAATCCACATTTTTTGTCCGCTAATCTTGTAAGATTTTCCATCTTCAGATAGTACAGCAATTGTTTTACCAGAGTTGGCATCAGATCCAGCACCTGGTTCTGTTAAACAATAAGATCCAAACCATTCTCCAGAGGCTAATTTAGGAACGTATTTTTGCTTTTGTGCTTCTGTACCATATAATGTAATTGGCATAGTTCCGATACCTGTATGTGCTCCAAAGGCAGTACTAAATGATCCTGTACCACTTGAAATATAGTCACAAGTTAGCATGGTAGAGACAAATCCCATACCCATTCCGCCATAAGCTTCAGGAACAGCAACTCCTAAAAACCCTAATTCTCCAGCTTTACGCATAACGTCTTCTGTAAGCGCGTAGTCTTTGTTTTCAAATCGGTTCTTATGAGGAATTATTTCACGTTCATTAAATTCTTGAACTGCTTCTTTCATCATATTTTGCTCTTCAGAAAAGTCTTCTGGAGTAAATATGTCTTCACATTTTGTTTCTTTTACAAGGAATTGTCCTCCTCTTAGTAATTCTGCCATTGTATTTGGTTAATTTTGAATGATTAGTTTTTGTTGTTTTGACTAGTTTGTTAAATTTATTTTAAAAACTCATATACGCCAGCTGCTCCTTGACCTGTACCTACGCACATGGTAACCATACCGTATTTTCCAGTCATGTCACGTTTGCGCATTTCGTCAAATAGTTGCACAGACAGTTTAGCACCTGTACATCCTAATGGGTGACCTAATGCAATAGCACCACCATTTACGTTAATAATATCAGGGTTTAAGTCTAATTCTCTTATAACTGCTAATGATTGTGAGGCAAAGGCCTCATTTAATTCAATTAGTTCAATATCTTTTTGTTGTAGCCCTGCTTGTTTCAGTACTTTTGGAATTGCAGCAACTGGGCCAATTCCCATAATTCTTGGTTCTACACCAGCTGCGGCGTAGTTTACCATTCTGGCAATTGGTTCAAGGTTTAATTCTTTTACCATTTTTTCGCTCATGATTAAAGCAAAAGCAGCACCATCACTCATCTGTGATGAATTTCCGGCAGTTACACTACCACCAGCAGCAAATACCGGACGTAATTTATTTAAAGCAGCAACGCTAGAACCAGCACGAGGACCTTCATCTTTAGTTACAGTATAACTTTTTGTTGCTTTTTTTCCATTTGCATCAATGTATGTTTGGTTAACATTAATAGGAGCAATTTGATCTTGAAAACGATTTTCGGCTTGTGCTTTTAGTGCTTTCATGTGTGAGTTGAAAGCAAATTCATCTTGGTCTTCTCGTGAAATATTAAATTGGTTGGCTACTGCTTCTGCAGTGTTTCCCATTCCCCAATAATAATCTTCGTGTCCGGCATTAATAACGTCGTAGTTTAATTCAGTTTTATATCCTGTCATAGGAACAGAACTCATGCTTTCTGCACCACCTGCAATGATACAGTCTGCCATTCCTGCTTGAATTTTTGCTGCTGCCATGCTAATTGTTTCAATTCCTGAAGAACAAAACCTGTTTACGGTTACTCCGGGTACGTCAACAATATCTAGTCCCATTAATGAGATTAGGCGTCCCATGTTTAGTCCTTGAGATCCTTCGGGCATTGCATTGCCAACAATGACATCATCAATACGAGATTTGTCAAAGTTAGGTAGCTTGTCCATCATGTACTTAATGGTTTCTGCAGCAAGTTCGTCTGTTCTTTTGAAACGAAATACACCCTTAGGTGCTTTACCTACTGCTGTTCTGTATGCTTTTACTATATATGCTGTTTTCATTTTTTTTATCTATTTAAATATTATCGAAGATTAGTTACGTAGTGGTCTACCTTTTTTTAACATATGTTCTAATCTTTCTAATGTTTTTCGTTCTGTTGTTAGTGATAAAAATGCTTCGCGTTCAAGGTCTAACAGGTATTGTTCAGAGACCATTGTTGGTTCAGATAAATCACCACCAGCCATAACATATGCTAGTTTGTTAGCCACTTTTTTATCATGTGCACTAATATATTTTCCTGCTTCCATAGAATCTGTTCCTACTAAGAACATACCTAAAGCTTGTTTACCAAGTACTTTTACATCGGTTCTCTTTACAGGTTGTGTATATCCTTGCTCTGCCATGAGTATAGCTTGTGCCTTTGCAGCAGCTATTTGTCTGTCTTTATTTACAACAACAATATCTTTTCCTTTTTGTAGTAATTTTAAATCGTATGCTTCATAAGCAGAAGTGGCTACTTTTGCCATTGCTACTGTTAAGAAGTTTTCTTGTAATCGGTTTAATTCTACATCATTTTTCTCAAAAGAATCAGATGCTCTTAGGGCCATTTCTTTAGAACCACCACCACCTGGTATAACACCTACACCAAATTCTACTAAACCTATATAAGTTTCAGCGGCAGCAACAACTTTATCGGCATGTAATGCTAATTCACATCCACCACCAAGTGTCATACCGTGTGGCGCAACTATTGTTGGGATACCAGAATAACGTAAGCGCATAGTGGTATCTTGAAAATATTTGATAGCCATGTTCATTTCGTCATACTCTTGCTCAACAGCCATCATAAAGATCATGGCAATGTTTGCGCCAACAGAAAAGTTTGCTCCTTGGTTACCAATAACTAGTCCTTGGTAGTTTTTCTCGGCTAAATCAATAGCTTTGTTTAGTCCTGAAAGTACATCACCTCCAATAGCGTTCATTTTTGATTGGAACTCTACGTTTAAGATACCGTCTCCAATATCTTCAATAATGACTCCTGAGTTTTTAAATACTTCAGTTGTTTTTCTGATGTTATCTAGGATGATAAATGAATCTTGTCCCGGTTTTTTAAGTTGCGATTTTTTAGCAATATCATAATAATATGTAGCACCTTCTTTTACGGTGTAAAAACTAGTGTTTCCTGAGGCTATCATGTCGGTTATCCAAGCAGCAGGAGCTAATCCTTCTGCTTTCATAAGCTCAATACCTTTTTCAAGACCTATGGCATCCCATATTTGAAACGGACCATGTTCCCAACCAAAACCAGCTTTCATAGCATCGTCAATTTTATATACATCGTCTGATATTTCTGGTATGCGATTAGCTACATAAGCAAATAATGCAGCAAAACTTTTTCTGTAAAACTCACCAGCGCGATCTTTTCCTGAGACTAATACTTTAAATCGATCATATACATTATCAATTGTTTTGGTTAGCTCTAATGTTGCAAATTTTGCGCGTTTTTTTGAACGGTATTCAAGAGTGTTAAGGTCTAATGAAAGAATTTCTTTTTTACCGTTTGCATCAACAGATTTTTTGTAAAATCCTTGTTTTGTTTTACTTCCTAGCCATTTGTTTTCCATCATGGTATTGATGAAGTCTGGTAGCTCAAATAGGTCATGTGACTCGTCATTAGGACAGTTTTCATGGATACCATTAGCAACATGTACTAGGGTGTCTAATCCAACAACATCTACTGTACGGAAGGTAGCAGATTTTGGGCGGCCTATAACTGGTCCGCTTAGTTTATCAACTTCTTCAATGGTGAATCCTGATTCTTTTACCATATGAAATAAACTCATAATACTAAAAATACCAATTCTATTTCCAATAAACGCAGGGGTGTCTTTAGCAATTACCGATGTTTTTCCTAAGAATTTTTCACCATAACTGTTTAGAAAGTCTAAAACGTCATTAGAGGTGTTTGGTCCTGGTATTATTTCGAATAATTTTAGGTATCGTGCAGGGTTAAAGAAGTGTGTTCCGCAAAAGTGTTTTTGAAAATCATCACTACGTCCTTCACTCATAAATTTTATAGGAATTCCTGAAGTGTTAGAAGTGATTAGTGTTCCTGGTTTTCTATACTTTTCAATGCTTTCGAAAACCATTTTTTTAATATCTAATCGCTCTACAACAACTTCAATAATCCAGTCTACATCAGCAATTTTAGCAATATCATCTTCTAAGTTTCCTGTTTTAATTCTATTTGCAAATTTTTGTGAATAGATAGGAGAGGGCTTTGATTTTAAAGCTGCCTTTAATGAGTCGTTTACTAATCTATTACGAACAATGCTGTCTTCAAGGCTTAATCCTTTGGCTTTTTCTTTCTCGGTTAATTCTCGTGGTACAATGTCAAGTAATAGTACTTCTACGCCTATATTAGCAAAATGACAAGCAATTCCACTTCCCATAATGCCTGACCCGACTACTGCAACTTTTTTTATTAGTCTCTGCATTTTAATTTTATTTATTATTAAATATATTTCGTTGTTGTATTGATTCTAAAATAATATCTGCAACATCATAAAAAATGGATAGTTTTTCTTCTCCTATTTTTTCAATGATTGCAGCGTTAAATGTATGTACTTTGTCTTTGGAAAGGTTTCTCATCTCTATACCGTATTCGGTTAAAAAAATTAAGACACTTCTACCATCCTTTTTGTTTTTTTTACGTGTAATTAGGCCTTTTTCTTCCATACTTTTTAAGGTTCTGGAAAGACTTGTAGGCTCTATACCCATTTTAGGCCCTAGTGCTGTTGATGGGGTTCCGTTTTTGTCAATATTTAACAAAGTAAAGGCTACAGCCATTGTAGTTCCATACTTGGTAGCTTCCTCATTATAAGATTTTGCTACGCCTTGCCAAGTAGCTCTTAGTGCATGGTCAATGGTGCGTTCTTTCATAAAATGTTTACTCTTTGATTAAAAAATGTTTTCAAAGATATAAAATTTTATTATGCACGCATAATAAAATAAGAAGAAATAAAAAAAACTCCTAAATGGAGTCTTTTTTATCATAAATTTTATTGTAAAGTGTGATGTATTTTTGTTTGATGATTTTTCGTTTCATCTTCATTGTAGGGGTAAGGTGTCCTGCTTCTATACTCCATGTATCTGGTGTAAGTTCAAAACGTTTTATTTGTTCCCATTTACCAAATTTTTGATTATGTTCGGTAACATCTTTTTGAATACGGTCTATAACTTGTTGGTTGTTAATTAGGCTTTCATTGTTGTTTTCAATGGTTATGTTATGAATTTTAGCCCAATCTGCAACAAATTCAAAGTTTGGTTGAATAAATGCAGCAGGCATTTTTTCGCCATCGCCAATAACCATTATTTGCTCAATAAAACGTGATTGTTTAAACTGATTTTCTAATACCTGTGGTGCGATATATTTACCTCCAGAAGTTTTAAACATTTCTTTTTTACGATCTGTGATTTTTAAGAATCCATCACTATCTATTTCTCCGATATCTCCAGTGTGGAAGTATCCGTTTTTAAGTACCTCATCTGTTTTTTCTTGGTCTTTGTAGTATCCAAGCATTACTTGTGGTCCTTTTACTAGTATCTCACCATCTTCTGCTATTTTAACTTCAGTATCTGCTAGTAATTTTCCTACAGTTCCAATTCTAAATCCGTTGTCTCTCATGTCGTTTACAGAAACTACAGGAGATGTTTCGGTTAATCCATATCCTTCCATTACGGGTATTCCTGCGGCATTGTAAACTCTTGCTAATCGCGATTGTAATGCGGCACTACCTGAAGCAATGGCTATTAAATTACCTCCTAAAGCTTCTTGCCATTTGCTAAAAATGAGTTTTCGAGCAATTTTTAATTTAAATTCATACCAAGCGCCATTTTCACCATATGGTTTATATTGTAACCCGAGCTCTACAGCCCAGAAAAATAATTTTTTCTTTAATCCTGTAAGATCTGCTCCTTTTGCATATATTTTATCGTATACTTTTTCAAGTAATCTTGGTACAGCACTCATTACATCAGGCTTAATTTCTTTTAAGTTATCGCTAATGGTTTCTAATGATTCAGCAAAATAGATACTTGTTCCGCAGTATTGATACATGTATTGTAACATACGTTCATAAATATGACATACTGGCAAAAAACTTAATGATTTAGTATTTAAAGCTTTTAAAGGAAGTCTGCTGGCACTGTTTAACGCATTACTTGTAATGTTTTTATGTGTTAACATTACTCCTTTTGGGCGTCCGGTTGTTCCAGAGGTGTATATAAGTGTTGCTAAATCATCTTCTGAAACAGCATCCTTACGGGCTTCTACTTCCGCTTGGTTGCTGTCATCTTTTCCGAGTTCTAATACTGTTGACCAGTTTTTACAGTTGTCTAAGGTATCAAAAGAATAGACTTCTTTTAAAGAAGGCACGTTGTGTTTTATAGCATTTATTTTATCAAGAACTTCTTGGCAAGACACAAAACAGTATGTGGCTTCACTATGGTTTAAAACATATTCATAGTCGTCTTGACTAATAGTAGGGTAGATAGGCACATCTTGCGCTCCTGTTTGTAAAATCCCAATGTCACAAATATTCCATTCGGTTCTATTGGTCATAGAAATAATGGCTACTTTATCATTTGCCTGAACTCCTAAACGAAGTAATCCACGGCTAATGGCATTTGCTTGATCAATGTATGATTTAGTTGAGGTGGCTATCCATTCGCCATTTTTTTTGCTAACTAAAGCATTATCAAGGTTATATTTTTCTAATTGATAGTATGGGAAATCGAATAAACGAGTAATATTAGTCATGTTTAAGGTTGGTTTTTGATATGTAGTGCAAAATATGAAAAAAACACGTATAAAAAAAAACATCATAGAAACTTAGCAGTATCTTCTTGATAGTTTAGAGATTATTATCTTTTTAATATTTTATAATGTGCTGTTCTTGAGTGTGTTTTTATTTGTAAAATATAGAACCCTGTAGGGAGATGCTCTTTATTAATTGTTATTGATTTTTTGTTTATGTTGTCTTTAGAAAAAAATATTTTTCCGTTTATATCAACTAATTCTATTGCTAGAATATTTGAGTTTGTTTCAATGGAAAAGCTTTTTTTAAAAGGATTAGGGTGAATTTTAAGTTTGTTTTCTGGGTAATCTCCTACTGCTAAATCGGTACAGTCAATTTGTGTGCCAGCTGTTTCTGTAAGCACTCCGTTATTAACGTACCAGTTTTCCCAACTTCCACCAACTCCTGTTTTCCAGTCATTAAGGTTAAAAGTATTACTTCCGTTATTTGTGCCGTTTATTTTATAGACTCGTATTGCAGATTCATTTAAGTTCCAGTTTAGCGGGACCCCGCTGTTGCAATTTTCAGGTGTAAAATCTTCAAATTCACAGTTTGCTTGTAAAAAGTAAGCCGCTTCCGGATAATTAGGGTAATCACCATATACGCTTGCAATTCCGTTCTCATCAATGCACACTGCAGTATATTCATTACAAGCAATCCCTTTTGGTGTAATATTGTAATCTGTTGCCATACGTGCTAAAAATACTGCATGTCTTCCTTTTCTGTCAGGATTGTCATAATGTGTATCTGTAACAATATTTTGAAGATGATTTATGTTTAAAAAAGGGGTGTCATCTATAGAAACGCGATAGTCATAAGGATTATTTAACGCAACGCTAGAGGTTACGGTTCCGTTATTTGCTGAAAAATAATATTCACCAAGAATAGCCATTCCGGCACTGGTACCACCAATAACAATATTATTTGTCTGAATGGCAGTGTTTAGAAGTGTGTTAATTTGAGTGTTTCGCCAATAAGAAATATAATTCCATTGGTTTCCTCCTGCAAACCAAATTGCTTCTGCATTTGCAATTTTATCATGTATATAACTTTCGTTTGCAGCACTTGAATTATGAAAAACAATAGTCTCTACTGAATTTACTGAAACACCTAACTGGCTATATAAATAATCATTATATCCATTAGATCCACTAGCGCGTAGTACAAGTACATCTCCGCCATCTGCACGTTGCAAAAACCATTTCATAGCTTCATCATGCTCTGTGGCACCACCCATCATACAAACACCTCCTTCTGGCGTGCTTGAAATATTAGTGGTATTACCAGTAAAATAGGACGTATATGATTGAGCGGAAATATGGTTATATTGTAGTATTATTATGACTAGAATAAAAAACCTCATGGTTTTCGGATTTGGTAAAAAAGAAAAATACATAAAAATATTGTAAAGTTAATAGATGAAAAACGAATTGTCTCGTCCTAAATAACCGATACAGATTATTGGGCTAAGATATTTAAATTATTAGAGGGTAGCAAATTCATTTTTGTTACTCTCTTTTTTTGTTTATAGGTTTTAATTTTCAGTCTTCTTTGTTTGTGCATTTGTTCAGGAGTCAACATTGAATTTGATAAGTGTGGTCTATCCTTATTGTATATTTCTATTGCGTTTTTTACTAATTTTTTAATTATATCAAGGTTTAGATTATACTTGTTAATATCAAATTCTTGCTTTAAAATGCCATTAATTCTTTCAGCTATTGCGTTTTCATAGGGATCATATTTTTGAGTCATACTAGGTTGTATGTCAAATTTATCTAATAATTTTTGATATTCATTAGAACAGTATTGAATACCTCTATCAGAGTGGTGTATCAACGCTTCTTGTTTATATATTCTATTTTTAACAGCTTTATCTAAAGCACGTGTAGTTCCTTTTACACACAGACTATCAGACACATCATATCCAACTATTTTCTTGGAATAAGCATCTGTGATTAATGCTAAATACATAGGGTTCTTTCTGTTTCCTATATAGGTAATGTCTGACACCCAAATCTGTTCAGGTCTTGAGGGTGTTGTTGCACTAATGAGGTTTTGATGTTTGTAAAACCTATGATATGAATTGGTTGTAACATGATACTGCTTCTTTGGTTTTATAAGCATATGGTTTGCCTTAAGTATAGCAAAGAGCCTGTCTCTACCAACACCAATCTCTTTCAAAGGATCTTCTAGTTTATTATATAATTTACGTGTACCTAATTTGGGCATTTTCATTCTTATTTCTTTAACCATTTCTATTACTTTTTGAGCTTTTATTCGCCGCTTTTTTCTTGATTGATTAGCTCTATAATATACCTGCCTGCTAACCCCGAGTAATTCACAGGTAGAAACTATTGTTTCTTTGTGTTCTTCTTTGAAGGTGTTGATAACCCGGGTTTGGAGTTTTTTCTGATAGAAATATTATATTCTTTTTCCGCTAAATCAATCATCATGTCAAAAATGATTGCTTTTTTGTCTGCTCGTGAGACCTGATGCTCTAAGTGGGCTTTTTGCTTTTTTAGTAGACGATTTTCTTGTTCTAATTCAAGTAGTTTTTGTTCAGGAGTTTTTGGCATATTTGATGGTGTTTGGTTTTCCCAATCAAAGGTGCCATATTTTCGGAGCCAACTAACAATTGTTGAACGTGCTTGGATACCATATTTACGAACAGCTCCTGTGGTGCTTAATTCTCCTTGTTCAATCTCTTGAACAATTTGTAGTTTTAAAGACATTGAATAGTCTTTCTGAGTACGCTTTATATAGCGTTCGGGGTTGTTTTCCATTTTTTAACGTTTTTATGTGTAACGCTATTTCAGGACGGGACAAATATAAACTAAAAAACCGTTTCAAAATATTGAAACGGTTTTTTAAATTGTACTAAATAGCTACCTCTATCTTTTTAGCGAGAAGTGTGCTCTAAACTCTTTTTCTACTGTTGGATTCCCTTCAAGGTAAATAATTTTAAACCAGTAATCAGTAGCTGGTAATTTAGCGCCGTTAAAAGTACCATCCCAACCAGCACCATTCGGGTCAAGTTGTTTGAGTAGTTTTCCGTACCTATCAAAGATATATATCTGTGCTATTGCAATATCACTAATACCAACAATTTGCCAAGTATCATTATGTCCGTCGTTATTAGGTGTAAAGAACTTAGGGTAGTCAATAACCATAACAGTAATGGTTTCTGACCAACAGCCTTCCGCATCTGTAATAGTAATGGTATGACTACCTACAGACACATCATTAAATACGCCACTAGTATTAGGCGTACCACCATCTAAACTATACCAGAATACAATACCAGCAGTACTAGAAGTCGCACTAGCTACTATTTGGTGCATATCTGCAAACGCATTAGTAGTTACATTGGCATTAAAGTCACTCGGACTTCCAGAAAGTGTTACCGTATGCGATGCCATATTTATACAAGACATATCTAAAGGCCCTGCAACAGTAACCGTATAAGTACCCGCTTGTGATACCGTAATTGTCTGCTCTGTTTCACCAGAAATAATAACATCATTTAATGCCCATTGGTAGTTGTATGCATCTGCAGGTGGTGGTCCTGCAACAGCAGTTAATACAGGCAATGTGCTATCAGGTAAAGGCACTCCATATTGATCAACACATAAAATAGTATCTCCTGTAATACTCACATTAGGTACAGGTACAAAAAGTTCAAAAGATACAATGGTATAACAACCAGTCACATCATTAGTCACCCTTACAAAAATTGTTTGTGGGTTACTAGTATTTTGAAAATCTGTAGGATCTATAATAGGATTTGTAGTGGTCACCGCTTCATCATAACTGGTATAATATGCAGCAGAAACTCCTACTTCAATTCCTGGGCCGTCTCCAGTAAGGATAGCCACTTCCCATTGTGTCAAATCAAAATTAGCAATTTGTTCCCCAATAGCTCCTGAGCCATCAACATTACCATCACACGCCATCATTACCCCAAGTGTTACTGCAATATCAAGTGTTGATAAAGGCGTTGGGTTAGGATCAACATGTAGGACTATAATAGACACCGTATCACACCCAGAAAGAGGGTTAAGTACATGAGCAAATATAGCCTGAGGATTAGCAGTATTGGTAAAGTCTTCCGGATTGGTAATTAAACTTGCTCCAGTACCCGCAATAGCATGGTCTTGAACGGTATAAAAGTTAACCTCTAAACCAGTAGCGCCATCTAATATTGTAGGTATCTCATCTATAAGATTAAAGCTAACAAAACCATCGGCAGTATCATCATCACAAGTATGAATAGCACTGTAAACAGCGTTAGGCAATAGGTCTACATGTAAGGTAACCGAACGCACACTTTCACAAGCAGTACTATCATTTCTAGTAACAGAAATATAGATCACCTGATCTGGCACTACAGTGTTTTGAAATGCAGTTGGGTTAGCGATTAGTGTAGCCGGGTCTGGGTTACCATCAACATCTAATGAGGTGTAGTATGCTACTGTGTAGTCACTAATAGTTGTTGTAGGGTCAATGTTAGCTAATACAGCTGCATTGAAAGCCGTTAAGTCGTATAATACCAACCCATCAGTGAGATCTTCATAATCGTCACAGACACTATATACAATATCTTCTAAAGGAAGTATAGGACTATTAATGACATGTAATTCTAACTGAGTTAGATTAAAGCAACCAGTTGTGGTAAGTGCTACACGTACATATATTATTTGTAGGAAGTCGTCAATGTTAGCGTATGATACACTTGTGTCTATAGCGCCAAGTCCAGCTTCCGCTTCCGCTAGAGTTTCGTGATAGGTGACTGCTACAATCGGAGAAGTACTCCCGCCAGTAATTTGACTGGTAGCCTCTTCGAGGTTAAAGTTTCCAAATCCATCATTATCTTCATCACAGTAAATAAGCGCATCAGGCGTAAAAGTATCAGGTGCTGCAACAACATTTAATGTAAGTGTTGTAAAGCTAGGACAACCGTTAGTATCGTCTTGTACACGAATATAGATTATTTGTGGGTTTACTGTGTTAGTAAACGCTTCAGGAGTTGTAATTAAACTAATTCCAGTCCCTGCAATAGCATCTGCTTGATCGGTATAATAGGTAACAGTAACAGCAGTGTTATCCCCTATAATAGTGTCGTATTGTGTAGTGAGGTCAAATAGAGTTATACCATCACTAGTATCATCATCACATAAATCTATAGGTTGAGGATCTGTAATAACTGGTCTTGGAAAAACAAGCAGTTCAAAACTCATGGTAGTTGCTGCACATAAAGTAGCATCGTTAACAACACGTACATACACAGTAGTGTTTGTAAACGCATTATAAGGCGATGTGATAGGGTTGTTTCCTAGGTCTGCATCTGCTTGAGATTCGTAAAAAGATACGGTGTAGCTGTCGGTAATAGGATTGCCTGCAAGTATTTCTGTTAGTGTTGTATTTAAGTCAAAATCAGCACTAGCCGTATCACTACATTCTTCAAGCGTTGTAATGGTGTTGTGAGCAGGTAATGGTAGTACAGTTAAATCTATAGTACTAATACCAAAACAATCATTATCATTATCGACACGCACATAAATGGCTTGTGGCGAAGACGTATTAATATAGTTATCCGGTAATTGATTAATTTCTAAAATAGCATCGTTATTATTTTCATAATAAGCAACGGTTAATGTTCCTGTGGTAGGTGCTATGGCAGCAATAATAGCTGCATCAGCATCAGAGAGTGTAAATGTTGTAAATCCGTCATAATCATCATCACAAGCCTCAAGACTAGCATCACTAATATCTGTAGCAGTAACATCTAGCACAAAATCAGTATAGTTTACACAACCCGTAGCATCATTTGTAACGGCCACATAAATGGTTTGTGGGTTTACAGTATTGGTAAATGGGATAGGTGTTTGTGCATTGGTATTGGCAATAGCATCAGCAGGTGTTAGGTGATAAGTAAAGCTATACCCTGTGGCATCTCCGCCAAGTAGTTCATCATTTGCTTGAGTAAGGTTGTATTCCGTAAACCCATCAGGGGTACCATCTTCATCACACTGAATAAGTGTTGCGTTGAAAAGTACCGGTAAAGAATTAACAACAAGGTTAAATTGAGAAGTAGTATTACAACCAGTTACAGTGTTTAATAGCTGTACATAAATGACTTCTGTATTTACAATTGTATTAGTGTATAAAACACTGGTGTCAATCGGGTTTGTACCTGCTTGTGCATCTACTAAAGAATTGTGGTAACTAGCAACGATATCAGCAGTTCCTCCTGTGATTTCTGTGTTTTTAGTTGTTAAGTTGAACGTTGAAACAAATCCATCAGTATTATCATCACATAGTTCATAATCAGTAATAGCAACAATAATAGGTAAAGGGTTAACAACAAGATTAAACTGAGTGGTAGTGTTACAACCAGTAACAGTATTTAATAGTTGCACATAAATAACTTCTGTGTTAGCAATAGTATTGGTGTATGGTAGGGTGGCATCAATAAGGTTTGTACCTGCTTGTGCATCTGCTAAAGTATTGTAATAACTAGCAAGGATATCTGTAGCTCCTCCAGTGGCGTCATTGTTTTTGGTTGTTAAATCGAAGGTTGAAACAAACCCATCAAGGTCATCATCACATAATTCATAATCGGTAATAGCAACAACAACAGGTAACGGGTTAACAACAAGATTAAACTGAGTGGTAGTGCTACAGCCAGTAACAGTATTTAATAGTTGCACATAAATAACTTCTGTGTTTACAATAGTATTGGTGTATGGTAGGGTAGCATCAATAGGATTTGTACCTGCTTGTGCATCTGCTAAAGAATTGTAATAACTAGCAACGATATCTATAGTTTCTCCAGTAACTTCATTATTTTTGGTTGTTAAATCGAAGGTAGAAACAAACCCATCAGTATCATCATCACATAATTCGTAATCAGTAATGGCAACAACAATAGGTAAAGGATTTACAACAAGGTTAAACTGAGTGGTAGTGCTACAACCAGTAACAGTATTTAATAGTTGCACATAAATAACTTCTGTGTTAGCAATAGTATTAGTGTATGGTAGAGTAGCATCAATAGGATTTGTACCTGCTTCAGCATCTGCTAGAGTATTGTAATAACTAGCAAGGATATCTGTATCTCCTCCAGTGGCTTCATTGTTTTTAGTTGTTAAATCGAACGTTGAAATAAACCCATCAAGGTCATCATCACATAATTCGTAATCGGTTATTGAAAAGACAGTTGGGAGAGGGTTTATAACTAAGTCTAGTGTTTGTGTGTCATTACAAGCTACGTTGTTATTGTTCTCTAAACGGACATAAACGGTGTCGGCATAGGCAACAATATTTGTATAAGGAGTTGTGGTGTCAATTGCATTTGTGTTTGCATCTGCATCTGCTTGTGATGTAAAATAATAAACGCTATAGGTTGTAGGATCTAATGTTCCTATAATTTCAGTATTAGCGAGCGTTAAATCAAATTCTGAAAAACCAGTACTGTTAATATCGCAGGCTTCAAGGGATGTTAACGCTGGAATGTCAGAAATTCCATCTGAAAATATTTGAAAACTAGTTGTGTCAATACAATCTGTCTTTAAGTTGTTTTCAATTCTTGCGTATATCGTTTGAGGACTTGTAATGTTTGTATATGGAGAAGAAAGCGGTAGTAGGTTATTATCAGCATCATTTTGAGAGGCATGATAACTAATGGTGTATGTTGTTGTGTCTTGTCCGTTATAAATTGCGGTATCATTATCGGTAAGTGTAAAATCTTCAGAACCATTAAGGTCTCCATCACATAAATATATGTTGGGAGCAGTATTAGCTGTTGGTGTTGGGAAAAAAGTAACGGTAACAGATTCGGTATCGTTACAAGCTGATCCTCCAGAAGGGATGTTGGCTTCTAAAGCATATAAACCGCTAATAGTAGGATTCAAAGTTCCGTTTGTTTCATCTTGAGGAAATCCGTTAGCAATAGTCATTTCTACGCCATCTTGCGACCATTGGTATTCAACTCCTGCAACATCAATAGTACCATCTAAAACGGCAAGTTCTGTATCGCATAAGTTAGCTTCGCCATCAATTACAACTTCACCATTAAGGTTTAGTACAATACCTAAGTTAAAACTACCACCCTCTAAAAATACTGCAGAATCATATGAACTATCTTGTTGGTCTGCAATGACAAGTTTAATATGGTATGTGTCACCAGGAACAACAATAGCCTTTGCGAGAAGCGTTGCCGTTTGCCCACCATATGCTATAGCGGAATTTGCAGCAACGGAAGGGTCTGTGTCATCAAAATTATATTGTCCAAAATGCGCTTCATTTGCAGCAGAACATTGTCCGGGAACATCTGGGCGGACATTGGTACAGGTTACTGCAAAATTGCCGTTGTCTGAAGTAGGTAGTGATGCTAAATTTGTAACAGTACCAGAGTTAGTATGTGTTAAAATAAAAGCAAAAGCGTCAGAAAAAGTACATTCAAAATTTTGGTTATACTCTTCAGAAACAAATATATAGTTAAAGCTAATTTCACTTGCTGTAGGGACAAAGTCAAACTCAATATAAGCGGCATCATTTGTAATGTTAACTCCTGCAGCGGTTTCTAGGTCAGTATCTGAAGTTCCATTATTGGTGCTGCTTGCTGGAGCGCCTGAAGAAGGTCCAGGTGAATCCATAACATTTCCGGTACTTAATATAATTCCATTTTCAAAAGGGAAATCAGATCCGTTTTTTTCAAAGTAACCAATCCCCATACTTTCAACAGCTGCAGATGATTGGTAATTTGAGGTATTGGCGCAAGGGCCTTCAATAAGGACATCTTCAATAAGTGATTGTGCAGTATAGGTGTTGTCTGCTGTTATTTGTTGGGCGTTTACGAGTGATATACAAGTAAAATAAACAGCAATTAACCAGGGTAAATTTTTCATAAAATGAGGATTCAAAATCAAAATAAATATTGTTATAAATATAACAAGCTGCAATATAAAAACCCTACCGTTAACATCTTATTTTTAAGATGCTTTTTTTTAAATAGTTAGGACTGCTATTTAAGAGCGACTACAGGTCTCTTTTTAAAAGCAATTGATAGCTTCCTAAAACAAAAATAATAGTCCATGCTAAAACAATGGCAACTTCATACCAATGCACTGCATAGTCAAAAGTTAAAGATTCGCCAACTTGTGCAGCCACATTTTTAACTGCTGATAATCTAGAAAACGGCTGTTCAATTAGATTACTCATTGATTGAAGCGGAAAAAAACCAACGATTATTTCGGGTAGTGTAGATGCTTTTTCGGTATATCTAAAGAGAAGCCCGTAAGTTATCCATTCTAAAACATTCCATATAACTAAAAATCCTAGAGCAAAGGCTGCTCGTTTAATAAGGATACCAATAAATAGACAAAAAGAAAAAAAGCCAAGTAATTTAACAAAATAAGCAAGCACAAATTCTAGATCTGAGAAAATGATGCTTAACTCAGTATAGTCAGAATAAATGTTTCCTAGAATTAAAGAAATAACAACAATAAAAATAGTAGATATCATTGAAAAAACTACGGTCATTAGAAATTTTGAAAGAATAAATTCTTTTTTGCTCAGTCCGTCAATCAAATTTTGTTTTAGTGTTCTGCTGCTATATTCATTTGCTACCATAGCAATGATGATAATGGCTAAAAACAGTTTAAAAAAAGCAGCTATAAAGGTGTTAAAATGCCAAATGTATGGGAAATTAAAAATGCCTTGCTCTGCTAAATGAAATTTTATAGGACCAATATCAAATTTTATAGCGGCTATAGCGGCAATGGTAGTTAATAGTAAAAAGTAGGCAATTATTAAGAATCTACTCATTTTATTAAGCCACAGTTTTTGAAATTCTATTTGCAGTAATCGTTTCATATTTCTATTGTTTAGCTGTTTTTGGTAAGTTGAAGAAATTGCGTTTCAAGGTTTTCTTTTTTCTTTACAAGGTGTGATAGAAAAATGCCGTTTTCAATTAAATGTTTATTGAGTTGCTCTGCAGTTAAATCGTTTTGTAAAACACCAATAAGTAAATCATTTTCATGTTTTATACTGCTAAAATCAGGATGTTTTTGAAGCATAGATAAAAGTACATCGTTATTAGTACAGCTTAACTCAAAAAAACCTTTAGAGGCAATAAGTTCATCAACTCTGCCTTCATAAATTTTTGTTCCATTGCGGAGAATAATTGCATGAGAGCAGACTTTTTCTACTTCGTCAAGTAGGTGAGAGGCCAATAATATTGTAGTGCCTGTTTTTGCTATTTTTAAAATAAGCGCTCGTATTTGATGTATGCCTTGTGGGTCTAAGCCATTTGTAGGTTCATCTAAAATAAGAATTTCAGGATTGTTTAATAGTGCCGATCCAATAGCTAAACGTTGTTTCATACCTAATGAAAATGTACGAAATTTACTATGCTGCCTGTCAGACAATCCCACAAGTTCTAGCTTTTCTGCTATAACATTTGTTGAAATATCTTTTATTTTACAAACCAACTTTAGATTTTCATAAGCAGTCATGTAGGGGTAGAAGTTAGGGTGTTCAATAATAGCGCCTACTTTTTTTAAAGCTTCATGCGTTGAAAGTGTATTGTTAAACCAAGAAAACTCTCCAGAAGATTTATTAATAACATTTAAGATGATTCCTAAACTGGTTGATTTTCCGCTACCATTAGGTCCTAAAACGCCATAAACATTTCCTTTCTGTATTGTAAATGATAGGTTGTTTACTGCGGTAAAGTTTCCGTATTTTTTGGTGAGATTATTAACTGAAATTATTGTGCTCATAAAATAGTAATTATATATACTTGACGATTAAAAGCGAGTAATGTTACAGTTTGTTGTTATTTAGATATATTTCTTCATAAAAAAAAGCATTCGTTAGAATGCTTTTTTATGGAGAATAGTAGGTTTATCCCTTTTGTTCTTTATTGAAATATACTAGATAATAGTACATTTGTTTTTCTTCGTCCCATCCTTTTTCTACAAATTTTTCGGCAGATTCAGGATTTATAAAGTCCATTTTTATTTGAATATTGGTGTCTAAATCAATAACATTTTTAATCTTTTTTCTAGAGGCAGTTACAGCGGTGTTAGAGATAGGAAACTCGGTTAAATCTTCTACTTGAAATTTAGGCGCTTTTTCTTGTTTATAGTGTTTAAACTCAGGAATTAGTTCTGGGTTTTCTATAACATTGTTTAAAAAGCTAGTCTCTTCAAAATTATCATTTTTAGCAAAATAATCCATTGAACGGTTCATAAACATGACCTCTTCCTTTTTATCTTCAGCAGGAAAAACAACATCTTTTGCAAAATTCTGACAAAGTTGTAAGTATTTTTTGGTAAAGAAATTGTCATCGGCTAATGCATTAACGCCTAAAAAATGTTCTAGCCAATATTTGGTGTCATATTTATTAGCATCTGATGATAGTATTTTATAACCTGTTTCTTGTTCAATGTTAAATATAATACACCCTTTGTCTAATTTTTTAAGGTTTACACCTTGCTGTAAAACTGCAGAAAGACTTTCCTCTTGTTCTTGAAACTGAAGAAAATCATGTTGTAATTCACTTTTAAAAATACCAATACCATCTACTTTTTGGTTGTCAATAACTAGGTTGTTAAGATAGGTAATATAGACTTCTCCGTTTTTTATATGCGGATGCATAGATTGGTCATATAAGTGTTTGGTTATTTTTTTAGACACCTCGTGAATAGTGCTTGGGTTTAAAAAAATTTCTTTAGCAAGGTTGTGTAATTCATTAAACTCAACATCTACCTCATTAGAAAACTGAAAATAATTTTCTTCTTTCTCTCTAAAAGGTTTGAAAAAAAACTCTTTTAACAAAGGCATTAATTCATCGTTTAAGTTGTAAGGTGCTTTAGATATAAAGGCACCTTCGCCTTTACTCTTGTTTCCTACACGATGAATGGATAGGTTTTCTATTTGGGTTTGGTATAGGTTAATCATGTTATTGTGTTTGTTTTAAATGACTTAGTGAAATTAGTTCCACAAATCATCATAGTTATCAAAAGACTGGTCTAAATCGTTATAATCTTCGAAGTCTTCATTGCCTTCTTCTTCTTCTTCTTCAAATGTTTTTTCTGTTGGACTATCTGGTAGTTCTCCATGAACAAACATAAGGTTAGGGTAGCTTACGTTATCTATTGGTTCGGCAATTTCAGCTAATTCAATAAGGAAAGTCCACATGTTAAAAAAGTCGTACACATAAATCAAATTACGTTTATCCTCTGTAACAATGTCATCTAAGCTTGTTTCGCACATAATACGTACAGCGTCTTGCCCTTCGCTTAAGTCAAATAAGGCAATTTCTTCGCCTTGTTCCCATTGGTCGTCACTACAATAAAAAGAAGCCATTTCGCCACCTTCAAAACCAAAGGCTTGAACTATGGCGTTATGAAAATCTTCGGCAGTTGTATTGGCTAGTACTTCAATATCTCTAAATACATCTTGCTGTTCGTCAAGTATAACTCTAAAGCGGTATATCATGTTTTTGTATTTTTATTTTTTACTCGGTAATTGAGTTTTGTTTTTTAAATTTATTTGCTACTACGGTGTAAGGTGTATGTCATTGCAGACAACAATAGAAAAGCGCCTACCTGATGTGCTACTCCTAACCAAACAGGCACGTGTAATAGTAATGTTAACGCACCTAAAGTGAATTGTACAGCAACTAAAATTAGCAGACAATGTATTCCTTTTTTTTGTGCTTTTGTAATGTTTTTTATTAGAGTTGATTTTTTCCAGATAAAAAATATAGACAAGCAAACCAAATAGGCAAGTGTACGATGTATAAACTGTACGCCACTTTTACCTTCGGTGATGTTTTTAAATAATGTAGGTTGTTCTATATAAACGGTTTCATGAATAAGTTTGCCTTCATTCATTAAAGGCCAATGATTATGTATAAACCCAGCGTCTAACCCTGCTACAAAAGCGCCGTAAATAATTTGAAGAATTAATAGTAAGGCACTTATTCTTACAAGGTTTCTAAACCCTTTATGTATTTGTTTTTTATTCGGATACCATAAATCTAGCGCTACCCAAAAGGTATATGCAAAAGTAATAAACGCTGTAGTTAGATGGGCTGCTAGTCTATAATGGCTAACATCCGGATTGTCTACAAGACCACTTTTTACCATATACCAGCCTAAAAACCCTTGAAAACCACCAAGAAAAAGTAATGCTATAGATTTTTTTATGGTAGCTTTAGTAAGCTGCTTAGTAATTAAGAAATATACAAACGGAAAAAAGAAAACAAGACCAATAAACCTACCAATAAACCGGTGTAACCATTCCCAAAAGTAGATGTCTTTAAAATCTTGTAGCGTAAAATGATTGTTTAGTTTTTGGTATTCAGGGTATTGTTTGTATAGGTTAAATGCGTCTTGCCATTGTGTTTCTCCAATAGGCGGTATAGTACCGCTAATAAGTTTGTAGTTAGAAATGGATAAGCCAGAATGGGTAAGACGTGTAATGCCACCAATTACAACCATAATAAATATAAGAAAACAGCCAGTAAGTAACCAATAGATTACTTTTTTAGAATCTTTTTTCATGAGCTAGTATTGTTTGTTATTAGACCCAATTCTTTTCCTTTTTTTAGAAGTAATTGTTTGGCATCGTCATAACTATTAGTAATTTCTCCTTCAAGAATAGCCTCTTTAATATGCTCTTTTAAAAGTCCAATCTCTTTACATGGTTTTAGATTAAAGGTGCTCATAATCTCTTGGCCAGTAATAGGAGGTTGAAAATTTCGAATTTTATCACGCGCTTCTACTGCTACAATTTTATCACGAACAACTTTAAAATTAGCGTGATATTTTTTAAATTTTTTAGGGTTTTTTGTAGTGATATCTGCTTCGCAAAGTGTCATTAAATCATCTATGTAGTTCCCGGCGTCAAAAACCAAGCGTCGTACAGCAGCATCTGTGGTGTTGTTGTCAGCAATAACAATTGGTCGAGAGCTCATGCGAACCATCTTTTGCACAAACTTCATTTTGTCATTTAAAGGCATTTTTAGGCGTTTAAATAATGTAAAAACCATTTTAGAGCCAATAAATTCATGCCCATGAAAAGTCCACCCATTTTTTTTATGAAATTTTTTGGTAGGTGCTTTTCCAATATCATGTAAAAGTGCCGCCCATCTTAACCATAGATTATCGGTTGTTTTTGCAATATTATCTACCACTTCTAGGGTGTGATAAAAATTATCTTTGTGTAATTGTCCCTCTACTTCGTCAACACCTTTTAGGGCAATAAGTTCAGGTAAAATATGTGCTAATAAACCTGTTTGTTCTAATAGAATAAAGCCAACGGAAGGCTTTTCGCTGCTCATGATTTTATGTAGTTCATCAACAATACGCTCATTGGTAATAATACCAATTCTATCATTGTTTTTACTAATAGCCTGTAATGATTCATAGGCTATTCTAAAATTTAACTGTGTTGCAAATCTAATGGCACGCATCATACGTAGCGGATCATCAGAGTATGTAATATCAGGGTTTAAGGGGGTTTTTAGAAGTTGTTCCTTTAGGTCCGTAAGTCCGTTGAAGGGGTCTAAAAGTTCACCGAAAGTGTTTTTAGATAGGCTTAAAGCTAGTGCATTTATGGTAAAATCACGGCGATTTTGGTCATCTTCTAAGTTACCGCTTTCTACCGCAGGGTTTCTGCTATTTTCTGTATAAGATTCTTTTCGGGCACCTACAAATTCTATTTCAATATCATTACAACGCAACATTGCGGTACCGTAAGTTTTAAAAACCTGAACTTTAGGGTTGTTTGGTAATAGGCTTGCTGTTTTTTTTGCTAATTCAATACCACTACCAATACAGACAATATCAATATCTTTAGCATTACCACGCTGTAAAATAAAATCACGTACAAATCCTCCTATAACATAAGACTCTGTGTTTAATGCTTCAGAGGCTTTTTGAATAGTTGTAAAAATAGCATTTGCTAAGGCTTCTTTATAGTTTTTAAGTTCAGACATTAAGCTCTAATAATGGTTACTTCGCCTGCAGTTGTTAATTTTATAATAGCTGAAGACTTGGTTTGTTTTTTTTCGCGATGCAAATTTACAACATAGTCTACACCTTTTAAAATATCATTGCTAATTTCTGAAAAGGAAATAGGACTTTTTTTGCCAGAGATATTTGCTGAAGTTGAAACAATAGCGCCATTGAATTTTCGTAAGAGTTGAAAACAAAATTCATCATCAGGAATACGAATGGCTATAGAGTTATCTGAAGCAATCAAGTTAGCTGCAATATGTTGCGGATTATCATACACAATAGTGGTTGGTGTTTCTGTAATTTCAATAATATCAAGTGCTGTTTCAGGAATATTTTTAATATAACGTGACAGCATTCTATCATCAGCAACCAAGCAGATAAGTGCTTTGCTGTTAATTCGGTTTTTTAATGCGTATATTTTTGCAACAGCATCAGCATTAGCCGCATCACAACCAATCCCCCAAATAGTATCTGTAGGATACAGTATTAGTCCGCCATTTTTTAAATGTTCAATACAATTTTTAATGTCGTTATGCATGGTTAATAGCTCTTGTTGTTAATGTGCAAATATAGATAATTAATATTTCAGAAAAACAGTGTTTAGTGTCGTGTTTTTAAAATTTTAATATTGTTTATCAAGGTTACTTTTTAAAAAATAGTATCTTGCTTTTATTATATTAAAAACAATGAAGAATAAAACAATATTAGTAGCTAACAACCATTTAAAAAACTTAGGTGGATCAGAAACTTTTACATATACTCTTATAAAAGAACTTTTAGAAAAAGGTTTTGATGTAGAGTTTTTTACTTTTCAAGAAGGTGTTGTTTCTGAAAAAATTAAAAATGATTTGGGTGTTCAGTTTATGAGTAAAAAATCATATGATTTAATTTTAGCAAACCATAATACATGTGTTAGGTATTTAAATTGTCGCGGAAAAATTATTCAAACTTGTCATGGTATTTTCCCTAAATTAGAGCAACCAAGTAAATATGCAGATGGGTATGTTTCTATTTCTAATGAAGTACATTTGAGTTTAAAAGAAAAAGGTTATCCAAGTGCTGTGATAGTTAACGGCATTGATTGTGAGCGTTTTAAAGATAGCAACCCTATTAATTCTCAACTAAATGCAGTGTTAAGTCTATGTCAGTCAGAGGAGGCTAATACAATGATATCTAGTGCTTGTAGTGCGGTAGGGGTTAATTTTATGAGTTTAAATAAATATAAAAATGCTATTTGGGATGTTCAAGAGGTTATCAATAAAGCTGATTTAGTTGTTGGACTAGGAAGGTCTGCCTATGAGGCAATGGCTTGCGGTAGGGCGGTTGTGGTTTTTGATAATAGGTCTTACTTTAAATCATATTCTGATGGGTATGTGACTAGCGACTTGTTGAAAAACAGTATTTTAAATAATTGCTCAGGACGTTTTTATAAAAAAGAATTTTCGGTAGAGGATTTAGTTTTAAGTTTTAAGCAATATAAAAAATCAGATGGTGAATTTTTACGTAATTTTGCCCTGAAAAATTTAAATATAAGTATTCAGGTTTCAGCTTATCTAGAATATGCAGCATCTTTAGAGGTGCTTGATAAAAATAACATGCATACCTTTGTTAGTTTAGTACAATGGAGTAAACACCTTTATAAAACTAATAAGCGAAAAATAAAGAATAGGGTAAAGCTGTTTTTTAAAAAATAAAAACTGCAATAAAAGTAAAAATTATAAATGAATAAAGACTTAGTAACTATAGTAATTCCTGTTTATAAAGCAGATTTATCAGCTTCAGAAATGAGATCGTTAAAACAGTGTGTAAAGATATTAGGACAGTATAATATTGTATTCATACAGCCAGAGTCTTTAGATGCTTCAGCTATAAATTTTGAAGGAAAAATTCTATCAGAAAAGTTCCCAGATCACTATTTTAAAAGTGTTTTAGGGTATAATAGTTTAATGTTGTCAGCAGGTTTTTATGAACGTTTTTTAGAGTCAAAATATATGCTTATCTATCAGTTAGACGCATTTGTTTTTAAAGATGAGCTAATTGAATGGTGCAATAAGGGATATGATTATATTGGTGCACCATGGGTTTCAAGTCCGAATACATTATTAAAACGATTCTTGAGTATTTTTGATTCTAAAAAGAAAAAAGAACGTTCTCAGATATTTTTTAAAGTAGGTAACGGTGGGTTTTCATTAAGAAATAATGAAAAATGTTTTACCATAGCCAAAGCAATGAAAAATGAAATAGCAATTAATCTAAAAAGAAAAGCTACAGATTTTTATATTATGGAAGATGTATTTTGGTCAATAACAGTACCAAAGTCATATCCAGACTTTAATATACCGGCATATAAAGAAGCCTTAGGCTTTGCTATAGATAGAAAGCCAGAAATAGCCTTAGAACTCCATAAAGGTAAGTTGCCTTTTGGTTGTCATGGTTTTGATAAGCCAAAAGTAAAAGATTTTTGGAATACAATTTTAGAAGAACAGTCCTCAAAAATATAAATGACTTAATTTAATGAAGAAACATAGTACCGTAGGTCCAAATTTTAAAATAAACGAAGCGTTCTTAAACGATATTATAGAAAATTATGATATTAAAGGAGAGGATTTTGGAAATCAAGATCGTAATTCATTAAAACTATTTCGTTTTAATGGTACAATAGTTAATGTAAAATCATTTAGAGTTCCTAATATTGTTAATCAAATAGCTTATCGTTTTTTTAGAAGCTCAAAAGCCCAACGTTCTTTTGAGTATGCTACAATATTGCAAGACCGAGGAATAGGAACACCACAGCCTATTGCTTTTTTTGAGTTTACAAGTTTTTGTTGCTTTAAAAACAGTTATTATATAAGTGAACAAGTTAATGCCACGCTAACGTATAGAGAGCTAGTTACTATTCCAAATTTTAAAAACCATGAAGAAATTTTAAGAGCTTTTACAAGGTTTACATATAACTTACATGAAAAAGGCATTAATTTCTTAGACCACTCTCCAGGAAACACACTAATTGTTGATAAAAACGAAGGGTATGATTTTTATTTAGTAGACTTAAACCGAATGACATTTCAAGAGATGTCTTTTCAGGATAGAATGCAAAACTTTTCAAGACTTACGCCTAAAAAAGAAATGGTAGAAGTAATGAGTGATGAGTATGCTAAAATTAGTGGGCTATCATATACAAAGGTGTTAGATACAATGTGGAATGAAACCGTAGCTTTTCAAGAAAAATTTAAGCGCAAGCAAGTATTAAAAAAGAAATTGAAATTCTGGAAAAAATAAAAATTACTTATTTTATTTTTTATCTTGAGAGTATAATTCTTTTAGTTTTACATACCTGTGGTGTACATAAAGTGCGCCTAAATATGAGATAATAAAACCTTTTTTGCCATCAAGAAAACCTAGTCTAAGAATAAAATTATTTATAAACCTATAGCTTGGTTTAATATAGAAGTGAAAGGCATTTGGTTTTGTTTTTTTTGAAAATAATTCCAACGCACGAAGCTTGGCATAATGCATCATTTTATGTTTATAATCGGCATAAGATTCAAAAGAAAAATGATCTAATTTAGGCTGTAACACCGCTGTTTTACCATTAATATTAAGTGCTTCATGAACTAGAAGTTCTTTTTTGTAGCTTACAGCACCTCTCCTGTATAACCTAAAGACCTTATCGGTTTGCCAACCACTAAAACGTACTAGCTGCTTTTTAAAGTAAAAATTACGAAACATTTCATATGCAACAACATCATTGTTTTTTTTATTTATAACAGTTTGAATAGCAGTTTTTAGATTAGGGGTGATTCTTTCATCAGCATCTATAAATAGTATCCAATCAGTAGTTGCCTGTGCTAATGCAAAATTTCGTTGAGCAGAAAAATTAACAAATGTATGTTGAATTAGGGTAGTGTTTGAGTGTTGTTTTACAATTGCCACAGTATTATCGGTACTAAACGAATCAACAACAATTATATGTGTAGCAAAATCTAAGTTTTGCAATAGTGCTTTAATGTTTTTTTCTTCATTATATGTAATGACTAGTGCAGTAAGCGGCGTAATATTGTTTTTATATGCAGATTCAGACAAATGATAAGTTTCTAGATTTTTTTGATCTAATTCTTGAATGAAATTTTCAAGCAAACCTTTGAAGTAAGATGGGGTAAATGACTTATATAACTCGTTAGTTTCTTTTTTTAAAGTAGTCGTGCTTTTTCCAGTGAATAATTCAGGTTTATAATCCTTTAAATGAACAGATTTGTGGTACGTGCCGTCTTCAAAAGTGGCCCAAGTCTTTTTGTCTATCCAAGGCGAAAAAATAATAAATGATGGTTTGTTTAGCGCCTTTGCCATGTTAATAGCGCCACCATCATTGCCAATAATATATTCGCACCTGTTCATTAAGGCAATAAATGACCGTAGGTTGTTTCCTAAAACATTAAAATAAATGCTTTTTTTTGTTTGCGATTTACAGCTATTGTAAATGGCTTTAGCATCTTCTATTTGATTTGGTATATAATTAAATAAGATAGCAAAATCACTGGTTTCAGCAATATAATCTACCACATCAGACATGTAATTTAAAGGGTACGTTTTGTTTTTAGCACTACCAATAATACTTACCATAACTATTTTTTTTCCAGAAGGAACATGGTGTTTTTCTAATAAAGAAATAGCTTCCTGGTTTTCTTTTGGAGTTACATGTAGCTTAGGAAAAGTGTCCATATTAAAAGTAATTCCAAGCGGTTCTAAAAGTTGTTGTCGGTGTTCAATTGCTAAGCCTAAGTTTGATACTGGAACAGTTTTGGGTGTTATGGTATTTGTGTAAATATATTTAGAGTAATATTTTCTAAAAGATATTTTTTTTGAAGCGCCACTAAACATTGTAATTAGGTTGCTTTCTATTTTTGAATAGGCATCAATTACAACATCATATTTCTGTTTTCTGATGCTAAATAAAAATTTTAACAGCGCTATTTTACTAGTTTTATATTCTGGTTTAAATTCTAAAAGTGTATCAATAAACGGATTGTTTTCTACAACAGGTTTTGTATTTGAGTTAATTAAATAGTGCACCTCATAGTTAGGGTGTTTTTGTTTTATTAACTCACAAAGGGTACTGCATGTTAATACATCACCAATCATTTTTTGTTGTATAATTAATACCTTCATAAATTTTTAATCTGCTACTGTAAATGTATTGTGAATTATGTTATTATGAAACGATTGCAAATATGCTTTTATACGTTTTTCTAAATAAGCAGTATGTTTTTTGTTTTCTTGAACTAAATTTCGAGTTAATTTTGGATCTTTTTTAAAATGATATAGTTCAATAATACGTGTTTCATCAAAGATAAAATAATCATCATTAATAATAACATGGTATGCATTATTAATATAGTTAACAATTAAACTTTGCTCTTCTAAAAAACTATTACCATAGCTGATAAATTTTTCAGTGTAGTTTAGGTAGTCTAAAATACTCGGCATGATATCTATTTGTTGTAAGTTTTTATTTGGTTTTCCTTGTAGCTTGTTGTTTGATGGGTCAAAGAAAATAATAGGCACTTCGTATTCTTGTAGTTTGGATTTAAAATACCCTTTTTCGCCAGAAGAACAGTGGTCTGCTGTAATAACAAATAGGGTGTTGTTGTACCATTTTTGCTGTTTAGCATAGTTAAAAAACTGTTTTAAAGCATAATCTGTGTAGCCTACAGTTTGGTTGTATTTCCCAGGGCCATTTTTAAACTTATGTGCATGTTTTTGTGGCATTACAAATGGCATGTGTGATGAAATGGTAAAAATACTACTAAAAAAAGGTTCTTTGAATTGGCTTAATTGTTCTCCAAAAAATTGTAAATACTCTTCATCAAAAACGCCCCATTTGCCATCTAAATGTTTAGGGTTTGGATTGGGATATTCATCTTTTCCAAAATAATGTTTAATTCTTGCAATACTTGCATATTGGTCGAAATTTTGACTACCATTAAAAGCCCCGTGAAAAAAGGATGTATGGTATCCTTCTTTATTTAAAATACTAGGTAAGCCTTCTATGGTATTAAAGGCATAGTTAGACGCTATGTATGGTTCACCAAAAATACTAGGCATTCCAGAAATAACCGACGGTACAGCATCTATAGAAACCCTTCCGTTTGCAAAACCGTTTTTAAAATATAACGATTTGTGTATAAGAGAATCTAAAAAAGGGGTGTTTCCGTGTGTAGGGTTACTGTAGCTAATGTTCTCATCGCCAAAACTCTCTAAGATAATGACTGCGATGTTTTTCTTTATAAAGGCATTGTCTTTTTTAAATTGCTTTTGCGGGTTAAATTGCTTAGTAAGTTCTGCGTCTGAAAAATAGGGTAGTAGTCGTAAGCCTTTCTTTTTACCTATAGTTTTTAAAATGCAAAAAGGCGTGTTAAGTACTATTGGTGTGTTTTTTGAAGGGGCGTATTTTATGGCGTCAACACGTTTAAGTGGTTTACGTTGTGTGCCTCCTCTACCCACTAGTACAGTTAATCCCAATAGTAAAATACACGCCGCTAATTGTTTTAAAACAATGTGCAGTGTTGCTGTCTTTCTAGGTTTAAAATGTTGATTTGGGATTCCTTTCCAAAAAGCAATTAAAAAGAGTATTCCTGCAATTAAAACAGGCCAAAATTGTTGAAGGTATGATGGTAATAAACCCATGATTTCTTGCTCCATTCCATCAGCAGTAATTAAATCGAAAGTGCTCCGTTTTGTAGTAAAATTATAGTATACACAATCAACAAAATTTGTGGTTAAAAATATTGCGTTACTTATAAAGTATATATACTTTAAACCTTTTTGATAAGTATTGGTGTACTTAAAATTACCAGGAATTACATGTCCTAAGATTACTAGTATATTGGTGTAAAAAATAACAGATAAATCAAAACGAATTCCACCAACAAAAGCACTTATTGTTACATCGTTAAATCGATCCCATAAATAAGCTAAAAAAAACATACGCGTAAGGCTGTATGCAATTACTAGGTATAGTAACCGTTTTAAAAGGAGTATAATGCTTCTGTTGTAGTTCTCCATTTATTTACACCGCCACATTAAAGGTTCTTAAGGCGTCGTTCAATGATGTTTTTTTGTTGGTACTTTCTTTTCTTTTACCAATAATTAAAGCACATGGTACTTGAAAATCTCCTGCAGGAAATGTTTTGGTATAACTTCCGGGTATAACAACAGATCTTTCTGGAACAATACCTTTTGATTCAATAGGGGTCTCTCCAGTAACATCAATTATTTTGGTACTCATTGTTAGTACAACATTAGCACCTAATACGGCTTCTTTTTCAACCTTAACACCTTCAACAACAATACATCTTGAGCCTATAAAAGCACCATCTTCAATAATTACAGGAGCTGCTTGTAGCGGTTCTAAAACACCACCAATACCAACACCACCAGAAAGATGCACGTTTTTCCCTATTTGTGCACAGCTACCAACAGTAGCCCATGTGTCTACCATAGTACCTTCGTCTACATAAGCGCCAATATTTACATAACTGGGCATCATAATAACGCCTTTTGAAATGTAAGCACCGTGGCGTGCAATAGCATTTGGTACAACCCTAATACCTTTTTCGGCATAACCTCTTTTTAAAGGAATTTTATCATGATATTCAAAAATACCAGCCTCTAGGGTTTCCATTTTTTGAATAGGAAAATATAAAACAACCGCTTTTTTTACCCATTCATTTACTTGCCATCCATTATTTGTAGGTTCAGCAACACGCAGGGTACCATTGTCAAGTAAATCAATAACTTTACGAATAGTATTTTGTGTGTTTTCTTGTTTGAGTAATTCTCGGTTTTCCCAAGCATTTTCTATAATTTGCTGTATTTCTGTCATGATGTGTTCTAAAATTTTGGTAAATATAAGGTGTTTCTTGTTAAATTAACCTGCATTTTTGTATTCATACCTTTTTAATAGTATTTTTGCGTAAAAATTACGAGAGCAGTTTATATTAATTTTCTATGGCAAAAATTTTAGCGTTAGATTACGGTCAAAAAAGGACCGGTATTGCAGTAACCGATGATATGCAAATTATAGCGTCTGGTTTAACAACTGTTGCTACAAAGACATTATTTGACTTTTTAGCAGACTATTTTTCTGCTGAAATGGTTGAGACTGTTGTTCTAGGTGAACCAAAACAATTAGATTTTACGGCTTCAGAAAGTGAAGTGTTTATTCAGAAATTTATTGAAAAGTTTACTAAAAAATATCCAAAAATGCCATTAGTTCGTGTAGATGAACGATTTACCTCTAAAATGGCTTTTCAAACAATGATTGATAGCGGGTTAAAAAAAAAACAACGACAAAACAAAGCACTTGTTGATGAAATTAGTGCCACTATAATTTTACAATCCTATTTATACCATAAAAAATAATGATTTTACCTGTAATAGCATACGGAAGTCCAGTACTGAGAAAAGTAGCTAAAGAAATAACATCAGAACATCCAAATTTAACTGAAATAATAGATAATATGTGGGAAACACAATATCATGCACATGGTGTTGGTATTGCAGCGCCCCAAGTAGGATTATCTATTAGATTGTTTGTCATTGATGCCAGCCCGTTTGCGGAAGATGATGACCTATCAGAAGAAGAGCAAAACGTATTAAAAAACTTTAAACATGTATTTATTAACCCTAAAATCATAGAAGAATCTGGTGATGAGTGGGCTTTTAATGAAGGCTGTTTAAGTATCCCTGATGTTCGTGAAGATGTGTTTAGAAAAGAGACAATTGTGGTAGAATACTATAATGAAAATTGGGAAAAACAAACCCAAACATTAAACGGATTAGCAGCACGAGTGGTACAGCATGAGTATGACCATATTGAAGGGGTGTTGTTTACAGACTTGTTGTCGCCATTAAAAAAACGATTAATAAAAGGAAAATTAGCAAACATTACTAAAGGTAAGGTAAACGCCGACTATAGAATGAAATTTCCGCAAGCAAAAAAGAAACGATAAGTAGTTAAAAATATAACAAAGAAATTATATTTGTATTCCTAAATCAAGACTAAAAAAATAACACATGAGTTTAAGTAAAATATTAGCCATTTCAGGTAAGCCAGGATTATACGCCTTAAAAGCCCAAACAAAAGCAGGTTTTTTAGCAGAATCTTTAATAGATGGTAAAAAAATAGCCGTTGGTGCACGTGACAATGTTAGTGTGCTTAATGAAATAGCAATTTACACCTATACAGAAGAAGTGCCTTTGCGTGTTATCTTTAAAACAATACAAGATAAAGAAAACGGAAAAGAAACAATAAACCATAAGACTTCAAAAAATGAATTGATGGCTTATTTCTCAGAAATACTTCCAGAATATGATGAGGATAGGGTATATGCAAGTGATGTTAAAAAAATAATTCAATGGTATAATTTATTACACAAAAACAACATGCTTAATTTTGAAGAAGAGGTTGTTGAGGATGCTGCTGAAGCAAAGTAAGTTTAAAATAAATTAATAAAAAATCCTGCAATTGCAGGATTTTTTATTAATAGAACCAAGCAAATCTAATAATTTATGAAAACAAGAGCAACACAGTTAAAAGCTTTTGATAGGCTGTTAACCATTATGGACGAATTGCGAGAGCAATGTCCGTGGGATAAGAAACAGACTTTACAAAGCTTACGTCATCTAACAATTGAAGAGACTTATGAGCTAGGTGATGCAATACTAGATAATGATTTGCAGGAGGTAAAAAAAGAATTGGGTGATTTGCTATTACATATTGTCTTTTATGCAAAAATAGGAAGTGAAACAAATGATTTTGATATTGCCGATGTACTGAATACCGTTTGTGAAAAATTAATTTTTAGACATCCACATATTTATGGAGATGTTACAGTTAAAGATGAGGCAGACGTTAAACGAAACTGGGAAAAGTTAAAGTTAAAGGAAGGTAACAAAAGCGTTCTAGAGGGTGTGCCTAAGAGTTTACCTGCTTTGGTAAAGTCAAGCAGGATTCAAGAAAAAGTTGCTGGTGTTGGATTTGATTGGGAAGCACCAGAGCAAGTTTGGGAAAAAGTAAAAGAGGAGCTTAATGAGTTTGAAGCAGAAGTTAGCCTAGGACATATAAAAGAAATGGAAGAAGAATTTGGCGATGTACTTTTTTCAATGATCAATTATGCGCGATTTTTAAATATAAACCCAGAAAACGCTTTAGAGAAAACAAATAAGAAATTTATAAAACGTTTTCAGTATCTTGAGTTTAAGGCTAAGTTATTAGGTAAAAACCTAGAAGATATGACCTTAAAAGAAATGGATGTGTATTGGGAAGAAGCAAAAAAAACAGGACTAAATTAGTCCTGTTTTTTTATTAACGAATTTTATTTAAATCTAAACAAATAATGTTTTTACTCGTTTCATTTTTTCTTTCCAGGTAGATAAATTTTCTTTTTGACGGGCAATATTAGCATGAACTTCTTTTACCAAAGGATTGTCAGGTTTTGCATTCGCAAAAAAGGATAAATTATTTTCGAGTTGATTAATTTCGGATCTTCCTTCGTCTAATTTTCTTTTTACAAAGAGCAATTCTTTTTCAAGAGCCACTTCATCACCTTCAATCGTTGCAAGCTTATGCTGGTATTTAATTAAATCGGCTTCTTTTTTATCAATATCTAATTGGTTAAATAACCCGTCAATAGCAGCGTGAAAAGAGCTGTTAATGTTTTTCTTGTTTCTAGAAACTTTTCCTATAGACTTCCAGTGTGTAATGTGCGTGTTAATAGCGGCCAGTTTTTCGGAATTACTACCTTCTAAAGTTACAGATTTTACAGTTGTTAAATACGCTTCTTTATCTGCTAAAGCTTTTATTTCTTGCGTGTTTTCTTCATTTCTTTTGGCATTTATCCTGTCAAAATAAATGTTACAAGTTGTTTTAAACTTATTCCAAACAGCATCGCTATTTTTTCGAGGAACATGTCCTATTTTTTTCCAATCTGCTTGAATTTTTTTGAATAGTTGTGTCGCTTTTTCAAAATCATCACTATTACAATTGGCCTCTGCTATATTAATTAGTTCTTGTTTTTTTACTAAATTACTAAGTTGCTCTTTTTTGATAGTTTTATAGTAATCGTTTTTTGCTTTATTAAACGTGCTTACAGCTTGCTTAAATGCTGTCCATGTTTTTTGATTTACTTTTCTAGGAACTTTACCAACTTTAAAAAAGGCTTCTCTAATTATTTCTATTTGTTTTATATGATGTTTCCAATCGTTATGGTTACTAGGAATGTCATTGATTAACGCTACAATTTTGGCAATTAACTCTTTTTTAATTAAAAGGTTGGCTTCTTGTATTTTATCGGCTTGCTCATAGTAAGCCTGTTTTTTGGTGTGAATTACTTTTGTAATGGCACTAAATTCTTGCCAGATTAATTCACGGTGTGCTTTACCAACAGGTCCAATATCTTCTTTCCAAGTTTTGTGTAATAGTTGTAATTCTCTAAAAGCATACAGTATATCGTTATGCTCAGAAAGTGTTTTGGCATGTGCTATAATTTTTTGCTTTTCCTCAAGATTGTGTTTAAAATCTAGGTCACGTAAATCTCGGTTTAGGTGTAAAAAATCGTAAAACCGTTCTACATGATGGTGATAGGTATTCCAGACTGTATTGTATTTGTCACGAGGTATTGCTCCAGCATTTCGCCAAGATTCTTGAATGGTTTTAAATTGATTATAGGTGTTGTTAATATTTTCTTCAACAGACAGTAATCCTTTAAGTTCTTCAATAAGTGCATTGCGTTTGCTGAGGTTGTCTTTTAGGTTTTTTTCTAATGTATTATAATATGCATTTCTTTTTGTCTTATAATCATTATAAACTTCACTGAAGTGTTTTTTAACAGAAGCAGTAAAACGGAAGTCAATAGCATTACCGCCATCAGCAATAAAGGCTTCTTTTTTGTCTTCAACAAGCGCTGAATATTGCGAGTTAAACTCGTCTTTTAGAGCATTAAATTGTTTGCTTATTGTTTGAACAGGATGATTTTTTACGAGATTTCGAAACTCTTCAACCAGCATATCCATATCCATAGCATGATAGTCTTTAGTAGCGACATCATGCCTTACAGTATTGTCATTATCTTCTGCGTCTTCTGCATTGTTTGCTTCAATTTCAGTAACAATAGCCTTCTCGTTATTGCTTGTTTCAATGCTTGGGTTGTTATCTTCAGTATTCTGTAAGTGTTCTGTTTCAGACATATTCTATGTAATTATATATCTTCGAAAGATAGTAATCACTTAGGAATACACCAAATACAACAAAACTATTTTTTAATAACGCTATGAGTGATTCCATATCTCCCAAGCTTTTTCGGCTTGATAGGTAAGCATTTTTTTTCCGTTACAAATTGTAGCGCCTTGTGCTGATCCTCTTTTTAGAAAAAGAGTTAATGAAGGGTTGTAGACCAAATCAAATAGTAAATGTTCTTCGTTAATTGCGCTGTACGGAATATCTGGACATTCTTCTGTATTAGGAGTTGTGCCTAGTGGGGTGCAATTAATGATAAGTAAATGTGTTTTTATGTCATTTTCTGTAAGGGAGTGGTAATTGAGGTTATTATCGTTAGGAGTTCTTGTAACAAATTGATAGGTTATTTTTCGTTTTTTAAGCACATAAGCAATTGCTTTTGATGCGCCGCCATTACCTAGTATAAGTGCCGAAAGATGTTGTTTTTTTAGTAGAGGCTCAATGCTTTTTTCAAATCCAAACACGTCGGTATTGTGTCCGACAAGTTTTTTGTTTTGTATTTGAATAGTATTTACTGCTCCAATTTCTGTAGCAATAGGATTTAATTGGTCTAATAACGGAATAATACTTTCTTTATATGGTATTGTAACATTTAAGCCTTTTAGTGTGGGGTTGTTTTTTATAAGGTGTTTAAAATCACTTATTTTAGAAATGTCAAAATTAATATAAACCGACTCTTTGTTGTGTTCTTTTTTAAATTTCTCTGTAAAATAAGTTTTAGAAAAAGTGTAAGAAATGTTTCTGCCTATAAGTCCGAAAGTGCTTTTTTTCTGTTTGCCTCCAAACCATTCTAATGCTAAAATAACGCTTAGACCTAGTATTATAAAAACAATAGCAATTGCTGTTTCAGTACTAAATTCGGGTACAAATCGTTGGTAATTCTGAATAACTTTATTTTGGTTATGGTCTAGAAGTATATGTCCGTTTTTATTTAATTTGTAAATAGTTTCTTTCCATGGCCAAACCACTCCTAAAGACCCTATAATAAAACCTTTTATAATAGCAATGGTTTGTGTTTTGTGCTTTTTTAATAATTGATTTATAGCGTGAGAAAAACCTACCATTCCAACCACAGAGCCAATAGTAAACACAGCAAGTACTAGTAGCATTCGTGTTCTTTCTGGATTTTGAATAAAACTAAAATCCCCATTAAGTAAATCTGAAAAAGTATCATATAAAGCATTTACAGAATCAACAAGTAATAAAACATAGTTTCCTAGAAGAATAAGAATAAATGAGCCTGATAACCCAGGAAGTGTCATTCCAGAAACACTAACAACTCCGCAGAAAAACACAAATAGTAGGTGGTCATTTTGCATTGATTGTGGTAGCAGGCTAATGCCAATACCAATACTTATACCAATGCTTAAAAAAAGTATTGATTGTGGAGTCCATTTTTCAAAATGTTTACTAATACTGTAAATAGAGCCTATAATCATTCCAAAAAAGACACTCCATACGTTTAATTCATAATGCGCTATAAGGTAGTCTAAGAGTTTTGAAACGGAAAAAAAGCTAACAAGCATTCCTAATGTAATAGCGCTTAAAAAAGGACCATTTATATATCTAAAAAAAGATGTAAACCTTCCGGTAGCTAAAAGTGCTAATGCAGTTTTGTTTACCCGTTGTAATGAGTAGATAAACTCTTGGTAAAATCCAGCTACAAAAGCTACAATTCCTCCAGAAACACCAGGGACTTTATTAGCAGCACCCATTGCCACACCTTTAAGGACAAGAAATATATAATCGATTGTTTTTCGGGTAGTATTCATTAGTTGTGTTGTTCTCCTATTTTTTCTAAAATAATAATACTACAAAAGCCAAAAATCATTAAGCCAATAGCCAATCCTAATTGTGGATCGGTTTGGTAGTGTTCTAAAAACGCATTTGGAGAAATGCTCTGTTGTAGCATAGGCTTAACAGTACCGTGGCTATCTATACGCGTGGTTAAAGTTTCTTTCCATGGCCAAAGTTTGTTTAAGGATCCAATAACAAAGCCTGTTAAGATTGCTAAAGTGGTGTTTTTATAATTGTTAAAAAGCCATTTTAATAATTTGCTAAAGCTTAGTAGTCCGAAAACAGCACCAAGAGCAAAAATAAATAACTTCTTAATATCATAGTTGTCAATAGCATCACCAAGTGTTTTATAAGCACCTAATAACACTAAAATAAAAGCCCCAGAAATACCAGGTAATATCATAGCGCAGATAGCAATTGCTGCAGCAATAAATAAGTATAAAAGGCTATTGTTGTCAGCTAATGAAGGTAATGTGGTAATGTAGTAAGCTATACCCATAGCTGCGAGCATTGCAATAATACTTACTAAGCTCCATTTTTTAACTTGCTTTATAATAAAAAGGACACTAGCCATAACTAGTCCAAAAAAGAAAGACCAAAGCAGTATAGGGTAGTGTTCTAATAAAAATTTAGCAACTTTCATGAGCGATAAAAAGCTGATAAAAATACCAGTAACAAGTGTTAGTAAAAAAGCGCCATTAATTTGTTTCCATGCGGCTTTAATACCTTTGTTTTTAAGAATTAGAAAAGTTTTTGTGTTTATTTGGTTTATTGAAGAGATGAGTTCTTCATAAATCCCTGAAATAAAAGCAATAGTTCCTCCTGAAACTCCAGGAACTGCATCTGCAGCACCCATGGCTATTCCTTTACATAGAATAGTGAAATAATCTTTAGTGGTTCTTTTCATGTGTTCAGGCTTATAGCTGTACTAAGGACACAAATGTACATTATTTTGATGTAATTAGGAGGTGTTTCTAGCACAGTAAATTTACTTGCTGTTAGCTATCTAAAAATAACGACTAACAAGGTCTTGTATCGTTTTTCGTTGATAAATTTCTGGAAACAACTCTTCTAAGATAATAACAAATTCATGTGCTGACTTTAGTGCGTTTACTAAGTGATATTGTCCTTTTTCAGCTTCTTGGGTAGTGTAGTATAGCCCTGCCAAACGAAATTGAATCTCAGAATGTTCTGGATAAAATTCTAAACCTTGCAAAAGCACTTGTGTAGCCGAGTTTATTTCGCCAAGTGATAAGAGTATATCTGCACGTTCTAGCCAAACATCTAATTCATAGTTGCCAAGTTCAATAGCTTTTTGGTAGCCAATGGCAGCTTCTTCGTAAAAATGTAAGCGTAAAGATATTTTAGCATAACGAATCCAGTAGGATACATTTTGGTTGTCAATCTCAATTGCTTTGTTAATGTAGTACTGTGCTTTTTGGTAGTTTTTTAGTCTAAAATAAAAGTCTGTAATAGCCTGCCACCCTTTGTCTAATAAAGGATCTTCGTGTACTGTTTTGTAATAATATTGTATGGCTAAATCGTTGTTTTTTAAAGCCTCGTAGCAACTACCTATGCGTAAATATGCAAAAGAGGTAGGGTCTTCAAAACCTAGTGTAATGCTGTAGTTTTCAATAGCCTCATGGTATTGTTTTAGTTGCTCTAAAACTTTCCCTTTTTCAAGATATGCACCAATAAAAGTATCGTCAGAAATAATAGCAAAGTCAAATGCAGCTAAAGCCTTTTTATATTCATTTTTGTGTATATACTGTTTTCCTAGCTGATGCCATGCAATTTCAGAGTAGGGGTTGTGGTCTAAAAATGAGTTAATAAAGCTAATTGCTTCGTCGGGTTGTTCTAAAAAATCAAAACAGTAAATTACATTATATAGTGCCGCATAGTCTTGTTTGTCTAGAGTAATACAACTTTTATATGCTTCTTTAGCCGCTTCAAAATTTTCAAGATATAGGTATTCTATACCAAGTAAGGAATAAATGTCTGCAGGCTCGTCAGAAATAACTAAGGCTTTTTTCAGTAATTCAACTGCTTTTTCATGCAAGTCTCTTTTAGAGCAAACAGTTGCTTTTTGAATAAGTATTTCTTCGTTATTTGGGTATACTGAGTACAACCTATCTAAGGTGTTTTCTGCTAAATCAAGTTTGTCTTCAAAAATATATAATTCAATTTTAAATAAAGTGAGAATTATAGAAGAAGGGTGTTGTTCTAGTCCAATTTTTATTGCTTTTTTAGCAATGTTTACTTTTCCAGATTCTAAGTAATGCTGAATAATGTTTTCAAACTCTACCGAGTCAAAAAAGAATACAGTATTAGACTGTAGCATTTTTTCAAATTTGGTAATTGAAAAATTGTAGTCGTCATCTTGGCTTAACTGCATAGTTTGAGTGTAATTAGAACAAAAAGTCTGTTAGGTTAAATGTACAGATATTTACCTTTTATACAGACTGGCCTTTAGAGGACTTATTCACAAAGTAGTTAACAAAAAAATAATGGAATAGCTATTTAAATAGAATCAAGCACTTTTAAAATAATGTTGCATCCTTTTTTTAATTCATCATTACTAATGGTTAGTGGGGGAGTGATACGTATAGCTTTTGGTTCAAAAAGTAACCAAAATAAAATAAGTCCCTGTTCTTGACAGGCTAGTATTACCTTAGTGCAAATTTCTTCTGAAGGAACAATAGCAGCAAGCATTAAACCTTGCCCTCTAATGTCTGTTATTAAAGGATGCACAAGTAATGTTCTAATAAGTTTTTCTTTTTCAAGTGTATCTAAAATTAGCTTACTTTGGGTAAGTTCTTCAAGTGTTGCTAAAGCCGCAGAAGCAATAACTGGGTGGCCTCCAAAAGTAGTAATGTGTCCTAGTTTAGGATTGTTCTGTAATACCCTCATAAGTTTAGGAGCTGCAGAAAATGCACCAATAGGCATACCACCTCCCATACCTTTTCCCATTACTAAAATATCTGGTATACACTTATAGTGCTCAAAACCAAATAGCTTTCCGGTACGTCCAAATCCAGTTTGAATTTCATCTAAAATTAATAAGGTTCCAACATCTTGGCAACGTTGCTTTACGCGTTGTAAATAATCGTCTTCAGGAACAATAAATCCAGCACCACCTTGAATGGTTTCTAATATAACTGCAGCAGTTTTTGAGGTAATTTGCAGTAGGCTGTTTATATCATTAAAAGGAATAAACCTAATGTCTGGTAATAAGGGTCTAAAAGCTTGTTTTCTGTTTTCTACACCCATTACACTCATTGCCCCTTGTGTATTGCCATGATAGGCATTAGTTGCCGAGATAATTTCTGTTCTATTAGTGGCTCTTTTAGCGAGTTTTAAGGCGCCTTCAACAGCTTCGGTTCCAGAGTTTACTAAGTATGTTTGTTGTAGTGATTTTGGCAAATGCTTTGCAAGTAAAGCACATAGTTTTACAGCAGGATTCTGAATATATTCCCCATAAACCATTACATGAGAATAACAATCTACTTGTTTTTTTATGGCAGCAGACACTCTTGGGTGTTGATGCCCTAAGCTACATGCAGATACCCCTGCTACAAAGTCTAAATACCCTTTTCCTTTATCGTCATAAATATAGCTGCCTTTGGCGGATGCTACTTTAAGAGCTAAAGGGTGTGGTGTAGTTTGTGCTTGGTATGTAAAAAAATCATTTTGCATGATATACTGTTTTATTCTTTTTTAAGTGAAGGGGCTTGTTTTTTAAAAGTGCGACCTTTTTTTTGAATTATTGCAGGCTTTTTTATTGGAATCGGTTTTTTTGTTGGTTTTTTTTGAGGGGCTGATGGTTTTGTGTAAGGTATGTCATCTATAGAGATAATCCTGTCTTGCAACCCGTTGATTTTTGGCAGTAGTAATGGTGCGTCGTCCTTAAATAAGTCCTCAATACTTTTTATTTGTTCTTCACCACGCCAATTGAATCCGCGAAGTTTTCGAGTGTTTTTAGGAAACATACTATCGGGCATTAAATCGCCTTCTGGGTTACCAATATAATTGATGATTTCAATTTGATTGTTGTAAAAAGTAATGTTAATACTGCTGGAAATAATTTTATTTAAACCAAACAGTTCTCCGTTGTTTTTTCGGGTATATTGTAAGTGTTCAGTATTTTTATTAATATGAACTTTTTGTAGCTGATTCTCGTCATTAAATAACCCTACAAGTGTTTTTCCTTTAATTTGATTATAGCCATCAATACTATCTTTTTGAATTAAAAAGCTATTGTAAAAAAGATAAAGAGAGTCTAATTTCTGAGTATCTGTATTTTGTGTTAGTCGTATAGTATCTCCAGTCATTTGGCTGCTTCCAGACCATAGTACTGGTTTGTTAATAAGCTTAGTAATTCCGGTTTGTTGGTTAATATGTATAGAGTCGCACTTACCACTAAGGTCTTGTTTAAAAAGTTTAGCATTTCTAAAGCCTCTAATAATTCGCTGCTCGGGTTTTCCGGTAACCATTAACGTGTCTGCGTGTACGTAGATAGAATCCTTTTCCTGTAAGGTTTTAATTAATGCGCGTTTGGTGATAAAAACAGAGTCTTTAGCCTTGTAAACTTCGGCATAATGTCCGGTAATAATGCTATTGTTTGCGGTATCGGTAACTTTAATGTTGTTTGTAGCAGAAGCAAAATGTCTTTTTTGATCAAAGTACATGCTGTCACCTTCAAATATTCTACTCTGATAATGTATTTTTGAATTTTTCACAAAATAGCCAAGATCTGCTTTGGTGTCATAAAAACCACGTTCGCAGTAAATAGTAGTTGTCTTATGTTTAATGGTTGATGCGCCGTATAAGTATGCAAATCCGCTGTTAGGATAAAAATCTAACTGATTAGATACTAGGGTGTATCTTGGGTTAACAATATCAACATGGCCAATAAACTGATATTTCTTTGACGTCATAAAATATCGCCCAATACGGCTATTAATAACAGTTTCGGGTTGTTTAACAACGCCTCCAGATTTATAATATGCCTCTTGTTTCTGCTTGTTAAAATAAAGTGTGTCTGTGTGTAGTGTAGAATTTGGTTCTGTTAAAATTACGTTTCCTGCTGTAAATGCTAGTTGTGTTTTTCCGCTATAGTTGGCAATATTACTGGTTAAATTAATGGTGTCTCCTTGTTTAATACGAACATTTCCAAATGCAGCAATAGAATCTTTTTTTGCATAATGATAAGCTTTATCACACCACATTTCTATACCATCATGTATCATGTGTATTTGTGTGTTCTGATTTCTGGTAAGAATAGTAGCGCCAGGGAGTTCTGTTTCATTTTTATCGTAATACGGTGCGGAAACAGTTATTTTTTCTTGGGCAAGAAGAGAAACTGTGTATACCCCGAAAGCAAAACAAAAAAATAAAGTATGTCGTAATTTCAATTGAATTATTTTTAAGTTTCAAAAATAGCTAAAAAACTAATGGCAAACTTAGTTTTATGATGATTTTAGGAAATGGAGACTTGTAATTGTTTAGATTGATATTGTTTTAAACTTTTTACATGTAAGAATAGCCCTTAAAATAATTGTTAATATAAAGCTGAGCAATAGATTTCTCTGTATCTTTATCCCATTATAAAAACAGAGCTTACTTAAGATGAAATTATCAGTCATAATTGTAAATTATAATGTGCGTCATTTTTTAGAATTGTGCTTGCAAAGTGTACAGGCTGCATTAACTACAATTAATTCAGAAATCATAGTTGTAGATAACCATTCATCTGATGAAAGTTGTTTAATGCTTCAGAAATTATTTCCTGAAATAATTTTGGTGGCAAATACAGATAATGTAGGTTTTTCAAAAGCCAATAATCAAGGAGTTGCTTTAGCTAAAGGCACTCATTTATGTATTTTAAACCCAGATACTGTTGTAGCAGAAGATACTTTTGTAAAACTGCTAAGTTTTTCTGAAACCACCAATAATGTTGGTGCAATAGGATGTAGGTTAATTGATGGTTCAGGGCGTTTTTTACCAGAAAGCAAGAGAAATGTGCCTAGCCCAAAGGTAGCTTTGCAAAAAATAGTAGGACGTGATCAGGCATATTATGCTACTACAATTAAAACAAATGAAATAGGAAAAGCGAGTATTTTGGTTGGTGCTTTTATGTTTATGAAGACAGAAATATATCGTGAATCGGGAGGTTTTGATGAGCGTTATTTTATGTACGGAGAAGATATAGACCTTTCTTATAGTATAGAGAATTTGGGTTACGATAATTATTATTATGGCCATACTACCATACTTCATTTTAAAGGCGAGAGCACTTTAAAAGATAAGGTATATGCAGCACGATTTTATGGCGCAATGAAATTGTTTTATGATAAATATTTTTCATCTAATCGTTTTATGACTTTTTTAGTAACTTTAGGAATACGTTTGTTGCCAATGGTAAAATATTTTCAGACAGAAACAAAAGCAACAAATAAGCCTACAATAACCCTTAGTTGTAATCAGTTTTCTTTTAAAGACATTATAGAAGTGCTTGAAAAACAGAATAATCACTATAATATACAGCCTAAGAATGCATTATTTGCGGTGGGGAGTAGGTCTGCTAATCATAGAGGAGTAGTAGTAGAGGTTGTGTAACTTCTTGCGCAAATCCTAACAATTCTTGTTTTTATTTAGTAATTTCGCAAACTGAAATTAGTAATTCACTTATATTTTAAGAATATGGCAAAGTTTGAATTAAAGCTTCCAAAAATGGGAGAAAGTGTTGCCGAGGCAACTATAACATCTTGGTTAAAAGAAGTTGGGGACACCATTGAGATGGATGAACCAGTATTAGAGATAGCAACAGATAAAGTAGATTCAGAAGTTCCTTCAGAAGTAGAAGGGGTTGTAACTGAAATTCTTTTTGCTGTTGATGATGTTGTTGCTGTAGGGCAAACCATCGCAATTATAGAAACTGAAGCATCTGCTTCTGCACCAGTTGCAGCACCGGTAAAAGAGGCTGCTAAAGCAATTGAAAAAACAGTTATTGAAGCAAAAGAAACCGTAAGTCCTTCGGCTGATTTTAGTGAAACAGACAGATTTTACTCTCCTTTGGTTAAAAATATAGCTAAAGAAGAAGGTATTGAGTTAGCAGAGTTAGAAACTATTTCTGGAACAGGAAAAGACGGAAGAGTTACTAAAAATGATATGCTGGCATATCTTAAAAACAGAAGTTCTCAACCAGTTTCGGCACCAAAAGCAATAGCTAAACCAGCCAAAGCAGCTGCGCCAAAACCTGCAGGAAAATCATCAGTTCCGTTAATGGAAGGCGATGAGGTTGTTGCAATGAGTAGAATGAGGAAGTTAATTGCAGGGCACATGATGAACTCTGTACAAACATCTGCACATGTACAATCTTTTGTAGAGTGTGATGTAACTAATATATGGAATTGGCGTGCTAAAGTAAAAGATGCATTTCAAAAACGTGAAGGAGAAAAACTAACGTTTACACCAATATTTATGGAGGCAGTTGCCTATGCATTAAAAAAATACCCAGGAATGAATGTTTGTGTTGATGGTGATAATATTATTCAACGTAAAAACATTAATTTAGGTATGGCTGCAGCCTTGCCAGATGGAAACTTAATTGTTCCGGTAATTAAAAATGCAGACCAATTAAATTTGGTAGGTATGGCTAAAGCTGTAAATGGTTTAGCTACTAAAGCCCGAAACGGAAAATTGAGTCCTGATGATATTCAAGGAGGTACATACACTGTAACTAATGTAGGTACTTTTGGTAGTATAATGGGAACTCCAATTATCAATCAACCACAAGTAGGTATCTTAGCTTTAGGTTCTATTCGTAAAACCCCTGCGGTTATAGAAACTCCAGAAGGTGATTTTATAGGTATTAGAATGAAGATGTACTTGTCTCACTCTTATGATCATAGAGTTATTGATGGTGCTTTAGGTGGTATGTTTGCAAAAGCAGTAGCAGACTACTTAGAAGCTTGGGATGTTACAAGAGATTTTTAGAGAAAAAATATAATTACACATAAAAAAAGCACGCTTTAGCGTGCTTTTTTTATGTGCAGAGTTTTCTATGCTATTTTTTATAGATAGCTGCGGAATCATTAAAACGTTTAATGTTTATTGTTTCGGCATTGTAAATATTAGTTTTTGATGAGCCTGAAGCTTGTAGCACTAGGTTTTTAATGACAGTAATGTCGCAATCTGCACTACCTTCTATGGTAACATCGGCATTGGTAGTAGTTAATTCTCGTCCTTTAAAATTTGAAGCATTATCAGCACGTAATATTAAATCTGTAGAGGTTCCTTCTATTTTAGCATTTGCTTTTTGATATAAATCAACATGTAGTGATTCAGAATTAACCAAGGATTTAATGCTTGCAGACTCACTTAGATGTAACGTGGTCTTTAAAGACGAGATGTTTAATTCGGTTTTTGTAAAGTGAGTAGATTTTAGACTGAAGTCGTTTGTTTTTGCGGTTAAAAATAACTTTGAGTTATCATTTGTATGTACTGATAACTTGTTAAGATGTAAATCTATCAAAGAGTTTACAGTTGCTTTTTCGTAAGTTTTAATAGTATTGAATGCATCTGTAATGGTAATACGAATATTGAGTTTGCTCTTAGATGTAATTTGATGTGTTGTACTAAGACTTAAAACGCCGTTATTGTCTACTGAAAATAAAATTACTTCATGTAAGTTTTCATCTGTTTCAATTTCTACTTGCGGACTTGTTCCTTTTAATAAAAAAACTTCTAAATTCTCTCCAATCAAAAGCGTGTTAAAGTCAGTAACTTGGTGCTGTACTGTTTTAAGTTGTTTGTTTCCTCGTATTTTTTCTTTCTTTTGCGCAAATGAAATTGTTCCGAATAATAATGCGAAAATCATGATTTTAAACTTCATACCTAATTGTCTTTAAGATTGTGGTAAAGTAAAAATAATATAATTGCTGTCTGCATACAAGTTTTAAGTGTACAAAAAGTTATATAATACTAAAGCCGCTATATAGCGGCTTTAGTAAAAACCTGTATTTGGGGCTAATTATGGTAATATTAGTGCTTTCGGATACTTGCTCCAGAGCTTTTTGATTTTGTAACACTTGTTGCCGAACCACTGTATTTTGTGCTACTTCCGCTAGATGCTTTTGCAGTTAATGATTCTTTGCAGTGCACTTTTATGCTTGAGCCACTTGAGCTTTTTGTGCTACAGTTATTAGCAATTAAATCTACCGCCTTAATACTACTTCCGCTAGATGATGTTGCGTTAATATCATTAGTATCACCACTTAACTTGACTAAGGCACCACTAGATGTATCACAAGTAACTTGGTTGGCAGTAATGTTTAGATGCTGACTACTTCCGCTGCTGGCTTTTACATTTAACATATTGGTGTTAATAGCATTGGTACTTTGTACTTTTGAACCGCTAGAAGACCTGATGTTGTTTAGGGTTGTGTAATGTACTAGAACTTTTTTAGCATGTGCCTTACGGATATGCGTTGTAGTTTCAAGATACAACACACCATCTCTTACTTCGGTACTTATGGCATCTTGTATGTTTTCATCGGCTTGTACTTTTACATTTGTGTGATTACTTTGTGTAATGTAAACATTTAATCCTTCAGAAGCTTTTATTTCTGTAAAGGGTACATCTGTAAAACGTTCTTGAGTAATGACATCTCCGTTACCTTTAACTCCGGTAATGTTTAGATCAAATTTACAGCTTGAAAATAAAATGCATACAAGCAATGCCACGAGGTATTTAATAATTCTAGTCATAATCATGATTGTTTAGGTTACTATTCTGTTTATTGTATTGTAAAAATATGGTACAATATTGTTCTTTTAAAATAATATGTACTGAGTTGTTTATTATGCCTGATAGGTTGTTCTTTTTAGACTAAACAGGCATGTTTTTTAGTTTTTAATACGAACACCATTCTCGTCAATATTCATATTAAAAGATTCATTACCTTCATGAACATCAATGTTAATACCGTTTTTGCCTATGCTAATGTGTCCTTTTTCGTTTTGTTCATTAAGTTTAATATTAATGCCATCTTCATTAATAATAACGTGCCCTTTGTCGTCGTTTATAACGGTTATCTCTTTATGAGCACAGTCTAAACAAACAGTTTTATCGTTTTTAATTTGCAAAAAATGCTCTTCGTCATCATTATCTAATATATCACCGTAGTAGCTACTATTTCGGTGGTAATAGTAAGTGTTTTTATCGGCGTAAAGCACGCTTCCTTCTGGGAGGTATAGTGTTATCTCAATAGATTGATTGTTGTATTTTTGTTCAGGAGACATGAGTAAGTAGTTGTCTAATATTAAGGTGTTATTGTTAATAGTGTAACTATATTCAATGTCTTTTGCACGGTTTTTAGCATCATCATGAGTTACTCCGTTTGCTGTTTTTTTAACCCTAATATTTGCAAATTCGTCTTTTGTAGATTTAACAATTAGTCTAATATCTTGACCATATATTAATTTTTCATCAGATTCATTATATACAAATTTTGGTTCATCGTTTCTACGCATACGTTGAGAATACAATTCATGAGCATGCATGCTAAGGAGCAAGGTGTCTTTTGCAGTGATTTGTAATTCATTTTTAACAATAACATGTGCTTGGTCTTTTGTTTTTGAGGCGGTTTTAAAGCCTAAAACAACTAGAGATATACATGCTAATAGCCAGATACCTAATAAACTTAGTTTAGTAGCATTGTTGGTAGATTTTAGATTGCTTACTAAAATTTTTAACCCTAAATAAGCTATAAGGCTAAACGGAATTCCTACAGCAAAAAATACAAGTATAGCAATTGTCCAGTACGGAAATATACCAGCATGGTCGTATAATGCAAGTTGTTCGGTAAATTCAAATCCAAAAAGCTCAATAGAACCTGTGGCAAGCAAACCAAAAAGCAAGCCTATTATTGTAGCTGTTCCAGTGATAACGAATAGTGCGCCAATAAATTTTCCTATGATTTTAAAGAAACCTGTAAAGAGTGTCCCTAGTGTATCAAAAAAAGAAGAAATACCACTCTGTGCTTTATGTCCGTATTTTTGGTAGTCTACATTTTTTACAGTTTCAGAAGCACTATCAAACCCTTCTTTTATTTTTTTTTCAATATTAGAAATGGTGACGGGGTCTCCTTTCATTGATATTTTTTCAGAAGTAGTCTTTGCTTCTGGTAATAAAGCCCATAAAACAATATAGGCAATAACGCCACCAAATTGAGAACTTAAGATAAATATTAGTCTAATCCATATGGGATTAATGTCAAAATAATGACCTAGTCCTGAAGCAACACCACCAATATACTTTGAGTCGGTATCACGGTATAGCTTCTTAGAGTTAATAGTTCTTGTTTTTGCGTTATTATTTGTTTCTTCAAAAATATCATCATCAACCATATAGTCTTCAGGTTGTCCCATGATTTCAATAACATCGCTTACTTCTTTATTAGTTATAACTTGCTTGTCATGTGTTATTTTTTGTGAAAATAATTCTGCAATTCTACTTTCAATATCGCTTAATATCTCATCTTCTCCAGAAACACCTGAGAAGGAGTGTCGCACTGCATTTAAATAATTTTGCAGTTTTAAGAATGCGTTTTCATCAATATGAAAAACCAATCCGCCTAAATTTATAGTTACTGTTTTATTCATGATTCAGTGTTTTTTTGTGTTGTAATATCGATAACCGCTTGTTGTAGGTTAGTCCAGGTTTTAGTTAATTCAGTTAAAAATGTTTTGCCGTTTTCAGTAAGTGTATAATACTTTCGTGGCGGTCCTGATGCAGATTCTTCCCAACGGTAGTTAAGTAGTCCTGCGTTTTTTAATCGGGTAAGCAATGGGTATATAGTACCTTCTACAACCAGCATTTCAGAAGCCTTTAATGTGCCTAGAATTTCAGCAACATAGGCATCATGATCTTTTAATATAGATAAGATACAGTACTCTAAAACGCCTTTTCGCATTTGTGCTTTAGTGTTCTCTAATTTCATAACAGTAGTGTGTTAAATTGATGTGTTTTTCTCATGTTTTTATAACTAACATAGTATTATCTTATGCAAAGATACATATTTTAAAAGGTACTATGCAAAACAAAGTACTATAATTTAACATAATTTTAACATTTGTAAATGATTTGTATGTGTTTTGAAATGCCTATTTTAGTAAAAAATTAACTATTATGAAGTTATCGCCTCGGGCAATTAATTTGTTTTTATTAGCTAAACTGCCGTCTGCATTTATATGTGGTGTGCGTTTAAAGAATATTACTGCAACAGCTTGTAAAACAAGTGTAAGGTTTAGATGGATAAATCAGAATCCGTTTGGCTCAATGTTCTGGGCAGTGCAGGGTATGGCAGCAGAGCTGTCTACAGGTGCTTTGGTTTTACAAAAAATAAGAGATAGTAAAAAAAACATATCCATGTTGGTAGCGAGTAATAATGCTAGTTTTACTAAAAAAGCAAAAGGTAGAATTGTTTTTGAATGTTTAGATGGTGCTTTGATTGATCAAGCAATTAAAGACACAATTAAAACAGGTGAGGGGCAAGTAGTAACCATGAAGGCTATTGGTAGGAATACTGAAGGTGTTGTGGTGTCTACTTTTAATTTTGAATGGACATTAAAAATAAAATAAGTATGCAAGCACATGAAATAGAGTACACCATTCATGGTGAAGAAATGCAATACGTATCTGTTATATTGGACCCTCAAGAGGGTGTTGTAGCCGAGGCAGGATCTTTTATGATGATGGACGACGGCTTAGTGATGAATACCATATTTGGTGATGGTTCAAATCAGGATGAAGGCGTGTTGGGTAAATTGTTTTCGGCAGGTAAACGCTTATTAACTGGTGAGAGTTTGTTTATGACGGTATTTACCAATACAGCACAGCAAAAAAAGACTATTAGTTTTGCGGCACCATACCCAGGATCAATAATCCCGATTGATTTGTCAGCAAAAGGCGGGAAGTTTATTTGTCAGAAAGATGCTTTTTTATGTGCTGCAAAAGGGGTTTCTGTGGGCATTGAGTTTTCAAGAAAACTCGGCAGAGGTCTTTTTGGCGGGGAAGGTTTTATCATGCAAAAATTAGAAGGTGATGGTTTGGCGTTTATACATGCTGGGGGTTCTGTATGTAAAAAAGAGCTAGCTGCAGGCGAAATGTTAAAGGTTGATACTGGATGCTTAGTTGGGTTTACCCAAGAAGTTGATTATACTGTTGAGTTGGTTGGCGGTGTGAAAAATACTGTTTTTGGTGGCGAGGGATTATTCTTTGCAACCTTAAAAGGACCCGGAACCGTATATATACAGTCGTTACCATTTAGTCGATTGGCTACTCGTGTAATTGCGTCTATGCCTAAAATGGGACATCAGAAGGGCGAAGGCAGTATGTTGGGAGGATTAGGAAACTTGCTAGATGGTGATAACCGTTTTTAGCAACTTATTTCTTTTTTAACACTCTATACTCTTCATAACAGCCATTAATGGCGTCTAATATTTGCAAGTCATTTGCAGTTTGAATAAAACTCTTAGAATAATTGCAATGTGCTAAAACTTCTTCAAGCTCTTTTTTGTCGATTTGTAAGAAAGAAATTAATACATCTCTATCAAATTTTTGAGATAGCAGTGTTCTAATAGCATCATCTTCTCTCATTTGTCGAAGTTTTCTCATTTGCCGTGCTTTTCTGCTAAAGGTATTGTATAGTAAATCGGCAGGGTTAAAAATAGCACCCAATACTTTGTTGATGACTCCTGGGCCTTTCTTTCCTGCTTCATATCCTTTTTGGAGTCCGGATATGCTATAGCGTTGCGCGTTATTTTCAGGAATATATTTGGTGTCGATATCTAAAAACCCGGTAAGTTTGTGGGGGTAGATAAGTACTTCTTCAAGTGCATAGGCGCTTTCGGTAAGTTCTATGGTTGAATTGCCAAAGTTAATCCAGTCATTGGTAACTTTTACCTTGATGGACTTATATCCTAAAAAAGAAAAATGCAAGGTGTCATTTGCAGCCGCTTTTATGTTAAAAACACCATTTTTACTGGTAATGCTACCAACTACTTGGTTTAGGTTTATAACATGAACACTTTCAATTGGTTTACCTGTGGTATCTACAACTGTACCAGAAAGAATAGATGTGTTTTGGGCAATTGCTGTATTACAGAATAATAGTAGTAATAAAATAGAAAGCTTATTTCTCAAGGCACTATAATTAAAGTTTGGCACTAAACTAAACTAAAAAAAGTGCCTAGGCACTTTTTTTAGTTAAATATTAACAAGTTAATATGGTTTAGTCTCTTCTTGAGCGTCTTCCTTGAAAGCTAGCTCTTGGTCTGTCTCCAGAAGTGCTTCTTCTTTCTCTAAAACCACCATCTCTAGAACCACTGTCTCTTGAGTCGCTTCTGCGTTCTCTAGAACCACCGTCTCTATTGCTAGAACGATCTCTTGAGTCACTTCTGCGTTCTCTGAAACCACCATCTCTAGAGCCACTGTCTCTTCTGTCTGAACGTCTTCTGTCTCCACCGCCAGATCTACCTCTAAATCCACCAGAGTCGCCATCTCTTCTACGTCCTCTTCCGCCAGCGTTTCCACCACGATCTCTTCTTCCTCCGCCACCACCGGTATTGTTAGAAACTTCAACGTTTACAAATCGACCATCAACTTTAAAGTCTTTAAAGAAGTCCATTATTTTTTCTTTATGTGCATCATCAGTATTAAAGAAAGAGAAACTCTCTTTACAGTCTACTTTGTATACATCATCTCTACCAAGGTCTAAAGTTTCTTTTAGGAAATCTTTTAAACGCATCCAGTCGTACCCATCTCTTTCACCAACATTAATAAAGTAACGTACAGAACCATCTGCAGCAGTTTCTCTACCAGAACGTTCGTTTCCAGCGTTTAGGTCTTTAGATTTTTTATAATAGTTTGAAAAACGTGTGAATTCTACAGAGAAGAATTTTTTAATTAACTCTTCTTTTGATAAGTCTGCTAATGATTCGTTTAGTTTAGGAAGGTACTCTTCAATATCTTCGTTAACTTCTGTGTTTTTAACATTGTTTACCAAATGGAATAACTGTACTTCGCAAATTTCAGCGCCATCAGGAATATTTTTCTTAGTAAAGTCTGTTTTTAAAATTCGCTCTAACGATTTTATTTTACGCATTTCACTTTTGGTAACAATAACAATTGAAACTCCTGTTTTACCAGCCCTACCTGTTCTACCACTACGGTGTGTGTAGGTTTCAATTTCATCAGGTAATTGATAGTTAATTACGTGAGAGATATCGTTTACATCAATACCACGTGCAGCAACATCAGTAGCAACAAGCATTTGTATTTGTTTGTTACGGAACGATTTCATTACCAAATCTCGTTGGTTTTGACTTAGATCTCCGTGAATTGCAGCAGCGCTGTACCCATCTTCGATTAATTTTTCTGCAACAGCCTGTGTGTCTCTTTTTGTTCTACAAAATATAACAGAAAAGATACCAGGGTTGGCATCCGCTAAACGCTTTAGTGCAGGGTAACGATCTCTTCCAGATACTTGGTAGTATTCATGAGATACGTTTTTGTTTCCTGCATTTTTTGTTCCAACAGTAATTTCCATTGGGTCATGCATGAATTTCTTAGCAATTGTAGCTACCTCTCGAGGCATTGTAGCTGAAAATAACCAAATGTTTTTCTCGTCTGGAGTGTCTGATAATATTTCAGTAATATCTTCATAGAATCCCATGTTTAACATTTCATCTGCCTCATCAAGAACACAAATGTCAATTTTTCGGATATCTACCATTCCACGACGAATCATGTCACCCATTCTTCCTGGAGTTGCTACAATAATTTGCGCACCTCTTTTAATAGCTCTTGCTTGGTCTTGTATGCTTGCACCACCGTAAACGGCAACAACATTCATACCTTTAACGTGTTTAGAGTAGTTTTTTAATTCATTGGTAATTTGTAAGCAAAGCTCACGAGTAGGAGACAAGATTAATCCTTGTGTTGTTCTGCTTTCAGCATCAACTTTTTCAATTAATGGAAAACCAAATGCAGCTGTTTTACCGGTACCGGTTTGTGCAAGTGATACAATGTCTGTATCGTTTTCTAATAATAAAGGAATTGTTTTTTCTTGTACTTCAGACGGTGTTTCAAACCCCATGTCTGTAATAGCCTTTAAGCAGTTTTCGCCTAGGCCTAATTCTTCAAATGTTGCCATTTTACTTTTATTTTTTTTGTTCACATATTGGTTACTTAGAGCACCCCATTCGTGTAAAATAAAGCTCTTTTGTAACACCAACCACCGCTCTGATGGTTTTTTAAAATCGGTGCAAATGTACAGTTTTATTTGATAACAACATGGTTGTAGGGCGCTAAATGTAAATAATGTACAATTTATTTGCTTAAAAGTAAAGTAAACTATACATTTGGTAAAAAATAAATTACATTGTTTATGAAAAATATAGTATTATTTCCATGTCGATTTAAGAAATCAGGATGGATTTTGTTTTTATTAGGATTGTTATTGGCAGTTGTTATGCGAGTTTTTGATATAGATTCGGATTATTTTGGACGAATACCTTTTTTTGGGATATCAAATAAAGGGTATAGTGTTGAGGAATGGAGTTTCTTTGAAGTGGTAGAAAATGGTTTTTTAGATGAATTTGCGAGTGTTCTAATCATTGTAGGAGGGATATTAGTAGGGTTCTGTAAAAAAAAAGAGGAAGATGAGTATATACAGCAACTCCGGTTAAGTTCTTTGGTTTGGGCAGTATATGTAAATTATACAATATTGTTGTTGGCAGTGTTATTTATGTTTGACATGCCCTTTTTTGAGATTATGATTTGGAATATGTTTACCACTTTGATATTTTTTATAATAAGATTTCACATGGCGCTATACCAATCAAAACGATTGTAGAGTTTTTAAAAGCAAAATTTTATGACAAATAAATTAAAAATACAACGGGCTATAAAAAATGTTACTCAGGCCGAGTTAGCAACTATTATAGGTGTAAGTAGGCAGACCATACATGCTATTGAAAAGAATAAGTATGTACCATCTACGGTATTGGCGTTAAAGCTTGCGCGTTTTTTTGAGGTGCCAGTAGAGGTGTTTTTTGAGCTTACGGATACCGATTAGTTAGTGCTATAGCGTGTTTAGAAAAGCAACTAACTTAGCAACTGCTTTTCCGCGGTGACTAACACTTGCTTTTTCTTCTGTGCTCATTTGAGCAAAGGTTTTATTAAACCCATCAGGAATAAAGATTGGATCATAGCCAAAACCTTTTTCACCTTGTTTTTGCTCGCAAATTACCCCGGTACATACGCCTTTAAAAAGATGTTGTTCTCCATTTAGATTTAATGCAATAACCGTTACAAAACGTGCCTTTTTATTATCGCATTTTTTCAACTTCTGTAATACTAAATCCATATTAGCATTTGAGTCCTTTTTATTACCAGCGTATCTGGCAGAATATACGCCAGGCTCATTGTTTAGTGCTTCAACCTCTAATCCAGTATCATCAGCAAAACAATTTACGTTGTAATTTGTAGTTACATAGTCTGCTTTTTGAATGGCATTTTCTTGAATAGTTTGCTTTGTTTCCGGGATATCTTCGGTACAGTTAATTTCAGAAAGTGTTTGTAATGAAAAATCAGGAAGCATAAGTTGTACTTCATGTAGTTTATTACGGTTATTGGTAGCGAATACAAGTTGCATAGCGTGTGTTTTATTGGTGGTGATATGGTTCGTTTTTAAGAATAGTAAATCCTCTGTAAATCTGCTCTACAATAAATAAACGAATCATTTGATGTGAAAAAGTCATTTTTGATAATGATATTTTTCCTTGTGCTTTTTTGTAGACTGCTTCAGAAAACCCATAAGGTCCTCCAATAACAAATACCAGTTGTTTTATACCAGTATTCATTTTCTTTTGTAGGTATTCTGAAAAGCCTACTGATGAAAACTGACTACCATTCTCATCTAATAACACCATAACATCACTGCTATTTAGTTGCTTTAGAATAAGCTCTCCTTCTTTTTCTTTCTGCTGTTTTTCAGAGAGATTCTTGCTGTTTTTTAAGTCAGGAATACAATCTAAACTAAACTTTACATAATGGGTTAATCGCTTTTTGTATTGCTCAATAAGCAGGTTTAATTGCTTGTCGTCGGTTTTGCCAATGGCAATAATTTTAATATGCATTGATGTTATTGATAAAATATACCGCCAAAATAAACCTTTTTTATATTTTTGTTATATAAAACCCTTACAAATACATGATTTCAGAACAGCAATTTAATACCGAAATAGCCTTAATTATAGCCAACGCCATTCGTGAAGATGTAGGTGATGGAGATCATACGTCATTATCATGTATTCCAGATACTGCAATAGGCAAAGCAAAATTATTGGTCAAGGAAAATGGCATTATAGCAGGGGTTGACTTTGCAAAAGAGGTGTTTAAATATATTGACGCCAATTTACAAGTAGAAACATTTATAACAGATGGTAGCGCGGTTACAGTAGGTGATGTGGTGTTTTATGTGCAAGGAAATTCTCAGAGTATTTTAAAAGCAGAGCGTTTGGTGCTTAATGCTATGCAACGCATGAGTGCTATTGCGACTAAAACAAAATTATTTGTAGATTTATTGGCAGGTACAGGTACTCAAATATTGGATACTCGAAAAACAACACCAGGCATTAGAGCGCTTGAAAAATGGGCTGTAAAAATTGGTGGTGGAGAAAATCACAGATTTGCATTATATGATATGATTATGATAAAAGACAATCATATTGATTTTGCAGGAGGGATTACTAAAGCAATTACACAAACACAGGCATATTTAAAAGCCAATAACAAAGATTTAAAAATAATTGTAGAAGCGCGTTCATTGGTTGAAATAGAAGAGATTTTAAAAACCCCAGGGGTGTATAGAATTTTGATTGATAACTTTAGCTATGCAGAAACTAAAAAAGCTGTAGCGTTAATAAACGGACAATGTTTAACGGAGTCATCTGGAGGAATAAACGAAAAAACAGCGCGAGAATATGCCAATTGTGGTGTAGATTATATATCATCTGGTGCGTTAACACACTCGGTGTATAATTTAGATTTAAGTTTAAAAGCAATATAGCTGTAGTATTATATAGTGTTAAAAAAAATAAAACATATAGGACTTGTTGTGCTAAACAAATTGTTTGGTGTACTGAAACAAATAAAGCTTCCGGGACTGGAGGGTTTATCGTTATATGATTTGTTAGAAATGTATGTTATAGGAATTGTTCGTGGTGCATTAACTACTCGGGCGGGGTCTATATCATACAGTTTTTTTATGTCTTTATTTCCGTTTTTATTATTTGTATTAAATTTATTAGCAATAGTCTCTTTTATAGATTATCAGAATGACATAATGCCTTTTTTAGAAAGTGTTTTTCCAGAAAATACTTTGGCAGTTTTTCAAGATACAGTAGCCAATATATTTGAAAAAAAACGCGTAGGCTTACTGTCTACCTCTTTTGTGTTTTCTATGTTTTTAATGGCAAATGGGGTAAATGCCCTGTTTAGTGGTTTTCAGGAATCGTATCACACTACAATTAATCAAAGTTTTGTAAAACAATACATTACATCGCTTTGGGTGGCTTTATTATTGGCTTTATTTTTGTTTTTAGCAGTAATTACCATTCCGGTTGTAGAGGTTTTTGTTACAAAACAAATAGCTAGTCAGCGTTTAATAGACAATGATTTTTTTGGAATAACACTTGTAAAATACGGATTGTTCACTGTACTGTATTATAGTGTAGTGGCATTGTTTTATTACTTTGGTGTTCCAGAAAAAAATGCAAAACGTTATTTTACACCAGGGGCATCGTTATCTACCTTGTTATTTATACTCGCAACCTACCTGTTTGGGGTGTATGTAGAGAATTTTGCGCATTACAACGAGTTGTATGGTTCAATTGGTGCAATATTAATATTGATGTTGTATATTTGGTTAAATGCTACAATAGTGTTGTTAGGGTATGAGCTAAATGCTGCTTTATTAACCCTGAAAAGAAATAAAAACCAGGCTATTGTGTAGCGAGATATTAATAACTAAACTTAAAAATAACTTAAAAATGAAAAAGATTTTAATTGTATTAGCAGTTGTGCTAGGCGTAAATGTATCTACTGCACAAACTACAGTAGGAGATGTAACATTAGACAACGTGGTTAGGTTTTCTGAGGAAAACATGGAACTTAACGGTGCGGGAATTCGTGAGAAAATGTGGATTGATTTATATGTAGGTGGGTTGTATGTACAAACAAAATCTACCAATGCAAGTACGCTTATACATGCTGATGCGCCAATGGCAATAAAATTGCATATTGTTAGCGGAATGGTTTCTCAGAGTAAAATGATAGCTGCTGTAAATGATGGGTTTGAAAGCTCAACTGTAGGAAAGGCAACTAAAGTAGAACAAGCAGCATTTATAGCTTGTTTTAATGATGAAATTGTAAAAAACGATGTATATGATATTGTGTATATAAGTGGTAATACAGTTGTGTATAAAAACGGAAAAGAAAAAGGAAGTATTAGCGGACTAGCATTTAAAAAGGCATTATTTGGCATTTGGTTAGGAAAAGCCCCTGCCGATAAAAACCTGAAAAAAGGAATGTTAGGAAAGTAAACAGTTCTTTAAAATATTTAAACGCCACTCAATGAGTGGCGTTTTTTTATTCGTCTAAGTACTCTTTTAGAAATTGTGATGTTAATAACTCCGTTTAAAAAGGCTTGTGGGGTGTAGTAGCAATCAAAATTGAATTTTTACATTTGTTGTATGCACTATTATATTAATGTCATACTACCTATACCGCTCGTTAAATTATTTACTTATAGTATTAATGAAGCGGAAGCTAACTTTTTAAAACCAGGAATGCGAGTAGCTGTTCCTTTTGGTAAAAGCAAGGTGTATACTGCAATAGTACATTCTGTGCATCAAAATGCTCCTGAAACATATGAAGCAAAGGAGATTCATCAGATACTAGATGAATATGCGGTTGTAAATAATTATCAACTACAATTTTGGAATTGGATTTCGGAATATTATTTATCAAGTTTAGGAGAGGTGATGCGGGCGTCATTACCCAGTGCCTTTCTGTTGGAGAGTGAAACTTTAGTGTCTAAAACAGATTTAGATATACCAGATAATATTGCGCTGACAGATGATGAGTTTATAATAATAGAGGCTTTGCAGCAGCAGTCAGTATTAAAAATAGTTGAAGTTTCAGACTTGCTATCTAAAAAAAACGCACTAAAACCTATTAAAAGCTTAATAGAAAAAGGCTATGTAAAACTACAAGAAGAATTGTTTGCGCAGTATAAGCCTAAATTGGTAAAGTACGTGCGCTTAACAAGTGATTATAATCAGAATGATAATTTATCTGATTTATTGGAGAAATGTGCAAGAGCTCCAAAGCAGAAGTCACTTATCATGATGTATTTTTCTTTACTGGCAACCAAAAAAAACATTAAAGCTAAAGCACTTATAGAAAAAGCAGCGGTGTCTGCTGCAAGTTTAAAAGCGCTGGTAGATAAATCTATTTTTGAGTTTTATTATATTCAGTCAGATAGGGTGCAATTTTCTAATGATGTTACACCGTCAAAAACATTAAATAGCCACCAAGAAAAAGCACTGCAGGATATACAAGAAGTGTTTGCGGTTAAAAAAGTATGTTTATTGGAAGGGGTTACCTCTTCAGGAAAAACGGAACTATATGTAAAACTGATAGAAGCGGTTTTTAAACAGAAAAAACAAGCACTGTATTTGTTGCCGGAAATAGCATTAACCACACAGTTAATAACAAGACTTAAGGCTTACTTTGGGAATAAAATAGTGGTTTATCACTCAAAATACTCTTTAAATGAACGGGTAGAATCATGGAATAATGTACTAAATAATACAGGCGAGGCACAGCTTATAATTGGCGCTCGTTCATCGGTGTTATTACCGTTTTCTAACTTAGGGCTGGTTATTGTAGATGAGGAGCATGAACAGTCGTTTAAACAGGCAAATCCAGCGCCTAGATATCATGCGCGTGATGCGGCTATAGTATTAGCAAAGTTGCACCAGGCCAATGTTGTTTTAGGTAGTGCAACACCAAGTATAGAAAGTTATTACAACGCCCAAAAAGGAAAATACGGATTGGTGCAATTAATGTACCGACATAATAATGTGTCGCTCCCAGAAATATCATTGGTAGATTTAAAAGACAAGTACAAGCGTAAAAAGATGACAGGTCATTTTTCTGACACCTTGCTAGAGGCAATTAATGATGCTATAGAAAATCAGAAACAAGTGATACTTTTTCAGAACAGAAGAGGTTTTTCTCCGGTTATTGAGTGCGGCACTTGCGGAGAAACTACACAATGTCCGAGTTGTGATGTGAGTTTAACCTATCATCAGCATAAAAAACAATTGCGTTGTCATTATTGTGGATACCAAATGGCTATGCAATACGCATGCTTGTCTTGCGGAAGCGCAGAATTAGATAGTAAAGGTTTTGGAACAGAGCAAATAGAGAAAGAGCTAGGCGTGTTATATCCAGATTTAAAAATAGGCCGAATGGATCTAGATACCACTCGTGGTAAGTATGGGTATCAAAAGATAATTTCAGCTTTTGAGCAACATGAGATAGATATTTTGGTGGGTACTCAAATGCTCTCTAAGGGTTTAGATTTTAAAAATGTAAGTTTAGTAGGGGTGTTAAGTGCCGACTCAATGCTTAATTTTCCTGATTTTAGAGCACATGAACGTAGCTTTCAGATGCTCTCGCAAGTTGGTGGAAGGGCTGGTAGGTTTGGTAAAAAAGGAAAGGTAGTAATACAGAGTTATAATCCGTTTCATACAATACTGCAGCAGGTTTCAATGCATGACTATAACGCTATGTATACAGAGCAGTTAGAGCAGCGACAAGTCTATAAATATCCACCATTAAATAAGTTGATAAAAATAACCTTTAAGCACAGGGATTATAATAAAAATAATATGGGATCGGAGTGGTTTGCAAAATCATTACGCTTGTCTTTTAGTAATAATGTATTAGGACCTGAAGCGCCAGTGGTTTCTCGTGTTAGAAATGAATATATAAGACATGTGTTGCTAAAGGTGCCAGAAACCCAATCAATGTTGAAAACTAAAAAAGCGATTTTAAAAGTTAAAAAAAGTTTTCAGTCTGTAAAGGAATTTCGAGCAATTAAGGTAGTCTTAAATGTAGATGCTTATTGAATTTTATTAATAGCGTCGTTAAGGAGCTTCTTTTTGTTTCTGCTTACAGGGAGTTCTTCGTTATTGATTTCAACAACCTTGCTGTTAAATCGTTTTATTTTTAACAAGTTTACAATGTAAGATTTATGAATTCTCATAAATGAGTAATCTTCAACTTCTTTTTCAAAAGCTTTCATGGTAGATAGAATAACGTGACTATCTTCTGTGGTAACTAGCTTTATGTAATCTCCAAGGGCTTCTATCCAAAGAATGGTATTAACAAAAACCTTTCGTTTTTTTAGATTACTTTTAATAAAAATGTAATCATTTTCACTGGTGGTATTTTTTACTTTAGATTTGTGTTGTTCAAAGGCTTTTTCAATAGCTATTTCAAATCTAGGCTTAGTAAGTGGTTTTTGCAGGTAATCTGTAGCGTCATAATTAAATGCTTTAAAAGCATATTCTGTTTTTCCGGTAACAAAAATTATTTGAGGAATGTTGCTTAGACTATCCAAAAACTCAAACCCATTGGTTTTTGGCATTTCAATGTCTAAGAAAATTAAATCTACATGAAGTGTGGTTAGTGCTTTTTTTGCATCAGAAACATTGCTAAATTCTCCTAATAAAGAAAGGGTGTTGTACTCTTTAACGAGTTTGCTAATTGCAATTCGTTGAATAGCGGAATCATCTACAATGATGCAGTTTAAATTCATTAGTTATAATTTAAGTCTATTGTTATGGTGTAACAATAGATTTGAGTTTATTAATTGGTACTACAATTTTACTCAAAAAACAGGGTTAAACCAAATTAAACCGCTTAAAAAATCATTAAAAATAAATAGTTATAGTTTTGGTAGTTCGTGTAAAAAGGGTATTTTTGCACCCAATTAATTACAAATTAAAGATTTTAAATTATGAATCAATACGAAACTGTTTTCATTTTGAATCCCGTTTTATCTGACACTCAGATAAAGGAGACAGTACAGAAATTTGAAGATTTTCTTGTTTCTAAAGGCGCTAAAATGGTAGCCAAAGAAGACTGGGGGCTTAAAAAATTAGCTTACCCAATTCAACACAAAAAAAGTGGATTTTACCACTTATTTGAATTCCAAGCAGCTGGAGAGGTAATTGACGGCTATGAGTTAGAGTTCAGAAGAGAAGAGCGTGTAATGAGATATTTAACTGTAAAGTTAGATAAGCATGCAATTGCTTGGGCTGAAAAAAGAAGAATCAGAAACAAAGTAAAAGCTTAATTATGTCAACAATAGAGCAACAATCATCAGGAAAAAAAGAGGAGGAAATCAGATATTTAACTCCTTTAAATATAGATACTAGCAAAAAAGCTAAATACTGTCGTTTTAAAAAACTAGGGTATAAGTATATCGATTATAAAGATGCAGATTTCTTATTAATGCTTGTAAACGAACAAGGTAAATTGTTACCAAGACGTTTAACAGGAACATCATTAAAATACCAAAGAAAAGTAGCTGTAGCTGTAAAAAGAGCACGTCACTTAGCGTTAATGCCTTATGTGGCTGATTTGTTAAAATAAAAAAGTAGCAACAATGGAACTTATATTAAAACAAGACGTAGAAAATTTAGGGTTTACAGATGACGTTGTTACTGTAAAAAATGGTTACGGAAGAAACTGTTTAATCCCTCAAGGACTTGCTATTTTAGCAACGCCTTCAGCAAAAAAAGTATTAGCTGAAAACTTAAAGCAAAGAGCTCATAAAGAGCAAAAGGCTGTTAATGATGCTACACAATTAGGAAGTGAATTAAAAGAAATAACACTTAAAATAGCTTCTAAAGTTGGTGATGGTGGAAAATTATTTGGTTCAATAAACAATGCTGATGTAGCTGCTGCTGTTGAAAAAGCAGGGCACTCATTAGATAAGAAGTTTATTACAGTTGCCGGTGGTAATGTAAAAAGAACTGGAAAATACACTGCAAAAGCAAGACTACACAGATCTGTAGTTATTGACTTAGACTTTGAAGTTGTAGCAGAAAAATAAAATGATTAAATCATTATAAACAGAGCCACGATTTAATCGTGGCTTTTGTTGTTTAACACCATACTTACAATGAAGTATCAACGATTAAGTAAAGAACAATTACATGAAATGCACAAAGAGTTTATTAACTTTTTGGCATCACAAACCATTACCGCTGCCGAGTGGGAAGACATTAAAAAAGAAACCCCTGAGGTTGCTGAACAGGAAATAGATGTGTTTTCTGATTTGGTTTGGGAAGGGGTGCTTAATAAAGTAAGTTACCTAGAGCATACCTCGCCACAGCAACTACACTTATTTCATTTAAAAGAATCTGAGATGCAAGTGATTGCAGTACAGCTTAAAAATAAAATGGATCTCACAACATCAGAAGGATTTGCTTGGTTGCGTGATAACATAATGAGTGATGACGTTACCTTTCTACAAGCTAAAAAAGAATATACAAACGATAAAAACGCCGATAAATTTGCTTTAATACAGCAAGGCGGTGTAATTTCTGAAGGAAAATTATTTGAGTATTTTCATAAATTAATAACTAACTAATAGAAAAAGTTAGATATTTGCTACTATATACCAACTAGATTATGGCACAAAAACCAGGCATTCCTAAAGGAACTCGTGATTTTAATCCGCAGCAACTTGCAAAGCGGAACTACATTTTTAATACTATTAAAAAAGCGTTTAAAACATATGGTTTTCAGGCAATTGAAACACCAAGTTTTGAGAATACATCAACCCTAATGGGTAAATATGGTGAAGAGGGTGATAGGTTAATATTTAAAATATTAAACTCAGGAGACTATCTTAAAAAGGTAGATGATGCAATATTATCCGAAAAAGATAGTAAAAAAGCAACAGCTAAGCTATCAGAAAAAGCATTACGATATGATTTAACGGTGCCTTTTTCTCGCTATGTAGTACAACACCAAAATGAAATTGACTTTCCATTTAAGCGTTATCAAATACAACCAGTTTGGAGGGCAGATAGACCGCAAAAAGGACGATTTAGAGAGTTTTATCAGTGCGATGCAGATGTTGTAGGGTCTAACTCTTTATGGCAAGAAGTCGAGTTTATTCAGCTATATGATGAGGTGTTTTCATTGTTAAATTTACAAGAGACTACTATAAAGCTAAATAACCGTAAGATTCTTAGTGGTATAGCTGAGGTTATTGGCGCATCTGACAAATTAATTGATTTTACAGTAGCACTCGATAAGCTAGACAAAATAGGTGAAGACGGCGTTAAAAAAGAAATGCTTGATAAAGGAATTTCTGAAAGTGCCATTGAAAAAGTACAACCGTTATTTAACTTCTCAGGAGATTTTAATACAAAAATAACACAATTACAATCTTTGTTGTCAACTTCTGAGGTTGGTATGAAAGGCGTAGAAGAACTGTTGTTTATAGGAAAGGCTATAGAGAGTCTTGGTTTAAAAACGGCAACACTTGATTTAGATGTTACTTTAGCAAGAGGCTTAAATTATTATACAGGGGCGATATTTGAAGTTTCTGCTCCTGAAAAAGTAAAAATTGGATCTATTGGAGGCGGTGGAAGATATGACGATTTAACCAGTGTTTTTGGACTGAAAAATGTAAGTGGTGTAGGAATATCTTTTGGCTTAGATAGAATTTACTTGGTTTTAGAAGAATTAGGTCTGTTTCCTGATACAGTAAATGAAAATACGACTGTTTTGTTTATTAATTTCGGAAATGAAGAGGCTTTGTATTCTATGAAAGCTTTGCAGCAATTACGAGAAAAAGGAGTTGTTTCAGAATTATATCCAGATGCTGCTAAAATGAAAAAACAAATGAATTACGCTAATAAGCGTAACATTCCGTATGTAGTAATGGTAGGTTCAGAAGAGCTTGAAAACAATACGTTTACATTAAAAAACATGCAGTTAGGTACCCAAAAAAAAGTGTCGATTGAAACGCTTTTAAAATTATAAAAGACATTAAATATTTACCATAAAAAAAGCCTTTCAATGATTATTGAAAGGCTTTTTTAGTAGCGTGGGGCAGATACATTCGCTTCTTTTTTACTTTATTCAGTACTGATTATCAGTACCTTATTTTTTTATAATAAATGATATAAATATCATTTAACCCAATTTTCCCCCAGTAAAAACGCTTCAATCCCTATCTGTGTATGTGTTTACTTATTTTTGTTTCCTAAGAAACACACAAATGAATGCAGTTTTTTACGCTTATAAATTGATTTCTCTACGTTCTGCATTTTCCATTAATGACACTGTTAAATAAAAGGGCGTATTGGTTTATGTAATACAACGGTGAAAAGTTACAAAATTTCATCGAACCTATTTTATATATATATTATTTTTTTTATTTTTATATAGTAATTAGAAAAAAAGTGTAATAGTGTAATGATGTGCTTGAAACCCTTTCTGTTATTGATTTTGTTGCATTACACTTTTTATTACACTTTTTTAAAATATTACAAAAAAGTGTAATGTTTTTAAAAAATGTAATACTGATATTTACACGATATCTAGTAATATAGTACTGTTATTTGATCATTTTTTTACTGTTTTGGATCTGTTGCTAGTTGTTGTAGTGCTGTTGCAAAATCTGTTGCTAAACTGTTGCTAAACTGTTGCGGAACGGCAACAACACCTGTAAACATAGGGATTGTAGCGGTTCCTGTCTTGCAACAATAGTAAGAGCTATTTTTTTTAAAACACCAACTACTTAGTGTTTTTTACGGTACTCATTTTTTGTAACTTTGAAAGAATGTAGGTATATTACTGTTGGTTAACTATTAACTGAAAGTTACCAACGCTTAGGATGTATTAATTATAAAATAAAAATGATGGCACTTAAACCAGGACCAAAAAGAATAGCAAAATAAACAGAAAAACCAGATAGGCGGGCACGCGATAACAAAGACACACATTGGAATACCCCATCTTTAAAACCACCAAAACGAAAAAAAAAGTAAGGTTGAAAAAAAGTGTTAGATTGAGTAGTGTAATTTTACCCCAACACACTACTTAATTTAAACATAGGTAAATACATCGCAACTAAGATTACACCTACTAAAACACCAACAATCATAATTATAATAGGTTCCATAAGCGTGGAGAGCATTTTTGATTTTTGTGTCACTTGATTGGTATATTGTAGGTTTAGCCGTTCAAAAATAAATTCATTTTGATTGGTTTCTTCAGCAACTCTTACCAAAGCAATCATCTTAGAATCAAAAAAGTGGTGTTCCTTTAGGCTATCACTTAAAGAACTTCCTTTTAAAATTTGTTGCTCAATAACCGACAAAGCATTTTGTAAAGGGTAAAAATCAATCATTTTTTTGACCAATTGAATGCTATTTATGATTGGAATTTTTGAAGCCGTTAATAAAGAGACAGCTTGTGTAAATTGTGCCAAATAAATGGTCTGCACAAAACTCCCAATAAAAGGAAGTTTTAGTATAAAATGGTCTTTTCTGCTTTTAAACCAAGCTTTTTTATTTAAAAAAGGTGTTAAAACAACCAAGATAACTAAAAAGACAATTAACAACCAAGCATACTGTTTCATGAATTCGGAACTACCAATAATAAACTTCGTAATTGCTGGTAAGTCTACTTTCTGTTGCTCAAAAATATCCTGAAACATAGGCACAACATAGTGCAACATAAAAGCTACAACTAGCACGGCAGTACTTAAAATAATTATGGGGTATGTTAAGGCGTTTATAAGCGCTTTCCGTTGTTCATTTTTCTTATTATAAAAAACACCCAATTGAGACGTCACTTGTGCTAAGGTTCCTGTTTCTTCTCCAATTTTAATCGAAAAATATTCATAGGTCGTAAATTCAGAATGTTTTTTGATTGCATCGGATAGGCTTAACCCCGAAATAATAGCCGCTGATATTGTTTGTATTTTGTTTTGATGTGTTTTTTTCTTTAGTGCATTTTGAATTAGCAACAAAGCATCTTTAAGTGTAATGCCTGCTTTTAGCAACACACTAAGTTCTGTATAAAAATCTTCTTTAATTTTATTTGAAAAAGTCGATCCAAATAAGATGATGTCTTGTTGTAAAAAATCAACTTTTTTTTTGACGTCCTTTTTGGTCTTTTTTGGTATGTTTTCTAATTGAAATCCCATTATTTTATGTGTGTTGCAGCGTCATTATATTTAAATACAAATAATTTATGTGTGTGAAAAGGTTTTTTAGGCACAAGCTGTATGGCATCTATTTTACCCTCTGAACATATACCGCCTTTAAAATAAAATTGTTTGTCTGCTATTGGAATATAAAAAGTGTCTTTTTCTCTACTGATATACTGCTCTGAAAATTGATAGCGTATTGTATCTAACGGACTTATAAAAGTCAACTGATGTTCAAGAGAATTAAATGTAATATTCGTATGTTGATTAAAATCCAAACACAGTATTGTTTCAAGATTGGTTAAACTTGTGTTTTTCTGGTAGTTTTTTTGAATACTTAACATGTGAGTTTGTACAAGATTAAGCACCGAAAATGCCAAACCAACAACAATACTACTTAATATAAGTACTATTATCATTTCACTGAGAGTAAATGCAGGTATTTTTTTAATGGTTTGCATGGTATGTTTCTAAAATACTTGTTTTTAAAATACTGTCTGTTGCTTCAAATGTTATCAGATCGTCTTGTAATGTTTCTTTTAAAACGGCTATATGCCATGTTTTATACGCTTCTTGATATGGCAGTGCTATTTTGTTGTGTAGCTGTAAATACCGAAGCTTATACAGCCGTGTTTTAATATCTTGCGTGTTGTTTTTAACACTTGCTGAAAATAGGTTGTTTAAAATCATACTCGACAACATAAAAACAACAACAATTATTATTGTTGCTACCAATGTTTCTAACACTGTTGCGCCTTTTACTTTTTTTAATACAACCACTGTAGTACGTTTTTTTTAGAATTTTCAAATAATAAACCAACATACTCTGGGTTACGTTTTTGGGCTATTATTGTTCCGTTGTATATATGATTCTTATAAATTGACCCAAACTGTTTGGATATACAGTTATTTGCATATACCGTTCCATACACAGTACCTTTTAATTCTAAGTTTTTATTGCAATACACTTCGCCAAACACGGTGGTATTTTCCGCTAGCAGTATTTGTGGGCTATAATTATTTGCCGTGTTTCCCAGGTAAACAACCACGCCCTTAATAATTGTGTTTTTACCAACATGTAATTGACTTTTGCTTTGTTGAGTAGCTGTGTTTTTTGTATGTAGTACCAATGCACTGGGATAATCTAACCTTGTATTTTTACCCACATTAATAGATTTTGAAGCCATGGCCTGGAAACGTCCTTTAACCTGTTCTTTTATTTCAATAGTAGGAGCAATTAACAACACATCTTTTAACACTGTAGAAGAGTCAACTATTATTTTAGTGTCTGATTGTACAATAAAATTTCCTGTTAGTTGGACATTTTGTAAATGTATGTCTTTTTTTGAAAACACTATTTTTGTTGAGTCAAAAAAGGAATTCCTGTATGTTTTACCATTTGTTATAGCAATAAAATCATGTGCTTTTAATTTAAAAATTTGTTTTGGAAGTGTGGTTAACTGTAAAATCACTTCGGAGGCTATTTGTGGCAGTTTTCCAGAGGTTTTGATGTTTCCATAAATAAGTTGTGTGCCATAATATGATTGTCCTGCAATGCTTCCTGATTTTACACCTTGCTCAGGTAAATAAGACAAACCTTCAATTCTTGTTGTACCCACAACAACTAAAGGGGTGTTATTATCTTCAAGATATAGTGCCAGTTGATTTGTTTTTTGAGGGCTACCACCAATTAAAGCTGCTTTTTTAAAACTATTTTGTTTTATTCTTGCTACCGAAGTTCCTTTTTCAAAAACACCCCAAAAGTCTCGGTGCACGGTTATATGTTTATAGGTGTCTTTTTGTATGGTAAGGCTGTCTTTTTCAGGTATTGATTTGCCTAAGATGTGTTGAATACCATTGTTTGCTTCTTGTACCATCTCCAAGATAAAATGAGACTGTAGATTTACTTTTTTATGGGTTTGTACTAATAACACAAAAGCCATTAATAGCACTGCAATAACTACCGTAATTAGTATGGTAAGTTGTAAGGCACCTGCTTTTATTTTTAGCCAAAACATTATTGACGTGGTATGGTTTGTAATTTATTTTTGTATCTCACAACTACTTTTGTGTCATTTCCTTGCACAAGTGTAACGCCATTAAAAGTTTGTCCCTTTTTTAACAAACATTGTTTTTGGTTTATTGTTAAAACAAAAATTTGATTTCTCAATTTTTTGGCTTTTATAACTCCTGTGTATACCATAATAGGTGCGTTTTTAACTGTTTTTTTGCTACTCTTATAATTGACTTTTTTTTTCGTTTTTTTTAAGGCGGTATTTATTCCTAGAAAAGGGTCTCTTTTTATCTTTTTAATAGAAAAAGTGTCTGGTGACATCATTTTTTCAGGCTTAAAAACTTCCGGCATATGTTGTTCAGATGCTTTGGACAAAGTGGGTTGTAAACCTGTACTAATACGATAGGCAATAGTGCCCCAAATAGATAGAACTACAATAATTAACGCATATGTTTTATTTTTGCTATTCAACACTAAAACTTTGAGTAGTATAGGCCGTTTCATAGGCCGTATTTTGTGCTTTGACACGCCATTCGTATTCGTTTGCCTCTAATGTTGTTGTAAAAGTAGTGTTTGCTAGTGTTGAATCTATAAGGATTTGATTGGCCGATACAAAATTAGGCCTTGCAATTTGAATGGTATATTTTTCAGCATCATCAACCGTTTCCCATGAAAAAGTAGTATCTGTATTGCTTAATACAGTACCATCTACTGGTGCAAGAATATGAACGGTCTCTTGTGAAATATCTGGCACAGTTATAATGTCTTCACAACTGCTATAAAGAAATAGCATACCAATAAAAAAAACAAGTTGTTTCATAGTTTAAAATTTAAAGTAAAACGTCTTTTGTAAAGATACAGATTTATTTTTTTTAAGAAACGTTTATGTATTAATAAATTAGAGACATCCTATCAATTTAGCTTTAAAAAATGAAAAACATTGTGTGTTTTGCATAAGCTGAATCATTACACAAATCCAATTTTTTAAAAAAACCGGGTTTTTTTTATATTTTTATCATCCAATACCCTCAATAACTATGAATACTAGCCCTTATAAAAGAACATACAATCCGTTAATTCCGTTGTTTTATACAAAAGGAATCCTTACTAGTCAGCAAATCGATAAAATTCCAAAACGAACCCTGCAGCATTGGACCAAAAATAAGAACAAACCTTATGCTTTTGACCATTGGGTTACTCCTTTTGTTAACCATATAGACGATATTCAGAAAACCTACGAGCGTATTCATCTTAAAAAAGCAATAAAAATAATGATTACGATAAGTGATGGGTACCGCCGTGTTCTGAGCCAAATTACTGAGAGTAAAAAAATCGTAAAACAACATTCCAAACATATTATTTCTGCGATTGATGAAATTGTTTCCGTGTCAAGCTGTAAAGTAAAACGAGCATGTAAGTTTTATGGTGTATCAACAGACTGGTATTATCGTGAAAAACGAAAAATTAAATGTGATTTAAATATTTTTAATAACTGTTTTAAGCAACATCCAAATCAATTAACCTTTAATGAAGCTAGTGTTATTGAAAGACTTGTGAAAGACCCAAAGTATTTTGGCAAGACAAAAGTAACGTTATATTATCATGCTTTACGTAATGAGCTGGTGTCTTGCGGAAAATCAACATTTAGTAAATATGCCAAGGCATTAGGGCATCAAAAACCCAAGAAACGTAAAATACCTCCTAGAAAAGGAGTGCGAGCGAAGAGAATTTTTGAATGGTTACATGTAGATATTACCTTAGTACCAACATTAGAAGGTGGAATGCAAAAAGTAGCTTTTGTAAAAGATAATTTTTCTAAAGCTATTCTGCATTGGAATTCTGTTTCAGAAAAAGCTGACAGTTATTTTATAACAAAACTATTTCAAGAAACATTTAAAAAATATGGTTTAAACAATACAAGAGCACCTATTAATATCTTAACAGATGGTGGTCCTGAAAATAAAGGAGTATTTACGACTTGGGTTAATCATTTTAATGCGCCACCAGCTGTTACTAAAATTACTGCACGAACCAAAGACTTTCCATTATCTAATAGTATGGCTGAAAGCACGCACAGTATTTATAAAACAGAATTTTTAAAAGGACATATTTCAAGAACGGTAAAAAATCATTTAGATAATTTAAAGAACTTTGTTTATTATTATAACTATGAACGACATCCCTCTGATTTATATGGTTTACATCCGATGGAAGTTATAAATGGGAAAATTCCTGATAAAAATTATTTTAAAAATCAAATTGCTGAAGCCAAACTTAACAGAGTGATTATCAACAGAACATTCAATAAATGTGCTTTTGTTAGGTAAACGATGTCTTATTCTTACTAGAAACATGATTTTTTATACTGTTTTACTATTTTGACACTTGATTTTGAAGCGTAAATAAATTCCCACTTTCTATTTTAAACTGCAACTCAATTTTAACTAAAAAAGACTCCTATTTATTTAAAAATAGAAGCCTTTTCTTTGTTAATTGGAAAAGCGCAAACATTGGCGTAGGTTTGTTGTAGATTTTAATAGATGTTGCTCCGATGATACTCGTAAAATGGATGGTAAAATTGTAAAAATTGAACAATAAAAAACCGCCACTTGGACGGTTCTTTAATCTTATTTTATCATAAAATATAAATCAGACATTTAATATATCTACTAAATTATCTAATATTTTACCTTCATTATTTAATTCATAATTTTCATCAAAACCGCTTACTTGTAATTGGTCATTAACCCAATCGTGTAAATCAATTAAATAATCTTCTTCAAATTCAACTACTATACTTGATTGTTGAGCAATCATATCGCTACTTATTTTTTTATGCTCTAATAAGTAATCATATTCTTTCTTTGATAATTTTATTTTCATTGTTGTTCTTGTTGTCTTTTTAATCGTGCTGCTTTTTTTGTTGATGTAGGATTCGTAGATACTACTTTGCCAGTTTGTGGATTAACAGCAACTTCAGCTTTAGCTCCTGTAAATCTTTGTGAAGGTCTTCCTGCTCCATCTATTTTTACATCTCCTGTTTTTAGAGGATTTTTAACCGCATCCAAAACACTTGATGATTTTACACCTCTATTCATTTTTTGGTTTAGACCGTGTTTTGTAAATCCTGTTACTTTTACTCCATTGGCAGCAGAAACAGATTTAGTAGCTACTTTTGTTGTTTTAAGAGCTGTTGAAGCACCTTTTAAAGCAGCGTTAGTACCTTTTGTTCCTACAACAGATCCAATGACTTCTCCAATAACTGTACCTCTTTCAATACCATTACCATTTACTACGTCATTTACTGCTCCATCTAAAGCTTGACTCATTGCAGCAGAAGTACCAAAACTATCTGTACCTAAAGCAGCATCAGCTTGTAACATCATTGCAGGATTTCCTTGTGCAGCTCCCGCTACTAACATATTACCCATTCCCTCTAAAGTTTGACCAGGATTTGAAACAGCATCTATAACACCAGTAACAGTATTGGCAAGTCCTTGACTAACACCTAAAACGTGAGCTCCAACACCATTTGGATTTACTGCTGCATCTGCAACTGCTGCTTGTTGCGCCCAAGTGAATATTTCTGCTCCCTCAAGCTCTATACCCATTCCGAGTTTGTTCTCTGCAAAAGCATAAGTAGAATTATATACATAATCTTCAGCTAATGGGTCAATCTGCCAAAAGCGTCCAATTGCTGGGTCACTAATACGATATTTCCATTCGTGTATGTTTAACCCTAAATCTTCTGTAAATTCTTGTCCTTGATATTGCTTGTAATTATTATCTGTTCCAATAACCACATTGTTATATCCCTTGTGGCGAAGCCCGAAAGGGTAATACGACTTTTCACTTAAGATTTCAGTATTCGGGTCTATGGCTCCATTTAAGTCAAGGTCTGAATATGAGAGCCTTACATTATTCCAGATGTCGGTATATTGATATACATATCTAAATCCATTTTCACTAGGTTCAACATAGCCTTCTGCGTGGTTAAAGAATTTAAGCATATCGCCACTTCCAGTATTCTCATAAATGTAATTACCTGCGTAACTTGTCGTGCTTATATTTCCGTTATCCGTCACTATTTTTTTGAGTTTTACGCCTGTAGCATCGTAAATATACAAAATGTTTCCGATAACTGTGCCGCTATTACTCGCTTCTTGTCCTGTAAATACAATTTCTTCAGGTAAGTTTAAATGGTTATAACTAATTGAAGCTATGCCCTTATTGGCATCAGAAATCATATTACCATCAATATCGTATTGGTAGGCGACATCATTAGCACTCCCTTGCGAGAATCCATCTTTTGTAGCATCGTCGTTAACATGTATAAGCTGGTTACTATCTGGCGCATAGGTGTAGGTTAAATCATCAACAGTATCAATCTGGTTACTTTCTTGTTGTAATCCTGTTCTTTTTAAATGTGTGATGTTTCCGTTTTTATCGTAACCTACATTATTTAAACTATAGTCTTCTGTTTGTGTTAGAGCGTCTATTAAATTGTAATTCCCATGATAACTGGCGTTTGTTATTCTGTTTAAGGCATCGTAACTGTAGGTATAACTTCGTTGGTTATGGTCATTAGCAGTTTGCCAATAGGTTTCACTAATGTTTCCGTTGTATAGTGGTGTAGCACCTTGTTCAGGATTGTTATAACTTAACTTAAATCCAAAAAGGTCTTGGCTGTCCGTTACGCCGTTGTTAATACTTTTTAACCACCCGCGTATGTTATAGGCATAGTCTACGGTTTGTAAACCCTGTGAGTCTTCCGGAATTACAGCTACTGTACCACCTACGTTTTTGCTAATAAGTTGTCCTAATTCATCATAGCTATTGTTTACAATAAGCTCTGGTTGCGTGGTTTGGTTGTTAGCCAAAATAGTTTGAGATTGGGTTAGTAGCCTATTTTGATGGTCGTAAGTAAAATAATCGTTGGTTTGTATGCTTGTTGTGTAATCCACACAGTTTGGATACGGATTAGAGTCTGTTACTGGGTCACATACCGTTTCGGTAATACTATGGTCTGTTGTGGTTTGTAATACATTACCTATAAAGTTGTAATTGGTTTTAATAATGTCATCAGTTTTTAAATAATCATTCTGGCTACTGACATATACAGGTCGTGCTTTATCATCGTAATAGGTTAGAGATGTAATCCACTCATCTGTAGCTAATACGCGTATTTTACTTCCTGTTGCAAGTCCTTTGGTATTTTGTGTGACTGGTTGATTAAAAATTGTTGATTCTTGGTTTTCAATACTCGTATCAAAAATATAATTATCGTAATAATTTATAGTATGGAGTACTGTGTTTGCCGTAGGAAACACTTCGTTGGTATAATAAATCGATGTGTTATCAATACTGCTTTCGATAGACTGTTTTTCTTCGTTTAGAAGACCTTGGATTCCTTGGTCATCGAATATTACTTGTGCTTTTAAACGGTCTTCTGAACCATTATATACTCCTGTATACACCACTCTTCCAAAAACATCATACTTGGTAAATAGCCATTTATTCTGTAACCTTAAACTAGCGCTCTGTGTGAGTACTGGACGGTCTAGTTTGTCATATACAATATGTTCCCATCCTTTGTTGGGTATCTTTTTTTCAACAAGTCGGTTGCGCTTGTCATAATGGTATATATAACAAAATCCATCGGCTATTCCTTGGGCTATTACAGACGTAGGTAGGTTATCGTCAGCTATAAAAGAAGCACTAAGGGTGGTTATTGCGCCTTCTCCTTTTATAAAAACAGCGTTTTCTTGTATAAATAAATCATAGGTATAGCCTTCTCCTGAAAGGGTTCCTAAAAAACGATCTTTTAATTTACGTCTTGTTTTTAAGGGCAATACTAAACCTTGCTTTAATTTAAAAGGAGTCGTTGCGCTACTATTTATCGATACACTTATTACATCATTATCATCAACAGTAATTTGTAGGCCTCCTTGTCCGTTATGCTCATTTTCAATTAATGTATTTACCTGTGCTTCTGGCGGGTGTTCTTGTATTTGTTTTTCATAGTGTACCGCAAATGCTTTTGGCACATCGGTATAGTTGGTCCAAGGGTGGTATTGCGAATAGGTTAATTTTGTGGTATTGGTAAAACTTTGGTTAATGGCAGATATTTCTCCTTTTCCTTCTATAATAATGGTGTTGTTTTTAATGACTATAATATAACCATAGCCTTCTCCTGAAATACGTCCCAATTCGGCATCTTTATATCTTCCAAAAGGTTTTAAAGAGACTAGCTCGCCTTGTTTTAATTGAAAGGCTTTGGTTGATGAAAATGCAATGTTTAAAAAAAGTTGCTCGCTATTAGCAATTGTGCTTAGAGTAAACCCGCCTTGGCCACTAAACTCTGCTGTTAAATCGGCTTGACGGATGTTGTTGTTTTCGTAGGCTTTTAATTTTTTATTGTAAGCGTCTGAAAATTCTTTATCGACCTTTACCAAATCAACCCAAGGAAAATTGGTTTGTGAATCGGTACTAAAACCTTGTGACCCAGTTTCAATAATTTTATCAGCGGCTTCTGGTGGTATTACATAGGTTAAATTTCCGTAACGGTCATAGACATAGTGTGTGTCGTGCATCTCGGCTTCGCTCGATGTCCCGACACCAATACTTGCATAGGTTCGTTTTAGAACAACCTGCCCTTGTTTGTTTTTAAATTCTTCGGTAGTGTGGTTGTTGTTGTCACCAAGCGTCCAATTCTCATCTTTGGTAATGGTTTTATAGAGTTCATTTATAGGATAATATCCATCGTAAACCAACTCGGTTTGTTCGGTGTTGTTATTAGGGTGTGATACGCTAAATTGTTTTACTTCTTCAAAACCATTGGCTTGGTAGTCAAATTTTATGGTATGTCCGTTGTTCATAGCCCAATCTTCTCCTGGAGCAGCTTGTTCTAAAACTCGATTTAACGGAGACGCTTCAAATCTTTTTTCAGAATAAGGGTTTGGGCTACTACTGGTGAGGTCTGTAGGGTATTTACTAAGATATTGTCCTTCTATTTGTGTGAGTAGGTCATCAGTACTAGGGAATTCATAGTTTAAAGAGGAAATTGTTCTGGCATAAGGAAGATAATCTTTTGTTTGTCTGCCTAAGGCATCATAGACTACTGGGGTAATAAGGTCTTGTTTATTTCCTCCTGCTTGTTTTGCAATGCTCTGTATGGGACGACCTAAGCCATCATAATAGCTAATGCTTTCTAATTTGTCATCAGCAATTAAGTTATTACCTGTTTCATTTGTTGTTCCGTCTTGAGTGGCAACTTGATAACTAGTGGTTTTTACATAATTTTCGGTGTCTGTTTGTGCTAAAACTAATGGAGACACGAATATTGCTGCTAGGGTGTATAGTAACTTTTTCATATCTTTTTAGTTTTGTTTATAATTATAGTCGTTGCTACTTAAAATATTGCCATCGGAATCTTTTACCTGTTTTAAACGATTAAAATCATCGTATTCATAATAGACTGTTTTTCCGCGTGGGTCAGTTATACTGGTAACGCCTATTAAAGGGTCGTATGTATATGTAGTTACAAAGCTGTTGGACAGTTCTGGTGCGTTTCGCAAGGCGTTTAAAGCAGTTCGCAATTCGTTTTCTACATCTGAAAAAATATCTGAACTTGATGTAGTAATAGCGGCTTTTATTAATAAGTCAAGGGAAGGTGTGATATTTGCATTACTAAAATTTTCAATCTTAGCAATGGGTTGTGTTTGTTGGTATCCCCAAATATATACCACATGTGTACCATCTTTTTTACTAACTTCTGTAGGATTTCCTGCTTCATTATAGGCGTGATATACAATCTTGTCCTCTAAAGCATTATCGCCTTTGGAAGCTTTTATTGTGGAAAGATAAACGTTTCCAACACCATCTTGTTCAAAGGATTCATAATTTACTTTTTGTGACGAAAGCAACTCTCCTGATGAATTACCATAACTCTCTAAATTATATGTTTTACTCGATAATAAGGTATATACTCCATTGCATTGTTCACGTAGAATATCTTCCGTTGTACTTGGATTGTCTTGGTTAAAAACATAAGTATTTTCAACTTTGTGTCCATTTCCCTCAGAGCTACTTGTTGTAACTGTCAAAGGTACATTTTGGTATAAAGGAGCGTAGGTATAAGAAGTGTTTTTTATAAGTTCTTCACCATTAAAATATGACCGTTCTTCACTACTGGTTAATAGAGAAAACCCTGAAGACAAAGTGTAATACAAAGAAAACCCTACACCAGCATTAGCTAAACATTGTATACTAAGGTTGTCATCATAAAGGTCAAGATCATATAGGGTTTGGAAATTCATTAAATTAGAATAAAAATGAAAATAAGTATTGGTTTTTTGATATACTTTTTCGTTTAAATAATTATAGTGTATTTCTTTTTCTAAAAGTCCTCTAGAATAATCAATATTCTTATATACAGGTGGCGGGAATAGTGTAACACTATTCTCAGAGGCTGGAAGTAGTGTGCTATTTTCAGGCGTTAACATATCCTGTTCTCCATTTGGGTATTGTATTGTTGTATAATAATTGTCTTCTGAAAAATGGAGCCTGTTTGTGGAATAATAATATTCCGAATAGCCATTAGCCACAGGAGTATCTGCTACTATCTTCTCTTCTTTTATTATTGAATACCCCACATGACTCCCTTTACTGTTGTGTGTATTAAATAGATTTGACAAACGAACACGCCCTCGCATGCCATCATCATTAGCCATACCTGGAAAATCTAGCAAATTTGCGTTGTACTTAGGCGTTGAAAACATTATTCCAGAAGAGTTGCCGTTATCAGCAATATAGCTATACTGTTTGGTTATTGCTAATAGATTTTCTTTGGTATAATCCTTAGTTTCTTTTATTCTAATCCCTCCTAATAACTTATTTAGACTAGGGTCTTCTTCTACCCAGCTAATTTTCCAATTAAGCGTTAAAGGGTCTGTGTTTTCAAAGGCATTATTAGGGAGTGGCGCACCGCCATAACGTTTTTTAAATTCAAGTTGAAAAGTATAATCTCCCGACTCTTCTCCATAAAAAATGGTTTCTGCAGGGAGAATATTTAAACCATATTCATAGTCAACAAAATCAGGGTTAAAATTAAAAAAACCAACAAGTGTAGAGGGGTTACTTTCATAATAAATACTATCATTACTATAATAGACACTGCAAACGGCATAATACTCATCACTGTTATAGATTATAGGACTGTGCATCTCTAATGAAAAAGGCGTATATGACATGTTTTGTAAGGGTGCTATTGACACCACATATTCTGATTCTTGTGGAAAGTTAAAAAGATGAGAGGTGTGATTTAGCGGTCCTAGAAAATTGGGGTCTATACAACTGTGATTTTCATACTCAAATTCCGTATGCCCTCCAGTAGGATAGGTGATTTTTGTCAGCACTCCTAAGGTACTATACTCTGTTGAAGGATTTCTATTTCCTGTACCGTAATGATCTCTTATTAAATTGCCTAAACTTATATATTCAACATATTGCTCGGGCTCTAGACTTTGGTCGTCATCTGCGCCATTATAAAACCCCCAATGGTCTATGCCGTTTGACAATTTATCTGGTAAGTTTTCAGAATTGTCATAGTCAAAAACATAAGACGGCTGTGTGAAATTATCGGTATAAAAATGTGCTTGATTGAGTTGTAGACGATTACTATAGTAACCATAATCAAAAGCAATTCCTTTAATAAGTTCATCATCCCTATTTTTAACCTCAATAGTATTAACAAAATACTCTCCGCTAACATCGGTTCGTTCCAAATTCTCTGAATAATTAATATTAATACTACCTTGCTTAAAGTTAATTTTAGATAGTTTTTGGCCTTTAACATTAACATGTGTTATTGTTTCCTCTCCGTTATTAGCACTAACAACTTCTGAGGAACCGATTTGTGGTGTAGATATACCAAAAAAATCAACTGCAGTTTGAGAGTCATAATTGTATAGATAACTGTCATACTCAAACACCACTTCATTTAAATTGTTTTTATCAGCTACTCGCGTTAAGTGCCATGAAGAAGCTTTATATCTAGCATCTGTAAATCCTGGCGTTTCTGTCATTTGAGACTCTACAACGCTAAATTCATATTGTGTTCCTTGCTCATCAACAACATTAAAACCCGATAAGTTTCCAGAAGAATTTAATAAATTTCCGAAAACAGGTGTAATTTTTACTTTGTTACGAGGAATGGTTAAAATATTCAAGTCTTTATCCATATAAAACGTAAAATTAAGCCCCAAGGCACTAATCATATATTTATCTGGCTCACTGTCATAAGAACTTTGAGACACTGTAACATGGGCGTCACCTACAAAAGAATCTCCCTCTGAAGACGCTTCTGAAAGTGCTATAATTTCTGGTATTTCAGGGCTATCTAAATAAGCGTCTGGCAAATCATCTGCTTGGTCTTTAATCTCACGTGAAATCATTCCTCCTGCATTTAGCACCCAACCTAGTCCTGTTTGCGAGGCTGTTTGGCTTACTTTTATACCATTACTCCCCGAATAATTTAAATGGATAGGTAAATTAATAGCACCTTGCTTAACTTGCCAAATCGGAATGCTAACATTTGTTGCTCCTGTATAATGACTCACCTGAGTGTTTCCAAAGGAATGAAAGTTAGCCGCATTTGGAGCTGGCGGCACGACTTGAGGCATATCTTGTGACGAAGGCATCTCTTGTGCCATCATAATTACAGAACACAACAATAGTATAATACGCAATAAAATAATTTTCATAATACTTACTTAGATTATTAAGTTAAAAAAAGAGTGCTTTCTTTGGGAGGATAGTCCAAATATAATAAAACAATTTTGTTTTTTTAGGTAAAAAATACAAATTATTACTTGCGTGCAAGTAATAATCAGATGCTTACAATTTTAAAAATATCTTTGTGAGAGCATAAAAATAATATGTACCTTTGGATTTAAATCTGCATAACACATGAAAATATCGGCATATAATTTACAAGAAGTTTTGATTGTTTTGGTTATTATTGGCATCCTATTATTATTAGCATTGCCCAATTTAATGCCTTTAATAAGTAAAGCTAAAAGTACTGAGGCGCAATTACAATTGAGTCACATATATAACTCCCAAACAACCTATAGATACATGCACTCTACATACGCGACTGATTTAAATGATATTGATTTTGAAGCACCAAAAACGGTTCATGACAATGGCAGGGCTAATTATAGTTATATGATTTTAAAAGCAACAAGTACTAATTTTAAAGCACGTGCCACTGCTGTAGTAGATTTTGATGGTGATGGTACTTTTAATGTTTGGGAAATTGATGAGAATGGGGCCCCAAAACAACTTATAAAAGACTAGTAAGTGTTTTTTAAAATTGGTTTATTATTAAGTTTATCTATAATCTTTTTACAAGATAATAAGGACCGAAAAGTATATTGGTTTTTATTTCCAATGACAGCTATTTGCTCAGGGGTATTGCTTTATAGTAAACTTACACCAATATTATTTTACACAACCATAATTGTAAATATTAGCGTTGTAATATTTTTACTGATTGTAGTGTTTTTATATGCAAGATTTAAATTAAAAGTTCCTGCACATACAACATTTGGTTTAGGAGATGCTTTACTATTTTTAGCACTAACATTTACATTTACAAGCTTGTCGTTTATCATTTTATTTGTGTTTGGACTGCTTTTTTCATTATTGATACATCTTGTAGTAAAGAGAAAATCAAACCATACAACAGTGCCTTTAGCAGGCTATTTAAGTTTGTTTTTTATAATTATATACATCACCAATTGGTTTGGTGGGCTTAAAAATATTTATCTTTTTTAATTTGAACACAGCGCATACCATAGCAACAACCTTAACACAGCTCATTACTAATGAGCAGGCTTATCATTATAGAATTGTTCCTGTTGCTATGACTAATGGTATTATTTCCTTTAAGTCTGACCAGGTTTCAGAAGCATTAAAACAAGAATTACAAATACTTCTTAACTTAAAAGTTAATCTAATTGAAGAGCACACTGAACATATACAACAATATTTAAGTGTTAATTTCAGGCATCAAGGCAATACCAAAACAAAAGATCTTCATTATAGTGTTGATTTTTTGGAGCAATTATTAATTACCGCTAAAGATATAGGAAGTAGTGATGTGCATTTTGAACCTTATAAAACAAACTGTAGGGTTCGTTTTCGTTTAGACGGAAAACTAAAAGAGCAATTTGTTGTTTCACGGCAAGAGTATCCCATTATAGTAAATAAGTTAAAGATAAAAGCTGGATTGGATATTTCTGAAAAACGCTTGCCCCAAGATGGTCGCATAACCGTAAAAACAAATACCGCTGAGTTTGATATAAGGGTATCGTCTTTACCAACGCTTCATGGTGAAAAAATAGTGCTCCGTATTTTAAATAAAGATAGCAGCCATTTAAATTTAAATCAATTAGGGTTTGGTACAAAAACCATGAACACCTACTTAGAATGTTTAAAAAAACCAACGGGTATTATTCTTATTTCTGGACCAACAGGGTCAGGAAAAACAACCACACTATACGCAACGTTAAAATTATTAAATAACGAGCAAACAAATATTTTAACCATTGAAGACCCTATTGAATATACACTAGAAGGTATTAATCAGGTACAATTAAAAGAAAATATTGGCTTGGATTTTCCTAGTACCTTACGAACTTTTTTACGACAAGACCCTGACATTATCATGGTTGGTGAAATTCGTGATGTAAAAACGGCCAATATGGCTATTCGTGCAGCACTAACAGGTCATTTGGTTCTCTCAACAATCCACACAAATTCGGCATGGGGTACAATTTCTAGATTAGTTGATATGGGAATTCCTCCGTTTTTAATTGCAAACACCCTAAACATGAGTGTGGCACAACGACTTGTACGAAAATTATGTAACCATTGTAAAGAAGAGCGTCCAATATCAAAAGACATATTTCCTGCTAACTTTAAAATACCCCCTTATTTAAAAACACACTATATAGCTAATGGATGCACGAATTGTTACCATACAGGTTATCAGGGCAGAAAAGCAATTTATGAAATCATACCTGTTGTTAGCTCAGTAGTTGAACATATTAAAAAAAACGATTTAAATACTGATGATTATATGGCTACTCACAAGATTGAAAGCTTAAAAAACAATGCTGTAAAATTACTTGCTAAAGGTATTACTGCCGTAGAGGAAGTATATCCGTTACTCAGTAAATAGGTCGTCTATCTCATTATAAAAACAAATATAAACATGAAAAAAGTATTATACATATTACTCTTCTTAAGTGGTCACTTTTTCTTTGCTCAAGAAAATGAACAGCGCATACAAAACATCAAAAATCAACTGGAAACCCTAGCAATAGATAATCCAGGACTTACTGAAAACATAACAACAGACATTAGTATAAATACCATTTCTTTAGCAAATTTTTTATTGGCGATTTCTGAGGTTCACAAAATAAATATTACTGTTGACCCAACATTAAATCAAATTACTATCGCTAATAGTTTTAGTAATGTTACGGTTACTGATGTTTTGGTGTTTTTGTGTAAAGAGTATGTATTAGCAATTGATTTTACAGGAAATATTTTATCGATAAAAAAACACACAACAGCTCCTAAGAAGCATGATATTCCTATTGCTTATAGTCCGCTAAACGACCTTATTTCAATAGACGCAAAACAGGATAAATTATACGATGTTTTTAAGAAAATAATGGATGAAACTGGGAAAAACTTAGTATTTTCCCCAGGGTTAGAACAGCATTTAATTACGGCTTATATCCAACAGGTGCCTTTTAAAAATGCTATGAGCAAACTTGCCTTTGCAAATAACCTATTAGTTACCACTACAAAGGATGGTTTTTTTGTGTTTGAAAGCAACGCTCCACAAGTCAGCAATGGAAATAAAAAGACTAGAAGACAGGCTCCTAGACGTCATGCTTCCAGTTTTTACTTTAAAATTATCACCCCAGAAGCACAGCGCCTAGAAGTTGATTTTTTGCATGCACCTATTGCAGATATCATCAATACTATTAGTGAAGAACTTGGCATTGATGTTTTTACTGCCACACCATTACAAGAAGCAGGAAATATCTCTTTTAAAGCCAAAAATATTTCTTTTGACGAATTATTAATCGCCATTTTTGAAGCGCAAACCAAGACGAGTAAAGCAGGTAATAACACTAATAATAACGGAAATCAACTAAAACAATTTGCATTTAAAAAGGAGGCTAATGTGTACTTCTTTGGAACGGAAAACCAATTAATTGTACAAGAAACCGCTATCATACACCTACAACATCGCTCCGTAGCACTATTAACCGATCCTTCTGGGGGCATGGGAAAAAGCACTACAAATAATACAATAGATAGGCGTCAGCAAAACAATAGCGCGGGCAATCAATATAACTCATATAACAGTCCTAATGGTACAAGTGCTATTAGAAATACAACAAATCAGTCTTTTGCAAATCATAGCAATAAAGCAGAGGCTTTAGTAAATATTCTTCCTGATGCTGTAAAAAAAGACCTCGAAATTAAAGTAGATACAGAACTCAATAGTTTTTATGTACATGGTCCAAGTACTCATGTGGAGCGATTTAAAAAGTTGATTGCAAAAATAGACCAACCTGTTCCTGTAATACTTATTGAAGTAATGCTTATTGAAGTTAGTAATACCACTGCAGTAGAAACAGGAGTTACTTGGGGTATAGGAGATGAGGCTGTTACAACCAAAGGAAGTATATTCCCCGAAACCAATATTACATTAGGCGCCAGCACTATTAATAAGGTTATTGGAGGTTTTAAAGGTTTTGGCTCCTTTAACTTAGGTAAATTAGTGCCCAATTTCTATGCTACAATAAAAGCCATGGAAAGTAATGGGAATTTAAAAATTCGTTCCACACCAAAGTTATCAACACTAAACGGACATCGCGCAACATTTTCTAACGGACAAACCTCATACTATGCCGTAACACAACGAAACATTTACGGAACAGACAACCCACAAACATCTGAGATTACTAACTACCACCCTATATCTGCAGCACTCGGCATTACAATAAAGCCCTTAGTATCAGGAGATGGACAGGTTACTTTAGATATTTTTGTAATCCAATCTAGCTTTGGCACTCGAATTTCTGAAAATGCACCACCAGATATTAACTCCAGGGAGTTTAGTTCTATTATAAGAGTAAAAGACCAAGATATTGTTGTGCTTGGTGGTCTGGAAGAACAAATGAAAAACAATTCAGGTTCTGGAGTACCTTTTTTAGCAAGAATTCCGGTAATTAAATGGCTGTTTAGTGCCCGAAAAAGAGAAGCAAAAAAAGCAAAATTAACTGTACTCATTAAACCAACAATTATCTATTAATGCTAAGCAACTTTTGGACATATTTAAAAAACGGAAAATATTTTTGTGGTATTGAGCATACTGTAAAGAACAATGAAGAACTATTACATATAGCGCTTATTACCCATTCAAAAAAAGAGCTACATCTAAAAAAAATGCTCCAAGTTAAATGTATTGATGAGTGCGCTGGAAAAATCTTTAAAAATCAACAAATCACCCTTGTTATAAATAATAATAATGTACTTTCTAAAGTTGTTTCAAGTGACCAAAAAGATGTTTTAAAGCTAATATATACTGTTTTTCCAAATATCGATTTAGAAGATTTTTATTACGATATACATTCACAAGAACACACACACTTTATATCGTTATGTAGAAAGGATTATGTGGTAGCATTAGTAAATGAATACGCAGTACAACATATTTATGTAACAGCACTTTTACTAGGAAATAACAGTGTTTCAAACATTATCCCATATCTTAAAACAAAGCAAATTCATACATCTAATGCCACTGTCTCAGTTAAAAACAACCAAATAATAAATATTAAAAAAAATGTATCTAGCAACGGGGTTTATGATATTAACGGGGTTACTGTTTTAAGCAGGCAAATATTATCATTTATTGGGGCTGCAAATGTTTTTTTAAAAGAAAACAATACACTTTCAAATTTCAATACTAAAAAAACAGAATTAGTTAATATTTATAAGCACGCGCAGTTTTTTAGTCGATTTATAAAGATTGGAAGCCTCTTTCTGCTGTTACTCTTAATGGTTAACGCAGGTTTTTTTATGCATTATTTTGATCGCGTAAATGAATTACAACATGTTTCTAATATTAACCTCTCTACAAAAAATAAAGTTACAGCACTTGAAAATACAGTAGCCAAAAAAGAAAAAATGATTACCGACTTATTACTAATTCAAGACTCTAAAAGCGCTCTTTATAGTAATGAGATTGTTTATAGTATGCCTAAAACTATAACACTTTCTGAATTCAACTATCAGCCTCTTAAAAAACGTATTCGAGCAGATAAACCTATTGAAATCGTAACGCAAACCATTGTTGTAGCAGGAACATCAAATGACGCCTCTGTGTTTTCAAATTGGATTAGTGAAATTGAAAAGTTAAACTGGGTAAAAACAGTTGCTATTATTGATTATGGCGCAGTTTCAAAAGAAAGAACTAAGTTTAAAATAAAAATAGGACTAAAAAATGAACTATAAACATAAAAACATAGCACTTATTTTTGGGTTTATTGTAGTACTAGCCCTTTGTTACCGGTTTGCAATTTCTAAAACAATTGCTCAAAAACAACAATATAGCGTATTGTACCAACAAGAGGAACTTTTTAGAAAATCTCCAAAGCAAATATCCTTACTTAAGCAAAAAAACAGGTACTATGATTCAATACTTCACAAAAATCAATTAGGCGAATCTTCTATTCAGCATTCGCTTTTAAAAACAATCACAACAGTCTCTAAAGCCAATAATATAACAATAATTGCATTTTTAGAACCGCATCTGAATCATAAAAACAACTTAACTGTTAAGACGTATGAGTTTATTGTTCAAGGACAGTACAATCAAATTAATCAATTGATTTATCAGTTAGAACAACACACAAAATATGGCGAAATTATCCACCTTCATTTCGAAAAAAAGAAAAACATTAAATCGGGTAAATATTATTTGCAAGCTAGGGTTTTGTTGAGGAGTTTTGGGTAGTGATAGGAGAAAATTAATGCGTTTTCCCTTGTTTTTTTGACATAGTTATTTGTCAACAACTGATGTTTTTTGGTCATGTTTTCTTAAATGCAATAAGGCTGAAATTTAAAGCAGGATTTTATTTGGATGATAATCTTCGGAAGATAAAAAAAACAATTAATTTTACATGTCTTAAACTTATCAACTATAAGTTTATAGTATTAATCAGAAAGAATAAAAGAGAAAATTAAGGTTAATTTATAAGGTGAAGCTTGGACTTCGTTGCCACAGGTTTTTATTCGCTGTCTTTTTGATGTTCTTGCATATTCATATCGTGAATAAGCATATCATAAATATCAATTAAAATGTGTATTAAAAGGGTTAAGAATTTAAGCCCCACAAAATACGATAAAAAATTAAATGTATAATCAGAAATATTGTTTACCCACTTTATTGTATTTTTAGTTAAAAATTTATCTAAATTTCCGTAGTCAATTTGTGTAAAAAACATCAACCCAATTACGAATATGGATAGTATGATTGCATAACTTATTGATGCAATTAGTCTTTCTGAAAACAGCTTGTAATCGTTTGCGTAATTGTTTGTAGGTTCATAGCCGGATTCTAACTGTTTTTTTCTCTTATCCATTTTATCGGATACAACAATTAGTAGATTGAAAAATAATCCTGCAAAAATTGAAATACCAGTTATAAAATAGGTAATCGAATTTTCTGTTAATTTTTGGTTGAGAAGAATTAGTAAAGCAGAAATTAAAATAGGCAAACCATAATAGACCAGATTTAATTTCCATTTTTTGGCAATTAATCTGTTTCGATTGTCATAGTAAAGAGCCTTTAAAGATTCTTTACGTATTGCAAAAAGTTTTTTACCTTTCATTAATAGTTGATTTCTTCTTTTAATTTATTTAATAGGCTATCTGTGAATTTTACAATTTCATCGAGGTTTGGTGTTTTATTAGTATTGGCTATTTCTAAAGGCAATACGATAGTCGGACGAATTTGAAATCTATCTTCTATTTTTGCGTGAGCCTTTCGACCACCTTCATCTTCGTAATATAATTTTGTAATATAATCTTCAGGTTCTTCCATTCCTAATTCTTTTAGGTTTATGCCAATTGGATTTTTCTGGTTAAACTTTTTTAGAAATCCTTTAATACTACGTTTCTTTAGACCTTGAACAGTAATTGTAATCTTTAAGCCATCCGAATCTTCAAAAGCTCTATTGAATTTTTTTCTTGAATCTTGACTATCAATGGTGCTTGTAAAAGTTACTTTTTTGACTGAGCTTCTATTTATATAACTATCTCTTAATTCTTTTGGTATATGGACAATTTTGTTAAAAGTAGCGCCGTATTTTCCAAAAATTGACTTGATAAAATCAAGTAATAATGAATTTATACTAGCGATACTATAGCTATGAACCATAAGTACTCCAACCTGACTGTTTGGTGGTGTCCACATTTTAAAATAATATAGAAGTGAAGCAAGTTGATTTTCTGAAATTCCTCCAACTGTTACTTCGTTATCAAGAATGTTATAAATTTGATGTCCATAGCCAGTATTTCCGCCATTGATTATGCCTTCGATAACGCTCTTTCCAGGTCGAAAATCAATGTTTCTTGTGCTAATCCCTTTATTTTTTTCAGAGTTTAACCAAAACTTATTTTCAAATTCGTCGAGAATCATTCCGACAAATCTTTCGTACAATAATTTAGGCTTTACTTTGTTTGGATTTTCTCCTTTAATCGAAAAATTTTTGCGATAAAACTCATTAAAGTCGAGAAAATCTTCTCGACTATTTTTCTCCTTTAGAGTAAACGTATAAATTGATAATTCTAAATTTGTAGCCATATGTTTGTTTCAAAATGTTTGTCGGACTTAGTTTAAAAGTTCTAAACTTTGTGCTAAGCACCAAACTTGTATTAATTATTGCCATTGTTGGCATTTCGTTATTTTATGTCACTGTTTTTTCAATCATTTTTCTTGCTAAATTTCCAGCCTCATTAAATTCGAATATTAATGAATCAATTGTATCAAGTAAATAGCTTCTTGCTTCTCGTAGTGTTGAATATTTTTTAGGTAACCCATTTATACCATTTCTCATAGATTCTATTCCTTCTAATGCATTAGAGACAGATTCTGGTATGTTTTCAATACTAGATTGTGTATTTAATAAATCTTTTACGCTTTCGGTTAGCGTAAAATTCAATGTCACTATTTGCTCATAAGCGTAAAATCCTTCTGCGAATGTTTCTGAAAATAGTTCAATCTCATTCTCAAGTCGTTTAGAAATTATGTTTAATGACCTCCCAAATCCTTTAAAACTAGATTTCACTTCTTGGTCTTTATCAGAATACCCTTTTTCTGCAAATTCTTTCAATTTAAGATTATATTCATTTGTATCTTCTCTCATTTCATAAATTATTTCAACAATCTTGTAAATGCTTTTTGTCGATTTGGATATGCATTCAACTCTTTCAACAATATCAAAAATTGTTTCAGGTTTTGGACTTCCCTTGTATAATTCAAAGAGGATGTTTTCTTGAGACTTAACAGACAAAAGTTGAATCAATTTCTTTTCTGAATTCTCATTAAATATTTTTGTTTTAGAGATTTCAATTTTCCACTTTTTCTTTGTTCGTTTTAGAGTAGATTCACTTATTTCGTCCCAAAAAAATTCATCTGATTCGGGAAAATAGGCAATCAATATTATAGGAATATTTAAACTTAACCAATAGTTGTAATGGATATTTGAAATATAATGAGTTATTTTTTTATCTGACAGGTGGAAATTTCCTTTGCCAGATTTAATTTGAACCGCAATTAATTTCCCTGTTGGGTAACCATTATCAACTTGTTCAATTATAGCATCTATTCCTACATCAGATATTGATTGTTCACGAAAAATCCAACCTAAGTTTTTAGTAACTATCTCATCTGTTTTAATAACACCTAATCTTTCTGTATTGCTAAATCTCATTTTATTATATAGTGGTATTTTTTTAATGAATGCCAACGACCTGCTAAATACAGATACAACGTAACCAAATTGCTTTTAGTTATTGATGGCTTACGTTTTGGTTCAATGCCCAGTTAAAGTTGTTCTAATAGACTAGGCTAACGCCTGATTTTAAAGCAAATTTGGTTTAGCAGGTCGATGGAATACATTTCTTGTAGGGCGGGGTTTTACTTGTGAAACATAGCAATACAAGTCAGCTTTAGCTGAATGTATTCCATCGTTGATGTATAAGCTTTGTTGCGTGGTTAAGCAGTAAAGTTACTAAATAATAACTAATAAAGAAAGTTCGTGAGAACTTTCGCAAGTAAGCCAATAAAAAGCAATAAAGTTTATACGGTGTTGGCAACTACTTGTTTTAAATTCCTATATTTATGGTAAAATTATTTACAGCTATGACCGCAGAAATTCAAGATGTTGTTTTGAATATTGAAATTAAAAACAAAGAACCTTTAGAATTAACAGAACTAACAAAATCTTTAATCGCTCTTTCAAACCAGTACAATAGGCATTCAGATGTCAATGGTTTTTCAGAAAGTGAAAGAAACGCAAAATTGTATGTTAAAAAAATTGAAACAGGAAGTGTTTTAATGGATTTAGTAGAATTTGGTTCAGCTTCTGTTTTTCCTTTTATTGAAAATACAAATACGATTGTTGGTTTTGCTCAATTCTTGCAAAGTTCAGTTTCTTATTTCTTAAAAGGTAAAGGAGATAAGCCAGATTTAACAATTCAAGATTGTAAAGAATTAAGCCAAATTGTTAGTCCGATAGCAAAAGAGAGTAGTTCTCAATTAAATGTAAATGTTACAAATAATGGAACTGTTAATAATTACATTTCCTTAAATTCAAATGAATGTAATGCTTTGCAAAACATTTTAACTAAAGAAATTAAAGATAAACAAGAACTTCAAAATGGAGATACTTTCGACAATGCTTTAATGGTCTTTTCACAAACTAAAAATAAGATTTCAGGAAAAGGAGGTAACAAGGTAATAATAGATGATGTTTTACCTAATAAAGCAATAAATTTAATAATTCCTGATAAAAAAATGAAAAAACAAATAATTAAAGGTGATGATAATCCTAATAATTTTTCATTTCAAGTTGATGTTAAAGTCAAAACTGCAAATGGTAAAATTTCAGCTTATGAGATTTTAAAATTTCACGATAAATTTCCTTTAGATGATGTTGAGTAAAGTTGTTGCCAACTAGTTTCAACCAGAACAATGTTCTTGTTTACAGGAGATGTCTACAGACATGATAAAAGAAATATTCCTTCAATGTTGTGTGTGTTTCAAAGATACACAAAAAAATACTTTCAAAAAACACCTAGTAGTTTATGTTTTTTTAGTAAAAAAACATAAACATAGGGTCAATCATTACACTTTTGAGCACATCATTACACTTTTAAGGAGGGTATTACACTTTGTTTTTTTAAGTGTAATGAAAAGTGTAATCCAAAAAAGTCAGTAAAATCAGTGATTTCAAGAGAATCATTACGCTATTACACTTTTTTCGTGATTTTAAACGAATTTTTATTTTTTTAAAAATTAAAATTAATGTTTCGTACAATTTCATCAGCACTTTTATTTCGGTTTGTATATGCTTCTGTAATTTTCAGATCGTGATGTCTTGCTTGATCTCTAACTTTAATAGCAGGTATCCCTGTATTTAAAAGCTCAGTAATTCCGCTATCTTTTAACGAGTAAAATTGATAGGTGTTTTTGAATTTTAATTTTGTACGCATCTTTGACCATTCGTCACTTATTTTTTTCGGATTTAATTGTCCTTCACCAGGAGCATAGTTATTCGCAGAAAACAGAAAATCAGTGTTTTTTGCACCAGATATATGTTTGATAATATGAGGCATGTATTCTAAAGGAATTGTAACTGGTTCCGTTTTATGATTTTTCGCATTTTCGCCGTTTATTAAGATATACCCCTTTTTAATGTTCACATCCTTAACTTTAATTTTGGTTAGTTCTGTCCGTCTTATAAAACAGAAATAGGTAGCCAAACAAAGTGTTAAGTAGTTAGGATTTTTTGAAGTCAAAAAAGTATTAATTTCTAGTCTTATATTATTTGGTATCATTTCCCTCTTTTTTTTCTCTTTTCTTTTTGTGTTTAGTTTAGCAGTAGGATCAATCGATATATAATCACGTTCTAGTAAATATTTACTAAAGATACGCAAGCCTATTAAGTAGTTGTTGTATGTTCCAGCTGAGTTATTTCTATCATAATATATGTGATCTAAAAAACTCAAGATAAATGCGCTGGTAAAGTTTATACAATACATGTCTTGTTCTTCTTTTGCTTTCATAAAGGCAACTAAATTTTTTAAATACGATTTATAGGAACGCTCTGTGTCTGGACGAAGTGTTTTGTCTTTGACTTGTTTTTCAAGTTGTTTTAAATATTGCTTAACAACATCTGTTACTATAGCAAAACTTTTAGTAGCATTATCTTCTATGTAAGGATTCCATCCTCGTTCTAATTTTGAGTTTAATTCGGCGGTTATACGTCTGGCATATTTTTTCCGCTCAACAATCGATTTAATTGGTTTGACCCGTAGTCTTTTTATAACTAGTTTTTTTGTAAAGGGGTTTTTTACATAAAAAATGATGCGCCAATCCTTGTTTATTCGCAGTTCTGCAGGAACGTAGTCAACTACAGGAATATTAAAATTTCGATTTTGTGATAATGACATTTTTTTTTTACCCTATTAATATTCATTAATTGGTAAAAAAGAAGAATAATATACTTAACCCAGTTTTGACCCGGTCAAAACTAAAAAAGACACTCAACTACTTTATTTTAAAGAAATTAGGTGTCCTGTAGTAGCGTGGGGCAGATTCGAACTGCCGACCTCCTGAGTATGAATCAGGCGCTCTAACCAACTGAGCTACCACGCCATTTTACTAACGGTTTGCAAATATATAAACATTAATAGATACCACAAGAAATAATGTTAAAAAAAATACTAGTTTTATTGTTTTTATATGTCTAAGAAATAGTTATATTGTAAAAAAATATATTGAAAAGCATTATGAGAGAAAAATTTGAGCTAGAATTTCCAATTCATGCATCTCCAAGATTATTATATACTTATTTATCAACCCCATCAGGTTTATCTGAATGGTATGCAGACAACGTAAACTCTAGAGGAGAGTTGTATACATTTATTTGGGATGATAGTGAGGAGAAGGCAAAGTTGCTTTCTAAAAAATCAACTGATAAGGTTAAATTTCAATGGTTAGAAGATGAAGGCGAAGATTATTATTTTGAAATAAGGATTCAGGTAGATGAAATTACAAAAGATGTGTCGTTAATGGTTACCGATTTTTCAGATGATGTAGAAGAAGATAAAATGCTTTGGGAAAACCAAATTGGAGCACTAAAAAAAGTATTGGGCTCTGTCTAGTATTATCTATATAAACCAAGCCATGAAAATGGTTTTAAAAATGTATATTTGCCCTAATTATTTAGGGCTTTTTTTATGATTAATTTTAACGGAATACTACAAGAAAAACAACAGCTTTTTTCAAACAATAGAGCTTTCAGTTATGGCGATGCATTATTTGAAACTATTAAGGTTGTAAATGGAAAGTTATTGTTTTGGGAAGACCATTATTTTAGGTTAATGGCTTCTATGCGTATTATGCGTATGGAAATACCAATGGCGTTTACCATGGAATTCTTGTCTGCTGAAATTGAAAAACTACTAACAACCCAATCTTTAGAAAAAGGCGCTTCTCGTGTTAAGATTACAGTCTTTCGTGATTCAGAAGGCTTGTATGCTCCAAAAGTAAATACTGTAGCTTATGTTATAGAAGCGGTAGTACTTAAGGAACAGATGTATCAGCATACTGGAGATACGTATGTTGTAGACTTATTTAAAGATCATTATGTAGCACCTCAGTTGTTGTCAACTCTTAAAAGCACTAACAGAATATTAAATGTTATTGCAAGCGTTTTTGCTAAAGAAAATGATTTTGATAATTGTTTGCTGCTAAATACCAATAAGCAAGTTATTGAAGCTATTAATGGAAATTTGTTTTTGGTGTCTGGAAAAACAATTAAAACACCACCTATAACAGATGGTTGTATAAATGGGATAATGAGAAAGCAATTGCTGTTAATACTTGCCGATTTTGAAGGCTACACTATTGAAGAGGCTTCAATATCTCCTTTTGAGCTTCAGAAGGCAGATGAGTTATTTATAAGCAATGCTATTAGTGGTATAACATCTATTACAGCTTACCGTAAAAAGAAATACAATAGCGCTGTTGCCTCACAATTAACGACTTTGTTAAATAGTAAACAAATTGGTTAATATTAATTAAATATTGGGTTTTCAGGCGCGTTAGAGTAAATGGCATAATCATCACCTAATTCCATCATTTTTTCGCTCCAGAATGAAACGTTGTATTTTTTTTCAATAAGTTTACTTTTATTATTGTTTTTAAGTACTATCCATGAGTTATCTTCAAGTTCTTCAGATAGTTGGGTGTCTCCCCATCCGGTATAGCCAAGAAAAAAACGAATGTCTTTGTCGCTTATTTTTTTACTGTTTATGAGTTCACAAACAACATCAAAGTTTCCAGCCCAATAGATGCCTTCTGCAATTTCTATGCTGTTAGGTATTAGTTCTGGGGTTTTATGAATAAAATAGAGGTTATCTTGCTCAACAGGACCACCATTGTAAATAGTAAAATCTTGCTGTAATTCAGGAATTAAGTCGTTTAGTGAAAAGTCAAGGGGTTTGTTTAATACAAAACCAACAGAGCCAGTATTGCTATGCTCAGCAAGTAGTATAACGGTTCTGCTGAAAAAATCATCGCCTAATATAGCAGGGTTTGCAGCTAGAAGGTTTCCTTTTATAATTGTTTTGTTTTTCATAAAAAAAATAAGAATACTTAAAGCTATGAAAAATAAGTAGAACTACATAATTTACCTTAAAAAATGATATAAAAAAAAGTCCTTCTTAAAAAGAAGGACTTTTATATATAAAACTAATGAGATTAGTTTACAGCTTTTCCTAAATCAGAACCAGCTTTGAATTTTACTACGTTCTTCGCAGCAATTTTGATTGTAGCTCCAGTTTGTGGGTTTCTACCATCTCTTGCAGCTCTGTTAGATACAGACCAAGATCCAAATCCTACTAAAGAAACTCTGTTACCAGCTTTTAAAGACCCTTCTACATTTCCTAAGAAAGATTCTAATGCTTTTTTTGCTGCTGCTTTAGAGATTCCAGAATCAGCTGCCATTGCGTCGATTAATTGTGTTTTGTTCATAATAATTAATTTTTAAAGTTTTTAATAATTTAATGTTGGTGAATAAGGTATAGTCTTAAATTCTTCAACAAAGTACTATAGATTTCTCTCTTGTGCAAGTAAAACAAAGGAAAACACGCTTTTTTTTGAAAAAATAATACAAATGTTAATAAATAGGTGTTAAAACTGTTGTTTTTTGGTGAGCTCAATGGCAATAGGTGTTTAGCTCATTTTTGAATTTTCATCAAATGTAAAACCGTTTAAAAGCGATTTAACATCCATTTTTTTCTTTCCAGGAAGTTGTATTGTAAGTAGTTCAATAAATCCGCCTGTTACAGCAACCTTTATGCTATTTTTGTTAGATAGAATGTTCCCTACTTCAAATGAATGGTTTTCTACTTGTTTGGCAACCTCGTATATTTTAATAGCTAGTATGGAATTGTTTGTATGTGCATTTGTCCACGCTGCAGGGTAAGGGCTTAAGCCTCTTATTTTATTATAAATAACATCAATAGGGGCTGTCCAATCAATTTTACAGGTGTGCTTGTGTATTTTATAGGCAGTTTGAATATTGCTTACTTGCGGTTGTGCGTTTGTTGACACAGTATTATTTGCTATTTTTTCAACAGTTTTTAAAACTAATTTACTTCCTTGGTCCATTAGTTTATCGTGCAGGCTACCTGCATTTTCGCTAGGGTCAATACTGGTTGATTCTTGCATGATAATAGCACCGGTGTCAATTTTATCATCTATAAAAAAAGTGGTCACCCCTGTTTGTGTTTCGCCGTTAATTATTGCCCAATTAATAGGGGCTGCACCTCTGTATTGTGGTAATAACGATGCATGCAAATTAAATGTTCCGTGAGTAGGCATTTGCCATACTTGCTTTGGGAGCATTCTAAAAGCTACAACGATTTGTAGGGTAGCGTTAAGTGCTTTAAGTGCCGCTAAAAAATCATCATCTTTTAAGTTTGTAGGCTGTAGTATTGGTAAGTTTTCTGAAAGGGCGTATTTTTTTACAGCAGATTGGTTTAATTTTTGTCCTCTACCAGCAGGGCGATCTGGAGCGGTAATTACGCCTACAATATTATATTTTTCTTCAACAAGTGTTTTTAGTGTAGTTACTGCAAAATCTGGAGTTCCCATGAATACAATGTTCATGTGCTGCTTATCAATCATAAATAGTATGTTGTTAAATTACTATAAAACGAAGGTACTTATTTTAGTGTAAAAACAACTATTGTTTGGGGGCAATTTTAAAGGTATTGTTTGGGAGTTTAATAATTTCAGAATTATCACACATAATACGCAATAAATCAATGAGCGTTTCTTTGCTGCATTGTAGCTGTTCTTCTAGTTCTACAGAGCTAAAGTGGTTGTTCTTAAGTGTTTTTAATATTATTTTTTTTAAATTGATAACGTTTTCTTGACTTGTAAGTTTATCTGCAACACAGAAAGAACATATGCCACACGGAACGGTGTCTTGCTCTTTAAAATAAGCTAAGAGTTGTTGTTCTTTACATAGCGTATCCGTTTTAATATAGTTAATAACGCTTTTTAGTTGGGTTATTTTTAGCTTGTTCTGTTGTGTTAAATAGTGAGAAACACGGTTAATGGTTTTATCGTCTTCACGTGGTTCTAATAGTGTAATGGTACTGTCTGAATCAAATAAATGCAGCTCAATTATATTATTTTTTTCAATTGCCAGCAGGATTTCTTTTAGTTTGTTTTTTTCAATAGATAATTGCTTAGAAATATAGTTTAAGTCAATAGTAATTGTTGCATCAAAGGCGCCACCGTATTTGCGTATAATAAAGTTTAGTATTGTATTATGTTGTTTGTGTTTGCTTATATATTGAATTAAATTAAAATTATCTACGGTAAAATGCAATGTGGTTTTATTTCTAAATTCTTTTGAGAACTGTAGTACGCCTTGTCGATCTAAAAATGTAATAGCGTTAATGGTTTTAGTAATGTCAAAACTATATTGGTTGCAAAATTCAAAAACTGAAAAATCATAAGCAATATGTTCTCCTTCTTGGTATGCAATGCCTAAATAACTACATAACTTTTTGTAAATAATTTTTACTTCTTGTGTGTTAGGTAGGGTTTTTAGGGTTTGCTTTTGTATGGCATTAATATCTGTGTTATTGTAAAGTAGTACGGCAAAAGCCTTTTTGCCATTTCTACCAGCTCTACCAGCTTCTTGGTAGTAGTTTTCAATGTTTTCAGTAGGAGATAAGTGTATTACAGTTTTTACATCGGGTTTGTCAATTCCCATCCCAAAAGCATTGGTGGCAACCATTACTTGTGCTTGGTTACTCATCCATTCTTTAAAGTGAATAGCTTTTTCTTTTGCTGTTAATCCGCCATGATAGTGTGTACTGGTAATGTCTTGTTCTTTTAGAAAATCGCTAATTTGTCTTGTTTGAGCTCTGTTTCTAACGTAAATAATTGAAGATTGTGGATTCTTTTGTAAGATACGTAATAACTTTCCTTGCTTATTTTCTGTGTAAAAAGTCATGTAGGCAAGGTTGTCCCTTTTAAAAGAACTTTTAAATATTGCGGTATTTTGTAATGCAAGATTTTCAATAATATCATTAGTTACTTTTGGCGTGGCACTTCCGGTTAACGCTATGATAGGTGTTTTTGGTAGTAGCGGTCTAATTTTTTGAATAAGTGAATAGGCTGGTCTAAAATCGTTTCCCCATTGAGAAATACAGTGTGCCTCATCTACAGCAATTAGGTTAATGTTAATTTGACCTAAACGTGCAATTACAAGTTCTGATTGTAATCGTTCTGGCGACATGTATATAAAACGATATGCGCCATACAAGCAGTTATTGAGTTCACGATCTATATCGTTATAACTTAAGCTACTATCTAGAGCAATAGCTTTTATCCCTTTTGTGTTGAGTTGGTTAACTTGGTCTTTCATTAGTGCTATTAAAGGCGATATAACCAAGCAAATCCCTTCGCTTACCATAGTAGGAATTTGATAACAGACTGATTTTCCTCCTCCGGTAGGTAGGAGTACAAAAGTATCTTGTTTGTTTAGAACTGAGTTAATAATAGCCTCTTGCAAAGGTCTAAACTCATGGTAGTCCCAGTATTCTTTTAATATGTCAAGAGGTTTTTGTGTCATTTATGAATATTCAATAATATTTAAAATGTAATTGGCGCGCTGGCTCACCTCTCCAGTAGGAACTTCAAATATTTCATAACCTAAATCAATATAGGTTTGCTTTAAACTATTGTATATTTTCTGAGCTTCCTCAAATGTTTCATACCGTTCATTGTCATTTTTATAAATGTTTTTCCAAGGTGGAAATACAAAAACAAAGTCATAAGTATGTTCTTTTGTAGCTTTTATAACAGCATCAGATGTTTCTGCTTTTACATAGTTATTGTACGCCATAATATCTGGTAGTCCTCTGTCTAAAAAGACAAAATTATCTTGATATTCACAGCAGGTCTTAAATTGTGTAATTCTACCGTTTAATAATTTAGTATTAAATTCTTTAGGGTGAGTTAAAAATAACTGTTGAATACCACGCTGTTGTGCTTCTAGAATAATATTTCTAGAAATTTCTTGCAGACAATTGTATCCTCTTTTATGAAGTTCGGATAATATGGTTGTTTTTCCAGTTCCTGGGCCACCAGTTAAAAGAATTCGTTTCATGTACCTTGGGTAGTGTTAAAAAGTATAATACATATGTAAGCATACGAAATTATAAAATTTAACTGGGATTAAATATAAAAACGACATGAATTAAATACTATGCAGTATATTTGCAACTTATTAAGAAAAACAGACTAATGAGTACAGCTGCAAATCAAGAAGAATTTTATACAAAACTAAAAAACCAATTAGAAGACACCACAGTTTTCCCGGCGTTTTATTTATATAAATTCATTGTACCAACAAAAGAGAATAACTCAAAAGTAGATCAAGTTTCAGTTCTTTTTAAAGGGCTTAATGCTGCAATTAAAACCAAGGCTTCTAAAAACGGAAAATACACAAGTATATCTATTAAGGTAATGATGCCTTCAGCAATGGCTATTATTGAAAAATATAAAGAAGTTGCTGTTATAGAGGGTATTATATCTCTATAGCTTTATTAGCGTATATCGTTTAAACAGCAAATAATTTACATTTAATATTTTTGTTAAAATCAAGTCTTTAGGTGAAAAACTTTAAGACCTAGGTAAGCGTGTTTTTTAGTTTTAAATTTTTATATAAAAGAATCTTTTTGCTCAATAAAAAATAGTATTTTGCAACAAGAATCTACAGTAACATAAAAGGACTTCCTTTTTTAACATCACATACATTTTGGTAACAGATATAGAGTATAATACAGAGCGAAATCAATTAATTATTCCAGAGTACGGAAGACATATTCAGAAAATGGTTGATATTGCTGTGGCAATTGAAGATGATGAAGAACGCAATAAAGTGGCAAAATCTATTATTGCTGTTATGGGTAATATGAATCCTCATTTACGAGATGTAGCAGATTTTAAACATAAGTTGTGGGATCAGTTATTTATGATATCTGATTTTAAGTTAAATGTAGATTCACCATTCGAGAAACCAACAAAAGAGGCGCTTTTAGAACGCCCGGAGCCATTAGCATACCCTCAAAATTTTCCAAAATATAGATTTTATGGAAATAATATAAAAAGTATGATTGATGCTGCGCTAAACTGGGAAGAAGGAGAGTTAAAGCAAACATTAATTATTGCTATTGCGAATCACATGAAAAAGTGTTTTTTAAATTGGAATAAAGACACTGTAGATGACGCTGTAATATTTAATCATTTATATGAATTATCAAAAGGCGCAATAGATATAACTAAAGGTGATTTGGTATTATCAGAAGCATCAGTGTTAATTAATGCTAAAGGCCGACAAAATACAAGTAAACCAAAACAAGGTGGTGGCCGAAATCCAAAAAACGGCGGAAAACACACCAATAAGCGTAAACGATACTAAAAAATAAAAAATTAATGGGAACATTTCAAATAGAAGGCGGACATCAATTAAAAGGTGAAATACAACCTCAAGGGGCAAAAAATGAAGCCTTACAGATTTTATGCGCAGTACTCTTAACACCAGAAAAAGTTACAATACATAACATACCTGATATTATTGATATTAATAAACTAATTAGTTTGTTAGGAAACCTAGGCGTTAAAATTCAAAAATTAGCACACGGTTCTTATACCTTTAAGGCAGATGATGTTAATTTAGCATATTTAAAATCTCCAGAATTTAAAAAAGAAGGCAGCTCATTAAGAGGGTCAATTATGATTGTTGGTCCGTTATTAGCAAGATTCGGACAAGGATATATTCCTAAGCCTGGAGGTGATAAAATTGGTAGACGACGTTTAGATACTCATTTTGAAGGGTTTATTAAATTAGGAGCATCATTTAGATATAATCGTGAAGAGTATTTTTATGGAGTAGAAGCCAAAAAACTTCAAGGAACAGACATGTTGCTAGATGAGGCCTCTGTAACAGGAACTGCTAATATATTAATGGCAGCAGTACTTGCTGAAGGTGTTACTACAATTTATAATGCTGCTTGTGAGCCATATATTCAACAATTAAGTAAGATGTTGAATAGTATGGGCGCTAAAATCACAGGAGTTGGTTCTAACCTATTAACTATTGAAGGTGTTGAGCGTTTAGGTGGTTGTACACATAGGGTATTGCCTGATATGATTGAGATAGGAAGTTGGATAGGACTTGCAGCAATGACTAAAAGCGAACTAACCATAAAAAATGTAAGTTGGGACAACTTAGGAAATATCCCTTCAGTATTTAGAAAACTAGGAATTACGCTTGAAAAAAGAGAAGATGACATTTATATTCCTGCACATACTGAAGGTTATGAAATTCAGAGTTATATAGATGGTTCTATACTTACTGTAGCAGATGCCCCTTGGCCAGGATTTACACCAGATTTATTAAGTATTGTATTGGTTATTGCTACCCAAGCACGAGGTAGTGTGTTAATACATCAAAAAATGTTTGAAAGCCGCTTGTTCTTTGTAGATAAGTTAATAGATATGGGCGCTAAAATAATTTTATGTGATCCGCATAGAGCATCTATTATTGGACATGACTTTAAGTCGCAATTAAAAGCAACAACTATGGTATCGCCAGATATTAGAGCTGGAATATCATTATTAATTGCAGCGCTTTCAGCTAAAGGCACAAGTATTATACATAATATAGAGCAGATAGATAGAGGGTATGAACGTATTGATGAGCGCTTGCGTGCTATTGGTGCTAAAATTATCCGAACTGCATAAAAAAAACCTAAGTAACACCAAGTAAACTTAATAATTTATTTGGTGTAATATAAAAAATGCCTGTCTTTAAAGACAGGCATTTTTTTGTGATTTAAATTCTTATTTTTTCTTTTTATAATAATCTTTTATAACTGTTTTTCGGCCAACTGTTTTGGTAATAATATCATTATCTAAGTTCCATGCCCTAGCAGGCGAATATTCTCTACCATACCATATAATTTGTAAATGAAGGTCGTTCCATAACTCTTTAGGGAATAGGCGCTTGGCATCTTTTTCGGTTTGTACTACATTTTTGCCATTAGTAAGATTCCATCTATATAATAAACGATGAATATGTGTATCTACAGGAAAAGCAGGAATTCCGAATGCTTGCGATAAAACCACTGCTGCAGTTTTATGTCCAACAGCCGGAAGTGCCTCTAGTGCTTCATAGGTTTTTGGCACTTTTCCGTTGTGTTGATTGATTAGTATTTGCGATAGCCCATGAATTCCTTTTGATTTCATAGGAGATAAGCCTACAGGTTTTATGATAGCTCTAATGTCTTCCACAGATAATTTAATCATATCATATGGGTTGTCTGCTTTAGCAAAAAGTAAAGGTGTAATTTTATTAACACGAACATCAGTACTTTGTGCAGATAGCAGTACTGCAATAAGTAAAGTGTAGGGGTCTTTATGGTCTAGCGGAATAGGAATTTCAGGATATATATCTGCTAAGGTGTCCATTATAAATTTTACTTTGTCTTGCTTGGTCATAATTGCTATCTTTACAGTTGTAAAAATATAAAATTTAACGATATGAATACATTAAAAATAGGGGATAAGGCTCCAAACTTTACCGCAATTGATCAGCACGGAAAAACCATTGCATTATCGGATTACAGTAATAAGAAAATAGTATTGTTTTTTTATCCAAAGGCAAGTACGCCAGGGTGCACCATGCAAGCTTGTAATTTAAGAGATAACTATGAGCAATTTTTAGCTAAAGGCTATGCTGTTATAGGTGTTAGCGCAGATTCTGTAAAGCGTCAGTTAAATTTTTCAACCAAGAAGAGTTTGCCATTTTCATTATTGGCAGATGAAAATAAGTCGGTTATTAATGCTTTTGGTGTTTGGGGAGAGAAAAAATTTATGGGTCGTACTTATGATGGTATTCATCGCATAACTTTTATTATTGATGAAAAAGGAATTATTGAAGATGTAATAACAAAGGTTAAAACCAAAGAACATACAGCACAGATATTGGTAGATTAATTATTTTCTAGGATGAAACTGTTCTATAACTTTAGAGAGGTGACTTCTGTCTAGGTGCATATAAATTTCGGTAGTTGTTATACTCTCGTGCCCAAGCATGAGTTGTATGGCTCTTAAATCGGCACCATTTTCTAGTAAGTGGGTTGCAAATGAATGGCGAAATGTATGCGGACTAATTATTTTTTGTAAGTTTATTTTTTTAGAAATAGTCTTTACAATGGTAAAAATCATTGCTCTGGTAAGTTGTTTTCCGCGTCGGTTTAAAAACAAAATATCGGAATGTTCTGGAGCAATGGTTTGGTGTACTCTAATCTCTTTTATGTATGTTAAAATGTACTTTTTGGTAAGCGGACTTATAGGAATAAAACGTTCTTTGTTTCCTTTTCCGGTAACTTTTATAAATCCTTCATCAAAAAATAAATCGGATAGTTTTAAATCTACCAATTCAGAAACACGTAACCCGCATCCGTATAATGTTTCTATGATAGCTCTGTTTCGTTCTCCTTGTGGACTACTAAGATCAATACCCTGAATAATCTTGTCAATATCTTTAACAGATAGTGTGTCGGGAAGTTTTCGTCCTATTTTTGGGGTTTCTATTAATGTTAAAGGGTTATCGGTTCTGTATTCTTCAAATATTAAGTATGTAAAAAAGCTTCTCAGTCCGGAAATTAACCGTGCTTGAGAGCGTTCATTAATCACCTTTGCCATTTGATATATAAATTCTTTTACCGTATTACTGTCTATCGTAATAGGGTTAAGTTTACTATTGTGTTGTTCTAAGTGCTGTATTAATTTAATAATATCTGAAGCGTATGCAGCTATAGAATTTTCAGAGAGCCCACGTTCTAGAGATAGGTAGTGTTTGTAATGCGTTAATGCAGTATTCCATTTCATAGTAGCCATAAAAATACAAAACCTCAAGCAGTACTTGAGGTTTTTTTATAGATATAATTTTATAGATTTATTTTAGGTTGTTGGCTTGTTCAAGCCAATTGTCACGTACTATTTTTCCTTTTGGAAAAGCTATTAACTTGGTAAGGTCTAAAATGTCTTGCTCAGAAAAAGCAGCTATTTGTGCAAAGGTGTAGATACCTACGCCGTTTAATTTTTTTTCCAAAACAGGTCCTACGCCTTTTATTTTTTTAAGATCATTTTTGTCTTTAATACTAGATTTTCCGAAACTGTCAAAATTTAATCCTTCTGTTATTATGGGCTCTCCAGCACGTTCCACAGTTTTTATGGCACTGATTTTTGTGTTATCAATGGTGTTGCTAGTTTGGCTGTTGTCGTTGGGTTTTTTACGACTTAAATAGCGATATATAAATAAGCAGATAAGTAATAATATAACTGCCAATAAAGCGTATTTTTCAGTGGTTAAATTTTCTAAATCAAACATAAGGTTTTATAAGTTAGAGTTAATAGTAAAGTATCAAAACTAAAAACAAAAACTATAAGTCGCTATAATTCAATCGATTAATCGACAAGTGGTCTAAAATAACAGATAAAAGGAGAAAAACAGGGGTGTTTGGCGCCTGTGTGTGGTTTGTTGCGTTTTTGCGCTCTAGGTTAGTAGATTACGCTTTATTAAGGAGTGTTTACGTAATTGGTTAAATGTTGTTTAGCAATTAATTATAGGCGTTGTTGGGTGTAATTTTTTACTCAGTCAATTTATTTTTTAAGTCCATTCTTTCGTGTAATATTCTAACTACTTCAATTTCATTTTCAGAAATAAAATAATAAAAAATTATATGTTTTCCAGATTTGAGTCCGAGTAAATTTCTACTTATTCCGTTATATATTTTTCCGATTTCAGGATTCTCACCGATATTTTCACAAGATAGTTTAAGCATCCTATAATATTTATCGGCTTGATTTTCAGACCAGTTTTCATAAGTATAGCTCCAAATGTTATTTAAGTCATCATTGGCTTTTTGTCTGAGATTAATCTTAGCCATTCTTTCTTTTTTCGGATTTTAATTTTTTTAGATTTTCTTCGAAGTCAAAGTTTTCTACTATTGGGCTGTTTAAACCTTCTTGTATGGCATTTCTTAAAGCAATTACTTTACTTTCCTCATTTTCTAAAAGTCGAAGTCCAGCACGAATTACCTCACTTACATTTTTATACCTACCAACAGTAACTTGTGAGTTCACAAATTGGTCAAAATAATTTCCGAGTGATATTGATGTATTTTTCATTTTATATAAATTTACCCAAAGTTACCAATTTTTGGTAAAAACTCCAAATTTGTCTCGTTTTTCAAATTACACATAACGTGTTCGTGTGTGGTTTGTTGCTGTTTTTGTGTTCTAGGTTAGTAGATTACGCTTTGTTAATGAGAGTTTACGTAATTACTTATACGCATTATTAGCTGTAGTTTTTTAATAAATAATTTTCAATTTCACTCCAATTTTTCGAAGGCGGTTTATTCGAACCCATAGAATATGTATTATAATAAATAATATTTGTTTCTGTATGCTTCCAAATTGAAAAAAACCTTTTAGAAAGTTCACCTTTCTTATTTTTTGGCCATTTAATTCCATTCAAAATTGAATTTTCATTTGGCGAAATTTCTATGATTTTTTCGAATCCAAATTCCTTATTTTGATATAAATCATAATATGTTTTTCCTACTGAAAGAACCGTTTTTATTGTTGCATATTTAATTGTTTCATTAATTATTTCAAAAACATTTTGCTTAATATGTTCTTTCAGTTTTGGTGTAATCATATTTAATGATTTCCATTTTACAGAATGCCAAGGACAAATTTCAATGGCGAAAGGTAATTTTTCATTTCTTTCATTTTTAGAAATTCTTTCAATCCATTTAAATTGATTATTCCAAAATTTACTTGGATAATCTTTTAATTTCATTTGTGGATAAAATTCAGCGTATTCAAAATAGTTATTACATTCAATAAATTTTTTTGTTAAAATTCCATCTTTATGAAGTCTTAAAGTACTTGTTGGTCCAGGATTTAAATTTAATGTAATTACTGAACAGTTTTTTGGGTTCCCAAGAAAAGGTTGTGGTAAACTAAAAGGATCAAGTTCTGTTTTTCCTTTTCCACAATGTTCAGTACTCCAGATGTTTTTTTCAAAAATTTCTTTTGGGGAAACTTTCCAAACTCTAAAAAATGAATTCCAATATTCTAAATATTCATCTATTTTTTCCATTTTCTTAAGTTGAGTGGTAAATTACAGCTAACTCCTTTTAAAAAGCAGCACTTAATTTTAGGTTAAATATTCTTGGTGTAAGATAATTAGGCACGGCATATTGTTGTTTGGTGTATATGTCTCTTACCCATGTGTTTGTGATTGAGTTTTGCATGTCGAACATATTAAATATTTCAAAACCAATTTGCAGTTCTTTAAAATGATGCAATGCATGTCCTTTTTTATATTGCTTATTGCTATCGGCTAAGACATATAAAAATCCAACATCTGCACGTTTGTAATCGGGGAGTCTGTTTTGGTACTGATAAGCATCAGCGTAGCTAGGCGACCCGCCGGGTACTCCGGTATTATATACAAAATTAAGGTAAACCTTTACATTTGGTAAATTAGGCATATAGTCCTGAAAAAGCGCTCCAAATTTTAAACGTTGGTCTGTTGGTCTAGAAATATACCCTTTTTGAGCAATGTTCTCTTCAGTTTTTAGGTATCCGAGACTAAACCATGATTCTGTACCAGGAACAAACTCGCCATTTAACCTAAAATCTGCTCCATAGGCATATGCTTTTGCGTTGTTGTTGCCGTGGTATCGTATACGTACATTATCAACCGTAAAAGGGTTTACATTTGTAAGGCTTTTATAGTACACATCGCCTGTAAGTTTAAAAGGTCGTTTCCAGAGATTAAATTCATAATCACTTCCTATAATGTAGTGAATAGATTGTTGCGCCTTTACATTTGTGTTTATAATACCATCGGCTGTTTTTAATTCTTTGTAAAACGGCGGTTGGTGGTATACTCCAGTCGCTAATCTAAAACTGATATCTTTTCCCCAGTCTGGCTTTATGGCAATTTGAGCTCTTGGGCTAAATGTACTATGTGAGTTAGAAGTAATATTACGACCACTAACAGTCCAAAATTGTGTTCGCGCCCCAGCTGTTAGGTATATGTCATGATTGCCTATGTTGGTTTTTAAATTATATTGCATAAATGCAATAAGCCTATTAATGTCTACATTGTTTGTTGCGCGTATATTCTGAAATGGCACTAACGGACCGGTATACGGATTATATGGTTGCTCATTAGGTGCTAAGCCAGGTGGTCTAACAGAAAATCCTGCAGAGTCTATAACCTCCCATTCAACAATTTTATCGCGTATGTTTTCTTTCTTGTATGTTGTGCCCCATGAAAATTGATGCTGTTCTTTTTTATAATTTCCTTTGTGTGATACACTATAAATAAGGGCGTCTAAATCATTTCTGGCATGATTTAATTGAGAACCAATGCCTTCGGAGAATTCAACTTCTCCGAAATTGTCATCTCCAATGTTGCTATTAACTTCGCCAAGCCTATAGGCTGCTAAAATATCAAAATATTCCTCTTCAATAGTATGGTATATTGATCCAATAAGTTTTAAGTTCAGGTTTTTATTGGGTTTAAAATTTGCTTTTAGGGCACCAAAATAAGAGTTATACTGGTCTTTTTCTTGTCCCTCATAAAACACTAAAAGTGCTGTTGGGTCTGCAAGTGTTCCAAAATTTGTTTGTCGTGTTTTTGGAGTATAGTTATACCTGTTTATTGCAATGTTTCCTAAAAAGTCAAAACGCCATTTTTTAGAGGCTTTAAAACTTGTAAAGGCTTGTATGTCGGCAAATTTTGGGTCGTAATTTGTTTCGGTTTCTTTTGCTTTTACAAATAAGCTATTGTTGCGATATCTTGCACCTAGAACAGTAGTGATTTTTTTGTTTTTACTAATTCCTTTTAAACTTATACTACCTCCCAGTAAACTGGCATCAATTGTGGCTTCAAACTTTTTTGGAGTAATGTAGGTGATGTCTAATACAGAAGAAAGTTTATCGCCATATTTTGCAGCAAATCCACCTGCCGAAAAATGTATACGCTGTACCAAATCACTATTTATAAAGCTAAGTCCTTCTTGCTGACCTGAACGTACAAGAAACGGACGATAAACTTCAATCTCGTTTACATATACAAGGTTTTCATCAAAATTACCACCTCTAACATTGTATTGGGAGCTTAGTTCATTATTGCCGCTTACCCCACCAAGTGTTTTTAAAATGTTTTCTACCCCAGCATTTCCGCCAGGTATTTTTCTAATTGTTTTAGGAGAGAGTGTAACAATGCCTTCAATTTGTGTCCGTTTATTACCGTTTAAGACAACTGTTCCGAGTTGTTCATTTGTGGTGTTTAATACAGGGTTAAATTCAAATTGTTCATTTGGTTTTAAATGAAAAAGCTGACTTATTTTTTTAAAACTTACGTGTGTAAATGTAAGTGTAACATCTTTATTGGCGGGTATGTATATAATAAAATCGCCATTTTTAGAGGTGTTAACTATTGTTGTTTCGGCTGTTACATGAACATTTTCTATAGGTTGGTTGTTTTCATCAAGCAGTACTCCAGAGATAATAGCAGTCTGTGAAAAAGCAGTAATACCTATGAGTAAAAAGAATGTATTAAAAAAGAAACGTGAAAGAAACGTCATGTGTTTATTGTTTTCTGAAAAAAGTCATTTCAAAAATACTATTATTTCCCACATTGTCAATAACAATAAGTTTGAATTTGTTTTCGCCCGCTTGATGAATATTATCTTCAAAATTATAAGTAAGCAAGTCTTTTTTTGCATCATACTCCATAAGGGCCCATTTTTTGTTAATGGTTGCTCTAAATTTTTTAACACCAGATAGCTTGTCGGTTATTTTTATTTGAAGCTTTGTGGCGTTAGACATCCATTTTTTGTCTTGCGTGTTTACGGGTGTTATAATAGGTTTGTCATAATCAGAAGTTAGGGTAAACTTTCCGAATGTTTTTGTTTTTCCAATAATAATACCATCTTTATGGTAGCTGGTTATGTAGTATGGTTTGTTTTTATAGCCTAGGCTACTTACAAATAATTTGCTAATATCTTTGTCTTTAAATTTTGTGGTATTAAAGCTAAGACTAATGTTTTTATGCAACGGAATGTGTTTATTTCCTACAGAAATGGTATCGCCACACTGATCAAAATGTATTTCAGTGTTTTCATATAGTGCGTTTTTAGGGATGTTAACCTCTTTTTTGTCCTCAATAATTTGTAAACCTTGAGTGGCATAAGCGTAATAAGGTTCTTTAGGTGTTTGCCTAGCGTTGGTTATCGCTAATTTTTTTTCAATAATAGGAATGGTGACAGTTCTAATGTTTCCATTAAAATCGGTAACTTGAATAGTGTAGTTTATTTGCTCATTGGTAGACAATAAAATTTTTCCTGACTGATTTGCATTTTTGATAATACTTAACGGATTACTTTCATTTTTGTATAATTTTTGAATGGTAATACGATCTTTTTTTAATGTTTTATAATCAATTAATTGATTTAAATGTCGACTTTCTCTAAAGGCAAACTTTTTAAAATCTAGCTCGTAGTTTAATGTGCCGTTTAGAAATGTTTTTATATTGTATACGCCATTTTTGTTTCGCGCTAGGTCTTGTTTGTCTATGGTTTGTACTCCAAAGCCAATACTTCCAGAGGCGTAAATAGTATTACTGATGTAGTTACCGTCTTTGAGTTTTTTTAATTTAAGCTTCAGTTTTTTTTGATGGTTATTTACTTGAGAAGAATCACCAAAACTATAGGCATATACGCCATTAATTAGTGGCTTACTGCTATCTTTTACAGAAAATCCAAATAGCATAGGGTTCATTGGGTGTTGTAAGTGGTTTCTAATTTCATAATGTAAATGAGGGCCCCCAGAACCTCCAGTGTTTCCTGAAAATGCTATTTTTTGGTCTTTTGTGATAGGAATAACATCTTTGTCTGGAAATAACTCTACTGCAAATTTTTCTTGAGCATACTGTGCTTTTTTTACATACTGCTCTATTTTTGGAGTAAACTTTTTTAGGTGGGCATAAACAGTAGTGTAGCCATTAGGGTGTTTTATGTATATCGCTTTTCCGTATCCCCAAGGTGAAATTTTAATTCGACTAACATAACCTGCTGCAGTTGCATAAACCGGTAAGCCTTCTCGCTGTTGTGTTTTAATATCTACTCCAGAATGAAAGTGATTACTGCGTAACTCGCCAAATGTTCCAGCAAGAATGAGATCAATTTTTAAAGGGTTTCCAAAGTAATTTTGAGGAATTTTTTCTTGTGCGTATAAAAACACAAAAGACACATAAAATATAGAGATTAAAAATGATTTCATTAGAATAAAGGATTCAAGGCTAATAATTTGAAGTAGATTAAAGTTAAGTTTAATTATTCAGACGCCATAATGTTTTTATGAAAAAAGTATTACAATATAAAAAATACAGATATTATGTAGTAAAATTGGTTTTGAAATACTAACTTTGTAACAAACACAAACGAACAGGTTAGTTGAATGAGTGAAGTACTAAAACTTGTTGATTCTTTAGAAGTTAAGTTAAAAAAGGTAGTGTTGCGTTTACAAGAAAACACAGCAGAAAACGAGCAGTTAAAAGCAGAACTAGCACTTAAATCTAAAGAAAATGACCAACAAGCTGAAATTTTAGCCAATTGGCAAGACAAATATCAGGCACTTAAATTAACAAGTTCAATGTTAGGTAGTGAAGATTATAAAAAGGAAACCAAGCTTAAGATTAATGCATTAGTTAAAGAAATTGACCATTGTATTACACAGCTTTCAAAATAAAAAATCATGTCTAAACCGCTAAAGATAAAAATTTCTATAGCCGATAGGGTTTATCCATTAACCATAGATCCAAGACAAGAGGAAGGATTGCGAAAAGCAGCAAAAAGCATTGATAAATTGCTTAAAAAATTTGAGCAAAGTTATGCCGTTAGAGACAAACAAGATGTATTGGCAATGTGTGCCTTACAGTTTGCAGCAAAGGTAGAACAAGAAAGTTTGGATGTCCAGAACGATGATATATTAGTAAAAGAGAAGCTTATTGCAATGCAAGAACTTCTTGATGAATTATAGTAAGTAACATAAAAATTACTACCTACATTAGTTATTATTTTTTGATAAACTCAACAAGTTTCAATTAAAAAAAGTGAGTCTTTGTTGTAAAAGCAAGCTGCCATAGAGCAGATCCTTGACCAACAAGTTAGCTTTAAACCTGTTAAATGGAGTTTATACAAAACTCATACTAGTGTAGGTTTTTTTATATAAATAAATAGAGAGATATGAATGAAATGATTATACCAGCAATACTAGGAGTAGTAGGAATTGTTGTAGGTTTTGTAATAACAAAATTATTAGATAAAGGAAAGGCATCTAACGTTTTAGGTACTGCAGAAAAAGAAGCAAAACTAATTGTAAAAGAGGCCAAAGCAAAAGGAGAGTCTATTAGAAAAGAAAAGTTGCTTCAAGCAAAAGAACGTTTTATTGAATTAAAGTCTGAACATGAAAAAGTAATTCTAGGACGTGATAAAAAATTGGCCGAAGTTGAAAAACGCACAAGAGATAAAGAATCGCAAATTTCTAGTGAATTGGCTAAAGCTAAAAAAAGCAATAAAGAAGTAGAAGATAAAAAGAAAGATTACGATTATAGAATTGAATTTCTTGACAAAAAAAATAGTGAATTAGAACGCTTACATAAAAGTCAAGTAGAGCAATTAGAAGTGCTTTCAGGTTTGTCTGCAGAAGATGCAAAAGAAGAATTGGTACGTTCATTACGTGAAGAAGCCAAAACAGACGCTATGTCTTTTATACAAGATAGCGTAGAGGAGGCTAAACTAACAGCGCAGCAAGAAGCTAAAAAAATAATTATCAATACCATTCAACGTATTGGTACGGAAGAAGCAGTAGAAAACTGTGTGTCAGTATTCAATTTAGAATCGGATGATGTTAAAGGCCGAATTATTGGTAGAGAAGGTCGTAATATTAGAGCTATTGAAGCTGCTACAGGTGTAGAGATTATTGTAGATGATACGCCAGATGCTATTATATTATCTTGTTTTGATTCTGTGCGCAGAGAGATAGCGCGCTTATCATTACATAAATTGGTAACCGATGGTAGAATTCACCCAGCAAGAATTGAAGAGGTTGTTGCTAAAACAAAAAAACAAATAGACTCAGAAATAGCTGAAGTGGGAAAACGTACCGTAATTGATTTAGGAATTCACGGTTTACACCCAGAATTAATTAAAATGGTTGGGCGTATGAAATACCGTTCATCATACGGTCAGAATCTACTACAGCACTCTAGAGAGGTTGCAAAACTTTGTGGCGTAATGGCAGCAGAATTAGGAATTAACGCAAAGCTAGCCAAGCGAGCAGGATTATTACATGATATAGGAAAGGTGCCTGAAGAAGAAACAGAACTACCACATGCTATATTAGGAATGCAATTGGCAGAAAAGCATGGCGAAAAACCAGATGTTTGCAACGCCATTGGAGCGCATCATGATGAAGTGGAAATGAAATCATTATTAGCACCAATTATTCAGGTATGTGACGCCATATCAGGAGCAAGACCAGGAGCAAGAAGACAAGTGCTAGATTCGTATATACAACGATTAAAAGATCTAGAAGACATTGCTTTTGCTTTTACAGGTGTTAAAAAAGCATATGCTATTCAAGCAGGTAGAGAACTTCGTGTTATTGTAGAAAGTGAAAAGGTCTCTGATGATAAAGCAGCAGCATTATCATTTGAAATTTCGCAAAAAATACAAACCGATATGACTTATCCTGGACAGGTTAAAGTTACTGTAATTCGAGAAACACGAGCAGTAAACATAGCTAAGTAATAGTTTAAAAAAGAATTACAAACAAAAAGCCCGAACAACTGTTCGGGCTTTTTGTTTGTGGAGAAAAGAGGATTTAAATCGAACTATTTTAGTGTTGATTTATTAGAATTGAAAAGGTTTGGTTAAATAGTTGTAACTAGTTTTTATAGTTCAATTTGGATTGATTTTTGAATAATCAAGTTTTTATAATCATTTTTCATTGGGTCAGGTAAAAAACTCTCGTCTATGAGCTTAGTCCACTTAGGGAGTAATTTTTTGTATTTTTTAAAAATATTTTCAATTACTTTTTGTTTAATTCCGGCCACTTTCATAGCGCTTTCAAAATCTTTCCGCTTAATTTTTTTCTTTTTTCCGTTTAGATTTAAAGCAAGATCTTCATCGTCTTCTTCCACAACTAGTTCAGATGCAACTAAGTCATAAGCTGGGCATAAGTCATATGTTAAATTTCTTTTTAATAATGAGAAGTTTTTTAGATGCATGTCGTTGTTTCCAGTTAAAAAACTGAAAAGAACTAGCTCGTAATAGTCCGTTACATCTAAACCAGGATTGGCTGTATGTTTTTTAATTACTTTCGCAATTTGTTCATAAGACCCTTTGTATTTATGTTCGGTTAATCTTTCTGTTAATTGACACATGTCTTCCATGTGTAGTTTTTTACCATTATTTCTGTCAATCCGTTTTGTGATATAAGCTAGTTGCCCTGACTTGAGTTTTATCAGAGCGTGTTGAACTGTTTTGATTTTGCTAATCTCAGCTAAATGCATTGTTAAATCTTCAATTTGTGGGAGATTAGGATATAAGTTGGTTTGGGGTTTTAAAATATATTCTCCCCATAACCCAACAATTGTAAAACGTTCAGGTGTATTTGTTTCACTTCTTAATCTAAGTGAAAGTTTTGGCTGAACACCTGTTACGGTTCTTTGACTTTTGATTATTTGTTCTGCTAATTCGAGTATTTGGTCTTCTGTAAAATCTAATACTGGAGGTGTAGAGTTTCCATAAAATATTTTGCTACATTTTGGATGATATCCTTTTATTCCCGCAGGAGTTTTTAATTCTGTCGAGTTGATTTCTTTGTAGCAGTATAAACATTTATTTTCCATAACTCTAAATTGCTTCTATTGAAACGGCTCCGATACAATCTTGACATGCTTTTAATAATATTTCCATTCTGTCCCTGGAGTTTAATTTCCAATTTTTTTGAGCGATATCCAACAACCAGCCTTCAGGAATTAGTCCGTCAAAAAAAGGGAACATTGTTTTGCTTTCAAATGCTTTATCTGTAAGAGGTAAGGTTAAGCTAATAGGTTCAACTTCTTTTAATTTTAGATAAGATTGGTCATATTTAAAATGAAACCCATTTTCATCTTCAGTAAGTACCCCAGCCATTTTATCATGCATATAGATTTTAGCTTTCTTCATCTCTTTCTATTTGAGTTGGGCCAAGTTCATGACCAAATAATGATAATACTTGATTCACTTTATCCATTTGCAAGCTTTGTTTTCCTTGTTCAAGGTCTCTTACAAACCTCAGTCCTACACCAGCTTTGAATGAAAGGTCTTCTTGAGTTATTCCAAGATGCTTTCTTTTTTTTTTAACAAATTCACTTAGCTTATTCATCTATTTTATACCTTTTCGGGTATAAAGATACAATAATAGATCTTAAATATACCTTTTCGGGTATAAAAACATTTTAAAATCATCTTTTATACCATTACGGGTATAATTTTGTTAAGTCAAGTATAGTTGAAAAAATATTCCCAAGAATAAGAAATTATTCTTGGGAATAAAAAGTGGAGTCGAAAGGACCATGTCATCAACTAACTTTATCTACTCACTCAACACTTCAAGATATTGAATATCAATTATTTGAGTGTCAATATCTAAGTTTCAAACAACTCCTCAAATTCGTGTTAGGTGCATATATTCCAACCAAATCGAGTTTTGAGTACTGATTTACTACAAATTTAACGCAACTGCATTGATGGTCCTAATTGAGGTATTGTTTACTGTGCCGATAACAATTGAGAATGATCTTATACATGTAAGATTTTTACATCTTTTAGTTGGTGGTGTATTATCTAAGTAGATATTATTAGTTCCCCCGCGGATTCACTTATTCGTGTATCACGGTTATACCATTATATAAATTAAATGAACCATAATATGGTACAACTGTAGACCTATTCAATTTTAGACCATTCAATGGTGTAGTTTAAAAATGATATTATTTGTGCAGATAACATTTATGAACAGGATCTCACCTGCAGTCATCTGAGGTGTTCAATTGTTATCCGCACGAAAAGATGAGAATTGACTCCGATAATTGTATTGATACATATATATTCATCCCCCCGGGGAGAGGTCCTGAGGTCCCAAATCCCCCCTTGTATAGAGGAAAAGGGGGAGAGTATAACGGGGGTCAATACCGTCTTAGAAATTTTCTGAAAAAATGAGTGATATTTTGGGATTATTAGTAATTGGGTACTGGGTTGTAACTGGTGCTTCATTAATTATGGTTACTATAAAACTTCTGATACCTCAATACATTTTCTCTATTGATGAGATCTGCACCAATAAAGATCAAGTTTGTGACTGTGTCATCAATTACATACAAGAAGATTTTGGGGTTACTATACATAATCTGACAATTGACTTTGACTATGACCCTAATGATGAGTATAGAGGATCCTACTTACAGGAAACACATACTGTTACACTTTACCACCACAATTTGGATAATGTACACTCTTGGATCCTTACTCTTGTTGAAGAAATTCATCACGCCATTTTTCTTTCGACAAGACAAACAATGAAAACATATCAATCGTACGATAAAAAAGTAGGATACGAAAACAACCCACTCGAGTACGCTGCTAAAGTATATGCGCGAAATAAGTTCAAATCGATTCATAGAGTTTTGAAAAAAAGAGGTCTCATTCGTTACAGGTTATAGTTCCTCCACCATCAGAAAAAAGTATTGAAGACACTAAAATTCACCTTTACACATATTAAAAGTAGAATATGATTTTTAGAAGTCAAATTACAAGTGTCAATTTATTCCGACAAATTGTAACTGATTCTTCTGTAAACATCAACTACTAATTTGAGTTGCGTTGACTGAAAGTCCAACTCAAGGTCATCAGTCATCCCTAATTCCTCAATAAAGTACTCCTGTATTTGTTTTCGCTCCCACGAGGTTATTTCCAAATTTGATGGAATATGTCTACTCCAATATTTAATGTCTAAATTTTCTTTTCCGCGTATCATCTATTTCTATTTTATTCATTTTATTTTCTAACGCCTCACGGATTACTTGAGACATTGAAACCTGGTCTTCAAGGATGTTTTGTTTTAGTCTACGGTACTGATTCTCAGTAATACGAACAACAAGTTTTTTGTTAAGTCTATTCTTCATACAAAATGGTTATTTACAATAAGTATCTAAGAAAATGCGGAACGCCTTACAAAAAGGGTTGATTTTTAAAATTTAATTGTGTATAGATTACATAAACCTTGCAAACAAATAATAAAAACTAAAAAAATCCTCATTTGATTAAGTGTTGTAAGGTTCACTTTTTCGATTGAGGATTCATTTTTTTAAATATGAAAACAAATAAAAAATCATTCTTATTCTATCATTCGTGGAAGACTCAAATCGATATTCTTGATGATTACGAACTCAGAAAATTCATTAACAATTTAATCTCTTACCATAACAATGGTGAAGTAGTTTTAGAATCAAAAGAAGACAAACTTTTATGGAGCGGAGTCCTACCTGCGTTGGAGGTGAACAATTTAAAATATCAAAAAACGATTGAGAGAAATCGAGAAAATGGAAAAAAAGGTGGTAGACCTAAAAAAGTAGCAGCGGAATCTGAAAAACCCAATGGGTTTATTGAAAACCCAAACGAAACCGATGGGTTTATTGAAAAACCCAAAAAACCCGATAATAGTAAAGAGATAATTGATAAAAGTAAAAGGAAAATACAAAATAGTGAAAAGACAAGAGATAACAGAGAAATGGATACTGTAAATAGTAAAAATGAAATTGTTGAAACTGAAGAGGTAAATGAATATCATCAACAGATGTTTGATAATTGGAAAAATAGTAAAGTAAAAAAGTTGAAGGATATAATTCAAAAAAAGTATCCTCGATACCCTCAACTATCATCAATTTCAACGCAGGAAGAGATTATAGAAAACCGTAAACAAGTACCAGATCACATTTGGAACAAAGTTGAAAATGACATAATGGAGATAGTTGAAATTAACATTAGTAAATTAAGGTAAAACTTATATAAGAATTACCTTAATATTTTTATATTTGTTAAAAGTAAAGTGAGTATGCATTACAATACAATTAAATCAGTTTTGGAAGAAAAAGAAATTTCTCAAAAGAAATTATCTGATCTAATGGGAGTATCTGTTGTTACCATCAATTCTTGGTGCAATCAAAAATCTCAACCCTCCATTCGCACTCTATTTGAAATTTCTAAAACATTAGGGATAACTCCAGATAAGTTAATTAACAACAAAATCAAGGAATAAAAATCGATCTATGTTAGAAAAACAGAAGTTGTATTTTATTGCGCAACTAATACAAACATCACCTTCAAAACTGTTAGTAGAATAATGAGAATTATTGATAATGTAAATATTCGATTAATTGATGTTTTGGAATCTACGATTACTGCAACATCTCGTGTGTATTACTCCGGGGATTATTTTACTTCGTATTCTCTTTTTGTTTTATTACCAATTATTAAGAGTTCTTCCAATATAAAATTTTTGTTGAGTAATTCTCCAGATACTTCTGAATTTTCTTTTATTCAAAATGAAAAGGAAGATCATCTCAATTTAAAACTGGATAGAAAATATAAAGTTGAAATAGTAAATCAATTTTTATCAAAATCTGTTGAAATAAAAAAAGGATCCATTGGTAATCAAAATCTTTTAATTATTGAAAATGAGGATAACGTTAGTTGCTACACCTTAACTCCTCTCAACCTTGATTCTGTTAGTTTAGGAGTTGTTAGATCTGAATTACCGGTGTTTATCAATGAAATAATTGATGATAAAAAAGAGTATTTAAATTACTTTAATACTCAATGGAACTTTAGTTCAGTTGATATGAAAAAAGATGTCATTTCAACGCTAAATTCTTCCAATAGAGATCTCCCTCCCTCAGTTATCTATAAATCTATATTAAAAGAGATCTTCAATTTTTCTCAAATTGACGAACGGTTGGATTCCAAATTAAATAAAATTGGATTCAAGGAGTCTGCAGTATGGAATCTCCTTTACAATTTCCAAAAAGATGCAGTAGTAGGTGCTATAGATAAAATTGAGACCTATGGGGGATGTATTATCGCGGATTCTGTTGGGTTGGGAAAAACTTTCGAAGCGTTAGCGGTAATGAAATACTATCAATTGAGAAATGATCGAATACTTTTACTTGCTCCAAAAAAATTAAGAGAGAACTGGTCCATCTACCAACTCAACGACAAGAGAAATATACTCTCTAAGGACCGTTTAAACTATGACATACTCAATCATACAGATCTATCGAGAACTACCGGTAAATCAGGGGATATTAACCTTTCTTCGATTAATTGGGGGAACTATGATTTAGTCGTTATTGATGAGTCGCATAATTTTAGAAATAACCCCAACAGAAAGGATAAGGTTACTCGTTACTCAAGATTAATGAATGATGTAATTCGTGCTAACATCAAAACAAAAGTTTTAATGTTATCCGCTACACCGGTCAATAATAAGATGAATGATCTGAAGAATCAGATCTCTTTTATCACCGAAGGAGTTGACGATGCATTTAAAGATCATGGGATTGATAGTGTAACTCAAGTTTTAAGAGACGCACAACGTAAATTCAATCAGTGGTTCAGTGAAAAAAATCCTGATGAAATAAATGTCAACGACCTTCTGGAAGATCTTGGGGGTGATTACTTCAAAATATTGGATATGATGACGATCGCAAGATCTCGAAAACATATCGAAAAATATTACGACACCACCAATATTGGCAAATTCCCAAATCGATTAAAACCAATTACCGTTACTCCTCCGATAGACACTGAAAATAAGTTCAATAACATTGGAGAACTGTATGATGAAATAAGTAATCTAACCTTAGCATCATATACTCCATTAGCATACGTAAGATCTGATAAAAGAGAAGAGTACGAATTGAAATATGATATTGTAACCAGTAAGGGTAGCATATTCAAGCAAGTCGACAGAGAACAGAGTTTGATCTATTTGATGCGTGTAAATCTTCTAAAGCGTCTGGAGAGTTCCATAGACTCCTTTAGACTTACACTGGAGAGATTAATACATTCTGTGGAACGAAATATTGCACAGATAGAAAGTCATAAGTCAGGTGATATTGATTTAGACTTAAGCATTACTGAAGTAGATCTTGACGATACTGAATTAGAGGATTTATTAGTTGGTGGTAAAACCAAGGTGTTGCTGCAAGACATAGATATCATTCGATGGAAACAAGATTTAGAATTTGATGTACAAATATTAAAAAACCTTCATCAAGACATTAGAGGTATTTCATCAGATCGAGATGCTAAATTAGGGAAACTCAAATCTTTAATTGAAGAAAAACTCAATAACCCAATTAATACAGACAACAAAAAGGTTATTATTTTTACTGCGTTTGCAGATACTGCAAACTATCTTCATTCCAATTTAGAGAATTGGTTGATAAATAAACATAGGGTGTATTCATCTCTAATTACAGGAAGTGGGTCCAATAAAACCAACTTACCAAAATGTAAAACAGACCTATCTTCTCTACTTATAAACTTCTCACCAAGGTCTAAGAAGAGGGATCAAGTATTTCCAGATCAGATCAAAGAAATTGATGTATTGATTTGTACGGATTGTATATCAGAGGGTCAGAACTTACAAGACTGTGATTATTTGGTCAACTATGACATTCATTGGAATCCAGTGCGTATTATCCAACGTTTTGGTCGTATTGATAGAATTGGATCTACCAACGATAATATTCAACTGGTCAACTTTTTTCCTAATATTGAATTAGACAGTTTTATTGATTTGGTAGGTCGTGTTAAAGGACGAATGGTGATGTTAGATGTTTCTGCTACAGGAGAAGACAACGTAATCTCTAAAGACCCTTCCGACATGAAGGATCTGGAGTATCGAAAAAAACAACTGAAGCAGCTCCAGAACCAAGTGATCGATTTGGAGGATATAGAAGGAAACATATCTATAACAGATCTAACTTTTAATGATTTTAAAATTGATTTAGACAAATCAACAGATGAAGAGTTAATAGAATTAAACAACCTACCTCCAGCAACCTTTTCTGTTGTAAAATCTAATTCAGATCAAATTGATAAGGGAGTTATTTTTTGTTTTAAAGATACTTCGAGCACAAAACAAGGTCATTACAACTCAAATGTGTTATATCCTTATTTTTTGGTCTATAAAAGTTTAAATGGAAGTAAAAACACCAAGATATCTCAATCGAAGTTAACGTTAGACTACTTGAGAAAACTATGTGTACAATCTACTTTGGTACAAAAAGATGTTATTAAAGAATTTTCAGAAAAGACACAGGGGTATAAAAAAATGGAGGTCTATAGAGATCTTTTAAAGACTGCAATCCAAGAAGTAAACGGTGTACAGGAAGAAATAGGATTAGATTCACTGGCAACCTCAGGAGGTACTTTATTTAGTGGTGAAGAAGATTTAAACAAAGACAGTATTCAGTTAATCAATTATTTAATTATTGAGTAGAGATGGAAATGAATTATAACGACATATTTCAGTTCCCAAACCGTTGCTTACTCAACAAGAGATTAACGAAGGTGTTTTTCACGAAGAACTTTGATCTGACTTCATCAGAGAAAAAAATATTAAACACACACGTCACCAAAATGGAATGGATAGCAAGCATCAAACCTTCAAATTCCAACATTCCGAAATTTGAGGATGATCTTTATGTCTTTGACGAAATTCAATTGATGACCTGTAAGATATCTTCTGCAGCAGATAAAATTGTTAAAACCGTTGCAGAACTCTTTCATAAATACATACCCTATCCAATTGTGTTAGTGATTGAAGATGACTCCAACTGGACACTAAGTACAAGTTCTAAACGAGTCAATCAAAATGACCGTTCTAAACGTACAATAGAACGTTTGTATATCAGTGCACCTATAAGCGTAGATGCAGTAGATAAATCTGTTGAGGAATTTAAAAGTACTTTACCCTTCCCTCAACTCAATAAAACGAATCTAATGACCGTTTACCAGGAATATGTAGATGCAATGATTCAATTACAATCATATCATTTAACAGGTGTTTTTAACGGAGAGAGAAGTCATCGTTCAAACGAAGACTTAGAACACCTATTAAGAATAGAAACCATACAAACAGAATTGATTTCGTTAAAAAGTCAATTAAAAAAAGAAACACAACTCAATAGTAGAGTCTCCATTAACATGGAAATTCAGAGGAGAAAACAAGACATAGAAAACATTAAAAATACCTTAATCCAATGAGCATAGAAAAAATAAACCAAGGAGATCAATTGAGTCAGAGTGCAGATTTAGTAAATGACAACATTGACAAATTAAAAGAATTATTCCCTGAAATTGTAACAGAGGGAAGAATAGACTTTAAGGCGCTACAGCAGGTATTGGGGGAAGAGTTGGAAGAAGAGGAAGAATACTACCGTTTTACTTGGGCAGGTAAGTCTCAAGCAAGACGAGAAGCACATAAACCTTCTACAGGTACTTTACGACCTGCAAAGGAAGAAAGTTTAGATTGGGACACCACCGAAAACATGTATATAGAGGGAGATAACTTAGAGGTATTGAAACTTATGCAAAAAAGTTATGCAGGGAAGATTAAAATGATCTACATAGACCCTCCTTACAATACAGGAAAGGACTTTGTGTATAAAGACAACTACAAAGACAACCTGAAAAACTACCAAGAAGTTACAGGACAGATTGATAGTGAAGGAAACAAAACTTCTACCAATTCAGATTCTGATGGTCGATACCACTCCAATTGGTTAAACATGATGTATCCAAGATTACGATTGGCAAGAAATCTTTTGAAAGAGGATGGGGTGATTTTTATGAGCATTGATGAAAATGAGTTGGATAACCTCATAAAATTAGGTAATGAAGTTTTTGGCGAAAGCAATAAAATAAGTGAGATTGTATGGGAAAAAAAAACAGGTGCCTCTGATTCCAAAACAATCTCCTCAGTAACCGAGTATGTATTAATTTATCTCAAAAATATAAACTCCTCTGAATCAATTTTTAATAAAAATTTAAATTCATTTGACCCAAAGAGATATAAGCATAAGGACGAATATTTTGAAGAACGAGGCCCATTCTATTTTGATACTTTAGATAGAGGAGGTCTACAGTATAGTGATTCACTAAATTATCAAATTCGAGACAAAGAGGGTAAATCAACGTATCCTAATGGAAGGGAAGAATTTAAAAAAGATGGTTGGATATGGAAGTGGAGTGAATCAAAAGTTAAATGGGGATTTGAAAATGGATTTATTGAAATAAGAGAATCAAAAAATAGAGAAAGTGGACATTCAGTTTATTATAAGAACTATCTCAAAGTAAATAATGAAGGAAATCCTATTGAAAGGTCTGCTCCCAAAAAAAACTTAATAAAGGGAGTTAAGAATTTGGATGGCTCGAAAGATATTAAGGAAGTTTTTGAAAGTAGAGTTTTTGATTACCCCAAACCAGTAAAATACTTGATTGAATTATTCGATTATATAAAAACAGATAATGAATATGTTTTAGATTTTTTCTCGGGTTCTTCTTCTTCTGCCCATGCAGTTTTGATGTCAAATTTAAAATCAAATCAAATTTCAAAATATATACAAGTTCAATTACCTGAAAAAACTGAAAAAAACAGTGATGCATTTCTACAAGGATATTCTGTTATTTCCGACATAGGTAAGGAAAGAATTAGAAGAGTTGTCAAAAAAATTAAAGAAGAACACCCAGAAAAATCTAAAGAAATGGATTTAGGGTTTAAAGTATTTAAACTCGATAGTTCCAACATTAAAAGTTGGGATGGGAATCCAGAGAATCTTAACGCAAGTTTGTTTGATGCGGTTGGAAACATTAAAACAGATAGAACGGAAGAAGATGTATTATATGAAATTTTACTAAAGTATGGGTTAGATCTAACCTTACCAATTGAAGAAAGAATCATAGAAGGTAAAAAGGTATTCAATGTTGGTTTGGGGTCTTTATTTATTTGTTTGGCAGATAATATTACTGCAAAGGTTGCAGAAGGAATAGGTCAATGGAAAGAAGCATGCTCTCCTGAGATTTGTAGAGTCATTTTTAAAGACAATGGATTTACCGATGTAGAAAAAACCAATTCGGTACAAACGTTGAAAAGGTATGGTATTAACGAAATAAGAAGTATTTAATATGAAAATACAATTCGACAGTACCCTTCAATACCAGTTAGATTCTATTGGATCGATCGTTGATATTTTTCAAGGTCAAGAAAAATGTGACTCTAACTTTACAGTCTATTCTCCTGCGTTTTTAAACCAGCAGCATAAAGCGTCTTTCAACGAAATTGGATATGGAAACCGTTTAACACTTTCGGAGGGTAAACTCATAGAAAACGTACAACAGATTCAGTTAGGTAATGGATTAAAACCCTCTTCTCCCAAAGAAGTAGATCGTAATCATTTAGACTTTACGGTAGAAATGGAAACAGGTACAGGGAAGACCTATGTGTATTTAAGATCCATCATGGAACTCTACAGGAAGTATGGGTTTTCAAAACATATCATAGTAGTACCGTCTATACCAATTAAAGAAGGGGTGTTTAAGTCTCTTCAAATCACGAAGGATCACTTTAGAGAACTGTATGATAATATACCCTATAACTTCTTTATTTATGATAGTTCAAGATTGAATGAAGTAAGAGACTTTTCTACCAACGATGGGTTAGAGATCATGGTCATTAATATTGATTCGTTTAGTAAGAGTTTTAAAGATCCTTCAAAACCTAACAATGCAAACATCATTCACCGTTATAACGACTCCTTAGGTTACAAACCCTTAGATTTAATTAAGAATACCAACCCGGTAGTCTTCATTGATGAACCTCAAACAACGATGAGTACGGAGTTGAGGAAAAAAGCGGTAAAAAATTTAAATCCGTTAGCAATCATCCGATATTCTGCAACGCACCGTGAAAAAGTAAATCTAATGTACAAGTTGGATGCTGTAGATGCGTACGAACAAAAATTAGTAAAACAAATTGAAGTAGGTTCTGTCCAAACCGAGGGAGCGAACAATCAAGCGTATATAAAATTAATTGATGTAAAGTTGAGTAAAGGACTTCCCGTTGCAAAGATTGAAGTAGACACCTTTGTCAAAGGATCAATAAAAAGAAAACAATTAACGGTTCGACAAAATGATGATTTGGAACAGTTAACCGACCGAGTGGAATATGAAGGGTATATCATCAAAGATATCTATGGGGTTGAAGGCAATGAATACATTGATTTTACCAGTAAAGACGATTTTATCAAATTAGGACAATCCATTGGAAGTGTTGATGATCGACAGGTAAAAACCGCAATGATCTCAAAAACAATTGAGGAGCATCTGGACAAGGAAATCGTATTAAATGGTCAAGGGATTAAGGTATTGAGTTTATTTTTTATTGATGCAGTCTCTAACTATAGAAAGTATGATGAGGATGGGAATCAAATCAATGGAGATTACGCATCCATTTTTGAGGAGGAGTATTCTAAATTGATTCGTAAACCGAAATACCAAAACCTATTCAACGAGTTACACGACAATGAATTAGATCCTTCTTTGGTGCACAACGGATACTTCTCAATAGACAAGAAAAGTAAGAAGAGTAATACTAAGGATAAATTCGAATACTTTAAAGATACCAACGGAGGAACTAAAGCAGATGAAGACACCTACAGTTTAATCATGCGAGATAAAGAGAAACTATTGAGTTTCGATTCAAAACTTCGATTCATCTTTTCACACTCTGCACTAAAGGAAGGTTGGGACAACCCCAATGTTTTTCAGATATGTACTTTAAGAGATTTGGGAGGGTCGTCTATCACTCCAAGACAACAGATTGGTCGTGGACTTCGATTGTGTGTTAATCAAGACGGAGAAAGAGTTTATGGTCATGAGGTAAATACGCTATCTGTAATGGCAACAGAAACTTATTTTGACTTTGTAGACACACTTCAAAGAGAAATCGAATCTGATACTGGAATTAAGTTTGGAGTTATTGAAGAATTTACTTTTTCAGATATTGTAATTGGTATAGAAGATGGACATACTACCTTTTTAGGTCAGGAAAAATCAAGTGAACTCTATAAACACTTCACGCACAAAGGGTATATTGATTCCCGAGGAAAAGTTCAAGATCTATTGAGGATTGATCTTAAAGATAATAATGTAGATATTCCTGAGGTCTTTACTGAAAACCCTCATGTATTTAAACAAATTATTACCAATTTGAAGAGTGCAGCAGGTAAATTGGAAATTAAGAACAAAGACGACAAGAAACGAGTTAAGGTTAATAAACAAATATTAGACAGTCCGGAGTTTAAAGAACTATGGGATCGTGTTAAGTTTAAAACTACCTTCTCGGTAGACTTTGATTCAAACTCATTGGTAAAAGAATGCATCAATTCTATAGATAAAAAACTAAACATTCAGCGAGGGAAACTCCATTATACAAAGTCAACAATCACGATGAGTATTGGAGGTGTTGAAGTTGATGATGCATCTGTAAGAACACAAACCTCTAATTTAGATTATGAGGTTAATAATTTACCAGACATCGTTGGGTATCTTCAAAATGAAACACAACTTACCAGAAAATCGATTGTTGATATTCTCACTGGAACAGAGAAATTAAAGTATTTCAAAATCAATCCTCAGAAGTTTATTGAAGGTTGTATTGACATCATTAATGATCAAATGAGGTTACATATTATTGATGGTATCAAATACCACAAAATGGGTGGTAATGACTTTTACAGTCAAGAATTATTTGAGAATGAAGAACTATTTGGATACTTGAAAAATAACTTATCTGAAAGTACAAAATCACCTTATGAATATGTGGTTTACGATTCAAAAGTAGAATCTACACTTTCCAAACAGTTTGAACAAAGTGAAAATGTATCTGTCTACGCAAAACTTCCTAACTGGTTTAAGATTGATACTCCTTTGGGATCATATAACCCTGACTGGGTAGTGAGTTGGAAAGATGGTGATGAAGAGAAACTTTATTTTGTAGTAGAGAGTAAGGGAAGTACTTCTGAAATGGATTTAAGACCAAAAGAACAATCGAAGATTGATTGTGGTATAAAACATTTTGAGGAGATAGGATCAAAGATGGTAGTTGCAACAACGATTGCAGATTTGAATTAATCCCAAAATATCACTCATTTTTTCAGAAAATTTCTAAGACGGTATTGACCCCCGTTATACTCTCCCCCTTTTCCTCTATACAAGGGGGGATTTGGGACCTCAGGACCTCTCCCCGGGGGGATGAATATATATGTATCAATACAATTATCGGAGTCAATTCTCATCTTTTCGTGCGGATAACAATTGAACACCTCAGATGACTGCAGGTGAGATCCTGTTCATAAATGTTATCTGCACAAATAATATCATTTTTAAACTACACCATTGAATGGTCTAAAATTGAATAGGTCTACAGTTGTACCATATTATGGTTCATTTAATTTATATAATGGTATAACCGTGATACACGAATAAGTGAATCCGCGGGGGAACTAATAATATCTACTTAGATAATACACCACCAACTAAAAGATGTAAAAATCTTACATGTATAAGATCATTCTCAATTGTTATCGGCACAGTAAACAATACCTCAATTAGGACCATCAATGCAGTTGCGTTAAATTTGTAGTAAATCAGTACTCAAAACTCGATTTGGTTGGAATATATGCACCTAACACGAATTTGAGGAGTTGTTTGAAACTTAGATATTGACACTCAAATAATTGATATTCAATATCTTGAAGTGTTGAGTGAGTAGATAAAGTTAGTTGATGACATGGTCCTTTCGACTCCACAATTTACCCACAAACACTGAGGATTTAGTCCATTAATTTGGCACTATCCTCGGTGTTTTTTCTTCCTATCAAACAACTCCCAAACTAAGTGTCTACAGATCATTAGACTTAATTTAATGAGTTCTTTAATAGATTCTGTAGGGTGTTAAGATCTATTGGACCATCCTTAGGAATCTCAACTTTTTGATTTAGTTTTTCATCCAATAATTTCATTCCTTCTTTCACATGAGAATCTTCCACATGGGTGTAATACATTAGAGATGTTGATAGTGATTTATGGGATAACACCTTTTGAAGGATTTGTAATGGAATTCCCGCTTTCATCATTATTGAACTTGTAGATCTCCTGGCACTGTGCCAGGTCACTTTTTCATAATCTTTTATTCTTGACATTGAACATATCTGTTTGATCTCATAATTGAGTCTCACGTTAGATTTCATCGGAAGTAGTTTTCCCTTTTGGATCTGAAAATCCCCATTAGTTAAAATTTGTAATGATTTTACTGCGTTAGATATCAGAGGAACTGATACTCTTGATTTTGACTTTTGTCTGTAGGTCTTAATCCACATCATTCCTTCGTCATCGGTATAAAGATCTTTTTTAGATAATTTATTCATGTCTGCATACGCAAGACCTGTATAAACAGAGAATAAAAACAGGTGTTTGACATGATAGAGTCTTGGAAGGTCAACCACCAAGTTTTCTAATTTTTCAATGTCTTCAAAACTCAGGTAGTGACCTTGTTTTTGTATCATCTTTATAGAGTAATTGGGGAAGGGGTAACGGTCTAAATTTCCATTGGATACTTCTAATCGAATAAATCTTGTAAATCTCTGATAGGTCTTATAAACCGTATTGTGTGCAACCTTATATTTGTCTCGTAACCACAGATCAAAATTCTCCATAAATTCCGAATCTAACTCATAAAGAAAGATGTCATTTCTCTTGGTGTAGTGTTTGATAAATTCCTCGACCCTGAGTTTGGTGTTTAAGTATTTTACGTAAGTAGATCTTGTGTACTTGGATGGAATCTTTCTTTCCATCCTCTCTAAAAATAGATTGTAAGACTCTATAGTTTTTAGATTTTTAGAGAATCCGTTCTTTAATTTGTCTTTGACAGTATTTGGATTAAATGGTTTACCTGAAACTACCAGTTCATTTACAACCCTTCGTCCTCTTGATATAAAAGAGAGTAGGGTGTCATTAATTGATTTTGAATCGGGATCAGTTCCGATCACTTTAGAATATTTTTGATTCCATTTCGATTTCACAGTCCATAGACCGGTGAACATTTGTGTTCGTTCCCCCGACATCACTATTGTCATTACAATTGGGAGTTCTCTTTTGTTGTTTGGGTTGTTCTTTAAAAAGTAGTTGAACTTGACATTACTCATAATTTCCTGTTTTTTAATAAGTTAATAACTAATTGATAAACAGTACTCTATGACCTTAAAAATCGATTTCTGTGACCTAAATGCACCTAAATTGGATGTATAAGGTTTAGTTAGGTGCAAATATTCCAACAGAAAATCGGTTTAAAGAGACAAAAACAGGATGTGGTAAATGATCTATGGAACACCCTACAGAATCTATTAAAGAACTCATTAAATTAAGTCTAATGATCTGTAGACACTTAGTTTGGGAGTTGTTTGATAGGAAGAAAAAACACCGAGGATAGTGCCAAATTAATGGACTAAATCCTCAGTGTTTGTGGGTAAATTGTGGAGTCGGAGAGAATCGAACTCTCGTCCAAACAAGTTATAAAATAAACTTCTACATGCTTAGTTTTTGTTTAGTTTTCGTGATAATAATAGACCAAAAACTGCCAATACTATCCTTATCTTCTTAAAGTTGTTGAAATAATAACGAAGTAGTACTATTCCTATGTCAATTTTTACGATGCCTTATATAAGAACGCCATTAACAAAGGCTTTCAGGAGACATTTAGCTCGCACGCCTTGCGTGCCGAGGCCAATCCTACTATGATTCGGATTAAGCAGCTAAAGCGTAGTTATTCTCGCCGTTTAAAAAGTGTGATATTGCAATTTACGAGCCATATATCAACGCTCGACATGCTTATTATAATATAAATCCTGCAGTCAAAACCAGTCGACCCCATTACTATAATAAGCTACAAAGCTACAAAATAAACTGGCTATAGCAATTTAAATCTCCGCTTGTTTTGAATGATATTTAGGTGAAATGTATTATTTTAGCCCAATAAATTAAAACACAAAACAATAAATGAAATTTGCGATACTTAAAGAACGTAAAAATCCACCAGACAGACGTGTTGTTTTTACGCCAGAAAAGGCTGCGGAATTTTCAGAAAAATTCCCACAAGAACAATTACATGTAGAGTCTTCAGATATTCGTTTTTTTAATGATGAGGATTATACAGAAAAAGGAGTTTCGGTATTATCGTCAATCAAAAATTGTGATGTGTTGTTAGGGGTAAAAGAAGTGCCTATTGAGGCTTTGATTCCTAATAAAAAATATTTTTTCTTTTCGCATACATTTAAAAAACAACCTTATAACCGAAAGTTATTACAAGCAATATTGCAAAAAAATATTGAACTATATGACCATGAGGTTATTACAAAAGCAAGCGGAAGTAGGTTAATTGGCTTTGGTCGTTATGCAGGAATTGTTGGTGCTTATAATGGGTTTATTGCTTATGGCAAAAAGTATAACTTATGGCAGTTGCCTAAAGCAGAATCATTACCAGATTTAAAAGCAATGCATGCCGCCTTAGACAAAATTACGCTACCAAATATTAAAATCTGTTTAACAGGTAATGGGAAAGTGGCTTTTGGAGCAAAAGAAATTTTAGACCACTTAAAGGTGAAGCAGGTTACAGTGGCGCAATATTTAAACGATAGTTTTAATGAGCCAGTATATTGTAAGTTAGATATATTAGACTATAATAAACGTAAAGACGGACAAGTATTGGATAAATACGATATGTATAAAAATCCATCAGCATATGAGTCTGACTTTATGCGTTTTGCGAAAGTAACCAATTACTTTATAGCAGGGCACTATTTTGGCGATGGCGCACCATATTTGTATACTCGTAAAGATTGTAGGTCGGAAGATTTTAATATTAAAGTTGTTGCAGATGTATCTTGTGATATTGATGGGCCAGTTGCGTCAACAATTCGCCCTTCAACAATAGCAGATCCTGTTTATGGGTATAACCCGGAAACTGAAAAAGAGGTCAATTTTATGAATAGTGAGGCTATTGTAGTAATGGCAGTAGATAATTTACCATGTGAATTGCCAAAAGATGCCAGTGAAGGTTTTGGAGAAATGTTTTTAGAGCATGTTATTCCAGCATTTTTTAACAACGATAAAGATGGTATTTTAGAGCGTTCAAGAATGACAAAAGACGGAAAGTTAACAGAACGATTCGCGTATTTACAAGATTATGTAGATGGAAAAGAATAACGCTATAACATTATAAAATCAAAAAAGCGATGACCTATGTGGTCATCGCTTTTTTTATGATATAGAATGGATTTATAATTTAAAAATACCACCTAAAGTAAGCATACGCTGAAAGAAAAAGAATTCTTGCGAAGCATGGTCACTGGTATTATTTGTAGTTCTAATGTTAGGCATGTTAATATACCCGCCTTTTAAACTTCCTTGAATAAAGAAGTGTTTAAAGAACGTAATGTTTAACCCTGCAGTTACTGAAGCGCCATAGCCGGCAATGTTAAAATCGTCATGTCGTTCATTCTGTAATAGAGTGGCATTTGTTCTAGGGTATAGCCCTCCAAACCCGATGCCTTCTGTTATGTTTAATTGAATTTTATCGGTATTTCTAATGCCTATAAAAGAAGAAATATCATCATGTCGTGCCGCTTCAATATATACGTAGTTTAAACCATCGGTATGTTCAAATATTAAAAAGTCTTCGGTTAATTGAATAGCTCCTCCGGTGTATACGCCATTGTAAAATGCAGCAGCATGATCATCAGGTAGCTGAATATTTCCGCTAATACCAGCGTATTGGTTTTGTGTCATGACATACTTCATGTGGTCAACACCAATAGAGATTGAGTAATTGTTAGAAATAAAATAACCTATTTTCGCATTTGTTTGCGGAATAGTCATTCGCATTGGATTAATGTAATCTATGTGCCACCCTTTAGGTTTATCATGTGCGTCAACATCATATAGGGTAAAATCATAATCATTACCTTTAAATCTAATGTTAGAGTTGGAGTAGAAATCTCTGTTGCCTCCCCAGCTAACAAAAAATTTACCTTTATTTGTTTTGGTATATTTTTCGGGTTCTTGATCTTGTGAAAATCCTATAAAAGAGATTCCCAATGCAAGAGATAAAAGTATTTTTTTAAAGTCCATTAGTCGTCTGTCTAATTGTAACAAGATTAGTAAGTAGGTTTTCAAGATGGTCTAAGTGTAACATGTTTGCGCCATCACTTTTGGCATTAGCAGGATTAAAATGTGTTTCAATAAATAAGCCATCTACATTGTTTACAATACCAGCGCGAGCAATAGTTTCAATCATATCGGGTCTACCACCAGTAACTCCAGAATTTTGATTTGGCTGTTGTAGGGAGTGGGTTACATCTAAAACCGTAGGTGCAAACTTACGCATGGTAGGGATTCCTCTAAAATCTACAATCATATCTTGGTAGCCAAACATAGTCCCTCTGTCGGTAATCCATGCTTTATTGCTTCCGGCATCTTTTACTTTTTGTACTGCATGTTGCATGGCTTCAGGACTCATAAATTGTCCTTTTTTTAAGTTGACAACTTTTCCTGTTTTTGCAGCGGCAACTACTAAATCTGTCTGACGAACTAAAAAGGCAGGAATTTGTAAAACATCTACATATTGTGCTGCTAGAGCAGCATCAGACGCCTCGTGAATATCCGTAACCGTTGGCACATTAAATTTATTGGATACTTTTTTTAGAATTTCTAAAGCTTTTTTATCACCTATACCAGTAAAACTATCAATTCTACTTCTGTTTGCTTTTTTAAAAGACCCTTTAAAAATAAAAGGAATTTTAAGCTTATCGGTAATTGCAATGATTTTTTCAGCAATTTCCATAGCCATATCTTCACTTTCAATAGCACATGGCCCTGCTAGCAAAAAGAAATTACCGCTATTTGTATGTTTAATATTTGGTATAAGATCTAAATTCATGGTGATTTAATTTTGTGCAAAGATATGATTTTTCAACGGATGTAACGCCCTTTTTAATAGCTAGAAACCATAGTAGTTATATAATTAAAGAGGCAATGCAATTATTACAATAAAAAACTGTACATTTGCACGCTTAAATTAGAGATGAATAGTTATGAGTTCTGTAAAAAATATTGCAATTATTGCCCATGTAGATCATGGTAAAACAACATTGGTAGATAAAATAATGTACCATTGTCAATTATTTCGTGAAAATCAAAACACTGGAGACTTAATTCTAGATAATAATGATTTAGAAAGAGAACGAGGAATAACAATTACCTCTAAAAACGTATCGGTTATATATAAAGGTACAAAAATTAACATTATAGATACTCCTGGTCACGCCGATTTTGGTGGGGAAGTAGAGCGTGTATTAAACATGGCTGATGGTGTGTTGTTGTTAGTTGATGCCTTTGAAGGACCAATGCCACAAACACGTTTTGTACTACAAAAAGCAATTGATTTAGGACTAAAACCTTGTGTTGTTGTAAATAAAGTTGATAAAGAAAACTGTACGCCAGAAGAAGTTCATGAAAAAGTATTCGACTTAATGTTTGAATTAGGTGCAGAAGAATGGCAAATGGATTTCCCAACAGTATACGGTTCAGCTAAAAATAACTGGATGAGTGAAGATTGGCAAGACCAAACTGAAAACATTGAGCCATTATTAGATATGGTTATTGAGCATGTTCCAAACTTTGAACCAAAGGAAGGAAATACACAAATGTTAATTACATCATTAGACTTTTCATCATTTACAGGACGAATTGCTATCGGGCGTTTAACTCGTGGAAGCTTAAAAGAAGGTATGCAAGTATCACTTTGTAAAAGAGATGGTAGTATTGTAAAATGTAAAATAAAAGAACTACAACTTTTTGAAGGTTTAGGACGAGTAAAAGTACCTGAGGTAAAAACAGGAGATATTTGTGCTATAGTAGGTTTAGAAGGATTTGAAATTGGTGATACTATTGCTGATCTTGAAAACCCAGAGCCATTAGCAACAATTGCTATTGATGAGCCAACAATGAGTATGTTATTTACCATTAACGATTCTCCATTTTTTGGAAAAGATGGTAAGTTTGTAACGTCTCGTCATATTAAAGAGCGTTTAACAAAAGAATTAGAGAAAAACTTAGCATTACGTGTAAATCCAACCGATAGTGCAGATAAATTTTTAGTATTTGGTAGAGGTGTATTACACTTATCAGTATTAATAGAAACAATGCGTCGTGAAGGTTATGAATTACAAATTGGGCAACCACAAGTAATTATTAAAGAAATTGACGGTGTTAAATGTGAGCCAGTAGAAGAATTGACTATTGATTTACCAGAAAATGTATCTGGTAAAGCAGTTGAAATGGTGAGCATGCGTAAAGGAGAAATGGTTTCTATGGAAGCTAAAGGTGACCGTATGATTTGTGAGTTTCTCATTCCATCAAGAGGTATTATAGGTATGCGTAATCAATTGTTAACTGCAACAGCAGGAGAGGCAATTATGGCACACCGTTATAAAGAATACCAACCATTAAAAGGTGGTATTCCAGAACGTCAAAACGGATCGTTAATATCTATGGAAAAAGGAAAATCGATTCCTTACTCAATAGATAAGTTACAAGACAGAGGACGTTTCTTTGTTGAGCCAGGTGAAGATATTTATGAAGGACAAGTTATTGGAGAAAATTCTCGTCGTGATGATATGACTGTGAATATTACCAAAACTAAAAAAATGTCTAACGTACGTTCTTCTGGAGCAGATGATAAAGCTAAAATTGTACCAGCAATTAAGTTTTCATTGGAAGAAGCTTTAGAGTTTATTCAAAAAGACGAGTATGTTGAGGTAACACCAAACTTTTTACGTTTACGTAAAGTACACTTAACAGAAAACGAAAGAAAACGTAACCCGCTTAAATAAGCAATACGTTTTGTATATAATATTTAAAAGCCACTACAAACTGTAGTGGCTTTTTTTGTGCTATTTAAGTTGTATCTATAATTATCTAATGTCTAGAGTAATTGGTTTAAAAAAAGTGTCATTTTTGTAGGTCAATACCAAAGCAATTTTTATTTTTGCGCATGCAAAACAACGTATTAATACTAGACTTCGGTTCGCAGTACACACAATTAATAGCCCGTAGAGTTCGAGAGCTAAATATTTACTGTGAAATTCACCCTTATAACAAAATTCCTAAAGACGTATCAGCTTATAAAGCTGTAATTTTATCTGGCTCACCATTTTCGGTTCGTGGAGAAGATGCACCACATCCTGATTTGTCAGAAATACGAGGAAAAAAACCACTATTAGCAGTATGTTATGGTGCGCAATATTTAGCCCATTTTAGTGGAGGTAAAGTTGCACCATCTAATACAAGAGAATATGGTCGTGCAAATCTATCATTTGTAAAATCTGAAGATGCCTTTTTTAAAGGAATTGAAACAGGTTCTCAGGTATGGATGAGTCATAGTGATACGATTAAAGAGTTACCAACAAACGGTGTTCGTTTAGCAAGTACATATGATGTAGAAAATGCAGCTTATAAAATTGAAGGAGAGCAAACTTATGCCATTCAATTTCACCCAGAAGTATATCACTCTACTGATGGTAAGCAATTATTAGAAAATTTCTTAGTAACAATAGCAGAGGTAGCACAAGAGTGGACACCTGCTTCTTTTGTTGAAGAGACAGTAGCTGGGTTAAAAGAAAAACTAGGCGATGATCGTGTTATTTTAGGTTTAAGTGGTGGAGTAGATTCTACCGTTGCAGCAGTGTTATTACATAAAGCAATAGGTAAAAACTTACACTGTATATTTGTAAATAACGGATTATTACGTAAAAACGAATTTTCAAGCGTATTAAAACAATACGAAGGAATGGGGTTAAACGTTAAAGGCGTAGATGCTTCAGAATTATTTTTATCGGCATTAGCAGGTATAAGTGATCCGGAAAAGAAACGTAAAGCAATCGGAAAAGCCTTTATTGATGTGTTTGATGCAGAATCAAAATTAGTCAAAAATGCAAAATGGTTGGCACAAGGTACTATTTACCCTGATGTTATTGAATCTGTTTCTGCAACTGGAGGGCCATCGGCAACTATAAAATCTCATCATAATGTAGGTGGATTACCAGATTATATGATGCTTAAAGTGGTAGAGCCATTGCGTATGTTGTTTAAAGATGAGGTGCGTAGAGTTGGTGCTTCAATGGGATTAGATAAAGATTTATTAGGTAGACATCCTTTTCCAGGACCAGGATTAGCAATTAGAATTTTAGGTGATATTACGCCAGAAAAAGTAGCAATGCTACAAGAGGTTGATGCTGTTTTTATTGATGGATTAAAATCAAACGGATTATACGATAAAGTATGGCAGGCAGGTGCAATACTGTTACCAGTAAATAGTGTTGGTGTAATGGGAGATGAGCGTACCTACGAAAAATGTGTAGCGCTTAGAGCTGTTGAAAGTACCGATGGTATGACTGCAGATTGGGTAAATTTACCTTATGAGTTTTTACAAAAAACATCTAATGATATTATTAATAAAGTTAAAGGTGTAAATAGAGTAGTATATGATATTAGCTCAAAACCACCAGCAACAATTGAATGGGAGTAATCCTTGAAAAATAAAAATGATAATGAAACCACCAATTTTGGTGGTTTTGTTTTTTTTAAATAGTACATTTAACCTTATATTGTACAGAATTTATTTTTGGCAAGAAAATTGTCTAAAGTTCTCTATCAAACAACAACCACATGAAAAAAATATTTGTATTACTATTTTTAATAGGGTCAGTATCAATTGTTAATGCACAAAAAGCAGATAAACATGTTATTGTAATAGGAGAAACATTACAAGAGATTATAGCACATTATAAAATTTCGCCTTATGAGTTGTACTTAGAGAATCCGTTAGCAAAAACAAGTCTGTCTGTAGGAGATACTTTGCATATTCCTTTATTAAAAAAGTATCCGTATAATGAAAGATTGGTAGCCTTTAAAAAACATAAAGTTAAGCGAAAAGAAACTTTAACGCGATTGTCTGAAAACTATGGTGTGTCTGTTGCAGATATTAAAAAGTACAATACCTTTTTGTATGCTCAAAGACTAAAAAAAGGACGCAAACTTAGTATTCCGGTGTTTGATGATGCATTATATGAAACGCCAATAATTACTCAACCAGAAGCTATTATTCATATTGTAAAAGCAAAAGAATCGAAATATGGCATTGCCAAAAAATACAAGCTTAGCATAGCTGAACTTGAAAATGAAAATCCGCAGATTATATCGGGATTACAAATAGGGCAACAACTACGTATACCTTTTAAGCAACCAGAAGAATTATATGCATACTATACAGTGCAACCAAAAGAAGGTTTTTATAGGTTAACCAAAACACTTGGAATTTCAAAAGATTCATTAATAGCGCTAAATCCATCATTAAAAGACGGTATTCGTTTAGGGATGCAGTTAAAATACCCTAAAAAAATAGCGGTATCGGAAATTGAAAAGGTGTTGTTAAAAGACATGATAACCAACTATCAAAAGCAAAACCTAACTTTAATGTTGCCGTTTGGCGGACATAAAATAATAAAAAACGATACAGTTTCTAATCTAGAAAGATTAGTGTTAAAAGATGGTTATGTAAATGCTTCATTAGATTTTTACTCAGGGGTGCTTATGGCTATAGATTCTGTAAAACAATTGGGGATTTCTACACGTTTACGTGTGTTCGATACGGAGTACAGCAGAAATAATACAGCGGGTAGTCAACTCAAAATAGCCTCAATATTATCACAACCTTTTGAGGACAATGAAATTGTTTTGGGACCATTGGTTTTTTCAAACTTTAAAAACGTTGCAACAGCACTTTCTAGTAAAAATATTCCAGTTGTAGCGCCATTACCATTAAAACGACCACTGTTTTTAAACAACGTTATTGAAACGGCTACAACTATTAGTTTTCAGCGAAAGCAGATGATAGCGTATATAAGTACTAAAATTAAAGGAAAGCAAATAATTATTGTTGCAGATAAAAAAATGACTGCTGTAAAAAATGAGTTGCTACTTGCTTTTCCGAATGCATCAGTAATTACCTCTAGAGAAGATGATTTATTAATTCCCGAAGATTTTGAAGGGATTTTAAGTAAAGAAAAAGAAAATGTAGTTATTCTAGAATCATCATCAGTTAGCTTGGTAGCAACAGTAACGAGTATTTTAGACACAAAAATAAAAGACCATACTATATCGTTATACACAACAAGTAGTAAAAAAATGTTTGATTCAGATGCTATAGCAAATCGATATAAGTCAAAATTAAATTTTCATTTTCCATCAATAAGTAAGCCAATGGTTTTTGAAGAAGAAAACTCTTTTGTTATTAAATACACAAAAACTTACGGAAAGTTACCAAGTAAACTCGCTTTAAGAGGGTTTGATGTAACCTTAGATTTAATGCTTCGTAATGCCTTAGAGGTTTCGCTTTATAAAGGGTTGCAAGTACAAAATGAGGCTGAATACATCGAAAATATATTTAATTATAACAACTCAGAAAGCGGTTGTATAACTAACAGCGCATTATACATATTAAAGTACACCCCAGAATTAATAATTGAAGAGGTGTTACAAGATATCATTGAAAAAAAATAAGATAATATGGCAACATCAACAGTAACCTATGAGGGAAGTTTAAGAACTGTAGCAGTACACTTGCGTTCTGGAAATGAAATAATTTCAGATGCCCCAATAGATAATAACGGAAAAGGCGAGGCTTTTTCACCAACCGATACGGTAGCTACAGCATTAGCAAGTTGTATGTTAACAATAATGGGGGTTAAAGCAAATGACAAAGGTATCTCTATAGAAGGGACTACTGCACAAGTAACTAAAACAATGGGTGTGTCGCCAAGAAGAATAACAAAAATAGATGTTGTGGTATCGGTGCCATTTTCTTTTGATGATGTCACAAAAAAGGTGTTAGAAAAGGCAGCATTTACTTGCCCGGTATTTTATAGTTTACATGCCGATATTGATAAAAACATATCATTTAACTGGCAATAATGAGTTTAGTTAATAATCGCACCTATTTAATTAAACTGGCGCATACCAGCATGCCGTTCGGAAAATATAAGGGCTATGATTTAATTAACTTACCAGAGCACTATATTGTTTGGTATCACAACAAGGGTTTTCCAAAAGGGAAACTTGGTGAAATGCTACAGTTGGTCTATGAATTACAGTTAAATGGTTTAGAAGACTTGGTGCGAAACATCAAAAAAAAATACCCTAAACCTTAATGTTTTCTGTAAAATAGTTGTGGGTGAAACTATTTTAATCATAAATGAATATTTAAGAAGATAACAATAAAGGTTAAGGTAAGAATAAAAACCTAAAAATACTTATTGCATAACTATTGCAATTGCTATTTTAATGCGTATTTTTGCTCAGATTTTAATAAAATAACAATACGTATAATCATGTCAAACGTTAAATATATTTTTGTTACCGGAGGGGTAACATCTTCATTAGGTAAAGGTATTATTGCTGCATCATTAGCAAAGTTACTACAATCTAGAGGGTATAGAACCACCATACAAAAATTAGACCCGTATTTAAATGTAGATCCAGGAACCTTAAACCCGTATGAGCATGGTGAGTGTTTTGTAACAGATGATGGTGCAGAAACTGATTTAGATTTAGGGCATTATGAGCGTTATTTAAATGTAAATACATCACAAGCTAATAATGTTACAACCGGACGCATATATCAGTCGGTAATCCAAAAAGAGCGTAGAGGTGAATTTTTAGGAAAAACAGTACAAGTTGTACCGCATATTACTAATGAAATCAAAGAACGTATTCAAATTTTAGGTAAATCAGGAGATTATGATATTGTTATTACTGAAATAGGTGGTACTGTTGGAGATATAGAATCATTGCCATATATAGAGTCTGTACGTCAATTAAAATGGGAGCTTGGAGATGAAAATGCTATAACCATTCATCTAACATTAGTGCCGTATTTAGCTGCTGCTGGTGAGTTAAAAACTAAGCCAACACAGCACTCTGTTAAAACATTAATGGAAAGTGGTGTAAAAGCAGATGTATTGGTTTGTAGAACCGAGCATGAACTATCTGATGATATTAGAAGAAAATTAGCATTATTTTGTAATGTAAAAAAAGAAGCAGTAATTCAATCAATTGATGCATCAACAATTTACGATGTACCAAACTTAATGCTGGAAGAAAAATTAGATACTGTAGTCTTAAATCAATTACAATTACCATTAAACGAGACACCTGCTTTAGTAAAATGGAACGATTTTGTAAATAGATATAAAAACCCAAAAGGAACTGTAACTATTGGTTTGGTAGGGAAATATGTAGAACTGCAAGATTCATATAAGTCAATTTTAGAATCATTTATTCATGCAGGAGCATCAAATGAGGTAAAAGTAAAAGTAGAGTCAATACACTCAGAGCACGTTACTGAAAACGATTTAAAAAACTTAGATGCAATATTAGTTGCACCAGGATTTGGTGGTAGAGGTATTGAGGGTAAGGTAACTGCAGTACAATATGCTAGAGAACACAATATTCCGTTTTTAGGAATTTGTTTAGGTATGCAAATGGCTGTAATAGAATATTCAAGAAATGTTTTAGGTTTAGCAGATGCAAATTCTGTTGAGATGGATGAAAACACTACAAATCCGGTAATAAACTTAATGGAAGACCAGAAAACAGTTACTGAAAAAGGAGGAACCATGCGTTTAGGTGCTTGGAAATGTGAGTTGGCTAAAGACAGTAAGGCTTATGAAGTTTATGGCAAAACAATAATTGATGAGCGTCACCGCCACCGTTTTGAATTTAATAACGCCTATAAAGACCAATTAGAAGCTGCAGGTATGAAAGCCACAGGTTTTAATCCAGACACAGGACTGGTTGAAATTGTTGAAATACCAACACATCCTTGGTTTGTAGGTGTACAATACCACCCAGAATATAAGAGTACTGTTGCTAATCCACACCCATTATTTGTGAGTTTTGTAAAAGCAGCAATTACTAAAAGTAAAGAAAACTAAGAATATTTAATTCTCGATAATCGAGTAAAAATAAATATAGATGGAAGAAAAAAAGTTTGACCCAAAACAATTAATAGGCTATGTATTAATAGCTGGTATTGTTACTTGGATGTGGATGAATAACTCACAAGCTATTGAAACTGAAAATCAAAACACTACACAAACAGAACAGGTTACAGAAACACCTGTTGTAAACACAGAAGCAACCAATATAGAATTAGCAAACACAGCAACAGTGGTTTCGGATTCTATTACAATGGCAGCAACTCAAAACGCATTAGGCGCTTTTGCATACAGTGCTACATTGAATAATAGTGCACCTGTAGTAGTTTCTAATGATGTATTAGAATTATCGTTTAACCCAAAAGGTGGATATTTATCTTCGGTAAAACTAAAAGACTTTAATACGCATGATGGCAAGCCACTATATCTTGTAAAAGATAATAACGCTGCTTTAAACATACCGTTTACAACATCGGACAATAGAACCCTAAATACAAAAAACTTATACTTTGAGCCTACAGTAAGTAAAAATGGAGCAAATAAAATTGTTTCCATGAAGTTAAAAGTATCTCCTACTAAATTTTTAGAATACCGTTACGAGATTAAGCCAAACGATTATATGATTGGTTTTACCGTGCGTTCTCAAAATTTATCAGATATTATAAATACATCTGAAGGGATTGATTTACAATGGAATTTAGAAGCACGAGTAAATGAAAAAAGTTTAACTTATGAAAACCAAAACACGGCAATTCATTATTTAGATGATGGTGATTTAGAGTGTTTAGGAATGACTGAAAATGACGATACTGCTCAAAACATTAACTGGGTAGGATTTAAGCAGCACTTCTTTTCGTCTATTTTATTAGCAGATAAAACGTTTGATAAAATTAATGTTACTCAAAAAAATTATATAGAAAGTGATACTGTAGAAGCATCATTTTTAAAAGGATTTGAGTTAGAAACAGGTTTAGCTGTTTCTGGAGGGGAAATTAGCCAAAACATGTCTTGGTACTACGGTCCTAATGATTATGAAATACTAAAATCATACACCGATTTAGGTTTAGAAAAGAATGTAAACCTTGGTTGGGGAATTTTTGGTTGGATAAACAAATTAATTTTCATTCCAGTATTTGGAGTTTTAAGCGAGCATCTAGGGGCTAGTTTAGGCTTTGGAGTCATTATTATTCTTCTGACTATTGTGGTTAGAATATTCATGTCGCCATTAGTGTACAAGTCATACTTGTCAAGTGCAAAAATGAAGGTTATACGTCCGGAATTACAAAAAATTAACGATAAGTATCCAGATAAAAAAGACGCTATGAAGCGTCAGCAAGAAACAATGAAGGTACAGCGTGAATCTGGCGTAAACATGATGGCTGGTTGTATTCCAGCAATTTTACAAATGCCTATATTCTTTGCATTATTCCGTTTCTTTCCATCAGAAATAGGATTACGTCAAAAACCATTTTTATGGGCTGAAGATTTATCAGCATATGATAGTGTGTATCAATTCCCTGAAGGGTTTAGTATTCCTTTTTATGGAGATCACATTAGTTTGTTTCCAATATTTGCTTCGGTAGCTATATTTTTCTATATGCGCATGACGCAAAGCCAGCAAGCAAACATGCAAGCACCTGTACAAGAAGGAATGCCTGATATGCAAAAAATGATGAAGTACATGTTGTATTTTTCACCGTTAATGATGTTGGTGTTTTTTAACAACTACGCTAGTGGATTGAGTTTGTACTACTTTATTTCTAACCTACTAACCATTAGTATTATGTTTGCTATTAAAAAATTCTTCATTGACGAAGATAAAATTTTGGCAAAGATTAATGAAAATAAAAAGAAGCCTAAAAAAGCAAACAAATTTCAGCTGAAAATGCAGAAAATGATGGAAGAGGCAGAAAAACAAAAAAACAAAAAATAAACTATTATAGTTTAAACCATTCTAAAAAGCTGTCAATTTTCTGTTGACAGCTTTTTACATTATAAATCCATATCTTAGCATATCTAAAAATAAACAGATGAAAAATCTTTTAGTTATAATAGTATTACTTGTAAGTACACTTGTAAGCGGGCAAACATTAAATGCATTTGATGCAGATGGAAAGCGCCATGGCATATGGAAAAAGTATTTTGAAGGCACTACTGTTTTACGTTATCAAGGAGAATTTAATCACGGTAAGGAGATAGGTGTTTTTAAATTTTATCATAAAAATGCAAAAGGAAACCATCCTTCATGTGTAAAATCATTTCAAAATCATTCAAATGTAGCCTTAGTACAATACTATACATCAACAGGTACATTGCTTTCTGAAGGAAAAATGAAAGGCAAACACCGTATTGGAGAATGGCACTCTTATGAGCGGAAAACAGGCGTTCTAATTGAGACGGAACCTTATATAAACGGACAATTGCATGGTACAAAAATAGCCTACTATAAAGATGGTAAAATTCTCCAAACACAAGCATTTGAAAAGGGATTGGCCCACGGAAAAAAAATAATGTATGCGCCTAATAAAACAATAGTTAGTGAGTATACTTTTGCGTACGGAAAATCTCATGGCTACTTTGTAGAATATGATAGCAACGGAAAGAAAACAATTACAGGAAAGTATTCAAGTAACAAACCACAAGGTGTTTGGCATTACTATAAAGACGGAAAATTAGTTAGTACAAAAGACTATACATTATCAGCAAATCCTAAAAACATAAAAAAATGAAAAGAGTAATAGTAGGTTTGTCGGGCGGTGTAGACTCTAGTGTAACAGCGTATCTATTAAAAGAACAAGGCTATGAAGTTATAGGCTTGTTTATGAAAAATTGGCATGATGATTCTGTAACCATTTCCGATGAATGTCCGTGGTTAGATGATAGCAATGATGCTATGTTAGTTGCAGAAAAACTAGGCATTCCTTTCCAGACAGTAGACCTTTCTGAAGCATATAAAGAACGTATTGTAGATTATATGTTTCGTGAATATAAAATGGGAAGAACACCAAACCCAGATGTTCTCTGTAATAGAGAAATAAAATTTGATGTATTTCTGAAAATAGCATTAGAGTTAGGGGCAGATTATGTTGCAACAGGTCACTATTGTCAAAAAACAAGTATCGTAAAAGACAACAAAGAGATATACCAATTAAAAGCAGGTGCCGATACCAATAAGGATCAATCTTATTTTTTATGCCAGCTCTCTCAAGAACAACTTTCAAAAGCATTGTTTCCTATAGGGGCATTAACTAAACCTGAGGTGCGTAAAATTGCTGCCGAACAAGAATTAATTACTGCCGATAAAAAAGACTCTCAAGGACTCTGTTTTATAGGAAAAGTTCGTTTGCCTGATTTTTTACAACAAAAATTAGCACCTAAAAAAGGACAGATTATTGAAATACCAGTAAACAGTCCTTTATACGATAAAACCCCGCCAGTTTTTAAATCTCTAGAAGAAGAACTTAATTATCTTTCTAAGAAGCAAACATATCAAGCTAATGAGGGTAAAATAGTAGGTGAGCATCAAGGTGCGCACTACTTTACAAAAGGACAACGAAAAGGTTTAGCAGTAGGCGGAACTCCTGAGCCGTTATTTGTATTAGATACCGATGTGGTAGATAATATTATTTATACCGGACAAGGAAGCAAACATCCAGGCTTATATAGAAACACCCTATTTATTACCAAAGAAGAACAGCATTGGGTACGTGAAGACTTACAGCTTAAATCAGGAGAAAAAATGCATGTTATGGCAAGGATTAGATACCGTCAGCCTTTAGAGAAAGCAACACTGTATCAGTTTAATAACGGAATATATGTACAATTCGAGCATGCGCAAAGCGCTATTACTGAAGGGCAATTTGCAGCCTTCTATTTAGATGACGAACTTATAGGCTCTGGAGTTATAGCATAAAAATAAAAAAAAAACAGCATGCTAAAGCTGTTCAATACTGAACCTTTCTGTATCTTGCTGAAAGGTTTTTTTATATCTATACTATGGCAAACAAAATTTGTAAACTATTTAATATTGAGCACCCTATTATTCAAGCAGGAATGATTTGGAACTCCGGATGGAAATTAGCATCGGCAGTTAGTAATGCTGGAGGACTAGGCTTGCTAGGAGCAGGGTCTATGTACCCTGAAGTTTTACGAACGCATATTCAGAAATGTAAAAAAGCAACCAACAAACCTTTTGGTGTAAATGTACCAATGCTATATCCGAATATTACCGAAATTATGGATATTATAGTTGAAGAAGGGGTTACAATTGTATTCACTTCTGCCGGGAATCCAAAAACATGGACAAACTGGTTAAAAGAACGTAATATAACCGTTGTTCATGTAGTAAGTAATGTGAAATTTGCTTTAAAAGCCGAAGCAGCTGGTGTAGATGCAATTGTGGCAGAAGGATTTGAAGCAGGTGGACATAATGGTCGTGAAGAAACCACAACACTAACCTTAATACCAATGGTAAAACAAGCCATAGGTGTACCATTAATAGCAGCAGGAGGCATTGCAACAGGACAAGGAATGCTAGCAACAATGGTTTTAGGTGCAGATGGTGTGCAAATAGGTAGTAGGTTTGTAGCAAGTAAAGAATCATCGGCACATGACAACTTTAAAGATAAAGTTGTTGCAGTACAAGATGGCGATACTCAATTAACTCTCAAAGAACTAGCCCCTGTACGGTTGATAAAAAATAAATTTTTTAATGATATCCAAGACCTATATAAAACCACACCAACTCCAGAAGATTTAAAAACCCTTTTAGGCCGAGCACGTGCCAAACGAGGTATGTTTGAGGGTGATATGGAAGAAGGAGAGTTAGAAATAGGACAAATAGCAGGGCTAATTAATAGCGTACAACCTGCAGCAGAAATAGTATCAGAGATTGTGTCAGAATTTGAAAAGGCAAAAAAAATAGCAGCAACATATTAACGTGATTGAAATACGAAAATATCAACCTGATGATGCAACGCTATGGAATAATTTTGTAGCGCAGTCAAAAAATGCAACATTCTTGTTTCATCGTAACTTTATGGACTATCATAAAGATAGGTTTGAAGATTATTCATTGCTGTGTTTTAAAAATAATAAGTTAATAGCAATGCTTCCCGCCAATAAAGTAGAAAACACACTCTACTCGCACCAAGGCTTAAGTTATGGTGGTATTCTTGTAAAATCTAATTTAACAACAGTAGGCTATTTTGAATTGCTTGAAAAAATACTTTTATTTTTAGAATCAATAAAAATCAAAACTTTTCAACTAAAAGAGCTACCTAGTATATATCAAAAAGGGACAAATGAGCAGTTGCAGTTGGCTGCACATATGTTAGCAGCTAAAACGTTAAAAACAGATACTTATTATGCTTTTGAGACAGCATTATATATGCCTAACAGAAATCGTAAAAGAGCAATAAACACGGCTATTAAAAAAGGAATTGAAATTAAAGAAGAACAAGGCTTAAAGTTTTTTTGGGATATGGTTTTAATACCAAACTTAAATAATAAGTTTAACGTTTCTCCAGTACACAGTATCTCAGAAATAACAAAACTTCAAGAGCATTTTTCAGATGAAATACGTTTTTTTTCAGCTTATGAAAAAACTGAATTAAAAGCTGGGGTTGTTATGTTTATAACGGATAATGTAGCCCATTTTCAATATAGTTCTGGGAGAGAAGATCGCTCAGAGAATGCAGCGTTAGATTTTTTATTTGATGCTATTATAAAAAAATATTCCCATAAAAAACACATTAGTTTTGGAAGCTCTTCAGAGAAAGAAGGAAAAAAAATAAATAAGGGATTGGCATATTGGAAAGAGAGTTTTGGTGCACAAATCTATGTGCAAAAAACATATGAGATTCAAGTAGCGAACCACATAAAAATAGCAAAAACATGTCAGTAGTTCCTTTTTTAGACCTTCAGAAAATAAACGCTCGTTTTGAAAAGGATTTTCAAACCTCATTTTCAAAGTTCTTAGATAGCGGACAATATATTTTAGGACACCAAGTAACACAGTTTGAAAGTCAGTTTTCAGGTTTTTGCGGCACAAAACATTGCGTTGGCGTATCTAGTGGATTGGTAGCAATAGAGTTAGTTTTAAAAGGCTATATTGAGTTGGGTAAATTGCAAAAAGGTGATGAGGTTATTGTTCCAGCAAACACATTTATTGCTTCAATATTAGCAATTGTAAATGCCGGGCTAACGCCAGTTTTAGTTGATGTGTCTAAAGATTGCTTTAATCTTTCAGTAAATAATATTTCACCCCATATTACTAAAAAAACAAAGGTAATATTAGTGGTGCATTTACATGGAGAATTGGTAGACACACAAGCAATAGCTCTACTTGCAAAAACACATAATTTGCTACTTATAGAAGATGCAGCACAAGCACATGGCGCAAGAAATGATATAAATTTAAAGGCAGGTAATTTGGGAGATGCTGCTGCGTTTAGTTTTTATCCTACTAAAAACTTAGGTGCTTTAGGTGATGGGGGGGCTATTACAACAAATAATACTGCTTTAGCCAAAATCATTAAGAAGATTCGTAATTATGGTTCAAGCACAAAATACATTCATGACATTAAAGGTGTAAATGCTAGGTTAGATGAATTACAAGCAGTTTTTCTACTACTTAAGCTAACCCATTTAGAGTCCGATAATAAACAGAGACAAGAGATAGCAAAACAATATTGTTCAGAAATTACCAATCCTAAAATTGTAGTTCCGAGCTATACTGGCGGTTCAAATCATGTATTTCATGTATTTGTAGTTCGTTGTAAAAAACGTGATGAATTACAACAATATTTGTTAGAAAAAGGCATCCAAACACTTATACATTACCCTATACCACCACATAAGCAAAATGCTTTAAAGGCGTTTAATGAGTTGGCGTTTAAAAATACTGAAACCTTACATGATGAGGTGCTAAGTTTACCAATAAGTCCTGTTCAGTCATTAGAAGATACTAAAAAAATTATCAGAATTATAAACCAGTTTTAAGTGAAAATACCAGCTTTTATAAAGGATAATTTATTATTAAAAATAACCTCATTAAATTCATTAGGTATTTTAATACGGACAATATTTGCCTTTGTATCTCAAAAAATTGTAGCCAGTTACTTAGGTCCTGGAGGCGTTGCTATTTTAGGTAATTTTAGAAGTATTATACCAATGATACAATCTTTTTCTACACTGGGCTTTTTTAATGGTGTAGTAAAATATATTGGTGAGTATAAAGATAATACTCAAGAACTTCACAAGCTATTTTCAACAGTAACCGTAGGTGTGGCTATAGCAAGTACCATTTCTTTCTGTGTATTATATTTTGGCGCAAGTCAGCTTAACCATATGTTATTTCCTGTAGGGGTAGATTATTCTTTTGCATTTAAAATAGCGGCATTTTCGGTGCCATTTATTGTAATGCATAGAATTTTTAATGCAGTTATAAACGGACTTTCAGCATACAAGAAATTTGTGAAAATAGAGTTGATAAGTTATATAAGTAGTGCTGTACTTATGATAATAATGGTTTTGTATTCAAATTTGTCAGGAGCACTTTTTGCAATAGCAATTACACCAATAATACAATTTACATTATTGTTTTATATGTGTTATGATACGCTTAGTGAGTATATAAAATTTAAAAAATTACGTTTTTACACGCCTTACAAAAATCAATTAATTGCCTTTACTGTAATGTCGTTTGTCACTACTTTTTTAGGTGGTTTTGTTGAAATTAAATTACGGACCCATTTAATACATCAAATTAATGACGTTGAAGCTGGGTTTTGGACAGGAATAACAAACCTCTCTAAGCAGTATTTTATGTTTACTTCAGCAATTTTTACCTTGTACGTAATTCCTAGGTTTGCAGCAATTACAACTAGTAAAGGGTTTAAAAAGGAAGTGTGGTCAATATATAAAACATTGGGGCCAATATTTGCTTTAGGATTATTGCTTGTTTTTGTTCTTAAAAAATGGGTAGTATTAATTGCTTTGTCGGAAGAGTTTTTAGGAATGTTGCCATTGTTTAAATGGCAATTATTAGGAGATTTTATTAAAATACTATCCTTAATATTAGCGCATCAGTTTTTAGCCAAACGAATGGTGTGGCAATTTATAACTACAGAGTTAATATCAATAGCAGCGTTTTATATTTTTGCGTCGTATTTTGCACAAACAATGGGTGCTGAAGGGGTGGTGTTAGCACACTTTTTACGATATGTTTTATATTTTATAGTGGTGCTTATATTATTAAAAAAACATTTGTTTGGAAACCAAGAAATTTAAGCCATACGAGAATAAATCAGGACTTTTTTTATACGTAAAATAAATAAAAAATACTTTGCACACAGATAAATGTCTTTTGCTTTTATTGCACGTATAAGCATTCTATATACCCGTTGTAATAAGCTCTTGTTTTCTTTAGGATTAGTGTTAGCTAAAAAGGCCTTTTTTAAGGCTAGATAAATAGAGAGATTAACTCCTTTGTAATGTTTTTTTTGCGGACTAAAATAGTCACCTAAAGAATTGGTTACTTCTCTTTTTTCAACAAGATATTTAGGTGTAAAATCAAAATCATATTTTTTAGAAGCTCTAATCCAAAAGTCTAAGTCTTCAAAATATAAATTTTCATCATAACCATTTAAACTGTCATACACACTTTTTTTTACTAACGCACTAACAGAGCAAATACTATTTGATTCCGATAATACATAACAATATATTTGTCCAGTAGGTATTTTATTAATCAAGTCCCCGTTTGCTTGTGTGGGGTAGTAGGGTCTTAAAAACTGGCCGTTTTCATTAATGAATTTTACATTTCCATAAACGACACCAATATTTTTGTATGTAGTTGTTTTAAAAAGATTTAATTGTAGCTCTATACAGTTAGTTAGTAGCCTATCATCACCTGCTAAATCGATAATAAAGTCACCTTTTACATGCTTATATGCATTGTTGAATGATTTGGTAATACCCAAGTTTTTAGGGTTGGCAATAAATAAAACATTGGGGTAATTAACACACCATTCCTGAATAGTCTTTTTAGATTGGTCATTGCTATAGTCATCTACCACAATTAACTGTATGTTAGCATAAGATTGATTCATTACAGAATTTAAAGCTTCAATAATATAATTATTGTGGTTATAGCAAGAACATATTACGCTTACAAGAGGTTGCTCAGTCATTTACAGTTAATTAAATCAATTGCTAAGATATGCATTAATGAGTGTGTTTTGAAGTTTAATTGCTAATAGTTAATATAAAGTATTATTCTTAGGCAAGAATGTTATTGCTTTTACTATTTTTGATGAAAGGACTTAGGTAATGTTGAGTAAAAACAAGAACATATGTATAGTAGCTCCTGCGCTTGGAGGTGGTGGCGCAGAACGTGTTGCTTCGGCACAATCGTTTATGCTACAATCATTAGGATACAATATTTTTATGGTATCTGTATTAGATGATGTTAGATATCCTTTTGTAGGTAAACTACTTAATTTAGGACTAAAATCAGGTGTAAGAGATACATTTTTTAATAAGATTAAACGTCAATATATATTACGTCGGTTTTTAAAAAGAAATAATATTGATGTTGTAATTGACCATCGTGTGCGATCATCTATCTTGTCAGAGTTACTAACATCGGTATATACATATAGAAATAAAGAGCGAATATATTACATTCATAGTTATAAGTTAAGTACATACCTTCCTAAAAAAAGTGTATTAACTAACTATGTATTTAACAGGGTTTTTAAAATAATAACAGTTTCTAAAGCAATAGCGGATAGCGTAGAACGCCTGTATGGTTATAAAAATACGGAAACAATTTATAATCCAATTTCATTTACAGACATAAATAATTATTTAGAAGAAGAAGTCAAATTAAATTTTGATTATATATTATATTACGGACGATTAGTTGATTCATCTAAAAACATAAAATTGTTATTAGATGCTTATGTAGCATCACACTTACCTAAAAAAGGAGTTAAACTAATGCTTCTAGGGGATGGTCCTGATAAAGAGATGTTACTGTTAACGGTAAAAAAACTAGGGCTATCTAAAATGGTAGTGTTTAAATCATTTTCTGAAAACCCTTTTCCTATAGTTAAAAAAGCTAAATTTGCAGTGTTAACAAGTAGGCACGAAGGGTTTCCTATGGTCTTAGTAGAGGCATTGTCATGTGGTACGCCATTGGTTAGTGTTGATTGTAAATCAGGACCGAGTGAGATTATTATTAATGAATTTAATGGTTTACTTGTTGAAAATTATAATCCCTTAGTATTTGCAGAGGCCATGGATAGATTTCTAGAAGATAAAGAACTCTATGAAGCTTGTAAAAATAATGCAAAAATGAGTATTTCTCATTTAGAGGATAAAGTCATTTCTAAACAATGGGAAACATTATTAAAATCAATATAAATGACAACATTAACTGACATTAAAATACTCTCTATACCAAAAATAAGAGATCCAAGAGGACATTTGGCGGTTATAGAAAAAGATGTGATTCCTTTTGCTATAAATCGAATATATTATTTATATGATGTGCCTAGTGACTCTAGTAGAGGTGGTCATGCTCATAAAGAATTATACCAGTTTATGATAGCATTAAGTGGTAGTTTTGATGTGCTATTAGATGATGGTGTAAATAAGAAAACAATAACACTTAACAAACCAGATAAAGGACTGCTAATTGTACCAGGTATATGGAGAGAGCTAACAAATTTTTCTTCAGGCAGTGTATGTTTGGTGGTGGCTTCGGAGATATTTATAGAAGCAGATTATATTAGAAATCATGTTGATTTTATTAAGTATAAAAATCAATTTTCTTAGACTTTAACCATTGCTTAAAAAGCCATAGTGGTTTTAGAATTTGTTTAGGTAGTAGTAAGAGTAAATGTTTTTTCCAGTTAATATTGTTATAGCTAAGGTTTTTTTTATAAAAATCTCCTGTTTTAATATCATTTACGATATAGTGCTTAATAGCGAGTTCTGCTCGGTATAAATCATTGAATTTTTTTAATGACTTGTTATTCTTTTCAGCCTCTGAAAATTTATCAAAAGTCATAAACTTTCTACTTGTTGGAGGGGTGTCAGAAATTCTATTACTTGCTGCTACATTAATAATAGCACTTATTTCCTTGGTAAAGGCAACAGGATGCTTTAAGGCAATTCTGGTCCAATAATCAGTATCTTGTCCGGAAGTAAAATTGGTGTCAAAATAACCAATAGATGATGTGATTTCTTTAGGTATAGCAACAGAAATGGTAGATATAATGCGGTACGTTAAACTTGCTTTAAAAAAATCAGGGACAATACCGCGCCAATTACTATTTTTAGGAAGGGTAGGGAATTTAGGATAAATTTTAAAATTATTTCCATGGTCAAAAAAATAGTTTGTAGCATACATACCACAATTCGGAAATGTTTCAATTAAGGTGTTGAGGTCTTTTAAGTGTGATGGTGTCCATAAATCATCGGCATCTAAAAAGGCAAAAAATGCACCCTTAGCTTGTTTCATGGCAAAGTTACGTGCAAAAGACACTCCTTTTTTCTCTTGATTAAAACAGAGGAGGCGTTTGTCTGTTATAGCAGATACCTTTTCCCATCCATCATCTGTAGACCCATCATTTACTATGATTATTTCATAATCATTAAGGCCTTGTTTAAAAACACTATCTAAGGTGTTTAAAATATGTGCTCCTTTATTGTATAATGGAATGATTACCGAAAATTTAGGCATTAAATTGTATTTTAAAATAATGATGGTAAAATTACGTATTTTTGTAATAATGAAAGAAAAAAATATACATGTTGTCGTTTTTGAAAACCCATACCCTCCAAATTTTGGGGGTTTAATAGATGTTTTTTATAAGATTAAATATTTTAAGGAGATAAATTATTCAGTAATACTGCATATTTATGATGATAATTTAAATGTCTCAGAGGCATTAAAAGCTATATGTAGTACAATATATACTTACAAAAAAGATAGTAACTATTTGAATTTTATATCATTACACCCATTTTCTTCAAGAACGAGGTTTGACCCCTCAATTTTAATAAATTTAAAAAAGGATAATCATCCTATACTATTTGAAGGGTTAAAAACAACTTTTCTATTACTTAAGAGTAAACTAGGTCGTAGAGAAATATATTTAAGAGCACATAATATTGAGCATAATTATTATAGTGGTTTAGCTGTAAGTGAAAGAAATGTTTTTAAAAAAATTATTTTTAAAATAGAGAGTTATCGACTTAAACAGTATGAAAAAAAAATAATGCCCTATATAAATACGGTGTTAACACTATCTAACTCAGAAAACAATTACTTTAAAAAAGAATACAACGTTAAAACGGTATTGTTGCCTGTTTTTCATCAGAATAATGAAATAGTTACGCTTTCTCCTAAAGGCGATTATGCTTTGTACCAGGGAGATTTAACTGTGTCTGATAATAAAAGAGTTGTTAGAAAGTTAATTTCTGTTTTTTCAGAAATAAATTACCCACTTATAATTGCTGCAAATATTTGCGCTACTGAGTTTTTTAGGACGTTTTCAAAAACACCAGAAAATGTAACATATAAAAAAATACAAAACAACAGTCATCTACTAAAGCTTTTTGCTAATGCCCATATTAATGTATTGTTTTCGTATCAAAATTCAGGAACAAAATTAAAATTAGTAAACGCTCTTTATAACAGTAGGTTTTGTTTAATAAATGAAAACATGACAGATGATGATAATCTTATGGAAACCTGTATAGTAGAGAAAGACTTGTCAAAATATACTAATATAATAAGTAAGGTTAGTGCTTTATCATACAATAAAAGTACAAACAAAAAAACATCTTTAGTTTTTTTCGAAGAAAAAAAGAAAGAGATATTTAATGAATTGTTTCTTGGTTAAGTAACCAACTATCCTTTTTTCTGAACCACTTCAAACAGTTTTTGGTTTTGTAGCTTTAGTGTTTTAGAAGGGTATTTTAAAATAAGGGCATAGTCATGCGTAGCCATTAGAATAGTATTTCCGTTTTGGTTAATTTCTCGCAATACATTCATAACCTCAATACTTGTTTGTGGGTCAAGGTTTCCGGTAGGTTCATCAGCAATAATAAGCTCAGGGTCGTTTAGTAATGCACGAGCTATAGCAATACGTTGCTGTTCTCCTCCAGATAATTCATGCGGAAATTTAAAGCCTTTAGTTTCCATGCCAACTTTACTAAGTACCCCTTCAATTTTAGCATTGCGTTCTGCCTTGTTTTTCCATCCAGTTGCACGAAGTACAAAATCTAAATTTGCAGCAATACTACGGTCACTTAATAACTTGAAGTCCTGAAAAACCACTCCAAGCTTACGTCTTAAAAAAGGGATTTGTTTATTTTTTAAAACATCAAGATTAAAGCCTACAATACTTCCGGTGCCTTTTTTTAAAGGTAAATCGGCATATAGAGTTTTTAAAAAACTACTTTTCCCAGATCCAGTTTTTCCAATTAAATAAACAAACTCGCCTTTGTTTATATTTAAGTTAATATCGGAAAGTACTAAGTTTTCTTTTTGAAAAACAGCAGCGTCTTTAAGTTCTAAAACAATGGTTGACATAAAAATAAGTTATATTGGTAAAAGTAGGAACTATAAATTAATATTCCGATAATTATTTAGAGTTTTATTCGTTATTCAAACTAAGGAGCAGTACTTTTATGCAACTATTAGTGCCATTAATTCTTGAACCTATAAACTTATGAAAAAACAATATATGTACATCATTTGCCTTCTAAGTATTTTAGCAGGTAGGAGTGTGGCTCAGGAGTCATTGCTATATACGCATGATAATACAGAGTATATAAAAGCAGTTTCTGTATATGATGCTGGTCAGTATGCAATAGCTAAAACAATGTTTAAAAACATTAGCAGCTCATCTTTACATAAAACCAGATTAAAAAACAGTAGTTTTTACGAAGCCAGTTGCGCACTGTTGTTACAGCATGATAATGCCAATAATCTAATGGAGGATTTTATTGAAAAATATCCAGAAAGTATTCATCTTAATACAGCATATTTACAATTGGCGGACTATAGTTTGTTGGCTAATAAGCACACCAAAGCACTAGCATATTATCAGCGAGTAAATCTAAATACAGTACCAAAAGATAAGGCTGATGCGTTTCATTTTAACATAACGTCTTGTTTTATGAATGCGCAACAATACGCAAAAGCAAAAGCGCATATTTTAAAGATAGATGATACTGCAGTATATAGTACACAAATAGATTATTATTTAGGTGTTATAGCTTACCAGTTCGATGATTATAATACTGCAAATAAGCATTTCTCTCAACTTCCTGATCAAACAGAATATATGTCGAAAACAGCATATTTTCAAGCCAACATACAATTTAAGTCAGGTAATTTTGATAAAGCAATAGATTTGGCAAGTCAAAAATTACCATTAGCTATAGATGATGGAGAACGCTCTCAGCTTAATAAAATTATAGGAGAAAGTTTTTTTGAATTAAAAAAGTATGATAAGGCATTATCATATTTACAGCGTTATAAAGGGATTAACGGAAAATGGACAGATACAGACCATTATCAATTGGGGTATGTCCACTTTTTTAGAAATGAATTTCAAGCGGCAATATCGGAATTTACTAAAATTATTAGCGGACAAACAGCAGTTGCCCAAAACGCTTATATGCACTTGGCTATTTGCTATATGCATCTGGATAAAAAAACAGAAGCATTGCATGCTTTTAAGAATGCTTCAGAGATGAATTTTCATCCAGAGCTAACAGAAAATGCGGCATTGAATTACGCAAAATTGAGCTATGAAATGGGTAATCCGTTTGTGTCTGTACCTAAAGTATTATTAAATTTTATGCACAGTTACCCAAATTCTAAAGCCCTTCCAGAAATGGAACAACTTCTGATTAACGCTTATGTATCTTCAAAAAATTATGAAGATGCTTTGGTAATGTTAGAAAATGAATCTGATGTTTTTTACCAGAAAATTTATCAAAAAGTAGCATACTACCATGCCACTACATTATTAAAAGAAGGAGAATATTCTGAAGCCATTGCGGTATTTAAAAAAGCACTTCGTTTTAAGCATATTCCAGAAATTACAGCAAATACCTATTATTGGAATGCCACAGCAACCTATGCCATAGGTAATTATAAAACTGCTATTGAGTTGTATAATAATCACTTGCAAAGCGCTAAAAACAAAGCTGTTAAAAATGTAAATTATCAGTTAGGGTATAGCTATTTTAAATTAAAAAAATATGAAGATGCCATTCCGTATTTTGAAACATTTATAACAGAAAATCATACCGATGATAAACGATTAGATGATGCGTATTTACGTTTAGGAGATTGTTATTTTGCATCAGCAAATTATTGGAAAGCGATGACACACTATAATACTGCTAAAGCTAGAGCAGTTTCTGATGCCGATTACGCTCATTTTCAAAAAGCAATATCTTATGGATTTGCCGGAAAAAACACTGAAAAAATAGCCGATTTAAAGCAATTGCTAAAAGACTATCCTGAATCCCCTTATTGTGATAAGGCACTATTTGAGTTAGCAAACACTTATGTGGTGTTAGAGAACATTCCTGAAGCTTTAAAATCATTTAATAAAATAGTATATAGCTATCCAAAGAGTCCTTTAGTAGTACGTGCAATGCTTAAGCAAGGGTTGTTGTTTTATAATGCCAATAAAAATGAACAAGCCTTAAATAAATATAAGCAAGTTGCTATGCAGTACCCTGCTACTGCAGCAGCACATCAAGCAGTGTCATCTGCTAGAGTAATATATATAGATTTAAACAGGGCTAATGACTATGTGTCTTGGGTAAAGCGTTTGCCTTTTATTGCTGTAGAAAATGCCGATTTTGACCACGCAACTTACGAGGCTGCTGAAAAGCAATTTATGCAACAAAAACCAGTAAAAGCATTAAAGAGTTTTGAGAATTACATTCAAGATTTCCCTAACGGAATACACCTATTGTCAGCACATTTTTATAGTGCTAAACTAAATAAAGAAGCCAACCAACTTAGTAATGCAGTAGCGCATTATAAAGCAGTTATTGAGCATACTAAAAATGAGTATACAATACCAGCATTATCGGCTATTGCACAGTTATATTTAGATAGTAATCAGTTAGAAGAGGCGGTATTAGTACTAGAAAAACTAGCTCAACTATCAAACAATTATAACGATGTTGTTTTTGCCCAATCAAACTTAATGCAATTATACTATCAATTAAAAAATCATGAAAAAACAATAGCATGCGCTAATACAATTCTTCAAAACCCTAAAATAGATCATAGCATACATAATAGAGCGCGTGTGCTTATAGCAAGAACAGCTATTGCAACAGACAATTTTGAAATCGCAGAAATGCAGTATGCAGCATTACGCAAAAATGCAGTGGGCGTATTGGCAGCAGAGTCATTGTATTACAAAGCCTTTTTTGAATATAAAAAGAGCAATTTTTTAAACTCTAATATTACCATACAGGAGTTAACAAAAACATACTCAAAGTACAAGCGATTTGCAGCAAAAGGACTAGTGCTAATGGCTAAGAATTTTTATGAGTTGAACGACAGTTATCAAGCAACGTATATTCTAGAAAAAGTAATAGCACATTTTGATGCCTATCCGGAAATAGTTAAAACTGCTACGGAGACATTAAACACTATAAAATTAGAGCTTTTAAAAACTAATGCCACTACGGAAACACCAAAGGCTAATTAAGACATAAATCTATAATGAATAAACACTTATTTTCAATTACTGTATTGCTATTAATATCGCAAAATCTATTGGCACAGAATGATAGTATTGCCACATCTGTAATACAAGTTGTAAAACCGTACATACCCACAGTAGATGATGCTGAGTCAATAAAAGAATATCCTGCAACAGATACTACATATCTTGTAAAAAAGACCGTTAACTATGCTATTAAGGATATTTCGGTGGCGTCTACATTTGTGCCAGAAAAAGGAAAAGCACTTGTTTCTGGAGGTATTTCAAATAAAAATAGGGCAACAAATTATGCGGCGCTATCTTTTGGTAATTATTATAATGTATTAGCAGAATTAGGCTTGTCTAGAGCGTTAACACCAGCACATGCTATTAGTTTTAATGTGCAACACCATTCCTCACAATCAACTGCTAAAAGGAGTCAATTACCAAGAGATTTTTATAATACAAATGCAATGCTATCATTGTCTAATACAAATAAAAGTTTAGCATATTCTATTACCGGGTTATATTCACATCAGCTCTATAACTGGCATGGTGTGTCATATACCCCATCAGTTTTAGAAATAAAAGATTTAGATGGCGCACATACATATCAAAATGTAGCAATACAAGGGCATTTAAGTTCTAAAAACTCTGTTTTTAAAGACGTATCGGTACAATATAACCGATTTTGGGATTCTTATAATGCTTTAGAAAATGCTGTTGTAGCACGTCCTAATTTTGATTTAAAGATTGCTAATATCCCGATTAGATTACAAACTACATTTAATTATTTATCAGGGACTTTTTTAGAAAACCCTGAAGAGAATAAATACACCTTTTTTACAACAGCAATGCACCCTAGTTATGTGTATAAAAATAATAATTGGACTGTTAATCTAGGGGCCAAAATGGTTTATGCTTTAGAGAACAAAACATCTAAAGTATATGCATATCCTAAAATAAATGCAAGCTATGCCGTGTTTCCAAAATCGTTGCATGTGTTTTCTGGTTTAGATGGGGGCTTAGCACAAAATTCATATCAGCAATTGGTTCAGAAAAATAAATTTTTAGCACCAACACAAATTATAACACCTACCAACAAACAATTTGAAGCTTTTTTTGGTGTAAAAGGAACGCTGTCTGATAGATTTGAGTATCATATAAAAGGGAGCTATGTGTCTGAAAAAAACACTGCTTTATTCCTTATGGATATCGTATATGATATAGCATTAGATGTCGCAGCATATCAAAAAATAAATACTTTTAGTGTGGTGTATGATGATGTGTCATCGTTAGGTGTAAAAGGAGAGTTTAGTGCAGTTGTATTAAAAAAGCATCGCGTTGGATTATCTGCTAATTACATAAAATACACTACAAGTAACCAAGAAAAACCTTGGAATTTACCTTCGCTTACTGCAGCCGCTTATCTAAAATTAGACTGCTCAGAAAAATGGAAAGCAACCGCAAGTGTTTTTTATGTGGGCAAGCAAAACGATATGCGTAACTCCTCAACAGCTTTGGTAGTGCCAGCTTTGGCTACATTGCCAAGTTATGTAGATGCTAATGCAAGAGTATCATACCATATTAACGAGCAATTTACAGCATTTATTTTAGCAAATAATATTGCTAATCAAGCGTATGAAAAATGGTTAAGTTACCCTGTGCAACAATTACAAATAGTAGGTGGTGTACGCTATGTATTTGGAGAAAAGTAATTAAATTGGCATTACACAATGCTAATGCGTACTTTTTTCTTTTTAAGTCTGCTATTGTTTGTAAGTTGAATAAGCTGTGTTGTTTTTGATGCATTTACAGCTACAAAAGCGCAATCGGGTTTTAGTTCAATAATACCAATATCGTCTTTTAATAATTTACCCTGTTTTAAAAATAATCCTGCAATATCTCCTTTTGATATTTTATCTTTTCTACCGCCAGAAACAAAAACAGTTCTCCATTGTTTAGCCGTAGGTTTGTTATATTGTACAAGTTCTTCTGCAAGAAAGGCATCGGTATTTAAATCGCGTATAAAATCTGGCGTATCTTCTTTTGTCCATTGTAAAACATAAGCAGTACCATCGCTATTCATACGGGCTGTACGTCCGTTTCTGTGTGTAAATTCTTCAGACTTTAATGGAAGGTGATAGTGTATAATGAATTTAATTTCTGGCACATCAATACCACGAGCAGCCAAATCAGTAGCAATAAGAAGTTGATGGGTTCCGTTTCTAAATTTTAATAAAGCGCGTTCACGCTCTTTTTGTTCTATGCCACCATAAAAACAGCCATGGTTAATATTATGTGTATCTAAATATTCACTAACCCGCTGTATACTATCCTTATAATTACAAAAAATAATACCCGGACTATTACCTAAATGGTTTAGTAGGTGTACCAGTGCAGGTAGCTTATCCTTATTGTCAGATAATACGGTTTGCACCTCAAGTTTACTAACACCTTCAGATAAATAATTTATTGTTAAAGGCTTTGTAAGTCCTACAAATAACGGAATTGAAACATTATGTGTTGCTGAGGTTAAAATGCGTTTATTAATGCAAGGCAGACTATTAATAATCTCTTTCATTTCATCTTTAAAACCAATCTCTAACGATTTATCAAACTCATCTAATACAATAGTTTGTATATGTTTTGTGCTAAAAGTTTCTCGTCTAATATGATCTGCTATTCTACCGGGCGTTCCAATAAGTATAGCAGGGGTATGCTTTAAGTCTATCTTATCTTTAGAGAAAGGTCTACCGCCATAAACCACATTTGTTTTATGACCACTACCTAATGATTTTGTAACCTGTTCTATTTGTATGGCAAGTTCACGAGAGGGGGCTATAATAATAACTTGTACATCATTACAATTAGCATCTAATTCACTAATAATAGGAAGTAAAAAAGCAAGTGTTTTTCCAGAGCCTGTAGGAGATAGCACTACAACATCTGTATATGATGTTATGGCTAGTTTTGTTTCCTCTTGCATAGGATTTAAACGTGTAATTCCTAATTTCTGTAGTATCTCTTGTTCACTTTTATTCATTTAGCAAAGATACTTTAATTTGGTAAGGTCTGTGAATCTATTATTAAAATATTATTTTTGTATTTTAAAATTAGTGTTGGTACTATGGGAAAGCAAGGGAAGATAAAAAACGGAAATAATAAAGCAAAACATACCAAGTTGTTAAACCAGAAAAAACAACGGGTTAAAAACGCTAAAATGATGAATAAACAGCGTTTAAAAGATATTATAACCAAGAGTAATAAGCTTAACCAGCCTTGCCCTTGTGGTCTTGATAGTATATATAAAAACTGTTGCCATATTGCCCATAACAATATTTTGGAGGTAACAACTGCAGAGCAGCTTATGAGATCACGATACACTGCTTATGTATTGGCAGATATTAATTATTTAATGCAAAGCCACCACTCAAGTACACGCCCTATTAATGAAGAAAAGGAGATAGAGGAGTGGATGACCCAAGTCACATGGAGTGGTTTGGAGATTTTACAAACAGAAAAGGGCACAGCTACCAATACTGAAGGAATGGTTAGTTTTAAGGCATATTTTATTGAGAATAACGAAAAAGCGGTAATAACAGAGCGTTCGGTATTTGTAAAAGAAAACAGACACTGGGTATATCTAGGTATAGAAGAGTAAAAAAGCCATATCAAAATACTAATGATATGGCTTTTCAACTATCGCAGTATAATTAACTTTTCTTGAAACAGGTGTTCTAAATGCCATTTCAATTAGCTCAAAAGCCTTTTTAATTAGTAGCGAAGTTTACGGAAGATTAAAAAATATATTGAATAATACTAATTGGGTGTAAAAATACCCATTGTAGACTTCCGTGGTATGGTATAAAGATATCAAAAAAAAGAATATAAAACAAGTAAAAGTTAGGTTTATTATTGAATTTAAGCACGTATTACACTTTAAGTAGTACTATACATTGTATATTTGCAGTCCAAAATTTAATCGATGAGAACAAAATCACTTAAAAAAAATAAAATAAACGTTGTCACCTTAGGGTGTTCTAAAAACGTATATGACTCAGAAGTTTTAATGGGACAACTAAAAGCCAATGGTAAAGACGTTGCTCATGAAGAAGAAGGGAATATTGTAGTGATTAACACTTGTGGTTTTATCAATAATGCCAAAGAAGAGTCTGTAAATACTATACTAGAGTATATGCAGAAAAAAGAAGAAGGTGCGGTTGATAAGGTTTTTGTAACAGGATGTTTAAGTGAGCGTTATAAACCAGATTTAGAAAAAGATATTCCAGATGTAGATCAGTATTTTGGTACTACACAATTGCCACAATTGCTAAAAGCATTAGGGGCAGACTATAAACACGAATTAATAGGAGAGCGGTTAACAACCACTCCAAAAAATTATGCTTATTTAAAAATAGCCGAAGGCTGTGATAGACCATGTTCATTCTGTGCCATTCCTTTAATGCGCGGAAAACACAAATCTACACCTATAGAAAACTTGGTTATAGAAGCCGAAAAATTGGCTGCTAACGGCGTTAAAGAACTTATTTTAATAGCACAAGATCTAACATATTATGGTTTAGATTTATACAAAAAAAGAAACCTGGCAGAGCTGCTTAAAGCACTCGTTGCCGTAGAGGGTATAGAGTGGATTAGATTGCACTATGCTTTCCCGACAGGCTTTCCGATGGATGTATTAGAATTAATGAAAAAGGAACCTAAAATTTGTTACTATTTAGATATTCCTTTACAGCATATAGCTGATGAGTTACTAAAATCTATGAAACGCGGTACTACTCAGAAAAAAACCACTAAGCTTATTCAAGATTTTAGAACATTAGTACCAGAAATGGCAATACGTACCACATTAATTGTTGGTTACCCTGGCGAAACACAAGAACATTTTGAAACTTTAAAACAATGGGTTTCAGACATGCGTTTTGAGCGTCTTGGGTGTTTTACATACTCTCATGAAGAAAACACACATGCCTATAGCTTAGAAGATAATGTTCCTGAAGATGTAAAGCAACAGCGTGCTAATGAAATAATGGAGATACAAACGCAAATTTCTTGGGAGCTAAACCAAGAAAAAGTAGGACAAACATTCCGTTGTATTATTGACCGCAAAGAAGGTAACTATTTTGTAGGACGTACAGAGTTTGACTCGCCAGATGTTGATAACGAGGTTTTAATTGATGCCGAAAAATACTATCTTAAACAAGGTGAGTTTGCAGATATTACCATAGTAGAAGCCGCAGATTTTGATTTGTATGGTATTGTAAAAGAGGATTAGTTAGTCTGCAGCATTTAACAATTAATCAAACGGTACATCATAATCTATACTGCTATTGGTGGTTGTTATTGTACCAAAGGTATAGGTGTCAGAAATCATAATGGTATTGTTATTTGCATTTACAAGAACCATGTCTTCAATTTCAATTATACAGGTAAAAACCTGACTTTTGTTATGGCTATTGTATTGGTCATAAACAGTGCTTTCGGTAATATTATTGTTTAAATAATCTGGGCCAATAGCGGCATCAGTAATATCATTTGTAGGGTTTCCGTCGCCGTTAGTATCTTCATAACGTGTTATAATACCATCATTATCATCATCATTATCAAGGTAATTGGGTATGCCATCGGCATCAGAATCTAAAGCATCAGAAATGTCACCATCATCATTTTGGTCGGCATCTTCTTGTATGGTAGGTATATTATCGCCATCATCATCAGAGTCTAAATAGTTAGGTATACCATCACCATCAGTATCTGTAGGGTTTGTAGAGGGGTCATTATCGTTATCTATATTAGCGTCTTCTAAACTGGCTAAAATACCATCGTTATCGTCTTCAATAAGTGTTGTATAAAACTGAACAGTACCATTAGTAGCTTCAGAGTCGGTAATTATTTCAGGACTACTAGGTGGTAAGGAGTTACAAAAAATAGCCGAAGGATCTCCTGTATAGCTCCGGTGATTAAAAGTATAGCTTGTTGATAGGGCAGATGAAAACTCACCAACAGTGGTGAAATTAGTTAAATCTGCTATAGGCAACCTTGCCGATAATGACTCTGGAGGGGTGTCTTTAACAGTGTAAACAATAATATCATCATTCCCTTCACAGTACTCCAATGTATTTGAAAAATCTAGGCTAGTAATAAAAACGTCGCCATCATTACATGAAAAAATAAGTAATACGCAGCAGAAGGAAAGTATAGTTTTAAACATATTGTTTGTTGGGTGTTTTTGTGTCTATACAAATTAACGAATATTAGTTGATAATTAGTCTAATTAACGTAATTTTACCACTTAATAATATAGAATAATACCAATATAACGTGAATAAAGTATATTTTGATAGTGCTGCAACAACTTGTGTAAGTGAAAAAGTTATTGCTGCAATGACGGCTTGTTTAACAAATGAATACGGTAACCCATCATCTACACATGGTTTTGGTAGAAGTGCCAAAGTATTAATAGAGCAAGCTCGAAAAAATATAGCAAAACAGCTGCATGTAACCCCTTCCGAAATTATATTTACTTCTGGAGGAACGGAGGCCGATAATTTTGTGCTAAACTCTGCTGTTAGAGATTTAGGGGTACAACGAATTATTACATCAAAAATAGAACACCACGCTATTGGTCATGCTTGTGAGGCTTTACACAGTACATACAACACCATTATAGATTATGTTAATCTTGATGAAAATGGTAGTGTAAAAATTGATAACTTATCAGAATTATTATCAGAAAATAAAGGTAAAACATTAGTCAGTTTAATGCATGTTAATAATGAACTGGGTACAATATTAGATATAGAAAAGGTAGCAAGTTTATGTACACAACATAAGGCATTATTACATAGTGATACAGTACAATCTATAGGACATTATAATGTAGATTTAAGTAAATTGGCGATAGATTTTTGTGCGGTTAGTGCACATAAATTTCACGGACCAAAAGGTGTAGGCTTTGCATTTATGCGTAAAAATAGTGGTTTACATCCGTTAATTTATGGTGGTAGTCAAGAGCGTGGATTTAGAGCAGGTACAGAATCGGTACATAATATTGTAGGTTTAGATGTAGCATATGCTGAGGCTTATAACAATCTAGAAAAAGATAGTGCGTACATAAAAAGTTTAAAAGCTTATTTTATTCAAGAAATTACCAAAGCAATTCCTGAGGTTAAATTTAATGGCGTGTCTGGTAATATGGATGAAAGCACGTACACATTAGTAAATATACTACTTCCGATAACTGCTCAAAAGGCATTAATTGTGTTATTTCAGTTAGATTTGAAAGGTATTGCTTGCTCAAAAGGAAGTGCTTGCCAAAGTGGCTCATCTAAGGGGTCGCATGTATTGTCTGAAATTCTTAAAGGTGATGATATGCAAAAACCATCATTGCGTTTTTCATTTTCAAAATATAATACCACTCAAGAAATAGACTATGTTATTAAAACATTAAAAGAATTTGTATTGTCTTAAGTGCTGGCTATAGTAAAACTGTCATCTTAAAAAAAACACCTTATATTGTACACCGTAAATAGTTGTATAAATTATAAGACATGACAAAAATTAAAATATTAAGCAGCATACTTTTAGTGCTCCTAGTTTCTTGTAAACCCGATTCAGTTAAGACTTTAAAAACAGGTACTTATAGGGCGGTATTACAAGTGAAAGACGCCAAAGAGCTCCCGTTTACTTTTACAGTAAACCCCCAAGAAACAATTACAATTTATAATGCAGAAGAGCGTATAGCGGTAGATGCACCTATTATAAAAGGCGATTCGGTATATATTAAATTGCCTTTTTTTGATGCTAAAATAACAGCTTTTATTAATGATAGTGGTAGTTTAAATGGGTACTATACTAAGGAAAACCGAAACAATAAAGTTGTGTTTTCTGCAATGCATGATGTCTATTTTAGATATCCAACAGATGTAAAAACAGTATCTGTAGCAGGAGAATGGGAGGTAACCTTTAGTCATAATTCACCAAATAGTTATAAAGCAAAAGGTGTGTTTAGAGCGGGTGATAATAACACTATTTCAGGAACATTTTTAACAGAAACAGGAGATTATCGTTTTTTAGAAGGTGCAATAAACGGAAACAATATAAGTTTAAGTTGTTTTGATGGCACCCATGCTTTTTTGTTTGATGGTACTGTAGTTGGAGATAGTATTACTTCGGGTATGTTTTATTCTGGAAATACATATAAAGCCCCATGGGTAGCGGTTAGAAATTCAAATTTTGAGTTGGCGAATCCTAACACGCTTATAACACTAAAAGACGGACATGATACACTATCGTTTTCATTCCCAAATTTAGAAGGTGAAATGGTGTCATTAACCGATGCACAATTTAAAAATAAGGTTACGGTAATTCAGCTTATGGGAAGTTGGTGTCCTAATTGTATAGATGAAAGCACTTATTTAGGAGCGCTACATAGCTCTGGTAAATTTTCAGACTTACAAATAATAGGTTTGGCTTTTGAAAACAGTAAAACAATGGTTAAGGCTGTTAATCGTTTACAAAAATTAAAAGATAGACTGGCTATTAAATACCCTATTTTAGTTGCCCAAATAGGAACGGTTAGTAAGAAAAAAGCAGCAGAAAAATTACCAATGTTAAGCGAGGTAAAGTCTTATCCTACCACTATTTTTATAGATAAAGAGGGTAAGGTTAGAAAAATACATACAGGGTTTAATGGCCCTGCAACAGGCGATAAGTATACAGCGTTTACTGAAGAGTTTGAAACATTCGTGGCAGAACTCCTTGCAGAGTAAGTAAAAGAAAAAGCCTCAAAAAAATATTTTTTTGAGGCTTTTTTTATTTGTTAAAAGATGTTTATTCGCTTACAACACCTTCGGTAAGATTTTTCATTTCTGTTTCAATCATTTCGTAGAATTGATCTATTTTTGGTAATACTACAATACGTGTTCTACGGTTTTTAGCTCTATTTTGAACAGTATTGTTGTCTGCTAAAGGTACATAGTGACTTCTACCAGCAGCAATAAGTTGCTCAGGTTGAACGCCTAGTTTTTCAAGTACACGAACAATAGATGTTGCGCGTTTAACACTTAAATCCCAGTTGTCTATTAATACACCTTTACTGTACGATTTATTATCGGTATGACTTTCAACCATACACTCAAAATTAGGTTTTCCGTTAACAACCTTAGCTACTTTAGCCAAAACACTTTTAGCTTCAGGTGTTACGTTGTAACTACCGCTTAAGAATAATAATTTATCAGCAATAGAAATAAAAACAACGCCTTTTTCAACGCTAATTTCAATATCTGGATCATCAATACCAACTTCTTTTTTCAAGCTAGAAACAATAGCCAGAGTTACACTGTCTTTTTTAGATATCGCATCTTGTAAACGTGTAATTTTAAGATCTTTTTCTCTCAAACTCTCTAAACTCATTTCAAGGTTAGTTGCACCTTTTGTAGTAAGCATAGTAAGATCTTTTGTGCTTTCTAAAAGTCCTTCATTTATTTCTTTTAAATTAATAAGTTGCTCTTTTAGTAATTCAGCACGTGCAGAGTAGTTAGCACGGTCCTCTAAACAGCTGTTTAATTTAACAGTGGCAGTGTTTAGCAAATCTTGCGTCTTTTTTTGCTGACTTTCTAATGTTTTGAACTTTTTTTGTGATACACATGACCCTAATAAGGCAAGTGTAGCAATAGAAATAAAAATTTTTGTTTTCATAAGAGGTACATTTTTAGTATTAGAACAAAGTTATAATTTTAAAGCTAATATTTGTAAGAAGTTAACAGTTTTTTAACCTGAAAATTAAACACAATAATTACTTAGATTTTAATACCTTTAACTATTAATAATTAAAAAGAATATTTACATGACTTATAAAATGATTACTGCAATTATATTACTTATCTCATGTTCATTATACGGACAAAATAATGATGGTTTAATTAGTGTAGAACGTGAGTTAGATTCCATATTTATGAGTTCAGAATTACCTGGGTTAGGGTTAATTGTAGTGAATAATGAAGCGGTATTGCTTCAAAAATCATTTGGAATGTCTGATGTGTCTCAGCAAAGAGAATTTAAAAGTAAAACTATTCAGAATATAGGCTCTGTTTCTAAGACATTCTTGGGTTTAGCATTAATGAAAGCAGTATCTCAAGGTGCGTTGCAGTTAGATGATGATATTAATATGTATTTACCTTTTAGAGTTGTGCATCCGCGCTACCCAAATAAGCCTATTACCATTAGAAACTTAGCAAACCACAGTTCAGGGATTAATGATGATGCGTGTTATGATAAAAGCTATGTATTAACGGAGGGCAGTAATTTAGATTTGAGTACTTACCCTAAACAAATACAAAAATATATAGGTAGTATACAAGCTAATAAAGATATAAGAGTGGCAGCGTTTTTAGAAAATGTATTGTCTAATAAAGGAATGTGGTACACTAAAAAAAGCTTTACAAAACATGCGCCAGGAAAAGAATATAACTATAGTAATATAGGTGCTGCATTAGCTGCATTTGTGTTAGAGAAAGCCGTAGGATTGTCATATGAAGCATATACCGAAAAATACATTTTTGCACCACTTAATATGTTAGATACTGGCTGGAATGCAAAAACAGTAGCAATGCATAATCATGCTGTTCGTTATTTTCCGGGACTATTACTTGTGCCAGATTATCATTTAATAACAAGTGCTGATGGTGCATTAATAACAAACACGACTGATTTTGGACGTTACTTAATTGAAGTGTTGCGTGGGTATAACGGAAAAGGAACACTGTTAAGTCCTGAGTCTTATACTGAAATGTTTAAGCGAACCGTTTTTAAAAAGGGAAGTAGTGGTGTTTTTTGGGGTATGAGTAGTAAAGGAAATCCAAACCATAGTGGTGCCGACCCTGGGGTGTTTACTATTGCAAAACTGTATCCTAAACAAAATGTGGCTATTTTTATGATGACTAATATAAGTGCAGAGATGGATAAAGATTTAATTAAATCTTTAAGAGCTGTGTGGAGCGTTGTAAAAAAACATGATTGGAGTTTGTAAGATGTATATTCAATAAGTGCGCACGAGAAGACTCGAACTTCCACGGAGTTTCCTCCACTAACCCCTCAAGCTAGCGCGTCTACCAATTCCGCCACGTGCGCAAATGAATATAATCAAAAAAAGTTAAGTAGAATACTTAACTTTTTAGTGATCTGGCTGGGGCTCGAACCCAGGACCCTCTCCTTAAAAGGGAGATGCTCTACCAACTGAGCTACCAGATCGTAATCAAATATGTAAAAAAAAGCACTAAAAAATAATACTTTTTAGTGATCTGGCTGGGGCTCGAACCCAGGACCCTCTCCTTAAAAGGGAGATGCTCTACCAACTGAGCTACCAGATCATTACAAACACATGCGTGATTGCGGGTGCAAATATACAAGGATAAATTAATTTATCAAGTCTTTTTTTTGTTATTTTTATAAAAAAAAAGAAGACATTTGTAACCACTTAATTAAGAGCAACTAATACAAAATGATTATAACAATATTAGGGTATATGGGGGTAGGAAAATCAACCATAGCACAACAATTAGCAACAACTTTAGGGTATGAGTTTATTGATTTGGACGCATATATTGAGTTGAAAGAAAATATGTCTGTAAATGATATATTTAAAACAAAAGGCGAGTTGTTCTTTAGAAAACAAGAACACCTGCATTTAAAAAGTGTTTTATCATTAAAAACTAATATTATATTAGCTCTAGGTGGGGGGACACCTTGTTATGCTGGTAATATGCAGTTAATTGAAGATTCTGGGGCTAATACAGTATACTTAAAGATGTCTCCTAAATTATTATCAAAAAGATTATTTGTAGAGAAAGATAACCGTCCGTTAATTAGTCACCTAAAAACAGAAGATAGCTTGTTGGAGTTTATTGCCATACATATATTTGAACGACAAGTATATTATCAAAAAGCAAAACATGTAATTACTACTGATGCTCTAACAGCTACAGATGTGGTATCTAAAATACGTGAAGGGTTAGCGTAATATAAGCTTGAGCGTTATCTTTATTAAAAACAATTTCTACATGCTCATTAATAGATGTGGAAAGTGATAGCCCTTTAAAGTCTGCTTTTACAGGGTATTTTTTATGATTACGATTAATAAGAACTGCTGTTTTTAACTTTTTTAGAGGCACTTCTAAAAAATGTTTTACACCATAAATTAAAGTCGCACCAGAGTGTAGCACATCATCTATTAATACTACAGATTTATTGGTGTATTCATCTGGGTTAAGAGACGTTTTTATAGGAGATAACAACTCTTTTTTAGCAATGTTAACTTGGCATAATACTATAGTTACATCAGAGTACTCACTAATAACACGTTGTAATTTTTTAGCAATTAAAAAACCATTTGTAGCAATACCAGCCAATATAATTTCTGACTCATTACTATTACTTTCTAGTATTTGTAAAGCAATACGTCTTATTTTATGATTAATTTCAGTGTTGGTAAGTATAATATTGTTCTCTGTAGTCATAATTATAGTGCTTAAATAAGTAACTCTTTTTCAAAAGTACATATTTTATTCCTCTTCTTCTGTATAAAACTCAATATCTCGTCTATCTTTTTTGGTAGGCCTTCCGCTGCCTTTTTTACGATAATAATCTTTAGAATATTTTAATAGATCTAAATGTTCAAAAGCTTCTTTTGGAGTGCAATCTTTCCTATATAAATCAACTAATTTTGCGCCAACCCTATTCTTAGGAATATCTATAACGGTAATGGTGTAATTTATTTGATTTTTACGTAATGTAATAGTATCCGTAGCAAATACATCTCTTGATGGTTTTACTGCAGTATCATTAATACGAACATGACCTTTCTTACAAGCTTCACTAGCAAGGCTTCTGGTTTTAAAATACCGTATGCACCATAAATATTTGTCAATCCTCATTTTATCTAAAATCAATGTTAAAATAAAAACAAAAGTAAGATAAAATTGTATCTTGCAGGCAAAATATATTCTAATGACTAAAATGATTAAAAATATAACCTTATGTCTGTTTGCAATAACATTGTTTTCATGCGATGATGACGAGACTACAGCAAGTGTAACGCCAGCAGTTCCTTTAGAAGAACAAGCACCTATAGATGATGCATTGCTAATAGAGTTTTTAAATGATAATTATTATAACGAAGAAGCATTTGCTAATGCAGATTTATTTGATTCAGGAGTATTTAATCATGATATTTCTTTTTCAGAAACTGCTGAGGTAACTGGTTTAGATACTAACGGAGATGGTGTTATTGATGCATCAGACGCTGATAATACTACAGTGTTTAACAGACAAGCATTAATAGACTTGGTAGAAACAAAAGTAATTACAATTGATGATGTAGATCATAACTTATATATATTACGAGTAAACCAAGGTGGCGGACTAGAACAACCAAAGTTTTGCGACTCTACATATATGGATTATAAAGGAATTAAACTTGATAAAGAAACATTTGATGCTTCGGTTAATCCAATTTGGTTAGACTTGGTATTAACAATAAAAGGTTTTTCTGAATCTATTTCAGAATTTAATACAGCAGAAAGCTTTTCAAGTAATGGAGACGGAACTAATACCTTTGTAAACTTTGGTAATGGTGCTGTTTTTATGCCATCAGGATTAGGATATTATGCTAATGGCTCAACAAGTATACCTGCATATTCGCCACTAGTGTTTACATTTAAAGTGTTTGATGCTGTTGAAAATACAGATCATGACAATGATGGTATTCCCTCTTATTTAGAAGACTTAAATGAAGACCGTATTTTAACCAATGATGACACCGATAGTGATACAGTACCAAATTATAACGACATTAACGACGATAATGATCCACTATTAACTAAAGATGAAGATGTTGATGGTGATGGTGACCCGACTAACGACGATACTGATGGTGATGGTATAGCAAACTACCTAGATTCAGATAGTTAATATTACACTCTTATAACAAAAAAGCCTCGTATATACGAGGCTTTTTTGTTATAAGAATATTCTCTTTTTAGAAGGAAAACCATTCTACATAAACTTGTTAATTTCGGTTAATATATTTTTTACTGGAGTCGTGTAATCAAACCAAATTGTATCAGAGTTTTTCTTAAACCATGTTAGTTGTCGCTTTGCAAAACGACGTGTATTTTTTTTAATTTCAGCAATAGCAAAAGGAAGCTCCCATTCTCCTTCTAAAAACTTAAAAAGTTCTTTGTATCCAACCGTATTGAGGGCGTTTAAATCTTTAAAATCTGATAGGCTTTTAACTTCATCTAAAAGGCCTTTTTCCATCATAATATCTACGCGCTTATTGATTCGCTCATAAATAAAAGCCCTTTCGGCAGTTAGTCCTATTGAGATAGTCTGAAAGTTACGTGGTGCTTTTGGAGCGTTTAAAAATGAAGAATACGGTTTTCCTGAAGCAATACAAACCTCTAAAGCTCTTGTTAAGCGTTGTGGGTTATCAATAGCTATTGTAGAATAACTAACGGGGTCAAGTGTTTGTAGTTGTTCTTGTAATGCTGTAATGCCTTCTGTTGTTAGTTGTTCTGTAAGATTGTCTCTAATTTGTTTAGGAACTTTCGGAAACACATCTAAACCATTGATAAGGGCGTTAACATACATTCCTGAGCCACCAACCATTATAACAACATCATGCTTTTTAAATAATGCATTTAGTGTGTCTAAGCCCTCTCTTTCAAAGTCGCCAATGCTATATGGTGTGATAACAGATTTGTTTTGTATAAAGTGATGTGGCACTTCTGTAAGCTCTTCAGAATCTGGCACAGCAGTACCGATGGACATTTCTTTAAAAAACTGTCTAGAGTCACAAGAAATGATTTCAGTATTAAAATATTTAGCAAGCTGTATACTTAAAGCTGTTTTTCCGATGGCTGTGGGACCAACGATACTAATAAGGTATTTCTTTTTTGAGGTCATTTTTTACAAATGATTATATATGTAGTTCATGTCCGCAATCATGACAAAATTGAGCGTCATCTAAATGTGTAGATTCACTACAGTTAGGACAATTTTGTGTGTTTAGTGATGTTGTGCTTTCTTTTGTCATTTCGGCACTTACTATTCCTGTAGGAACGGCGATAATAGCATATCCTAAAATCATAATAATAGACGCAATAAACTGACCTAAAGGTGTTGCAGGAGCAATATCTCCATAGCCAACCGTGGTTAAGGTAACTATAGCCCAATATACACTTCTTGGAATACTTGTAAACCCGCTTTGAGCACCACCTTCAATCATATACATGATAGCACCTAGAATAATACACAGCATAAATACTGCTAATAAAAACACTGCTATTTTTGCTTTGCTTGCTTTAAGGGCTTTGACCATTTGATTGCCTTCTCCGATAAATCGGGCAAGTTTTAAGATTCTAAATACGCGTAATAATCGTAAGGCGCGTAGGGCAATTAAGGCATTAGTTCCAACAAAAAAGAATGATAAATATTTTGGTATGGTAGATAAAAGATCTATAACACCGTAAAAACTAAATATATATTGACTCGGCTTTTTAATCGATATAATTCGTGCAAAATATTCAATTGTAAATAATGCAGTAATAACCCATTCTGCTATAGATAACTCTTTTTGATATACGGTTGCTATACTTGCAACACTTTCTAGCATTACAACAACAATACTAATTAGTATTAATATAAGTAATATAATATCAAACCATTTTCCGGTGGGTGTATCGGCTTCATAAATAATTTCATGAAGTTTTGTTTTCCAATGGGGATTTTTCGTTTTTCTTTTCAATTAATAAAGATTTATACGTTTTGTAAAGGTATAATTTTTTTTACTTTTTTTCTTCGCAAATAACTCTGTATTATGTGTATTGCCTTTGCGCTATCATTCATAGGGGTGATAAGCTCTTTTAAAATGGATAATTTATTGATTTGATAGTTTAATTGGCAAAATCCATATCCTTTAAAAATACCGTTTTCAATTAAAAGTACACTTTGTTCATTAGGTGTTCGTCCGTAGTCAAGAATACTAATGTTTAGATATTTTAAGTGGTATTCTTCTAAAAATGTATTTACCCGATTGTTGTATGTGTTTGTGTCTTCGGTAGTTTGTGGTAAAAGAGGAGTGTTTATCTTATTTACAGCGCTACATAGGTTGTATTTATTGGTAACTTTGGTTAAAAATAAATTTGCTTCAGCACTTGATGTAAATAACGTAATTGCTTTTTTTCGACCATCAATTTTTCCTATATAAATACTATAGTATCCTTGCTCGTTTAATTGTTTGTATGCACCAAAATAAAATACTTGTTGTCGTTTTTTACTATTGAGTATAGGTTTGTTTTCGGCGAGTTCATGCTGTTCTTTAATAATATTAACAAGAGCACTCCCAGTTTTTTCATAACGTACGTGGGTAACTTTTTGCTGAATGCTTTTTGCAATTCTACTTTGTCCTATAAAAAGCTGTCTAACGCCTTTTTTTATGTTTTTATGTTTGCCAATGTATATAATTTTACCATCGGATTGTTGTATGTAATACACACCCATTTTATTGGGTAACTCATCAAGTATATTATTGAATTTTACAGGTGTGTTAGGGTTTGTGTGTTCTTTAATACTGCTGTTAATAATGTCTTTACTACTGTCTTTGTCTAATAATAATTTAAACAGTTTAACGGTAGCAAGGGCGTCTCCTGAGGCGCGATGGCGATCGCTTAGTGGTATTCCTAAGGCTTTAACCAATACACCTAAGCTGTATTTTTCTTGATTAGGAAGTAGTTTTTTACTTAGCTCAACTGTGCATAGTGTTTTGCGTGTAAAATCATATCCAAGTCGTCTGAACTCGGTACGTAAAATCCGATAATCAAAAGAGGTATTGTGGGCTATAAGAATGCAGTTTTCGGTAATTTCAACAATGCGTTTTGCGACGTCGTGAAATTTGGGTGCATTGCGAAGCATCTTGTTGTTTATTCCGGTAAGTCGTACAACAAAAGGTTGTATGTCTTTTTCAGGATTAACCAAAGAAATGAATTGGTCAACAATTTCATGACCATCATATTTATAAATGGCAATTTCGGTAATGCCTTCTTCGTTAAATTTACCTCCTGTGGTTTCTATATCTACTACTGCGTACAAACTATGTGTAATTAGTGTTCAAAAATACAGTTTTTATTTGAATCGTAAGGTGATAGCCAATGGTTTAATCTAAAAGGCTTTACTTTATTTATGTGACCTAATATAACAGCGGTCATTTGTTATAAATGTTGGAGTAGGTTCAAAAAAAAGCCACGTTATTACTAACGTGGCTTTTATAGAAATAGGCTTATATCTAAGCTTTGCTATGAACAAGACTTGCTACAGCACCCATTAAAGCGTAATACACCATGCATAATACACCGGCAATTAACATTTGTTTCATATCTCCTCCATGTACGGCCATATCAATAATACCGCTTCCAAATCCTATGAGTATACCAACCCATAATCCAAATGTAGCACCATTCATGATGCTATGGTCTTCACCAGCCCATTTTGCATAAATTACTGAAAATGCAAATGCTAAAATTAAGCAACCAACTGCTAGAGTACCCATACATGGTTCAGCAGCGTCTGCGTGTTCCATAATCATAGATCCAATAATGTCAAACACTAAGTAACCTCCAAAGAAGGCCCATATAGTTGTTGCAACTGTTGATAATAAATTTGTTTTTGAAAACATAATAAAATAGTTTTTTTGGTTAATAGACTAGCAAGATACACGATTTATATATGTGAAAAACAAAACCCAATTTAAGTATACTTACTTTAGTTGTTTATAACCTTGTTAAACCTAATGTAGATAAGGGAGTTGTTGTTGAAAACTATTTTGAATAAAATCTTAATTTTTTAAGAATACAGCAACAAACAGACTTGTTATGCGAGAATACAATAAAAATAGAGGTGTTTTTTTAAGGAATTATCTAATTCCAAAAATAGTGCTTCCAATTCTAACCATGTTACTTCCTCTACTAATAGCTAGTTTATAGTCGCCACTCATACCCATTGAAAGTGTTTTTATATTACAGTTAGGCATTTTTAGTGATTCTAATTTTTCAAAAATAGTTTTAAGTTTATTGAACTCTGAGGAGACTTGCTCGGAATTTTTGGTAAATGTGGCCATACCCATTAATCCTATAATGTTTATGTTTTCTAATGTTTTAAATTGTTGGGAGTTTAAAATATCGGAGATTTGAATAGCATTCATTCCAAATTTTTTTTCTTCTGTAGCAATTTTCACCTGTAATAAGCAATTAATAATACGTTGGTGTTTTTTAGCTTGCTTGTTAATTTCAACTAATAATTTTAAATTATCAACTGCATGAATTAAAGAAACATAGGCAGCCATATCTTTAACCTTATTTCGTTGTACATGACCAATCATGTGCCATTGTATATCTTTAGGTAAAGCTTGATGTTTTTCCTTTAGCTCTTGTATTTTGTTTTCTCCAAAGATGCGTTGCCCGGTAGCATAGGCTTCTTGAATAGCTTCAATAGGTTTTGTTTTAGATACTGCTACTAATGTGACGTGATTGGGAATGCTATGCTTTATAGCGGTTATGTTTTTGGTAATGGACATAGTATTAAAACTCATAAATGGTTAATCCGCTTCGTAATTTAGGCTCAATATAAGTGCTCTTTGGTGGCATTTTTAGGCCTTGATCTGCAATAGCTTTCATTTGAGAAATATGTATAGGGAGCGTGCCAAAGGCCACTTTAAAGTCTTTGTTATCTACTTTTTCTTTTAATTCAGAAATATCATTTGTTCCGGGTAGGTAATCAATACGTGTATTGTTTCTTAAGTCGGTGATGCCTAGTATTGGATTTAAAATTAAATCATATAATATTTGGGTGTCTAGTGCTTCTAGTGCTGTTGCAAATGTATATTTTGATTTTCTTAAATATAGCGAATAAAATTCACCGTCTAAATACATGCTAAAATGATGTTTTTTACTAGGCGTATATGTGTGTATACCTCTGTTTTCTATTCTAAAGTTGTTGTCTAATAATATTAAAAACTCTTTTTTAGTAAGTCCGTTTAAATCGCTAATAAGTCTGTAAAATTCATATATCTTTAAGTCGTCTTCTGGAATAAGGTAACTCATAAAGTAATTCTGACGAAGTCCAGGGACAAACGCGCCATCTTTTTTATAGTCTTGTGCTAACAAGTGAGATGATGCTGTTCTATGATGTCCGTCAGCAATATAAAGCGATTCCATTTTAGAAAATTCTTGTTGAATGCAATTTTCATGTGTAGGATTATCAATAAGCCATAAGTGGTGTGTTACCCTATCTGTTGTAGAAAACTCATAGTCTGAACGGTTTTCCATGATATCTCTAAATAGGCTACTCAGGGTATTGTTATTGGGATAAGTTAGTAGTACGGGTTCGGTATTAAAGCCTACCTCGTTTAGGTAATCTTTAAAGAGAATCTCTCGTTCTTCTATGGTGTTTTCGTGTGTTTTAATTCGGTTTTCTTCGTAATCTTTTATAGCTGTAGCGCCAATAATACCACAAAAAGTATGTGTTCTGGTGGTCATTTTATACAAGGCAAATTGTGCTTTACTATCTTCCTTCAAAAACCCTTCGTCCTTAAACTCAAGGTATCTGTTACGAACCATTTTAAAACGCTCTTTTCCTGAGAATTTTTGTTCAAATTTATACCCAGGGTTTAAAATGTGTAAAAAAGAATAAGGATTGTTTTTTAATCTAAATGCTAGCCCTTCTTTGTTGTAAATATGATACGAACGAGACACAACCAAATTGGCTTTGTCTCGTGTAGGACGCACTGCTTTAAAAGGAATTACTACTGCCATTTAGCTATAATTAGGTAAACATTTTAGCAACAGTTTCTGCTTTTTTACTTTGTGAGTAATCGTAAAAACCTTCTCCTGATTTAACACCTAATTTACCAGCATTTACCATGTTTACTAATAGTGGACATGGTGCGTATTTTGGATTTTTAAAGCCATTATACATCACATTTAATATTGATAAGCAAACATCTAATCCAATAAAATCTGCTAGTTGTAATGGCCCCATAGGGTGCGCCATACCTAATTTCATTACGGTATCTATTTCATTTACACCAGCAACACCGTTATAAAGTGTTTCAATTGCTTCATTTAGCATTGGCATTAAAATTCTATTGGCAACAAACCCTGGGTAGTCATTTACTTCAGTTGGTGTTTTTCCTAGTTTTTTAGAAATATTCATGATGATTTCTGTCACCTCATCAGAAGTGTTGTATCCTCTAATAATTTCTACCAATTTCATAATTGGTACAGGGTTCATAAAGTGCATTCCAATAACCATTTCGGGTCTGTTAGTTACTGCTGCAATTTCAGTAATTGAAATAGAAGAGGTGTTGGTTGCCAAGATGGTATCATCCGGACAAAGTTCACTAAGGTCTCTAAAAATTTTTAATTTTAAATCTAGGTTTTCTGTGGCAGCTTCCACAACTAAACTTGCATACTCAACACCTTCTTGTATTGAGGTGTATGTAGTAATGTTTGAAAGTGTTTGATTTTTGTCGTCTTCTGTAATACGACCTTTACTAACCATACGATCAAGGTTTTTAGTAATGGTTGCAATACCTCTATCTAGAGACGCTTGAGAAATATCTATTAATTGTACTTTATAGTCGCTTTGTGCAAAGGTATGTGCAATACCGTTACCCATTGTTCCAGCGCCAATTACAGCTACGTTTTTCATGTGTTTAATTTTTATTGGTTTATATGTATCTTCCGTATAGTTATTGGAGTTACATGGTTTAGATTGGTTTATTTATTGTTATAACAGTTAATTATTTGATGTGCTATGCGTAATGCTTCTGTACCATCTTCTAGGGTTACTATCGGGGTAGTGTTATTTGTAATGGCATCTGCAAAAGTATTTAACTCATCGAGTATGGCGTTGTTGTTTGATATTTCGGGGTTTTCAAAATAAATTTGTTTTTTAGCGCCTTCTGCATTTTGTAGAATCATATCAAAATCACCCGGATTTTCAGGTGCATCTTTCATTTTTACGAGCTCACATTTTTTGGTTAAGAAATCAACAGCAATGTAGGCGTCTTTTTGAAAAAATCGAGATTTACGCATGTTTTTCATTGAAATTCTGCTGGCAGTAAGGTTGGCTACACAGCCATTTTCAAACTCTAAGCGTGCATTAGCAATATCTGGTGTGTCGCTAATTACCGAAACGCCACTTGCAGATACTTGAGTAACTTTTGACTGTACGACACTTAAAATAGCATCAATATCATGAATCATTAAGTCAAGAACAACAGGTACATCTGTACCTCTAGGGTTAAATTCTGCCAATCGATGGGTTTCAATAAACATAGGCGATTTTATATTTTCTTTAGCAGCAAGAAACGCTGGATTAAAACGCTCTACATGTCCTACTTGTCCTTTTACTTGGTGTTTTTTTGCTAAAGCTACAATCTCTTCGGCTTCTGCTACGGTGTTTGAAATAGGTTTTTCTATAAACACATGTTTTTTAGCAGCAATAACTTGTAGTGCACATTCATGATGAGAAAGTGTTGGTGTAACAATATCAACAACATCTACCGCGTTAATAAGGTCTTCTATAGAATCAAAGGCTTTGTATCCAAATTCTTTAGCTATTTTAGTAGCATTTTCTTTGATGGGGTCATAAAACCCAACCAAGTCATATTTTTCAGATTCGTTTAGTAGGCGCAAGTGTATTTTTCCTAAATGACCTGCTCCTAATACCCCGGCTTTTAACATAAAATAATAATTTTAAAATGTAGCTAACAAAAGTACATTATTATTGCTGAATAACGCTCATATTTATATACTTTTACGCCAATAGCAGTGTTAATTACGGGCTGTTTTATACGCTGAAATTAATTTTTTTGGTAAATTATGATAAAAGACACGTTTAGGCATCAAGGTTTAAGAAAGCAATTAATTGCGCTTTTAAAAGAAAAAGGCATTGCAGATAAAAATGTTTTGGAAGCTATGAGTCTTGTTCCTAGGCATTTGTTTTTAGACTCTAGTTTTGAATCTCATGCGTATCAGAATAAGGCTTTCCCTATTGGGGCAGATCAGACTATTTCTCATCCATTTACAGTAGCTTTTCAGACAGAACTGTTACAGTTAAAAAAAAACGAATCTGTCTTAGAAATTGGAACAGGATGCGGTTATCAAACTGCAGTATTGTTAACAATGAAGGCAAGGGTGTTCTCTATTGAGCGACAGCAAGAATTGTTTAGAAAAACTAAATTGTTTTTACCAAAACTAGGCTATAGGCCAAAACAGCTTATTTATGGAGATGGTTATAAAGGACTTCCAGAACAGGCACCATTCAATAAAATAATTGTAACTGCAGGAGCACCTTTTGTTCCAAAACCATTACTATCACAATTAAAAATAGGAGGAAGGCTTGTTATACCTATTGGTGACGACCCACAAATTATGCATTTGTATGTGCGTACTTCCGCAACCGAGTTTAAAAAAGAAACTTTTGGGGAGTTTAGGTTTGTGCCCATGCTTGCCAATAAGAAAGCAAAATAAACTTAACGTACAATATCTAAAAGGAGTAACGGTTTAACTTCATGCACACCATTAAACGATATAAACTCAACGGTATTTCCAAACAACTCAGTAGCATATTTTTTTTCCTCACTAACAGTTTCAGGCGTTACGTATGGGTCTTTGTCTCCTACAATTAAGACGGTGTTGTTTACCTGTTTAAAATTATCTTTTGTAAACTCTCTGGGTAACTTTCCTGCGTATAATACTAAGGTGTTACAGCGTATTTTTCGTTGTGAAATCCACCTAGAAGCAATAGACACCCCTTGAGAGAACCCAAATATAATAATGTGCTTGTCATTCGGAATTTTCTCCGCTTCTAACACACTATCTAAATAGTTTAAAACAGTAGGAATATTTTGTTGCGTGTTGTCTTTTGTAAGCCATGTTGCGCCAACGTGCTTATACTCATTTTTTAAATAATGTTTAGCAGGTGCTTGCGGTGCAATGATATAGTTTTCGTCAGTATTTAAATCTTTAAAATATTTAATAAAATACTTGCTTAGGTATCCTAGTCCGTGACAAACAATCCATACATTCTTTGTTTTTGAAGTTAGCGTATTTAGGGTAGAATAGGAGTTATTTGCGGTATATGAAACTTCTTTTTCAACAGACATGTGAGTGTATTTGGTATTTATTAGTAAATTTGTGGGATAAAAATAACACAATGCAGTTTGATAAAAAAACAATTTTAGCGATATGTAATCAGTCGTCTAAAAACACTTTAATGGAAACCCTACAAATTGAGTATATAGATGTTGGTAAAGATTACCTTACTGCAAAAATGCCAATAACCCCTTTAGTGCATCAGCCAATGGGAATATTACACGGCGGTGCATCGGTTGCTTTGGCAGAAAGTGTGGGGAGTGCCGCTTCGCATATTTTTATAGATACCGAAACCTCTGTTGTTAAAGGTTTGGAGATTTCTGCAAATCATTTAAAAAGTAAAACCGAGGGGACTGTTTTTGCAACAGCAAAAATAATTCATAAAGGCCGAACAACACACTTATGGGAAATTAGAATTGTTGATGAGCAAGATGCTTTAATATGCCTTTGTAAACTAACTAATATTGTGTTGCCAAAATAATGGATTCGTTTTTTAAAACACTTACATCTCAGTATGAATCAGAGCTTCCCTTTGTTGCGTATTCTGCACCAGGAAACGCAATGGTGAAAGCAGTGTTGCAATCAAATAATGTTTTACATACCACTAAAACATATACCGAAAGTGGTTTTGTGTTTGCGCCTTTTAATAATACATCTGATGCGATACTCATTCCTTTTGAAAAAGAAATTTCTGCAATTCAAACAGCGGTTATAGATGTTAAATCTAAAACACCTATGCTAGAATCGCCTACTGCAGGTGCGGCGCATATGTTGCTTGTAGAACATGCAATTAAAGAGATTAAAACAACCGACGTTTCAAAAATTGTGTTGTCTAGAGCAGTTACATATCGGTTAAAAGATGATAACCCTGTACAGTTATTTAAAAAAGCATTATCCTTATATCCCAATGCCTATGTGTATCTTTGGGTGCACCCAAAAGTAGGTTGCTGGATTGGCGCTACGCCAGAGGTGCTGCTAAGTGCCAGAAACAGTAAGTTTACAACAATGTCTCTAGCAGGAACGCAATTGTATTCTGAGGGATTAACTTGGTCAGAAAAAGAAAAAGAAGAGCAGCAAATAGTAACCAATTATATAGTTGAAAAGCTAAAGACTAAAGACGTGCCATTTTTGGTGTCTAAGCCAGAAACTGCTAAGGCAGGAACTCTAGCGCATATAAAAACCACTATTTCAGGCGAATTAACAGTTAATAGTAGTTTGCAAAAAGTCTTAGGTTTACTACACCCAACTCCGGCGGTATGTGGTGTGCCTGAAAAAAAAGCCAAGCAGTTTATTTTAGAAAACGAAGATTATAACCGTTTGTTTTATACTGGTTTTTTAGGAGAATTAAACACAACGCATACTCGAAAAAACAATAGGCGAAATACAGAAAATAAGGCATACCGATTTAATTCAAAAACAACAGATTTGTATGTAAATTTACGCTGTATGCAGTTGTCTAAAAAATCAGCAACGGTTTATGTAGGCGGCGGAATAACAGCGTCTTCTATCCCAGAAAAAGAATATATAGAAACATGCAATAAGCTCAAAACAATGACAGCAATACTGTTTTAAAAAGTATTCATGGGGCATTTTAAAATTAAACAGTTATTATTTTGAAAATACTCTTAAATCAACGTACTTTTGCAACCCATAATTATTATTTAATATGTCAGGTACTACTTCAGAATTAGAAGAAAGAAAAGCAGGTAAAGAACTGTATAGCTATCAAAAAGGTGCGATTAACAAGATTTTTAAAAGTTTTGAAGACGCTCCAGAAGATTACCATCTGTTATATCAACTTCCTACGGGAGGAGGGAAAACAGTTATTTTTTCTGAAATTGTTCGTCAATATTTAAAACATCATAAAAAGAAGGTGTTGGTAATGACACACCGTATTGAATTATGTAAGCAAACCTCAAAAATGCTTACGGGATTTGGTGTTGATAATAAAGTAGTAGATAGTAAGGCAAACCTTGATGATCAAAAAAAGTACTCTTGCTTTGTTGCAATGGTTGAAACTTTAAATAATCGTTTAAATGACGATAAGTTAGATATATCTGACATTGGTTTAGTGATTATTGATGAGGCGCATTATAACTCGTTTACAAAACTATTTAAGTTCTTTGATAAATCGTTTGTTTTAGGTGTTACAGCAACGCCGTTAAGTTCAAACATTAAGCTTCCGATGACTGATAACTATAAGGAGCTAATAGTAGGAGAGACAATAGAATCGTTAATTGAAAATGAGTTTTTATCTCGTGCCGAAACCTTTAGTTATAACGTAGGATTAACCTCATTAGTAGTAGGTGCAAATGGTGATTATACAGTAAAATCTTCCGAAGATTTATATACCAATCAAGATATGCTTAGCAAATTGCTTTATGCATATGAAACACACTCAAAAGGGAAAAAGACCTTAATATTTAATAACGGTATTAATACCTCATTACATGTCTATGATACCTTTAGGGCAGCAGGATATCCGGTAGCACATTTAGATAATACAAGTTCTAAAAAAGAACGCGCGCAGATATTAAAATGGTTTAAAGAAACCCCTAACGCAATATTATCATCAGTTAGTATTTTAACTACAGGTTTTGATGAGCCTACGGTAGATACTATTATCTTAAATAGGGCTACAAAATCACTTACTTTGTACTATCAAATGATTGGTAGAGGGTCTCGTATTATTAAAGGGAAATCAAAATTTTCAATAATTGATTTAGGTAATAATTTACATCGTTTTGGTCCTTGGGGAGCAGATTTAGATTGGCAAAAAATATTTAAATCTCCAAATTACTTTTTAGATAATTTACTAAGTGATGAAGAGTTAGAAAGTAACTTTAGGTATGAAATGCCTAAAGAGATACGAGTAGAGTTTAAGGCGTCTAAAAAAGTATTTTTTGATGTTAAAAAAACCTATACTATTTCAATTAAAAAAGGAGAATCTTCAAAAGTAGTATTAGAGCGATCTATAGCACAGCACGCTAAAATATGTATAGAAAATAGTGAGGATGTGTATGATGCACTAGCTTTAATGAAACTCTTAGGAGACGATATAGATTATAGAATACAATGCTATACAAAATGTATTAGCCGCAGTACTTTTAACTTTGTAGATTGGCTAAAAGCAGACTATCGTAAAAAATTACGTGCTTATTTAAGAGATAACTTTGATGTGTTATTCGAAGAAATTCACGGCAGACCAGCAGAGTAAATTTATTTAAATTTCCAGGCAATAAATCTACTATTTTTATGACCTTGAGTCATGTCTATTGTTTTGTAGCTAACGGGTAGTTTGTTTAGTTGTTTGTATGTTTTAGGTAGGTGCATTGCTTTAGAAACCAGACAGGTAAACCAGGTAACTTGTGTTTTGAATGCTACACTTTGTTTAATCATACGTTTAATAAATAGCGCTTCTCCGCCATTACACCACAATTCATTTGCTTGTCCACCAAAATTAAGTTTTAGCGCATTAGGTTGACTCAAGTTTTTAAGTTTTTGTAAAGACCCTTTTGTGGCGTCCTCTTTTGAGGAGTGAAAAGGAGGGTTGCACATACTAAACTGAAATTTCTCGCCACTTTTTATAATACCTTTAAAAATATCAGCGTTGTTTGTTTGCTGTCTGATGTCAATAGTGTTTTTAAGTTTGGCTGTAGCTTCAATATTGTTTTTGGCAGATAATACTGCGGTATTGTTAATATCTGACCCTACCATTGTCCATTGATAAATTTGTTGTCCTAAAATAGGATAAATACAATTGGCACCAACGCCAATATCTAGTCCGTTAATAGGAGCTTTAATATTATCGCCATTAAGTAAATCTGCAATATAATGAATGTAGTCAGCTCTTCCTGGTATTGGAGGGCATAAGTACCCTTCCGGAATATTCCAATCTGTAACACTATAGTGTTTTATTAAAAGCGCTTTGTTTAGTGCTATAACGGCTTTATTGTCAGAAAAATCAATTGTCAACTCATTGTGTTTTCCTAAATGGATAAAAGAAGATAAGCTAGGGTTAGAAACAGCTAATTCTTTAAAGTTATAAGAGGTGTTGTGTTTGTTTTTAGGATGCAAGTTGAGGTAGTTTAGTTTCTAAAGTGTAAATATATAATTAATTAGATATTAGCTCAAAATTTACACCATGAACATCTGTAAATTAAGTTTACATTCTTTTATTGTTATATATGTCAAATTTTATATTCTCATATAAAAGTACTCCGTTATTAATTGTACATTAGCAGGCTATGCAACGCAAATATTATATAATAAAAATTCAGTATTTAGGATTTCGTTTTCACGGATGGCAAAAACAGCCAGAGGTAAATACGGTTCAACGAATGATAGAACGCACGCTGTCTTATGTTTTAGGGCATAAAAAATTTAAAACACTTGCCGCAGGGCGCACCGATGCAAAAGTATCTGTTAATGAAACTTATATTGAATTGTTTTTAGATGAAGAAGCGTTGTGTTTAGATGATTTTTTGCCCTTATTTAATTTAAATCTTCCACAAGATATTAAAGCACTAGCAATTGAGGAGACAACAGCACAGTTTAATATAATTCAGCACCCTAAATTAAAAGAATATCTATATGTGTTCTCTTTTGGAGAAAAAAAACATCCATTTACGGCGCCATTTATGGTTAATTTTCCTGAAGACTTAAACCTGAAAAACATGAAGCTAGCGGCAAAGGTTTTTGAGGGGACACATGATTTTAGAAACTTTATATATAAGCCAACAAGCACAACTATTACAACAGGAACTATTGCAACTTGTGAAATTATAGACAACACCGTGTTTTTAGCTAATTTTTTCCCTGAAAAAAGTTATCTTTTAAGAGTTGTAGGAGAGGGGTTTAAACGCAATCAGATTCGATTAATTATGGCAAACTTAATACAGCTCGGTAAAGGAGAAAAAACAATCTCAGACCTTGAGAAAGCATTGTTTCAGCCAGAAATAGTTGTGCCTATTACCTATATTGCCCCAGCATCAGGATTAATATTAAATTCGGTGGTTTTAAAATAAGTTATTTTATCTAAATAATTTTGCATTCAAATAGTTTTAGTACATTTGAATTGTAAAATAAAACAATAATAATATATGTATAATTTACTAAAAGGAAAAAGAGGAATTATTTTTGGAGCATTAGATGAGCACTCTATAGCATGGAAAACTGCAGAAAGAGTACATGCCGAAGGCGGAACATTTGTGTTAACAAATGCACCTATTGCAATGCGTATGGGTACAATAAATACCTTAGCAGAAAAAACAGGGTCGCAAATTATTCCTGCAGATGCTACAAGTTTAGAAGACTTAGAAAACTTAATAACACAAGCACAAGAGATTTTAGGAGGAAAATTAGATTTTGTATTACACTCTATAGGTATGTCAGTCAATGTGCGTAAAAAACGCGCCTATACTGACCAAAATTACGATTGGACTCATAAAGGTTGGGATGTTTCTGCAGTATCATTTCATAAAGTAATGCAGACCTTATATAAGCAAGATGCTATGAATGAATGGGGAAGTGTTGTAGCGTTAACCTATATGGCAGCACAACGTTCTTTTCCTGATTATAATGATATGGCTGATAATAAGGCATATTTAGAGTCAATTGCTCGTAGTTTTGGTTATTTCTTTGGAACAGACAAAAACGTTAGAGTAAATACCATATCTCAATCGCCAACACCTACTACTGCAGGAAATGGCGTAAAAGGATTTGATGGCTTTATTTCTTATGCAGAAAAAATGTCTCCTTTAGGAAATGCAACTGCTCAAGATTGTGCAAACTATACTGTAAGTATGTTTTCTGATTTAACAAAGAAAGTAACTATGCAAAATCTATTTCATGACGGTGGTTTCTCTAATGTAGGGGTCAGTAATGAAGTAATGGAGAAGTTTACAGAAGAGTAAGTCTCGTACCAAATATAAATTATTCTCAAAGTGTGCTTTGAGAAAATATCTTAATCGGAAATCAGTTCTAAACTGGTTTTCGATTTTTTTTTATCATTAACCCATATGAAACGTGCGCTTAAACGAGTAAAAAAGCACTTTATCGAAATACTTGATAAAACACTGTTTATTTATAAGATTTAAATGTTTTTTTTCTTCGTGTTAAATACTTTTTTTCTACTTTAGGCAACTATTAACCAAACTACATATTAATATAATTATGAAACGTATTACTTATTTATTAGTCTTGTTTGCTGTCGCTTTTACGTGGCAGGGTCAAGCGCAGTGTGATTACACATTGGAAATGAATGACTCATATGGCGATGGTTGGAACGGTAACACAATGGATGTCCTTGTAGGAGGTGTTGTTGTGTTAGACGACGTTACCATAGCTTCTGGGTCTCAAAATGTATTAACTTTTTCAGTAAATACTGGAGATGATGTAACTGCTGTATGGAATGCAGGAGGATCATGGGGTTCAGAAACATCTTATAAAATTTTAGATAATTCTGGAACAGAAGTGGGTGCAGCTGCACAAGCAGATATAGCATCAGGTACTATTACTGCGGCTTGCCCGATAGTGTCTTGTAACTACTCTTTAGAGATGAATGACTCATATGGTGATGGTTGGAACGGAAATACAATGGATGTTCTTGTTGCAGGAGTTGTAGTGTTAGATGATGTTACTATTTCTTCAGGTTCACAAAGTGTGTTATCTTTTTCTGTAAATGAAGGAGATGATGTAACTGCTGTATGGAATGCAGGCGGATCATGGGGTTCAGAAACATCTTATAAAATATTAGACCCTTCAGGGACAGAAGTGGCAGCAGCTGCAGAAGCAGATATTGTATCAGGTACTATTACTGCGGCTTGTCCGTCTTGTATAGTTCCTACAGATTTAGCTGTAGCAAACCTTACAACTACAAGTGCTGAATTAAGTTGGACTGCAGGAGCAGACGAAACACTTTGGGATATTGAATGGGGAGCAATAGGATTTACACAAGGTTCTGGAACAGTTGTTACAGGAGTTACAAATCCATATGTCTTATCAGGATTAACCTCTGGTACATCATATGACTTTTATGTACTTGCTGATTGTGGAAGTGGATTATCTACATGGGCTGGTCCTTTTAGTTTTATGACACAAACTACACCAGTAGCAATACCAAGTTGTGCTGATTTTGAAGCAAATGACTTAGGAGGTTCAATATCATTGACTACTAATGCTGAATCATCAGCATCTATAAGTGGTACTGCAGGAGCAAATTCAAGTGCTTATGGAGTATTATTAACAGGAGGAGGGTCATCAGGATGGACTGGTTGGTCTACGTCTACATCAGAAACAAATGCATGGGTAGATAATGCATCTCACCACGCATCTATAGATATGATTGTAGATGCAACTGCTCAATCAGTTGTAATATTAAAATACGATTTAAAACAAGGATATAGTTACGGAAACACATACTCATGGTTTAGAGTAACTGTTGACGGAACACAAATAGGAGCAAGTATGAATCCTACAACAAGTGATTCAGATACTTTTGTAAACCATTCAGTTGACTTGTCAGCATACGCAGGAACAACCTTTACACTTAAGTTAGAATCTTCTGCTAAGTATGTAGATGATTTTTCTATGGTAGATAATATTTGTTTAACAGCACCTACATGTACACCGGCACAAGTAACAGCTACTTTAGCACCAGATTGTGCAAATACGCAATTTTATGTTGATGTAGATGTAACTTCAATGGGAGATGCAGTTTCAGTTTCAAACGGAACAGACACATGGCCAATTACTGGAACAGGAGTTGTTTCAGCAGGACCATTTGCAGACGGTTCATTGCAAGACTTAACTGTTGTTCATGCAGATGTTGAATGTGATATAGTATTAGGGAGTTTTACTTACGTTTGCCCACCAGCAAATGACTTATGTGAAGACGCTATTACAGTAGTTTGTGATGATGTTGTTACAGGGTCTACATTGTCTGCTACAAGTACAGGAGCACCAACAGGTTTCTGTGGAACAGGTTCAGGAGCGCCAGGAGTTTGGTATAGTTTCATGGGAACAGGAGATATTGTAACCGCATCATTATGTGGTTCAGATTTCGATACAAAAATTCAAATATATGAAGGAACTTGCGACGCATTAGTATGTGTTGGTGGTAATGATGATAACTGGGCTGCTTGTAGTTCTTCTGCATCAGAAACATTATTCTTGTCAACTGCAGGAACAGAATACTTTATATATGTATATGGTTATGGTTCAAATACTGGTAACTATACACTAACAATGAGTTGTGTGGCACCACCACCGCCACCAGCAAATGATGATTGTTCTGAAGCAGTAGATTTAACTGTTAATCCAGACTTAGAGTGTGGAACAGTTACTTCAGGAACTATTTTAGGAGGAACAGATTCTATGGAAACTGACCCTTCTTGTTGGACAACAACAAATGATGATGTGTGGTATTCATTTACGGCAACATCTACAACGCATACGGTTTCTTTAGATAATATAGCAGGTTCAACAACAAACCTAGATATAGCAGTGTTTGAAGGACAGTGTGGTGCATTAGTAGAAGTTTCTTGTGGAGGAACAGAGATTGCCGTTACAGGATTAGTAGTAGGTAACTCTTACCTTGTAAGTGTGCATTCTGGAGGATCAACACCATTCCAAGACTCAACTTTTGATATTTGTGTAGGAACACCACCACCACCAATTGTAACAGATATTGTTACTTATACACCAGAAGAATTAATTACAGAGGTGTTAATTGATAGTGATTGTGCTACAGTAACTAATATTCAATATGAATCTCATTCATTTGATGACAACATAGGGTTTAGTTACTTTACTGATGGTGGATCTGATTTTCCTTTTGCAGATGGTATTGTACTATCTTCAGGAGCTGCTGTTGAGGCAGAAGGACCATTTAGTAATGGGGCTTCAGGAAGCTTTGGAGGCGCAGGAGATACTGATTTAGAAAACGAAACAGGAGTAGCTGTAACAAACGATGCTACTTATATTGAATTTGATTTTGTGCCAATTGCACCTCAAATTTCATTTGATTTTATTATGGCATCATCTGAATATGCTGGGTCTTTTCAATGTAATTATGAAGATGCATTTGCATTTATTTTAACAGCAGCAGATGGTACAACAACAAATTTAGCGGTATTACCAACAACAGATTCTGGTAACCCATTTGTTACAGTAACAAATATACACCCAGAAGTACCGGGGTCTTGTGCCGCTGTAAATGAGCAATATTTCCATAGTTATACACCACAGTATGGCGAAATAGGATATACAGGTAGAACAGTTGCTTTAACGGCATTTTCTCCAGTAACTCCAGGAGAGCAATACCATATTAAGCTAGTTGTTGCCGATCAAAGTGATAGTGTAGTAGATACTGCAGTATTTCTTTTAGGAGGTAGTTTCTCTTTAGGAGAGATTGATCTAGGAGAAGATGTATTCTTAGGAGACCCTGAGGCTTTATGTGAAGGAGAAATATCTGAACTTAATGCAGGAGTAATACCAGCAGGAACAAATATTGTTTGGACACAAGATGGAGATGTGGTAGAAGGAAGTACTACTGTAAATCCTGATACTGGAGAAACAGAGCAAATTTTAGTAATTTCAGAAACAGGAGATTACTCGGCTACCGTTACTTTTGATAATACCGATTGTAGTGTAGAGAATACAGTTCATGTTGAATTCTATCCAAATGCAATACCAGACTTAGGTTCTAATGTAGTAAAATGTGCTAATGAAGAATTAGTATTATATGCAAATGTTATAAATAGCGATGATCCAAACATGGGTGAAATAGCATATACATGGTCTTATAACGGCGTAGTGATTGCAGGTGAAACATCAAGTGAGCTTACAATATCTGCAACAACTGTAGTTGCAAGTGATAATAGTGCAGCAGGAGCAGTACAGTTTGTAGATCCAATTAACGGAACAACAGTATATGCATCACTTAGTAGTGAAGGTGTATATAACTTAGGGTTATTTACTGTTAGCACTGTAGATACAAGTTCTGGTTGTGTAGGTAATGAAAGTGATGTTCAAGTTGATTTCTATGCAAATCCAAACTGTGTTACAGTACCTTCAGGTATCTCACCAAACAATGATGGTGTAAACGATTGTTTAGCATTAGATAACTTAATGAATACTATCGGTTCAGGAAACATACAAGTATACAACCGTTACGGAACTCGGGTATATAATAGTGAAGTTTACTCAAGAGAGTGGTGCGGAACTGATATGAATGGTGAAGTATTACCAACAGGTACGTATTACTATGTGTTAACATACGATAATGGTATAGCGCCATATAAAGGATGGATTTATATCAATACAGAAAAGTAAAAACTAATAAACTAAATAATAAACGTATATGAAAAAAATAATAATAGCAATGGTTGTACTACTAGGATATAGTAGTACAAGTGTTGCACAGCAAGACCCACAATATACACAGTATATGTATAATCAATCTGTAATGAATCCGGCATATGCTGGATCTACAGAAGGATTAGCAATAACTACTCTGTATAGAGATCAATGGCAAGGATTTGATGGCGCACCTAAAACAATGACTTTATCGGTACACAGTCCGGTGGGTGAAAGAGTAGGTTTAGGTTTGTCTATAATTTCAGATCAACATGGTCCAGTAAAAGAGAACAATATTTATGCAGACTTTTCTTACACGCTAAATTTAAAAGGAAACGCTAAATTAGCATTTGGTGTAAAAGCAGGTGTTACCTTACATGATGTAGGGTTGTTTACAGATGTTGTAACTCAAATTTCAGGAGATGAAGCTTTTAGTGAAGATATAAACGAAGTAACGCCAAACGCAGGTTTAGGAGCATTCTACTATACTGATAAGTTTTATGTAGGACTTTCTGTGCCAAACATCTTAAATAGTGTGCATTTAGATGTAAATGGGATTGCTTTCGGGTCAGAAATTCAACATTATTTTGTTAGTGCAGGATATGTGTTTCAGTTGAGTGAAACAACAAAATTAAAACCATCTGTTTTAGTAAAATCAGCTTTTGGAGCACCAACATCTTTTGATGTAAATGCTAATGTTTTACTACATGATAAATTTGAGTTAGGGGTTTCATATAGAAATGATGATTCATTTAGTGGTTTAGTAGGATTTGCTTTTTCAGACAGTATTCGTATAGGATATGCATATGATCATATTGTATCTGATATTAATATCGGAACAAATGCTTCTCATGAAGTATTTTTACAATTTGATTTAAGCTTTACTAAAAAAGTATCACGTTCTCCAAGATTTTTCTAATATAAATACAGTAATCACATGAAAAAATATATATATACAGGAGTACTACTATTAGGAATGCTAGGAGTAAATGCTCAAAATAAAGACACTAAAAAAGCAGATAAGCACTATGATAATCTTGAGTATGTACGTGCTATATCAGAATATTTAGAAGTTGTTGAAGATGGTAATGCAGACGCTTACGTACATGGTCGTTTAGCAGATGCTTATTATAAAACATCTAACACTGCAGAGTCTGCAGCATGGTACGCTAGAGCCCTTGCAGTAGCGCCAAATGCAGGACAGTATTTTAACTATGCACAAGCATTAAAAGCAAATGGTAATTATGATGCAGCAAATGACGCAATGAATTCATTTGCAAATTTAGCGCCTAATGATGCTAGAGCAATTGCTCATAAAAACAACCCAAATGCTATTTCTGATTTGTTAAACGAAGACCCAAACTTTACAGTAAAGGCACTGGAAGGGTTTAATACACCATATTCAGAATTTGGGCCGTTATTACATAAAAGTCAGTTGTACTACGCTTCAGCAAGAAGTGAAAAGTCTAAAAAATATGGTTGGAATAAAGAACCATTTTTAGATGTCTATGTTTCAAATTACGATGCAGTATCTGGAGAAATGTCAAATGAATTGGCATTAACTGGTGGCGTTAATACTTCTAAAAATGAAGGAACAGTGAGTTTTAGCCCAGACGGAAATACCATGTATTTCTCAGGAGAAAGCGTACTTCGTAACGCCGGTATTTTTAAGAAGAAATTTATTAAAGATGATAGCGGGAAAAGTACTATTAATATTTACTCTGCAACATTAGAAGGTGGAGAGTGGAAAAATATTACTTCACTGCCATTTAATGGAGATAATCATAACAGTGGTGGGCCTGCAGTAAATGTAGACGGATCACGTTTATACTTTAGTTCAGATATGGAAGGATCTCTGGGAGATTCAGATATTTGGTATGTTGCTATTAACGGTGATGGTACTTATGGACTTCCTGTAAATTTAGGGCCATCAATTAATACTGATGGAAAAGAAGCCTTTCCTTTTGTTAGTAGTGATAACATGTTGTACTTTTCATCAAACGGACATCCAGGTTTAGGAATGTTAGACGTTTTTGGTGCAGCAATTAAAGGAGATGATTTTGGAGCACTTAGAAATGTTGGCGCACCAATAAATTCTGGTAATGACGACTTTAGTTTTTCTATTGATGAAGCAACTAAAATTGGTTTCTTTGCATCTAACCGTCCAGGGGGTGCAGGTAGTGATGATATTTACTCTTTTGAGCAAATTGCACCAATTTGTGAAGTTGAATTAACAGTGAAAGTTGTTGATAGTAGAACAAATGAAGCTTTAGTAAATGCATCAGTTCTTGTTTTTGGAGATGATAATGTACAAGTAGCTTCTAAAATGACTAACGCTAATGGTGAAATTATATTTATGTATGAGTGCGATCAAGCATTTAGAGTTGAAGCAAGCATGGAAACATATACAGGTAATGCTGTAGCTGTTGAGAAAACAAGCGAAAGAACAATTGCTAAAACAGTAGTGCTTGAAGCACCTATTGAGTTAAAGCCAATTTTCTTTGACCTTGATAAATATGATATTACAGAAGCAGCTATAGTTGAATTAGATAAAGTTGTAACTTTATTACAAGACAACCCACAGATGATTATCCGTGTAGAGTCTCATACAGATTCAAGAGCTAGTGATAAATACAATATGGAGTTATCAACTAACCGTGTAAAAGCTTCGGTTGATTATATTCTTTCTAAAGGAATTCATGCACATAGAGTTTATGGTAAAGGATTTGGAGAAACACAATTAGTAAATGATTGTGCCAATGATGTTGACTGTTCTGAAGAAGAGCACCAAGCTAATCGTAGATCAGAATTCTTTATTGTAGAAGACTAAGCAATAAAATAATTTATATAAAAAGCCTCAGCGGAAACGTTGAGGCTTTTTTGTGTCAGCTATTTTAAGTACTTTCGTTGTCTACATATGTCAAAAACAACAACTAATCTTATTTTAAAAATACTAAAGTTTTTATATCAAAACTTTATAATAATTCTTCCTTTGTTTGTAGGAGTAAATTTGTTGTTTCAGAGTTTAAATAGTAATGACTTAACGGTTTACTTATATGACTCACAAAAAGAAGAAGCTGCTTTTGTATCAAAATTCGAAATTTATAATGAAGGCTCTGCAGTTTCAAAAAATGAGCTAATACAGCCACTTATAATTAACCTTGCAGCAGACAATACAATTTTAAGTTTTGATTTGATTCAGAAAAACCCAAGTGCTATAAAAGTATGGTTTAGTAAAAGGAATACAAATAAACTTTCAGTAGATTTTAATTTATTAAATAACGCAGAAAGTATTACCTTTTTAATAGTCTCAAAAAGACCAATACATGAATTTACCGTTAGCTCTAGAATAAAAAATGTTAAAGAAGTAATTACATACCACTACAAAGAAAAACCAAAAATATATGATAGAATAAACACATTTTGGATATTTTTATGTTTCTTTAGTATTATATCTTTTATTGACGCATACAAGCTAAGAGTTAAAAACAAGCAATTAAAGGCTTTGTTTTTATTGATTGAAAGTCTAGCTATAGATACTGATGAAAAACGTTTTTTAGAGACATATAAAGAAGCCTATACAAGATATAATATACGTTTTAAGAAAAATGTAATAACAGTAACTGCGGAGATGAGTGTTCTATTTTCGAAGATAGATTTTTATAACATAGAACAGATACAGCAAGAGATGAAACATAAGACTAAATGGGCTGTGTTTTATACGCTTCGTAAGCCATACCTAATTTTGAGCCCGATATTATTCCTAATTAGTATTATTGCAATAATTATTTCTGTAATGTATTACGCAATTTTATAACAAAATAAAAACAATAGAATTATGATAAAATTAGATATACTTGCTTTTGGGGCACATCCTGATGATGTAGAGTTAGGCTGTGGTGCTACTATAGCAAAAGCAGTAGCTTCTGGTAAAAAAGTGGGTATTATAGATTTAACAAAGGGGGAGTTAGGTACACGTGGCACAGCAGAATTACGATTAAAAGAATCTAATATTGCTAAAAACGAATTAGGTGTTATAGTTCGTGAAAACTTAGAATTTTCGGATGCTTTTTTTGTAAACGATAAAGCACATCAATTAGCGGTGATTAAAATGATTCGTAAATATCAACCAAACATTGTATTGTGTAATGCCATTGAGGATAGGCATATAGACCATTCAAAAGCTTCAAAATTAGTGTCTGACGCTTGTTTTCTTTCAGGGTTATTAAAGATTGAAACTTTATTAGATGGAAAAATTCAAGATAAATGGCGTCCAAGCCAAGTATATCATTATATTCAGTGGAATACTGTTACTCCAGACTTTGTAGTAGATGTGTCGGGGTATATGGATGTTAAAACATCAGCTGTAAAAGCATATGCTTCACAATTTTATGACTGTGATAGTAAAGAGGAAGAAACACCTATTACAAGTAAAAACTTTATAGACAGTGTTTTGTATCGTGCACAAGACTTAGGCCGATTGGTAGGTGTTGATGCTGCCGAAGGATTTACAACAGAACGCTATGTTGCTGTTAAAAATTTAGATGATTTATTTTAATAAATGCTAATAGAAAGGCAATGAATGGTTTAACTTTTTATTACAAAAAAAATAATATTTATTGTTTAATAAGTTAAAATATTACTTACATTTGCACTCGCAATAAATGGTGGTTGTAGCTCAGTTGGTTAGAGCATCGGTTTGTGGTACCGAGGGTCGCCGGTTCGAATCCGGTCTTCCACCCAAAAGCAAAAAGCTTCTCAGAAATGAGAAGCTTTTTTTGTGGATATTATTCTAGTGTAAAATTAGTCTTCAGTAAAAATAACTGCTTGATATGCTCCAATGTCAAAGTTTCCAATATCTCTAGGAGTGTTAAGTATATCATTAAATGGAGTAGGTATTTCTAAACCATTATTATCTGCTGGAGAACTCTCTGTAGGAATAGAAAAATTATTTTGAAATACGTTCAAGAAAAGTGGATCTTGGTTAAGAATATTTCCCTCATAAAACGTAGTGTTATTAAAATCGTATAACGGATTATCATTAAATTGATTATTAATGTCTTCAAACCTAAAGAGGCAATTACTAAATTTATAGTTAAAATCTACTGCTTCATCTTTTAATAAGTTAAATTCTATCTGTTCACTTCCGTAAATAATGCAATTTATAAAATTGGCTGCAGTTAGATTAGCAAGATAAGTTGTGTTGTTACTGTTGGCATAATTACTAATAGATAGGGTAGGGTGAGCCCTGAAACTATTATTCCAGTAATTTGTAAAGGTACAGTGTGTAAATGTATAATTTCCGCCAAGTGTAAGTGCAACGCTTGTTTGACCGCAGTTGTTTACAATAATGTTTTTCCCTATAATATGTCCGTTTAAGGCAAATATTCCGCTAATGGAATGGTTGTATAATTGTGTATTATTTATTTCAGTAGCTATAGTTTCGGTAGCACCATCAATACGCAAGCCAATAGTTGCATTTTTAATAGTTGTATGGTTAAAGCTATTGTTAACACTTCCGTCTTGTAACCAAATAGTGCCCCATTGTCCAGGTATTTTAGAAAATGAGGGTTCTAATCGGTCTCCTTCAAATATAATTTCATTTTCAAGTAGTGTTTGATCGGTGCTAAAATCGCCATTAGCTTGTATACTTGCATTATCACTTACAATTAGCCCAGAGTTTCTATGAAAATGAATTCTTGCACCAGGGTTTATTATAAGAGTTTCTCCGCTAGGTACTGTTGGGTATCCGTAAATAACATATGGTTTTTCATTAGTCCAATTAAGTTGCTCATTTGTTAAATAAAAGTCATTTAGTTCCTCGTCGTCTATGGTTTCTGGAAAAATAAAGGTAGCGTCTTTTACAAGGGTAATGAGTTTTACGTTTTGTTCATTAATTCCTGTATCAAATAAGATTGAGTCTTTGTAGAGAAATTCTGTAGCTGTAGTAACATAGTCTAAAATATCTACAGTTGTTTCAACAAATATAAATAAGCTATCATTGGCTTTAATTTCAATATTTTCAAATGATTTACCGGTTATACCATCTACGAGTAATCTAAAGTTTGAGTTTTCGCCTCTTGCAAGATTAATAGTAGGAATGTGTATATCATTACTACTGTGGTTATATACTTTTAAATTATAGGTGCTAGAGCCAATATTAGTAAAAATAGTGTCCAAAAAAACGGTGTCTTTTGAGAAGCGTAAATCGCCACTACTTGCAATACTATTAAAATCTTTCCTACAAGCGCCTAGGCTAATGCTTATAAGGATTCCAGTTAAAATTAGTACAAAATACTTCATGCTTTTTAGTGTAGTAATTTAATTTCAAATAGTTTGTCCCAATTTTTTCCAGTTACAAAAAAAGTATCGGTGTTTTTATTGTACGCAATACCGTTAATGACATCTAGATTTGGGTGCTGTGTTACTTTTTCTTTTAGAGAATTACAATTAACAACAGCTTTTACTGCTCCTGTTTCAGGGTTAATTATAGCGATTCCATTACTTTGATAAATGTTTGAATAAATATCACCATTTACCCATTCTAATTCATTTAAACTATCTATTTTGCTGTTGTTTGTATATACTTCAATATAAGATTCTTCCTCAAGTGTTTCAGCGTTTAGTCGCCAGATTTTTTCGGTACCATCAGATTTGTAAATTGTTTTTCCATCATTACATAATCCCCAACCTTCTTTACTCTTTTTGTATGTAAACGTACCTGATTTATTAAAATTGTTAAGGTCATAAATAAAACCAATCTTAGATTGCCAAGTGAGTTGGTATATTTGGTTGTTTAAAACAGTAAGTCCTTCTCCAAAATAGTTGTCATTTAAATCAATTTGCCTAATAACCTTTCCTGTATTATAATCTACTTCTCTGAGTGATGATTTACCACGTTGTCCGGTACTTTCATATAATATACCATTATAAAATTCTAAACCTTGGGTGTAGGCATTAATATCATGCGGATATTCGTTAATAATTTTAAACTGAAGTACTTTAGGTTTACTTTTAGCAACGAGTGTAATTGTTTTTTTAATTACAATAAGGGTGTTGTTGTAGTTAAAGGTCGCTTTTAATGTTTTAACTCCTAATTTAGGGAGCTTAAAAGTATATGTTTCTTTAGTAATAGGAGTGTTATTTATAAAGAACTGTAGATTGGTAATGTCTTTATTTTTAATGTTTTTAAGGGTTATATTGGTTTGTTCCCCTAGTGTAAACATGGTTTTATTTTGACTTGTTGTAATAGAAAAAAGAGCGTTCATGTTTTTTTCATCTTCTGTACAAGAAAAAAATAAAAAGCTTAAAAATATGATTGTGAGTAGGTTAATAGTCTTCATGTATGTGGTTCAATTTTGAAGCAAGATAAATCAATTAAATCAGATTAAAAAATGATTGTGTACAATGAAAAAGGTTGTATATTTGCACCGGCAAGTCCTACACAACTAGCTCCTGTTGAATCCTCCAGGGCGGGAACGCAGCAAAGGTAAATGGTTGAGCGGTGTGATGTAGGGAGCTTGCCTTTTTTTGTACCCTAAATTGAAATATACCTTTTATAAAAGTATTATTTTACATCAATAACATCTTTGTAGGTTACAAAAAAATCTTCTAGCAAATCCATGTGTTTATTGAAAAACTGGTAAGCAGCTCCCCAAGTATTTTTATTATGAATGCTAAATTTTTCGGTATGTTTTACATAAATCCTACTGATAGATTTTTTAGACTGGTCTAGGTAAAATTCTTCATCAAAAATAACCTCAGGTAAATAATCTGTTTCTAAGATGTTTTGTAAGCTTTGAAAGCGCTCAAAACAAATTAAACGATCAATGTCATCATCATGCTCCATGTCTATACAAACAAGAGCTGTTTTTCTGTCTGCTTGAAATTTAAGACTTACATCTTTTATTTTGGTGTTATAGAGTAGCCATTTTCTAGGAAAAGATTTTCCGTAGCTAGTCCAAAACAGTTCTCTTAATTGTCTAGATTCTTCTTTGCTAAACATATTTTTTATATAAAGTATGCAGAAACCAATCCGATACTGATGATAATTAGTTTCACTAAATTAAATTTATGTCCTTCGCTACTCTCAAATAATATTGTTGTAGATATGTGTAAAAATATACCAACAGCAACAGCGGTTATAAGTGAGCTGTAGTTTGAAATACTGGGGAATTCATGTACTAAAAATGTTCCTAAAGGCGTCATAAACGCAAATAAAGTAAGAAATATAGCAATAGTATGTTTCTTTAAGGCAGACTGTATAAAAAATGTAGTTAGTATTACTACTACAGGTATTTTGTGTATGATTATACCAAGTAAGATACCATGATGATTATGTAGTGGCGTACCTTCTATTAACGAATGAATACTTAGACTTATAAATAATAACCAAGGAAAACGCTGGTCTTCCTTGTGTAAATGTACATGTCCGTGTTCTGCTCCTTTAGAGAAAAACTCTAAACAAATTTGTAGTAAAATTCCTGCAACAATACACAGGCTAATTGTTTTGCTATTTTGTGCATTATGAAATAGCTCCGGAAGCATTTCGAATAAAGTAATTCCTAATAAAAATGCACCACTAAACGCTAATAATAGTTTTAGCGTACGTTGTTTTTGAGGTTTAAAAATAACTACAATTAAGAAACCAATTAAAACAGATAATATAGGAAGTAAGTAAAATTGTATCATTTAAATAGTAGAATAAGACGGTTAGTAGTTTTTTTGTGAAACGGGTTTAATTTATAATCTCCAAAGACTTCTAGTAAGGTGCAATTTGCTTGTTTAAAGTAATTTTCAAAATCTTCAAGCCTAATGATTTGTACTTTTTCGGTAAACGAAAAGTCTTCGCCATTATCGGTAAATGCAATGTCTTTGTGTATATAATTGTCTTTAACATATCGGTTTATATGAAAATCAATACCCTCTACGGTTTTAATTTCTGAAGCCACTAAGTTTTCAATAACATAATCAACATTCATAAAGTCGATTACTCCAAATCCGCTATTGTTTAAACTATTCTTAATAGCCTTAATGGTTTTAATATTATCATTAGTATCATCAAAATACCCAAAGCTTGTAAATAAATTAAAAACAGCATCAAATGCTTTTGGGTATAACGCTCGCATATCATGCTCTTCAAAATCTAGAGTGCTTGATTCATACTGTTTTGCGTGCGCAATACTGTTTTTAGATAAATCTATTCCGGTAACGTTATAATTTAAGTTACTTAGGTATTTTGCGTGTCGTCCTTTACCACATGCAAGATCTAGGATGCTTCCGTTTTCCGGAAGGTTTAGATATTCGGTTAAGTGTTTCATAAATTGTTGTGCCTCTTTATCATCTCTATCTTTGTATAAGATGTGATAGTATTTGGTGTCAAACCAAGAGGCAAACCAATCTGTAGTGTTATAATCTGTTGTCATAAAAATATAAAGCTATTTTAAAAACATATACATTTTCAAAATTCATTTGTATTATATAAAATGGGTTACAAAAATAGCGTATTTTTGCAAGCTATGGGAGATAATTTTAAAATGGTTGCCAAAACATTGTTTGGCTTTGAAGAAATATTAGCAAAAGAGTTAAGAAACCTAGGCGCTATTCATGTAAAAGAAGGCGTTAGGAATGTTAGTTTTGAAGGCGATACAGGGTTTATGTACAAAGCAAATTTATGTTTACGTACAGCAATTAAAATTCTTAAACCTATACATGCTTTTACAGTAAAAAACGAGCAAGACTTGTACAATAAGGTATATAAAATGCCTTGGGAAAACTATTTGAAAAAGGATAGTACTTTGGCAATAAATGCAACCGTATTTTCAGAAAATTTCACCCACTCACAATTTATAGCTTATAAAACAAAAGATGCTATTGTAGATAAGTTTAGAGATTTAGAAGGAGAGCGTCCTAATGTAGACTTAGAGTTTCCGGATGTTCGTATAAATGTGCATATACAACATAATGAGTGCACCATATCTTTAGATAGTTCTGGAGAGTCATTACATAAAAGAGGGTATAAGACAGCTACAAACATAGCGCCAATTAATGAAGTTTTAGCAGCAGGAATGTTGTTGCTTTCTGGGTGGGACGGACAAAGTAACTTGTTAGATCCAATGTGTGGTAGTGGAACCCTGGCCATAGAGGCCGCTATGATTGCATGCAATATTCCAGCAAATATTAACAGAAAACAATTTGGCTTTGAAACATGGCTAGATTTTAATGAGGAATTGTATAATAAAATAGAAGAAGTAAGCTTAAATAAAATTAGAGAATTTCATTACGATATATTGTGTTATGACAAAGCGCCTTCTGCAATAAGAAAAGCAGAGGATAATATTAGAGCAGCTAACTTATCGGAATATGTAAAAGTAGAGCAAGAAGATTTCTTTAAAACTAAAAAAGAAGTAGAAGGCAAGTTGCATATGGTGTTTAATCCACCTTATGGCGAACGATTGCCTGTAGATATAAAAGAGTTTTATGGTAAAATAGGCGATACTCTAAAACAAGGTTATACTAATACAGACGCTTGGTTTATAACCTCAAACTTAGAAGGGTTAAAATCTGTTGGTTTGCGACCATCTCGAAAAATAAAGCTATTTAATGGTAAGTTAGAGTCTAGATTGGTTAAATATGTGATGTATGAAGGGACTAAGAAAATCCATAAACTTAATAAAGAAATTAAAAATTAACATTTTTTTAAGTAGAGTTGTAGTATAAAAATATATTTTTATAAAAAATTAAAATCTATATCATGAAAAAAGTAATCTTAACCTTAGTATTTGGACTATTCTTTGTAGCGTTTTCAACAGCACAAGAAAAGACTGTAGAAAAAGTAGTTGTTAAAAAAGAATGTACAACAAAATCAAAAAAATGTGCTGATGCCGCAAAATGTGAAATCAAATGTAGCGCAGATTGTACTAAAAAAGACTGTGAAAAATGTGTAGCTAAAAAAGCAGATTGCAAAAAGAAATGCGATGCTAAAAAATCTGCATGTAAAAAAGAAAAGAAAGCTTGTAAGACTTCTAAAAAAGAGTGCAAAAGCTCTAAAAAAGAGTGTAAAACAGCAAAGAAATCTTGCAGTAAAGAAAAAAAAGAGTGTAAAAAGTCTAAAAAAGAATGTGCTGCAAAAGCATAATTTTATAATTACAATTTAAAAGCCGTTTTTAGATTTTCTAAAAGCGGCTTTTTCATACCCGACCTTTAAAATTAATTTTTAATAGTCAAAAAATTATATTGAATAAGTTTACTGATTTTTTAACTATATTATAAATAAGTATATGAGTTTATTTCAAAAAATATTTAGTAAAAAAACAAAAGAAGAAAAAGTATTACCTTGGGTATATTTAACTTCTGAAATGCAATTAGAAGAAATTGATAGTCAGTCATTTAACAAAGCACAAATCATATTTAAACACTCTACACGTTGTAGTATAAGTAGTGTGGCTATAAATAGATTTACGCAGAGCTATAACCTTGAAATAGATTTAGCAGATATCTATTATTTAGATTTACTAAACTATAGATCTGTATCTAATGCAGTTGCTCAGGCTTTTAATGTGCTGCATAAATCCCCTCAATTAATAGTAATTAAGAATGGTGCAGTAATTTATCATGAGTCACATTATGGTGTTGAAATTGAGGACTTTAAGAGTCTTATATAAAATAAAAAAGCAACCAAAATGGTTGCTTTTTTAGTGTTAGTAAACTTTATCTAAATTGATGGTTTACAATAATTTGTTTTAGAGTGCTTTTTATACTTTCTGCGGCATCATAAATCATTTGCTCATTTGTAGGAAAAGGCACTGCACGGAGTTTGGTTAAATCTATATAAACAGTTTCTAAAGCATCTCTATTTCCGTTATATGTAGCGTATTGGTGTTCAAATATAAAAATACTTTCTAAAGGAAAAGAGTCGATAAGCTGTTTACTATGCAAATCAGTATAAAGAACCTGTCCTACAGTTTGTACAGATTTAAACTGTGTAAACTCATAAACATTACAAGTAATAGTTTTAAATCGGTCTACTTGTATCGAGTTCCCTAAGCTATCTTTTACTACATTACCATTCTCATCAAGTAGATTTTCTTTACCATCAAGAATTTGTTTCTCACGGATAATCTGACGTTCTTTAACTTGTTCAGGAGAAATGTTTATTGCTCTGAGTTGCACTTCCATAGCAAAATCATAGTGTTTACTCGCTATTTTATTATTGTGATAAACAGTCCATAGATCATCTAATCCATAGGTAGGAAAATTTAATAAATCTACCTCTAATTGTTTAGGAATAACTTTGTTTGTGTTGTTTTTAACAGTTACAAATACAAAATCAGTCCCTTTTTGCTGTGATTCTTCAATTAACTCTACTGTGTTTTTATAACCTGGATTAATGCCCTCTAAATATCTAAAATCATCATATGCTTTTCGGTACGCCAATTTACTATCCGTATTCATTAGCTGAATTGCATTTTGATATAAATAGTCTGAAAGCTGATTATTAGCCGCAATTAGTTTAGCTGTATAGTCTGTAAAATTAAACTGCGCGTTTCTCTGTTGCTCATTAATATATAATGGCAAGAAAGGTTTTATAGCCTCTTGACGATTGTTAAGTGTATGGTATAGGTTATAAATGGCTTCTAATGATGCTGCATTGTTCTCGGTTTTTAAATACTGAATACGATCTAGGTCTCGTTGCGTCGCTTTTTTATAAGCGTTCTCAAGTAGTAAGACATATGGTTGTTTTCTTTTTTTATTCTTGTCGGCACTTAGTTTTTGTAAAGAAACAGCAATGGCTTGGTCATAATTTCCAGAATGTAAAGCCTGAGTTGTGGTCTTTACAGTATTACAGGATACAATTAAAAACAAACTAAAGAGAAGTAGAGTGATTTTTTTCATGTCAGATATTTTTAAGTACTAGGCAATAGTTGTACCAAACTAAAAGAGCCGCTTTTAAGCGACTCATAATAGTCTGTTTTTATAATTTTATTTATTGTTTTTCCAAACAGGAAGTAATTTTGTAGAGACTTCTCCAAAACCAATTTTTGTAATACCGTTATCACAAAAACCAGTCATTATAACCGTATCATTATCATTAATAAACTTACGTTCTGTACCATCGTTTAAGGTTACAGGTTTTGTGCCTTTCCAAGATAACTCTAACATAGAACCATAAGAATCGGGGGTTTTACCAGAAATTGTTCCAGAACCCATCATGTCACCAGCATTTACAGGACAACCATTAACAGTATGGTGCGCTAGTTGTTGAGACATGTTCCAGTACATGTACTTAAAATTAGATTTAGCTACTACAGATGGCTTACCATTTTCTGGCTGTATAGCAACCTCTAAGTTAATATCGTAACTCTTTTTTCCTGTGTATTGTAAGTATTCAAATTGTTTTTTTATTGGCTTTGGGCCATCACATTTGTAAGGCGCTAATGCATCTAGAGTAACAATCCACGGTGATATTGATGACGCAAAGTTTTTTGCTAAAAATGGTCCTAAAGGCACGTATTCCCATTTTTGAATATCACGAGCACTCCAGTCATTAAAAACAACCATTCCAAAAATATATTCTTCAGCTTCATCAACAGGAATTGGTTCTCCTAAATGATTTGCTGCCGTAGTAATAAAAGCAGTTTCTAGTTCAAAATCGACTAATTTAGAAGGTCCAAAAACAGGAGTATCACTACCCATTGGTAATGTTTGTCCCATTGGTCTATGTACAGGAACACCAGAAGGAATTATAGAAGAACTTCTACCGTGGTATCCAACCGGAATATGCAACCAGTTTGGTAACAGTGCATTATCAGGGTCTCTAAACATAGTTCCTACATTTGTTGCATGTTCTATACTAGAATAAAAGTCTGTGTAATCTCCAATCTGTACAGGTAGCTGCATTTCAACATCTTCCATTCTAAAGATAATTTTGTCTTTATGCACAGGGTTATCTCTTAAAGTACCGTTTTTTGTATCAAAAACTTCAGCAATTCTATTACGTACCAAACGCCATGTTTTTCTTCCGTCTGCAATAAAATCATTTAAGTTATCTTGTAAAAAAATATCATCGGTAAGTGGAATACCATCAAAATAGCCTAATTGATGTAAGGCACCTAAATCAATAGCATAGTCACCAATACGTGTTCCGATAGTAATAATATCATCTTTGGTTATAAATACTCCAAACGGAATATTCTGTATTGGAAAATGTGAGTTTTCGGTAACGGTAATCCAACTAATTCTTTTTGGGTCATTTGCTGTGATAATCATAATATAATAGGTCTGTTATAATTGTGAATAAAGATGTTCAAAACTACATTATTTTTTATTTTTAGCGACATAAAAACTAACGAAATTTTATACTTTTGTACAATATAAATAAATATTATCATATGCAACGCGACGAACAAATATTTGAGTTAATTCAAGAAGAAAAAGATAGACAAGTACATGGCTTAGAGCTTATTGCTTCAGAGAACTTTGTAAGTGATCAAGTAATGGAGGCTGCAGGTTCTGTATTAACCAATAAATACGCTGAAGGGTACCCAGGAAAAAGATATTATGGTGGGTGTGAAGTAGTAGATGAAATAGAGCAACTGGCTATAGATAGAGCAAAAACGTTATTTGGCGCAGCATATGTAAATGTGCAACCACACTCGGGTTCACAAGCTAATACTGCTGTTTTCTTTGCTTGCTTAAAGCCAGGTGATAAAATGTTAGGATTTGATTTGTCTCATGGCGGACACTTAACACATGGTTCTCCAGTAAATTTTTCAGGAAGATTATATAACCCTGTATTTTACGGTGTAAATGAAGCAACAGGAATGCTTGATTATGACGCTATTGAGGCTATAGCTATTGCTGAGCAACCAAAATTAATTATAGCAGGCGCATCAGCATATTCAAGAGATATTGATTTTAAACGTTTTAGAGCTATTGCTGATAAAGTAGGTGCTTTACTATTGGCAGATATTTCTCACCCAGCAGGTTTAATTGCTAAAGGAATCTTAAATGATCCGTTACCACATTGTCATGTTGTAACAACCACAACACATAAAACTTTAAGAGGACCAAGAGGAGGAATGATTATGATGGGGCAAGATTTTGAAAACCCATTTGGAATCACCCTGAAATCTGGAAAAACACGTATGATGTCGTCTTTATTAGACTCTGCTGTATTTCCTGGTAATCAAGGCGGACCATTAGAACATATTATTGGTGCTAAAGCAATTGCTTTTGGAGAAGCTCTTACAGATAAGTATATGCACTATATGTTGCAAGTTCAAAAAAATGCCAAAGCAATGGCTGCAGCATTAGTTTCTAGAGGATATAATGTAATTTCTGGAGGAACAGACAATCATATGATGTTAATAGATTTGCGTAATAAGAATATTACAGGAAAAGATGCTGAAAACGCATTGGTAAAAGCTGACATTACTGTAAATAAAAACATGGTACCTTTTGATGATAAATCACCATTTGTAACTAGTGGTATTCGTATTGGTTCTGCAGCTGTTACCACTCGTGGTATGAAAGAAAACGATATGGACGCTATTATAAGTTTAATTGATGAAGTAATTTGCAATTGGGAAGATGAAACTGTTTTAGAGGCTGTTGCCACTAAAGTAAATGCACTAATGAGCGATTTACCATTGTTTGCATAATATACCTGTATTGTTCTATAGCGGAACACTAACATTAAAAAAGCCAGTATTTTTGTACTGGCTTTTTTAATGTTAATAATCTCCGGATTATTATTATTTAACTGCTAATTGTAGCATTGTATTTATATTTGCAACTCACTTAAGTAAGATACTAAATGTTATCATATGTAATTATAGGAGGTGCTCAAGCAGGATTGTCTATGGCTTACCATTTAACTAAAAATGACAAAGATTTTTTAATTGTTGACGGCGATGCAGAAATAGGAGCTTCTTGGTTAAATAGATGGGATTCCTTAAAACTATTTACCCCAACAGAATATAACCATTTACCTGGTTTTAAATTTAAAGCAACTAAAGGATATTATCCAGATAAATATGAAGTAGCCAATTACTTTAAATCTTATGTGGCGCATTATAATTTTCCGATGCAATTTAATACTTTGATAACTGCAGTGCGAAAAAATAAAGATGGCTCATTTGTACTTGCACATAAAAATGGCGAGATTAAGGCTAAAAATGTTATTGTAGCTACAGGGCCTTTTCATATACCATATACACCGCCATGTCACACAAGTATTACTGAAAAAGTCACTCAAATGCACAGTAATTATTACAAATCAGTAGCCCAATTACAAGAAGGAAGCACTCTGGTTGTAGGTGCTGGAGATTCGGGGTATCAAATTCTAGATGAAATATCTAAAGATACTTCGCGAACAGTTTACTTTTCAGGAGACACTACGGTGAAATCTATTCCTCAGCAATTTTTAGGAAAAACATTATGGTGGTGGCTTACAATATTAGGTTTTTTAAGTTTTACAAAATATAGTTGGATTGGTAAAAAAATTAATAAAACAGTTCAGCCAGTTATAGGTACTAATGTAAAAGAGATCCTTTCCAGAAAAAATGTAATTCCTGTAGGAAGAACAAATGAAGCGCATGGGGAAACGTTATTTTTTGACAAACAAAAAGTATCAGATATAGTTAATATTATTTGGGCCACAGGTTATCGTCCTAATTTTAATTGGATTGAAGGCTTAGAATTAGATGAAGATAACTACCCTAAAAACTTTAGAGGGGTTAGTAATATAGAGGGTATATCTTTTATAGGTTTACCATGGATGTACACCAGAGGTTCTGCAACACTTGGTGGCGTTGCTAAGGACGCTGCTTATCTAGCAGGTGTTATTTGTAAGTAAAAAACAACAGCGATTTTAATTTTTATTAAAATCGCTGTTAAGTTTAATTGCTAAGTGTTATTAGAATAACTCAGGAAAAACACTTGGGTTAGCTTCATGCATCATTCCGTAGATTTTTTCGTAGATATCTTCGGCAGATGGTTTACTAAAGTAATCTCCATCAGTACCGTAAGCAGGTCTATGTTCTTTAGCAGTTAGTGTTTGTGGTTTGCTGTCTAAATATTGATATGCATTTTGCTTTTCAATAACTTCTTGCATGATATACGCAGAAGCGCCTCCAGGAACATCCTCATCAACAACTAATAAACGGTTTGTTTTTTGGATACTTTTTACAATATCGTGATTGGTATCAAAAGGCAATAATGATTGTATATCAATTATCTCTACAGAAATACCAACTTGTTGTAGTTCTTTAGCAGTTTCTTGAACAATACGTAAAGTAGACCCATAAGAAACTACTGTGATATCTGCACCTTCTTGTAGGGTTTCTACAACACCGATAGGTGTTTTAAACTCACCTAAGTTACTTGGCATTTTTTCTTTTAAACGATATCCGTTTAAACATTCAACAACTACAGCTGGCTCGTCACCTGCTAGTAATGTATTGTAAAACCCTGCTGCTTGTGTCATGTTTCTTGGCACCAAGATATGAATACCTCTTAATAGATGGATAAGTCCACCCATTTGTGATCCAGAATGCCATATACCTTCTAAGCGGTGCCCTCGTGTACGAATAATAACAGGCGCTTTTTGTTTTCCGTTGGTACGATATTGTAAACTTGCCAAATCATCAGACATGATTTGTAAAGCATATAAGATATAGTCTAAGTATTGAATTTCAGCAATAGGGCGTAAACCACGTAAAGCCATACCTATTCCTTGTCCTAAAATAGTTGCCTCACGAATACCGGTATCAGATACACGAAGTTCTCCATACTTTTCTTGCATGCCTTCAAGTCCTTGATTTACATCACCAATATGTCCAGCATCTTCACCAAAAATTAATGCTTCTGGGTATTTTGTAAAAATGGCATCAAAGTTATCTCTCATGATTAACCTTGCGTCTACATCTTCAGAGCTATCGTTGTATTCTGGTACTACAGCTGTAATATTAGCAGCTTTCATATTACTTTCAGAATATAAATGTGCGCTGTATTTTGGTTGTATTTTGGCTTTGTAGGCTGAAATCCAATTTAATAATGCTGTTTTGTCATTAGAATCTTCACTTACCACATAGCGAACTGCCTTTCTGGTTGCTACCAATATTTCTTTTCGAATTGGTTCTTTTATAGCGGCTAATTCTGAAGCTAATTTTTCAATAAAAGTTTTGTTGCTAGATGTTTTAGCAAGTTGTTCTAAAACTTGTACAGCTTCGTTTTGCTCTTCTTTAAGTGGTGCTGTAAAAGCGCTCCAAGCAGCTTGTTTTCCTTTTCTAACTTGTTTTTTAATATCTTTTTCAATCTCTAATGCGTCTTCATTACTCATAAATGCATTAGAAATCATCCATTCTTTCATTTTTTTAAGGCAATCAAAATCACTTTCCCAAGCCAAACGATCTGTTGATTTGTAGCGCTCATGAGAGCCAGAAGTGGAGTGTCCTTGTGGTTGTGTTAATTCTCTTACGTGAATTAATATAGGACAATGCTCTGTGCGTGCAATGTGTGCCGCTTTTTGGTAAGTATCTACTAAGGTAGGGTAGTCCCAACCATTTACAGTAAAAATTTCGTATCCTTTATTATCTTTATCACGCTGAAATCCTTTTAAAACTTCAGATATATTTTCTTTAGTAGTTTGGTGTTTTGCATGTACAGAAATTCCATACTCATCATCCCAAACATTCATAACCATAGGCACTTGTAGAACGCCTGCTGCATTTATTGTTTCAAAAAATAAGCCTTCACTAGTACTAGCATTACCTATAGTTCCCCATGCAATTTCATTTCCTTCTACAGAGAATTTATCACTGTTAATACCCGCTACGTTTCTGTATATTTTAGAAGCCTGAGCAAGCCCTAACAAACGAGGCATTTGTCCTGCAGTAGGAGAAATATCTGAGCTTGAGTTTTTTTGTGCTGTTAAATCTTTCCAAGTACCATCTTCATTCAAACTATGGGTAGCAAAGTGCCCTCCCATTTGTCTTCCTGCTGCCATTGGTTCATGGTTAATGTCGGTATGGCCATATAATCCTGCAAAAAATTGTTGTATGTTTAATGCCCCAATTGCCATCATAAAAGTTTGGTCACGGTAGTAACCTGATCTAAAATCACCATTTTTAAAGGCTTTAGCCATGGCTAATTGTGGAATTTCTTTTCCATCACCAAAAATTCCAAATTTTGCTTTTCCAGTAAGCACCTCACGTCTTCCTAATAAACTACATTCACGACTAGTAACTGCAATTTTATAGTCATTAATGACTTCAGATTTAAAATCTTCGAAAGTGATTTTAGTGCTTTGTTCTGTTGTTTTGCTCATAGTTTTATATGGGATATCGTGAAATGCAAAAGTAATAAAAAGAGGGGTTTAAAACAACTAATAAAGGTGTAAATAATTGCGAATACATCAAGAGTTCTGTGTTTTTTCTAAGAATTACATAATAAACAGTAGTTTCTTTGTGCTTGAGGTGCGAATTTTACAACTAATTAAGAGGTGCTTTTAAAGGCAAAATAAGGAGCTATAACCACTCTCTATTAAATAGTTGTATTAATGTTTTTGTAGACAGTGTTACTTTAAAACGTATTTTTTCGTTGTAGTGAGGTTGGTTAATTTCTAACCCTAAATTAGAACTTATCGGAAAATATAACTCCAAATAGTCTGGAACTAGATTTAAGTGTATACCAGAGTCAAATAATAAATGCTTTGTGTTATTGTTAGATAGGATTCCTATATCTGCATAAGCATAAATATATTTCCATATTGTAGTATCTATATTCAAGGTTGCAATCCAGTTGTTTGCAAATGGGGTATCTAATTTAGATTTAAACCCTCCTTCAGCAATAATAATCTGTTGGCTATAGAATCCGGTATCTTCCGATCGCCCATAATAATTATGGTCAAACATATAATCTGTAGGTCTGTCTACAGCAAAACTAAAATAATTATGTTGTGTTTTGTTTTTTAGAAAAGCTCCTGTAAATACTCTAATGTTAAATTGGCGGTTATCTTTATAGTTGTTTCGGTATTCAAAAGTGGCTGATACTTTACTAAAGTTTTTAGCATATTGTAAGTCTCCAATGAAAGCATAAAATTGGTTATGCGTTTTATTGGTGTTAATGTAGTTTAAGTTGGTAACATTATAATTTGGGGTATCTGTACTGGTAGTGTTCTGACTTCTGTGTACAGAGATGTTTCGTAACACAATACGTTCTCTATGGTTGCTACGTAAGTTGTTTTTTGGCCTAAACAGAAATACCATAAACGGATTAAAACGGGTATACATTAAATCATCTAAATAGTGATATTGCTGAAATGAAAGTCCGTATTTAGCACTAAAAATAGATTTATTTTTATAATGTTTGGTGTATAATAGGGAAGTGCTTCCTATGAGTTTTTTACTTTTTGTTCCGTATAACGGTTTAATGCTATATAAAAATGGTTTTTCAAGTATGGTTTTATTTGTAAATCGTATTCCTGGCGTAAAACCATCGTATAAATTGTACCCTAATTGTGGTACATAGAATATTTGATTATATAATGGTGCTTCCGCATCTTTTAAAAAATTAAACTGCAGAGGTTTATTAAGTAGGTGTGGTGTAATAGGTTTGCTATTATTTCTTAAGTTGTATTCTGGCACAATGCCTTCGTAGTTTAGTACTACTTTGTCGGCAGATTTATTTGGTAAAACGATGGTTTTGGTATTAGCAAAACCTGTAACATATTCTTTATGTATGATTTTATCTCCTTTTATTTGATATATTGATATTGGAGCAATACTTTTTTTGTTATTTTTAAGGTGTACAAGAAGCTCGTTATTATGTTTAATAACTTTTTTTATGGTGTAATCTATTTTATAATCCTTTAAAACATACTCCTCCATAAACCAGCTAATATCTTTATCAGTCTTTGTTTGTAAGTAGGTAATAAAATCTGCGGAGTTACTTTTTTTAAGGTTTGTAAGTAGGTAGTACTCTTTTATAGCCTCAGACAGAATATTTTTATTTAAGTAATCTTCAAGATAGAGTAATCCAATTCCAGCTTTATTTTTATTTGAAATTGTAGCGTTATATTTTAAGAGCGAATCTTTTGCGGTGTTAAGTTTTTGGGCTAGATTTTTACGTGCAGTATATAGGCTAAAATAGCTATACTGATCATTAAATTTCTTTTTTGAAATTTCTAATGTTTTAATACCCCATATAGAAGAGAGTGATCCTAGAATTTTCATTTCAGGATAGTTCTGGTCAAGGTATTTAATCATGATGTAGGTTTCTAAAGCATCAGATAACCAGTAATCTGTTCTAGGGTTTGTAAGAATAGTATTCTTAAGGTATTTAGAAATTGTTGTTTTTAAAATTTTTAACTCCTGCTGAAAACCACTCGGAAAAGGACGAATAAAACTTGGTAATTGATTTAAACCATAAACAGGATTTTGTTTATAATTCTCATTTGAAAGTAATATTTTTTTATGAGGATATTCTCCTATATGTTTGGTTAAAAACTGACTTACTTTATCGTAAATAACCGACTCTATTTCTGGGCTAATGTTTTTTGATTTACAATTTGAAACATATGTAAGTTTATCTGTAATAGTTGTTTTAAAAGACTCTTCTTTTGTAATATGAAACTCCGAACTTACTCGGTTTGTACCTTTAAATGTTATGGTGCGAATGCCATTTTTTGAATATTGATTTTCTTTATCTAAGTCGCTATATATACTATATGCTTTAGGAACATTTATGCTAACGGAAAGATTGCTTTTAGGAGCATATAAATCGTCAAGGTTTTTATTACTGTAAACTTTCCAATGATCTGTAAGTACTGCGGGGATGATAAACCATTCTTTTAATGCAATGTTTTTATTTGGAGTAATACCAAATCCTGTAAATTTAGTGGCTGGTAGTTGTAGGGTGTAAGAAAGGTGTATTGTAACAGAATTTTGAGAATTAAGAGGCTTGTTTAGTTTTAGTGCAATAATATCTGGCTGAGGTCTGTTGTATAAAATTTTCTGTGTATTGTCGGTAATATCTGTTATAACAGTTTTACCTCTTTCATGAGTTTTTGAAAAATGAAATATACTTCTATATTCTTCAGAAAATCGTTTAGCTAAAGGGGTTTTTGTTGATGAAAAAGAATTATTCCAGTCGTGTAAATAGATGCTGTCTATCGTTTTTTTTGAGCTGTTTGTGAATACTATTTTCTCTGAAACAGAAATAATGTTTTTTTCAGGGAGAAATGTAGCGTCTACAATAACCTCTTGTTGTGAATAGACACAAAAAGAATAAAGTAGTAATAGAAAAAAAAGTTTGGTTTTAAACATAGATAAATGCAAAATTGCATTGCAATATAGTAATTATAGGCTTATCTTTTTAAAGAAAAATGTGCGCGAAACTCTTTTTCTTGATTGTTGAGTCCTATATACTTTACTAAAAACCAATAATCTGAAGCAAATAAGTTTTCACCATTATATGTGCCGTCCCATCCAGCATCTATGGGAGACAATTGCTTTATAAATTTACCATAGCGGTCAAAGATGTATATTTTTGCGTTAGGCTGAAAGTCTAAATCCCAGATATTCCAAGTGTCGTTAAACCCATCGCCGTTTGGTGTAAAAAACTTTGGGTAATTGATTACAGTAGTGGTTAATATGGTATTTCCGCAATTGTTTAATGTATCTCTTATTGTAATACTGTGCTCACCAGAGCTTACATTATAAAATATATTTGAAGATTGAAAAGGGCCATTATCAAGTTGATATTCATAATCGCCATAACCGCTAATTATTTCCACTTCAATTGTTGCATATTGCTCAAAGTAATCAGAAACATGCACAATAGCTTCAGCAATACTTGATCTGGTTACATTTACTGTAGTGCTATTGTAATTACATTCTGGAGGGGAGTCTGGGGCTAATTTAATTGTTTCAATGGTATATGTTCCTATTTCGGTTGCCAAGTAATTGGCACCTGTATGTACTAATACTCCGTTTAGATACCAATTAATAGTAAAACCATTTGCACTAACTCCTGATTCCAATAAAATAGGTTGTATGGTCTCGTTCGTTATAGGGTCTACGCATATAATACCATCTTCAACAAAAAAGTCTAGCAACGGGTAAATATTAAGATTAAATGATTCTTGTGCAAAACAATTTACATTATTAAATGCTGTGGCATATATATAAATTATTTGTTCACCTATAGTATCTATGTTATAGTTGCTAGGTGAAATTAATCCTACACCGTTAGGCTCAGTATAGTATCCTATATTAAAATTAGAGTTGTCTAAGTCAGGTAATGTATAGCTTTCACATACAGTTTGATTAGGAATATCATTAATTATAGGTGTTTCAGATATAGTAATTGTAAAACTTTCTTCATCAAAACATGTAGCACGCACTCCATTTATGGTATACACAAAAATAGTATATGTACCAGGGTTGTTATAAATATAATTATTAGGCATAATTAATCCAATACCTCCGGTTTCGGTATAATAATCACCTGTTTCTAGTACAGGAAGCGTGTAACTATCACATGCCGTAATGTTGTTAAAATCCCCTACATCTACGTCATCAATATTTATCGTAAATACAATTTGGGAAGCACAAGTGTTTAAACTAGGTTGTGCATTATATAGGTATAAAGTTTGTGTTTCGGTAATGATTGTTCCGCTGTTAATAGCTGTCCCAGTTCCGTTTGGTTCGGTATAATATGTTCCGTTTGTAGGAGTTGGAAGTGTGTATGGATCACAGGAGTATACATCAATAAAATTATCTATAGGAGGTAATGGTAGTATATCTATTTGAAAACTAGACTCATTATCGCAACCATTGATTAAGTTATTAATATATATGGTAGAGTTAAAATTAATACTATCACCTGAATTATACTGGTTTCCGGTTCTTCCGGAGCCGTCAAAATAGTCTCCATTTATTATTACAGGTAGTATATAAGGATCATCAATACAGTTTTGAACATCCGGTAGAGTATCTACAGTAGGAATAGGAACGATAGTGATATCAAATGAAAAGCTATCGGTACAATTTGGTGCAGTACTAGTTTCGGCATATATGTATACCGTTTGTGATGTTGTTATAATTGTTCCAAAGGGGATAAGATTTCCTTGTCCGCTAGGCATTGTGTAGTAATTTCCTGTGGATAAACTCGGGAGTGTATAACTGCCACAGGCAGTAACAGGTTGTGAGTTATTAATGATACTAACAATAAATGAGCTTTCATTAATACAACCATTTACATCAGGACCATTAAAGATATATACTGTTTGTGAGTTTGTTAGTGTGGTATCTGTAATAGGGTTAGTACCTCCAGGGGTACTGTAGTAATCTCCGTTTGTCAGACTTTGTAAGGAGTAGCTAACACAGGTTACTACATCTTCAAGTTCATCAACAGGAGGGAGTGGAAATATAGTAATTGGGAAAGCCTCGTTTCTACATAATATGCCATCTATCTCTGCATAATAATATATTATTTGGCTAGTGCTTAATATTGTTCCTGCTGGTATAATACTTCCTGTGCCGCTAGGGCCATCTATTGCGGTGTAAAAATCACCTGCTGGAGGAGTGGGTATTGTAAAGTTTTCACAATGGTTTAGTGCAATAGTATATTCATCAATAAATACGGCATTAAAAAAAGTTTCATTTGTACATCCATTTTCATCAGGTCCTATAAAAATATAATACAAACCATTGACATCAATAACATCGCCAGAATTTAACATTGTTCCTGTGGCATTGGGGTCAGTATAATAGTTTCCGTTGACTATAGGGGGGAGCACGTAGTTACTACATTCTAGTACATCGGCTATTTGAGAAACTTCAGGGAGTGGATTTATAATAATATCAAAACTTATAATATCAAAACAATCCAGATTACTATTATTTTGTAGGAACACCCAAATAGTTTCTATATTGTTTCCAGAAGAAACAGTATATAAGTTATTTGCCAAAACATTTTGGTTGTTTAGAGCATCATTTAAGGAACTAAAATAATTTAAAGTATATTGTGATGGTGATAGACCGTTTAAAATTTGATTGTCTTGTATGCTAAGATCAATGATTTCAATACTTCCAGGATCACAAATTTCAATGTTATCAGGAATTGTAGCTTCTGTTGCAGGTGTAAGGATTAATTCAAACTCAAGAATAACATCACAAAAAGAATCACTAATAATGTTATATAGTTTTATATATATAGTTTCGTTTCCAGGGCTATCATAGTTAGTGATATTATTTATAGATGTATTACTATCAATATCTATTAATGAGGCATAATAAAAAAGGTTATAAACATCAGCGTCAATACCTAATATAGAAGTATTATTTTCGGTTAAATTGTATGAATATGATGCGCTTCCTGTGTCACAAAGCGCTAAGTCAATAGTGCTATTAATAATTAAGTCGTTTACAATAACACTATCTGTAAGTGTACAGCTAGTGCCTGTTTTGGTAGCTGTCACCTCATATATTCCTGTTTGGGTGAGGGTAATGGAGTTGGTTGTTTCTCCGAGAATTACATTTCCATTAAGTGTCCATACATGTGAAAAATCAGTTTCATCAAGCGCCGTAGAAATTGTACTGCTATTTCCTTGACATAAAGTTATGTCTTCTCCTAGATTTAGTGGGGTGCTAAATGTTCCTGCATCAATAAATACGGCAGAATCATAATCAGGGTTATTATAATCGCCAATAACCAATTTAATTTGATATGGTGTGTTTGGCGTTAGTGTAGTACTAGCATTTAATACTGTTGTATAACCTCGCATGTTTAAGGCGGCATTTAAAGGATTGGTAGGGGTGTAGGTGTCAAATAAGTTTTCGTTTTCGGAAGTACAAGATGGGTTATAGGCATTGTCTCTAATAGTACTTACGGAAACTGGTATTGTTGAACTTGGAACAACAGCAAGATTGGTACTTACATTTGTATTTAAATCGGTAATTATAAAAGCAAAAACATCACTAAACCCACATTGCCATTGTCCGTATTCATTTGATGCAAATATAAAATCAAAACTAAATTCGCTAGATATTGGGGTAAAATCGAATTGCAGAAAGGCAGTATCGGTAATATTAGCATTCTGTCCGGTACTGGTGCTAATGTTTTCTAAAAAAGGATCGGAGTTACTGTTTAACTGGCTGCTTAAATTAGTATCGGTATAATTACCTTGCGTATAAGCAGCAATTCCGGAACGAATTATAACACCTTCAGAAATAGGGAATGTTGATCCGTTTTGATTAAAATAAGCTACAGATTCACTTGATGAGGATAGTATGTTGCTTGCTTCTACACAAGAACCTGAAAGCAGTAGATTGACTAAATCTGTTTCAGAGTATAAAGTATCATCAACAACTATACTTTGTGAGAAAAGGACAGTCGAGAAAAGAAGAACTAATATGTTAATTCTTTGTTTCATAATAACGTTGTGTAATAATATAACGAAAACAAAAAATTAAACCCTACTTAAAAATTAGGGCGTAGAGCATATTTCTTGTAAAAGTTGTCAAGCACAGTGATAACCTCATCTTCGGTATCTACAATATGTATAAGATTTAAGTCTTCTGGACTGACTGTTTTATGGTTTTTAACCATAGTGCCTTTAATCCAGTCCATTAATCCATTCCAGTAAGTTGATCCGACTAAAATAATGGGGAATTTTTCAATTTTTTTAGTTTGAATAAGTGTAATGGCTTCAAAAAGCTCGTCTAAAGTTCCAAAACCTCCCGGCATAACTACAAAACCCTGTGAGTATTTAACAAACATAACCTTTCTTACAAAAAAATAATCATGGTCAATACTTTTGTCATTATCTATATAGGGGTTATCATGCTGTTCAAAGGGGAGTTCTATGTTTAAGCCTACAGAAGTTCCTTTTCCTAAATGGGCACCTTTATTTCCGGCTTCCATTATACCAGGTCCTCCTCCAGTAATAACACCATAACCATGAGATACAATTTTTTGCGCAACCTTTACAGCAAGCTTATAATATTCATTGTCGGGGGTTGTTCTTGCAGATCCAAAAATAGAAACACAAGGCCCTATTTTACTCATTTTTTCAAATCCACTAACAAATTCACTCATTATTTTAAAAATAGCCCATGAGTCATTTGCTTTTATTTCATTCCAATCTTTAGTTAAATTTAGTTTGTTCATATTTTTATATAGTATTAACGACTATTAAAGATATGGTATTTAAATCTAAAACAGGAAGGTTAGAGCTCTTTTTTTAGATAAGTAGCCGTGTATCCAATTTCTTTTTTACAAATTTCTTCAGGTGTACCTGTAGCTAGAACAGTCCCTCCGTTTTTTCCGCCTTCGGGACCTATATCTATAATATGGTCAGCAAGTTTAATAACATCTAAGTTGTGTTCAATAATTACTACAGAGTTTCCTTTATCTACGAGGTTATTAATAACGCCCATAAGCACATTTATATCTTCAAAATGCAAGCCAGTTGTAGGTTCATCTAATATGTAAAAAGTGTTTCCTGTTGCTTTTTTCGATAATTCTGTGGCTAATTTTATGCGCTGTGCTTCTCCTCCTGAAAGTGTTGTACTTTGTTGTCCGAGCGTAATATACCCTAGACCAACATCTTGAATGGTTTTTAGTTTTCTATAAATTTTAGGAATATGTTCAAAGAAATCAACGCCTTCATTTATAGTCATATTTAGAGTGTCAGAAATAGTCTTTCCTTTATATCTAATCTCTAAAGTTTCTCTGTTAAAACGTTTTCCCTGGCAGGTTTCGCACTCTACATAAACATCTGGTAAAAAATTCATTTCAATAACACGCAAACCACCACCTTGGCAGGTTTCGCAACGTCCGCCTTTAACATTAAAGCTAAAACGCCCAGGCTTATAACCTCTAATAGCGGCTTCGTTAGTTTTAGAAAACAAGGCGCGTATTTCGCTAAAAACACCGGTATATGTAGCAGGATTTGAACGTGGAGTACGTCCAATTGGACTCTGATTAATATCAATTACCTTGTCAATATATTCTAGGCCACTAATACTTTTGTATGGCATTGGTTTTTTTACACCGTTAAAAAAATGTGCATTTAATATGGGGTAAATGGTTTCATTGATAAGTGTAGATTTTCCACTTCCAGATACACCGGTAACGCAAACTAATTGTCCCAAAGGAATAGTAATAGAAACATTTTTTAAATTGTTTCCTGTAGCGCCCTTAAGAGTAAGTTTTTTGCCATTCCCTTTGCGTCGGGTAGTGGGAATGCTAATTTCTTTAGCACCGTTTAAATACTTTGCGGTAAGGGTGTTTTCGTTTAATAATTCTTTAGGTGTTCCTTTAGAAATAATTTCTCCACCGTTTTTTCCAGCATGCGGACCAATATCAATAACATAATCTGCCTGTTCAATCATGTCTTTATCGTGTTCTACTACCAATACAGAATTTCCAATATCTCTCAATTCAATAAGCGAATTGATTAACTTTTCATTATCTCGTTGGTGCAGACCAATACTAGGTTCGTCTAATATATATAATACACCTACTAGTTTTGAACCAATTTGAGTAGCCAATCTAATACGTTGTGCTTCTCCTCCAGAAAGTGTTTTTGAGCTTCTGTTAAGGCTGAGGTAATTTAAGCCTACAGCAACTAAAAATTGCAATCGTTCTTGTATTTCCTTAATAACCTCATGACCTATTTTTAGCTGCTTGGAGCTTAATGTGTCGGGGAGGTTTTTTATCCATTCAGATAATTCAATAATATCCATATTTGCTAGTTCAGCAATATTTTTAGTATTGATTTTAAAGTATAAAGATTCTTTTTTTAACCTACCGCCGTTACAGCTACTACAGGTGTTATGAGTCATGTATTCTTTAGCCCATCGTTTTAAAGAAGTTGTGTTATTCTGTTTATATTGCCCGTCAATAAACGCTATAATTCCTTCAAAATTTATGTTGTATTCTCGTGTTACACCAAGGTTTTTTGAGGCTACTGAAAACTGTTCATTTCCGCCATATAGTATGACTTGCATAGCTTCTTTAGGGATTTTTTTTATGGGATCAGAGAGTTTAAAGCCGTATCGAGAAGCAATTGTTTCTAACTGAGAAAACATCCATGATTTTTTAGCAATTCCTAATGGTGCAATACCACCGTTTTGTATAGATAGTTTGTTGTCTGGAATAATTTTACTAACACTAACTTCATACAAATGTCCAATACCATTACAGGTATTACAAGCGCCTTTTGGGGAGTTAAAAGAAAAAGTATTTGGTTCTGGGTTGGGGTATGAAATTCCAGAGACAGGGCACATTAAGTCTCTAGAAAAATAGCGTGCAGCATTAGTATCATGCTCAATAATAAGTAAGATGTTATTACCGTGATACATGGCAGTTCGTATGGTTTCAGAAATACGTTTATCATCAGTGTTATTAGTGCTTATTTTTAACCTGTCAATAACAATGTCAATATCATGTGTTTTATAGCGATCTAGCTTCATGCCTTTAACAATATCTACAATTTCACCATCAACCCTAACTTTGGTAAAACCTTGCTTGGCAATAGATTCAAAAAGCTCGCGATAATGTCCTTTTCTAGATTTTATTACTGGAGCAAGTACAATTATTTTTTTATTGTTATAATCTGATAAAATTAAATCTTGAATTTGTTGATCAGAATAACTCACCATTTTTTCATTGGTAACATGGCTATAAGCATCTGCTGTACGTGCAAAGAGTAGTCGTAAAAAATCGTAAATTTCAGTAATGGTACCTACTGTCGATCTCGGATTTTTATTAGTTGTTTTTTGCTCAATAGCAATTACAGGAGATAAGCCATCAATTTTATCAACATCCGGACGCTCTAGCCCTCCTAAAAACTGCCTTGCATAAGCCGAGAAAGTTTCAATATATCTACGTTGCCCTTCAGCATAAATGGTGTCAAAAGCTAAAGAAGATTTTCCAGAACCAGATAAGCCTGTAATAACCACAAGTTGTTCACGAGGAATTTTTAAGTCAATATTTTTTAGGTTATGTACTCTAGCACCTTGTATATTAATGTATTCTTGATTGTTTTTCATGCAAATAAATAGCAAATAGATGTTAAAAATAGGTAAATATAATCATTTGAATGTGAGTCGCTATTGGATGAGATAACAATTTTATGTAAATTGATTTGTGAAAAATGAACCTTTTTAGATTTTTGGCGTCTTTAGTATAAATGCAAATGAGCAACACACAAAAAATAACCAATTCACTATTGGTACAACAATGCCAGAATGGTCATAAAAAAAGTTATGTTTTTTTGGTAAAGAAATGGCATAAAGTGTTTTGTAATACGGCGTATTTTTATGTGAAAGATGCTGCAATGGCTAAAGATATTGCTCAAGATAGCCGGGTAATTATTATGAATAAAATAGCAACATTAAAGCATCCTAGTGCTTTTTCTAGTTGGGCTTTGCAGATAGTTAAACGGCAGGCATTAGATACTATTAAACGAGAACAAAAATATAACAAAAGGCAACTGAAGCAAGAAGATGTGGCTACGCAAGAGGAATCAGGTTTAAATGATAATCATCTTACCTTGCATACTACTATAAAAAAATTGCCTTATAAGTAACAACTTATATTACAGATGTTTTACATGGAAAATAAAAGTATTAAACAAATAGCAAATCAGTTACAAAAGCCAGTAGGTACTATAAAATCTAGATTATTTACAGCAAGAGAGCAGTTAAAACAAACCCTTAAATTAATATATGATGAAAAATAACACAGAAGAAATCGACAAGCTAATAAAAGAAACACTAAGTAAAGAAGAAGCAAAGTTTTATGATGATTTGGGAGAACAAAACCTATTAGAAATGGTTGGTGGCTTGTTTACAGGAAAGCTAAAATGGATTTTAATTTTAATGAATATAGTACATGTTCTTGGGTTTATTGCCTTTGTGTATTGTGCTATTCAATTCTCAAGTGAGCAAGAGACCAATGCGTTAATACGTTGGGGAGGATTGAGTGCGCTATTTTTAGTGATGACTGTAATGTTAAAATTATTTTCATGGTTACAAATAGATAAAAACACTTTATTGCGTGCTATAAAACGTTTAGAGATACAGGTGTCTGCATTATCAAATAGTTTGTAGCAAGATAAACTTGGAGTGTATATTAAAAAAGTAGTACTTTGCAAACTTAGGATGATTTCTCTCCATATAAGAAGGAATGGTTATTTTATGTATTTTAAAAATTAAGAAAAATGGCTGTTTTAGAACAATTAACGTCAAAAGAAGCAATTGCATTAGAAGACAAGTATGGTGCACATAATTACCACCCATTACCGGTAGTCCTTTCTAAAGGAGAAGGTGTGTTTGTATGGGATGTAGAGGGTAAAAAATATTACGATTTCTTATCGGCATATTCTGCAGTAAACCAAGGACATTGTCATCCTAAAATTGTAGATGCTATGGTAAATCAAGCAAAGCAATTAACCCTAACCTCAAGAGCATTTTATAATGATGTATTAGGTAAGTATGAAAAGTATGCTACAGAACTTTTTGGTTTTGATAAGTTATTACCAATGAATACTGGTGCTGAAGCTGTAGAAACTGCATTAAAGTTATGTAGAAAATGGGCATATGAGAAAAAAGGACTTGATGAAAATAAAGCCGAAATTGTTGTTTGTAAAAATAACTTTCATGGTCGTACTACAACAATTATATCATTTTCAAATGATCCAGTAGCACGTACTAATTTTGGCCCATTTACAAATGGGTTTATTAAAATTGAATATGACAATCTTCAGGCATTAGAAGATGTATTAAAATCCAACAAAAACATTGCTGGTTTTATGGCAGAACCTATTCAAGGAGAAGCAGGAGTCTATGTGCCACAAGAAGGATATTTGGCAGGTGCTAAAGCATTATGTAACAAATATAATGTATTGTTTATTGCAGATGAAGTACAAACGGGAATTGCTCGTACAGGTAAATTAGTTGCTGTTGATCATGAAGATGCTAAACCAGATATTTTAATATTAGGAAAAGCCTTAAGTGGCGGTGCATACCCAGTATCTGCAGTTTTAGCTAATGATAATGTTATGGGTGTAATTCAACCAGGAAATCACGGAAGTACTTTTGGTGGTAACCCTGTTGCAGCAGCAGTTGCAATTGCAGCATTAGAAGTTGTTAAAGATGAAAAATTAGCAGAAAGAGCAGAAGAATTAGGACAGTTATTTCGTTCAGAAATTAACAAGTTTATTGAAACAAGTAGTATTGCTACTTTAGTACGTGGTAAAGGCTTGTTAAACGCTGTAGTTATTAATGATACAGAAGATAGTGATACCGCTTGGAATATTTGTATGAAATTACGTGATAACGGATTATTAGCAAAGCCAACACATGGTAATATTATTCGTTTTGCACCACCTTTAGTAATGACTAAGGAGCAGTTGTTAGATTGTATTTCAATTATTACAAAAACGCTTAAATCATTTGAATAATAGTTCAAGTAAATTTTAGAATAAAAAAAACCACTACAATGTAGTGGTTTTTTTAGTTTTGGTTGGTTTGCTGCTTAGCAGCTGGTTTTAGTATTAGTTATTTAGCATTACCGGCATAACAAGCATGGTAATTTGTTCGCCTTCTGCCAAACCATCAATAGGGGTTAAAATTCCCGCTCTGTTTGGTAATGACATTTCTAAAGCAACATCATCGGCATTTAAATTGTTTAGCATTTCGGTTAAAAATCTAGAGTTAAATCCTATCTGAAGGTCATCTCCTTGATAATCACACGTTAAACGCTCTTCGGCTTTGTTTGCATAGTCAATATCTTCAGCTGAAATATTTAATTCTGCACCTGCAATTTTTAATCTTATTTGGTGAGTAGTTTTATTAGAAAAAATCGACACACGCTTTACAGAGTTTAAAAACTGATTGCGAGCAATAGTTAATTTGTTAGGGTTCTCTTTTGGAATTACCGCCTGATAATTAGGGTATTTACCATCAATTAAACGACAAATTAAATCAATATTATCAAATCTAAATCGGGCGTTAGATTCGTTGTACTCCATTGTTACCTCACTATCACTACCGGCTAAAATTCCTTTTAATAAGTTTAAAGGTTTTTTAGGCATAATAAATTCAGCATTTTCTGAAGCAGTGATATCTGTACGTTGGTACTTTACTAATTTATGAGCATCTGTAGCGACAAAGGTTAAACTGTCTGTAGAAAACTGAAAAAATACACCACTCATTACTGGACGTAAATCGTCGTTTCCAGCAGCAAATATTGTTTTGCTAATAGCTGTAGATAAGATATCTCCTGTAAATAGTGTAGTACTTGGGTTGTCTAAAGATACTGCTTTAGGAAACTCTTCTCCATTGGCATATGCCAATGCATACTTACCGTGGTTCGAGCTAATTTCAACAGTGTTATTGTCTTCAATAACAAATGTTAGTGGCTGCTCAGGAAAAGTTTTTAAAGTATCTAATAGCAAACGTGCAGGTATTGCTACGCTTCCGTTTGATTCTGATTCTACTTCTAGAGTAGAAGACATAGTGGTTTCTAAATCACTTGCCGATATTACTAAAGTTGTTTGTTTTAACTCAAACAAAAAGTTGTCTAAAATAGGTAAAGTGTTGTTATTATTAATAACACCTCCAAGTAATTGTAGTTGCTTTAATAGATAAGAGCTTGAAACTATAAATTTCATATTTTTTATATTTAATTTCTTGTTACAAATATATTCGATTTACTTGATATACAGAAACAATGTTATTAACAAGATAGGCGTGTTGTCAACAAAATAAGGGCAGATGCCTGTGTGCTAGTTAGCAATATTTCTTTTTTCGGATAATAGTAAATCCTATTCCAAATAAAAACAATAATCCTAACGGTAGGGCAATAGTTATTAGTTGCCAATATTTTTTTTCGGCAGCAACACGTGTAAAGTTTAAAAAAGGGATGTTAACTTTTTTGTTTCTCACATAAATAAGTCCAGAATCATCTGCTAGATAGTCTATAACATTTTCTAAAAACTCTTTATTGCCATGGGTTTGCTGCGTCCATTTATCATAACCTAAGGCCATAGGTTTTCCTCGGTCAAGTTGGTTTTTAATAACATCGCCATCGGCTATAATAACAAGTTTTCCTGCGGTATCTTGATCTGAATGATTATCAATTTTAAAAGGCTTGACACGATTTTTAAAGGCCGATGTAAAGCTACCTTCTAAAAGTGCTGCAAGTATGCTATTTTGGTGTGTATATTGAGACAGGTTAACGGTGTTGCTTGCCTCGTTTAAGTTAATTATTGCAGGCATACCAACAATAGCGGTCTCTGATGAGGTTTGTAGTAAAGGTGTTTTTTTTATGTGGATGCCTTGTTTTACAAGGTCTATAGTGTTTGCAAATTCAAATTTAACAGGGCTGATGTTTGTTGAAATTGGATGGGTGTTTTTTGCTATTGCTAACGGACTATATACCCAAGGCGTTTTTGTAGGTTGCTGCTGAGCGTCTAATAACATTATATCAGCTGCATAAGTATCTTTTACTAATACAGGATTAACCCT